>JBCCGT010000023.1:0-85875 GCA_039029135.1 Pseudomonadota bacterium | reverse complement strand
CTGGTGTTCCGGTTGTCACGCCAGTGGCATTGCCGGGTAGCTATGTTCGGACGGGATAACCGCTGAAAGCATCTAAGCGGGAAGCCCCCCTCAAGATGAGATCTCACTAAACTTCGGTTTCTAAAGGGCCCTCGTAGACTACGAGGTTGATAGGCAGGGTGTGTAAGCGCTGTGAGGCGTTGAGCTAACCTGTACTAATTGCCCGTGCGGCTTGACCATATAATCGAGCGCGGCTCATATCGGTACAAACCATATGAGAAGAGCTTGGGTCGAGTAGCAAGCAAGAACGATGGTTCGTGTTGCGAACCAGTTGTTGAAGCAAAGCAAAGCGAAGATTGGATAAGTACCCCAAGCATTGACGAATCGTGTAAACACGAGGCTGCATCATTTTCTGAATCGTTTTTCGTTTCGGTAACGACGAAGCCCTGATTCATGCATCTAAATGCATGACTGTTCAAAACGTTCCTTCACTGAGAAGACGCTGCAGGGCTTTCATCCGAAACAACCAGTTTGTCTGGCGACAATAGCGAGTTGGAACCACCTGATCCCATACCGAACTCAGAAGTGAAACGACTATGCGCCGATGGTAGTGTGGGGTCTCCCCATGTGAGAGTAGGTCATCGCCAGGCATTTATTCGAAACCCCTGCGGGCGCGAGCCTTCAGGGGTTTTTCTTTATGTGACCGAAGGTGTGACCGCGTTTTGCGCAGCACTTAGAAACGCCCTGATGCTCGAATCCGGGCTGACCCGCGCCAGCGTGAACAGCGCCAAGGGCACCTTCAACGCCTCCGCTAGCGGGTGGTGATCGAAGCCGTCACTCTGTAATTCTTGAGCGACCGAAAGCGGCGCCAGGGCGACGACGTCGCTGCGTGCGGCGAGGGAAATACAGGCGCTGAGGCTCGTCATCTTGTATTGCGGGAACTGGCCCAGCTGCACCTGATTCGCGAGCGCCTGCAGCGATACGTTCTCTGCGAAGTAGCGGCTCGGAATCGCCCAGGGGTATTCGAGCAGTACCTGCGTGCTCGGTCCTGCCGCGGCCGGGTGATGACTGCGAAACAGCGCGACCAGAGGCTCATCCGTGAGTGGCTGCATCCGCAGCGAGGGCGCGTAGGGCGATAGCTCAAAGTTCGCCTGATCGCCGACGACCACATCGCAGTGGCCGGTCGCCAGATCCTCGTAGACGTCGGTACTGCCCACCGCGAGTTCCACCTGCAGCTCGGAGTGGCTGCTCGCCAGGCGCGTTAGCGCGGGTACCACTACGCTGTCCAATGCCAGCGCGATCGCACCGACGCGCAGCGTTGCCGCGCCGGTGCCCGCGATGATGTCGGCCTCTGCGCTGAACGCGGACAGCTCGCGCAGCGCATCTTCGGCTTTACCGCGCAGCGCCATGGCGGCGTTGGTTGGCGTTACGGTGCGGGTCGTACGGTCGAACAGCCGGCAGCCGATCTGTTTTTCGAGCCGTTGCACGCTCTTGGTCAGTGCGCTCTGAGACAGGCCGAGCTGCTCTGCGGTCAGGCGAAAGCTGCGGTTTTGCAGCAGCGCCAGGAACTGCTGCAACTGCTGGGGATCGGGTGGTTTTGCCATTGAATCCGGTTCCGAGATTCATTCTCAAAGCGCGATAAAAAGCCGCTTTAATTGCAATATTATAAACAATCTGCCCGTTTTCGACCGAACGACCGGGAAGCCATGTCAAAACCGCCTCGCCCTTCCGGACTCGTTCAAGATGCGCGCCTGTTCGCGCGCAGTCCGGCGCTGAGCTATCTGGCGGAGGAAGACCGCTTCATCTCACGCGCGCCGCGCCCGGCGCTCAACTTCGCGATCGTCGGCTGCGGGATCATGGGCACCGAGCACATCCGCAATACGCTGCTGGAAGGTCGGGCGGCGATTGCCGGTGTGCTGGACCCGTCGCCCGACAGCGTTGCCGGCGCGCAGCGAGAGATTGCCCGCTACGGTCAGGACCAGCCGGCGACGGTCTACCCCGATATCGAGGCGCTGTGCGCAGACGAGCGCCTCGATGCGGTGTTCGTCTGCACCCCAAACTTCACCCATCTGAGTCTGCTGCGGGAACTTGCCGCTGCCGACAAGGCGCTATTCCTCGAGAAGCCGATCGCGACGACCGTCGACGATGCTTGGCAGGTCTGCCAGCTCGCGGCACGTCACCCGAAGCTGGTCCGTATCGGGCTGCAATATCGCTATAAGGCGATCTACGCCGAGGCCATCCACGAGGTGCTCGAGCGGGGCAGCATCGGCCGGGTGCATGCGATCAATCTGCTAGAACACCGCTTTCCGTTTCTGGACAAGGTCGGGCAGTGGAACAAGTTCAATGAGTTCACCGGCGGTACGCTGATCGAGAAGTGCTGTCACTACTTCGATCTGATGAATCTGTTTGCGGGCGGGCGCCCCCAGCGCGTCTACGCCAGCGGTCATCACGCCGTCAACTTCTCGCACTTCGACTATCACGGCCGCCGGGCGGATGGCCTGGACCACGCGAGTGTCATTGTCGATTACGACAATCACACCGTCGCCTCCTTCCAGCTGTGCATGTTTGCGCCCGGGGAAACTGAGCAGCTCATCGTCAACGGCGAGCAGGGCCGGCTGCGTGCCGAAGAAAGTGCGTCGCTGGGCGGTGGTCTCGAAAACGCCCTGGAGATCTGGCGCGGGGAACAGGGCGTCTCGCGCAGAACGCAGCCGCACTATCCGAAGTACATAGAGAAGGCGGGACACCGCGGATCGACGTTCTTCGAGCACGTTGACTTCGTCGATGACCTGCTCGATGGATCGAACACCGGGCCCACGCTGGCAGACGGGTTCTGGTCGGTCGTTGTCGGCGCCGCTGCGCAGCGGTCGATCGAAACGGGTGGACCGGTGGCCGTCGATGACTGCCTGCCCGCAGACTTTGAGGCCACATTGCTCTACAACGACGCGGCCGCGGCTGGAGAAGCTGGATGAGTGGATTGATTAGCGGATCGCCGCGGCCCCTTGGACAGACGCTGCAGGCGAGCCCCCTGGGGTATGGCTGCTGGCGTCTGGTTGCGATGTCGCCCGCAGCGGCCATCGAGCGCCTCGAGGTTGCGATCGATGCGGGCATCACACTATTTGACACGGCTGACGTATATGGCCTGGACTGGGGCGGGACCGCCTTCGGTGAGTCCGAGTCGCTGCTGGGCGCCGTGTTCGAGCAATTGCCCTCTCTGCGCGATGAGATCGTGCTCGCGAGCAAGGGGGGCATCATTCCGGGCGTGCCCTACGACTCGCGCAACCTGATCGCTGCCTGCGAAGCGTCGCTATCGCGTCTGCGGGTCGATTGCATTGATCTGTATCAGGTACATCGTCCCGATTTACTCGCTCACCCCGAGCAGGTGGCGGCACAGCTTACGGCGCTGCGCGAGCAAGGCAAGATTCAGGAAGTTGGCGTTTCCAACCACCGGCCATCTCAGGTCGCGGCCCTGCAGAGCTATCTTGATTTTCCTATCGTTTCGCAGCAGCCGGAATACTCTGCGGCGCATCTGGATCCGCTGTTCGACGGCACGTTCGATCAGTGTCTCGAGCGGGGCCAGTCGGTGCTCGTCTGGAGTCCGCTGGCCGGCGGCAGACTCGCCACCGGGGAGGGCATTGCGCCTGCTCTGCTCGAGGTCATCGACGGGCTCGCCGAACGGGAAGGCGTGAGCCGCACGACGCTCGCACTCGCTTTCACGCTCGCGCATCCGACCCATCCGATCACGCTCATTGGCACGACCAGCGTGCCGCGCCTTGCCGAATCGTCTGCCGCGGTCGAGGTGCACCTCGACGCCGCGGACGTGTACACCATCATCCAGGCCTCACTAGGGGAGCCACTACCGTGAGCATTGAAGTTAGCTGGTTTTCAGCGCTGTGCGACGACGATTATCGCTACCTGGGCGTCCACGACCCTGCCCTCAAGTCGTGCTGGTCGCACTGCCGCGATATCGTGTTGAAGGCGGAACAAAACGGCTACGACAACATACTTTTGCCGTCGGGCTACGCGCTTGGCATCGATTCCGTTAGCTTCGCGGGCGGCGTTGCCGCGCTGATCGAGCGCATGCGCCTGTTGGTTGCGGTGCGCTGCGGCGAGCTGTGGGTGCCGCAGCTCGCACGGCAGCTTGCGACCCTGGACCAGATGCTCGATGGCCGACTGACGATCAACATCATCTCTTCCGACATACCCGGTGAGAAGCTCGAATCCGGTCCGCGCTATCAACGCACCCGCGAGAACATGCAGGTGCTGCGCACACTGCTCAACGGCGAGCCGGTCGACTTTGCGGGTGAGCACCTCAGGCTGCAGCTCGATCCACCGGGTATCCGCACCGTGAGCGGCAAGTGTCCGCCGTTCTATTTCGGCGGCATGTCAGAGCCGGCGCGCGAGGTCGCGGCGGAGTGCGCCGACGTCTTTTTGATGTGGCCGGACACTCTGCCAGCCGTCGAGAGCCTGCTTGCCGACATGCGGCGGCGCGCGGAGTCGCACCAACGAGAGCTGCGCTTTGGCTATCGCGCCCACGTGGTTGTGCGCGAAACCGAGGGTGAGGCCGTCGACGCAGCTAACGATCTGCTGAGGTATCTCGACGCCGATGAGGGCGATGCGATCCGCAATCGTTCGCTCGATAGCGCCTCGGTCGGCGTCAATCGACAGGCTCAACTGCGCGCTGACGCGGGCAGCGATGGATTTGCGGAAGACCACCTGTGGACCGGCATCGGTCGCGCCCGCAGCGGCTGCGGCGCGGCCATCGTGGGCGACCCCGATCAGGTCGTCGCTAAAATCGGGGCCTATCAGAAGCTCGGCATAGAGGCGTTCATCCTCTCTGGGTATCCGCATCTTGAAGAGTGCGATCTGTTCGCAAAGTATGTATTACCGCAGCTTGATCACTCACCGCTGAGTGATGTCGCTGCATGAAGAGTGTCCGAAAACGAGAGGGGGATACGATGACATATCAGTCACTTCGCGCAGGACGTGGCAGCTCGCCGGGCGCCGGCGTCGGGCAAGCCGCAGCGGTTGCGCTGTTGATGGTGCTTGCGGGTCCGCTAGCCGCGGCCGAGTCGATGGAAGAGATTGTCGTTACGGCTCAGAAGCGCGAGCAAACGCTGCAGGAAGTACCCATCGCGGTCAGCGTGCTGCCGGCCGAGACGATAGACGCCGCGTTTGCCAACGGCATTGAAGAGCTGCAGTCGCTCGTACCGTCGGTGAGCTTCCGCAAGGGCAACACGACCCGTAACTCGGCGCTGACCGTGCGCGGCATCGGCACGATATCGTTCTCGATCGCGGCCGAGCCCAGCGTGTCGACCGTCGTCGACGGCGTCGTGCTCGGTCGTTCCGGCCAAGCGTTCGGCGATCTGTACGACCTTGAGCGCATCGAAGTGCTGCGCGGTCCGCAAGGAACGCTGTTCGGTAAGAACGCTTCCGCTGGCTTGCTGAACATCACGACCCAGCGTCCCACCGATGAATTTGACGCCTATGTCGACGGATCGTTTTTTCAGGATAACGAGTACAGGCTGAAGGCCAAGGTGTCCGGCCGGCTCGGCGAGCGCGCGCGCGGCAGCCTGACCGCGTTTCGCAGCGAGTTTGACGGCTACATCAGCAACACGTTCGACAACCGCGAAGTAAACGGCTATGACCGCCACGGCTTCAGAGGCATGCTCGAATACGACCTTGCAGACGACCTCGAAGTACTGATCATCGCGGAGCTGTACGACGCCGACGACGACTGCTGTGCGGATCTCGAGGGCCTTCCCAGCGGGCGTAACCCGCTCAGCGAGGCCGCGCCGGACAGCAACGGCGTGGTCGGCGATTCGGCCGACATCGATCTCAACCAGCGCCGGGTGGATCACGATCTGACGACGCGAACGCTCGACGAGAGTCGCTCGTTCTCGGTGCAGCTCACCAAGGACTTCGGCGAGTACACGCTGACGTCCATCACCGCACAGCGATCCTGGGACAACACCGAGATTCGCGAAGGCGACTTCACCTCCATCGGCGGCACCTCGACGCTGCCGGTATTCGGCGTGCCCTTTCAGCTGCACGATGTCGGCAATCAGCAGTGGGAGCAGTTTTCACAGGAGATTCGTATCTCTTCGCCCGCCGATCGGCAGCTGTTCTGGCAGGCCGGATTCTTCTACTTCGATATCGACTCTGAGCGAGACTTCACACGCGATGCGAGCTGCCAGAACAACGGTGGCCAAAACCAACCGATTCTGGATGCAAATCCCGGCCTGACCTGCAACGCCAATGACATCGTCTCCGCGACCGGCTTCATGAGCACAGAGTTTGAAAACTGGGCGCTGTTCGGACAGGCGGAGTATTCGTTCACCGACGCGTTGAGCGTGATCGTGGGACTGCGCTTTACGGACGACAAGGTCACCTTCGCCCACAACCGTGTCAACAATGACGAGTTTGGCCGGCAGGGCGTCGGTGTGCGACCGGCGGAGCCTAACAGCCAGTTCTCGGCCGCCTCCGGTGGGTTCAACTCCAACTTCGGTGGCGACACCGACGAGACCGATCTGTCGGGCAAGATCGCGATCAACTACGCCTTTGGTGAGCACCACAGCGTGTTCGGTAGCTATTCCCAGGGGTACAAGGGCCCTGCGTTCAACGTGTTCTATAACATGGGGACGAACGACACCCTGCCCATTGGCGCGGAGACGAACGACAGCTTCGAGATCGGCTACAAATACACGGGCGCCAATCTGTTTCTGGGTGTGACGCTGTTCTCGATGGACATTGAGGACTTCCAGGCCAACAACTTCGACAACTCGACCGGCGTGACGATCACGCGCCTGACGAACGCAGGGGACGTGTCGACCCAGGGCATCGAGCTCGATTTGATCTGGACGCCGATTACCAACCTGACGATCTCTGGTGGCCTGGCGCTGGTCGACGCTGAGATCGACGAGTTCAATTGCCCGGTCGATCCCACCACCGGCATTCCCCCCACCGGCTGTTCCGATCGCTCCGGGCTGGATGTGCCCTTTGCGCCGGACGTCAAATACTCGATCGCCGGCCGCTATTCCTGGTCGATCGGTGGCGACACTGAAGCGTTCATCAATACTTCCTTCGTCTATACGGACGAACAGCAGACGGTGTTGCCCGGCAACACTGGAGGGTTCTCGCCCGTCACTACGCTGCCCGACTACGGCATCTGGAACGCAAGCGTCGGGCTGTCGTTCAACGATGACCAGTTTCGCGTCAGCCTGATCGGTAAGAACCTGGCGGACGAGAGCTTTGCGACGACCTATAGCGGCGATGGCTTCCGCTATCAGATCCCTCGCGAGGCGGATCGCTTCTTCGGTCTGAACGTGCGGGCTAACTTGCGTTAGCGAAACGCGCGACTGGCTCTGCGGCCGGGTCTTAACCCCACTCGGTCGCAGAGCCTTCTCCTGATTTCGGTTGGTGCTTTCTGCCCTGCCGCTGAGGCCGCGCAAACTTTGTGGCCGAGAGTTTTCCGTTTCCCACCCATTTCCGCGCTGGGCGTATCCGCTGTCGCGTTTCACCGTGCTAGGCTCGACCGGTGCGTGGCGGTGACCGGGGGGAGAGATGCGCTGGCAGGCTTGGGTAGGGGTTGCGCTGTCGGCTCTGGTCGCCGTTGGCGCGGTGATCTACTGGCGCGTCGACGCGCGTCTCAACGCGCCGCTGCGGCCTGCCGACCCGGCGGCTGAGGCCGAGCTTCGCGCCGAGATCGATGCGCAAAATGAGGCGGCGTTTTTTCAGCCGCCGGCGCAACCGCGGGAGGTGGCGCCGCCCAGTGAGACGCGCAATGTCTACTTCGGCGATCTGCACGTTCATACCAAGCTGTCGTTCGATGCCTATCTGTTCGGTACCCGGCTTGATCCGGATCTGGCCTACCGGATTGCCAAGGGCGAACCGGCGGCCCTCATAACGGGTGAGACCGTGCGGCTCACGCGGCCGCTCGACTTCGTTGCCCTGACGGACCATGCCGAGGGATTCGGGCTACACGAAGCCTGCGTCGAGCCGATCAACGAGATCGCGAGGAAATACTGCACCGCGTTCGACGAGCCCTCGCTCGCGTTCTTTCTCGCGCTGCGCGGATCCGGTGAGCGCCGGCCGCCGGTTCGTGATCTCAGCGTGCACGGCGATGACCCAGAGGTGGCAGCGCGCAACTCGCGCTCTACGTGGGAGGCCGTCAGGGCGGCCGCCGAGCGACACTACGAGCCCGGTCGGTTCACCACGTTCGCGGGCTACGAGTATTCGCCGGTCCTGGCGGACACAGGCAAGCATCATCGCAACATCATCTTCCGCTCCGCGGCGACGCCCGACAGCGCCGTGTCGGCCTATGACGCGGCGTCCGAGATCGACCTGTGGCGCGAGCTGGAACGGACCTGCACCGGCGACTGCGAGTTTCTGACCATTCCCCACAATCCGAACAAGAGCTGGGGGCTTGCGTTTGCGAGCGAGACGATCGACGGAGTGCCCTACGGTGACGCCGACTGGCGTCTACGCGCGCGCTCGGAGCCGATCGTCGAGATGTTTCAGATCAAGGGCAACTCCGAGTGTTCCAGCGCGTTCGGCGCCAACGATGAGGAGTGCGGCTTCGAACAGTTCCTGCCGCCGTGCGCGGCCGGGCAGGAGACGCTGTGTATTCACCCGACGTCGATGATCCGCGACGGACTGAAGATCGGGTTGTCGCTCGAAGCCGAACTGGGAATCAATCCGCTGCGCTTTGGGCTGATTGGCGCTACGGATACACACAACGCCAATCCCGGCGACACCGAGGAGTGGGACTATCGCGGTTCAGCCGGCTACAACACCTCGCCCGCGCGGCGACGTCTGGCGGGCGGTCGCGGCGGCAATCGCCCGTCGCTGCAGCGCAATCCCGGGGGTCTGGCGGCGGTGTGGGCCGTTGAGAACACGCGCGAGTCGCTCTTCGACGCCATGCGCCGCCGGGAGGTCTACGCGACAAGCGGTACCCGGATGCGGCTGCGCGTGTTCGCAGACTACCGCGCGGCGGAGACTGAGGTCGCGACCGATGCTGACCTGCGCCAGCTCTACAGCAATGGCGTGCCCATGGGCGGCGTGCTGCCGGCGCGGGAAGGAGACGCACCGGCCTTCTTCATCTGGGCGCTTAAGGATCAGGACCATGCGCCGCTGGCGAAGGCGCAGGTGGTCAAGGGCTGGAGGAATCCCGATGGTTCGCTGTCCGAGCGCGTCTTCGATGTCGCGTGCGCCGGAGCCCGCGGCGCCGATGGCCGGTGCGAGCTTGATGCCAGCGTCGACCTCAACGACTGCGGTTGGGCTGAGTCTGCGGGGGCCGCGGAGCTCAAGACCTGGTGGCGGGACCCGGACTACGACCCGGCACAATCCGCGTTCTACTACGTGCGTGTCGCGCAGATACCGACGTGTCGCTGGTCGACCTACGACGCCCTGCGCCTGGATCTGCCACCCCCGGAAGGGGTGCCGGCTACCGTGCAGGAGATGGCGTGGGCGTCACCCATCTGGGTGCGCCCGGAATAGGCGGCGCCTAGCGTTGCTGCGCCGCCCCGCCTGGACCGCCGGCTACGCCCTCAGCGCGATCTCATACAGCGTGACATAGTCTTCGGCGGAGGCCGGCCTCGGGTTGGTGAACGTGCAGACGTCCTTGGCCGCGTGCTCCGCAAGCTCCGGAATCGCGTCCGCCGTCACGCCCATCTCACCGAGATTTGCGGGCAGTCCGAGTTTCGCGTTTAGCTCGCGGATGAACTCCGCAGGATCGGCGCTGGCCTCGAGGCCCATCGCGGCGTTCAGCCGCGCGTACTTGTCGCCGACGTGATCACGGTTGTAGTCGAGAATCGTCGGCAGAAACACCGCGTTGAGCGTCCCGTGATGCAGGCGCAGCGACTGATCGGCGCCGCAGGCGTGGCTCATCGAATGCACCGCGCCCAGGCCCTTGCTGAACGCCATCGCGCCTTCGGTCGCTGCCATCATCATGTGCCAGCGAGCGTCTTTGTCGCTGCCGTCCTGCGCTGCCTTCAGCAGGTGACCGTCGCGAATGCCGCGCTCGATGCCGTCGCAGCCGACGGCCTCAGCCGGTGGATTGATCTCGGGGGATAGCAGCGCTTCGATGCAGTGCGTCACGGCGTCCATGCCGGTGGCCGCGGTGAGCAGCGGCGGCAGGCCGAGCGTGAGCGACGGGTCGCAGATGGCCGTGCGCGGCCGGAGGTTGGGGCTGATGAGAATCAGCTTCTCCCCGCTGTCCATGATGATGACCGAGCCGCTCGATACCTCGCTGCCGGTGCCCGAGGTCGTCGGGATGGCGATCAGCGGCGCGATCTGGCCGATTTTTTACACGCCGCCCAGTCCGGCGGTGTAATCGATCAGGTCGCCTTCGTGAGTCGCCGCCAGCGCGACCGCCTTTGCCAGGTCCATGGACGAGCCGCCGCCGAACGCGACGACGCCGTCGCAGTCTGCGTCGCGGTACAGCGTCAGCGCGTCCCGCACCGCGGACTCGGTTGGATTCTCCGGCGTCTTGTCGAAGATCGTGAGCGCAGAATGGTTATCGAGGTGACCAACGAGTTCGTTGACCATGCCCAGCTTCACGAGCCCCGCGTCGGTGCACAGCAGGGGGCGGCGCAGCCCGTGACTCGCTAGCACGGCGGCGAGCTGCTGACTCGCGCCGTGATCGAACAGCGTCTGGTTCAAGAAGGTCAGGTTAGCCATGTTGACTCCTGTTCAGGTGGATGGGTCCCGCCGAACAGGGTAAGACATTTCGATTAGGGGTTTGAAACCGGTTTATCGGGTTCAGGTGTCGGCAGCAGACGGCCCGGCCGATACTGCCGCCGCGCGCGGGCGTTGACGTCCTCGCGATAGAACGCCACTGACTTGAACCTGCCCTCGGCGTACAGCGCTACCTGATCGCCGAAGTGTGGTGAGTCAGGGGCACCGCTCTGACCGCCGGCCAGCAGGCTCATGGCGCGCAGCCGCGGACCAAACTCGACGACGGCGACAAAGCTGTTGCCGTAGCGTCCATACAGCCGATCGACGTCCGTGCGCTTGCGCACGCCGTAGCTGGCGAGCGCTCCCCACAGCGCCGAGGCC
This sequence comes from Pseudomonadota bacterium, assembly GCA_039029135.1. Taxonomy (GTDB): domain Bacteria; phylum Pseudomonadota; class Gammaproteobacteria; order Pseudomonadales; family Azotimanducaceae; genus JALZVT01. The sequence continues at coordinate 74,841 of JBCCGT010000023.1, read as the reverse complement.
ATGGGTATCGCCGTGCTGGGTGCCGCGTCGCTGAACTCTGGATCGATCGCGCCAGTCAGCCGCTGGTAGCGATTCACGTTGCCCCAGGGAACGCGCCAGTCGCCGAACTTGACCTGCAGTTCCTGCATGGTGGCGGCGAGTACCCGCAGTCGCGTGTCGGCATCGCTTTCGGTAGCGGCGCGCTTGATCCAGGCCATCGCCGATGCGCCGCTGCGCGCGGGCAGCGCGTCGAGCAGGTTGACGCCGTAGAAATGGGCGAGCGTCATGGCCTCCGAGTCGACGGCGACGCGCCGATCCCACGCGCTCAGCAGCGCGATCGCGTCACGCAGCCGTGGCTGTTCGTTGCCGGCGGTTTGCCAGGCTGTCTGCAGACCCTCGACGATTGGGTCCATGCCTCTCAGGCGCGTGCTGTAGGCGAGCTCCTGCAGCGTCTTGAGCGTCAGACCGTGCGCGTCTTCGAGCAGCTCGGCCGCGTGCAGCCCCCGAAAGTTCTCGGGATCGGGTGCCATGTAAGGCGGGAAATCCGCCCGTCTCGGACTGTGTTTTCCGGCCGCGGTGAATGGGGTCGAGTTGCAGTTTTGCAGCCAGCCGGAGCGTGGATTGCGCACGACGATCATCTCGTCGACCTCGTGCCGACCCTGCCAGTCGGTATCGGGATCGCTGCCATCGACGGGCCTGGAGAAATCGAAGCCCGTGTTGCGACGCGGCATGAAGTTGCCGTGGAAGTAGGCAATGTTGCCCGAGGCGTCCGCGAATACGGTGTTGTTGGAGGAGTTAGTGCGGCGTTCCATCGTCGCACGAAACCCGTCGTAGTCGCTGGTCTTCATGCGTAGATAGGACTGCGCCAGCGCCTGTTCCGGCTCCCAGTTGATGCGCGTGGACAGCCAGCGCTCGCCGCGCGCGCCGGTGACCGGGCCGTGATGGGTCCGGTATCCCATCACCGGCGTGAGGGAATACTCGCCCTCCGCGATGCGGGCCTTGAGAACGATCGGGCGTGCCTGCACGGGCCGCCATTCATCGCCGTACAAGTACTCGTAGCCGGCGTCCGTTTCGCGCACCGTCTCCAGGTACTCGTCCATGAAGTCCGCGCGCGTCGACGTGTGCATCCAGCCGGTGCGTTCGTTGAAGCCCTGGTAGACAAAGAACTGTCCCCAGGTCACGGCACCGTAGGCGTTTAGTCCCTCTTCGCTGACGACGTGTACCTCGCCGCGAAAGAAGAAGGAGGTGTGCGGGTTGATGAGCAGCAGCGCGTTGCCGCTTGCGCTGCGCTCCGGTGCGATGGCGAAGCCGTTGGAGCCCACGGGTTCGGCGGTTGTGGGCGTGTGCGGTGTCTGCGCTATAGCCTGTCGCCGACCGGGCAAGTCATAAAAGGTACTGATGCCGTCGAGCGGAATCTGTTCGATATCGCCGCCGATCGACCCTTCGAAAAAGTACATGGGCATCCAGGGCTCGAAGCGCTCGAGCAGCGCCGGTTGTACGTCAGGGTGGGTTGCGAGATAGAAGTTGAGGCCGTCCGCGAATGCGCGACATAGCTTCTGCAGCCAGTCGGGCGCGGCGGCGAGCGCGATGCGCGCCTGGGCCTCGGTCATGTACAGCCGCGCGCGCAGATCGCTGGCGAGCGCCTGTTCGCCCTCGATCTCTGCAAGGCGGCCGATGGCCCATATGTAGTTGCGTTCGATGCGCGCGAAGTCGTCCTCCGCCTGCGCATACAGCAGCCCGAAGACCGCGTCGGCGTCCGTCGGCGCGTAGATATGCGGTACGCCGTAGTCATCGCGAATAATCTCGACGCGCAGCGCAATCTGCTGCAGGCGCTCGAACTCCTGAGACGCGGCGTCGAGCGATAGGTTGGTGCAGGCGCCGAGCAGCAGCGATGCGCAGAGCGCACACACGAGCGCGAGCGGGTAGGGCAGACGGGTGGCCCGCGCGGGGCGACAAGAATAGCGCTGCATCAGTGTTCGCTTCGAGAAATCGACCAGCGGCGATTTTCGCAGCGTCGCCCGCCCCCTGTCATCTGCGAGTCAATCGAGGTAGCGCTGCAGCACCTTGGACGGTTCACCGAGTACACGACGCACGCACTGGCGCAGGGCCTGCCGATCGATTTGGCTCGGGATTACGCGGCCGGCCTCGTCGAACTCGAGCAGGTCGGCGATGACGGCCGACAAGTCGGCCTCATCCCGCTTGCTCAGTTCCTCGTCCAGTTCGAAAAACAGCACCGCGGCGAAGGCCGTGTCGGCCCCCTTGGATGGATGTCTGAGGGCGCCGTCGTCGCGCCGCGCCCATCCGCGCAGAGAGTCGATGGCGTCTGCGAATCGCTTGTCGCTGATGCCGCCGCTGGCGTGCAGTAGCTTCAGCGCGAAGTACTCGGCCACGCCTTCAACAATCCAGTCGTCGCCGCTCGCCGCCCGCCAGCGCGTCGCCACATGCACCAGTTCGTGCAGCAGCGTGCTGGTCGCGTTCTCGCTGATCAGGGGTCGGTTCGGGTGCAGGAATACCGATTGCGGCCCCGACAGCGCACCGCGCCACATGCTGTCGTCGCCGCTCACGATCAACAGATGATCGGGCAGGCTCGGAAAGGCCCGCGTGAATTCGGGCAGCGTCCAGCGCAGGAACGCGAGCGTGGGCACGCGCGGATAGCGGGTGCCGGCGGGGGCAGCGACGACGACGCTGCGATCGGTGATGCGGTCGCGGCGCACGCCGAGCTTGCCGGCGAGCAGCCAGCCCGTGGGGCGATCGAAGCGGCGACGCGGCGCGCGATAGGCGATCGGTGCCGCGCCGACGCGTCCATAGCGCGTCTCGAAGCTCCAGTCTTGCGGCCCGACGAGCGTGACGGTCGTGGCTGCTGTGACGCCCTTGCGGGCGACGCTGCGAAATGCCGGGAAGATGTCTTCTAAACGCAGCAGCGCCCAGTCTGGCGTGATTCGGGCGTCGAAGCCGCTACCGCGTTCGGCGTTGATCTTCGCGCTGAAGCGTAGCTCGCCGCCCGTGGCCGGCACCCGCCACACGAGCCGCTCGCCCTCGCGCTCGAGCGCCCCGGCGGTGGCCTCGAAGCGGCTGTAGCGCGCCTCGTCAGCAGCCAGATCCAGTACGCGCAGCGCGTCGTCGGCCTGGGTTACGCGGAGGCGGACGGCCGCGCGCTGCGAACTGGGTTTCAGATCGCCGCTGAAGGCGATCTGAAAGTCGGGCTTGCCGGCCTGCGCGCAGGCGCCCGCGCACAGTGCGGCGCAGGCGAAAAATAGCGTCGAGAGGGCCGAGCTGTTGGTACGCCTGACTGGGCATGGTGTAAGACAGTTGGAAGAGCGCTTGCTCAAGCGCTGGGCGAAGAATCCCATGGACGCAGTGCGACCTCGATGGCGTGCTGGCATGCCGCATTGTAGTCGTCCACGAACGCGCGGCCAGCCTTGGCCAGCGTCTCCGCCGCGGCGGGTTCTTGCAGCAGTCTGGCCGTCGCCTGGGCAAACCGCTGCGCGTCTGGCGCGATCTCGAACGCACCGGCTGCGCGCTCGAGACCGGCCGCGCCGGCCGGCGACGTAACCAGGGCCCGGCCATGCGCCATGGCCTCCATCGTCTTGATCTTCAGGCCCGTGCCGGTCTGCATGGGGTTGATGACCACGCGCGCCGTCGCATAGGCGGTGGCGAGGTCGTCTACCCGCCCGAGCAGTTCTACGTTCTCTCTGTTCGGCAGATCGGCGCAGACGCTGCCCGCCACTCGCAGCGTTGCATCTGGCACGTCGGCGCGCACGGCGGGTAAAACCTCGTCCATAAACCAGCGTACCGAATCCCGATTGATGTCGTTGTTCGAGCCGACCGCAAGGATCGCGTGCTCTGCGGGATAGGGCGTCTCGGTGTCGGCCACCTCGACAGGATGGCCGATGGTCAATACCTCGCGATCGGTCATCGCACGAAACGTCGCTTCCTCGGTCTCCTGAATAGCGACGATGCGATCGGCGCGCGCAAAGCCGCGCGTTTCTGCCGCAGGTGTGCAGCTGAACCAGCGCGGCTCCATGCCCGCGCTCAGATAGCGTCGGTGTCTGTTGGCAAACGCGTCGTGGGTCCCGAGCAGCTTCAGCATGCCCGGCGGCGCGAGCTTGAGGGCACGCGAAAAGAACACGTACTCGACCATCATCGCATCGAACGCGTGATTCTCGAGCAGGTCGCACAGCGGGGCATCGCTCGCGTCGTCGTACCACTCGTCGAGGCCGTAGTGATAGCCGGATTCCATTCCGAGCCGGCGCAGCAGGCGCCGCGCCCGGCGCCAGCGATTGGGCGGGGCGGTGTAGGCAATGGGGACGTAGCGATTGCCCCAGTGCGCGCGCATCGCCTCCCTGTCCCCGGTCTCGCGTTCGATGTGGGCGTAGACAAAGTCGTGACCCGCCTCCAGCAGGGCGTCGTACAAGGCCAGCAGGCGCGCTCGGTTGCCCACCGTGCTCGGATGCGTGGGGATGGGCGCGACAAGCAGCAGGTGGGCCAACGCGCTCAGGCTCCTCTTTCGGAAGAGGCGGAAGAGGCGGCAATCGCGGCGATGGCGTCAACCAGCTCGTCGTAGTTGGCGATGTACTCGCGATCGTCGCGGGTGGATTGTTTGCGCAGCTCGGTCGTCTCTGGAGCGAGCGCCTGCGGGTCACAGTCCAGAAAGGCCGCGCAAGCGCGCGCCGCGTCGAGCGGTGCGGCGGTGAAGTCGCGGTATTCGATGTGCAAATAGGCGTGCGTGTCCGCAAGCGCCGCGAGCCGTTCGTCCAGCCAGATCTTTGCGCGTATCCGCGCGCGAGCCTCGCGGATGGGTATGGTGACCCGCGCGTCTTCGGGGTACGCATCGCCAACGAAGGTACCGACCGAGCGCGCGACGAACTTGGACTTCAACCAGCCAATGTGGTCCGAGCGCACAACGTGAATGAGGCGCAGGTCACGCCGACGATCCAACCAGCGCAGATGCGCATCGAACCGGTCCGCCAGCAGCTTCAGAGAGTGGCGTGGTGAGAACAGCCACTTGTCGGATGCGCCGAACAGCCTGCGACAGCCGAGCCAGCGCGTCTCGGGCGCCAGCGATGCCTCGATGTGCTCACGCTCGTTGGCGCGCAGGTCGTCAAAGCGTCCATCGAGGGCGTCGTTGAGTACGCTCAGCTTTTTGTGGATCGGGACGTGTTCGCCCCACTCCCAGCCGCAGGCGATGGCCGGGTGGGTGTTGACCAGTTCCGCCAGCGCACTGCTGCCGGTTCTCTGGGTGCCGGTCATCAGGAAGTTTGCGTAGTTGCGCGGGCTCGGCATCGACGAGTCATTCGTCTCAAGACGAGAGGATCATACACAATGGGTTGCGTAGGATGATGAGAGCGGCGTTGCAGTATTCGATACCCTGATTTGGCACTATGTTGCTGCGCAATGCTCGCTGCACTGAACCGGCTGCAGCAGACCGGTTGTAATAGGCCGGCCGCAATGGGTCGACAGTTGCGCGTTGAACGACATAGAACAGAACCTCGATGGCAACCATCCCAGCGCCTATTTTATTCGTCGGCGCACCGCGCAGCGGCACGACGATCACCTTCGAGCAGTTTGCCTCGCATCCGGATCTTGCGTGGGTAACGAACTACGCTAAGGCGCTGCCGCGGGTGGGTGCGGTCAACCTGGTGCGACGTCTGGTCGACAATCGCTTCATCTCGCTGATCGGTCAGAAAAACCAGTTCAACGACGCGGGTTGGTGGAACAACTATCTGCCGCGCCCCGACGAGTCCTATCCTTTCTGGAACGCCTTCGCGTGCGAGGGCTTCGACATGGGCTATCTGCTGGGACGGGACGCCTCGACCGGCGAGCGCGAAGCGCTGCGATCGGCGCTCGAGAAGGTCCGGCGTTATCAGGGCAGAGACAGGGTCACGGCGAAGATGACGGGGCCGGGGAGGATTCAGTATCTCAACAGCATCTGGCCGGACGTCTATGTGGTGCAGGTTATTCGCGACGGCCTGGGGGTCGTCCGCTCCCTGCTGAACGTCAACTTCTGGAAGAACCGCGGCGGCTACGAGAAACCCTGGTGGTTCGGCCATGATCTGGAAGACGAGCTGGAAGTCTGGCGCTCGGAGGGCTCAGAGCCCGGTGCGCTGGCTGCCCTCCAATGGCGCCACATCATCGAGACCAGCAGGCGCGAGGCGCGCGAACTGCTTGGGGATCGCTACATAGAGCTAAAGTACGAGAGCTTTCTGGAAGACAGCGTCGGCGGTCTGCGTGGGCTCTACGAACACGTTGGGCTGGACCCGTCGCACTGCGACTCGATCGAAGCGCTGGCCGCGCGCAACAAGCGCTACGACGACGGCTGGAGCGATGACTACCGTGAGAGTCTGATTCGCTGGATGGAGCCGGTCTACTCCGATCTGGGCTACGCCTGACTCCCGGCCGCTCCGGAAGGCGCTTTGGGGTACAGCGCCAGGTACTTCTGCTCAACCTGATCTGCGATCACCCGATAGGTTCGATTCGCCATCGCGTAAGCGTAGCCGCGCTCGCCCATCTGCCGGGCGCGCTCGGGATCCTGCATGATCTCGATCGCCGCGTCGGCGAACGCCGCCTCGTCCCAGCCGACGCAGATGCCCCCGCCTGATTCCTCCAGCACCTGCTTCTGCTCGGGGTGGTCGTTAGCGACGGCCGCCTTCTTGAGTGAGAAGTACTCCACCAGCTTGGTCGGTGACGTCGAGTTCAAGATGGGCGTCGGGTAGAAGGGCGAGAAGCACACAGCGGATGCCGCGACGCGCTCGAAAGCCTGCTCTCGCGGCATTCTTCCGGTCAGGGTTAACGCGTCCTCGACGCCGGCCCGCTGTGCGGCCTCACGCAGCACCTGCATGTCGCCGGGCAACTCTTCCGGACCGATCATAAGCAGGGTCGCATCCGGCACGCGCTCGCGCACCCGGGCCAGGACGCCGACGAGGAAATCGAGCTTGCGATACTTCAGCAGCGTGCCCAGATAGACCATCTGGTTGGGTTTGATCGGTACGGGTTGGGGGGCGTCCTCCGCCGGCAGAAAGCCCATCAGCACGGGCGTCATCTTGCTCGGCGGTACGCCTTTGGCGGCCATGTCGCGCTTCATCTGTTCACTCTGGACGAACAGATGATCCGCGCGCGGCGCGATGATGCGATACAGAAGATAGTGGAAGATGCTGCCGCGAATGCGATAGAGCCAGGGGTAGCGCGCGGTACCCATCTTGGCGCCGTATAGCGACGCCTCCGGAAACGGATAGGACAGCCAAAACACAAAGCCGCAGCCCTTTTTTCGCGCCGCTCGCATCGCGAGCAGGGCGACCAGAAACTTGTCCTTGACCTGGACGAAGTCGTAATCGTTGTCGCGAATCAGCCCGGGAACGCGCAGTTCGTTGCGCAGCGCCATGAGGTGTTTGCGCAGACGATTGACGAAGCGCTCGCCCGCATCCATCGCGCCCACGAACACACGCCAGCCGCGCCACTCCACCTCACCCGGCGTCGCGCGTGCTTCCTCGGACTGCAATAGCCAGTCGATCTGGTGCCCGCGCTGGGCGAACTCGCGACCAAACAGCACCTCGACGTCCACTCGAAACGGCGGAAAGCGGTCTGAAGACACGAAGAGGAAGCGCAGCTTGCTCATGACAGGTCGGTACGAGTCCCGGGCGCTCAGGGTTGCAGGCGAATGGACTCTGCCATCGCTCGCTCGTATCCCGGGCCGCAGAGCTCATCGACGATCCGGCGCTCTCGGGTGCCCAGGCCCTGGGCCTTCTTCATGCTGCGCGTGCTGATTTTCTCACCCGCCTCAGCGGGCGCCAGCCCCACGAAGTCGCCCAGCGACTTCATCATGGCTGCTTTGTGGGTCACGAGGTCTTCGTACCGCAGCGTCATCATGCGATCGTCCGGCAGCGTTTCCATGAGCCAGTTGCCCTGCTGCAGTTTGCCGAGATAGGCGTAGCAGGCGCGTTTAATCGGACGCACGCCGAAGAGCCCCCAGCGCTGCAGCCGCGCCCGCTCGGCGGCCGGCAGGAGCTCGGCGCCGCAGGCCAGAAACACCTCGTTCAGGGCGAAGCGTTTCCAGTTGTAGAGCATGGAATAGATGACGGAGTGCGGGTTGCGAATCAGCCAGATGAGATGAAAGTGCTCCGCGTGAGTGGGATATTCGATGCCGCGCTCGTTCAGATAGGTGGTCTGAAAACAGAAGCGCTTGCCCACGGGCAGCGTCGTTTCTGGAGCCTGGGTGCCGGACAGCGTGAGCGCCGCATCCAGTTCGGCGTCTTTGCCCCAGGAGAAGTCGACGACGTCAGGGTGCTCTGTGAAGGCGGCGGCGAGCATGGTGCCCCCAGATCGCTGGCAACCGGCAACCAGTATGGAATTGGGATAGCGCGGTAGTTCGCGCAGCAGGTCCGTGCGTCCCGGTCTGATCCGGCGAGCGAACTGCGGCCAGCTGGTGATCGTCATGGTCTCGCTCCTGCGGCCCGCGGCTGGTTGCTGTCCGCACCCGTCGTCGTCCGGGGGTCGAGCAGACGCTCAAACAGCTCTATGTACTGACCGGCGATCGCGCGCCAAGAATAGGGCTCGACGGTCTTCGTCGACGCGGCGGCCAGAGCGTCGCGCTCGACCCGATTGGCGCAAACGCGATCGATCGCGGTGGTTAACGCCTCCACCGAGTTGGGTGCGACCAACAGGCCGTTGCTGCCATCTTCGATGATGTCTCGATTGCCCGATACGGCCGTCGCGACGATACAGGTACCCGCCGACATGGCCTCGAGCAGCGCCAGCGACAGTCCCTCTGTGCCTTCGCCCATACTCGCCGAGACGTACGCGTTGCACTGCTGCAGCAGCGCCGCCGTCAGATCGGGGCCGTTGTTTTGGCCCGGAACCGGAAACGGTATGGCGCCCGTAAAGGTCACGCGGGACGACAGCCCGCGGCGCTCGACGTCCGCAACGAAATCTGGATCGGTCCGACCGATGATCACGAGGTGCAGCTTCTCGCGGCTGCTGTTGGCCGTCGCAGCGACCAAGGTGGCGTGGCCCTTGCGCGGATGGAAGTTGCCGATGGACACGATGAGCTCTGCGTCCGCATCGAGGCCGAGCGTTGCGCGCGCGTCGTGATCGACGGGCGTGCCGAGGCGCTGTGCGTCGACCCCGTTGGCAATGGGCACGATCTTTTCTGCGTCGATTCCGGCGTCGAGCAGCGAATCGCGGACGCTGTCGCTGATCGCGGTCGCCGCGCCGCAGCGCTGCAGCGTCCAGCGGATCTTCTCGTCGAGCACCGGATTCAGGCGCTTGCCGAAATTAACCTCCGGCACCTTGTGGATGTCCGCGCCGTGTGGAGTGACCACGAGCGGCGGCGCCGACTGGCCGCGTTCGGCGACATCCTCCAGTACCCGCGCGGCCGCATAGCCCGAGGGGTGCGTCGTGTGCGCGTGCACGATGTCGTAGCCGCCGCGCAGCAGCCAGCGCACCTTCATGCGCCACTGCATGTCCTTGTCCAGTCCCGACACGCTCGGCAGGCGCTTGACCGGGTAGCTAAAGCGCACCTTGCGGTCGGCCCAGATTCGACTGGGACCGCCAAGCACGACCTCGTGACCGAGCGCCAGATACTGGTTGGCCAGATGGTGCACCACAATCTCTTTGCCGCCGATGCGCGGCAGGTGAGAGTTGTCGAGCAGCAGGATGCGCATGATCAGAGCGCGTCGTAGATGGTCTGCAGGTGCTGGCGCGAAGCGCCCCAGCTCAGCGACTCGGCCTTGAGCCGGCTTGCGTCGCGCATCGGACCCAGCGCGATCTCACCGCGCTGCGCAGCGCGCAGGCACTCGAACATGGCCGCGTCGTCGCCCAGAGGCACCAGCTCGCAGTGCGCCGGCGCGTAGTCGCGAACGCCCTGAATATCCGTGGAGAAAACGGGCATGCCGCACGCCATACCTTCGAGCAGCGTGTTGTTGGCCGTCGCGTCCAGCAGCGGCAGCATCAGTAGATCGCTGGTCTGATACAGCTCGAGCAGTTCTTCGTCGCTGATGCCGGAGCGCATGATGACATTGTCCAGGCCCTGAACCGCGCGCGTGCGATCTGGCCTCGCGACCACGTTGAACTCGACCGGCAGATTCTCCTGCGCCGCTCGCTTCGCGAGCCTGGCCAGCAGATCGTAGTCGCGCAGGTGGTGGCCGACGGTCATGCAGGTCAGCTTGTCGCCTCGCGACGTCGGCGCGCCTAGCGGGCGGAAGTAGTCGGTGTCGATGCCATGCGGTACGAAGTGCACTCGTTCGGCGTCGAGGTGATCCTCGAAGAAGCCCTGTTGGACCGTCGACATCACGACGACCGCGTCCAGGCTCCGTATATGTGCGGGTTTGAGGATGAGCTCGCGCAGCCGCGCCTGGGGCGTGTGGTAGGTGGCGACCACCTTGTTGCCGCGGCGCGCGAACAGCGAGCGGAAACTGCCGGTATAGCGGAAGTTGTTTTCGCCGTACAGGTAGTGAAGCACGTGGTCGCGCTGCCGTAACAGTACGCGCAGGGAGGAGATCTCGGTGTTCAGCGAGCGGCGACTGTACCAGTGATTGCCGGAGCGTGCGGCGACGCCCGCGAACGCGCGCGCCAGCGCGCCCTGGCCGCCGACCAGCGGGCTGTCGGCGGCGATGAACGCATCACTCGGGTGCGCGTTGGCGAGTTGATCGTATCCGGACGCCGACGCGTGGTGGCTCATGTGCAGGCCGACGTAGGTGACCGCTCGGTGTTTTTGGCCGGTGATAGGCAATCCCTGCTGCTCTGCGTTCATGTCGGTTCGCGAACCTCGACGACGGCGTCCGCGGCGACGTTCTCCAGTGTCTGCCTGATACCGCTGGGCCAGTGGATCTCGATGTGATCCACGCGCTCGCTCGCGCCGAGGCCGAAGTGCAGGCGATCGTGATCCTGCGAGAAGCTGTGTATGCCGTTGTCCTGCAGCCGTACCTGCTGCTTGCCGCCGGCGCTCAGTGTAACGCGCGCGCCCACGCCGTCTCGATTGCTGCGCGTGCCCACGAGTTCCAGGGCAATCCAGTGATTGTCGTTTCCCCTGTTGCGCAACAGCGTCTGGCGACCGCGATCCGCGAATGGCGGCGGCCCGGCGCCGTTGGTGATCGCGAGATCGACGAAGCCATCGTTGTCGTAGTCCGCGGCGGCGACCTGGTTGCCGCGCCCGGGCACTGCGGGCATGACCTGGACTTCGAAGCGGCCGTCGACGTTGAGCAACAGCAGGTCATCGGCGTCGCCGGCGGGCGTTGCACAGACGAGGTACATGTCGACGTCGGTATCGTTGTCGAAATCGGCGGCGGCGACTGACTGGCAGGGCGTGTCGCCTCGCTTCAGTTCCTCCAGGCGACTGCCGGACCAGAGCATCGCATCCTGCATGGCGCCATCGAAGGACTTGAAGCCGATCGTCTCGAATCCCTCGAATGGTTGGCTTGCGGTGAACTCATAGTTCACCTGACCCGCGCTCGTCATCAGCGTCCAGGTGCTGGTTGCGGCGTCGAAGGTCACGCGCACACCGGCGACGCCGTTGGGCATTCCCGGCGCGACTCGCAGCGCTTCGTCGGCCGCATCGAACCGATGGTTGCTGGCGAGCGTCTCCACTCGCTCATCGCCGCGATACAGCGCGAGCGGTTCGTTGCCGCGGGCATCCGTGGGATCCATCCAGGGGCGAAAGATCGAGACGCTCAGATCGCCGGGCGTGGTTAGCTTCAGACCCTTTGGCTTGTCCGCGTTGGCGGATAGTTTCATCGCGATCGCTTGGGGCGCGAATCGCACTTCCTGTGCCCCGGGTCTGGAGCGCAGCAAGAACCAATCGAGAGCGCCATCGCCGTCGAAGTCTGCGACCGCGGCATCCTGAACGGCGGTGACCGCGGGCAGCGTCTCGCCCGTGCCGCGCAGAGCAGCGCCGTCCCAGACGCGTGTGGTGCCGCGCGCGTCCAGAGTGGCGAGCCGCGGCGCCCCCTTGGCTGTCTGCCCGGTGAGCAGTGGAAACTCGATGCTCGCCGTAAACTGTTCCGCCTCGCCGCCGAACCAGCGATTGATCAATTCGAACATCTCGTCGAGCCAACCGGGCTCGGCGTCCACGAGCGGCGCAGGCTCGAAGCGTCCGCTGTCGCTCTGAACGAAGACGGCGCTGGGCGCCTCGGCGCGATGCTTGTTCATTACCAGCGCGTCGAGGCGGCCGTCGCCGTCGGCGTCGAACCACAGTGGTGTGCGTCCGCGGCCCAGCGGATAGTCGATGCCGGCAGACACGGCGAGCTGGCGAAGTACTTCGCCGTCGTTGCGATAGAAGTGGTTGGCGCTTGCGCCTCTACCGGCGCCGCCGCCACTGATGATCAGCAGGTCCTGATCGCCGTCGTTGTCTGCATCGCCCCAGGCGGCGCCGTGAAAATCGGGCCAGCCCGACGCGCCGCGAGCGGCGGCATCGGACAGCCGCACTGCCGCGTCGACGAAGGTGCCGTCACGCTGATTGATGTAGAGGTTGGGCGCATGGGCGTGATGGTTGGAGACCCACAGGTCGGGCCAGCCGTCGGCGTTCAGGTCTCCCCAGGCGGATGCGGCCGTCGCGCCCACGCGAGCTATGCCGGCCCGCTCTGAAACATCCTCGAAGACGATCTCAGCGCCTGTGGCTTGCGCGAAAGCGCCTGCCGCGTGCGCCGAAGGGACGGCGGCGTGCGCGAAACAAACGGTGCCGAGCAGCGCATGGGAGACTGCGCGAAGCCCGGTTAGCAGCGGCGGCTGTGAACTGCCGAATTGACGTCGCATGGATAGCCGACCGGTTAACACCGCGGGTTCCTCAGACCGAATATACTAGCATTGAACCAGATCACCGGACCGGCTTCGGGCACCCGCTCTCAATTCTCGACTCTGCGTTCTGCGCTTTGCGCGGTGGGTACGAAAGCCCGTATTTCGGCCATTCTGCGACGCGGCTGATCGCGAACTTCGCGGCGATCCGAGCCAGAGTTCGATCAGATTACTGTGCATAGAACGCAACGTTTCAAGCGAGATTCCCAAGAAGTCCGAACATAAGAAGATGCAAGCAAAACTGCCAGCACAGCCACCCCGCGTTAGCGTGGTTACGCCAGCGTACAACGGCGAACGTTTTCTCGCCGAGTGCATCGACTCTGTCATTGCCCAGACGTACAACAACTGGGAACTGGTCGTCATCGACAACGCGAGCACCGATGCCACGCCCGATATCATCAGCGCCTATCGCGAGCGGGACGCCCGCATTCGCGGCCACCGCAACGACGCTACCGTATCCGTCATCGAAAACCACAACGTCGCCGTGCGGCAGATGACGCCGGGTGCGGAATTCTGCAAGGTGCTTCACGTTGATGACCTGATGCGACCTGACTGTTTGCAGCGCATGGTAGCGGTCGCCGATCGTCACCCAAGCGCCGGCATGATCGGCGCCTGGGCCCAATGGGGCGAGCGCACGATGTGCCGGATCGAGCCCGAGCACGAGAGCTTCTTCACTGGCCGCGACGTCGCGCGCCGCGCGCTGCTCGGTGAGATCTATCCCTTCCTGTCACCCTCCTGTCTCTTGCTGCGCGTCGATGTGCTCGCACGGCGCGACGCCTTCTATCGGGAAAGCGGGCTGCACGCAGACGTGGAAGCGGCCTACGAGATCCTGCGCGAGACCGACTACGCGATCGTGCAAGCCGTGTTGACGACGATCCGCAAGCACGAGGACTCGGTGACCAGTGCGAGCGCCAAGCCGATGAACACGCTGCTGGCCTCCAACTGGCAGCTGTTCGACCGTTTTGCGCCAGAGTTCATCAGCAGGACGGAGTATCAGGAGCGCGAGGCCGAACACCTGGAGCGGTACTACAAGTTTCTCGCCAGGAGCCTAATCGAGGGGCGCTCGCGCGAGTTTTGGAAGTTCCACACGGACGCGCTGGCCGCCGGTGGACACTCTCTGAATCGACTGCGCGTAACGCGCACCGCGCTCGCCCAGACCTTTCGGAACCCGAAGACCAACGTGAAGAGAATCCTGCGCCGAGCCCAGGCTTGATGCCGACGCGAGGCCGCGGTGAACAAGGAAAACCCGATGAATGGAATGGAAAAACGCTGGCGGCGCGGCTGGATGAAGCTGTCGCACCACCGTCGGTTGGGTCGCCTGGCCAGCCGCATGGCGGGTCTAGGTATGCCGCCGCTGTATGGTCGGCTACCCCTGGTGCGCTGGCATCCCAAGGGCTACTACGCGCCCAGCGCCCGCCTGTGGCACGACGACTTCAGCGCCGGCGCCGGCTGCTACATCGGTGACAACGCGCTGGTCTACGACGACGGCGACGGCGGGCCGGTGCGCCTCGCAGACCGCGTGCACGTCCACGAGAACACCTCTATTCAGACGGGTGACGGCGGTTCGGTCACCATCGGCGAGGGCACGCACGTGCAGCCGCGATGTCAGTTCTCGGCCTATGTCGGCAACATCGTCATCGGCGCGGAATGCGAGATCGCGCCGAACTGCGGCTTCTACCCCTACAACCACAGCATGGACCCCGGCAGTCCGATACAGGCCCAGCCGGTCTATTCGCGTAACGGCATCAGGGTCGAAGACGAGGCCTGGCTCGGCTACGGCGTTGTCCTGCTGGACGGTGTCCGCGTCGGTCGCGGCGCGGTGGTTGCGGCGGGCGCGGTCGTCACGAGCGACATACCTGATCTGGCGATCGCGGCGGGGGTGCCCGCCCGCGTGGTGAGCAGCCGTGAAAAACACGCGAGTGGAGCGTCCGAGGTTGCGACGGCGGCCGCGAAATAAGCCGAAAGCGACCGCGACACCCCGCGTGACAGCGGAGTGGACAGGCAGAGGCTGTCCGCTACCGGTGAGTTCGATCTGCGGAGAACGCCGCGGGGGCCGCGGCAGATGGGGTTAACCGTAGTTCTTTTCTAACGGCTGCTGGTCGTTCGGGCCGTCAAGTTCCCACTCCAGCTTCGGCCGCAATACACCGGGCATGTTGCCCAGCCACTCGCCGCGGGCGCCATCCTTGTTGGCGGCCTCGACCACGCTGAAGCAGAGCGCCGAGCGAACGTGGCACTGGCGCACCTGCCGGCTGCCCCACGCCCAGAGCACGCAGTTGACCGTGTAGGTGTCGACCTGCAGCAGGTTGCCGGGAATCCGCATGCGCAGTTTGTGCACGCCGACGTCCCAGCTTTTGCCGGCCCACGCGGGGTTGTCCGTATCGACGGCGCAGAACGCATGAATGCCATCGCTGTTCTGCAGGATCATGTTCATGACGATGCCGTGACCGGGCTCGAGCACCTCGATTTCGGTCTCGATGCAGCAGTCGTTGGTGACGTCCAGGTCGACGATGTCCTCGCCCTTGGGATCCAGGGCGCGCATCGACAGCAGCCGAGCGATGTCGCCGCCCGGCGCCTCGTCGGCGTTCCACGCCCGCGCGCTCGACAGGCCCATACCCTGGCGCAGATAGCGGGAGACGATCTCGCTGACCGGACCGTCGTCGTACATCTGACCCTGATTGAGCCAGATGGCGCGGTCGCACATGCTGGTGATCGCTTGGGCGTTGTGTGAAACGACCAGTACGGTGGAACCGCTGGCGCCGGCCTCGTGCATCTTTTCCATGCACTTCTTTCGAAACGACACGTCGCCGACGGAGAGTACCTCGTCGACGATCAGGACCTCTGGCTGTACGTGGGCTGCCACCGCGAAGGCCAGTCGTACCTTCATGCCGGACGAGTAGTACTTCACCGGTGTGTCGATGAACTTGCCCACTTCGCTGAAGTCGACGATCTCATCGAATTTGGATCGTACCTCCTGTTCCGACATGCCCAGGATCGAGCCGTTTAGGAATACGTTCTCGCGCCCGGTGAGCTGCGGATGGAAGCCGGTGCCTACCTCCAGGAGCGAGCCGACCCGGCCGCGTATCGTCGCCGAGCCGGTAGTCGGTTCGGTGATGCGTGACAGCAGTTTCAGCAGCGTGCTCTTGCCGGCCCCGTTGCGGCCGATGATGCCGACGACCTCGCCCTTCTGGATCTCGAACGACACATCTTTCAGCGCCCAGAAGGTTTCGTTCATATCCATCGCGGCGTTGGAGTTGCCTTTCAGCAAGCCGGCCGCGCGGCGGAACGGGGTCTGCAGGCCGCGAATGATCTTGTCCTGCAGCGTCAGCTTCGAGTCGGTAACCGAGCCGATGCGGTACTGCTTCGACAGGCCCTCGACCTTGATAGCGATTTCTTTGTTCATGATGCTTTTCGTGCTGCCTTACACCACGTCCGCAAACGTGCGTTCCATGCGCTTGAAGTAAAAGACGCCCAGTATGAGCAGGGTGGCCGCGACGGCGGTCGACACCATGATCATTGGACCCGGCGCGGTGTCGGTGCCCAGCAGCGCCCAGCGGAAGCCCTCAATGACGCCCACCATCGGGTTCAGGGCGTACACCATCTGCATGGTCGGATTCTCGATGACGCTCGTGGGATAGACGACGGGCGTCGCATACATCCAGGCCTGGGTCAGGAACGGGATGATCTGGCCGATGTCGCGAAACTGTACGTTCAGTGCGGCGAGCACCAGCGACACGCCCAAGGACGTTGCGATCGCCAGGACCAGAAGCAGCGGCAGAAACACGACGTTGGCGGTCGGTGCGATGCCGTAGTAGGCCATCATCAGCAGCAGCACTGCAAACGCCAGCGCAAAATCGAGAAAACCAGCGCCGACCGATGACAGGGGCATGGCGAGGCGTGGAAAGTAGATTTGGCGCAGCATCCCGCCGCCGGAGACCAGGCTCGACGATGCCTTCGTGATCGTGTTCTGGAAGAACACCCAGGGGACGAGGGCCGCGTAGCTGAAGATCGGGTACGGAATGCCGTCGGATGGAATCTTGGCGACCTTGCCGAAAATGATGCTGAAGATCACCATCGTCAGGAACGGCTGCATGATCGCCCAGGCCGGGCCGAACACGGTCTGCTTGTAGCGCACCTTGACGTCGCGCCACGCCAGATAGAAAACAACCTCGCGATAGGCCCACAGCTCGCTCAGCGACAGCACCGACCAGCCGCTTGTGGGTTTGATCTCGATGATCTGCTCTTGTCGTCCGCCGACAGGTAGCTCACTCATCGCCTAAATGCTCCCAATCCGTTTTTCGTTCTCTCCCAGCGTCTGTTCCGTGCTGTCGTTCAGCAGGGGCCAGGCGAGATCTTTATCCGATATCACAGTAACAGGAAGCGGCCATTCGACACCGAGACTGGGGTCGTCATATCGCAATCCGGACCCCGACGCGGGCACATATTCCTGGGAAATCTGATACAGGATCTGCGTGTTGTCTTCGAGCGTCTGAAAGCCGTGACCGAAGCCCTCCGGGATATACAGCATGCGCATGTTCGTCTGGCTCAGCTCGATACCGAACCACCGACGGTAAGTGTGCGACTCCGGTCGCAGATCCACTGCGACATCGAACATGGCGCCGCGTTCGCAACGAACGAGTTTTGCTTCCTGGAAGGGATTGATCTGAAAGTGAATGCCGCGCAGGGTGCCGCGCTGCAGATTCAACGAGATGCTGCTCTGGGCGACGCGAGTGCCAACACCGTTGTCGGCCATTTCGCGCTCGCACCACACGCGGGCGAAATGACCGCGCGCGTCGGCGACGGGCTCGGGCTCGATGACGACCAGGCCTTCCAGATTTGTCGATTCGAACTTCATGGCTCAGACCGGCAAAGGGCGCCCTAGGCGACGCGCTTGTGCTCCGCCCAGCACAGGTCGCTGTCCAGGCGCCCGTCTTCCAGGTGTCTGTTCAGCACTCGCAGGCGAATGTTCTCGGACTCGCGGAAGTTCACCGTGGCGAAGTTCATGCCCTGCAGGCCGGCACACAGCTCAGCGATCGATTGATCGAGATCGACCTGCGGCAGGTGGTTGGGCGCGAGCTTCTCGTAGAGGTCGAAGTTCACCTGATACGAGCGCTTGTCGGGTGCCGCGTTTTCGTTGATGTTGATCGAGATGCCCGGCAGCCGCGCCTGCACGCGCTTGGCGAGATCCACGACCTGGTAGTTGATGCCGTTGTGCCCGGCATTGATCGCCAGAAAACCACCCGGTGCCGCGTCGCGGCCGATCGCCCATTCGATGGCGCGGGCCATGTCCTGGGTGTCGATCAGCGGTCGCCAAGGCGTGCCGTCGCTCAAGATCTCGATCTCGCCGCTGGCGATCGCGGCCGCGACGAAGTCGTTGAGTACCAGATCCAGCCGCAGGCGCTCGCTCATGCCGCAGGCCGTTGGAAACCGCAGGCAGGTCACGCGGAAGTCGTCTGCACCGAGATCGGCGAGATGTTCCTCGGTCTCGATCTTGGATCGGGCGTAGGCGGTGAGCGGATTCAGCGGGTCTTCTTCGCGTCGCGCGCCGCCCTCGGCGAAGCCGTAGACGCTGCAGCTCGAAGCAAAAACGAAGGCCCCGACGCCGCGTTCGCGGGCCAGCTTCGCGAGCTCGGCGGCCGCGTAGCAATTGATGTCCATGGTCACCTGCTCGAACGCGTTGCCCATCGGATCGTTCGAGATGGCCGCCAGGTTGACGATGGCGTCGACGCCATCCAACAGCGCAGCCGGAAACTTGCGGATGTCACCGAAGTGCTGCGTATCGACGCGATGCTCCGGCAGGGTGGCGGTGCCGGTCAGGCAGTGCGCGAAATAGCCGATGTCGAAACCGCTCAGATGCGCGCCGGGGAAGGCCTGGCGCAGGCGTTTGATCACGGCCGGGCCGACGTAGCCCATGTTTCCGGTGACGAGAATATGTTTCATGGTGCCTACTCCTGTGGCGCGTCGGGCGGCTTGCCGTCAGCGACGCTGCGCCGTCTTGGGATTGGTTTCTGTGGCCGGTTCAAGCAGTTCCTGATCGACGGCCTCGAAAGGCGCGAAGCTTTCCATCTTGTCTTTCAGTACCTGCGCGATGAGCGGCAGATCGATCTTGGTCTTCTGCTCGGCGAACCCGTAGACGAGCGCCGTGTCGCATAGCAGGTTGATGAGTCGAGGGATGCCGCGGGATGCCTGGAAGATCGGCTCCAGGGTCTCCTGTTCAAACAACTCCGGGTCGCCGCCGCTGGCCTCCACGCGGTGGCTGATGTACTGACCGACCATCTCGGCGCCGTCGAGCGGGCCCAAGTGATAGTCGTAGGAGATGCGCTGCGCGAACTGCCGCAGCTCGGTCCGTCGCAGTATGTCCCACAGCTCAGGCTGGCCGACGAGGATCGTCTGCAGCAGCAGCCCCTTCTCGGTGTTGATGTTCGACAGCATACGGAGCTGCTCGAGATAGTCGGGGCCGAGGTGCTGTGCCTCGTCGATGATCAGCGTGACGGGGCAGCCGGCATCATAGCGCTCGATCAGAAAGGCGACGAAGTCCGCGTACAGCTCGACCTTGTCTTTCGATCGAAAATCGAGATCGAAAGACAGGAAGACCCACTGCAGAAATTCATCGAAGCTCTCGCACTGGGTATTACTCACGAGTCCGACCTCGAGGCTCGGATCGACGACCTGCAGCAGGCGACGGACCAGCGTGGTCTTGCCGGCACCAACCTCGCCGGTGACAACGCAGAAGCCTGCGCGGGTCATCAGCGAATACTGTAGTACCGATAGCGCCCGTTGGTGCGATGGACTCAGAAACAGCGCGCCGGGATCCGGAATGTTGACGAACGGCTGACGCTCGAGCTTGTAGAACGCTTCGTACATCGCCTACCGTTTCCTGTCCCCGGTGCCGTAGTAGTAGCCGTAGAGCCGCTTCGAATCTTCCTCGGCAGCGTTCAGAACGGTGCCCAGCAAATTGAAACCCGACAGCAGCTGCGCGCCTTCGCGCAGGTCGTCGATGTTCGTGCGGCCATCACGAATGATGATCATCAGCGCGTCTAGCAGGGGGGCGAGTGACAGCACGTCGTCCGCCACCATGATCGGCGGCAGATCCATGATCAGCGTGGTGTTGGGCGTGGCGACCACATCCAGCAGTGCCTGCATCCGGGCCGAGCTGCCCGGCGAGTGGCTGGGTGCCAGCGGCCGATCCATGAGCTGAGTCGGGACCACGTAGAGGTTGTTCGCGACGTTCAGCCGGTAGACGATGTCGGTTAGCTCCGCCTCGCCGCTCAGGTATTCGCTCAGACCGGCCTTGGGATACAGGCCGAGATACTTGCCGATAGCCGGCCGTCTTAGATCGGCGTCAACCAGCACCACGCTGCCCTGCGTGTCGCGGGCGGTGGCGATGCTCAGGTTGATGGCCGTCAGACTCTTACCCTCTTTCGAGCCGGGACTGGTGATGCCCAGCTTGTTCCAGCCGCGCGGCTGCATGCGTTGGCGGATTCGCGTCCGCAGCAGTCGATAGCGATCCGCCGCGAGCAGATCTTCGCCGCCCTGGCCGGTGAGCACGTTTCGCTGCAGCAGTTCGCCCGGATCGAGCTCGGCGGGAATCGCGAAGTCCGCCAATTCGCCCGCCGCGGCCGCTCGCGGCTCGTTCGTGCGCCCGCCGACGCGATCGGTGCGTTCGGGCTTCACCCAGTTGCGCACGCTGCTGCCTTGCTGGCCTTCAGGGTTCGCCCCCTGCGCGCCTTCCTGCGCTCTGGCCAGGGCCTTGCCGATAGGATCGTTGATGGACTCGTCCGTGCTCACAGTACTGCACCATCTGCTCGTGAGGCCGTGCCCGGCTTGGGAATCTGCGGAATGATCACGAGCGGCGGTTCGCCGAGCGTCGAGACCACCGTCCGCACGCCGCGTATGGTGCGATCCAGATACTCGGCGATCGCCGCCGCGATGAGTCCGGCGAAGGTGGCAAAGAACATGCCCAGCACCAGGATGGCGATGCGATTGGGGCTGTCGGGCAGGCTGGGTACGGCCGCGCGACTCACCAGCTCAAAGCGTTCGCCGCTGCCGGCTTGCTCCAGCTGCTCGTTGATCTCGGCGGCGCGACGCTGCTCTGTAAGTTCGCGATACTGTTTGCGGGTGGCCTCATAGTCGCGTGTCAGCTCCTTGAGCTGCGCCTCGACTTCGGGGTTCCGCTCGATGCGGCCCTGATATTCGACCAGCTTCTCTCGCAGTGCTGCGAGGTTGCTGCGCTCTGCGGCGATGTTCGATTCCGTAGTGCGGATGATGTTTTGCAGTCCCACGTAGCGCGGATTGTCCGGTGGCAGCTCTGGCAGAGCGCCGCTGTCGTTCGAGACGATCGCGGTTTGCAGGCCACGCTGCAGCGCGGCGACCGAGCTCTCCAGGCTGCGCACCTCCGGATGGCCGTCGTCGTACTGGCGGCGCGCCTGACGCTGTTTCTCCTGCGGCTGCGCGAGCGGGGTCAGCACCTCGTGGGCGCGCGCCGACGAGCCCGTCTCGTCGGCCAGCATGCGGATCTCGCGCTGTATCGCGATGACCGCGGGGTGTTTGGCGGAGTAGCGAGTCGACAGCCGCATGTATTCGACTGTCAGGCTGGACAGGCGCTCGCTGGCTGACTGCAGGGCGCGGCCGGATTCGGTCGTGACCTGGTTGTAGGGGCTCGTTAGCGACAGCTCGGACTGGCTCGCGAACAGCGAGTCCTCAAGCTGGCGAATGCGCGTTTCGCTCTGCTTGATGTCCGCCTCGGTCTGCTCGTACAACTTAAGGTTCATGTTGATGAGCTCCGGCAGGTCGCGGAAGTTCTTCTGCCGGAAATCGGCGAGCTCCTGATCCATCGTCTCGAGTTCGAGCCGCAATGCCTCGGCCTCGCGACCGAAGAATTCCTTGGTTTCCCGGTCCTGATCGCCGCGCATACTCTGGTGTTCATCCAGATAGCGCTGGGCTATTTCGTTCGCGACCTGCTGTGCGGCCTTGGCCTCGCGGTACTCGAAACCGACTGTGAAACCGATGGTGGCCTTGCGTTCGCCGCGCTGGTCAGCACTGCTGGCGTTAACGTTCAGCATCTCGACCTTGATCCCGCGCTTGACCGAGCTCACGGCCTCGGCCGGGTCCTTGCCGACCAGCTCGGGGTAGATGTTCTGTGCTTTCGCCAGGGCAAGCATCTCGTCGTAGGTCGTGATGCGCTGGCGGATTTGCTCGATCTGCTCCTGTACGAAGCTGACCACTGTAGGCCCTTCGATATCGATCAGCTTGCGCTCGATCTGAATCGTTGCCTGCGAGCGGAAGGTGGGCGGCAGCAGGAACGCAAAGGCCGTGCCGATCGCGAGAAAGGTGAAAAATGGCAGGAAGAACGCCATCTTGCGCCGCCGCAAAATGTTCCAGTAGCTGGAGATGTCTCCGAAATCAGCGTCCAAAACTGTCCCTGCTGTTAACTGTTAGTTTGCGCCGCCGATGACCGGTCGATAGGCAATGCCGACGTAGCCTGTGTGGCTGTCACTCTTCCCCTGATCTTCCGCAACGCTCGATTCGCGATCGACCCAGCGATACTCATAGCCGAGGCGCGCCGACCAGGCGCGCGCCAGCTTGTACTCGAACACGTGACTGAAGTTGAACTGACTACGCTGCAGGTCATCGTCGCTGCGCGTCTTGTTGCGGCGCAGGCCGCGCGCCTGTGTCGAGCTGCTGAGTCGCTGGCTGTACTTCCGGCTGAGCCCCAGAATCAGCTGGTCGGTCGCCGCGACCTGGCCAAACGCCGTCGGTTGGACTGCGCGTCGAAGCTGTGCGGACAGGTTGCCGCGTGGCATCTGGCGTCTGCCCTGCAGCATGAAGACGAAACCGGTGTCGTTGTTGCGCTCGCTGTCGACGTAGGAGATGCCGACTCGCGCCGTCAGTCGCGACACGGGCGTAACGCGCGCTTTCCAGCCGACCGTCGCTTGGTAATAGCGCGCAAACTGATTGAACGTATCTGTGGCGAACTGCTGCGGATTCAACTCGGATGCCGACAGATTCACCGACAACGAATCCCGTTCGTCCACGTCGTGCGACAGCTCGGCCGCAATCGTATGGCGGTCGCTCTCGCGCAGGCCGCGCTGCTCGGCTTGGGTTTCGAAACTCCGCTGCGCGTAGCTGTGACTCACGCGGAGTCGATTGCGATCGTTGAGACGGAACTGCACGTACTCCGATGATTGCAGAAAGCGCCGCCGGATCTGGGATCCCACGGCATCGATCTCGTCCTCGCCGCCGATGTCGCCGTCTGCGAATCCCGTGGCGTCGCCCTCGTCTACGGCCGCAAAGTCGATCGGTTCGGGCTCCTGGACGTCCGCGGCGTTCGGTATCTGACTCGCACGTTCCAGGCGCAGCAAACCGTCGCGTCGAAACGAGGCAACGACGCCATAGCTGATCGAGGGCAGCGTTCTGCGCAGCAAAGCGCTTGCCTGTTGGGAATCAATGTCCTTCACCGAGTCGTCTGCGCCGGCGTAATCGGTGTAGCTTACGCTCGCGCTACCGCGGACTTCAGTTGTCTCAGTCACAGTCCGCGCCACCAGGCCGGCCGTGCCGGTGGTGATGACCGCGCCCTCCTGATCGGTGCTGGATAATCGGACGCTGTCGGTCGATCCCGTCTGAATCGTGATCGACGGCACAATCTGGGTCGCGGCCAGCGCGCCTGTCGGCAGGCACAGCGCAACGGCGAGCGATGCCGCGATTTGTCCCGCGAGCGGGCGGGCACCGGTGCTGACGGAGATCATGGGCAACGGTCTACCTCTGCGGCGATTCAAATGGCTTGCGCGTATCACTTCGGTGGTGTCGTTCGTCGTGGTCATTCGACCGCACTCAGGGCACGATCACCGTATCGCCGGGCAGCAGGATAATGTTCTGTTCCAGCGACTGACCACGCTGTACCCGCTGGTAGTCGAAGTTGAAAATCTGTTCGCCGGCATCGGTGCGACGCAGAATCCGCACGTTGCGCCGATCGGCGAACGGCGTCAGGCCGCCTGCCAGCGTCAGCGCCTGCAGCACGTCGACGTAGCGGCCAACCAGGTACTGGCCGGGTTTCTTCACCTGGCCGGTCACGAAGACCTTCAGCCCCTTGATCTGTTTGACCGCGACGTTGACCTCTGCGTCCGGGATAAACTCGGACAAGCTCTCACCCAACCGCGCCGCTAGATCGCTCGCGGTCATGCCGGCCGCACGGGTATCGCCAATGAGGGGAAAAGAAAATCCTCCGTCGGGGCGAACGGTCACCTCGCGGGTTAAGTCTTCCTCGCCCCACACCGACACCGCCAAGACGTCCTCAGGGCTGATGCGATAGTCGCCGACATCGGCCGTCGCTGCGGGTGCCGCGGGTGTATCCGATGCACCACTCTGTACGACTGGCGCGGCGCCGCAGCCGGATATAACAGCCGCGACAAACAGCAGCAGCGCGGACGCGAACCCGTTGCGATAGGCAGGAGCGGGGGGAACAACACGCGTGGCGTGCTTGCGGGGTTCGGGAATCATCATCAAGTCCTTGTAACTGGTCTGGCGTCTGACGCGCACGCTGGCTCAGTCAGAACACTCGTAGCCTTTATCCACTGCTCAAGAGGCGGGTGTCTGCACAGACCTGCCGTCGCTCGACGCACATCAGTGACGAAGTTTCGTGCGGCTTGCTCGGCGACTGCCGCGGGCGGCTGAGCGCTCCGGTGGTTCGCAACCGAATATGCCCGTTACGCTAACCGTCTGCGTGGCAAGATGGCTGGTGTCCAGTGCCGGCAGCGCAATGGTATCTGAGCCTGTCTCCGGGCTCTTCGCCGGGTCAGTCGCCGGGTCAGTCGCCGGGTCAGTCCCCTGCCGGGAAAGTCTGCGGCTTGAACCTTGTCTTTGCACCGTTTCTTGCCGGTCTGTTGCTGCGCGTGCGCTGCTTCTTTACGCTGCTTCTGTCGCCGCTTGGCTCGCCGAGATCTTCGCTGTTCTTGCGCGATTCTTCACCGTCGTGTTTGTGCGACGATTCGCCCGGCGAGTCCTTGCGTTACGGCTTCCAGCGTCTTCGCAGCATGCCCTGCGCATGCAGCCAAAAAAGTATACACCAGCCCCTTAAGCGTTATGTTGCGCCAATGTAAGGCCAACCGCGGCGCAAGCGTGTGAAGCGCATCAAGAATTGGCAATCGAAATTACAATTGCGCTATCGGCGCCCGTATTCTTGACCGGTGTTTTTTTCTGGTCTAAGCAACGGATATGCGCGTCGCTAAGGCTTCTTACTTACGCCGACTGCTGATGGTTCAGGACGCACTACTGTGTCCGATGGCCTATCTCGTCACCGTGACGACATACTACTGGCTCGACTTGCTCGATACGGCGTCGTACTTGGTTCACATCAGGATGACGCTGCTGGTATTTGTGGCGGGCGTCGTCGCCGCCCTGAACACGCAAAGCAAATTGCATGGCAAGTCGATTGCCGATGTGACCTTCGCGGCCGCGCGTTTCAGCCTGATCGTCGCCGGGGTTGTCCTGTTGTTCGATGTCTCGGGCATCACGCCGGCATTCGATGAGGGGGTGCTGCGCAGCGCCGCGGCCGCGCTGTTTGTCACCATGCTCATCAATCGACTGTTCCTGCGCTGGTGGTATCTCGAAGGGCGACGCGAGCATCCGGAGAACTTTCTCAAGGTGCTTGTGATTGGCTCCGGCGCGCGGGCCCGGCGCATGGTACAGACCTATCGCGATCACACCGGCTGGCAGATCGAGGTCGTGGCAATGCTCGACCCGATGGAGGAGCGCGGCCCGGAAGAGGTCGAGGGTCTGCGCGTCTATCGTGGCAGCCACTGGATCCGCGAGATTCTGGAAACCCATGTCATTGACGAGGTGGTGGTCTGCCTGCCGCGGAGTCTCATTGGCAGCCTGCAGCAGGTCGTGGCGCAATGCGAGGAACAGGCAATCTGTCTGCGCTTCATGGCGGACCTGTACGACATCGAGTCTGACAACGTCAGCCTGCAGAAGGTGGGCGACGTACCGATGCTGACGATCGAGCCCGTCGCGCTCG
Source organism: Pseudomonadota bacterium (assembly GCA_039029135.1). GTDB lineage: Bacteria > Pseudomonadota > Gammaproteobacteria > Pseudomonadales > Azotimanducaceae > JALZVT01. Next base: position 49,073 of record JBCCGT010000023.1, on the reverse strand, counting down.
ATGAGCGCAACCTGTTGCTGAAGCGAATGTTCGATCTGCTCGCGTCTGCGGTCGCGTTGACCCTGCTGGCGCCGTTCTTCGCGCTCGTCGCCGCAGCGATCAAATTGGATTCGAAAGGCCCCGTGTTCTTCGTGCAGCGCCGCGTCGGACTCAATAAGCGCACTTTTCCCATGATCAAGTTTCGCAGCATGCGCGAGGATGCCGAGGCGATCATGGCGAAGATAGAGCACCTCAACGAGGCGGCAGGACCGATCTTCAAGATGGAGGACGATCCGCGGGTCACCCGGATCGGCAAGCTGATGCGTCGGACCAGCATCGACGAGTTGCCACAGCTCTTTAACGTGTTCTGCGGCCACATGAGCCTAGTCGGCCCGCGGCCGATGTCGATGCGCGACGTCGGTCAGTTTAGCTTGGCCATCCAGCGGCGCCGCTTCAGCGTCCGCCCCGGACTCGCCTGTCTGCGCGAAATCTCGGGTCGCAGCAAGCTATCCTTTGACAAGTGGCTGGAACTCGATCTCAAGTACATCGACGAATGGTCGCTGCGCCTGGATTTCAAGATACTGATCTATCTGATACCGGTCGTGCTGCGTGGCGAAGGAGCGACATGAGCGTTCCGCAGCGACTCGGCGACCGCACGGACAAACTGGAGCGTTGGCTATGAAATTTGCGCCCCTGCGACGCAAGCGGGTGATTCGGGATGCGGCTGACGCCGGCGTCAACGCCGGGGCAGCGAGCGCGGCCGCCAGCATGCGTGGCGACCGCCCGCCGGCGATCATGCTGTTTGGCGTGATGCCGCGTGCAGGCACCGTTCACGTGGGAGAACTGCTGTCCCTGCATCCGGGCGTGTGCGCGCATCCCAACGATCTGTGGGAGGTGCCGTTTCTCGAGTGCACGGATGACCTGCTGTCGTTCACTGAGAACTTCTTCCGCGGCTACCACCAGAACACCGATCGTATGGGTCAGGACGACTTTCTGGCGATCTTCGGCGGCGCTTTCACGCACTATCTGTACTCTTTTGCCGATGCGGCACAGACGGTGCTTATCAAGGAAACCTCGATGAAGTCGTTCGAGCGCTTTCCTGTCGTGTTTCCAGTCGAGCGCCTGCTGCTCTTGATGCGGGACGGCCGCGATCTCGTCAGCTCCACAACGCGCACCTGGCCGAAGATGAAGTTTGGCGAAGTCTGCGAGCGCTGGGCGCAGAGCGCGCGCACCATGCTGGATTTCGTCGCGTCCCACGACCGCGAGGACTATTGGCTGGTGAAGTTCGAGGACATCCTCGATGCTCCCGATCAGTTTGTGCGCGAGGCCTGCCGGCGCTTCGATCTCGACGTCGATGCCTATCCGTTCGAGTCCCAGGGCGACATCGAAGTGATAGGTTCGTCCACCATGTCAGAAGCCGGCAGCGTCGACTGGAGCAATCACGTCGCCGCGCCCAAGGGTTTCAGGCCGACCGGCCACTGGGAGAAGTGGAGTGCGGCGCAGCGCCGTGAGTTTGTGCGCATCGCAGGTGACGAACTGATCCGTGCCGGCTACGCGCAGGACCACGACTGGTAGCACGCCGATAGTGCCGGCGCTCGCGGCGACTCTACGCCGCGCCGCGCCGCGTAAAGTGCCGAGCTATTCGTAGACCTCGATGCCGTACATGCGCAGGACCGAGCTCGACGCCTCTATGGTGATGTAACGGGCAACCGGCAGACTCACCGCGCACACCGACAGCGCGCTCGGTGCAGAGCCTGAGCCGCTGATCGGTATATAGCAATCCTGATTCAGTGGCCCATCCACCCGACCTTCCGCGGTCAGCGTGTCGCCCGCGTAAAAGTTGATGGTCGAGTTCTTATTCGCCTTGGGGCCCAGATGAATCTCTGTCACGGTCCGCGGCGCACCCAGGTCGATCGTGAACCAGCGACCCGCGGTCGTGCTCTTCCAGAAGCTGGAGAGATCCTGCGAGCCGTCGGTCAGGGTGTCGTTGATCTTGCTCTGGCTGCCGCCTGAAGAACCCACTGCCGCGATCGTCAGGGACAGCGCCGAGCCGCCGCCGCTGCCGTCGTTGACCGTGACGGCCATGGTCTCGGAGTCCGTGCCGCCTTCGTCGTCGGTGACCGTCAGCGTGACCTGATAGGTGCCGTTTGCCGCGTAGGCGTGCGTCACCTGCTCGCCGCTGTCGTTCGCGCCGTCGCCGAAACTCCAGTCCCAGGCCGTGATCATGCCGTTCGCATCGTTCGAGGCGCTGGCGTCGAAGTCGACCGTCAGCAGGGTGGTGGTGACGCTGAAGCTCGCGTTTGGCGGGCTGTTGCCCGGACCCTCGCTGTTGGTCCAGACCTCGAGTCCGTAGATGCGCAGGCTATCCAGGTTAGTGCTGACGGTGAGATAGCGGCCGCTGCTGGCGACACTCAGCGTGCAGACGTACAGCTCGTCGGGCTCTGCGCCGCTGCCCTGGTTGGGCTTAGAGCAGCTGTTGATCGCGCCGCCGGTGACCCGGCCGCTATCGAGCTGATCGCCGATCTCGAACGTCAGCTCGTGCGCCCGATTGCGTCGGGTCGCGATGCGCACCTCGACAATGGTCGCGGGGTTGGCAAGTTCCACGGTCGCCCAGGCGGTGCTGTTACTGCCGTTGTTCGACCAGAAGGAGGAGAGGATCTGGGCGCCGCCGCTGTCGGTGTCCAGCATGCGTTCCTGACGCGCCTTCTTCGCGCCGGCGTCGACGTTGCTCAGGCTGGCCTGGACGTTCGAGCTGGTGTCTGAATTGATTACGATCGACAGCGTCGCGGTGTTGGTCGCGCCGTCGTTGTCCGTGACCGTGAGGCTCGCGGTATAGGTGCCGTCCGCCGCGTAGCTGTGGCTGACGGTGGCCCCGCTGCCGCCGTTGCCGTCGCCGAAGTCCCAGCTCCAGTCGGTGATGCTGCCGTCCGCATCGGACGAGGTGCTGCCATCGAAATCGACGTCGAGGGGGGTTGCGCCGGGGGAGGTAGTGATCCTCGCGACCGGTGCAACGTTACCGCCGCTGCCGCCGTTCTCGGTGATGGTCAGAATCTGGTCTGCCGCGATGCCGTTGAGCTGTTGCACGTTGCCGCTCGGCCACTCCACGACGATCGTCCCCACGCTGCTCGCATTCCCCAGACCGAAGTGCAGGCGCGCGTCGTCCTGGTTGCGTGAATGCACGCCGCCGTTCTGTTCGCGCATCTGGGTCAGGCCGCCCGCGGTTACGCGCACCGTCGCTCCGATGCCGTCTCTATTGGATTGGGTGCCCACGAGCTTGATCTTCAGCCAGTGGTTGCCATTCGAGAGTTGGTTTTCGAGCAACTGTGTCGGTGAGCCCTCGCCGACGGAGTTCGGCACGAACCAGTTGTCGCCATTGACCAACAGCACATCGAGCAGCCCGTCGTTGTTGTAGTCGACGCGCGTCGCGCCCGAGACGAAGCCGACGCTCGTGCCGGCGACGCTCGAGTCGTTGAGCTGCGTGAACGTCCCGTCGCCGTCGTTGAGGAATAGCTCGTTCGACAGGTTGGTGTCCTGGCCGGTGTGGCCACGCGCGACGTAGAGGTCGAGCCAGCCGTCGTTGTCGAAGTCCCCGGGCGTCAAGTAGACGACTCGATCGCTGTTTAGGCCGACGCTGCTGGCGATGAATCCCGCCGGGCGCTGCTCATAGAAGAAGAGGCCGTTGGCGCTGCCGGTGATCAGATCCTGATCGCCGTCGTTGTCGAAATCGCCGACGGCCGCGTCGTTTAGCCAAGCCTCGTCGTTGATGCCGAACGCGGCGGTGACATCGTCGATGCCGTTGGTGTCGTAGCTGTAGGAGCGGTCGGGCCCTTCGCCGCCCTTGCGCAGCATCATGATAAACGCGGGCAGGTTGCCGGCCAGGGACGGGTTGTTGAACGTCAGCAGCGCAAACGTCTGGTTATCGTCCTCGCGTATCTGCCAGCTTTCCTGGTCGAAGCGGTTGTTGCCGGGATTGAAGGTAAACACGGCCGAGTCTGCATCGGGCGGGTCCGTGCGGTCGTTGTTGTTCACGACGATCGCGTCGAGATAGCCGTCCTCGTTCCAGTCGAACCAGGTGATGTGACGCCCGCGGCCGAGTGGATAGTCGAGGCCGTAGGCCGCGGCGCTTTCAGTGAACTGACTGCCGTTGTTGATCAGCAGCCGGCTCGCGACGGAGCCACCGCCGTTCACGGCACCCGCAGTGATGTACAGATCCGCGTTGCCGTCGCCGTTGAAGTCGCCCCACGAACCGCCGTGCAGATCACCGAGAACCGACCCGTTGATCGCGCTGGAGGGGCTGAACCCGCCGGAAGCGTTGCTCAGGTAGAGAATCGGGGTCTGACTGTGATTACCGAACCAGACGTCGGGTCGGCCGTCGCCGTTGGCATCCGGCGTCCAACTGGCGCCGAAGGTGATGCCGTTGTAGGTCAGCCCACGGCTCGATGCGACGTTGGAAAACATGTCCATCGCCGCTGCGGGGCCGGCGGTCAGCGCGCCGGCCAGCAGTAGCGCAGCCCGGCGCGCGGCCTGTCCGCCTGACCTGCCCGTCCCTGGAGTTCGCGACCTGCGCGCCATCTTTCGTCCCCGCTTCGAATGATGCCCTGTGGCTGTTTGGTCTAAGCGCCTGATCAGCCGGAGGGCTCATTATAGGTACATCGCTTGCCAATCGATGTGCAAGTGAGGTGGAGACTTCGCAGGACAATGTAAATAACCCTGTATTAGTCAAATAATATGACTAATACAGGGTTTGTGGCGGCCGTCAGGTGGCCGCAGTCAGGCTGGACGCGCTACTGGGCGTAGATTTCCGTGCCGTGGAGCCGGAAGGTGGCGAAATTGCGCGATTGCACGGTGACGAATCGGCCTAATGTAGAAGGCAGGGTGCAGACCGTGAGGGTCGTCGGTACCCGCGGCTGATTACCGGGGAAGCTGCAGACGCTCAGCTCGGGTCCATCGACCCGGCCGCCGGCCAGCGTATCCCCGACGTACAGGCCGACGTTGTAGTTCCTGTCGCCGCGCGGCGCCAGATGGATCTCGACGACCTGGGCGCTGGTGCCGAGATCGAAGGTCACCCAGGCGGCGTCGGTGCCGTCAGCGGCGTTGCTGGTCCAGCGGCTGCTCAGATCCTGCTCGCCCGATGCGGTCACGTCCGCGGTGTCGTCGGAGGAGCCCGCGCTGCTGCCCGCGTCGGTGGCGACGATCGGCACCAGCACCGGGTCGGTCGTAGTCGAGACCTCGATCTCGACGCTTGCGGTGTCTGTCGCGCCCTCGTCGTCCTGCACGGTAACGGTTGCGGTGTACGTGCCGGCGGCTGCGTAGCTGTGCGTCAGCGTTGCGTCGCTGGTCGTCGTGCTGCCGCCGTCGCCGAAGTCCCAGTCGTACTGCACGATGCTGCCGTCGGCATCGCTGGAGCCGCTCGCGTCGAAGTCGACGTCGAGGCCACCGGCTACCTGGCTCGCGGTCAGGCTCGCGCTGGGCGGATTGTTCATCGCTTCCGTGACCGTCACGCTCTGGTCGCTGGTGTCCGTGGCCCCCGCGTCATCCGTTACGGTCAGCGTTACTGTGTAGGTGCCCGCGGCCGCGTAGCCGTGGCTGCGCTGCGCGCCGCTGAGACTCGTACCATCGCCGAGATCCCACGCGTAGCTGACGATGGTGCCGTCGCTGTCGGAACTCGCGCCTGCGTCGAGGTCGACCTGCAGGCTTCCGGCGCTGTTCGCGACGTCGAAGTCCGCCGTGGGCGGCACGTTCGCCGGGCCTTGCGACGAGGCGTACACCTCGACGCCGTAGACGCGGAAGTTGGTCTGGTTCAGCGAGCGCACGGTCAGGTAGCGACCGAATGCGCCGCCCAGCGGACAGGCATTCAACACCGTCGGAACGGTCACGTTGCCGAGGTCCGGCGTGGTGCACTGACCCGCGGGCGCGGCCGCGACCTGATTGCTCGTCAGCGTGTCGCCTACGCTCAACTCCAGAACGTGGCCCTTGTCGGCGCGGGGTGCGATCAACACCTCGCTGATGTTCATGGTGCTGCCCAGATCCAGGGTGAACCACGCGACGGCGAGGCCGCCGCCGCTGCCGCTGTTCCAATAGGTCGACAGGTTCTGGCTGTCATCGTTGTTGGTATCGAGTAGCCGCGCGCTTACGGAGTTGCGTGCACCCACGGCAGTCAGGGTGACGTCGACCCTGCTGATGACAATCACCTCCTGCGCGGTGACGTCGATGGTGGTGCTGTCGCTGCCCGCCATGTCGTCTACAACGGTGAGGGTGACCGTGTAAGTGCCTTCGGCGGCGTAACTGTGCGTCGTGGTGGCGCTGGGTCCCGACGCGCTGTTGCCGTCGCCGAAGTCCCACTGGTACTCGACGATGGTGCCGTCGCTGTCGCTCGAGCCGCTGGCATCGAAATCGAACATGAAGCCGTCCGCGCGCGGGGCGCCGCTCACGGCCGCGACGGGATCCGCGTTGACGAATTCTTCGACCGTCAGCACCGCTGGCGTCGACTCGACGCTGCCGGCGGCGTTGCTTGCGACAACCGTAAAGCTCGCCCCGTCGTCGGCCAGCGCCGTCGCGGCCAGCGTCAGAGACGTGCCGGTCTGGCCGGCCAGGTCTGAACCGTCGCGGCGCCATTGCAAGGTCGGCGCGGGGAAACCGCTGGCCGCGACGCTGAAGCTCGCGGGCTGTCCTTCCGTGACGGTGACGCTCGCAGGCGCCGTGGTGATCGTCGGCGCGGTCGGGGCCATCGTCACGTTGATCGTCGCGCTCGCCGTTGCGCTCGCACCATCGTCGTCCGTCACGGTCAGCGTCGCCGTGTAGCCGCCGGGGGTGTTGTAGGTGTGGCTTGTGGTGCTGCCGTCGCCCGTGTTGCCGTCGCCGAAGTCCCACGCATAGCCGACGATGCTGCCGTCTGCGTCGCTGCTCGTGAGCGCGTTGAACGCGACGACGAGCGGGGCATCACCGCTTGCCGGCGTGGTGCTGAAGCTGGCAGTTGGCGCCATGTTCGGCGGCTCGACGGTAAGCGTGGCGGCGGCGGAGCCCGTGTCCCCGACCTCGTTGCTGACGGTGACCGTGAGCAACGCGCCGGAATCGGCAACCGTGGTCGGGTCGATCGACAGCGCGCTCGACGTTGCGCCGGGCAGCGCAATGCCGTCGCGGAACCACTGATAGGTGAGCGGCGCGGTGCCCTCGGCGCCGACCGTGAACGTCGCGGCGTTGGGCGCCTCGACCGTCAGGTCCTGCGGCTGTTGGGTAATGCTGGGGGCGACCGGCAGCGGATCGATGGTGATCTGCTGGGTGGCCGTGTTGCCCGCGCCGATATCGTCGGTGACCGTCAGCATGACGGTGTAGTCGCCTGCCGCCGCGTAGGTGTGGCTGAGCGTTGCGCCGGTCCCGCTTGCGCCGTCGCCGAAGTCCCAGGCGTAGCTGACGATGCTGCCGTCGACGTCCGTCGAAGCGCTGCCGTCGAAATTGGCCTCTAGCGTGCCCTGGGTCTGGGTGAACGCTATGGAAGCGGAGGGTGGCAGATTGTTTTGCCCCGTGTCCTCGACCCTGACTACCAGCCCGTGCACGCGGTAGTTGGACTTGTTGGAGCGAACGGTGACATAGCGCCCCGTCAGCGACGGTACCGGGCACGAATACAGCTCGGTCGGCACGCTGCCGCCCGTCTTGGGCTTGTCGCAGATCGCGCTGGCGCCGCCGTCTACCTGGCCGGCGGCGAGCGTGTCGCCTACGGTGATGGTGAACGTATAGGTGCTGTTGCCCTTGGGCGCGATCAGCAGATCGAGCAGATTCTGCGGGCCGCCTAGGTCGATGGTCAGCCATGCGGTCGACAGATTGCCGTTGTTGTCCCACACGGTGTTCAGGCGCTGCGCACCGGTCTCATCGGTGTCGTTGATGCGATCGCTGTGTGCGCTGTTGCCGCCGACCGCAATCACCGCGAACGGCCAGTCGAGCTGCGGCACCAGCAGGTTGATGCTGATGGCCTGAGTCGTGCTGGTTGTATCGCCGAAGTCGTCGGTCACGGACAGCGTCACGCTGTAGTCGCCGTTAGCCGCGTACTCGTGGCTGACCGTCGGTCCCGTCGCGCTGTTGCCGTCGCCGAAGTCCCAGTTCCAGGCCACGATCGTGCCGTCGCTATCGCTTGATCCCTGGCCGTCGAAGTCGACGCTGCGGGTATCTGCGATTGGCGTGCTGGTGAAGACCGCGACCGGATCCATGTTCCCCGGGCCGTCCTGATAGCCTATCTCTACGCCGTACACGCGCAGCGTGTTGACGTTGCTGGAGACCACCGTCACGTAGCGGCCGAGAACGACCTCCGTCGGGCAGGAACTGAGCGCGACGGGCTTCGTCGGTCCGCCCGGCGGCACGCAGTTCTGCGCCGCCGCGCCGCTTACCTGGCCGTCGTCCAGCACGTCGCCGATCGTGATCTCAAGCTGATAGTTGCGATCGCCGCGCGGTCCGATGCGCACCTCGTTCACATAGCGCGGGATGCCGAGGTCGAGCGTCAGCCAGGCGTTCGAGCCGCCGCCGTTGTTCTGCCAGAACGTGTCCAGATTCTGGTTGCCGTCCGGCGCCAGATCGTCGATCCACGCGGGATCGTAGTTGTTTCTGTGCGACCCGGTCGCTTCCCGCTCGGTGTTCGCCATTGCGGTGAGGGTCTGCTGGGTGCTGTCCTGCTTGCCCTCGTTGTCGGTGACCAGCAGCGTGACCGTGTACTCGCCCTCCGCCGCGTACTGGTGGCTTGTGTTCGCGCCGGTTGCGCTGCTGCCGTCGCCGAAGTCCCAGTCGTAGCTCGCGACGCTGCCGTCCCCGTCGGTCGAGGCCGAACCATCAAAGTCGAAGCCCAGCGTGTTCTCGATCTGCTGGCTGCTGAAGTTGGCAACCGGGCGCTGGAACACATCCAGGGTGGCACTCGCCGAGGTGACCGTGGCGGCCAGGTTCGACAGCGTCACGCTGAACTGATCCAGATCCTCGCCGATGCTCACGCTGCTCAGCGTCAGGGTCGCGTCGGTCGCCCCGGGAATTGCGTTGCCGTTGCGCGCCCACTGATAGGCGAACGGCGTGCTGCCATCCGCCTGCACGTCGAAGACGACGGTGGAGCCCTCTTCTACCGACACGGACTGCGGCGGTTGGGTCACGACCGGCGGCTGGATAACGGTCAGCAGCGCCTGCTGCGACGTCACGGTCGTGACGACGTTCGTGACGCTGACTGTAAATTCGGCGCCGTTCTCTGGCTCGAATGCGGCGACGCTGAAGCTCGTTCCCGTTTCACCGGCCAGCGCGTTGCCGTCGCGGAACCACTGATACGACAGCGGCGGCGTGCCACTAGCGGTGACGTTGAAGGTTGCGGTTGCGCCGTTCGGTATCGTGACGTCCTGCGGCTGGGCGTTGATGACCGGCGCCAGCAGTGGATCGACGACCAGCGTCTGACTCGCGCTGTCGGTGGCGCCGTTGTTGTCGGTAACGGTCAGCGTGACGGTGTAAGTGCCGGCGCTTGCGTACGTGTGGGAGGTCGTCGTGCCCGTCGCGCTGCCGCCGTCGCCGAAGTCCCAGTCGTACTGCTCGATCGTGCCGTTGGCATCGCTGCTGGCGCTAGCATCAAAGGCGAACGGCAGCTGCGCGACCGCCGGCAGCGCATCCGTTGAGAACGCGGCGCTGGGCGGCGTGTTGGCGATCACCGTGCGGGTGGTCGTGTTCGTTGCGCCGTCGTTGTCGGTGACGGTCAGCGTAATGGTGTAGCTGCCGACGGCGGCGTAGCTGTGGGTTGCGATCTGGCCGCTGGCCGTAGCGCCGTCACCGAAGTCCCACGCGTAGCTGTCGACGGTGCCGTTGGGATCGCTGCTCGCGGCGCCGTCGACGGTTACCGCGAGCGGTATCAAGCCCACCTCCGGGCTGGCGGTGAAGTTCGCCACGGGCGGCAGGTTCGCGACCACCTGTTGCGTTGTGCTCGCGCTCTCGCCGCGGCTGTCCGTCACGGTCAGCGTCACGATGTAGATGCCGGCGGTGGTGTAGGTGTTGCTCGCGCTCACGCCGCTCGCGGTCGTGCCGTCGCCGAAGTTCCAGCTGTAGCTTGCGATGCTGTCGGCGGGTGCATCCGGATCAGTCGACGAACTCGCGTCGACCGTGATGCTGTGTGGTACCAGGCCTATGGGATTGTCCACGCTGAACGCGGGCACGGGTGCCTGGTTGCCTATGACGTCCATGCTGACGCTGTGCTGCGCGCCATCGTTGTCGGTGACGGTCAGCGTGACGGTCCAGGTGCCCGGGCCGAAGGTGTGACTGGGCGTGGGACCCGCACCGATGTTGCCGTCACCGAATGTCCAGGCGTAGGACGTAATCGAGCCGTCCGGATCGACGCTCGCGGTGGCGTCGAAGCTGATCCCGACCGGCGCCAGGCCGAGCGTCGTGCTGGCGCTGAAGTCGGCGATCGGACGAATGTTCGCGCGCACGCTGCGCGTCGTGCTGGCCGCCGCGCCCTCGTCGTCGGTCGCCATCAGGGTGACGGTGAAGTTGCCGTCGCTGGTATAGGTGTGGGTCGTGGTCTCGCCGCTGCCCGCCGCGCTGCCGTCGCCGAAGTCCCAGTCGTAGGCGGCGATGCTGCCGTCGATGTCTATGCTGGCCGTCGCATCGAAGGTCGCCGTAAACGGAATCGGCGCGTTGTCGGGTGTGACGCTGAATGCCGGCGTGGGCGGCGCGTTGACCGACAGCAGCGCGCCGTTCGATACGACGTTGCCTGCGGCGTTGGAGACGCGCACGCTGTAGACGTCCCCGTCGTCCAGCAGACCGGCGCTGGCCAGCGTGAAACTGGTTCCGGTCGCGGCCGGCAGATCGACGCCGTTCTTGCGCCACTGATAGCTCAGCGGCGGCGTACCCAGCGCGGCGACGCTGAAGCTGGTGCCTTCACCGACGAGGATGGACTGCGGCTGCGGCTGGTTGGTGATGCTCGGCAGCACGGGCGGGTCCGCCACGACAGTTTGGGTCGTCGACGCGCTGGCGCCGTCCTCGTCGGTGACGGTCAGGGTGATCGTATAGGTGCCGTCGACGAGATAGGTGTGGAACAGGCTCTGCCCTGAACCGTTGAAGCCGTCGCCGAAGCTCCAGGTGTAGCCCACGACCGTGCCGTCGCTGTCGCTGCTGCCGCTGCCGTCGACGGTAATTGCTAACGGAATGATGCCGTTCGTCGGCGTCACGGTGAACGCGGCGCTCGGCGGCATGTTCATGGGTTCCACGGACAGCGTCGCGGGTTGCGAGACCGTCGTCCCTGCCGGGTTGCTCGCGACCAGCGTCAGCAGCGTACCGTCGTCGGCAAGCGTGTGGCCCGTCGACGTATAGCTCGCGCTCGTCGCGCCGGGTATGTCCACGCCGTCGGCGCGCCACTGGAAGGCAATCGGATTCGAGCCCACCACGACGGCGCTGAACGTCACCGAGCTGCCCACCTCGACGAGCTGTGACTGCGGGTGCGTGAGGAACGACGGCACTTCCGGCAGCGGCGTCACGTCCAGCAAGGTCTGAAACGCGTGCAGCGCTTCGTCGTCGTCGCGCACGGCGGTGGTGTAGATGCGATCGACGTCGTTGGCGTAGGTGTGGGCCGCGGTCGTACCGAGTGCGCCGTTGCCGTCGCCGAAATCCCAGGCCACAGATATGACGGTGCCGTCTGAGTCGGTCGAGGCCGATGCATCGAAGTCGACCGTCAGGGTCAGCGGCCGCTGACTGGTGCTCGCCTGGCCGTCGGGCGGGCTGTTGGCGCCCGGCGCGGGTTCGGGACCGTACACCGCGATCCCGTAGATCGGCAGCTTGGAGCGGAACTTCGAGACGATGCTGACGAAGCGTCCGTTGACGTCGGGAATGGCGCAGTCAAACAGCTCGGTGGGAATCTCGACGTTGACGTCTGCCGTGGTGCAGCCCGTCGTCACGCCGCCCGTGACCTGACCATTGGCGTCCAGATTGTCGCCGATGTTGATGTCCAGGCCGTAGGAGCGATCGCTGCGCGGTGCGACCTTGACGCTTGCGACCGTCTGGGTCTGGCCGAGATCGACGGTGACCCAGGCATCGTCGATGTTGCTGTTGGCGTTTTCCCATTTGGTCTGCAGGTTCTGCGAGCCATCGCCGAGCGTATCGAGGAGATTCGCCTCGGCGCCCGTGGTCTGCCCGACCGCTTGCAGCGTGGGGCTGTACACCGGCGCGGGTTCGAGACTCAACGGCAGGTCAACGCTGATCGTGCCGCTGCCGCCGCCGCTGTCGATCATGGTCAGCGATACGGTATAGGTGCCTTCGGCGGCGAACGTGTGCTGCGCCGTCGGCCCGCTGGCGGTGTTGCCGTCGCCGAAGTCCCAGTCATAGGACAAGATCAGCCCGTCGCTGTCGGTGGATGCGCTGCCGTCGAATTGCACGACCAGCGTGTTGCCCTGCGGCGTGGCGGTGAATGAGCCGAGCGGCGGCTGGTTGGCGAGCGAGCCCTCGACGACTTCTACGCCGTAGAGCCTCAGGTTCGCACGGTTGGTCGATACGATGGTCACGTAGCGACCGGTCGTGAACGGCACGTTGCAGGGCGTCATGCTGCTGGGCGCGGTCGGACCGTCGCCAGGGGTCGCGCAGGTGGCAGTCGGGCCGCCGGTGGCCTTGCCGCCGCTGAGCGTGTCGCTCACCGTGATCTCGAACACATAGTCCCGATCGCCGCGCGGCGCTAGCAGCACCTGCACGACGTTCGCCGGCGCGCCCATGTCGATGGTTAGCCAGGCGTCGGCGAGCGTCGAACTGCTGGTCCAGAACGTCGACAGATCCTGTTCGCCCGCAACGTCATCGATCGCGTTGCCGGCGCTGCTGGCATTCGAGCCCGCGGCCTCGATCGTTACTTCCACTTGGACGTCGAAGGTCAGCATCTGAACCCCGGTCGCGCCGGCATCGTCCGTCACCGTCAGCGTGGCGGTGTACTGGCCGACGTTCGCGTAGGTGTGGGTCGGGTTGCGGTCGGTGCTGGTGTTGCCATCGCCGAAGTCCCAGACGTAGCCGGTGATCATGCCGTCGGGGTCATAGGAGCCCGCGCTGGAGAACTCGATCATCAGCGTCTGCAGCACGGGCGTCGCGGTGCCCTGCGGGATCGGATCCATGTTGGGTTGGGTCGGGTCGTCTTCGAATAGCTCGACGATCTGATTCACGGCGATGTTCGTTAGCGTCTGCACCGTGCCACTGGGCCAGGTGACAGTGAGGCTGCTCACGACGCTGTCGCTGCCGAGTCCGAAGTGCAGCCGCTTGTGGTTCTGCGATCGATGGTGAATGCCGTTGTTCTGTTCGCGCAGCTGTGTCGTGCCGCCCGATGTGAGCTCGACGGTGGCGCCGATGCCGTCGCGGTTGCTTGCGGTGCCGACCAGGTCGAGCATCAGCCAGTTGTTGCCGTTGCCCTGGTTTTCAAATAGCTGCACCGGCCCCGTCGTCGCGGGTGTCCACCAGTTGTCGCTGTTGGTGGTCAGGATGTCGATGAAACCGTCGCCGTTGTAGTCGGCCGTCGTCACGCTGCTGATGAAGCCGGTTGTGGTGCCGGCGGCGCCGTTGCCGCTGGTGTCTTCGGTGAACGTGCCGTCGCCGTTGTTCTCGATGTATGTATTGGTCTGATTGGTGTCGTTGCTGATGTGGCTACGACCGACGTAGATATCCAGATCCTTGTCGTTGTCGAAGTCGGCGGTGACGACGAAGATGCCGTGACTGAACACAATGCTCGAGTTGCTCGTGTCGTCGTTCAGGCCGTTGGCTTCCTGCAGCAGCAGGTGCCCCGATTCGTTTTGTGACGACGTGAACATGTCGGTGTCGCCGTCGTTGTCGAAGTCGCCCAGCGCGACGTCGCGGACGCCGTTCAGTTCCGGGAATGCAAACGCGCTAGTGGCGTCAGTCAGGCCGCTGGATCCGTACTGCCAGATGAAGTCCGGGAAGTCCGACTTGTTGTGATTCAGCGAAAACGCTGACTGCCCACCCAGCAGGGGTACGCCGAACATGAGCTGGGCGTGGGTCGTCGTGTTCTTGTCGTGAATCGTCCAGGTTTCTTCGACGAAGGTGTTGGTGCCGGCGTTGTAGGTGAACACGCGCGACGGCGCCTGCGGTGGGTTGTTGCGCTGGTTGGTCGCGATCAGGATCACGTCCAGCCGCCCGTCGTTGTTCCAATCCACCCAGTTGACGTGTCGGGCGCGCGCGAGCGGATAGTCGAGGCCGTAGCTTGCGGCCTGCTGGGTGAGCTGACCGTTGTGATTGACCATGAGCTGGTTCGGACCTTCGCCCAGGCCGATCTCGGCACCCGAGGTCACGAGCAGATCCTGGTCGCCGTCGTTGTCGAAATCGGCGAACGCGCCGCCGTGCATGTCATTGGTCGAGACGCCGACAAAGCCGTTGAAGGGCGTGAAGCCGGACTCGGTGTTGACGTACAGAATGTGCGGCGAGCTGTGGTTGCCGAGCCACAGATCGGGCCGGCCGTCGCCGTTGACGTCGCCCCAGGCGGAACCGAAGGTCGTACCGGTGTAGGTGATACCGAGGCTGTTGCTGACTTCCTGAAACTGGTTGGCGTGAGAACTTGCGGACGACAGCAGGGCGCTGCTCAGTAGCAGCCCCGACAGCAGCGGGCCGAGCGCACTGCGGCGTCTGCCGTTGTCGCGCTTTCGATGGTGGAAGGCGAGTGCGAGGCTTGGGTCGTGTCCCATCGTCGATCCTTGGTCTGCAACCTGGTACTGCTGGTCGGCCGCTGGCACTGGCGCACTTCCGAACCGACAACGATGGTAGGAAGCGCGTATACACCCCTCAAGGATCGGGCAGGTACAGTGTGGCGGCCTACCAATCGGCGCGCTCAATTCGTGACTCAGTTCCGACCGCGCGGACGGGTCGGCCCGGCGGACGCCGTTTTACACCTCGCCTGGTCGTTGCGGCGGCGGTGCTGTGACGAGATTGACGATCTCCCGGCGGTGCTGATGTACGCTAATCCGATGTTTAGTGTGCGGCTTTCCCTACCATAACTGGTCAAATAAATTTACCAAATTATGAAGGCGATTTCGCGACCTGTTCCTCACAAATCGATGCGCGGTTGTAACGAATGAATGAATCTTCCTCACCGCCGGCCGCGGGCTACCGGGCGGCTGCCGCTGCGGGTACACAGATGTTCGATCTGGTCGAAGAGCTGTATCCGATCTGCCGCAGCATTACCGGCGACGGTGTCCGCGAGACGCTGCGTCGGGTCAGTGAGCGCCTGCCGCTAACCGTCCACGAGGTGCCCAGCGGCACGGCGGCTTTCGACTGGACGATTCCGGACGAATGGAACGTGCGTGACGGCTATGTGGCCGATCTTGCCGGCAATCGGGTCATCGACTTTCAGGCGCACAATCTGCATGTGCTCAACTACAGCGAGCCCGTCGACCGCGTCGTGACGCGCGAGGAACTCTTCGAACATCTGTTCACGCTGCCGGATCGGCCCGACTGGATTCCGTACCGAACGTCCTACTACAACCGCAATTGGGGCTTTTGCGCGTCGGCCAATCAGGCGGCGGAGCTGACGGACGATGAATATCGCGTCGTCGTGGACGCCGACCTGGAGCCCGGTTCGCTCACGTACGGCGAGTACCTGAAGCGGGGCCGCAGCGAGGAAGAGGTGCTGATCTCGTGTCACGTCTGTCATCCGTCGCTGGTCAACGACAATCTGTCCGGCATAGCACTGGCGACCGAACTCGCGCGCACCCTCGAAGGCCTGGACACCCACTATTCCTACCGCTTCCTGTTCGTGCCGGGCACCATCGGCTCGATCGCGTGGCTGTCGCGCAACGAGGCGCAGACGGCGAAGATTCACTGCGGGTTGGTGGTGGTCTGCGTCGGTGATGCGGGCGCTTTCTCTTACAAGAAGAGCCGCCGTGGCGATACGGTGATCGATCGCGCGGTGCTCAATGTTCTGACGACGACGGCACCGGACCACAAGGTCATCGAGTTTTATCCCTACGGTTACGACGAGCGTCAGTACTGCTCGCCGGGCTTCGATCTGGCGGTCGGCAGCCTGTCGCGCACGACTCATGGCGAATATCCCGAGTACCACACGTCGGCGGATGACCTGTCGTTTGTGAGCGCGGAACAGCTCGCCGGATCGCTCGACACCTATCTGCAGGTGATCGAGGTGCTGGAATGCGATCGTCGCTACCTCAATCTCAGTCCCAAGTGCGAGCCGCAGTTGGGCAAGCGGGGCCTGTATGGCGCGGTGGGCGCGCTCGATCAGCAGCCGATCGACGTGATGACGATTCTGTGGGTGCTGAACCTATCGGACGGCGAACACAGTCTGCTCGACATCTCCGAGCGCTCCGGCATCGCCTTCCGGGATCTGCAGCGCGCGGTCGGTGCGCTGTTGGCGTCGGATCTGCTGGCACCCGCCGACTCGGCCGTCACCGATGTTGCGCGGATCGGCGGCGGTTCGGGCCAGTGATCGATCTGCGTGACAAGCTCGCGCTGGTTACCGGCGCGACCAGCGGTATCGGGGCGGCCATTGCGGACGCGCTGGCATTGCAGGGCGCTCGCCTCATCGTCTGCGGCAGCGACCCGGAACGACTGCGGCGCGCGCGTGCAAGGATAAACGAGGTCGCTCCCGGGACCGACGTAGAGGCATGGCTGCTCGATCTTGGCGAGCCCCTTGCCGCGCAGCTGCCGGCGGCTGTGCCGACGGCGCTCGATGTGCTGGTGCACGCGGCGGGTGACTATCGCGGCGAGTCGATTCTCGCGACGACGCCGGCGCAGTTCGAACAACTGCTGCGCATCAACGCGGTCGCGCCGCTTGCCCTCACGCAGGCGCTGGCGGATGGCCTGCGCGCAGCGCAGGGTCAGGTCGTGTTTGTGAACTCCAGCGCGGCGCGCCAGGCGCCGAAGGCCGCGCCGGGTGCCTATGCCGCCTCCAAGCACGCGCTGGCCGCTATCGCCGGTGCACTCCGCGACGGGCTGAACGAAGCCGGCGTGCGCGTGCTGTCAATCTATCCCGGACGCACGGCGACGCCGATGCAGGCTGCGCTGTTCGAGCGCGAGGGCCGCGACTATCCGGCCGACAAGCTGCTGCAGGCGGGCGATATCGCCGCCGCGGTGTGCGACGCGCTCAGGCTGCCGCGCACGGCTGAGCTGACTGATCTGGACATACGGCCGCTGCAGAAGTGGTGACGAGGCACGAAGGAAAACGACAACGTGCGATTCGCTAGCAAACCCGATTTTATCGTCGCAGGGGTTCAAAAGGGCGGCACGACGACCTTGTTTCGCTACCTGTCGCGGCATCCGTTCGTCGATCGCGCCGACGTCAAGGAGGTCGGCTATTTCGCCGATCAATTCTCTCGCGGCGAGAACTGGTACAAAGAACAGTTCCCGCCGCTTACGGCGCGGCTGCGAATGCGCAAGGGTCGATTCGGCTGGATGCGCACGGGCGAGGCCACGCCCTATTACCTGTTTCATCCGCTCGCGGCGCAGAGAATACAGGCGTACTGTCCGCGGGTGCGGATCGTCGTGATGTTGCGCGATCCCATCGAGCGCGCGTTCTCCCATTACCGCCATCACGTCAAACTGGGGGAAGAGACTCTGTCGTTCGAGGACGCGATTGAAGCCGAGGCGGAGCGACTGGATGGCGAGGAGACTCGGCTGATCGCGGATCCGGGCTACGACGCCCGCAACCACCGTCTGTACTCTTATCTTGCTCGCGGACTCTATGCCGAGCAGCTCGAGCGCTGGCTGACGCGCTTCGAGCGAGACCAGCTGCTGATCATGAGCAGCGAATCGTTTTTCGCCGATCCGGAGCTCGCTTTCGACCGGACGCAGCGCTTCGTCGGTTTACCGGCGGTGAAGCTCGCGCAGTATCAGGCATTCAATCAGGGCAAGAAGTCGGCGATTGCGGATTCCACGCGCGAGCGCTTGACGGCGTACTTTCGCGCATCCAACGAGCGTCTGTTCGAGATGCTCGGCTTCAGGATGCCCTGGCAGGAATAAACGGCAAAAGCGGGCTGAGCCCGCTGGGACTGGCGGGGCTAAGCCTCGCTAGTGATGGTGTAGTCGTTAGGGCCGCCGTCGAGCGTGAAGCGAACATGCACCTTGTCGCTGCTTTCCAGCGTGATGCGCACGGTCACCACCGCTCGTGTGGCCGAGACCTGCTCTGAACTGATCACCTCGTAGGATGCGCCCGTGTAGGCACGCTGCAGCGTGTTTGCATACTGGGTGTTGGCGAGGACCCGCTTGCGCTCTTTCTTCATGCGCTTGCTGAGCTGGCGCTTCATCGCCCGCAGATTGCCATCGACCAGCGCGGTCATATAGCTGTCGACGACCGCGACGGCGGCGCGATCGGCGCTCGCGAAGGCGTTCGAGGATAGGGCGATCAAGCCCGCCAACAGGGCTGCCGTGATGGTTTGCTTCATATCCATAAGCTCCTAATGCGCTCAAGGGGCAACAGCGACGTGCGGTGGATCATACCCCTATTGTCACCGGCGGCGCCTGAATCAATGCTGACCAGGATACCGACCGAGTTGTCACAGTCTGATCCGGCGGTGGCCAGCGCCACCGCCGGTCATGCTCCCTTAGTTCTCGACGACGATCACCTGGTAGTTCACGACCGCGTTGTGCACCGCGCCGGCAGGGGCGGGGATCGTGTGGGTCCCCGTGATATTGCCGTTGCTGACGTACAGCCGCAGATTGGGGCGAATCGGATGGCTGGTCTGTACCAGTCCCGCCGCGCCCGTTATCTCGGTGTAGTTGCTGCTCAACCAGACCGGGATCGAGGTGGCGAGGTCATCGTAGGCGACATACACCTTGGAGGACGTCGGCACATCGAACGACAGGTAGTCCGTGTTGCTCAGATTGCGATCCGTGTTGCTGGTCTGAAGCCAGCGGCCGTTATCCAGCACGCTGGGCGCCGATATCAGCGTGGACGAATCGTCCACCCACACCTCGTTGCCGGGCTCCAGGATGTTCTGCTTATACAGCGGTACCGTTTCGCAGTTGCCGCCGGCGCTCAGCTTCAGGCAGAAGTTGTCGACGTAGAACACCGTCTTGTTGGCGCCCGAGATCGCGTTGTGCAGCTCCGTTGCGATGAGCTTGTAGCCCAGCGCGTTCGGATGCAGGTTCGTCGCGTACAGATAGAAGCGACTCTCCTGACCGAGGAACAGGTCGTACAGATCCGGCCCGACGGTGTGATTGATCAACTGAGAGTTGATGACCACGTTGTACTGGTCGCGGATCAGTAGGTTGCGCGTGTTGTTCGCCGGATCCGTGTACGGCGCGACGTTCTCGCCGAAATCACCGAAGCGGGGCAGCGTGTAGGGGACGATCACCTGGTTGGCGCCAGCGGCGCGCGCCTGGTCGATTATCGCCTGCATGTTGCCCTTGAACGTACCCGCGCAGGCCGCGCCGGAGCAGTTCAGACCGCTGGGCGTGAAGGCGGCGCCACCGGCGTCGTTGACGCCGATCATGACCACCATATCCGACAGATCGTCGTGACGCTCCAGCACGCCCGTGAGGCGATCGGACAGGATGCGCGCGCTCGTGTCGCCCGGAACACCCTCGTTGTTGATCACGCTCGGTTCGAACGCGGGCAGGTCGTTCAGGTATTCCGTAACGATCGGCTCGAAGCCGTGCCCGTTCTGAACAAAGCCGTCGCTCGACGAATTGTCGGCGGCGTACTCGTCATCCAGACCGGCCACGATGCTGTTGCCGATTGTCACCACGTTGCGGCCTACGCCGACGTTCGAGATCTGGTGCGTGTCGAGCACGTTGCCACCCTCGCTGACGGTTGCGACCAGCTCATAGGTGCCCATGCCGGAGACCGTACAGCTCGCGGTGTAGTAGCCCGTGTCCATCTGGACCGGTGCGCTACAGGCGTTGGCGAAGCCGGTGACTTCGATGCTCACGACGCCGCCCGTCGGCATGTTCAGCACAACCGCGCCGACGTTGAACGTCGCCGTATCCACCACGTTGTAGTCGATGGGGTTGGTGAACGCGATCATCGGTGCCGTCGGCAGTTCGTTGATCGTCACGGAGTCGACCGCGAAGTCGTCACGCGAGTACAGGCCGATGGTGCCGTTGCCGAGGTTCGGCTGGTAGGCGCCCGCCAGCTTGACGCCGTCCAGCGTCGCGATGGTCAGACTGCCCTGCACCTGCATACCCAGGGTTGCCTGCATGCCGGTCGGCAGACCGCGCGCGCTGCTAGCGTGCGTTTCCCACACGCCCGCGACGTTCGACTCGAGGCGCATGAAGCCACGCGCGCTGCTGAACGACAGTCTCTGATAGCTGTCGTTAGCCGCGTCGACGCGGGTCATGATGCCGACGTCCTGACCGTCTTCGGACTCGGGTCGTACCGGTACCGACAGGCTGTATTCGCTTAGCGCCATGCCGCCGGACCAGTAGCTGATCGTGCCGCGATGGTAGGCGCCGTCGACCGCGTCGCCGTTGAAGCCGACGAAGTTGTCCTGGCGATACTCACCGGTTGCGATGCTCCAGCTGCTGACCGAGTTGGACTCGTCCTTGACGATCCAGCCCGGTGCCAGGCCCGAGTCGAAGGTTTCGACGAAGGGCAGGCTCGGCGCGCCCGTCATCGCGGCCGCTTCGAGCGCGATCCAGTCGTTGCCGCTGGTCTTGATCCAGCGCACCGTGAGTGTCTGGTTCTCTGTGCTGGCCTTGAACGTGATCGTTACCTCGTGGCTCTGCTTGCCGCCGGTGGTCAGATCCACGCTGTAGGGCGCGGCGCTGCCATCGGACAGCGTCGCCGTCAGCGTGCCGGTGGCGGACTTGGTGCCGAGGAAGACCTTCAGCTCCTGTTCCTCGATGCCGGCCGGCACCGTGAACTCGAAGCCCACGCCGTTGTTGAAGGCGCGCAGGGCCGATCGCGAGTCCACGGCCGACTGAGTCGGCGTGCCGTCGTTCCACAGATAGCGCGCGTCCTGGCCGCCGCTGTGCTGGGTCGGCTGGGCGCCGTTGACCGTCACGTAGTTGCTGATCAGCGGCGTTACGCCGGCCTTGCGATCGACGTCCGGCACGTTGCGGAAGCCCCACTTGGCCCAGTCGCGCGTACCGACGACCGACAGGTCGACGAAGTTGGCCGCAAGCCCGGACTGGCCGGATATCGCGCCTTCGCGGTTGACGAATACGTTGACCATCAGCGAGCTCTGCTTGCCGACGCCGTCCGTCGCGGTGAACGTGACCGTGTAGGCCTGATCCGATGCCTGACCGAGAGCGGACGTCCAGCTCAGCGTGCCGGTGCCGTCGGTGTTATCGACGAAGCTGGCAGCGCTGCCGGGCAGCGTGTTGGTCTGCGTCAGCGTGATCGGTCCCGGTCCGTCGGGATCCGTTGCCGTGATGCCGAAGCTCAGCGTCTGACCCTCGACCACATTCTGATCGCCCGGCGGCGTGATCGTCGGCGCCTGCGATTCCTCGACGGTGACGATCAGGTTCTGGGTGCTTTGACCGCCCTGACCGTCCGTCGCCGTGAACGTCACCGTGTAGGTGCCGGCGTCGCCGAGCTGAGAATCCCAGGTCAGCGAAGCCACACCGCTCGACGGGTTCATGAACGTCGCGCCCCGCGGGAGGTTTTCGCTCGCGGTGATGGCGATCGGCATCGGGCCGTCGCTGTCGGTCGCCGTGAGGTTAACCGTCAGCGTCTCGGTTTCGAACAGGGTCTCGGTAACCGGCGCGTTGATGACCGGCAGCGCGTTCGGGCTGACGGTCAGCGTGATCGTCTCCGTGTCCGCCGTGCCCATGCCGTCGTCGTCTGCGACGGTGAAGGTCAGCATGTACGTGCCTGCGCTACCCACAGGTGGCGTCCAAGTGAACGAACCCGTGCCTTCGCCGTCGTCGCCCAGCACCGGCGCCGTGCCCGGCAGGGCCGGCGTCGAGACGAAGGAGAACACCAGCGTCGGCGGACCGTCGGGGTCGGTCGCGCTCAGCGGGAAGGTCAGCACGCGGCCCTCGATTGCGCTCTGCGCGCCGATCGCGCCCAGCACCGGCGGTGCCGATTCGGTGACGCCGATCTGGAATGTCTCGGTCGCCGTGCCGCCGTTGTCGTCATCGACCGTGACGGTTGCGGAGAACGGTCCGTTCGCCGTCGCACCGGCGGGCGGCGTCCAGGAGAACGTGGCCGAACCGTCGTTGTTGTTGGTCAGGGTTGCACCGGCGGGACCACTGAGCGAGAAGTTCAGCGGCGCGAAGTTGTCGACGTCGCTGGCGAAGACGTCGAACGTCAGCGCCTGCTGCTCGAGCGCGTTCTGGTTCCCGACCGCTGCGATCGTCGGTTCGACGTTGTCGACCACGGTGACCGTGAACATCTCGCTGGTGCTCGCCAGCTCGCCGTCGGCCGCCGTGACCGTCACCGTGTAGGTGCCGGCCTGGCTCGCGCCCGCGGTCCAGTCGAAGGTTGCCGTGCCGTCCGTGTTGTCCACGAACGTCGGTGCCGTGCCGGGCAGGTTGTTGCTCTGCGAGAGCACGAGCTGCGGCGGACCGTCGGCGTCCGTGGCGGCAATGTTCAGCGACAGCGTTCGGTTCTCGACAACGGTCTGGTCACCGATGACGTTGATCGACGGCGCGTTGTTGGTCACCTCGAGCGCGGCCGCGTCGAGGGTGATCCAACCGCCGCTGCCGGTCTTCTCCCAGCGAACGATCAGCGTCTGGTTCGGCAGACTGGACTTGTAGTCGATCGTGAACGTGTTCGACTCCTTGTTGTTGTGCGTGACGTCCGCAACGAACACCGGAGCGCTGTTATCCGACAGCGACACGGTCAGGCGACCGTCCGTGTTGCGTCCGCTCACGTACACCTTGAGTCGACGGTTGCCGATGTTGGCGGGTGCCGTGTACTCGAAGCCGTGGCTGACCGTGGTGGCCTTAAGGCCCGAGTTGACGTTGTTGATCGAGCCAACCGGATCGCCATCGCCCCACGTGTAGCCCGCGACCAGGCCGGACTGCCGGCTCGGCGAGCTGAGCGCGCCGACAGGCGTCCAGGTGCTGATCAGGGCGCCGCCGCCGACTTTTCGGTTGACCTGGGTCGCGTTGTTCGCCGCCCAGTGGATCCAGTCGGTCGGGCCCTCGACGCTCAGGTCGATATCCGCGGCAGAGGCGGCCTGGGCGACCGTGATCATGCCCTGACGTACCACGCTGACCTGGAAGGTCTCGGTAGCCTCTGCGCCCGCACCGTCCGTCGCCGTCAGCGTGACGCTGTAGGGCGAGGTGAGCGAGTCGCCGACCGCCGGCGTGAAGCCGAACACGCCGTTGCCGTTGTCATTGTCCGTGAGGATCGACGGGCTGCCCGGCAGCGTGTTGGTCGCCGTTAGCGTCAGCGGCGCGGGGCCGTCGGCATCGGTAACCGTTACGTTCAGCGAGAACGCCTGACCCTCGATCGCCGTCTGCGGCCCGATCGTCGGGATGGTCGGCGGCATGCTCGTGGTCACTTCGATGTCGAACGGCTGCGTCGCGGTCGCGCCCAGATCATCCGTGGCGGTGACCGTCACGGTGTAGGGGCTCGCGAGCGAGTCGTCCGCCTGCGGCGTCCAGCTCAGGGTGGCGCTACCGCCGCCGTTGTCCTGGAAGTTCGCGCCCGCGGGCAGTCCGCTGGCGGCCAGGCTCGGCGCCATCAGGCCGTCAGCATCCGACGCCGTGATCGTAACGGAGAACGGCACGTTCTCGGTGGCGGACTGGTTGCCGATGTTGGCGATGACCGGCACCTGGTTGGCGCTGACGGCGATGTTGAACATCTTGCTGTCGCTGTCGCCACCGGTGTCCGTGGCCGTAACGGTCACGGCGATCGGGCTGTTGGCACTGTCGCCCACTGCGGCGACGTACGTCAGCGTGCCCATGCCGTTGTTCATGTCGTTGAAGGACAGGCCTCCGGGCTGCGGCGTCGCGCTCGCGCTCAGGGATAGCGTTGCGTTGCCGTCGGCGTCGGTCGCGGTGATCGGCACCATGATCGTGCGGCCCTCGACCACGCTCTGGTTCGCGATCGCGTTGAGCACCGGCGGAATGCTGCCGGTCACCGAGATGTTGAACGTCATCGTGCTCGATGCGCCGTCATCATCGGTCGCGGTGATGGTCACCGGGTACGGGCTGCCGGTCTTAGCGCCGGTGGCCGGCGTCCAGGTGAACACGGCGGTGCCGTCACCCATGTCGTTCAGCGTCGCCGCGTTCGGCAGCGTCGGTGCGCTATGGGTGATGACCGTCGGCTCGGGACCGTCCGCATCGCTGGTTGCGATGTTGACCGTCAGCTGCTGGTTCTCGAAGGCTGCCTGATCGGCGACCTGCGTGATCGTCGGCGCCTGGTTGACCACAACGTTGACGTTGAAGCTGAGGGTGTTGAACACGCCCAGACCGTCGGCCGCGGTTACCGTGACCGTGTACGGCGAATTCGCCGCATCGCCGAGCTGCGGCGTGTAGCTGATCACGCCGCTGCCGTCGGTGTTGTCGGTCAGGATGCTGCCCGTCAGACCCGGCAGGCTATTGCTCTCAGTCAGCACGATCGGCGCGGGGCCGTCGGCGTCTGCCGCCATGACGTTGAGGTTCAGCGTCTGCTGCTCGACAACGGTCTGATCAGGGATCGCCGCGATCGTGGGCGCCTGGTTGAATTCCTCCAGGGTTGCCGCCTCGATGCTGATCCACTTGCCGCCACCGCCGGTCTTCTCGAAGGCGACCGTGAGGGTCGCGTTCGGCGTGGCCGACTTATAGGTGATGGTGATGCGCCGGCTCTGCGTGCCGCTGCCGCCATCCGCGTTGATCACGACAGGCGCCGTGCTGTTATCAGACAGGGTCGCGGTGACGGTGTTCGTCGTGCCGCTCTGGACACTGATGAACAGGTTCAGCTCGCGCAGACCTGGGCTCGCCGGTGCCGTGAAGGACACACCGCGTCCCGCCTGGAAGTGGCGCAGGCCGGCATCATTGTTCGTGATGCTTGCCGTCGGCGCGCCGTCGGACCAGGAGAACTTCGTCTTCGGACCGGTCGTGCGGGTCAGCGTCGGATTGTTGATCGGCGTCAGTCCGCTCAACAGCGGTACCACGCCGTCCTTGCGGTCGACGTCGGTCGCCGAGCTGCGCGCCCAGCGGATCCAGTCGTGTACGCCAAGAACCGTCAGATCGAACGTGTCGGTCGTAGTCACCTGGGTGTGCTGGATCAGGCCTTCGCGATTGACCGTCAGCGTGAAGGTCTCGTCGTCGGAGACGCCCGCGCCGTCGGTGACCGTCACGGTGATCGTGTACGGGCTGCCTGTCGCGTCGCCCGCCATCGGCGTGAACGCGAGACTGGCGGTGCCGTCGCCGTTGTCCGTGAGGATGCTCGGATTGCCGGGCAGGTCGTTCGTCTCGCTGAAGGTCAGCGGATTCGGGCCGTCGCTGTCGGTCGCCGCTAGAGCCACCGTCCACGCGTTGTCCTCGACAGCCGTCTGGTTGCCGATCGGCGCCAGTACCGGCGCATCGCTCAGAGCGACCGCGATGTCGAAGGTCTCGCTAGCCGTGGCACCGTCGGTATCGGTCGCGGTGACCGTCATGGTGTACGGGCTGTTAGCGGAGTCACCATCGGCGGGTGCCCACACGAGGCTGGCACTGCCGGTGCCCGGCGTGAAGACGGCGCCCGCAGGCACGCCCGTCGCGCTGATCATCGGCTGGGCGCCGCCGATGCCGTCGGCGTCGGTTGCGCTGAAGTTCAGGGTCAGGGTGACGTTCTCGGATGCGGACTGGTTACCGATCGGTGCCAGTACCGGCAGCTGATTCTCTGCCACGTTGATCAGGAACGATTCGGTGTCCGTATCGCCGCCCGTGTCCGTCGCCGTGACGGTGACGGAGTAGGGGCTGCCGCTCGACGCGCCAGGCACTGGCATGTAGGTGAAGGTACCCATGCCGTTGCCGTTGTCGGTAAACGCCAAGTTCGCGAGCGTCGATGCGCTGAGCGCGATCGTGTTGTTGCCATCCGGATCGGTCGCAACCACCGGAATGACCAGCGAACGACCGGCGACGACGGCCTGATCGGCGATCGCCATGATCACCGGCGGCGCGCTCGCGGTAACGCCGACCGCAAACTGCTCGTCGGTGGTCTGGCCAGCGTCGTCCGTCGCGGTGATTGTCACCGTGTACGGGCTGTTGTCGCGCGAGTTCACGGGCGCCGTCCAGGTAAACATCGCGGAGCCGTCGCCGTTGTCCTGCAGGATCGGCGATCCGGGCAGGTTGTTCGTCATCGTGAACGAGGGCGTGCCGATGCTGTCATCGGTCGCCAGCAGGTTCAGCGTGATGGCCTGCTGCTCGAACAGCTGCTGGTCCGGTATGGACGTCAGCGTCGGCGGCAGATCCGGGACCACGTTGATGACCAGCGGTTCGGTCGTCGCGCTGCTCGCGGCGTCGGTCGCCGTCACGTTGACGGTGTACGGGCTGCCCGCGGCATCACCGATGCCGGCGGTCCAGGTCAAGGTGCCCGTGCCGTCACCGTTGTCGGTCAGCGTCGGCGCCGTCGGCAGATCGTTGGTCTGACTCAGGGCCAGCGGCGACGGTCCGTCGAGATCGGTCGCGCTAATGGCTACGGAAATCGACTTGCCTTCCAGCACCGTCTGCGCCGCGAGGGTCGCGATTTCAGGCGCCTGGTTGAACTCCTGCAGAGTCGCGCCGTCCAGCGTGATCCAGCCGGTGCTGTTGTCCTTCACCCACCGTACGGTGAGGGTCTGGTTCGGCTGGCTCGACTTGTAGGCCAGCGTCACGACTCGCGAGTACTTCTTGGTGTCGACCAGCTCGACGCTGAAGTCGGGCGCGCTGCCGTCAGACAGCGTTGCGCTCAGGGTGCCGCGGGTATTCTTGTTACCTGAGACATAGATGCGCAGCTGCCGCTCGGACAGGCCGGCCGGGGCCGTGAATTCGAAGCCCTGGTCGATCGTGAACGTCTTGGCACCCGTGCGGGTGTTGCTGGCGCTGCCCTGCGGCGTGCCGTCGCTCCAGCCGTACTTGGCGACGACGTTCGAATGGGTCGTTGCCGTCACGAGGCCGCCGAGACCGCTCCAGTTGGAGATTGCCTCGGGCACGCCCGCCTTGCGGTCGATGTTGTTGCCGGCGCCGAGACCCCAGTGGGTCCAGTCGACGATGCCGATCGCCGTCAGGTCGACGTTGCTCGGCGTCGTGTCCGCCGCGCCGTTAAGGAAGCCGAGGCGGTTCACGTTCACCGGCACCGTTTCGGTGGCGCTGACGCCCGAACCGTCGGTGACGGTCAGGGTGATCTCGTACGGACCGTTCAGGTTTTCACCCTCGGCCGGCGTGTACGACAGGCTCGCCGATGCGTTGTCGTTGTTGTCGATGAACGTCAGCGTGCCGGGCAGCGTGTCGGTCGCGTTCCAGCTCAGCGGATTCGGGCCGTCGGCGTCGGTCGCCGTGACCGTCAGCGTGAAGAGCTGAGTCTCAATCATCTCCAGCGTGCCCAGCGGGTCGATGACCGGCGCGTTGCTCGCGGTGACGACGATGTCGAACGTCTCGCTGTCGGTTGCGGCGTCGCCGTCCGTCGCGGTAACGGTCATCGTGAAGGTGCCGCTCTCGCCCACGCCCGGCGTCCACGTCAGGGTGGCCGTGCCGTTGGCGTTGTTCGGCGTGAACACAGCGCCTGCTGGTACGTTGGTCGCGCTGAGCACCGGCGGCGCCATGCCGTCGGCGTCCGTGGCGGTGAACGTGAAGACGGACTCGACGTTCTCGGTCGCGCTCAGGTTGCCGATGCTAGCCAGTACGGGCGCCTGGTTGGGCACGACCGTAATGGTCACGGGCTGTGTCGCGCTTTCGCCTGTGTTGTCGGTCGCCACGACGTTGAGCGTGAATGGGCTGTTGGCGGACGCGCCGATGGGCGGCGTCCAGGACAGCATACCCACACCGCTGCCGCTGTCAGTCAGGATCGACTGGCCGATCGTGCTGCTGTTCTCGCTCAGCGTGATCGTGCCGTTGCCGTCCGCGTCGGTCGCCGAAACGGGTGCTGTGACCTGACGGTCCTCGATCACCATCAGCGGCGGGATCGGACTCAGGACGGGCACGAAGCTCGCCGTGACCGTGATGCTGAAGGTCTCGATCGCCGTGTTGCCGACGCCGTCGGTGGCCACCAGCGTAATGGCGTAGGTGTTACCCGCATCGCCGGGAGCCGGTGTCCAGGTGATCGTACCGGTGCCGTCGCCGTTATCGACGAGGCTCACCGGATCGCCCGGAATATTGTTGTTCTGCGTCAGCGCCGGCGCACCCGGTCCGTCGACGTCGTTCGCAGCCACGTTGACGGTGAGCTGGTTGTTAGCCACGCCGTCCTGATCGTCGATGGGGACGATGGTCGGGTCGACGTTCGCACCGATTGTGATGTTGAACGTTTCGCTCGACGACTGCAGAGCCGCGTCGGTCGCGGTCACCGTCACCTGATAGGTGCCCGTGTCGCCGACCAGCGGGTTGTAGACGATCTCGCCCTGACCGCTGCCGAAGTCCGTCAGCGTGATGTCCGGGTTATTCGGCAGATTGTTCGTCTGCGTCCAGGTCAGCGGTGCCGGGCCATCGTCCGTCGCGGACAGCGCGACGGTCAGGCTGTTGCCTTCGATCGCGTTCTGGTCGGCAATGGTCTGGATGACCGGGTCGGCGTTCGTTGCGACGAGCGCCGCAGACTCGAGGGCGATCCAGCCGCCGCTGCCGGGCTTGGTGAAGCTCACCGTCAGCGTCTGATTGTTGGTGCCCGCCTTATAGACGATGGTCACCGCGCGGCTGCTCTTGCCGGAGGGCTGCTCCAGGTTGATGGTCGCGTCGGCGACGCTGCCGTCGGTGATGCTGGCCGTCACCACACCCGTCGTCTTCTGAACACCCAGATACAGCTTCAGGGTGCGCTCGGACAGGCCGGCCGGTGCGGTGATCTGGAAGCCGCGGCCGGCGTCGAAGACGCGCAGACCGGTGCTGGTGCCGCCTTCGAAAGCATTGGGAATGCCGTCGTTCCAGGCGTAGTCCGCATCGATCGCACCGCTCGACGTCGGGTTGGCGTCGCCGATGATCGTGAAGTTACTGATCTGCGCGGTTACGCCGGACTTGCGATCGATGGCGCTGTTGCCGCCCAGACCCCAGTGGACCCAGTCGGTCGGGCCTTCGTTGGTCAGGTTGATCGTTTGGCCGTCCTGCGCGACCTGGGTCAGCGTCAGCATGCCGTCGCGACGGACGTCGACGTTGAAGCTCTCCGTCGAGCTCTGTCCCGCGCCGTCGGTGGCCGTCAGCGTGACGCTGTACGGGCCTGCGAAGGAGTCGCCCGGCTGGGGAATCCAGTTGATCGTCGCGTTGCCGCCGCCGTTGTCGGTGAGGATGCTCGGAGCGCCGGGCAGCGTGTTTGTTTCCGTGATGGTCAGCGGGGCAGGGCCGTCGCTGTCCGTCACCAGCACGCTGATGGCCATGTTCTGGCCTTCCGTCGCGGTCTGATCCGGGATCGGCGTGAACACGGGCGGCAGGCTCGGCGTGATCGAGACTTGGAAGGTCTCGGTCGCGAAGTTGTTGAAGCTGTCGCGCACGGTCACGGACATCGTGTAGTTGCCCTGATCGCCGTCGACCGCATTCAGAACCAGCGTCGCCGTGTTGTCGTTGTTGTCCGTGAATTGCGGACTAGCCGAGATCGGCAGGTTGTTCGACTGCGTGAACACCACCGGTACGGAGCCGTCCGGGTCCGTTGCGCTGAACGTCGCCATGAACGGCGCATTCTCGAATGCGGACTGATTGCCGATCGGTGCGAGCACCGGCGACTGATCGGCCAGCACGGTGATGTTGAACGTCTCGCTGTCGCTCGTACCGCTCGCGTCGGTGACCGTCACCGTAATCGGGAAGACCCCGGCGGAACCGGGCGGGGGCGTCCACAGCAGCTTGTCGTTGTTGTCGATGATGCTGCTGCCGATGCCGCTGATGTCGGTGAACGTCAGCGCCGTATTCTCGGGATCGCTCGCTGTCAGGGGCACGGTGAGCGTACGCGCCTCGATCACGGTCTGGTTACCGATCGGATCCAGGGTCGGCGGCAGGCTGGCCGTCATCGAAATCTGGAAGGTCTCGGTGCTGGTCGCGTTGTCGCCGTCTTCCGCGGTGATCTCCACCGTGAAGGGGCTGTTCGCGGACTCGCCGCCGACCGGATTCCAGCTGAACACGCCGTTGCCGCTGCCGTTGTCGGTGAACGTACCGGCCGTATCGTTGCTGGTCATGGTCAGCGTGATGGGCATCGGCCCGTCGCTGTCCGTCGCGGTGACGTTGACGGAGATCGAGTCGGTCTCGAGCGCCGCGAAGTCGGCGATCGGATCGATCGTCGGCGGCGTGTTGGCATTGACCGTGATGCCGATGACCTGCACGGCGGCCTCGCCCACGCCATCCTGAACGGTCAGCGTGATCTGGTAGTTGCCGGCGTCGCCGACGGCGGGCGTCCAGTCCAGGCTGCCCGTACCGTCACCGTTGTCGGTGAGAATGTCCGGCAGACCCGGCAGATTGTTGATCTGCGAGATCGTGATCGGCGCGGGGCCGTCGCTGTCGGTCGCGTTCAGCGCGACGCTCCAGTCCTGGTTTTCGACCAGCGTCTGATCGCCGATCGCCGGCAGAGCGGGCGCCGCGTTGAGGTTCTCGAGCGTGATCGCATCGAGCGCGATGAAGCCGCCCGCGCCTTGCTTGACCCAGGTGAGATCGATCGTCTGGTTCGAGGAACCGGTGCGGTAGACCAGGGTAATCTCGCGGGTTTCGCGGCTACCAGAAGGAATGGTTGTCGTGAACAGGGGCGCGCTCGAATCGCTGAGCGTTGCGCTGAAGACACCTGCCGAACTCGACGTGGTGACGTAGATGCGCGCAATGCGCTCGGAGCGCGAAGCCGGCAGCGACAAGCTGAAGCCGCGATCCTGTTCAAAGACGCGAATCGTGAAGTCGGTGGTCGCGTTGCCCTGCGGCGTGCCGTCCAGCCAGCTGTAGTCGGTCTCCGAGACGCTGCCCGTAACCGGCGTGGCGGCGTTGATCGCGGACCACAGCGGTATTTGCGTAGGTACGCCCGACTTGCGGTTAACGGCGTTGTCGCCGCCGAGGCCGAAGTGTACCCAGTCGTCCACACCCTGAGTGGTCAGGTCGACGGTGGCGGGCGCGGTAAGCGCGGAGCCGGTCAGGCGGCCACCGCGAACGACGAACAGGGAGAACGTCTCGCTGTCCTGAGTGCCGTTCTCGTCGGTCACCGTAATCGTCACGCTGTAGGGCGAATTGAGATTCTCGTCCAGGCCCGGCATGTAGCTGAGCGTGGCCGTGTTGTCCCCGTTGTCCGTCAGGATGTTGGGCGAGTTCGGCAGATTGTTGGTCTGGCTGAACGTCACCGGATTGGTGCCGTCGTCGGATGCCGTCAGGCCGATGGTGAATGTCACGTTCTCGACCGCGGTCTGCTGGCCGATCGGATCCAGCACCGGCGACGTGTTCGGCGCGACGTTGACTGTGAACGTCTCCGAATCGGCCGTGCCGTTGCCGCCGTCGTCCGTCACGGTGATGGTGACCTGATAGGGACCACCTGCGGCGTCGCCGACCTGCGGGCCCCAGCTAAAGGTTGCCGTGCCGTCACCCATGTCGTTCAGGATCGGCGTGCCCGGCAGGTTGTGCACCATCGAGTAGACCAGCGTACCGGTCGTGTCGGGATCGGTGGCCGAGAAGCTGAGATCCAGCGGAATCTGTTCGACGGCGTTTTGATTGCCGATAGGCGCGAGCTGCGGCGCCTGGCTCGTGGTCACGCGAACCGTGAACGTTTCGACGGCCGTCGCGCCGTCGTTGTCGGTGACCGTGACGGTGACCGAGAACGGGTTGCCCGCGTTCGCGGCGTCGTTGCTGCCGGCGGTCCAGATGACCGTCGCCGAGCCGTTGTTGTTGTCGGTGAGTATGTTCGGGGAACCCGGCAGCGTGTTGGTCTGGCTGAAGGTGACCGGGAACAGGCCGTCCGGATCGGTCGCGCCTAGCGTCAGGAACAGCGTGGAGTTCTGCACCACGTTCTGATCGCCGATCGGATTCAGCGTCGGCGGCGTGTTCGCCAGCACGTTGATGCTGATGGTTTCGCTGTCGGTGGTGCCCCCGGCGTCGGAGATCGTCACCGTCTGCGTATAGGGGCTGTTGGCGGACGCGCCGACAGGCGGCGTCCACTGCAGATTCGCGGAACCCGCGTTGTTGTCGTTGGCGATCAGTGACTGGCCGATATCGTTGCTGTCGCTGAAGTTCAGCGGCAGCGGGCCGTCCGTGTCGGTCGCGGACAGGGCGACGTTCAGCGGCCGGTTCTCGATGATCGTCAGATCCCCAATCGGTGCCAGCACTGGCGGCGTCGAGGCGGTCAGTGTGACCTGGAAGGTCTGGCTTGCCGACAGCGGGGTGATGCTGTCGCTGTCGGTCGCGGTGACCGTCACCGTGTACGGGCTGCCGCTGGTATCGCCCGATTGCGGCGTCCAGCTCAGCGTGCCGTTGCCTAGACCGTCGTCGGTCAGCGAAGGCTGATTGCCCGCCGGCATGTCACTCGTAAACGACAGATTCAGCGGCGCGGGACCGTCGACATCGGTCGCGGTCAGCGTGACGCTGATCGCCTGGCCTTCAATGCTTGCCTGATCGCTGATCGGGTCGAGCGTCGGCGGCGTGTTGGCCGCAACGGTGACGTTGAAGTTCTCTACCGCGGCTTCGCCGTCTGCGTCGGTCGCGGTGATCGATACGCTGTAGACGCCCGCGTCACCCGGCGCCGGGGTGTAGCTGAAGGTTTCGCTGCCGTTCTGGTTGTTCGTCAGGACGGTCGGGTTGCCGGGCAGGTTGGAAGCCACGGTCATGGTCAGGGCGTTCGGCGTCGGCAGCGAGTCCGTTGCGGTCACGGGGAAGGTGAGCTGCTGATTCTCGACGGCGATCTGGTCGCTGATGGTGGCGAAGACCGGCGTATCGTTCGACGAGTCCAGCGCCGCCGCGTCCAGGCCGATGTAGCCACCGTTGCTGGTGGTCATCTCGAACTCAAGATTCAGCGTCTGCCCCGGTAATCCCGCGGCGTACGTGATCGTAAACACGCGTAGCTGGCGGCTGCTCGGCGCCGTGATGTTGTTCACCCAGTCGGGTGCGCTGGCATCGGATAGCGATGCGCGGAACTCTCCGATGGCGTCCTGGGCGCTGATGTAGACCTTCAGCGTTCGATCGGACAGGCCGGCCGGTACGGAGAACTGGAAGCCCTTGTTAATCGTTAGTACCCGCAGGCCCTTGTTGTCGCTGGTGTCCTGCGCGGTCGGCGTGCCGTCGGTCCAGGTGTAGTCGCTGCGGTTGTTCGTGGCGAACGGATTCGCGTCGTTGAACGGGGCGAACGGCGTGATGAGCTGCGGCACGTTGTTCTTGCGGTTGATCTCGCTTGCAACGCTGTTGCGGCCCATGTGGATCCAGTCGGTGGTGCCCTCGAGCGTCAGATTGACGGGATCTGGCGGCGTGCCGCCGGTGCCCGTCAACGTACCGCCGAAGCCCTGCGGCAGGACGGTGACTGCAAATGTCTCCGTCGCGGTCAGGCCTTCGCCGTCGGTGGCGGTCACGGTTATGGTGTAAGGCGAGTTGTTGCTGTCGTTCGCCGCCGGTGTCCAGGTCAGCGTGCCGGTGCCGTCGCCCATGTCGTTGATCAGCCCGCCGGGGGTGCCGGGCAGGGTGTTGGTCTGCGTCAGCGTCAGCGGATTCGGTCCGGTCGCATCGGTCGCCTGCAGGTTGATGATCAGCGCAGACTGTTCGCGCACGGTCTGAGGACCGATGGCGGTGAGGGTCGGCGCCTCGTTCGGGATCACGTTGATCGTGAACGAGGTGGTGTCCGTCGCGCCGTCGTCGTCCGTCGCGGTGATGGTCACGCTGTACGGCCCGCCGGCGCTTTCGCCTACTGCGGGGGTGTAGCGGAAGGTGCCTGTGCCGCTGCCGCCATCGTCGATGGTGGCGCTGCCGGGCAGCGCGTTGGTCTCGCTCAGCACGATGGGCAGCGGTCCGTCCGGATCGTTTGCGGACAGCGCGATGCTCAGCTCCTGATTCTCAACCGCGGTCTGCGGCGGAATCGCGGTCAGCGAGGGCGACTGATTGGGATTCACCGTGATCGAGAAGGTCTCGCTGGTCGGCGTGTTGTCGGTATCGGTCACCGTCACGGTGACCGAGAAGACGCCCACGTCACCCTGGTTCGGGGTGTAGATCAGATTCGCCGTTGCTGGTCCGGTGCTCGTGATGAGACTCGGATTGCCCGGCAGGTTGCTGGTCGCGCTGAAGGTGAGCGGCGGCGCGCTGTCGCTGTCGCTGGCCGACAGCGGCACGGTGAGCACGCGCTGTTCGATCACCGACTGGTCGCCAATGGGGTTCAGGACCGGCGGCGCGCTGGCCACTACCTGGATGTTGAACTGGGTCGAGCTGGCGGCGCCGTCGCCGTCCGTCGCGGTAACCGTGACCTGATAGGTGCCCGGCGGAACCACGCCGTTGGGGCTCCAGGCGATGGTCGCGTCGCCGTCGCCGACCGGCGGCAGGTCGATCAGGATGTTCGGATTGCCCGGGATGTTGTTGGCCTGGCTCAGCGTGATCGGCGCGGGACCGTCGCTGTCGGTCGCGGTGACGCCGACGTTGACCGTGCCGTCGTCGACGACGATGACGTCGCTGATTGGCGTGATCACCGGCGCGGCGTTCGGCTGCACGTTGATGCTGAACGTCGTGCTGTCCGAGGCGCCCGCGCCGTCGGTTGCGGTCAGCGTCACCGTGTACGGCGAGTTGGTCGCGTCGGTGATACCGGAGGTCCAGTTGATCGAACCGGTGCCGTTGCCGTTATCGGTCAGGATATTCGTCGGCGAACCCGGCAGCGTGTTGGTCTGCGTGATCGTGATCGGGCTGGGGCCGTCGTTGTCGGTCGCCGTGAAGGGAACGCTGATGCTCGCGCCCTCGGTAACCGTCTGGGTCGGGATGCTGGTCCATACGGGCGCGACGTTCGGTACGTCGATCGTCGCAGCGTCCCAGTAGATGCCGCCGCTGTTGTCCAGCTTGACGTATGAAACGGTCAGCGTCTGACCCGCGGATGCAGCGGCATAGTTGATCGTCAGGCGTCGCGTGCGCTTGCCGCTCGCCT
The DNA here is from genome assembly GCA_039029135.1 of Pseudomonadota bacterium. Lineage (GTDB taxonomy): Bacteria > Pseudomonadota > Gammaproteobacteria > Pseudomonadales > Azotimanducaceae > JALZVT01. The sequence continues at coordinate 14,068 of JBCCGT010000023.1, read as the reverse complement.
GGGTGATCGTCTCGATCACCGCGGGCTTGCTGTTGTCGGATAGCGTCGCGGTGAAGCGGCCTGAGCTCGCGTCGACGCCGACGTACATCACGAGCGTGCGCGGCGAGCGGTCCGCCGGCAGAACCATCTGCAGGCCCACGCCCTCGTCCGCCATGCGCAGACCGTTCGATGTGGTGACCGACGCCGTGGGTACGCCGTCGCTCCAGGTGTAGTCGGCGCGGCTGGCGGTGTAGAGCTGCGGATTGGCGCCGCCGATCGTGGTGAAGTCGGGGATGATCGGCGCGGGCAGCGTCGCCTTGCGGTTCGACGTGCTGGCGCTCGACAGCGCCCAGTGGCGCCAGTCGGACGCACCCAGCGCCGTCAGGTCGACGGTCGTGCCGTTCGAGATGTTGTCGTTGACGACGGTGAGGATCGAGGGGTCGACGTCGCGCACGCCCGACACCTGGCTGCTGAGCACGGAACAGGTGCCCGGCAGCGTCTCGTCATCGTTGTTGCAGGCCTTGACCTGGTAGTAATACGTGACCTGCTCGGCCGCGTCCGTGTCTGCAAACTCGGGGCCGTTGACGCCCGCGTACAGGGTGCCGATGTTGCCCGAGACGGTCGAGCGGAAGACCTCGTAGCGGCTCGCGCCGATCACCGGATCCCAGTTGAGCTGGACGCGATCGCTGAAGGTCATGTTGCTCGCGGAGACGTTCTGCGGCGCCGACGCCGGGCCGCCGCTTGACGTGTCGTGGATGTCGATCTTGTCGATCATCGGCTGGGATTTTTCTTCGCCGGTCTTGCCGACGATCAGGCGGACGGTGTTGTTCGTCAGCGGCAGATCGACGTTGGTGAAGATATGCGACGCCCAGGTGCCGCGACGGCCCGTCGGGATCGGCGTGTCGCTGTCGACCTGCGTGCCGTTGATCAAGAGCGCTATCGGGCGCGGATTGCCTTCCCAGCTGAAACGCACGGCGATCGTGCGACCGGTACCCTGGCCGACGTTGTTCCATTCGATGATCGCCTGATCGTCGGTAACGTCGACGTAGCCCGTGCCCGTGTAGTCGATGTGGTCCGAAAGCACGGACGAATTGGTGATGATGTCCGCGTCCTCGGCCTCATAGCTGACGAGGCGATCGCCGCGGTTGTTGAAATTCTGCGTGCGGCGAAGCAGTGAGACGTCGTCCCAATACGACGTGCCGCCCGTGGTCTCGCGCCAGGAACGAAAGCCGATGTCCACCGAAAACGCCCGCGCGGGCGCCTGGATGTGCATCACCATGTTGTCTTGGGTGTAGCTGTAGGTCCCGAAGTTGGCGAAGCGAAAACTCTCCTGCGCGACGAGACCGGTGAAGGTCTTGATGGTCACGTCGTTCGCGTCTCTCCAGCGCACGACCGCAAGCGCTCGGCCGCCGCTGGACGAGCCCGTCAGGCCGCTGCCCTCGATCCACACGGAGTAGGTGTATTCCTGCCCCGGCGTGACCTGGGCGGCGTTGACCTGCCAGACCGTTTTTGTGTTCGCCGTCACGCCGTCGCCGGTGTGCAATAGCGACAGAGCTTTCGATCCGGTGCGGACCGGGCTGCTCACGAACGTCGTGGTCGCGTCGACCAGCTGCCAGTTCGCGTTGGTGCCCTCAAAGCTCGGGTCGTTGATGAGGTTTGCTGCAGCCTGCGTTGCGCCCAGGCCGAAACCGACCATGAGGCAGAGCTTGAGTGCAACGGCGAAATGCGATTTGCGATTCACGATCTGGGTCCTTCTCGTGTACTTCTTCACTACGAATGCGCTTGCTTCGTTTTCACTTGAGAACGTCTATGAACACACTTCTTTGTCGGCGCGCGCCGACCTCGCTGCAAAAATTGCAGCGAAAACCGCGTCGAACCGAAGTTCGGCGCGGTCCAAATCCGCTCATTGGGGTGCAGTGGATCTGTGGAATGTGTTCGTCTTCGAAACTCGAGTCCTTTTTTCTTGTCGCGATGGTATAGAAGCGCTTCATCAGCAAAATTGACTGGCCTCACAAGTTCAGTCGTTGTGTTGTGGCGCTTTTGTAATCCTCGCGATCGTGCCCGCAGGCGGAAGAGCGTCGATTTCCGGTTGTTAAAATAAGACATTTAAGTTGCGTAAATCATCTCGCAAGCGCTGCGTTTTTGTTAAAGATTGTGAGACTTTCGGTGCGACTCACCCGACGAACGGTTCTCGTTAACACCCGTTTCTAAACGCACGATTTGCGAAATTGATCGATAAACGAGCGTGCGGCTGCGACCTGATCAGACGTTTAGAAAAGGCGTGCCGCTGCCTGACTGTGATCGGCTTCGGCTACGTTCTGTGCGTCGCAGCACGCCGCATGAATAGCCTCTCCTCGCGGTGTAAACACTTGTTCGTGCGGCAGCCGCACGCCGCGATCAGACCGACGCGAGTGGCGTGAAATTGGGATGGAGTAGAAGGGAAGGGGGGACTAGGACGACACGAACGCGATGGACACGCGCCGACGCCCGCGCAAAAAAAAGACCCGCGATGCGAACATCGCGGGTCTTCGCGACTAGGTTACCGGCCGCGCGCTGCGGCCGGCGTTGTTGGCTACTGCTGCGCAGCCTCGAACTGAACCCAGCCAATCAGGTCGTCGTCGGTTTCTTCGAGGACGTACAGCTGCACGACGACCTTCGCACTGCCAGCGGCCGAATAGTCGATATCGAGCGCGTAGGTCTGGATCGTGCCGCCACGCCTATCGATGTCGACTGTCTGCGACGGCGCGCTGCCATCAGACAGCGATACCACCGCGCGCGCCACGACATCCTGAACGCCGATGTAGACGCGAGCGCTATTCTGCGAAGCGTCGGCATCGATTTCGACCGCTAGGCCAACGGGCATCGGATCGAATACGCGAACGCCGCCACGTACTCGGTTGCCGTTGGTCGGTACGCCGGTCCAGGAGTAGCGGGCGCGGCTCTTGGACGATCGGGGTCCCAGCGCCTGTCCCAACCGCATGATCGAACTGAAGGGCTGGGCGCCAGCGGCGTTGGTGGCCTCTTCGACCGTTTTGGTGGGCGCGTACTTGATGAACGAACCACTGAGATCGATGAAGGTCTCGGTGACTTCCGTTGCGCTTGCGCTTAGCGAGCCCTCCGCGCCGCCGACCGGCGTGACCTTGATCGTCACCGAGCGGGTGGTCGCCATCATGTCCTCGTCCATGGCCGTGAAGGACACCGTGTATTCGCCCGCATCGCCGAGCTGGCTCTGCCAGTCGAAGGCGGCCACGCCGCTGCCGGCGTCGGTCAGGCTGGGCGCGTTGCCCGGCAGCGCGTTGCTCGGGCTGTAGCTGAAGGTGACGGCGCCACCTTCGGGGTCGTCGGCGCTCAGATCGATATGCAGCGGATCCCCTTCAACGATCGTGACCATTGCCGGCACGCTCAGCGAAGGCGGCTGATTCACGTCGTCCCCGCCTTCGAGGGTGATCGCATCGATCGCCACGAACGCGCCGCCATTCTTCATGACGCTGACGACGAGATTCTCGTTGCCACCGTCAGAGGCATAGCTGAGCGTGATCAGGCGGCCGAACTTCTTCGTGCCGGGTTCGTCTAGCGTGGTGCTGTAGACGGATGCCGAGCCGTCGGAGAGCTCTGCGCTGATCGTGGCGCTGAACGGCGAACTGCCCTTGCCGCGACCGGTCAGCCAGATCTTCAGCGTGCGGTTCGTCGTGCTCGCCGGTGCAGAGAACTGCAGGCCGCGATTGTCGTTGAAGACCCGAATGCCTGTCTTGGAGTTATTGCCTGTCGCGTTCGGTGAACCACCCTGCCAGGAGTGGCCGTAGCGAGCAGACGTATAGGATAGGCCTTCGGTGCCACCCAGGCCGCTGATTGCAGAGATCTGCATCATGTTGGCTTTGCGCACGGTCGTCGCGCCGGGCTTGATCCAGTCGGCCGTGTTCACGCTTAGGTTGGCGTTGGCACTCGACGGCGCAATGGTGCCGCTGAGCGAACCCATGCCACCCGGATTGCCGCCGCCGCCCGAGTCGCCGCGGCTGCCGGCTTCCCACGCGGTATAGCCGCTGCAGCCGTCGTCGTTGCAAGCGCGCGCCCGATATTCGTAAGCCGTCAGCGGCGTTGCGTTGTTGTCCGCATAGCTCGTGGACGCGGTGTCCGCCACGAGGCTGCCGGTGCCCGAACCGTTGCGGCGGTGCAATTCGTAGCGCGTTGCGCCGTTAGACGCGCTCCAGTCGACCTGTACACGGTCGGTGAACTGGCCGTCGGAGGCGCTGATGCTCGCCGGCGCGGCCGGCGGTTCGCCGCCCGGCGGCGGTGGCGGCGGTGGCGGTGGGTTGCTGCCAGATAGCGCGAACACCGTGATCTTGTCGATCAGCGGTTGACCCAGCGGGCCGCCGCCTTTGCCGACGACCAGCTTGATGGTGTTGTTGCCTGCCGGCACGTTGGCCTCGAAGTCGTATGTGGCGTATACGCCGCGCCTGCCGGTCGGCAGCGCGGTCGCAGAGCCGACCTGCTGGCCGTTGATGAACAGCGTCATCGGCCGGTCGAACCCCTCACGCGAGTAGCGCACCGAGAATATGCGATTGCCGCCGCTGCTCTGCACGTTTTTCCAGGTGAGCTCGGCGTTGTTGCCCGTCACGTCGACGTAGCCGGTGCCGGTGTATTCGTTTTCCGTCGAGCTGACGACTCCCTTTACGATCGGATTGGCGTTTTCTGCCTGCAGCGTTTGCACGAGGCCGCCACGGCGCGGGAAATCGACCTTTACGACCTCGACGTCGTCGAAGAAGGTCAGGCCGGCGGTGTTGTCAAACCACGTCCGGAAGCCGACTTCGAAGGCGTCGCCCTTATCGGTCATCTGGAAGCGGATCGCCATGTTCGAATCGGTGTACCCGTAGGTGCCGTTGGCGCCGTTGGGATACGGCGGCCAGCGGTAGCCTTCGGTGCGCTTGCCGGCGTGGTTGAGCACGAAGCCGCCGCCGTCGCGGAAGCGCATCATGGCCAGCGGTGTGAGACCGGGGCCGGCTTGAAGATTACGCGCCTTTACAAAGACGTTGAGCCGAAACTCCTCGCCCTGGGTTGCGCTGATCTTCTTCGACCAGGTGGTGTAGCTCTTGGACTCGCCCGTGCTCGTCAGTCGCAGCGCTTTGGATCCGCTGCGAGCGTCGGAGTTGACGATCTGATGGTTAGTGTCGACGTCCCAATCGTTGGCGTTTTCGAAACTGGGGCTCGGGACCAGATTCGCGCCGGCGTTCGTGCCGACGAGAAGCAGGACCGAAGAGAGCAGCCAGTGAAACCGCGACCTGGGGTGTCCTTGGTTGGTTTTCACAGTATTTACCCTGTAGTTACTCAGGTGATGAAAAATTCGCGCCGGGCTGTGAACCAGGCACGACTGAACGGCGCGCAGCAGCGCGCCAGCCTTAACGCATAATCCGTGATGAGTAGGCGGCGAATCCGGCCCGAAGGCTCTCGTGTTTACCGTCGCTTTATGGCTCTCGTCAGCTCACTGCCAACAGCGCTCTCTCAGCGCTGGGCGGCCGCATTCCTGCCGCCGCTATGGTCTGTCTCTTGCCTGTCCTGCCGGGGAGGCCAAGGACACTTAAGAGGAACTGAACGAGGCGCACGCCCCGCGCACAGCCGTCCGGGCTGCGCTGGGCAAGTTAGCAGAACTAACCTGCCAATTAAGCGACTGTATCATCATATTCGTCCAATTGTGCAAAGATGTGATGCCATTCCGACCGCCACGGATCGCGGTCGATATGCTTCGCTGAAACCGGCCCATACGCCGCCTGCGCGTGTAAAGGCGCTGGCCTGGCGGGGCGAATGTTTCGTAAAGCAAGTTCCATTGCGCCGCCGCAGGGCGAGCCTGCGCGCATACCATCGCGCCCTTCGCGGGCGCGAGCTACGACAGGGAGTGAGTACGCTTGAAAGTGGTCATCCTCGCCGGGGGTTTTGGCACCCGGCTATCCGAAGAGACGACGATTCGCCCCAAGCCGATGGTCGAGATCGGCGGCAAGCCGATCCTGTGGCACATCATGAAGATCTATGCCAGCCATGGCTTGAACGACTTCGTGATCTGCCTTGGCTATAAAGGTGAGACGATCAAGGAGTACTTCCTTAATTACTGCCTGCGAAATTCCGACGCGGTGTTCGACCTCGGCAACAACTCCGTCGAGCTCGTTAACCCGCGTTCCGAGTCCTGGCGAGTGAGCTGTATCGAAACCGGCAACGAGAGCCTCACGGGCGGGCGGCTCAAGCGCGTCGGTCATCTGTTGGACGACACGTTCTGTCTGACCTACGGCGATGGCGTCGGTTCGATCGATGTCAGGGCGGCTATCGACTTCCATAAACAGCAGGGCAAGAAGGCGACGCTGACCGCCGTGCAGCCGAGCGGCCGCTTTGGCGCGTTTCGCCTCGGCGCGGACGATCCGTCGATCTCGAGCTTTCAGGAAAAACCCAAAGGCGACGGCGCCTGGATAAACGGCGGGTTCTTCGTGCTCGAACCCTCGGTGCTCGACTATATAGAAGGTGACCGCACGGTCTGGGAGCGCGAGCCGCTGGAGAGTCTAGCGAGAGAGGGTCAGCTCAATGCCTGGCGCCACGATGGCTTCTGGCAAGCGATGGACACGCTGCGCGACAAGCAGGTGCTGCAGGAACTCTGGGACGGCGAGTCGCCGCCCTGGAAGGTCTGGTCTGACTGACGCGCGTGCGGCGCTCGATCGTCCCCATATGCGAACGCCAGATCGATCGCTGACGCGGCAGAACGCGAATACAAGACACTCAAGCTCAAAGTAACTGAAGTAACAAAAAGGCAGGAATTGCCATGGCCGAATCCCTTGCAACCAATCCGAACGCACTGCTCACGCACGATCGCTGCTGCCGTTTTTGCGCGGCTCCGTTAGAGCGTAGCTTTGCCGATCTCGGCATGTCGCCGATGGCAAACTCCTACGTGCCGCTGGACAAGACGCGTTCGGCGGAGCCGTTCTATCCGCTGCACGCCTACGTTTGCGAAAGCTGCTGGCTGGTGCAGCTTGAGGCCTACGAGACGTCGGAAGGCATCTTCAGTGACTACGCCTATTTCTCTTCGTTCTCGCAGTCCTGGCTTGAGCACGCGAAGCGCTACACGGAGCACATGATCGATCGCTTCGGTTTTAACGAAAACTCGTTCGTAGCCGAGATCGCCAGCAACGACGGCTACCTGCTGCAGTACTTTAAGTCAGCAGGCGTGCCCGTCCTCGGCATCGAGCCCGCGGGCAACGTCGCCAAAGAGGCCGAAAAGAAAGGCATCCCCAGCGTGGTTCGCTTCTTCGGGACCGATACCGCGCGCATGCTCGGCTCGGACCGGCAGCCGGATCTGTTGCTCGGTAACAACGTGCTTGCGCACGTGCCTGACCTGAACGACTTCGTTGCCGGCATGAAGCTCTATCTGAAGAGTACCGGCATCATCACGATGGAGTTTCCGCATCTGCAGCAGCTCGTCGAACACTGTCAGTTCGATACGATCTACCACGAACACTTCTCCTATTTTTCGCTGGTGGCGGTTGAGCGCGTGTTCGCGCAGCATGGTCTGACGATTTTCGATGTGCAGGAGCTGCCGACGCATGGCGGCTCGCTGCGCATTTTCGCGCGTCACAGCGACAACGACGCACATCCCGTGACCGGCGCGGTAGATGAGCTTCGCGAGCGGGAACGTTCGCTCGGCTACGAGGGCGTCGAACTGTACGATGCCTTTGCCGAGCGCGTGCGCCACACCAAGCGCTCCCTCATGACGTTCCTGATCGAGGCGAAGCAGGCGGGTAAAACCGTAGCCGCCTACGGCGCGCCGGCCAAGGGCAACACGCTGCTGAACTACTGCGGCGCCTACACGGACCTGATCGATTTCACCGTCGACCTGAGTCCACACAAGCAGGACCATCTGCTTCCTGGGACGCGCATTCCGATCTTCGCGCCGAGCCACATCGACGTCGCCAAGCCCGACTATTTGCTGATTCTGCCGTGGAATCTGAAGGACGAAATCATGGCCCAGATGGCGAACATTCGGGACTGGGGCGGCCGCTTCGTCGTGCCCATTCCCGAGGTGGAAATTATCTGATCATGGACCCGACCCGGCTGATTTTTCTGGGCGGGTCGCCCCGCTCGGGTACGACGCTCGCCCAAAACATGCTCGACTCCCACCCAGACGTGCTGGGTGGACCGGAGTTTTTGCATCTGCGCGACATCGTTGATCTGCGGCGCAAGCTATCGATCTCGGTGACGAAAGAGTGGATCACGCTGTTCTGCGACCAGGCTGCGGTCGATGCGCAGGTTCGCGGCATGATCCTGAATTTCCTGCTGCCCTTTGCGGATCGCCACGACGCCCAGCGCCTCTCGGAGAAGACGCCGGAGAACGTCCTCGTGTTCCCAGAGCTGCTGGAACTGCTGCCGGAATCCTATTTTGTGTTCGTCGTTCGCGACCCGCGTGCCACCGTCGCGTCGCAACTGAGCGTCGGCAAGCGGGCGGTCGCGAAAGGTGAAAAGCCCGCCTACTTCACGAAGGATGTGTCCGCCAGCGTGCGCTTCGTGCGGCAGTGTCTCGCCGCAGGTTTTCGGGCGGTAGAAAAAGCGCCGGATCGCGTTTATGTGCTGGTTTACGAACGGCTGGTCAACGACCCTGAAGGCGAAGGTCGGCGCCTGTGTGAGTTTCTCGGCCTGCCGTGGGACGAGCAGATGCTGCGGCCTGGGGAACAGAGCCATCTCGGCGAGGCGGCGATTACGACCAACTCTCAGGAAATCTGGTACGACAAGGATACCTACTACTCGAATCCGAACACCGCGAGTCTCGAGAAGTGGCGCGAGCAGCTAAGCGCTGCTCAGCAGCTCGTCATCAATAAGGAATTTCGCGGCATGAAGCCGCTCGCGGCGCTGGGCTATGACTTCAGCGACGCGACCTCCGGGCTGGGCGCAGAGTTTGCGCGTCGCCGCATCACGCTGAAGGATCGCGCCCTGGTGAGGCTGCGCAAGCTGCTGGAGGTACCGCAGGCATGAGCGACGTGTCGGGATCAGGCGCCGGTTTTTCACGCTTCGCCCGCCTGGGCTGGCTTTGTGCCCTGGCCGGCTGGGCCACGCTGGCGGCTGCTGCCCCGCTATTCGAGGACGCGACCGGTGCACTCGGCGTCGAGCACACCGGTGCCACCTACGGCGCGGCCTGGGGCGACCTCAACGGCGACGGCTGGCCGGATCTCTGGGTCGGCAATCACAACGAAGCGCCCTCGCTGTATCTCAACGTTGGCGGCCGGAAGCTGCGCGATGTCGCGGCCTCAGTCTGGACCGCCGATGCGAAGGCCGACGCGCATGGCGCCGCCTGGGCAGACTTCGATAACGACGGCGATCAGGATCTGGTCGAGGTGGTCGCGGCGACGATAGAGGAAGGCCAGATGTGCGTGGGCTGTGGCGCCAACCACCTGTTCGTCAATCAGTCCGGCCGGCTGGTGGAATCGGGCGCCGCGTTCGGTCTGGCGCGGCCTGGCCTGGCACGCTCGCCGTTATGGTTTGATGCGGACAACGACGGCCAACTTGATCTGTTTGTCACTAATCTGCGTAAAGATGACCAGCCGGCGTCGCAGCTCTATATCAATCGTCCCCAGGGCTTCAAGGCGGCTAATCGCGGGATTCACGATCGTCGCAACGACCGGCGCCTCAAGCACTACCGGCAGTGGTTCGGTAACGCGCTGCGCGGCAGCACCCGCTCGCCACAGCAGATCATGACGAAGACCCATCACGGCTTCGCGCGGTTGGCGGACTTGAACGGTGACGGCGATCAGGAAGTCGTGCACTTTTCGCAGCCCCTGCGTGTGTTCCAGCTAGGTGCTGCCGAGCCTGAGAAAGTGCGCCGCTTCGAGGAAATCACCGGTGAGCTGAACTTGCCGCCGCTCGAAGACGTCGGTGATACCGCAATTGCGGACTTCGACGGCGATGGCCGCATGGACCTGTATCTCACCGCGGGCGCCTACCGCATGTCCCAGGTCGAGCTGATCGCACCCAATCGGCTGTACGCGACTCTGCTTGGATACAAAAAGCGCACCGACCCGAAGGCGGGCAAGGGCTTCAGCTTTAAGACTGAGGGCTCGGTACGCATTCGTCTGTCACCGGAATGGGTGCCGCTGTCCGCCTTCAAGCTCGGCGCCGAAGGCAGCCCGCCGTCTACCCGCGTGCTGCGCTTCGATCCTGAGCGTGCGAAGGCACTGGGCAGGCTCGAGACGCGCCGTCTGGCCGATGGTGGCTACGGGATCTCCTTCGACGAAGACAGCGGTCGCTGGCACTTCTCAAACAAGCTGCGCGGCGAGTTCGTCGACGTGGTCGTTACCTCGACCGCGCCGATCACGGACATCGAGCGTGACGGCTTTCCGCCGTTCCGCGAACGCGGCCGCGATGCGCTGTTCCTGGCCGGAGACGAAGGCTTCTCGCGCAGGCGCATTCCGCCGCCCGCGGGCGGCCACTCGGCGTGTCACTCGGTGACGGCCGGCGATTTCGACAACGATATGGACGTGGATCTCTATCTGGTGTGCTCCGAGTCCGTGCGTAATCGCGACAACCGACTGCTACTGAATGACGGGCAGGGCGGCTTTACCCTTGCGGATCAGGCTGGCGGCGCGCCGGGCAGCAGCGCAGGTCGCGGCGATGTGGTCGCGAGCGCGGACTTCGATCGCGACGGTTTCCTAGATCTGTTCGTGGCGAACGGCTCCGACCCGGCATCGCCGTTCGTTGAGATGGGGCCGCATCAGTTTTATCGCAATCGGGGCAACGACAATCACTATCTGCAGCTCGATCTGCGCGGCAAGCAGTCGAATCGCGATGGCATAGGTGCGCGGGTCGAAGTCGTCGCTAGCGGCGTCACCCAGACGCGCCTGCAGGACGGCGGCGTGCATCGTTTCACGCAGGACCATCAGCGCCTGCACTTCGGGCTGGGTTCGGCGGAACGCGCGGATCTGGTTCGCATTCACTGGCCGAGCGGTGTCGTGCAGGAACTCACCGACGTCGCCGCGGATCAGATCCTCGTCGTCGAAGAGGCGCGGTCCTGATGTCGCGCCCTGCGCTGCTCGTCACCGGCTCGCCGCGCTCCGGCACGACCTGGACCGGCCGCATGCTGGCGGCAGCGCCGGAGCTGCACTACGTGCACGAGCCCTTCAACCCGCACTCGGGTGCGGACGAACTCGGGCGATTGCACTTCGAGCGGCACTTTACCTATATCCATCCGGGCAACGCTGCGCGGTATCGCGACGATCTCGAGCGCGTCGTCGAGGGCAGATTCGATGTTGCGCACGCTCTGCGCGGGGTGCGCAGGCCGCGTCAGCTGCGTCAGCTGCTGAAGCAGCGCAAGCAGTTCGCCAGCCGTCGCGCCGCCGGGGTGGCGACGCTGTTCAAGGATCCCATCGCGCTGATGTCCGCGCCCTGGCTGTGCCAGGAGTTCGGCATGCAGGCGCTCGTGCTGATTCGCCACCCGGGATCGTTCGTCGCGAGCATCAATCGGCTGGAATGGAATTCGCGCCCGTTTCGCTGGGCGCTGCCGCAGGACGAGCTGATGCGCGATCTGTTTGCGGAGTACCGCACCGAGCTCGAGCGCATGCGCGATCAGGAGTACGACGTCATCGATCACGCCTCTATGGCCTGGAAGCTGCACCATCACGCGATACGCCGCTATCGCGATGAGCACAGCGACTGGCTGTTTCGACGCCACGAAGAACTCTCCGCGGCCCCCGTTGAGCAGTTCAAGGAACTCTACGAGGCGCTCGATCTGACCTGGACCGATGCGGCCGCCGAGCTGATCGCGGCGCACAGCGACGCCGCCAATCCTGACGCCGCCGAGGGCAAGGACAAGGCCCTGAAGCTGAACAGTCAGGCCACGATCGGGGCCTGGCGTCAGGCGCTCACCGAGCAGGACATCGAGATCGTCCGCGCCCGCACGGCGGGCGTGTTCGAGGACTTCTACCACGACCAGCCCTGGTAGCTGCTTCGCGCCGCTGCGTTTCCTCCCAGCCTGCGGCTTCGCGCTCTCGGGCGCGGCGCCTTTTTTAGTGGTTTGTGAGTCGACCACTTACAAACACTTAACACCCATAAGGTAAGCGCTCGTTATCCTGCCCTTGGCTTCGGCAGGCGACCCTGAGTACGCCGCCCGGTGGTCCAGACGGACCGCTGCCAGCCCCCTGGCGCAGACGACTGCGCCGGCCAAAGCACACTTTCTGGACGAATTGTCGGGGTGAACGGATGCGAGAGTCAGTGGCGCCGCGCTCAGCGGGCGCGGCTGTTGGGCGACACGCGTACGCGGCGTCGATGACGCCCGGCGTAAAGCCGATGGCTCGCCGGTCGGGAGACTGGCGGCGTCCGGCGCGCCGGTGGCTGCTCGCCGTCCTTTCAGTCTGCGCGATGTTCGCCGCGGCGACGGCAGGGGCTGCGAGCCTGACCGGTACCGTTGTCGGCGTGACCGGCACCATCGACCTCACCGCCGACCAGCCCGACGACTGGGTGCATTGGGCACTGCTGCTTCCCACCGATATCAACCGCAAAGCCGGCGCCGCAGAGCAGATCACCGGGCCGCTTGCGCCCATTGCCGGCGGGGTCCTCGAGGGCGATGGTAAAACGCGCGCGGGCTACTCCTGGACCGGCGGTACCCCGACCGCGACCGCGACGAACACCCAGACCGGACAGATCAACCGACAGCTTGGCGGCGGCATCCGGCTGACCGTCGCTGCAGGCGTCGCGGAGCGGACGCTGCGACTCTACGCGGGCATACGCCAGGGCACGGGAACGCTAACCGTCAGTCTTTCCGATGGCAGCGCGGCCCCGCTGTCGTTTGCCCAGGCTGCGAGTGGCGGCAGAGCGTCGCGCGAATTCACGCTCGTGTATGCGGCCGCCAGCGACGATCAACAGCTCGTCATCGAATACGTTTTGGACACCAAGGAGACCAGCGACAGCTCGTTTGTCTCCATCGAATCCGCCGTGCTCTTTGGCGGCGGCGCGAGCGGGCCGACCAACCAGCCGCCGGCGCTGGATCCGATTGGCGATCAGTCGCTCATCGAGGGAGACACGCTGACCCTGAACCTGCTCGCGAGCGACGCCGACGGCCCAGCGCCTATGTTCAGCTACACGACAGATCTGCCAGGCGGAGACAACCTGCTGCTCGATAACCTCGACGGCACGGCGACTATCACCTGGCCCTCGATGGTGGGCGATGCCGCGGCGACGCCCTACTCGCTGACGGTGACGGCGACCGACGACCAGGGCGCCACGGCGGCCGAGACCGTGCTGGTGACCGTGCAAGAGCAGACGATCGTTGGCGGCGGATCCCTCATCGGTCAGGCGGTCGTCAGGAGCGGTACGGTCGATCTGACGCTGGAGGGCACGACAGACTGGGCGCATTGGGGCCGGCTGGGAGTAGCAGACGTCGACCGCAAGGCGGGCGTCGCGACCCAGATCGGTAGCGCCGAGCCGCTAGGCGGGGCCACGCCGCAGCCTGGCGGCGGCACCTCCGCGCGCTACTCCTGGAGCGACGGTGATCTGGCCGCGTCGATCACCAAGACCCGCACCGGGCTGAAGATCTTCAACGTCGGCCGCGGAATACGCGTACCCGTTACGGCAGACACGACGTCGCGGACGCTGAAATTCTATGTAGGCCTGAAGGTGGCCCGCGCACGATTTACTGCGAAGCTGGACGATGCCAGCGCGCCGCCGTTTGAGGTCGTGATGGAGCGCACCAGCGGCAAGCGCACCTATGAGGTTGAGTTGACCTATGCGGCTGCGGGACCGGGTGCTGTGCTGCTGATCGATTGGGAGCTCGAGGCGCTGAACGGCTCGGGCGACGCCTGGGCTAGCCTGGAGTCGGCCGCGCTCGTTGGCGGCGGCGTCAACCAGGTACCTGTGCTGAGCCCGATCGGTCCGCAGACCGTCGTCGAGGGCGACACGCTGGCGCTCGCGCTCGCAGCGACGGATGCGGACGGACCGCTGCCGCTGGTATGGTCGGCGACGAGCGATTTGCCGGGGGGCGGAACCCTCACAGACAACATGCGGGTCTGACCCACGGAGAACTCGTCTTCACCGCCGAGTTCGACGGGCGCCTCGATGACCGCATCGTTGACCCGCACGG
>JBCCGT010000022.1:0-92551 GCA_039029135.1 Pseudomonadota bacterium | reverse complement strand
CGAGTGCGCACGCGAGTTCGGTTAGCGCGTCGCGATCGAGGCTGGAATCCGCGTGATGGAACAACAGGCAATCCGCGTCGGTCCGGCCGGCCGCGTGATTCATCTGGGGCCCGCGTCCCTTTGGGCCGGTCAGCAGCCGCACGCGAGGATCGCCGCAGCGCCGGACGATGGCCGGGGTCGCGTCGCTGCTGCCGCCGTCGCAAACGATGCACTGGCTGATGTGCGGACTCGCCAGCAGTTCGTCGAGGCAGCGCTCGATCACGCGCTCCTCGTTGAGCGTCGGTACGATGGCTGCGATCGTCGCGGTGGGCGTGCACTGCTGATCCGATGCCGTTGCACCGGCGACCGATCCGGTCTTCAAAGTGGGTAGAGCCTGTCTCATGAACAATCCGTGGCGCCCTTTGCTCTGCGAATCTGTGCGGCGAATCTGCGCGGCGTATTTTCGCGGCCTGCGCACGCGGCGTATCGCTTGGACGTCAGCCGGTAAAATTGGTTCTGATCGCAGGCTGGTTTCGGTTCTCGCGCCATTGTTGCTTGGTTTAGCCTGCTGCGCTCATGCCGGGCAGGACAGCGCCGACATCCCCGACCGTGCGGCACTAACTCTGGACGCCGAATGCCTCGCCATCGAACGCGCGTTCGCGGCTAATCGGGTGACAGAACTCGAGGCGCTGCAGCCGAGCGAACTGCGCTGGCGGGCGCAGCGCGCGTTTCGCCTGGCGGCCATCTACATCCCGCTGCGCGAGCGCCGGAAGGCGCGCGGCGTTCTCAAGGTCGGTCAGCAGGCGGTGCGCGCCGGGCTGCGCGAGGCCGACGACGAGGTCGAGCTGCTGCTGCTTGGCGCCATGCTCGACGGTCAGGCGTTGCTGGTGGATCGCTGGAAGCTCCTCTCTGCCGGCTGGCGCGGCCTGCGACGCCTGCAGCGCGCCGAAAAGCTGGATCCGGACAATCCGCGCGTCGCGCTGATCCGCGGGACGGCGCGGGTGGTCGCACCGCGGATTCTGGGCGGCAACGCGCAGCTCGCCCTGGATACTCTGCAACCCGCCGAACGCGACACGCCGCTGTGCGCGGGCGGTGAGTGGGCGCAGGTCGACGTGCTGAACTGGCTGGCGCGCGCGCACCGGCTGCTGGGAGATGACGTGGCCGCGCGCGCGGCTCTCGGTCGGGCGCTCGCGCGGGTTCCGGATCACCACTGGACGCGGCTGGAACTCGAGGGTGCGGGCTACGTGTGGACCGAGGCTGAGGCCGATGCGGAGTGAACCTGGATTGCGCTACCGCCGCCGCGCTAGGAGCCGGTCGAGGCGTAGCGCCTGAGACCGAAGCGCCAGAACAGCAGGGTCAGTCCGAAGAACAAGAATCCGGCGAGGGGCGAGGCCGCCTGAAACAGCCGCGAGGATCCCAACGGATCGTCGATGCCGAGCACATAGACCATGGGGAAGTAGCTGACGCAGCCGAGCGGCACCGCGTAGGTGAAGAAGCGGCGAAAGCCCTCGCGGTAGATCGCCAGCGGATACTGCGCCGTCTCGACGCCACCGTAGGTCAGCGCGTTCATGATCTCGAGCGACTCGGTGGTCCAGAACGAGATCGTCGCCTGGATCACGATGAGCCCGTAAAAAAACAGGAAGGCGCCGACCAGCGCAAACAGAAACACCGCAAACTCGGCGATGCCCCACGACAGATCCAGTGTCGCCAGCGCGTAGGCCAGCACCAGCACGCCCATCGTCAGCCGGCCGACGCGATACAGCGTGAACTCGTGTCCGGCGAGCTGCAGAAAGGTCGAGCGCGGCCGCACCAGCAGACGGTCGAAGTTGCCGGTCTTGACGAATTGCGCGCCGAACAGGTCGAAGCCGCGGGCGAGCGCGTCGGTGAACGCGAACGCGATGTTTACCAGGCCGTAGAAGAGCGCCACCTGGGACAGCGTCCATTGGGTCAGGTGTCCGAAGCGCTCGAACAGCGCCCAGATGCCGACGGCCTCGACGCCGGTGACGATGAACGTGCCGAGGGAAGCCGCGAAAAAGGAGGCGCGATACTGCATCTGACTGCGTATCGACACGCCGAGATAGCGCAGGTACAGGCGCAGGCCCGACATCCCTGACGCCTCTGTCGCGGGTAGATCCTTAGCCACCCTGCACCACCAATGAGCGCTGCGCGCGACGCAGCAGCGCCCGGCCGCACAGCACAATCACGACCGTCCACGCGAGCTGCAGGGCGATCTCGGGCGCCGCCTCGGCCGGGGCGATGTGGCCGCTGTAGATGCGAAACGGCGTATCCGCCAGTCCGCGCAGCGGTTGCCAGTACAGAAACGTCTGCGCCCAGTCGGGAAACAGCGGCAGCGGCACGGTCAGCCCGCACAGCACCGGCACGATGCCGCCGGCCGCGACCGTGATGCCGCGGCCGGAGATCGTCCAGTACAGCGATATGTGCATGACCATCGTGCATGCGGTGGCGAGCAGCACGGTGGCCGCGAGCGAGGCGAAGAACCAGACGGTGCTCGCCCAGCTCGGCGGCGGCGCGAGCTGCCACTCGGCGAGGCCAACCAGCGGCAGCACGAACAGCGCGACGACCAGCATCGGCATGGCGCGCAGGGTCGTGGTGGCCATACGAAACGCGAGCGTACGGGCGTACCAGAAGAAATACAGGTCCAGCGGCCGCAGGAGTTCGTAGGCGACCGCCCCGGTGGTGAATTTCTCCTGTATCTCGGGATCGACGTTCCAGGGCAACAGCCCGAGCAGGGCCTGGCCGAGCCAAACGTAGGCGACGATCTCAGCCCAGCTCATCGGCTGCTCGCGGCTGCTGGCGGCCAGAAACGCCGCCAGCACCATCAGCTTGATCGCCCCCCAGAAGAACTGGGTGACGAAGCCCGCCAACGCCGCCGCGCGATACTGCAGCAGCATCTGGTAGCGCATCGCGACGACGGCGAGATAGGCGCTCACTCGCGTACCCTCTCGCCCGGGGTCGAGCCCGCCGCATAAACCTCGCTGATCAACTCCTCGATCGGCGCGCTCTCGACCGTTAGGTCGCGCACGGGATAGTTCGCGGTCAGTTCGCTCAGGAAGGCCGGCAGATCGGCGCTGATCGCGAACACGCGGCGTCGCGCGCCCGTCTCGCGCACCTGTGCCGCGTGGCTTGCCGCTAGCTGCGGCTCCTGCGCGAACTCGACGGTGACGCGGCGCTCGTTGCCGTAGCGTTCGCGCAGAGCATCAATCGTGCTGTCGATGACCAGCGTGCCGTGGTTGATGATCAGGAGCCGGCGACACAGCGCCTCGACGTCGTCCATGTCGTGGGTGGTCAACAGCACCGTGACGCCGCGCTCGCGATTCAGGCGCGAGACGAAGTCGCGCATCGCAAGCTTAGAGGCGGCGTCGAGCCCGATCGTCGGCTCGTCGAGAAACAGGATGCGTGGCTCGTGCAGCAGCGAGGCGGCGAGATCCGTCCGCATGCGCTGGCCGAGACTTAGCTGTCGAACCGGCGTGTCGAGCAGCGGCTCGAGATCGAGCAGTTCGATCAGCTCTTCGCTGGAGCGCCGGTAGCGCGCCGCTGGAATGCGATAGACGTCGCGCAGCAGCGCGAAGGATTCGATCACCGGCAGGTCCCACCAGAGCTGGGTGCGCTGACCGAAGACGACGCCGATGTCGCCGACGTGGGCGACGCGATCGCGCCAGGGGACGCGGCCGGCGACGGTGCACTCGCCGGCGCTCGGCACCAGAATGCCCGACAGGATCTTGATGCTGGTCGATTTGCCCGCGCCGTTGGGGCCGATGTAGCCGACCAGCTCGCCCGCCTCGATGTCGAAGCTCATGTCGCGCAGGGCCACGACGTCGCGATAGTCGGGGCGCACCAGACCGGTCAGGGCGCCGCTCAGCCCGCGGCGCCGGCGGGCGACACGAAAGCGTTTTTCGAGGCCGCGAACGACGATTTGCGCCATGGCAGGTTCTTGGCTGGCTGCGCGGGCGCGCTATTCTGCCACAACGGTTTCCTTACGCCGCAAACGTTTGGCAGCGGGCGTCGGGGCTATTTCTTATCGCGCTTAAACGGCGTAACCACCACGCGCCGGTTCGACGAGTGGTCGAGCGCGCTGCGACCGAAGCTGACGGGCCGCGTCTCGCCGTAGTAGCGCAGCTTGAAGCGATTGGTCGGTATGCCCTTCGATACGAGATAGTCGGCGATCGCCTTCGATCTGCGCTGCGACAGCTTGAGGTTGTGCGCCGCCGTCCCGCGAGTGTCAGAGTGGGTCTCGATCAGATAGACGTAGGTTTTGCATTCGAGCATCGCGCGCGCCAGTTCGTCGAATATTCCGCGAGCACGCGCGTCCAGCCGGTGGCGGTTCGACGGAAAGATCTGCACGTACAGGCGCAGCGCGGTGTTGCATTCGGGTATCGCCGGCTCGGTCTCGGGTGGCGCGGCCTCGACGACCGGCTCCGAGGGTGCCGCCTCGGGCTCGGCCGCCGGTGTCTCGGTCTGCGCGACCTCGGCGGCGAACGCTTTCGCCTTCTCCAGGTCGGCGACCAGGCCGTCGAACTTCTTCATCAGTTCGTCGGCCAGCCATTCGCCCTTATGCGGACACTCGTTGCCATCCTCGCCCTGCAGGAAGTTCGAGCCGCCGCCCCAGGTGCCGAAGCGATAGTTGTGCTCGGGCGCGCGCATGAGCTTCGAGCCCTCGGTCATGCTCGCCCAGAAGCCGATGCTGCAGCAGCTCGGCTTGAAGCTGGGCCAGATGTCGACGCGCGGCTGGCCTGGTGTCAGGAGCGACTCCTCCTCGGTCAGCATCCGAAAGCCCACCGTGTCGAGGCGCTTCTTGATCTCGTTGTACAGCACAAAAGGCAGGGGCGAGTCCCACTTTTTCGTGAAGCTCTCGACGTTCGACAGATCGAAGTAGGCGCCCGGCAGGCCCGCGAGCGCCTTGTACTTGTCCTGATAGTCCTCTTCGGTGATCCGCACGCGATTCTGCGGTGGTATCGGGTAGTAGTAGACGGCGTCCGGGATGATGTCGCCCTCGCTGACGGCGTTGGTGACCGCCGTCGACGTGTCGCCGGCGCGCTTCGCGGCGATGTCCTGGTCGGCCGCGCCCTGCTGCGCCGCGGATGCTTCGGGCTGGGGCGCGGATGCGGCGGGCTCGGGCGCCGCAGGCTTCACCGCGTCGGCCGCCATCGCGCTCGCGGCCAACGCGCCCAGCAGGGTCAGTGTGGTCAGATAGCGCAGAAGTAAAACGGCCGGCTGCATGATGAAACTCTCGCTGGGTCTGTTCCTTGTCGACCGCCTGCCCGGGTTTAAAGAGGCCGGCTGGATCGGGCTGTGACGGCGGACCCGGTTCGTCTGTGCGTCTGGTCACGCGATGGCCGGGTGACGCAGGGCGATGCGTTCTCCTGCTAAGCTCGATCGCGACGATGTAACTCGCCATGAAGCCAAGGGAGGAGAGCCCATGCTGCGCGTGACCTTTTTGATTCGCAGGCGTCAGGACCTGACGGCCGACGCCTTCTACGACTATTGGCGCCACGAGCACGGGCCGCTGGTCGCAAGCTTCAGCCGTAAGCTCAACTTCATGCGCTACGTGCAGGTACACACACTCGCAGACAGCCCGGATCTCGCGGGCCCTCGCGGCGCGATGGAGCCTGCCTACGACGGCGTTGCTGAGGTCTACTATGAGTCTCGCGCGGCTTTTGCGGCGACGTTTGAAGATCGCGATGCGCGCGCGGCCGGCAGCGCGCTGGTCGAAGACGAACGCAACTTCATAGACTTCGAGAACTCGACCGTTTGGGTGGGCTATGAATATCCGCAGGTCAATCCGACCCCGGAGAACATGGTCGCCGCGCCGCGCAGCGGACTGGTCAAGCTGTACTACCCGCTGCGCGCGCCCGAGGGGCGCGACGACGCCGATGCCCAGACCTACTGGCGCACGCATCACGGTCCGATCATCCGGCGGCACACGCCGGCACAGGGCGTGCTGCGTTACGTGCAGGTGCACCGCGCGCTGGACGAGCCGCTGGATGCGCCCCTGCGCAAGTCGCGCGGCTGCAAGGCGCCCTATCTCGGCCACGCCGAGCTGTGGTTCGATCGCGCGGCGCTCGGTGTCGCGACGCCGGAGCGTCAGGCCGCGGCGAAGGCGGCCTACGAGGATGAGCGCAACTTCATCGACTTTGGGCGCTCGGCGATGTGGCTCGCGAAGGAGCACGTGTTCTTCGATCGGCGCTGATTGATAAACAAAATCTATCCGAATAAGAAAAACAAACGATTTCCTATATCAAGCCTCTGCGTCGAGAATGTCCGCATCAACTGATTAACAATGCGTGGCGATAGGAGGCACACATGGACATCAACATCGGCATCGAGCGGGCTGATCGGGAAGCCATCGCGGCGGGTCTGTCGCGGTTGCTGGCAGACAGCTACACCCTGTACCTGCAGACTCACAACTATCACTGGAACGTCACGGGTCCGCAGTTCGCGACGCTGCATACCCTGTTCGAGACCCACTACACAGAGCTTGCCCAAGCGGTCGATGAGATCGCAGAGCGCATCCGCGCGCTGGGCCTCGCGGCACCCGGCAGCTATCGCGACTTCGCGGAGCTGACCGTGATCGCAGAAGACCCACCCGGTCCGGTGCCCGCCACGCAGATGATCGAGCGCCTGGTCGCGGGTCAGGAAGCCGTGGTGCGCACCGCGCGCAGCGTCTTCGAAACCGCCGATCGCGCTAGCGACGAACCGACCTGCGATCTGCTAACCCAGCGCATGCAGGTACACGAAAAGAATGCCTGGATGCTGCGCAGCCTGCTGGCCTGAGACCGCCGGGCTGCAAAGCACTCGCTGCTGCTTTACGCTGTTACCAGACAGTGCCCGTCCAGAACGGGCAGGACGGTGAAGACCTAGCGCGGGCGTGGCTGCGTCCCGCGTAAGCAACGACGGGCAGGGACGAATGCAGATCAGCAACATCGAGCAGATACCGGGCCAGCGGGTGACGCGTCACCTGGGCCTGGTGCAGGGCAACACGGTACGCGCCAAGCACGTGGGCAAGGACATCCTGGCCAGCGTGAAGAACATCTTCGGCGGCGAGCTGACGGCATACACCGAGCTGTTAACCGAGGCGCGGCGGGAGGCGGTCGAGCGCATGGTCGCGCACGCCGAGGGTATCGGCGCCAACGCGGTCGTCAACGTTCGCTTCTCCACTTCGTCCGTGACGGCCGGTGCCGCGGAGCTATTCGCCTACGGCACGGCGGTCGTCGTCGAGCCGCTCGAGACTTAAGCGATGATCGAACTGGGCGTGTTTGTGGTGCTGCTCGGCTGCGGCTACTTTTTCGGCCGCGCGGCCGAGAACCGACACTTCGCTTCGATCCGCCGGCGCGAGGAAGAGCTGCGCGACGTCCTGGTCTTCAACGGCCGCGAGCTGCCGCCCGAGGCGGTCGGCGGCGGCATGCTGGTCACCGGCAGCGTGGTGATCTCCGTCGACTACTTCAAGCGCGTGCTGGCCGGTCTGCGCGGCATCTTCGGCGGCCGGATCACCAGCTATGAATCGCTGTTGGAACGCGCGCGGCGCGAGGCCTTGCTACGCATGAAAGACGAGGCCGCGCGGCTGGGCGCGGGCTGCGTCGTCAACGCGCGCGTCGAAACGTCCAGCATTTCGCAGGGTCGCGGTGACAGCATCGGCAGCGTCGAGGTGCTGGCGTTCGGTACCGCGGTCGGTCTGTCGAGCGTTGCCGGTGCCGCGACGGACGCAGCCGCCGGCGGCGCGTGAGCTTCGAGAATCCGCGCCAGCCCGAGGGCATCAATGTCACTGCTGAAAACCCGCTGCGTGAGTTCTTCACGCTGCTGCTCGGCTTTGGCGGGTTGGTGCTGGCGACGCTGCTGCTGCTCACCTGGTCCGCCCAGTGGCTGGCGCAGTTTGTACCGTTCAGCGTCGAACAGCGCCTGAGCGGCAGCGTTGTTAGCGCGATCGCGCAACCCAAGACGGCGGACGAACAGGCACGCGAGGCCTATATCCAGGGACTCGCAGCGCGGCTCGTGCGCCACCTCGACGCTGCGGAGCGCGTGCCGGTGGTTGCCCACTATGACGTCGGCGCCACCGAGAACGCGTTCGCGACGCTGGGCGGGCACGTGGTGTTCTATCGCGGCCTGGTTGATCGCGTACCGCACGAAAACGCGCTCGCGATGCTGGTCGCCCACGAGATCGCCCACATACAGCTGCGGCACCCGATCGTCGCCAACGGCCGCGCGCTGACGGTTGCGCTCGCGCTGGGCGCGCTGATTGGCCTCGCGGACAACGCGGTGATCGGCAGCATCGCCAACTGGCTTGGCGTCAGTTCCATCATGACGTTCAGCCGCGCGCAGGAGCGCGCCGCTGACGCGCTGGCGGCGGAGCTGGTGCTGGCCGAGTACGGCCATCTGCGCGGCGCGAGCGATCTGTTCGAGGTGCTGCTGGACACGCACGGCGACGGCGGCGTAGTGGGATTTCTGTCGACTCACCCGGGACTGCGCGAACGCATCGCGACCTTGGAGGCGTTAGCAGAAGAGGAGTGGGAGGCTGCACCGAACGGCGCGATCGTACCGAGTGACGCCGAGCTAACCCCGTTGCCCTGGAAGTCCTAGTCGACGAACACCTCCAGCCCTGAACGCCCTCGAACTTCCGCTATCGAAGGATCCAAGATAGCGCCAGTTCACCAACAACAAGCAGCCAAAGTAGCCCCCGAACTTCCGCGAGAGCGGAAGCAACCGCGGACGCGGTTGCAAAGCCGGCGCGAAGCGCCGGCGAAAAAGAGAAGCGGAAGCGACTGCGGACGCAGTCGCCGCCAGCGCGAGGCGCTGGCGATAAAGAGAGCAACCGCGGACGCGGTTGCTAAGCCGGCGCAAAGCGCCGGCTATCAAGAGCTAGCCGACGTTGGCTTCCTTCGTGGTTTTCACGATGGCTGCCGCGACCTTGTACGGATCGGCGTTCGATGCCGGACGACGATCTTCCAGTCGGCCCTTCCAGCCGTCTTCGACCGTGCCCACCGGAATGCGAATCGACGCACCGCGGTCGGACACGCCGTAGCTGAAGGTATCGATCGACTGGGTCTCGTGCGCACCGGTCAGGCGCTGGTCGTTGTCTGCGCCGTAGACGCTGATGTGACGGCCGATGTTCTTGCCGAACTCGTCGCAGACCTTGGTGAACGTCTCTTCGTTGCCCGACTCGCGCATGGGGCCGTTGGAGAAGTTCGCGTGCATGCCCGAGCCGTTCCAGTCGGTGTCGCCCAGGGGCTTCGGATGCCACTCGATGGCATAGCCGTGCTTCTCGGCGGTCCGCTCCAGCAGATAGCGGGCGGCCCAGGTCTCGTCGCCGGCACGCTTGGCGCCCTTGGCGAAGACCTGAAACTCCCACTGGCCTGCGGCGACCTCGGCGTTGATGCCCTCGACGTTGATGCCGGCGGCCAGGCACAGGTCCAGGTGCTCTTCGATGACCTCACGACCGTAGGCGTTCATGCCGCCGACCGAGCAGTAGTAGGGACCCTGGGGGCGCGGGAAGCCAGCAGCCGGGAAGCCGGGCGGACGGTCGGTATCTGGATCCCACAGGAAGTATTCCTGCTCGAAGCCGAACCAGAAATCGTCGTCGTCGTCGGCCTCGTCGATGGTCGCGCGGCCGTTGGATTCGTGCGGTGTGCCGTCGGCGTTGAGCACCTCGGTCATGACCAGGTAGGCGTTCTTGCGGTCCGGATCGGGGAAGATCGCGACGGGCTTCAGCAGGCAATCGGAGTCGCTGCCGTCGGCCTGTTCCGTCGAGCTGCCGTCGAACGACCACATCGGGCACTCCTCGAGGGTGCCGCCGAAGTCAGATTCGACGCGGGTCTTGCTCCGCAGGCTTTGGGTCGGCTTGTAGCCATCCAGCCAGATGTATTCGAGCTTGGATTTCATGGGTTGCAGTACTCCTCCAGTCTTTTCTGGTTATGGGCTTGTATGGGTGCGACCGGCTGACGACCGCGCCCCTCGATGGAGGCGGGCCTGTGACCGGGGTGTTGCCCCTTATTGGTTTTCTGGGGCGCCTTCCTTCACCCCTTGTTGCCACCCCGGTTAGCCGGTTTGGCCTGAACGGCCTGTTAGCAGCAGTGGTGAATTTGGCTACGAGTAGGGGTCAGATGCAATATGTATTCCCGTCCCTGGATGCGATTGTTGGTCGTCCCACGCCTAGATGTGCACCGATATAGTGCGGCCCGCGACGCAAGGCGCGGAAAAGTGCCTTAATGTGGTGCGTTCTGTGGTTTCAGCGCACTTCTTGTAACCGTCGCACCAGTTCCGCGCACCCCTGGATGCGCCGCGCCGGCTCCTTTTCCAGACACTGCATGGCGATGGCCTCGACGGCGGCTGGCGGCGCTTCACCGACGCCGCGATCGAGCAGGCGAGAGGGACGCATCGGCGTTTCTTCGACGATTCGGCGGGTCACCTCGCCAGGATTGTCGCCCTGCACAGGCGGGCACCCGGCCAAGATCTCGTATAGCAGCACCCCCAGACTAAAGACGTCGGCGCGGTGGTCGATCCCCGGCTCGCGCCGAATCTGTTCGGGGGACATGTAGGCCGGCGTCCCCTGCAGCGCGCCGGCGCCCGTCAGGCTTTGATCGTCCGGCGTGGATGACTCGACGAGCGGTTGGTCTTCCGTGGGGTCGTTGGGCGGGGCCGCGCCCCGTGCGCCCTTTTCCCACACCTTGGCGAGGCCCCAGTCGAGCAGCAGTACCTCGCCGTAGGGCCCCACCAGGACGTTCTCAGGCTTCAGATCGCGGTGCAGCACGCGGTGACTGTGGGCGTAATCGAGTGCCTGGGCGACCTGAATCAGCACGTCCAGTAGTTGGCCCAGATCGTAGCGCTCGCGGTAGTCCAGCACCTCGCGCAGCGTATAGCCGTGCACCAGCTTCATGGTGAAGTAGTAGTGCCCGCTGCGGGTGCGCCCGAGTTCGTACGTGGGCACGGTGTTGGGGTGCTGCAGCATGGCGCTGACCCTGGCCTCGCGCAGCAGGCGGCGCTGCTCCAGGGGATCGTCCTGAAACTCGGGTCGCAGGCGCTTGTAGCAGACCACCCGTTTCAGGTGCCGGTCGTGGCAGGACTGGATCAGTGATTTGCCACCCCGGGCGATGGTTTTGAAGTGGGTGTAGCGCGTCGCCGGATTCGGCGTGGCGGGTAGCGGCTCGTCGGTGTCCGTCAGGTAGATGAGCGCGTAGTCATCCGCGGCGGGCTGGTTGAAGGCTCTCATCTGCGCTCCCGGAACGTCGCTTGAGGGCCAAGCATATCCCCGCCACCGCGCGGGCGCGCAGGGGGTGTTGGTCCGTCCGACCGTTTGGGTATATTGGGTATAGTAGCTGTCATTAGCCTCTCGGTTGCGACGGGCGCTCACGCCCTCGCTGGGAGATCCGATCTTGGTTTTGATCGCTGGCGCCGTGCGTCTGTAGTCCGTATGAGAGATCCGCGCCCCCTTCCCGCACCACATGCATGGAAGACGCCTGGCTGGTGGGCGCTGGCTGGGCTGCGCCTGGTTCCTGTCCGTTCGATCGCCCCGGCGCGTTGCCAGGCCCTTGCCGTCGTGCTCTGCGCCCTCTTGTTGCAAGTGTTGTTTCAGCTCCCGGCCGCCGCCGATCCGGACGCGCGCGTCTGGCGGATCGCCCTGCCGACCTTCGACGACTCCAGCGAACGGACCCAGGCGCTGCTGCCGCCGTCGCCCGCGCGCGCGTCGCGGTCGCTGGGCGTCCGGCCGCGGGCTGGTCTATTCCGCGAATGGTGGTACGCGCTGGCCAAGGCGGCGCAGGCCAAGATCGAGTTTGTGCCCTGTCACACGGGGCCTGAGTGCCGCGCTCTGGTACTGGCGGGCGATGCCGACCTGGCCGGCCCGCTGGAATACTTCGGTGATGATCGGTTTCGGGTTACGCGGCCCGTTCACCGTCGCTACGTGACTGCCATCTCGCGCCAAGACGGGCGCACGGTAGCGGACGCCGCCGCGTTGAAAGGCCGCCGTCTGGCGCTGGTCGGACTGGGCGAGCGCGACCGCCAGGCGCTGAAGCGCTGGCGACCGGCGCGTCTGGATACCCTGCACGCCGAACAGGCGCTGGCGGCGCTGCGCGGCGGGCGCGCAGACGTCGTGCTGCTGAGCTCGCAGCAGGCGGCGGTGCCGCTGGTCGGCATCGGCGAGCGCGCGGTACCGCTGTGGTTTCGCTGGTCCCACGTCTTCGCGCTGAATGGTTCAAAGCTGATCGACGAGGTCGATCGAGCCGCAAGCGAACTGGACCGCGAACTCACCGCGATAGAGCGACGCTGGCTGCCGCTCGGCGCGCGCGCCGCGTTTTTGCGCGCGGATGAACGCCCCGCTCTGGATCGCAAGACGCTGACATACCTGCAAAGCCGGCCCACCATCCTGCTTGGCGCCAGCCCCTGGAAGCCCCTCGTCGTGCAGGACCGCGGGGTGTTCGACGGACCGGCGCTGCGCATCGTGCGGCGGCACATGGAGCGCTCGGGCGTGACGCCCGTGTTTACGGGCGGCGACGACTGGGGGGCGGTGAAGAGCGACGCGATCGCGGGTGCGCTTGACGGCCTCGGCTTCATCGCCATACGCAACGAACCGGTGACCGCGCTGCACCTGAGCGACGCCATGTTCGAGATTCCAGTAGTGGCTATTGCGCGCGCCGACACCGAGTTTTGGTCCGGTAAAGAAGAGCTGGCGGGCAAAACGATCGCCTATGATCCGGCCAGCACGGGCGGCATGATTGATGAGCTGGGTGCCGCCAGGCTAGTGCCGCTCGAGTCGGCGGACGAGGCACTCGGGCGGCTGCGGTCGGGCATGGTCGATGCGTGGGTCGAGTTTTTATACGTCGCGGAGCGCACGATCGATCGAGCCGACGCCAACGACGTGAAACTCGCGGTGCGGCTCGACGGCCGCCAGGGCGCGCGACTGGCGGTCGGCAACGAGTGGCTGCCCGTGCTGCGCCCGTTCAACGCCTCGATCAGCGACTCGCCCGCGGACATTTTTGCAGCGACCTACCGCGACTTCGATACCGAGCCGCTGGCCTACAACGTCGTGCCACGCTGGCTGGTGTTGCTGGTGATCGGCCTGGTCGTGATGCTGTTGATTCTGGCGCGGCTGCTGCGCCGTGAGAATCGTTCGGCGCGGCAGCGCGAACAGGCGCTGCGCCGCGCGCAGCTCATGGCGCGCGTCGGCAGCTTCGAGATTCATCCGCCTTATCGGCAGGTCTTGCTCGACGGTGAGACGCCGCGTCTGCTGGGTCTGCGCGGCGCCGGCGAGCGCCAGCCGATCGAAGAGCACATCCGACTGTTCGGTGAGACGCAAGCGCTGCGCGCGGCGCTCGATCGCGTGATCGACGACGGCCAGCCGATGACGCTCGACCTGACCCTGCATGACGACGAGCCGCGCGTGTTCCACTACGAGTTGGCACCGCCCGTGTCTGTCGGTTCGCGGCTCGGCATCGTGCGCGGCACCCTGCGGGACGTCACCGAAGAGCGCGAGCGCGCGGAGTATGAAAAGACGCTGGAGCGCGAGGTGCTGGAGCTGCAGAAGCTCGACGCCATCGGCCGCCTCGCGCACGGCATTGCGCATGACTTCAACAACATTCTCGCCGCCAGCATCGGCTATAACGAGCTGGCGCTCGAGGAGCTGGACCGCGACCACCCATCGTTCGAGGGCATGCGCAAAGTGCTGGACGCCTCGCTGCGATCGAAGGATCTGGTCCGGCAGATACTGGCGTTTAGCCGCCGCCATACCGAGGGCCACGCGTCGCAGCGTTGGGATCGTATCGTGCGCGATACGATCGAGTTTCTGCGCGCATCGCTGCCCGCGACGGTTGGGCTGACCGTCGATCTGCCGACGCAGCCGATCTGGGTGCGCGGCGATGGCAGCCAGCTATCTCAGGTGCTGATCAATCTGGTCACCAACGCCGTCGACGCCGTCGGCGGGCGCGGCCATATCCGCGTCGAGCTAGGCGAGATCGAGCCCCACGGGGAGGGCGCGGCGGAAGGTATCGTCGCCGATGCGGAACCGCTGCACGGCATGGGTCGCGTCGCGCGCCTCGTTGTCAGCGACGACGGCCCTGGCGTGGATCCGGCGATACGCGGCCGTATCTTCGATCCGTTCTTTACGACCAAGCAGAGCGACAAGGGCAGCGGCCTCGGCCTGTCGATTGTCCACGGTCTGGTGCGTACGCACGGCGGTCGGGTCGATCTGGTGGCGCAGAAAACGGGCAGCGCGTTTGTGGTGGAGCTGCCGCTGGTCGAGGCGCCCGAGAGCGGCACCACGCTGCCCGTTCCCGTCGGCAAAGGCGGCGGTCGTTCGGTGCTGCTGGTTGATGACGAGCCGGCGCTGATCGATGTCTTTAAACGGATTCTGACGCGGCGCGACTTTCAGGTGACTGCCGTCGACAGCGCCGCGCGCGGGCTGGAGCTCGTTCGCGACGGGCGCCGCTTCGATGTGGTGGTGACGGATCTGACGATGCCAGACATGACCGGCACCGAGTTCGCGCGTGAGCTGAAGGCCATCGCGCCTAACTTGCCGATCGTGCTGATCACCGGCTTCGGACTCGACGCCGCGTCGGCGGCTTCTTCTCTGTTCGTGCAGGTGCTCGAAAAGCCGTTGACGGCGACGCGTCTTGCGGAAGCGCTGCTGGCGATCGTCGGGGAAGAAAGCGCTGGGCGCGAGGTTAGGGGTAGTCAGTTGGCCGGGTGAACTGCGGCGATCGGATGCGGTGGTGTCTGCTATGTGTCTCTCGAGGTGCTTGCTGACCTTCGGCAATGCAGGATGCGGGCGAAGCAACTTTTGTGTCAGCCACCCGCACTTAAACTCGATGTTTGATCGCTTGATGAAGCAGTGCCTGTACATTCGAGACTTCTTTATGTGGTCCGGAAAGGCCTAAGAGAGGACGTTTGCTGTTGATCGACATCGCTTTGTGCGTGCTCCGGTGATACGTGCTAATGCCCTCGGTGGGGGCCCGTGGGTTTGAACTTGCGCCTTCATTTCGTCTCGAAGAAAGTATGCAATCTCGGGATCGAATCTTTGTGCGAAGCGAAACGAAAGTGAGTTGATAAGATTGTAGGACTAAAAGGCGGGCGTATGATTGAAATTCGGGTGGGAGAACGACTTAGTCAAGACTGAAGTTTTCATGGCCCTACAGCTAGCGCTAGATATCCGGGAATAAGCCTGAGGTTTCGCAATGAAGAGTGGGAGATATTCTCTCGCAACCACAGAACATAGAGATCACGCTAGTTGGACCACTGAATAGCGTTCCACCAATCCGCGATTCGTGAGATTTGTGTTGCGGAACTTTGACGCGCTTTTATAGACTAAGCGGCGCTGCGGGCAGCAGCGCGAGCGGTCTCATCGCGTGCGCAAGGGTCCCTAAGCAGCTGTAAAATAAAGAAAAAACACCGGGGACCGAGACCTAAATCCGAAAGGTTAGGGTACGCTGGTGCTGGGCACCTAGAGCAAGGAAAATGCTACATGAACAGAGATCAGCTAGACCAAATCATCGGACAGATTGATCAATTCGCCGAGATTTCTGACTGCAAAAAGCGCTATGCAGCAATCATGGAGTGGTTCAATGCCTTGCCGGTACAAGTGCAGGAACAAGCCCGCCAGTTAATGCAGGACGAGTCGGTGCGAATCGCACGCCAAGCAGAATCTGAGGCCGAGCGCAGCTTTCGGGTAGCCGTTTAGCCTTCCCGCCGTTCTTTTGCTGCCCAGATTGGGGTAGCTCTCCGCAAAAACGATGTTGAACTACACGGAACACGTAGAACAGCTGCGATCATTTGGCTGCGAAGCTGACTTCGAGCGCGTAGACCGTGACCGCCGAAACTCGATTGAACGGCTAGCCGTATCTCTCAGTGGGAAGGTGGCCGTAGAGGAGATCCGCCATAGACAGGCGTCTTTTGTTGCTCTTCGAGAGTTACTGGGTTTGCTGACTCACCAGCGCGAAATCGAAGCACTGTCACCAATCAAGGAATACCCCATCGAGCCACGGATTACTCGCACCGAGCGATTACTTTGCCTAATCAGATCTGGAACTTCGGAAGAGTACGCAAGCGCGTGCACTGTTGACATACCGAAGTTGATGGAAATGGTAGATCAAGTCAGGAGGACTTGTGAGCGCATTGGGATCATTCGCGAACTCTACGAGAGAGCAAGAGTAGTCCACGATGACGGAAACAACCCCGAATACACCTGACGCTAACGAACATCTCCGTTCCGAACTGTCAGCCTTTATAGTTCGTCTCATCGAGTATAGCGCAAGCCTACATGTGCAACTTGATACGGTAGATGCTTCTCTTGTTGACTTAGTGCAGACCCACCTACTTCCTAGACCGCGCGATATTAGCGGTGAACGAAATCGTGATAACCGGACGGAAGCCGTCGATCTGCTCGCTCGGCTTCGCGAACTCGACCGAAAACTAACTCATCGTGTCAGTTTGCAGATCCGGGACACGCTGGCCGCTCGAGCAAACAAAGACCACGAGGATTCAGAGTCGATTGTTCTCCCGCTTCTTGAACAGTCGAAAGCTGTAGCTGAAAGAGTTCGCTCAAACATAGAGGACTCAGAATACCAAGTTATCAGAGATTCGACGTTGCCCGCATTGCTCAAAGGCCTCAAGGACTCCGAGGCAGTCGACATTCTGCACGCAACGAAAAAAAGTGCCTCGCTGGGAACGGTCGTTGCCGTCGAGAGCTCCGCATCTATAGTCGTTGAACTTTCCGAGGGGGCGGCTCCAGTAGGTTACCGAGACCTTCTGGAGGTAGCGTATAGGGACGACCACTCCGGCGCGACGATAAAGATTCTTGGTCAGGTGGAAAGCGAAGAGTCATCTCAAGTTAGTGGAATCGGACAGCCGTTCCGGGCGACTAAGAAGATTGGTGTGAGCGTTTCGGCGGTGCTGGCTGATGGTCAGCCTTACGAGAACGCTGTTATTTCGGGTTGTTCCGGTAAGCCGGTCATATTCGCTAGTGATGACCTCCTGGAAAGCGTCTTTTCGATACTGCCTGACAGTCGAAATACGTTTGCGCCTATTGCTGCGGGTACGCTTCTTGGTGTCAAAAAGGCCTCAAAGCAGATTGAGCTGGTGTTGGATCCGACTGGCTTGCGCGCACATTCGGCAGTCTTTGGTCAATCTGGTTCCGGTAAGTCTTTTTCGTTTGGCATCATTTTGGAGAGGCTCTTCCGTTACACCAAGTCGAGATATGTTGTCTTCGATCCGAACGCGGACTTTCTAAATTTTGATCGGATACGGCCGATGGAAGAAATCAACAACAAGTTCTGCGAGCTTAAGATATCTCCTGAGGAGTACGCTGCTTTACAGGAGAGCTGGAAAGCTAGGCGAAAACGAGGTGAGTTTAGAAAATTCGACAAAAATGACGGCTCACTTTCTATATCTTTGACGGAGCTTGGGATAGAAGAATTGGCGCTCTTGCTTGGCCTTGATAGAGATCAGAATTCCGAAGAGGTAAGTCTGCTTGCGCGTATCGTGTCCAGAAAAGGCGCCCAAGCTATTCACACGCCTGCGAAGTTATTGAAGGCTCTGTCGGAACAGTCTTCGGTTGCGGCTCTAGGACTTCAGTATCGCATTACGAACAGGAGTTTAGAGAAGAGCAAAATTTGGTCGAAGAAATCGATAACTAGAACTCTAAGGCGGCAAAGGAAGTCGAGATTTTCCGTTCTGAATTTGCGCAATGCCAACATTAATGAAAGGGCGTTCGTATCTTCGGCAGTACTAAACTCACTGTACGAAGACATCAAAAAAGAGTCTGCTAGAAAAAAGGGGCGGCAAAACCCAACGTTTATCATTATTGATGAGGCTCACAATCTTTGCCCGTCTAAAGTTACTGATCCTATCCAGCACTCCACGCGTAGGATTATCGAAGAGATCGCAGCGGAAGGCCGCAAATATGGAGCTTGCCTCATGCTTCTTAGCCAGAGTCCGTCTAAGCTGAGTGAGCAAGTTCTGCACCAATGTAGCAACTTGATAATAATGAAGATGAATGCGGCTAGTGAGATTGATATTCTCGAGTCTTTAATCGACGGGGCGAGCGCCGAACTCGCTCGGAGTTCCGGAAAGTTGTCCTTGGGGCAGGCGATCTGTATTGGAAAGATGGTGAAAGGCCCCACGGCGCTTAAGTTCGATCAGAGGTGGACCGAAGTTGGCGGCTCGAACATATCCGACAAGTGGGCACTAAAGCGCCCAGATGACTAGCCCTATTCTTCGCTGGACTGCGGGCAATTGATAGACCGAGTGTAAGCGTTGTACTGGCCTGTTTTCGATCACTTGGAACTATGTCAAACCTTGATACGTTTTGAGCGTGTCCTTGGCCGAGGCTGTGAAAAAGAGACCCGTGAATCTGTTTCCGCGCCTATGGGCGGGGAGAAGGCCGCCCCTTCGATTTCGGCCAACAGTACAGTCACGAGTAG
The DNA here is from genome assembly GCA_039029135.1 of Pseudomonadota bacterium. Lineage (GTDB taxonomy): Bacteria > Pseudomonadota > Gammaproteobacteria > Pseudomonadales > Azotimanducaceae > JALZVT01. The sequence continues at coordinate 74,156 of JBCCGT010000022.1, read as the reverse complement.
TGGCTGGTAGGTTGCTACTCTAGGCCCATCCCTCTCATCCTAAGTGGGAGCACGGGCGTTAGGGCTCGATCTGGTGAAAACACAGGATGCAGTTTTGTTTTGCTTGGTGGCCAGGGGCAGAATCGAACTGCCGACACGAGGATTTTCAGTCCACTGCTCTACCGACTGAGCTACCTGGCCGAAGGGCCGGCTATTAAAGCGGCCGCTCACCCTAGCGTCAACGGCCGCAGGCATCTATTTCCAGCGCTTGCCGCCTGGTTGAAACAGGGCGTTCGCGAAGCCTCAGCCAGGCTTCTGTTTTAGCCCCTGGCCCTCAGCCCTCAGCCTCCGGCTCGAAGCCCTCCGCCTCGTCCGTCGCCTCGTTGGCCAGGAAGCGCCGCATCTGCTCTGCCAGATACTTGCGCGTGTCCCGGTCGAGCAGGTTGAGCTGCATCTCGTTGATCAGGCGGGTCTGCAGGGCGGTCCATTCCTCCCACGCGCGCAGCGATACGTCGGCGTAGATGTCCTCCCCGGCCTTGCCCGGCATGGGGGGCTTGGCGAGGCCCGGCAGCACCTCGCGGTACTTGCGGCACAGCACGGTGCGCGGCTCGGCCGCTGAATTCTGAGTATCGGTCATAGCGGCAGTGTACTGGCGTCGCCCAGCAACTTCACAGCCACGGCGGACAGTCCGAGCTCCCGATCGGGTGCGGCGGGGTCATACCAGCAGGTGGCGGCGTCCGCCTCCGCTGCCCGCGGCGGCTGGTGGTCGACCTCGACGAACACCGGGGTGATGTCGAGATGATAGTGGGTGAAGCTGTGGCGGAAGGCGGGGCCGACGACCTCGCTCAGCGGCACCAGATCCAGGGTTCGCAGCGCGTCACGGGTCTGCTCGTCCGCCTCGCGCTCCGGCGGGCTCCAGAGCCCGCCCCAGATGCCCTTGGCGGGCCGCTGTTCCAGCAGCACGCGGTTGGCGGGGTCGCGGATCACAAACATGCGGGCTGCGCGCACGGGTTTGTCGCGCTTGGGTTTGCGGGTCGGCAGCTCGCTCACCCGGTCGGCGAGCCGCGCGCCGCAGTCGGCGTGCACCGGGCAGGCCTCGCAGCGGGGTTTGCGGCGCACGCACAGCGTCGCGCCGAGATCCATGATGGCCTGGGTGTAGTCGGCGGCCTCTGTGGCGGGCGTGTATTCGTCGGCCACCAGCCACATGCGCCGCTGCACCGCGGTGCTGCCAGGGAAGCCCTCGACCAGGGCGTGGCGGGCCAGCACGCGCTTGACGTTGCCGTCCAGAATCGGCGCGCGCCGGTTCAGCGCCTGGGCGACGATCGCGTTGGCGGTCGAGCGGCCGATGCCGGGCAGCGACTCGAGCGCCTCAGGATCCTCCGGCAGACGGCCGCCGTGCTCGCTGACGGCCGTTTGTGCGGTGCGGTGCAGGTTGCGCGCCCGCGCGTAGTAGCCGAGTCCGGTCCACAGAGCGAGCACCTCGTCGAGCTCGGCCGCGGCGAGCGCTTCGAGGTCGGGAAAGCGCGCCATGAAGCGCTCGAAATAGGGGATCACCGTAGTGACCTGTGTCTGCTGCAGCATGATCTCGGACACCCAGACGCGATAGGGCGTGCGCAGGTGCTGCCAGGGCAGGTCCTTGCGACCCGCGACCTCGTACCAGGCGAGCAGGCGGTCCGCGAAGCTGTGCTCGCCGGCGATCGTCTGGGCGCTGCTGTTCATGGCGGTCGCGGCTGGCTGCGGCTCAGTTGTCGTCCTTCTTGCCGCCGAACAGCGAACCCAGGCCCCGCAGCGCTTTCTTCGCGTCGTCGCCCAGCTTGTCGCCGACCAGGGATTCCAGCTTCGAACCCGCGTTCTTGCGGACGACCTCGCCGATCAGGCGCTGGGCGGCGTTGCGGTCGAGGCCGCAGTCTGGGGTGCTGACGCTGCCGATGCAGCGCACGGGTATGGGCACGCCGCGCAGGGCGTCGGGAATGTCGAAGCTGTGCAGGGTCGGATCGTTCTGGAAGGTGAGTTTCGCGGCCATGTCCAGCTCGTCGGTCAGCGTGTCGACCGTGCCGTCCGCGCTGATGTCCAGGTTGTCGAGGCTGAAGCTCATCGATTGGCGCTTACCGTCGATCTGCCAGTCGCCGACGAGCTTCGAGTAGTCGAGCTCGTCCGGCCAGGCGGCAACCTTGTCCGCGGTGCTGGCGAGCTGCGGCAGCTCGGCGATCCCCAGCGCGCCCGCCGAGCCGGCGAGCTGCGCGAGCGTCGCGGCATTGCGCTTGATTGCGCTGATGTCCATGCGGCCCTGGCCGCCGTCGAAGCGCGCGCCGCCGTTGATGGAACCCAACAGCTCTTCGGTGGTGTTGCCGACCATGGTGAACTCGCCGCCGAACAGCAGCGGCGCCTGCCACGACAGGCCCTGCTGCAGCCAGTCCATCACCGACTGTGTGTTCGCGCCTGCGATGTCCGGCGTCACCTTCCACCGCGGGTCGTGGCGGCTTGCGTTGATGTCCACCGCAATCGTCGCCGTGCCGTCGAAGAACTCGGGTACGCGCACCTCGATGTCGGCGAGACCGCCGCGATTGGTGACGTCGACGGCGATGTCTTCCAGCGTCAGGTCGGCGGCCGTGTAACTTGGGATCGTGCAGTCGAAATCGAAATCCTGGGCGCGGAAGGTATCGATCGGCAGCAGGTCGTCAGGTCCCTCCTGGTGGTCGCTGCTGGGCGAGCGGGACAGGGCGTCTATGCGGCCCTGGCACACGCCCGTGGCGCCAGCAGCGTCGAAGGTCGCGTCCTGCAGCGTCAGGCTGTCCGCCGCGTCGTCGTAGGTGATGATGGCGTCGAGCTCGAACGGTGTTGGTGCCTCCGAGGTCGCGGCGCTGACCCCCTCGATGTGCAGCGGGCTCGGCTGGCCGATCGAAAAATCGGCCAGCGTCAGCACGTCGATCTGGGTCACGGACTCGAAACGCTTGTCGCTCATGGTCAGGCCCGCCAGGCGCAGGCTTTGCACCTTGAGCTCCGGCGTACCGCTGAGTAGCGCGCGGGCGCTCGCGTCGACCGACAGGCGTTCGAGGCTATAGCGCGTCTCGTTATTTTCGAAGGCCAGATCCTCGGCCTGCAGGATCACCGGCGGCCAGAGGCGCCAGCTCAGGTCGCCCTTCAGCGCCACCTCGAAGCCCGTGGCGTCGCGGATGATGGCCTCGATGTCCGACTTGTAGCGATTCGGATCCTGCAACAGCCACAGGATGCCGGCGCCGGCGGCGATGAGCAGGGCGAAGATGACGGCGACGATGATGACGAAAACGCGCATGAAAACTCCGTTAGCGGCCTGTCAGGTTGGAAAAAGGCGGCCGCGCGTCTTGCCGGCCGCGCCCTCATCTTTCCAGTTCTGCCGGTCGGGGTCACTAGGCGAGCGCCGTTGGCGTCCGTGGGTTTCTGCCGACGGAAGACCGGGCTGTCGTGTGCCGGTTGGGGAAGCAACGCCGGCGGGCCGGACGCCGAACGGCGGTGCCTGGTCTGGGTCTAGCGGATCACGCGACTTTTGTTCGACGATGTTGTCGAAATCGCGAGGTCTGGGGTCAGGCGCTGAGCGGTAGCAGGCGTCGCGAGGTGCGGCGCGCGACTTTCTTGATGACCCGAAAGGCGGGTCGACTCGGGGTCAGCGGATTCTTGCGCCGCACGTAGCGCGTCAGCGCCGCCTCCGCCTTCCGACGGGTGTTGAACGGGCCAATGTCTTTGCTGCGGGCGGCGAAAAACCAGGCATCGCCGTCGCGAAAAATTCGGTCGCCGTCATGCAGTGTCGTGTTTGGAGCGCTGTCGGAGATCTCGGCGCGTGCCGGCAGCGTTGTGGGTGTCCAGACATGCACCGGCCGCCGATTGGCGGTGGGGGCCTGGTCGGCCTCAACGAAGGATTCGGTGGTGCTGTGTTCGAAGGCGGAATACTGCATGTCCTGTCCGTGTTTCGACTGCGATTGCGTCTGGTTCTGTCCGATGGTGCTGCGTGCCGTGCGGAACCGTGCGGTTAGTGGTTTTGTCACCGATGACTTGTCGCACTTTCGTCTCGCGTTTATCGGGTCGGGTTAAGTCCCGAGCCAGTTAAAACAAACGAGTTTTCGGTGTTTTTCGGTGCGTTTCCGAAGTTCGTTGCGGCTTGGAGAAATTAGACCACGAGGCTATCGTGGCGAATGTAGGCTTCATGTAACAGTCGCCGGATAAGACGTTTATTTTACATTTACGCGTCTATCTCGGGGGCCAACGCTGCCTTGCAGTGGCCTGTCGACGGCCGGCTCTGCATTCGCCGGCTTTGTGTTAACGGGCTTTACGCTAGTGGGAGTTAGTGAGGCGTTAGTGGGAAAGGTCGCGCATGTCAGTTGAGAGTTTCGATCCGGCGGCGTCGCCGGATGCGCTGTCCGCGGCGAGCATCGAACGCCTGCTGACGGCGAGTGCGCACGAGGCGCCTTACTTTGGCATGGAGCAGGACGAGCGCATGCGTCTCGCGGGCGCTATGACCGCGCCGGCCAGCCAATGGCGTGCTTTGACCGAATCGCTTGCCAGCGATGCACTCATCGATCTGATTCGACTGCTGACGCTGGCCGAAGAGACCATTCCCGGCTGGACCGCAGGTGCGAAGTCTCCGGTCATACCGCTGGCCCGGCTGCTCAAGGACCGGGGCGACTACCCTGCCGATCTCACTCGCTGGATCAGGACCAACAGCAGCAATCGGTTCCTGCCGCACGGCAGCCTGATGGATCGGCTCTAGCCGCGTTTGTCGGGCGCCGGTTAGCCGCTTCGACGCGCTCTTGGGGGTGACTCGGCGTTCGCGAGCGCAGATCGCGCCCGACGCGAGGTCGCTTGGTTCTGTCAGCCCCCCGGACCCTCGTGTGCGCGTATACTTGCGCGCCTGTTGCCTGCCTGGACTCCGCGATGTCGTCGCCACGCGCCGCTACCGTCGAACGCAATACGCTCGAAACCCGCATCAAGATCAGCGTCGATCTCGATGGCACGGGCCAGGCGTCGCTCGCGACGGGCGTCCCCTTTTTCGATCACATGCTGGATCAGGTCGCGCGGCACGGTCTCATCGACCTCGCGATTGCGGCCGACGGCGATCTGGATATCGACGCCCACCACACGGTCGAGGACGTGGGCATTACCCTCGGCAAGGCGATCAACGACGCGGTCGGGGACAAGTCGGGCCTCACGCGCTATGGCCATGCCTATGTCCCGCTGGACGAGGCGCTGTCGCGCGCGGTCATCGATCTCTCCGGGCGGCCGGGTCTGTTCTATCGGGTGAGCTATACGCGGGCCCGCATCGGCGACTTCGACGTGGATCTGTTGCGCGAGTTCTTTCAGGGCTTCGTCAATCACGCTCAGGCCACGGTGCATCTCGACAATCTCGAAGGCGAGAACGCCCACCATCAGGCCGAGACCCTGTTCAAGGCGTTCGGCCGCGCCCTGCGCATGGCCGTCAGCCCCGACCCGCGCATGGCGGATCGGGTGCCGTCGACGAAGGGCAGTCTGTAGGCAGCCGCTGAACAACTATCGCGCTGTGCGCTTTAGTTTGCAGAGCTTTTCCGGACCCGACGGAGCGACACACCATGCTGCTGATTCCCGCGATCGATCTTAAAGACGGCCGCTGCGTGCGCCTCAAGCAGGGCCGTGCCGACGACGTCACGGTGTTCTCCGACGATCCCGTCGCAATGGTGGAACGCTGGCGTTCTGCGGGCGGTCGACGGCTGCACATTGTCGATCTGGATGGGGCCTTCGAAGGCGCGCCGCGCAACCAGGCGCTGATCGAACGCATGGTCGCCGCCGCGGGCGACATGCCGGTGCAGGTCGGCGGCGGCATCCGCAGCGCAAAGATCATCGACGGCTATTTCGCCGCCGGCGTCCAATTCGCCATCGTCGGCACCGCGGCCATCGAGAATCGGGACTTTCTGATCGAGGTCAGCGAGCGCTGGCCGGGGCGCATCATTCTTGGCCTCGACGCCCGCGGCGACGCGCTCGCGACCGCGGGTTGGGTCGAGAGCGCGGGCTCGGCGCTCGGGCTGGCGCGGGCGGCGTCGCGACTGCCGCTCGCCGGCATCGTCTACACCGACATCGAGCGGGACGGCCTGCTCGGCGGGGTCAACGTGGCGGCTACGGTGCAGATGGCCGAGACGTCAGGGCTGCCGGTGATCGCGTCCGGCGGCGTCGCGAGCCTCGATGACCTGCGCGCGCTGGTCGCGGGCTTCGCCTCCAGCGGCGGGGAACTGCTCGGCGTCATTACGGGCCGCGCGATCTATGACGGCCGCCTGGACGTGACGGCGGGGCAGAGACTGCTCGACGCGTCGTCGCGGGGTTAAACGATCTTGGGTTTGCGGCTGGCTGCGCCGCTGGGCTAGCGCGCGCTGGCGTAGCCGTTGGAATGGCTGCTGGTGTGGTGGGGCAGCCCGATGAGCTCTGATGCCGGCACCAGTTCATAGCGCGTGGGATCGAGCCGCGCCAGGCGCCGCTCCAGCACGGCGAGGCTCTTCTCTCGCGGATGTCCCACCAGCACGACGTGCCCGCGTCGGCGGGCGATCGACAGCGCCAGCTCGAACTGGCGTTCGATCGTCGGCGTGTGGTCTTCGTGATCTAAAAAGACGTCGCGCGACAGGAAGGGCACGCCCCAGCTGCCGGCCGCGCCGCCGGCGACGGTCTCGCGCGTCGTGCGGCTATCCAGGTAGTACAGCTCGTGGTCGGCAATCCTCCGCATGAGCGCGTCCATCGACGAGCGATCCGCGGTGAAGACGCTGCCGGTGTGGTTGCTCAGGCCGACGGCGAAGGGCACGTTGGCGACGGCCGCGTCCAGCGTCGTGATCAGGTCGTTGTGTGCCATGCCGAGCGTCAGGGTGCCGTGTGCGTGTCGGCTGCCGCGGCGACCCTGCATCGGTTGGTGAATGATCACCTCGCGGCCCGACTCGTGGGCGAGTCGCGCCAGATAATCCGCGTTGGGCGTGAAGGGCATGACCGCAACGGTGACGCCGGGTAGCGCGATCGCGCGAACGCCGCGCCTGCGGTCGTAGCCGATGTCGTCGATGACGACGGCGATCATCGCGGGCGCCAGGTTGTCGGCCGCCGCGGCGCTTATCCACAGGTTGTTCAAGGGAGAGAGAGTCAGGGTCAGCGTAAACAGCGCGAATGCGGCGCTGCGGAACGCTGCTGCGGCGGACAGCGCGCGTTTTTGTTTCCGCCTCGTGCGTGCGTTACTTGCAGCAACGCGACGCGGCGCATTTGCCCCTCGATCCCAAACAGTCGCAGTCATGTACTCGGCAATCCTGACGTGTCATCAGGCGCGCTGTTGGCCGATTGAGAAAAGCGCTGCTCGCCGTTGTTTTTGTCGTTTGCTAAACGACTGTTAGCGCGAGTCTTGTTTCAGGTTCTTTGGGTTTTAGGGCAGATGGCTTTTTAGCAGCCGCGTGTTCTGCGTCACGCTTTTTCTGCGTCGCTTTGGAACCTGATTCCCTCTGAGCCTTAACGAGTGTTTTGTTCGGCCTTGGCGATTTTCCTGGCAGCGCTGATTGCGCCGCGCATCGCCTCTAAGCCGTCAAAGCCTGTGTTTTTGTTATCGAAACCCGTCGCTCTGATCTCTTAGTCTTTATTCTTGTTTTTGTTTTTTCGCTTTTTTCGAAACAGCCAGCAATTACGCCGTTACCCTTTCGCGAAGCAGGATAGCCAGCCGTTTGATGCGGCACAACAAATTCGTCCGGAAGTTGAGTCAAGCGTCGGGTTTTGTGTGTCTTTGCAGTTCCGCCCGCGCGCGCTGCATGAGCGCGTCCTCAAAAGACATGCCCACTGGCGCACGAATTTCCGTGTCCGGTGTGATGCCGATCTCATGAATGGAGCGACCGCGCGGCGTAAAGTACTCGGCCGTCGTCAGTTTCAGTGCGTGGTCGTGGTCGACCGCCAGCACCGACTGCACCGTGCCCTTGCCGTAGCTGCGACTGCCCAGGATCAGCGCGCGACCGCTGTCCTGCAGCGCGCCGGCGACGATCTCGGCGCCCGAAGCGCTGCCGGAGTTGATCAGTACCACCATCGGCGCGCCGTTCAAGAGGTCTCCCTGCTGCGCCCGATAGCGCAGGTCGTTGGCGCCGTCGCGGCCGCGGGTGGAGACGATGTCTCCGGCCTCGAGAAAGTGATCGGCGACCGCCACCGTTGCGTTCAAGAGTCCGCCCGGGTTGTTGCGCACGTCCAGCACCAAACCGGCCAGCGGCGCTTCGGCGGTGGCTCGCAGCCGTTTCAACGCGGCCGCCAGCTCCGTCGCCGTGTCGCTCTGGAACGCCCTGATGCGGACGTAGCCCAGCGCGTCGCGGGCGGGCTCCAGCAGGCGCGCGCGCACGCTGGCGACCTGGATCACGTCGCGTCTGAGCTCGAAGTCCTGCACCGCGGCGTCGCGTTCAATCGTCACGGTGATGCGGCTGCCCGGTTCGCCTCGCAGGCGTTCGAGCAGCGCGCCGATGTCGTGCCCGGGGCGCCCGGGTGCTGCCGACTCGTCGACCCGGTAGTCGTCGGCCGCGATGATCACGTCGCCTGCGCGTATGCCCGCCCTGGCTGCCGGTGTGTTCGGGATCGGCGCGATCACCTGCAGCCGGCCGGCGACCACGCCGACCTCGACGCCGATGCCGCCGAAGCGACCCCGCGTGTCTGCCTCCAATACTTGAATCCCGTCCGCGTCCAGCAGTCGGCTGTGCTCGTCTAGCGCACCTATTACGCCGTCCAGGGCGCCCTCCAGCAGCTCGCTGCGACTCACCTCGCGATAGTAGTTGGAGCGCACGAGCTGCACGATGGAGTCGAGCAGCGCCGCCTCCGGGTTCGCCGCCCTGCGCTCGCGATAGAGCGCGGCCCCCAGCGTCACCCCCGTGACGATGGACAGCAGCACGCCCAGCAGGACGACGAAGCGAATGCGCATGGGTTCTCCAGTTTTTGCGGCCGGACGCGCCGCGGCAGCAAAGCGAATAGTCCGGCCCAAGGCTGGCGGCTAGCGCGCGCCGCTCTTGGGCGCAAGCCAGGTGGCTGGGTCGACGGCCGCACCCGACTTGCGCACCTCGAAGTACAGCCCGTCGAGATCCTGGCCACCGCTGCGGCCGGTGGTGGCGATCTGTTCGCCGCTTTCCACCCTATCGCCGGGCTGTTTCAGCAGCACGTCCGCATAGCCGTACAGCGTCATGAACTCGTTGCCGTGATCAATGATGGTCAGCAGTCCGAAGCCGCGCAACCACTCGGCGAACACAACTTTGCCACGATGCACGGCGCGTACCGGAGTGTCAGCGCCCGCGCTGAAGAAGTTACCCTGCCAGCGCAGCCGCCCCTCGGCTCGGGGCTCGCCGAAACGGCTTTCCACGACGCCGCTCACCGGCCAGGGCAGCGCGCCCGCGCGCTCGGCGAACTCGCGCCCGGCGAGCGTCTCGGAGCGACGCGCGAGTTCCGCCAGAAGGTCGCGCAGCCGGCGCCGGTCGGCCTGCAGCCGCTCGCGCTCGCCGATGCGGTCCGCGCGCTCGGACTTGAGCGCGCGCAGTCGTTGTTCGCGCGCCTGACGTCGGCTCTGCAGCGCATCCCGCTCTACGACCAGTTCCGCTTCGCTGGCCGCAAGCTCGTCTGCCCGCGCCAGCATCGTCGCCTCGTTTGTCGCGATCTCGGCCATCGTGGCGCGATAGTCGCTGAGCAGGTCGACGCGCGCGCGGCTGAAGTACTGGTGATACCGCAGCATCCGGTCGAACTCTTCGGGGTCTTCCTGGTTCAGCAGCAGCTTGAGAAAGTCCTGGCCGCTGAGTCGCTGGGCCGCGCTCAGATGCTGGGCGATGCGCTCGCGCTGCTCGCTCTGCTCGGCCTTCAGGGTCGCCGCGCGATTGGCGAGCCGGTCGAGACGTTCGCGCAGGTCCTCGGCCTCGCCCGCCAGATCGGCGACCGCTCGACCGATGCGCGCGACGGCCTGGTCGGCGTCGCGCAGCTCGCGCTCGATACCCGCCTCACGCGCCTCGGCGTCGCTGAGCCAGGTATCCAGTGCGTTGAGCTGCTCGACGATGGCGGCCAGCTCCCGATTCGCGGCGCGGGTGCTTGCCTTAGCGTCTTCGGCGTATGCCGGTGCGATCGCGGCGGGCAGGAGCGCGCACCAGGCGACGACGGCCAGGCGGGCGCGCGCGCTGGATGGCCGCGGATTCGTGCTCAGGCCGATCGTTGCCGTGCCGGTCGCTGGGCGAGGGAGCGGCCGCTCATCTCGGCCGGCTGGGGCAGGTCCATCAGATGCAGCAGCGTCGGGGCGATGTCCGAGAGGCTGCCGCCGGCGTCGAGTCGCAGATCGCGGTCGGGCCCGTGGTAGATCAGTGGCACCGGCGTGGTGGTGTGCTGGGTGTGCGGCTGATCGTTGGCGTCGTCGTGCATTTGCTCGACGTTGCCGTGATCCGCGGTGATCAGGCACTGGCCGCCCGATTCGTCGAGGGCGGCCGTGATCCTCGCGAGGCACACATCGACGGTTTCGCAGGCCGTGACTGCCGCGTCGAAGACGCCGGTATGGCCCACCATGTCGCCGTTGGCGAAGTTGCATATGATGGTATCGAAGCGGCCGCTTCTGATGGCGGCCACCAGTTCGTCCGTCATCTCGACCGCGCTCATCTCCGGCTTCAGGTCGTACGTCGCGACGTCGGGCGAGGGCACCAGGATGCGCTCCTCGCCGTCGAACGGTGCTTCGCGACCGCCGGAAAAGAAGAAGGTGACGTGGGCGTACTTTTCGGTTTCGGCGATGCGTAGCTGCGTCTTGCCCAGCGTCTCCAGGTGCTCGCCCAGCGTGTTGACCAGATCGATCGGCGGGTAGGCCACGCTGACGGGCAGGTCGTCCGTGTACTGGGTGAGGGTCACGAAGCTGGCGAGCTCCGGGCGCTTGCAGGCGAAACCGTCGAACGCCGGCGCGCGAAACGCGGCGCTTAGCTGGCGCGCGCGGTCGGCGCGAAAATTGAGAAACACGACGGCGTCGCCGTCGCCGATTTTGGCGGCCGACGAACCGGGGGGCGTAATCAGCGTCGGCGCCACGAACTCGTCGTTTTCGTCGCGCTGATAGGCGGCCTCCAGCCCGGCGACTGCGCTCGTCTCGGTGTGGGGTGCTTCGCCCTCGACCAGCATCTGCCAGGCGCGCTCGACGCGGTCCCAGCGATTGTCCCGGTCCATCGCGAAATAGCGGCCGCACAGGCTCGCGATGCGCCCGTTGCCCAGCCGCTCGAACAGTGCGCTGGTGCGTTCCAGCGACGGCCTTGCGCTGCGCGGCGGCGTGTCGCGGCCGTCCAGAAACGCGTGCAGATAAACCTCGCGCAGCCCGATGGCGTATGCCGCCTCGATGAAGGCATTGATCTGGTCTTCGTGGCTATGTACGCCACCGGGCGACAGCAGGCCCATCAGGTGCAGCGCACCGCCGCTGGCGGCGAGCTGTTTAAAGGCCTCGGTGAACGCCGGGTTGGCGGCGAAGCGGCCGGCGTCGATATCGGCGTCTATCCGGGTGAGGTCCTGATGCACAACGCGGCCGGCGCCGAGATTCATGTGCCCGACCTCCGAGTTGCCCATCTGTCCGCCAGGCAGGCCGACGTCATTGCCAGAGGACAGCACCAGCGTGTTCGGATTGTCGCGCCACATGCGGTCCCAGGTCGGCGTGTTTGCGCTCGCGATGGCGTTGTCCGGCGCGGGCTCGTTGTGCCCCCAGCCGTCGAGGATGATGAGTGCCGTACAGGATTTCATGACCGTCCCGTTCTTGCCGTCCATAGTGTTTCTCCCGGCGGTTGCGCATCGTTTGCGGGTCGTTCAAAGACCGCCGACAGCGGGCGAGCGTTCGAGCCGATCTTACACCGAAGGCTGTGTATAATCCGCGCCCCGGCAGCACGCGCAGGGTGCGACCCCGCTCGCAGCTCGTGACATTCGTCTGGATATCTCATGGCGCAGTTTTTCGAATTCGTTGGCAATCACTCGCTGCTCGTGGGCACGTTCGTACTGCTGCTGGTGCTGTTTATCCGCAACGAGATGAGCCGCGGTGGCCGCAGCGTCACTGCTCAGCAGCTCGTCGATCTCGTCAATCGTGAAGGCGCGGTGGTGGTCGACGTGCGCGACGGCAAGGAGTTCGCCACCGGTCACATCGTGGGCGCCCTGAACATTCCGCACGCCAACATCGAGTCGCGGCTGGGCGAGCTCGAGAAGTTCAAGGACAAGACGCTCGTGCTGGCCTGCGGGATGGGACAGCACTCGGGCGCCGCCGGGACCGTCCTGCGCAAGAACGGTTTCGCCGACGTTGCGCGACTGGCGGGCGGGATCGCGGAATGGCGCAACCAGAACCTGCCGGTCGTGAAGGGCAAGGCGGCCAAGGGCGGCAAAGGCAAAGCGGCCAAGTCCTGACCGGGTATCGCGCGGCCCCCGCCGTCCACCCCAAACCACATTCACTTCGGAACCCGACCAATGAGTGACGCCCCACAGATCAACCTGGAACGCATCTACATCAAGGACGTGTCGTTCGAGTCACCCCAGGCGCCGATGGTGTTCGGGGACCAGTGGCAACCCAAGGTGAAGCTGGACATGAACACCAGCTCGACGCAGCTTGAGGAAGGCCGGTTCGAGGTCGCGCTGCGCGTCACCCTGACCACCAGCACACCCGAAGAGGTGACGACCATGATCGTCGAAGTGACCCAGGCCGGCGTGTTCCACCTGTCCGGACTCGACGAGGCGCAGTGCAAACAGGTACTCGCGACCATGTGCCCGAATGTGCTGTTTCCCTATATTCGCGAGCAGGTCGACTCGCTGATGGTGAAGGGCGGCTTCCCGCCGATTCATCTCGCACCCGTCAACTTCGAGGCCCTCTACGCGCAGGCGCAGCAGGCGGAGAACGAGGCCGGTCAGGCGCCCTCGCACTAGAAAACTCGCACGGGTCGCTCGGTTTAGCGGCTCGCACCCTCGAAGCCCAGCTGACGCCAGCCCTCGTAGACCGCCACCGCCGCGGCGTTGGACAGGTTCAGGCTGCGGCTGTTCTCGCGCATCGGCAGGCGCAGCGTGCGCTCGCCGCACGCCTCCAACAGCTCATTCGGCAGTCCCCGGGTCTCGGGTCCGAACAGCAGGACGTCCCCGGGTTCGAAGCGTGCCTCGGTAAAGCGGCGCCGGCCGCGGGTGCTGAACGCCCAGATGCGCGCGCCCCTCTCCCCATTCAGTCGCGCGGCCAGGTCGTCCCGGTAGGCCGCCCAGTTCGCGTGGGTCTGGACGTCGCGATAGTCCGCGTAGTCCAAGCCGGCCCGGCGCAGGCGCCGATCGTCCAGCTCGAAGCCGAGCGGTTCGATCAGGTGCAGGCTGCAGCCTGCGTTCGTGCACAGGCGCATGATGCTGCCGGTGTTGGGCGGGATCTCGGGCTCAAACAGCACGATTTCGAAGGGCATCTGGCGCGGTGTCTCACTGCTCTGATCGAAGGGTCAGTGTAAGGCGTTGCGCCGTTGCTGCCTCGGTTTCAGTCTTCGGCGGAACTCATGCCGAGTTCCTTCAGCTTGCGCGTCAGCGTGTTGCGCCCCCAGCCGAGAAGCACCGCGGCGTCGCGTTTGCGGCCATTGGTGTGCGCCAGCGTCGTTTCGATCATGGTGCGCTCGAACAGCGGCAGCGCCTCGTCCAGCAGCGGCCGTTCCGCCGACGCGCCGGGCAGCGCGCCCTGCGCCCAGCGCGCGAGCGCCTTGTCCCAGCTGTTGGCCTGCGTGGGCTGCGCGGTTTCGCGCCGCAGCTCTTCCGGCAGATCCTCGACCTGGATCTCTCGCCCGCTCGCCATCACGGTGAGCCAGCGGCAGGTGTTCTCGAGCTGGCGGACGTTGCCCGGCCAGGGCATAGCGCACAGGTGCGCCTCGGCGCCGGCGCTCAGCGTCTTGGGGTCGCCGCCCAGCTCCTGGGCCGCCTGGTCCAGAAAGTGGCGGGCGAGCAGTGGGATATCCGCCGGCCGATCCGTCAGCCTCGGTAGCTGCAGGCGGATGACGTTCAGGCGATGGAACAGATCCTCGCGGAAATCGCCCTCCGCGACCCGACGCTCGAGGTTCTGGTGAGTGGCCGCGATCACACGCACATCCACGCTCTGGGCGGTGCGGCCGCCGACCTTATAGAAGGAGCCGTCTTCCAGCACGCGCAGCAGGCGCGTCTGCATCGCTGCGGGCATGTCGCCGATCTCGTCGAGAAACAGGGTGCCGCTGTCCGCCTGTTCGAAGCGACCGATGCGCTGATTTGTCGCGCCGGTGAACGCGCCCTTCTCGTGGCCGAACAGCTCGCTCTCGATCAGCTCGTGCGGGATTGCCGCCATGTTCAGGGCGACGAAGGGCCCGTCGCGCCGCGGGCTGTGGGTGTGCAGCGCGCGCGCGACCAGCTCTTTGCCGCTGCCGGACTCGCCGTTGATCAGAACGGTGATGCTGGAGTGGCTGAGCCGGCCGATGGCGCGGTAGACGTCCTGCATGGCTGCGGACTGACCGATGATGCCCGCCTGAGCGAGCCCGCTCTCCTCGTCGTTGGCGGCCGCCGGGGCCACGTCGTTGCTGTGGGCCCGCGCGCGTTCGACCACGGCGACGGCCTCATCGACGTCGAAGGGCTTGGGTAGATACTCGAAGGCGCCGCCCTGGTAGGAGGTCACCGCGCTGTCGAGATCGGAGTGCGCGGTCATCATGATGACCGGGCAGGTCTCGCGTTCCTCCAGTTCGCGCAGGAACTCGAAGCCGTCCATGCCCGGCATGCGCACATCGGTCAGCACCACGGCGGGGCGCTGGGTGGCCAGGGCCTGCATGGCGTCCTCCGCGCTGGGGAAGCTGCGGCAGGGGATGCTCTGGCGTTCAAGAGCGCGCTCCAGCACCCAGCGAATAGAGCGGTCGTCGTCGACGATCCAGACGAGATCGGCGTTTGTCATTTGAAGTTGGCCTTGTGGCTCGTGCGCTCTGGCTCGGTCAGAGGCAGGAAGATGGAAAAACAGGTGTGGCCGGGCTGGCTCTCGACGCCGATCAGGCCGCCGTGCTGACCGACGATGGTCTCGGTGATGGCCAGTCCCAGGCCGCTGCCGTCGGCGCGACCGCTGATCATCGGCAGGAACATCCGCTCCTGCAGGTCGGCTGGGATGCCGGGACCGTTGTCTTCGATGTCGATCTGGGCGCCCAGGCGATACAGTCGATTGTGAATCGTAAAGCGCCGGATGATCTGCGTGCGCAGGCGGATCACCGGCTGCGGCGTGTCGCTGAGCGCTTGGCATGCGTTGCGTAACACGTTCAGCAGCGCCTGGATGAGCTGGTCGCGATCGCCGCGCAGCTCCGGCAGGCTGGGGTCGTACTCGCGCATGATCTCCGGCGTTTCGGGGCTGCCCCGTTTGCCGTCGGACTCGACCTGCTGCAGGCGCACCACCCGCTCCAGGACCTGGTGAATGTTCACCATGCCGGTCCGCGGTGGCTGGGTGGGACCCAGCAGCCGATCGACGAGGTCGCGCAGCCGGTCGGCCTCCTCGATGATGACCCGCGTATATTCCTTCTGCTCGGCGTCGGCGAGTTCGGACTCCAGCAGCTGCGCGGAGCCGCGGATGCCGCCCAGAGGGTTCTTCACTTCGTGGGCGAGCCCGCGGATCAGCATGCGGGTCGTGCCCTGGCTGCCCTTGCGCTGCTCGTCGCGCCCTAGGTTCAGATGCCGATCGAACACGTGCAGATGCTGCTGGTTGTGAAACTCGAGCAGCAGATGGCCCGGCTGGGGTTCCAGGATCGGCGTGATGCTGTAGTCGAGCTGCAGTTCCCCGACCCCAGGCACCGAGATGTTGCCCTCGCGCTGGGTAAAGGTGGCCGCGCTCTCCAGCACCTTATCCAGCGGCATGTCCGGATCGATCCGTAGCAGCGCCTCGACCGGGTTGCCCTGCACGCGGGCCAGCGAGACCTGAAACAGCGTCTCGGCGGCCTCGTTCAGATAGCAGACCCGCTGTGCGGCATCCAGCAGCACGACGGCGGTTTGTTGGTGCTGCAGCAGGTCGACCGGCAGGGCCGCCGGCGGTGGGTTGATCGGGGTCTGCATCGCGAAGCGTCGCATGCTCGTGGCGCCAGGGTGGCCTAGCTTAGTCCTGTTCGTGGCGGTTGTTGTAACAACCCGTGAGGGAGGGTTTGCAACAAACGGACCAGCGCGAACACGGATTAGCGAGTGCTCACTTACTGGCTAGTTCCTAAATTTGGTCGGCTGTATCCAGCGGCGGGCGCGTTTATGGCGGGATTCAGCGCACCAAGATGGGGCAGGCGTCGGCCGTCCCCCTGCGTTCGCGCCTGCTCGGCCCGCTAGTTCGAGCGGCCGCGTGCCAGGGAGCTGGGATGCAGTTGGGAGAAACGCTGCAGGTGGAATTCGCGGGTCCCGCTCGTGATCTTCTCGTTGCCGGAGCGATCGACCACGACGAGCTGAATGCTGTGTGAGCCGCGCGGTAGATTGCTGAGCGCGATGCGCGTGCCCTGTGCCGCCGCTTCGTTCAGGCGGCCGTCCAGGCGCAGCGCGATCCGGTCGCCGGGCAGCAGCCGCGGCTCAATATGGGCATTGATCATGACGTTGCCGGCGTTGTCGCGCAGGGCGGCGTCCGCCTCAGGTGAGAGTATCGCTAGTGTCCGGTAGTAGCCGCCGGTCTCGCTCTCCGCAGTACCGGCTGGACCTTCGTAGGCGGCCCGCGGCGAGTCGTCGACGTAGGTGTTCATGGTGTCGACGCGGACCTTCTCGACCGCCCTGCCCGGCTGCTGAGTCGGTCGGTCCGTGAAGCTGACGTTGCCGAATTCGTCAACGGTCTTGTAGATCTCTGCGGCGCTCGTGAGCGCGAGGGTCAACCCGCCGACGAGAGTCAGCGCACCCAATATTGTCCGACGATATCTCGATTTGGTCTTCAATTTCGGCTTTCGCATGATCTGTTGGACCCGCAACGCGCGCATAGATTCCGGCTTTGGGGATCTGCTGAGCGACTGGTGTCGCCGGCACAGGCTCGACGCCCCAGAGGTTTATAGCACTCCCGGCGGCCGCGCGGGTGGACGCTGGTCAAAGTCCCGCCAGCTATGACGCCATGACTCGGAGGCGCACGCTGACCTCCGGTCCAGGCTCGCTCATGGCCAGCAGCTCGTGACCGTGCACCCGGCACCACGCGGGAATGTCGTGCAGGGCGCCCGGGTCGGACGCGAGTACGACGAGCTCGGTCCCGGGCGCGAGATCGGCGACCCGATCCTGGGTGCGAATGACCGGCAGCGGGCACAGCAGGCCGCGGGCGTCGAGGGTCTCGACCGGTTGCTCCGGCCGCGAATTCGTGTCCGAGTCAGAGCACAGGTCAGGGCGGTCCGATTTAGACATGCTCAGACATGCCAAGACGCCGGAATGTCGGGCGCGGCCATCGGCGCCACCGTGACCTGGGTAACCTCGCCGACGCCGTTGTGCTCGGGGCCGGTGATGCGCACCGTGACCTCGGCCTCGGCGCGGCCCTGCGTGTAGCGGGCGAACAGGCGCGCGGCTGTCTCCGCATCGCCCGGCGCCAGGTCGCCGTCGATCAGCGCGATCGGTCCGCGATGGCTGATCGGATCCAGCGCCGTGAAGCGTCGACGGTAGCCCTGCAGATAGTTGCTCTCTCCCGCGTCGCGGGCGATCACCAGCTTGTAGTGGGGCGCTGGCCGGAGGTGCCGGCCGACCTTCAGCAGCACGATGTCATCGAGCTCGTAGTCGCGGCTGCCGCGGGCGTTCCACAGATCGCCCAGCCGGTTGCTGTACTCGGGATCCGTGAGGAAGCAGCAGCCGCCGGCAGGCTGCGCCCAGTCGCTGTAGCCATATTGCCGGGCAAGCGCGATCTGCGGTTTGCGGTTGCGGCCGTGAAATCCGTGCAGGGCCTCGCGATCGACCCAGCCTTCGCGCTCCGGCAGGGTCTCGGGCAGCAGCCGCGCGGACAACGGCCGCAGCAGCCGGTCGTCGACGCCGGATTCGCTGGCGATCAGGCCGAGCTTGGATTTCATCTGGCTTTTCGGCCGTTGGCCCATGACCTCGCCGGTAATGACGAAATCGAAGCCGCGCTCCTCAGCGTAGCCCCAGGCGGCGGCGCGGTTGACCATGAACACCTTGCAGTCGAGACAGGGGTTCAGGTTCTTGCCGTAGCCGTGGCGGGGCTTCAGCAGTACGTCCTTGTAGTCGTCGATCACGTCGACGATGTGCAGCTTGATGCCGAGCTGCTCGGCGACCCAGAGCGCGTTGTTGCGCGGCGCTGCCGCCTTCGAGCTGCGGATGGCGTGTGTGTGGCCCTCGACGCAAAAGCCGGTAAAGAAATTCAGCCCCTCGACGTACACGCCCTGATCCATGACGACGCGGGCCGCCAGGAGGGAATCCAGTCCGCCCGAAATCAGGGCGACAGCCTTCGCCCGATGTTTCATAATCCGCGCCCTTTGTCATCGGGGCCTCGGCGGAAAGCCCGCGAACGCCTCCGATGAACAGTCTGTTTGCCGCCCCGTCGCGGCATGTATTTCCAGTCTTTCAGGAGCGCCGCCAGGGTGTCAGTCGATCATATTCGTAACGTTGCCATCATAGCGCACGTCGACCACGGCAAGACCACGCTGGTCGATTGCCTGCTCAGCCAGAGCGAGACCCTCGGCGAGCGCGAAAAGCTGCCGGAGCGCGCGATGGACTCGAACGATCTCGAGAAAGAGCGCGGCATTACGATTCTGGCCAAGAACACCGCGATCCGATTTGGCGACTATCGCATCAACATCGTCGACACGCCCGGCCACGCGGACTTCGGCGGCGAGGTCGAGCGCATCATGTCGATGGTCGACAGCGTGCTGCTGCTGGTCGACGCGGTCGAAGGCCCGATGCCGCAGACGCGGTTTGTAACGCAAAAGGCCTTCGCCGCCGGTCTGTCCCCGATCGTGGTGGTGAACAAGTGCGATCGCGAGGGCGCCGATCCCCACGCGGCGGTCGATGCGGTGTTCGATCTGTTCGTCAGTCTGGACGCCAGCGACGAGCAGCTCGATTTTCCTGTGGTGTTCGCCTCCGCAATCCAGGGCATCGCGGGCGACGACCCCGAGACCATGGCCGACTCGATGCAGCCGCTGTTTGAAACGATCGTCAAGGCCGTGCCGCCGCCGAGCGTCGATCTCGACGGTCCTTTTCAGATGCAGATCAGCTCGCTCGACTACTCATCGTACATCGGCGTCCTGGGCATTGGCCGCGTTCGCCGCGGCACACTGCCGGCGAACTCGCCCGTCGTTGTCGTCGACGCCGACGGCAAGCAGCGCAAGGCGCGGGTGCTCACGGTGCTCGGCTACCACGGGCTGGAGCGGCGCGAGATGCCCAGCGCCCGCGCTGGCGACATCGTCTGTGTCACCGGCGTCGATGGTATCGGCATTTCCGACACGCTGTGTTCGCCCGATGCCCCCGAGGCGCTGCCCGCTCTCACCGTCGACGAACCGACGCTGTCGATGCTGTTCTGCGTCAACACGTCGCCGCTCGCCGGCCGGGAGGGCAAGTACCTCACGTCGCGGCAGATCGGCGAGCGGCTGCAGCGCGAATCGTCGCACAACGTCGCGCTCGGCGTGGAAGAGACGGACGATCCCGATCGTTTTCGCGTGTCGGGTCGCGGTGAGCTACACCTGTCGGTGCTGATCGAGACCATGCGACGCGAAGGCTACGAGCTCGCCGTCTCGCGCCCCCAGGTCATCACCAAGGAGATCGACGGCGCGCTCTTCGAGCCGTTCGAGAAGCTGACTATCGACGTCGAAGAGGAACATCAGGGCAAGGTGATGGAAGAGCTCGGCCTACGAAAAGGCCAGCTAGAAGAGATGCGTCCGGATGGGCGCGGTCGCGTCATTCTTTACTATCACATACCGACGCGCGCGCTCATGGGCTTTCGACCGCTGTTCCTGTCGATGACGTCGGGCGGCGGCATCATGACGTTTGCGTCGGCAGGCTTCGCGCCGCGAGTCGACGCCGAGGTAGGCCGCCGCAACAACGGCGTCCTGGTGTCCAACGCCCAAGGCAAGGCCGTCGGATTCGCGCTGTTCAATCTGCAAAACCGCGGTCGTCTGTTCGTCACGCCCAACGATCAGGTTTACGAGGGCATGGTGGTGGGCATTCACAGCCGTGACAACGATCTCGTCGTGAATCCGATGAAAGAGAAGAAGCTCACCAACATTCGCGCGGCGGGCTCTGACGAGAACATCATCTTAGCGTCGCCGATACGGCACACGCTGGAACAGGCGCTGGAGTTCATCGACGACGACGAGCTGGTGGAGGTCACGCCAGAGTCCATCCGCATTCGCAAGACGCTGTTGAAAGAGCACGAGCGCAAGCGCGCGGCCAACGCGCGCGCGGCGGGCTAGCCGTTCGCTGCGGTGAAGTGCCTGGTGCAGCGGGTCGCGCGGGCGCGGGTCGAGGTGGCCGGCGAGATCGTTGGCCAGATCGACAGCGGCCTGCTCGTCTTCGTCGGCGTGGTTGCCGGTGACACCGAGGCGCCCTGCGACTGGCTTGCCGACAAGCTGCTGAACCTGCGCATCTTCCCCGATGCGGACAAGCCCATGAATCGCAGCGTGACGGATGTGGGCGGCGAGCTGCTGGTTGTCTCACAGTTCACGCTCGCCGCCGATACCAGTCGCGGTCGACGGCCGAGTTTCGGGACCGCCGCAGAGCCCGCGGAGGCGCAGCGGCTGTACGAGCTGTTGGTCGGGCGCCTGCGCGAGCGTGGCGCGAAGGTGGCCACCGGTCGGTTTGGTGCTGACATGCAGGTTGAACTGATCAACGATGGACCCGTAACCTTCCTGCTGGAGCGCGACTGACCCGACGCCGACAGGATTCCCGATAACGGCGCCCCGTCTGTCCACAACGGTCGTGTGAGGAGGAGCGCCATGTCTATTCCCTGTCTGTCCGCCGATGCGCCGGCAGCCGACAAGTCGGCTGCTCTGCGCGACGCCGGCGCGCTCGTCGTGACCAACGCCTTCGAGGCCGCGACGGCGAGCGCGATTCGGGCCGAGCTGGCCGAGTCGATGGCCGCCACGCGCGTAATCGAGCAGGACGATCCAGAGCAGTTCTATCCTGGCCGCACGCGTCGCGTGTCGGCGCTGATCGCACGTTCGCCCACGGCCACTGAGCGGCTGGTTGCCCATCCGGTGTCGACCCAGCTAAGCGAAGAGTTCCTGCTGCCGAACGGCGAGTACGGCTATCAGCTGCACGTGAGCGCCGCTCTAGAAGTTGGTCCCGGCGCGCGCAAGCAGGAGCTGCACCGCGAAGAAGACTCGTTCACGTTCTTTCCCGAACCGCGGCCGAACCTGATTCTTGCGTCGATGTGGGCGGTGACCGATTTTCGCGCCGACAACGGCGCGACGCTCATCGTGCCCGGCAGCCATCGCTGGGACGCCGCGCGGCGCGCGCGCGAAGACGAAGTTGAGGCGGCCGAGATGCCCGCTGGGTCGGTGCTGTATTGGCTCGGTGGAACGTTGCACGGTGCGGGCGCGAACGTTGCGGATGACTGGCGCTACGGCGTGATCCTCACGTACTCCGTCGGCTGGGTGCGCCAGGAAGAGAATCAGTATCTCGACGTGCCCGCACGGCGGGTAGCGGAGCTGACGCCGGAAGTGCGCCGCATCGTCGGTTTCGAACCCTACCGGGCGCTGGGTTTTTCCGATCCGTCGATTGCGGGCGCGAATCGGGCGGCGGGACAGGACCTGTAGCCTCCGCGAGCCTTCGCGTTGCCTTGGCGACCGTCAGGGAAAGAACGCGAGCGCCGCCGTTTTTCAACTCGAAGAACAGGTGACAGTAGGCGTCTTCGCCGGCTCTCTCTCAAAGCGTTCGGCGAACGACTACTGGCAATCGGCACCGAGCGGAACGTAGTTTCCGTTGTACGATGCGGCACAGGTATTCAGGGTCCCGACCACCGGACCATCCAATCGACTCGAACCAATCCATGCGAACGAACCAGAAGTCATGTACACCGAGCTCGAATCGCCTTGGATCAAGGAGCGGTCGATGCGGATAGGTTCGTTGGACGGCGACGATGTCGAAAGTCCCTGAACGCCTCTAGCGGAAACGCCCAGCGCAACCAGTCTGCTGTTGCTTATCGAAAACTGAAATCCCGCACCCGATGTGCCCGCCCAAGCGGCTGTCGCGCTGCCGGAAGTTCCACCATCGGCGAGAAGACTCGAATCCTTCAGCGTTAAATCGGATTCTCTGTTGTAAGCGGCATACACCGCGCCAGTACCACTCGCATTGAGCACCTCGATCGATAGCCTGTTGGCCACAACGCTAGCGTCGGAGACGACGCTTAAGCCGGAGACCGTGTTGCTCGCGGAAAATTCCTTCACGATGCGTATGCGGGTATCTTCGATGACGTGGTTGGAACCCCCTGTGTATCCGACGCCCCTTGGCGCTGCGGGCTCGGTGGCTCCTACGTCGATGGTTGTGCTGCGAATAAAAGTGTCGCTCGATGACGAGACGATGATTCCAGTGTTTTTGGCGACGATGTGCAGGTCGACGAGGTGGACGTTTTGGCTTGCGTACACTCCAACGCCACCGTCGCTTGCGGAGCTGGTGTCCACTCGCAGATTGGACAGCCTGAAGTGGCTCGCCTCGAACGCGAGGACCGCATGGCTGTCGCCGTCATAGGTCAGTATCGTGGCCTGCGGCCCGGCCCCGCTGATCGACACGTAGTCGCGCATCTCGATCCGTTGCTGGCGGAGTTCGTAGACACCTGGGCCGATGTCAATCAGACAGGGGTTCTGCGCACTCGGAGAACCGCACCAGACGTCTCCCGAATCGATATTGTCCAGTGCGTCTATGGGACTGGTGTAGTCACCACCGACTTTTCGCACCGTTGCAATGTGCGGTGGCGTCGGCTCTGTCTCCAGGTTCAGCGCAGGGGCCGTGTTGCCTTCGCGAGACGAGATCCTCGCGTTGATCGATCCGGCTGGAATGATTATCAACCCGTGGTTGGTCGCACCATCCAGCCATGCTTCGGCTGCCGGCAGGATGTCAACGTCGACTACAGCGTTCGCATCTGCAGCCGTGAGTTGCAAGGTGCCCGCGATCATGGGGTCGTACGCAGGCAGCTGATTGAGCTTCACCGTGCTCTCATCCCACGCCTCAATCAGCCGATGAACGTCAAAGGTTCCTGGCGTACTCAGCGTTTGGATCCGAAGCGACAGTCTTGCCTGGGTAGGCCTGCCGCTAAAGGTCGTCGTGTCGAATCGCAGCAGCGAGTACCGAGGTCCCTGATCGCGAACCCACAAGGCTGAGGAAGCGCCGAAGTTGTTGCCGGCGTACTTGTCACCGCGGACATAGGCGTCAGCCTGAATAGGCGCTTCGAGCGCCTGAGCGAGACAGGGGAAAAGCAAAATTAGGGTTGCGAGACGGCGAACGGAGCCCTGCATGACTTTGGCCTTTTCGAGATCGCGGAGAGATGGCCAGAGGCTGCCGCGGCGCCATGGCAGGCGCATACCCTAAATTAGGTAATCTCCATTTTAGTAACCACTACTGAAGGCGAACGGGAGCGTTGCAGAGATACACGGGCGCACGGAGCCCGCGCAACAACACCACCCGCTGACCGATCTTGTAGATCACATCGGCCGCCTCCAGCGCTACGAGCCCAAGACCCAGTTCGCCCGACAGATCGCCGATGGTGCCCAGCGCCGCCGCGTTTGCCGAGCCTCGTTGCGAGCCTTTCAGGGTAGTCGGGTGGTGGGTGGGGGGGCAGTCGAGGGTAGCCTCAGCTCGCTTGCCGCAGTATGACGTCGACCTCGGCGCGAAACTCTGAACTGAACTCCGCCTTGTAGGTGTTCCAATACCACTCGCCCCCGGGCAGCGTGAGGAAGCGGCGCAATAGGGGTTTTTGGGCATCCCAGGCATGGTCGTCGCCTAGCTGCGCCTGCGTAAACGCGTTCCACAGTGCCCATATCGCGTTCGTCATCAGCAGCCGAAATCGCTCGGTTTCCAACGCATCCAGGTTGTCTATGCCCTCAAGTCCGCGCATATATATGCTGGCGATTTCGGGATCGCTGAACAGGTTGGTGCGAATGTCGTTGGCGATGCTGGTCATCGAATCGATGCTGGCGGCGCGCAGCGCCTGCGTGTTCTGGCGAATCTGGATCGCCAGGTAACCCAGCGTGAGAATGACGCCCGCGGCGCCCAGCACTTCGGCAACTGCCCCAATCGCATCCCAGTTCACGTTCACCCTCCCCGTGTGATCGCCGATTGCCGTTTGCGTCCTAAGTTGAACTGGTCGCGCCGTCCTCGGCCTGCTCGGCCGGTTTGATGAAACGTCCGGCAAATACGCCGAGTTCGAACAGCGCCCAGGTCGGCAGCGCGAGCAGTATCTGTGAGATCACGTCGGGCGGCGTGAGCAGCATACCAACGACGAAACAGCCGACGATCACGTAGGGCCGCTTGCGCGCCAGGCTCTCCGGCGTCGAGAAACCGGTCCACATCAAAAGCGATGTGGCAATGGGTATTTCGAACGCAACACCGAAGGCCAGGAACAGCTTCATCACGAAGTTCAGATAGCTGTTGATGTCGGTCATCCACGCCACGTCGTCTGGTGCGACGCCGGCGAAAAACGCGAACACGAGCGGGAACACGACGTAATAGGCGAACGCCATGCCGAGATAGAACAGCGTGACGCTGCTGATGAGCAGCGGTGCTGCCAGCCGCTTTTCCTTCAGGTATAGACCCGGTGCGATGAACGCCCAGACCTGATGCAGCACGAACGGCATGCCGAGAAACAGCGCGGCGAGCAGCGACAATTTCAGCGGCGCGAAGAACGGCGAGGTGACGTCGGTGGCGATCATCTGGCCGCCCGGCAGTTGTTCCAGCAGCGGCGCCGCTAGCCACTCGTACAGATCGTTGCCGAACAAACCGTAGATGGGGAAAAACAGCAGGACGACGGCCAGCACCGCATAGAGGATGCGCTGGCGCAGCTCCAGCAGGTGCGCCATGAAGGGCATCTCTGCGCTGTCGACGGCCGCGTCGTGGGCAATTTTCTCGCTGTCGGCCATTGCTTAGGAGTCGAGGACGGTAACGCGGCGCGTATCAGGCGCCGTTAGCCGAGGGTTCTGTGTTTGGCGGGTCCGCGGCATCGTCCGCTTTATCAACGTCGGCATCCTGCTCGGCGTGGTGTCGGCTCGATACGTCGTTCGGGTGCGGCTCCGGGCTGTAATCGTCGGGTTCGGCTTCGGTCGTGATGTCGCCCTCGATTTGCTCGAGCTGGCTGTTGGTGCTGTTGGCATAGTCGCGCGCGTCATCGCCGATTGAGTTGACGTCGTTTTTCAGGCGTTCCATCTCTTCCATGATGGCCTCGTTGTGTAACTGGCGGCGCACCTCGTCCATGCCGATCTCGCGGTCGATCTCATTCTTTACCGCGTTGAAGCTGCGCCGCATCCGCCCGAACCACAGCCCCGTGGTGCGCAGCGCCTCAGGCAGCCGCTCCGGACCCAGCACCAAGAGCGTCACGACGCTGATGATGAGGAGTTCCGGAAAGCCGATTTCAAACATTCGTCTTCTGGTCTGCGGTCTCGGTGTCGAGGGCCTCGGTCTTGTCGCTACCCTCGGCACCATCATCCTTGATGGCCGTGCGGAAGCCCTTGATGGCGCCGCCGAGATCGGAGCCGATGTTCTTTAGTCGACTCGGGCCGAAGATCAGCAGCACGATGGCCAGAATGATCAACAGCTCCCAAATGCTGAGTCCGAACATGTCAGTTCTCCTTATTCAGTATTCAGTTTCCCGCGTCCGCATCCCGTGTCTGCAGCGGTGGTCGTCAGCGACCGGCTTCCATTTACCGGCTTCCATCTACCGCCTTCCATCTACCGGCAACGTCGACCGATGCGGCGTACCGCGCTGCGTGGCAGTCAGGAATTGCGGCTCGCTTTCTCGGCGTGACCGGAGACGCCGTAGCGGGCGGCCAGGGTGTCCAGAACGGCTGCAGGATCGATACCCTGATGCACCAACATTACCATGGTGTGAAACCACAAATCCGCGACTTCGCTCGTTAACGCGGACCGTTTTTCCGGCGCATCGGCGGCGTCGTCAGCGGCCTCCGCGAGGTCTCTCGACGCCAGGATGACCTCGGTCGCCTCTTCGCCAACCTTCTCCAGAATCTTGTTGAGTCCCTTGCTGTAGAGACTCGCGACATAGGAGTCGTCGGGTCGAGCGTCGCGGCGGGTCTCGAGTACGCGGGTCAGTTCGGTGACGACGTCCATAGGTCCAGCCGACGGTGATCAGGGACGCCGATTATCTCTCACGCTACGCCAGACCGACAGCGCTAGGCCCACAGCGCGAGGACGATGAGTCCAACCAGCAGCAGCCAGCGAAAGCGCCGCTCTCGACGTACGCTGGTGCGCAGGTCGGCGATCTGCGTTTGCGCCTCGCGAGCCGCGTGACCCAGACGCTTCAGTTCATAGTCGGCGTCCGCCAGCAGTGCCGGCAGCGTCGGCAGCTGCCTCGCGATGTCACCGGCCCGGTCTGCCAGCGACTGCGCGACCATCTCGGGGGCGAACTGTTGGCTCATCCAGCGGCGCATGTAGGGCGCGGCAACCTCCCAGACGTCGAGCTCCGGATACAGCGAACGCCCCAGCCCCTCGATGTTCAGCAGCGTCTTCTGCAGCAGCACGAGCTGGGGCTGCACGCGCACGTCGAACTCGCGGGCCGCGGTAAACAGCTCGACCAAGAGTGGACCGAAGTCGATCTCTGCCAACGGCTTGGAGACGATCGGCTCCGCGGCGGCGGCGATCACGGCGGCGAGTGCGTCGGGGTCGGTCTCTGCCGGTACCCAGCCGGATTCGATCTGCACGCGGGCCACTGCGTCGAAGTCCTGGTCGAGAAAACCGAGCAGGTTGCGCGCGAGGTACAGGCGATCGGCGGCGGTCAGCTCGCCCATGATCGCGCAGTCGATGGCGATCCAGCTTGGGTCTGCCGGATCCGTGATGTCCACGAAGATGTTGCCAGGGTGCATGTCGGCGTGGAAAAAGTTGTGCTCGAACACCTGCGTGAAGAAGGTCTCGACCCCGCGCTGGGCCAGCTCGTGCATGTCGGTGCCCGCGGCGCGCAGCGCGTCGAAGTCGCCCAGCGGCATCGCGCGCACGCGCTCCAGCGTCAACACGCGGCCGGTCGACAGCCGCGGATACACGCGGGGCACGCGCAGCAGCGGGGAGTCGGCGAAGTTCAGTCGCAGGCGCTCGGTGTTGCGCGCCTCGCGCGCGAGATCTAGCTCTTCGCCGATCGTGCGCTCGTAGTCCAGCACGACCTCGGGCAGCCGCAGCCGCCGCGCGTCTTCGGAGGCGCTGTCGGCGAGCGCGGCGATGTCTTTCAGCAGCGCGATGTCGGCGGCGACGTTCGCCTCGACGCCGGGTCGCAGTACTTTGACGCAGACCTCGATCAGCCCGGCGTCAGCGCCACCGTCGTCGCCGCGCAGGCTCGCGGCGTGCACCTGTGCGAGCGATGCGCCGGCCCGCGGCTCGACGTCGAAATCCACGAGCTCTTCGAAGGCGCCGCCCAGCTCGGCCTCGACGATGGAACGCGCCAGGGTGCCCGAAAACGGCGGCACGCGATCCTGCAGCAGTGCGAATTCATCGGCGAGCGCGGGCGGCAGCAGATCGCGCCGGGTCGACAGCAGTTGGCCGAACTTTACGAACACCGGCCCGGCTGCCTCCAGCGCCTGGCGCGTATCGCTGGCCAGCGCCGCGAGGTCGGCGATCGGGCGTCCGCGCAGGCCTGGCCACCAGCGATACAGTCGATAGCGGCCAACCAGCCGCACGAGCAGCAACGCGCGGCCCAGTCGGGTGAGGAGGCCGCCGTCCGTCTGGGGTTTCGCTGCCGGGTCGGCGCCGGTGGTCACGATCCGGCCGACGCCGGCGGTCGCGTCAGCCGGTCCAACCGTGCGTGCAGGCGGTCTACGTCAAGCTGCAGATCTTCTAGTCGACGAGCGAACTGATCGAGATCATTGGCGCCCGCGAACTGCCTGCCGGCCGCGGCCGCGGTGTCGCTAGCGGCGCCCTGCAGCGCGCCCAGCGCCAGCTCGGCGTGACCGAGCAAATCGCTGATCAGCGGCTGGCGCCCAAACCGTTCCAGTGGCCGAAGCAGCTCGGGACCCGCGGCGCGCAGGGCGTTCTGCAGCGTCAGCAGCGTGCGCTCATCGCCCTCGATGGTGACGTCGCCCGCGCGGCCCAGCAGCGCCGCGCCCAGGTCGGCGAGCGCGCCGCGCAAAATCGTGTCCGGCGGCTCGCTGGCGGCAAGATTGGCGAACACGCGCACCGTGTCTGCCTCGAACACCAGCAGCAGGCGCGCGGCGGGCCGCTCCACGTCGAGCAACACGCGCTTGCCCGCCAGCGCGTCCAGCTCTGCGCGCGCCTCCGGCGTCAGCGCCTCGCCCGCCGCCAGCGCCGCGCTGAAAGCGGCCTCTAGCACCTGGGCCGCCAGGCTCGCGAGTGGGCTCGGACTCGGCATGCCCGCTAGGCCACGCCCCGGTGGATAGCGGCGGCGCCGCCGGCCAAATCGTGGTGTTCGACCGCATCGAAGCCGGCGTCGCGCAGCATCAGCGCCAGGGCCTCCTGACCCGGGTGCATCTCGATCGACTCGACCAGGTATCGATAGGGGGCCGCGTCGCCCACCAGCAGTTTGCCTGCGGCCGGCCACAGGGCTTGGAAGCTGCGGTAGGCGCTGCGCGCCAGCGGATTGCGCACCTTGGAAAACTCCAGCACGAGCAGCGCGCATCCCGGGCGCAGCACGCGTCGCATCTCCTCGAGCGCGCGCGCCTTGTCGGTCACGTTGCGTAGCCCGAAACCGATGGTCACGCAGTCGAAGCTGGCGTCGGCGAACGGCAGAGCCTCGGCGTTGAGGCGAGTGCAGCGCACGTTGTCGCAGCCCTGCTCGATCATCCGGTCGCGGCCGACCTCGAGCATCTGTGCGTTGATGTCCGCGAGCACGACCTCGCCGGAACCACCTACGGCGCGGCTCGCGAGTGCGGCGATATCGCCCGTGCCGCCGGCGAGGTCGAGGTGCCGCTGACCACGGCGCAGGCCCGACATCTCGATCAGCATGCGCTTCATGAGCCGATGGCTGCCGAAGCTCATCAGGTCGTTCATGACGTCGTAGCGTTCGGCGACGCGGCTAAACACGCCGGCGACGCGGCGAGTCTTTTCGGCGGGCGCGACCTTGGTATAGCCGAAGTCGACCTCCGGCTCGGCGCGATCCGGCGTGCGTTCGCTCATCCGCGTGGACTCCAGTTGCCGACCGGGATCTGCTGCAGGCGCGAGGCGTTGGCGGCGCGCAGCTCCTTCATGTACTCGCCCCAGTACTGCTCGCGCTCGGCGTCCAGCTCGCGCAGGTATTCCCAGGCGTACAGGCCGGTGTCGTGGCCATCGTCGAAGGTGATGCGAATGGCATAGTTGCCGACGGCCTCGATGCCGCTGATGGCGACATGCTTCTTGCCGGTCACCAGCTTGCGCTCCTCCGGGCCGTGGCCGCGAACCTCGGCGGACGGTGAGTAGACGCGCAGGTACTCGGCAGACAGGCGTATGCTCGCGTCAGCGAACACGACCTCCAGTTCGCGTGAGCGGCGGTGGTAGACGATGTCGGTCGGCGCGGTTTGCATGGTCGTCGTCGGCGTCCAGGAGTGTGCGAACGGGCCTATAGGATATAGCGCGACAGGTCCTGATCGCGAGACAGCTCGCCGAGCCGTGCCTCGACGTAGTCCGCGTCGACGACGATCTCGGTCGCCGCGCCGCTGCCGGCTTCAAAGGAGGCCTCGTCGAGCAGGCGCTCCAACACCGTGTGCAGGCGCCGCGCGCCGATGTTCTCGGTGTTTTCGTTGACGTGAAAGCTGATCTCGGCGATTCGCGTCAGGCCGTCGTCGGTGAAGCGCAGGCTGACGCCCTCGGTGCCCAGCAGCGCAGTGTATTGTTCCGTCAGCGACGCGTCCGGTTCGGTGAGGATGCGGCGGAACTGGTCGGGCGTCAGCGCCTCGAGCTCCACCCGTATCGGCAGCCGGCCCTGCAGCTCGGGGATCAGATCCGACGGTTTCGACAGGTGGAACGCGCCGGAGGCGATGAACAGGATGTGATCGGTGCGCACCATGCCGTACTTGGTCGATACCGTGCAGCCCTCGATGAGCGGCAGCAGGTCGCGCTGCACGCCCTCGCGCGAGACGTCGCCGCCGACGTTTTCCGTGCGCTTCGCCACCTTGTCGATCTCGTCGATGAAGACGATGCCGCTCTGCTCGACGGCGTCGACGGCCTCCGCCTTGATCTCGTCTTCGTTGACGAGCTTCATCGCCTCTTCTTCCTGCACGCGCTTGAGCGCGTCGCGAATCTTCACCCGGGTCGCGCGCGTATTGCGCTGGGACAGTCCGGAGAACATCTGCTGCAGCTGATTCGTCATCTCCTCCATGCCCGGCGGGGTCATGATCTCGACGCCAACCTGAGGTGCCGCGAGTTCCAGCTCTACCTCGCGGTCGTCCAGCTCGCCCTCGCGCAGTTTCTTGCGCAGCATCTGGCGCGTGCCGTCCTCGGTATCCGCGCTCTCGCCGCCCGGCGGCTGCTCCGCCTGCGGCAGCATGGCGTCCAGGATCCGATCTTCCGCGGCGTCCGCCGCGCGGTGTTCGACGCTCTTGATCCGCTGCTCCCGGCGCAGCTTTACCGCGGCGTCGGCCAGATCGCGAACGATCGACTCGACGTCACGACCGACATAGCCGACCTCGGTGAACTTGGTTGCCTCGATCTTCAGGAAGGGCGCATTGGCGAGCTTCGCCAGGCGGCGCGCGATTTCGGTCTTGCCGACGCCGGTCGGTCCGATCATGAGAATGTTCTTGGGCGTCACCTCGTCGCGCAGATCCTCGTCGAGCTGCAGGCGACGAAAGCGGTTGCGCAGCGCGATCGCGACCGCACGCTTCGCCGCGTCCTGGCCAACGATGTGCTTGTCTAGCTCGTGCACGATTTCGCGCGGCGTCATCATGAAGGTTGTCCTCTTGAGATTCTTGAGGTTCTTGAGGTTCGTGCGAGATGCGGTGTTTCGACGCGTGCGGCCTCAGAGCCGCCCGTCGAATCCCTGGCTCAGTCGAGCGCCAGCGTCTCTATCGTCAGATTGTGATTGGTGTAGACGCAGATGTCCGCCGCGATGTTCAACGAACGCTCGACGATGTCGTGCGCGTTGAGCTCGGTGTTGTCCGCCAGCGCGATGGCCGCGGCCTGGGCGAAGTTGCCGCCCGAGCCGATGGCGACGATGTTGCGATCGGGCTCGATGATGTCGCCGTTGCCGCTGATCATCAGCGTCGCGCTGCGGTCTGCCACGATCAGCAGCGCCTCCAGGCGTCGCAGGGCGCGATCGCTGCGCCAGTCCTTGGCCAGCTCGACCGCGGCGCGGACGAGGTTGCCCGAGTACTTCTCGAGCTGCCCTTCGAAGCGTTCGAACAGGGTAAAGGCATCGGCCGTGGAGCCAGCGAAGCCGGCCAGCACCGAATCGTTGTACAGGCGCCGTACCTTTCTGACGCTGGCCTTGGCGACGGTGTCGCCCATGGATACCTGGCCGTCGCCGCCGATGACGACGCTGGCGGCGTCGCGCGCAGAGACGATTGTGGTCATGGTGTTGCGGCCACCTCCAGCGGCTGTTCCAGCAGCAGCGCCGCAATGTCGCGGCGCTTCAGCGTCGCCTCGGCGCGCTGAGCGTCGGCCCGCGCTGCGAAGGGGCCTACCATCACGCGGTACCAGATGCGGGCGTCGATCTTCACCTCGCTCACCTTGGCCGGCAGGTTCAGCAGCAGCACTTCGCCGCGGCGTCGCTCGGCGTCGGCCAGAATCAGAAACGAACCGGACTGCAACAGATACTGGCGATTCGTTTTCGACTCGATCGCGCGCTCGTAGGCGGTAACGCGCGGTCCCTCCGGCTCGTTGGCCAGCAGATCGTGAAACTCGTAGCGGACCTTGGGGCTGGCCGTCGCCGTCTCTTGCGTCGCATTGCCGGCCTCGCCGGGTGCCGTCGGCGCCGCGGCGCTCGCCGGTGTGGTGTCCGCTGGGTTAGTTGCGTTGTCCAGCAACTCGGGCAGATAAAAGCCGAGCAGCATGCAGCCGACACCGACGACGACGCCGGTGAGGAAGCTGAAAACGCGAAAGCGCGCGACGGGCGGCTGGCTGCGCGCTGTGCGCTTGCGGGGTTCTCGTGCCATGGCGGCGCATGATAGGGAGCGTGACGGTGGAATGATAGGGCGGCCCGTGTGCGCGGGGTGACGGTCAACGTCGCGAACGCGAGGCGGACAATGGCGCGGTGCCTGCTACGCGCAGCTTGCCGGCGGCAAAGATGACGCGCGATTGCCGCGTTCTTAAGCGGCACGTCACAGCGCGACGCGCTGGATCTGCGCGCCCTGCGCGTCGGTCCAGGCGATGTAGGCGACGCCGTCGATCATGAGCAGGCTGGGCATGCCCGTGCTGCGATCCGGATCGAGTTTGACGAGCGCTCGCGGCTCGCCGCCCACGCGGTAGCCGTTCTTGTCGGGTATCAGTCGATACAGCCACAGCGTCGAGTCGGCGATCAGCGTCACCAGCGCGTCCGCGCCTTGCCATGCGAGGCCTACGCGACCGATCACGTCCCGCGGCGTCGCTTCGGTGCCTGCTAGCGTCAGCGCCGGTGCGAAACGTTCGCCGCCGTCGCTTGAGAACGCAGCGCGGACCCGCGGCGTCGGGTGTCCCGTGAACCAGGCGACCGCGATCTCGGCGCCGTTCGCGGCGACGGCAGGGCCGTTCACCGGGCAGCCGCCGATTCGCCAGCCATCGCGCGCCACGGGCCGTGGGGCGCTAAAGCGTTGGTCCGCGTTGCTGAAGCGGCTGTAGTAGATGTCGCGGACCTCGTCGTCGTCGCGATCCCGATAGACCACGATGGCGCCTGCCGGGGTCGCGGCGGTTGCGGTCGGACAGCAGTCACAAACGCGCTCGTCGATAAGCTGTGCCGGCGCGTTGAGATCCCGATCCAGACGCCGGCCGCGCAGCTGCATCGCGCTGCCTCGTCCGGACTCGGCGGCGGCATGATGGCCGCCGCGGCCGTCCAGCCACGCCGCCAGCGGCACGGTGGCGCCGACCGCGAAGCTGATGAAGCCGTGCTCGCCGGTGACGCCGTCATGATGAGGCGCGAACGGCTGTTCCCAGGTCCGGCCCCCATCGAGCGACTGGCTCAGGCGTATGTCGTAGGCGAACGCGCTGCGGTCGGTGAACACGAACCAGGCGGCGACCCAACGGGTTGCGTCGAGCGGGGTCACGCGCGGTGAATCGGCCCAGTTATCCAGCCAGCCATCGTTGCTTGCGATCGAGACGGGATCGCGCCACGCGCCGTCGCGAAGCGTGCGGAAGCGCAGCCCGCTGGCGCCGGTGGGCAGGCGCAGCAGATAGCTGACGATCGCGCCGCCGTCGCTGGTAGGCGCCAGCCGCGGCCACGCGCTGCCGGGCTCGAGGGTCTGCCGCTGTGGTTCGGGCTGGCAGCCCGCCAGCAGGAGCGCAGTGACGATCAGGGCGCCGGCGAGCCGCCGGTTTCTGGGTGCTTGGGGCATTGGGGTTGGGGCTGTTGCTATTGGGGCGTTGTTTTTTGAGGTATTGCCTCAGCGGCCGCGCCTTGGCGAGTCGGTCGCGAAGCGGTCAGTAGGTGTCGTACGGATCGACGTCCAGCGACCAACTCAGTTTGCCATGCCGCGACGGCGGTGCGGCGGCAACCAGCGCCGTCAGCGCGCGATGCAGGTGGCGCCTTTCGCGCGCCCGCAGCAGCGTCTGGAATCGATGGCGGCCGCTCACCCGGCTCAGCGGCGCGGGGGCGGGCCCCCACACCGTCAGCCTGTCGTCCGCAGTCAGTTCTGCGCCCAAGGGGGCTACGAGCTGTCGCAGCAGCGCCTGTGCGGCGCGCGGATCAGTCGCGTCCGCCCGCAGCAGCGCGATCGGGGCGAAGGGCGGCAAGCCACCCTGCTCGCGATTGGCCAGCTCGGTCGCAGCGAAGGCGTCGTAGCCCCCCGTCACCAGGGCGTCCAGCACGGGGTTGTCCGGATGCAGGCTCTGGATCAGCACCTCGCCGGGTCGCTCGGCGCGTCCCGCGCGCCCCGCCACCTGCAGGATTAGCGCGGCGGCCCGTTCCGGGGCCCGATAGTCGGCGGCGAGGAAGCCGCTGTCCGCGTCGACGATCGCCACCAGGGTGACGGCGGGAAAGTGGTGGCCCTTGGCGAGCATCTGGGTTCCGACCAACAGCGCGGGTTCGCCCTTCGCGATGGTCGCGAGCTGTGCCTCGAGCCGCGCGGCGCTGCGCGTCGTGTCGCGATCGATGCGCAGCAAAGGCACGTCGGGAAACTGCTCCGCGAGCGCTTCCTCGGTACGCTGGGTACCCGTGCCGACCGCGACGAGGGCGGTGCTGTTGCAGTTGGGACAGGCGCGAGGAACCCGCGCGCGCGCGCCGCAGTGGTGGCAGCGCAGCTCGGTGGGGCGCTGGTGCAGCGTCTGGCGCGCGTCGCAGTGCGCGCAGCCCGCCTGCCAGCGGCAGCTGGTACAGAACAGCACCGGCGCGTAGCCGCGTCGATTGATGAAGACCAGCGCCTGGCCGCCCGCGTCCAGGTGGCGCCCGACCTCGGCGCGCAGCGTCTCCGATAGGCCGTGCTCGAGCCGCTGGCCGCGGATATCGACGATCCGCAGCGCAGGACTCGACGCCCCGCCGGGCCGCTCTGTCAGGCGGCTAACCGCGTAGCGACCAGTGCGAGCGTTGTGCAGGCTCTCCAGTGCCGGGGTGGCGCTGCCCAGCACGACCGGAATGCCGAGTTCCCGCGCACGAACGAGCGCCAGATCGCGGGCCGAATAGCGCAGGCCCTCCGCTTGTTTAAAGGACGGGTCGTGCTCTTCGTCGATGACGATGAGGCCGAGATCCGCGAACGGCGTGAGTATTGCCGAGCGCGTGCCGATGAGGATCCGATCGAGACCCGCGCGGCAGCGCAGCCAGGTCTGCAGCCGCTCGCCGTCGGCAAGCTGGGAGTGCAACGCGACGGCGTGACCGAAGCGTGCGCGAAAACGCGCCAACGTCTGCGGCGTCAGAGCGATCTCGGGTACCAACACCAGCACCTGACGGCCTGCCGCGAGTACGGCGGAGAGCGCCTGCAGGTAGACCTCCGTCTTGCCGCTGCCGGTGATGCCGTACAACAGGTGGGCGGCGAAACGGTCGGTCGTGGCCAGTATCCGCTCGAGCGCGGCGCGCTGTTCGGCGTTCAGGCGCACGTCTGACGCCGCCCGCTGCAGCGTCGCCGCGTGTGGGGGCTGGTCGAATTCCTCAGCGAAGCCGCGTTCGGCGAGTGCCAAGAGCAGATCGCGCTGGAAGCCGGCCTGGCGCAGATCGCTTGCGGCCAGCTCACCGCCGGCGTCGCGCAGCGCCTCAAGTGCCGCCCGCTGGCGCGGCGCGCGGCCGAGCGCCGCGGCGTCGGCGCCCGCCAGCAGACGCCACGCCGGCGTGGTTGTGATCGTGAGGCTGGCGCCGCGGCGCGCTGCGTTGGGCAGCAGCGCAAGGCACACCTCGCCGAGGGGATAGTGGTAGTAGCGTGCGAGCCAGCGGGCGAGTTCGAGCATCTCGGGTTCGAGCGCCGGCTCGTCGTCGAGGACCTCCAGCACCGCCTTGGGCTCGTCGTGATCGCTCGCCTGAATCAGCTCAAGCGCGACGCCGACAAGCTCGCGACTGGCGAAAGGTACCCGCACCCGGGCGCCGGGTTCGGGCGCGCGCATGCCGACGGGCAGCTCGTAGTCGAACAGGCGCCGCAGCGGCCGCGGAATCGCGACCCTTATGATGCGGGCCTCGATCTGCGGCGCCGATGGCACCGGCGTCGCCCGCGTGTCCTGATCTGAGCTGTCTGGATGCATGCGCTTCGCAGTGAAGTCGTGGTGTGGCTGCTGCGAGGCAACATGCCGACTTCGCCCGCAGGCGGCAAGCGGAGAAAGGCGTCCTGCACCCGGCGATCCAGCGGCCAGGGGCGCCCGGCCAGGGGTGACCGGCCAGGGGTGGCCGTGGTGCACCCCGACATCCGACCGCTACTCGACGGGGGACCGGCCCGATTTCTCGATATTTGCCCGACAAAACCCCGCAAGAGGGCTGCGCTCACCCAGGCCAAAGGAGCCATTTCCTTCCGTCGCGGTTAGGGGTAGAATCGCCGGCCCTTTGCGACCCAGCCAGCGTCTTTGCCGTTATGAAAGCCGAGATTCACCCCGAATACGCGCCCGTTAAGGCCACCTGTAGCTGTGGCACCGTGATGGAGACTTATTCGACGCTGTGCGAAGACATCCACCTCGACGTCTGCTCTGACTGCCACCCGTTTTACACGGGCAAGCAGAAGATTCTGGATTCAGGTGGTCGGGTTGAGCGGTTCCGCCGCCGGTTCGGCAATCGTTCTGTCGGCGGCGCGGCTAAGCCCGCCGAGGACGCCGCGGAGTAGGTTGTTCCCTCTTGTCACCGATGGTGATGGTGCACCCTGCTCGTTGGCGTGCCTCGCTGAGCAGCCCTATTCTTTAGCTGAAGAGACACCTGACCAGTCACCTAAATAGACACCCGACTGGGCACGCCTCACTAAACCTTCCGAGCTTTCTGCGTTCTAACCCTTAGACTATCCGCTGCCGCGCCTCGTTGCGGCGCTCTGCGCGGCGGCGGTTGGCGTTGGGAATACGGAGTCAGCGAATGCGTCCTACAATCGTCCGGGTTCTGATTGGTCTGAGCACCTGTTTCGGACTGGTGTGCGCGCTGCTGCTGGCCCCGCTTGCCCATGCCGGCAACGGCGACAAGCTGTATCGGGAGTACAAGCGCCAGAACGGCATCTACGAAGATCCCGAGTGGAACGCGTACGTCACATCGATCGGACAGCGGCTGCTGGCCGCGGCGGACATCAAGAAGTCGTTTCGCTTCGTCATCGTCGACAGCCCGGTCGTCAACGCCAGCGCCACGGGCGACGGCTATGTCTTCGTCAACCGCGGCCTGCTCGCGTATATGAAGAGCGAGGAAGAGCTCGCCGGCGTGATTGGCCACGAAATCGGTCACGACATCGCCCGCCACATCTCCCGGCGGCGCGCGATGCGCGGCGTCACCAACGTCGCCAGCTTCGTCGGCGCCGTGCTGCTGGGCACGGGCCAGATCGCCGGTGTTGGCCAGGCTGCCGGCGCCGATCTCATGGCGGGCTTCGGTCGCAAGCACGAGCTGGAGGCCGATGAATACGGCGGCCGATATCTGGCCATGGCGGGCTACAACCCGATGGCCATGATCGACGTCATTCAGGTCCTGAAAGATCACGAGATGTACCAGAAGCAGTTCGAGGGCGCGGGCGGCACCTACCATGGTGTGTTTCGCTCGCACCCGAAGAACGACAAGCGCCTGCACGAGGCCGTGCTGGCGAACCAGCATCTATTTCCCGACGAACTGGAAGAACCGGTAGGGGACTTCTGGGATCTGATGGATGGGCTGAAGTACGGCGAGGCCGACGCAGCCGGCGTCATCAAAAAGAACCAGTACTTTCACGGTGTGCTGCGCGTCGCGGTGACCTTTCCGGAAGACTGGGATCTCATCAACACGGGTCAGGAGATCATGTCGCGGGCGGCAGGCGGCACGACCGAGGCGAGCCTGAAGCTCACCCGGCAGGGCGGCGGCAAGGACGCGAAGACGCCGGAGGCCTACCTGCGCGACACGCTCAAGCGCACGGACGTTACCGCCGGTGAGGCTCGCGAAGTGAACGGCTACGCCGCCTACATGGGCGAAGAGCCAATCATCGGCACCGATGCCAAACTGAAACTGATCGCCGTGATTTCGAAGGATGGCGATCACTATCTGCTGAAAGGCGAAGCGGGCCCAGACGGCGACGCGGATGCGCTGCGCGAGGCGTTCGTGGCGACGCTGGAGTCGTTTCGGACGATGACCAAGGAAGATGCGACCGAGGCGAAGGGCAACACGATCTCCGTCATCGTCGCCGAACCGGGCATGACCTACAAATCGCTCGCTGCGACGTCGTCGGTGAAGCGTAATGCCGAAGATCTGCTGCGCGTCTTGAACGGCGACCAGCCGTTCGGCGAGCCTACCGCCGGCGACTACGTCAAGGTGATTCAGTAGCGCGCGTCGCGTTCGCGGTGCGAGCGGTCAGTCAGCACGCAGGCTTTGCCGCGCGCCAAACCTGCACCCTGTATCAGCGCCCTAGAAGAGATCAGTCGTGTCGATCTCTTCGCTGCCCCCGGCCTCATCCAGCTCAAAGTCCAGCGGCGCGCTGAACTCCGGCGGCTCGGGGCGGTGGGCGTCCAGGAAGTACTCGAAGATCGCCGCGCGATCGCCCGGCTGCGCCATGCGCCCGGTCTCGGGATCGATCTTGAGGCTGATCACCGTCTCCGGCTGCTCGCGCGCGCTGCTTGGCGCCTCGCGCAGCGCGGCCTGCATGTAGTCGATCCAAATCGGTAGCGGCGTCGTGGCGCCGAACTCCCGCGGGCCGAGCGGTCGATAGTCGCTGAAGCCCACCCACACGGTGGTGACGAGCGAGTCCTGATAGCCGTTGAACCAGGTGTCCGCGGCTTCGTTCGTCGTCCCGGTCTTGCCGGCCAGATCCGAGCGCTCGAGCTGCAGGGCGCGCCGTCCGGTGCCGCGGCGAATCACGTCCTGCAGCATGGTGTGCATGACGAACGCGTTGTCGGAGTCCAGCACGCGATCGGCGTACATGGGCGCCGGGGGCGCAGCCGCGTTCGCGTCCTCGGCTGACGTCGGGTCGTCCGCACCCGTCGGCTGCTGTGCTGTCGCGTTCAGATTGCGAGCGGGATCGCCGGCTGCCATGTCAGCCGCGGCGCCGTCCGCATCGTTCGCCGCGTACGACGGCTCGCGCTCGCAGTCTTCGCAGACCAGCGTTGGGCTCGAGGTGAACAACACCTCGCCGTCCTTCTCGACGCGATCAATCAGGTAGGGCTCGACCAGGTAGCCGCCGTTCGCGAATACGCTGTAGGCGCGCGCCATCTGCAGGGGCGATACGCCCATCGTGCCGCCCCCGACGCCGAGCTGGGTGTTGCGCGGAAACTGGCTGGTGTTGAAGCCGAAGCGATCGACGTGGCGCAGCACCCGCCCGGCCCCGACCTCCAACAGCACCCGGATCGAGACCAGATTAATAGAACGATACAGCGCCTCCCGCAGTCGGGTTGGGCCGTTGTAGCGCTTGTTGTTGTTGTCGGGCCGGTACTGGGTCTCCAGCAGTTCGTCGTCCAGGACGATCGGTGCATCCATGAAGATGCTCGACGGCGTAACGCCCGCGTCCAGCGCGGCCGAGTACACGAACGGCTTAAAGCCCGAACCCGGCTGACGCTTCGCCTGGGTCGCGTGGTTGTACTGATTGCGAGCGAAGTCGTAACCGCCAGTCAGGGCGCGGATGGCGCCGGTGCGTGGTTCGATCGATACCAGCGCGCCCTGCACGTCTGGCTCCTGGGCGAGGCGCCAGCCATCCCCGTCGCCGCGCAGATACGCGACGTCGCCGACCTGCAACAAGTCGCTGGTGCGTTTGGGCGACGGTCCGCGGCGCTCGACGCTTAAGAATCGCCTGCCCCAGCTCATGCCGTCCCAGGCAACCGTCGCGCTGCTGCCGTCGTCGAGCAGGGCCGTGAAGTTTTGATCGTTCGTGGCGAGGATCAGGCCGGGCTGCGCTGCGCCGATCCTGGGATAGTCATCGAGCACGTCGACCAGTGACGCGAGCGTTTCCGAGTCCGGTGCTGCGATATCGTTATTCTGCGCCGCGGCTTCCGGCTCCGCTGATGCCTCTGTCGTCGCCGCTTCCACAGCCTCTTCTGTGGCACTGTCCGCCGACTCATCCACCTGCGGTAGCAGTCCGGCGTAGTACGCCGCGGTGTCGGGCGTCAGCGTCAGCTCGACCGAACCGGCCCGGCCGCGGTAGCCGTGGCGTTCATCGTAGCCGTGCAGGCCGCGACGTAGCGCGTCGATCGCCCGGCGCTGCAGCGCGGAGTCCAGCGTCGTCGTTACCTGATAGCCGCCGGTGTACAGATCATCGAACTGATCGAACAGCTCGCGCCGCACGATCTCGGCCGGGTAGGGTGCGGCCGTCGCCGCGGCCTGCCGATACAGCTTCGCCGTGATGGGCTGGTCCACCGCCTGGTTGTATTCGGACTCGGTGATCGACCCCTGGGCGAGCATGCGCGACAGAACCAGATTGCGACGTCTCAGCGCAAGCGCGGGACCGTTGATCGGATTGCTGGTTGACGGGGCCTGGGGCACACCTGCGAGCATGGCGAGCTGCGCAAGCGACAGTTCGTTCAGAGACTTGCCGTAGTAGGTTTGTGCCGCGGCCTCGGCGCCGTAGGCTCGCTTACCGAATGGCACTATATTGATGTACAGCGCGAGAATTTCATCCTTGCTGAGCTGGCGCTCGATCTTCATTGCGAGCAGCATTTCTTTAAACTTCCGAATGAAGGTCTGCTCGAGTGAAAACGAGACGTTGCGGGCCAGCTGCATCGTGAGGGTGCTGGCGCCGCCGACGATCTCGCGATTCAAGACGAGGTCGAGTGTGTCGTTAACGAGGGAGATGAAATCGACGCCGCCGTGCGAAAAGAAGCGTTTGTCTTCGGTGTCGACCAAGGCCCGCACGAACAGGTCGGGTATTGCGGCGCGATCGATGGGAATCAATCGGCGCTCGCCGTATTCCGCGAGCAGTACGCCGTCGCGCGACAGCACGCGCAGCGGTGTCTCCAGCTTGACGTTTCGATAGGTCGCCGCGTCTGGGATTTGCGGATTTAAATAGAGATAGATTGCAGCCAGAGTGAGAACTGCGGCACACAGTGCGGTTGCGGCAAGACCGATAATGAGGACGAAAGGACGTGCTACTGCTGAGTTCATGACGGGCCGGCAGTGACAATCGACAAATTCACGGGATTTGAAGATGGACATTCAAATGGGTTTTGCAGAAAGCAGTTTAACTGCTTATTGGCAGCGCGTGGGGTTTCTCTTCCGAAGAGACCCCGGTTTTACCGGAGTCTCCCTCCGACGCGTTGCCCTGCCCGGGACGCTAGTATTTAATGTCGCGTCGCTGAAAAAAGCCATAAGTTGCGGAATCCAGACGCAGTTTTCACCTCTCAGTATGTTTTCAGCGCGACGGCGACTCTGCCAACGGTCGCGCGCCGGAGCGTACTGTGCAGCGAATTCTGCTTCTTCGTCTGTCCGCGCCCGGCCGCGAGCGGCGGGCCGTCCACTCCTTCTTCCAAGACGATAAGGAATTGACCGTTGCTTGGTTTGTTCAAGAGCAAATCCAACATATTGCTTGGATTGGATATCAGCTCGACATCTGTCAAGTTGCTTGAGTTGTCGAAATCGGCGGACCGCTATCGGGTCGAAGCCTACGGCGTCGAACCCCTGCCGCCCAACGCCGTCGTCGAGAAAAACATCTCCGACGTCGAGGGCGTCGGTGAGGCGGTGAAGCGCCTGGTGTCGCGCACCAAAGCCAGCGCCCGCCTGAGCGCGGTCGCTGTGGCGGGTTCTGCGGTGATCACCAAGACCATCGAGATGGACGCGGCGCTGTCTGATCAGGACATGGAAAATCAGATCATCGTCGAGGCCGATCAGTACATTCCCTATCCGCTGGACGAGGTCTCGATCGACTTCGAAGTGCTCGGCATGTCGGAGCAGAGCCACGACCAGGTCGAAGTCTTGCTGGCCGCGTGCCGGCGCGAGAACGTGGAACTGCGCGAAGCGGCGCTCGAGCTCGGCGGCGTCAAGGCGCAGGTCGTCGATATCGAGGCGCACGCGATGAAGCGAGCCTTCGAACTGGTGCAGCCGCAGCTCGGATCGAATCCGCAGGATCTCGTCGTTGCGATCATCGACATCGGCGCGACCATGACGACGCTCTCTGTCTTGGCAGAGGACCGTTCTATATACACCCGTGAGCAGCTCTTCGGCGGCAAGCAACTGACGGAAGAGATACAACGGCGCTTCGGGCTGTCGTTCGAGGAGGCGGGGCTCGCGAAGAAGCGCGGCGGCCTGCCCGAAGAATACGAGAACGAAGTCCTGCAGCCATTCAAGGAGGCCGTGCTGCAGCAGGTCACACGCTCGCTGCAGTTCTTCTTCTCTTCCAGCCAGTACGACGACGTGGACTACATCGTCCTGGCCGGCGGCACCGCGTCGATCGACGGGCTCGCGGACATGATCGAGAACAAGCTCGGCACGCCAACCGTCATCGCCAATCCTTTCCTGGATATGGCGCTCTCGGGTCGGGTGGATGCGAACGCTCTCGCGAATGACGCGCCCGCGATGATGATCAGCTGCGGGCTGGCGATGAGGAGTTTCGACTGATGGCCAGAATCAACCTACTACCCTGGCGTCAGTGGGAGCGCGAGCGAAAACAGAAGAC
Organism: Pseudomonadota bacterium; assembly: GCA_039029135.1. GTDB lineage: Bacteria > Pseudomonadota > Gammaproteobacteria > Pseudomonadales > Azotimanducaceae > JALZVT01. The sequence goes on along the minus strand of JBCCGT010000022.1, from coordinate 31,854 downwards.
GTTCGTCGCTTCGCTCGCGGCTGTGCTGCTGACCGGCGTCGCGGCAATCTTTCTTGCGGGCACGTTCTTTCAGGGTGAGGTCGACGAACAGATCGCGCTGAATTCGCGGCTGCAGACCGACATCGCCACCCTCGACGGCAAGATCAAAGAGATCGCGACACTCGAGCGTGAACGCGAAGAGCTACTCTCGCGCATGCGCGTGATTCAGGAGCTGCAGGGTAACCGCCCTGTGATCGTGCGCGTCTTCGACGAGCTGGCGCGGACGCTGTCTCGCGGTGTGCACTTCAACAGCCTGAAGATGCAGGCCACGCAGCTCTCTGTCAGCGGCGTCGCCGAGTCGAACAACCGCATCTCGAGCCTGATGCGCAACCTCGATAAGTCCGACTGGTTCGCGAGCCCCAACCTGAGGAGCATCCAGGAAGATCCGGGCAACGGAGACTATGGCGATCAGGCCAGCAACTTTGAGCTGACGTTCGTGCAGTCGAGCCCAAAGGGCACAAAGGAGGGCAGCTAGCATGGCGCTACAGGACTCCCTCGAACAGCTACGCAACTTCGATGTCAACGATCTCGATGTCAACAACATGGGCTCCTGGCCGAGCCCGGTCAAGGGCATCATCATGGCGCTGGTGCTGTTCATCGTGCTGCTGCTGGGTTACCAGCTCTATCTCTCCGACAAGCGCGACATGATCGAACAGAAAGAGCGCGAGCACGCCCAGCTGCGCGAAGACTATCAGCGCAAGCACTTCAAGGCCGCAAATCTCGATGCCTATCGACGGCAAAAGAAAGAGATGGAGGCCACCTTTGGCACGCTGCTGCGGCAGCTGCCTTCGGATACCGAGGTCCCCGGCCTACTGGAAGACATCACCCGGGCTGCCCTCGACAACGCGCTCACGATCGAGAGCATCAAGCTCGAGCCCGAACGGCGCTCCGAGTTTTACGTTGAACTGCCGATCGATATCACGGTGCTGGGCGACTATCACATGCTCGGCTCGTTCGTGAGCAGCGTGGCCGATCTGTCGCGCATCGTGACGTTGCATGACTTCGAGATCGCGCCGACGACGGGACCGACTCTGCTGCGCATGTCGATCACGGCGAAGACCTACCGCTATCTCGATCAGGAGGACGGATGATCGTGCGTACGTCAGTTGTGCTGTTGCTGCTGGCTCTCGCCGGTTGTTCAAGCAATCAGAAAGAGGCCGATCTCGAAGCCTTTTACGACAAGGTCGAGAACGAAGGAAAAGGTCGGATTGATCCGCTGCCGCCGTTCGAGCAGGTTGCGCCGTTTAACTATCAGGCCGTCAATCTGCGCAGTCCCTTCGAACCGCCGGTTGTGATTGCGACGCGCAAGCCCCCGCCGAGTGGCCGTAAGGTGCGACCGGACGAGGCGCGCTCGAAGCAGTATCTCGAGCAATTCAATATCGGGCAGCTCGCCATGGTTGGCACGCTCGAGCAGAGCGGACAACTCTACGGACTAATCCGCGATGTCGAGGCGGTCGTGACGCGAGTGCGCTCCGGCGACTACATGGGTACGGACCATGGTCGCATTATTCGGATCGACGACACTTCGATCGAGTTACTGGAAATAATTGCAGACGGTGCAGGTGGTTGGGTCGAGCGACAGCGCTTGGTCACCATGGGCGGAGAACGAGGATGATCAAAGTGCTGAAACTCGACCGGATGGTCACAGGCGCGCAAAGGCTGGCCGCGTGTGCACTGCTGCTGTTATTGGGTTCCCCCGCGGGCGCCGTGACGCTGCAAGACATCGAATTCGCCTCGCTGCCCGGCGATCGCACCGAAATCAGGATGAGCTTCGATCGCCCGCCGCCGGAACCGTCGGGCTACACGATTGAGCAACCCGCCCGCATCGTGCTGGACATGCCCGGCGTGACCTCAGCCATGAGCGAGAAGCACCATTCCCTGGGCACCGGCAACGCGCGCAAGGTGTCGATCATCAGCGCCGGTGACCGCACGCGCGCGATCGTCAACCTGACTACGCTGGTCGCCTACGAGACCGCGGTCGTGGGCGATGAGATGGTGCTGATCGTTGGCACCGACCGTCGCTCCGATGTCGCCGCCGCGCCGGCAACGGCGGTTGCGGCCGCCGATCCGGAGCCCGACAGCAGCAGCAGCACGGAAGTTGCGAGCTATACGTCGTCAGGCAGCGGCTATCTGGATGAGGTCGAGTCGCGAATAACTGACGTCGACTTCCGCCGCGGCGAACAGGGCGGCGGCCAGGTGCTGCTGACGCTGTCCGATCCCCGCGCGCCCGTCGATGTGACGCGGCAGGGCAATCGTGTACGCGTCGAGGTACGCAATACGCGGCTGCCGGCGGATCTGCGTCGGCGCCTGGACGTGCGCGACTTTGCAACCCCGGTCGTGCAGATCGACGCGCTGCAAGAAGGCGCCCATACGGTGTTCGTTATCAGCGCAGAGGGCGAGTACGACTATCTCGCTTACCAGGCCGATCAGGTCATGACGGTCAACGTTCAGCCGCTAACGCAGGAACAGATCGCCGAACGCGCGGAAGCCTTCCGTTTCACAGGCGAGAAATTGTCTCTTAACTTTCAGGACATCGAGGTTCGCTCGGTGCTGCAGCTGATCGCCGACTTCACCGATCTCAACCTGGTGGCGAGCGATACGGTCAGCGGGCGCATCACGCTGCGACTGAAGAACGTACCCTGGGACCAGGCGCTCGAGCTGATTCTGAAGACGAAGGGCCTCGACAAGCGTCAGGTTGGTAACGTCTTGCTGGTCGCACCCGCAGCCGAGATCGCGGCGCGTGAGAAGCTCGAACTGGAGAATCAGAAGCAGATTTCCGAGCTTGCGCCCCTGCGCACGGAGCACCTGCAGATCCGCTACGCCAGCGCGAGCGAGCTGTTTGGGCTGTTCGAGGCAGGCGAAGGCAACTCCAGCGTGCTCTCCGACAGGGGCAGCGCGATTGTCGATGAGCGTACCAACTCGATCATTCTCACGGATACCGCGGAGAATCTGGATAACTTCCGCCGCATCATTAATCAGCTCGACATCCCGGTCAGGCAGGTGCTAATCGAGGCGCGGATCGTTACGGCGAACTCCAACTTCTCCGAAGAGCTTGGGATTCGCTGGGGTGGTGGCGGCATCGATCGTTCGGACGGCGGCGACAACGCGCTGCGCGTCGGCGGTAGCCAGGAAACCCTGACCGAGCTGCAGGACATCTTCGTCAACAACACGGGCGACATCACCGCACCGAACGACCTGATCGTCGATCTGGGGGTCAATACGACGGGCGCGTCCAGCTTCGGCATCGGCTTCTCGCAGCTCGGCGACTACATCCTGGACCTGGAGTTGTCGGCTTTGGCGACGGATGGTCACGCCGAGATCGTTGCCCGCCCGAAGGTGATCACCGCGGACAAGTCGCCCGCGAAAATCGAGTCCGGCGTCGAGATTCCCTATCAGGAGGCCAGCTCAAGCGGCGCGACGTCGGTGTCGTTCAAGGAAGCGGTTCTGGGCCTTGAGGTCACGCCGCAGATCACGCCGGATGAGCGGATCATCATGGATCTACGCGTCAACCAGGACACGGTAGGTACGGTCTTCGCCGGTGTGCCTTCGATCAACACCAACGAGATCACCACGCAGGTGCTGGTCGACAACGGACAGACGGTCGTGCTCGGCGGCATCTTCCAGACGGATAAGAACACGACGATCACCAAGACGCCGTTCCTCGGCGACTTGCCCTATGTCGGCCGCCTGTTCCGCCGGACGCTTGAACGCGACGATAAGCAGGAGCTGCTGATCTTCATCACGCCGCGCGTCATTCAGGACGCGCTGGGCGGGCGCTGATCGCGGAGCAGGCGATCTCTGGCTGCGTAGGCCGTAGGTAAGCGGCCGCAAAGAGGCTTACACTAAGGGCGGCGCCCCGGGAGACTGTCGCGAGACGGTTTGCCGGGGCGCCGTCTTTTTTTGTTGGCCGAGGCTGATCTGGCATTCCACCCCCGCCGACGCCACGACGGTCTTCCTGCTGGTCCCGGGTGTGCAGTGAACAACGTGTTTCTGATCGGTATGCCGGCCGTCGGCAAGACAACGGTCGGCCGCGCGCTGAGCAAGCTCCTGCGCTGTGACTTTGTGGATACGGACGCCGAGATCGTGAGTCGTGCCGGTGCCGACATACCCTGGATTTTCGACGTCGAGGGCGAGGCCGGTTTCCGCGAGCGGGAGGCCAACGTGCTCGATGATCTGACGCAGCGCGAGCACATCGTGCTGGCAACCGGCGGCGGTGCGATACTGCGCGCGGCTAATCGTGAGCTGCTCGCGCAGCGGGGCGCTGTGGTCTGGCTGGACAGCAGCGACAAGCAGATTTTCGAGCGCTCCTCTCGTGACGGCAAACGTCCGCTGCTGCAAGGCAATGAAGGGGTCGCGGCGGTTACGCGACTGCGCGAGCAGCGCCAGCCGCTGTATGAGGAGATTGCCGACTATCGATTTCGTACGGACCGCATGCCGGCGCGGATACTCGCGCGACGTATCGTCCGGCACCTCGGAATGTCGAGCGGAGATCTATGAATCGGGAACCCATGACACTAACGGTTGATCTCGGCGCCGACAGCTATCCGATACTGATTGGCGGTGGATTGCTGCGGGAACCTGGACGGTTCGCCGCCGGCCTGCGCGGGCGCTCGGTCGTCGTGGTCTCGGATTCCAGCGTCGCCCCGCTGTACATGCGCACGCTGGTCGATTCGCTCTCGGGCCTGGATAAACAGGTCGACCGTTTTCTGCTGCCGGCGGGAGAGTCGTCGAAGACGCTCGACAACTACGCCTCGCTGCTCGACTTTCTGCTGACCCGCGGACACAACCGGGATGTGACGCTCGTCGCGCTGGGTGGCGGCGTCGTGGGCGATTTGACCGGCTTTGCGGCCGCCAGCTATCAGCGCGGCGTCGGTTTTCTGCAGGTGCCAACCACGCTTCTCGCGCAGGTCGACTCGTCCGTGGGCGGTAAGACTGCCGTCAATCACCCGCTCGGCAAGAACATGATCGGCGCCTTTTACCAGCCCGACGCCGTGGTCATCGACACGCAAACGCTCGCGACGCTGCCGGAGCGCGAGTATCTCGCGGGCCTTGCGGAAGTCATCAAGTACGGCGTCATCGATGATCCACAGCTGTTCGCCTTTATGGAGTCCTATCGCGAAGCGATACTTGCGCGCGACGCGCAGGCGCTCGCACATATTATTGGTGAGTCGTGTCGCATCAAGGCGAAGGTGGTCGCCGCCGACGAAAGGGAACAGGGCGTTCGAGCAATACTGAACTATGGACACACATTCGGTCATGCCTTGGAAAACCTTGCGGGCTACGGTACGGTCCTGCACGGCGAAGCGGTGGCCATCGGCATGGTACAGGCGGCGGACTACAGCCTGCGCATCGGGCGGCTGCGGGGCGAACACGCGCTGCGCATCAAGCGTCTGATCGGTGATTACGGCCTGCCCGTTGCGCCGCCGGCGGAACTAGGTGCAGAGCGCCGAACGGAAGACCTTGTCCAAAAAATGCTGCTTGATAAGAAAACCCTCGATAGCCGAATCAGGCTCGTGTTGGCTTCGCAAATAGGCGAGGTCGACGTCATGTACGCACCCGACCAGGAGGCCCTGCGCTCGACGCTGCGCGCGGGCGATGCGCTCTGCGAGGCCGGCGCCGCGTGAGCGATTCGCAGTGGAACTATCTTGGCCTTAGCCACAATCCGTTCACGGATCCGCGGCGCGACTTCTATCCGGGCGCGGATCGAGAGGCGATACTCAATCGGGTGCGCCAGCTTGGCCAGTGGTCGCGACGTATTCTCACTATCACCGGGCCGCACGGCGTGGGCAAGACCAGCCTGTTCCGTGCCGTGTCGGGAGACCTGCCAGGCGGCGTCCTCGCCGCGCGCGTCAATGGCAGCCTGGTCAGCCGGGCGGGGGATGTGCTCAGCGCCCTGGTTCACGGCTACGGGGTCGCCGCGCCCAGCGGTGCCGACTCGCAGCTGCTCATCGAGCTGATCGACAGCCACATACGCGACAAGAAAGAGGCGGGCTTCACGCTGCTGGTGCTCGTTGATGACGCGCATCTGCTCGAACAGCGCGCCGTCGACGATCTGACCGGACTCGCCGCTGGCGGGGCGCACGTCGCGTTCTTCGGCGAGAGCAGTTTTCGTGATCTGCTTGAACGCGCGGTCGAGCGCAAGCGCGAGGCGAACGGGGACGACGACGAGGCGCTTCTGTCGCAGGACATCGTTCTAGCGCCGTTTTCGCGCGAGCAGATGGAAGACTATCTGGAGTGGCGCTTCGACGAGGCGGAGTACCGCGGCCGTATTCCCTTCGCAGAGAATCAGCTGGCGACCATTTACTCTGTCGCCGAGGGACTGCCCGGTCGCACCGACTACGCCGCGAACGAGCAGCTCGTCACCATGACGATGGGTGGCGACGCCGGAGGCCTGCCGCGGCGCCACATGCTGCTGGCCGGCGGCCTGGCGCTGGCGCTCGCGCTGGTGTTCTGGATGTGGTCGCCCGACGACACCGGACCATCGACCGACATCGCCCAAGAGGCTGAGATCGAGGCTGAGCCCGGTGAAATTGAAGTGGTTCGTGGCGGCGTAGCACCGGCCCAGACCGGCGCGGACAGCGGGCCGCCGATGACCGTGACCCGCGTGAAATCCGACGAGTCGGATGCCGCGGCCCCTGTGAGCTTGCGCTCTAGTTTGGGCGAGGAACTGCAGCGTGCGGCGCAAGAGAACGTTGATTCCGCGCGTGCTGCGACCGCACAGCGGCCGGCGACGACAGCGCTTGTGGATGCAGCCCAAGACGCCGTTGCGGATAGCGCCGCTGCGGTCGAAGACGCGGTCGCCGGGGCCGCGCAAACCGCTGCGCCGGATGAGCTCGAGGTCGAGCCAGAAGTCGCGTCCAGCGCGGTCATCGATACGACGGCGACCGATGTCGATCGGGCGCCACCCTCGACGCCGGCAGCGCCGCAAGCCTCGCGCCGAGTCGTCGCAGAGACCACAGAGTCGGCCCAGGCGACGGCAAGCGTCGGTGCGCGCAACGCGGCGTGGCTGCTAGACCAGTCGAGTGGCGCCTATACGATCCAGCTAATCGGCTTCGGGCAGGCGGCACGCGCCCGCGACTATCTGCAGCGCCAGACCCAGCCAGAGCAGTTCGCCTCGTTCGTCACGCGGTCGGGGTCCAACCTGGTACACGTGGTGACCTACGGCAGCTTCGGCACACGTGAGGAGGCCGCGCGCGCCGCCGCGTCGCTGCCGTCGTCGGTGGGTGATGTGAAGCCCTGGATCCGGCCGATGGGGTCGGTGCACGACGCGATTCGCAAGGCCCGCAACTAATAGCGCCTCGCGATTGAAGCCAGCAGCTTGCGCCGATCAGTTCAGGAGGGGGTGCTGCCTAGTCGGGCAGCAGGGTGCTGCCGATGAGGGCAGCAAGGTCGCTGCCGATGAGGGCAGCAAGGTCGCTGCCGGTCAGGGCAGCAAGGTCGCTGCCGATGAGGGCAGCAAGGTCGCTGCCGATGAGGGCAGCAAGGTCGCTGCCGGTCAGGGCAGCAAGGTCGCTGCCGGTCAGGGCAGCAGGGTGCTGCCCATCAGCGCGCGATCGATCTCGCGCGCCGCCTCGCGCCCTTCGTTGATCGCCCTGACGACCAGCGACTGGCCGCGCCGGCAGTCGCCCGCCGCGTAGACCTTGGGATGCGACGTTTGGTACTTGCCGTATTCCGCCAGGTAATTCGAGCGCTCGTCATAATCCAGCGCCAGCGGCTCCGATACCTGATGCTCCGGTCCGAGAAACCCCATTGCCAGCAGCACGAGATCGGCTTCCCAGTCTTTTTCTGAACCCGGTACTTCCTCAATCTTGCCGTCACGCATCTCTACGTTGACGGTGCGCAGACCGCGCAGATTGCCGTCGGCGTCGCTCAGGAACTCTTTGGTTGAGATGCTGTAGACGCGGGGGTCATCGCCGAAGCGCTCGGCCGCTTCCTGGTGGCCATAGTCGACGCGGAAGATGCGCGGCCAGGTAGGCCAGGGATTGTTGCTCGCCCGTTCGGCAGGCGGCTTCGGAAACAGCTCGAAGTTGACCAGGGACTTGCAGCCGTGGCGCAGCGAGGTGCCGATGCAGTCGGTGCCCGTGTCGCCGCCGCCGATGACGATCACGTGCTTGTCCTTGGCGCTGATGTAGCCGCCGTCTTCGTGGCCAGAGTCCAGGTATGACTTGGTGTTGGCGGTGAGGAAGTCCATCGCGAAATGCACGCCATTGAATTCGCGGCCGGGTATCGGCAGATCGCGCGGCACCGTCGCGCCGGTTGCGAACAGCACGATGTCGTTGGTCTCGAGCAGTTCGTTGACGTGCCGCGTGTCGTTCGCGCCATCGCCGATATGGACGCCGGTGTGGAATTCGATGCCTTCGTCGCGCAGAAGCTGGACGCGGCGTTCGACCACCCGCTCTTTCGCCAGCTTCATGTTGGGAATGCCGTACATCAGCAGGCCGCCGATACGATCCGCGCGTTCGTACACGCTGACGAAGTGCCCGGCCTTGTTGAGCTGAGCTGCCGCCGCGAGTCCCGCGGGACCCGATCCAACGACCGCGACGCTCTTGCCCGTGCGCTCGCTCGGCGGCTGCGGCACGACCCAACCCTCGGCGTAGCCGCGGTCGATGATCGCCATCTCGATGTTCTTGATAGCCACGGCAGGATCGGTGATGCCGAGTACGCAAGAGCCCTCGCAGGGAGCCGGGCAGACGCGGCCGGTAAACTCAGGAAAGTTGTTCGTCTTGTGCAGTCGATCGAGCGCCTCTCGCCAGTGACCGCGATACACCAGGTCGTTCCATTCCGGGATCAGATTGTGGATCGGGCAGCCGTCGTTGGACTGGCAGAACGGCACGCCGCAGTCCATGCAGCGGGCGCCCTGGGTGGTGAGGCGCTGGTCATCGTGTTCGGTATAGATCTCTTTGAAATCTAGTACGCGCACGGCCGGGTCGCGATACGGCATGACCTCGCGTTCGAATTCTTTAAAGCCCGTGGCTTTCCCCATGGTGACCCTCTGTCTGCGGTTCTTTTTTCTTTTTGTTTGTGTCTTGCTTGCGTTGTGCGCGGCGTGTCCGCCAAGCGGCGCGCTTGTGCCACTCGGTGGGCGCTAGCCTGCGCTGACGGATTTCTGTTCTATTAGCACGCGCTTGTAGTCGGTCGGCATGACTTTGACGAACTTGTCGATGGCGACGTCCCAGCGATCAAGTAGTCGTTGCGCGACCCCTGAACCCGTGTACTTCACGTGATTCGTAATCAGTTCGTGCAGCTCGCCGATGTCGTCTGCATCTTCCAGCGTTTCGAGTTCGACCATCTCTTTGTTGCAACGCGTGTCGAATCGTTCTTCCGGATCGTAGACGTAGGCCACACCGCCGGACATGCCCGCTGCGAAGTTGCGTCCCGTGCGACCGAGGATGACGACCCGCCCGCCGGTCATGTACTCGCAGCCGTGATCGCCCACGCCCTCGACGACCGCTCGCGCGCCGCTGTTCCGAACGGCAAAGCGCTCGGCGGCGACGCCGCGAAAATAGCAGTCGCCGCTGGTCGCGCCGTAGAGCGCGACGTTGCCGACGATGATGTTGTCTTCCGCCTTGAACCGGCTCTCGCTGGGTGGATAGACGATGATGCGCCCGCCCGACAGGCCCTTGCCGACAAAGTCGTTGGCGTCGCCCTCGACCTCAAGCGTGACGCCGCGCGCCAGGAAGCAGCCCAGGCTCTGGCCCGCTGAGCCGAAAAACTTGAAGCGAATCGAGTCGTCTTCCAGCATCGCGGCGCCGCGACGGCGCACGATGAGGTTCGACAGCATCGCGCCGACCACGCGATTGGTGTTCTTGATCGGCAGCTCGCGATAGACCGGCTGGTCCTGTTCGATCGCGGGTGCCGCGAGTTCCATCAGTTCGTTGTCGAGCGCCAGCGACAGTTCGTGGTCCTGGCGATGCTGCGCGTAGGCGCCGAGGAACTGGTCGGGTTCCTGGGCGGGTTCGAGCAGCGGCGTCAGGTCGATGCCGCGCGCCTTCCAGTGATCGACCGCGGCCTCGTGACGCAGCGCGTCCACGCGGCCGACCATGTCGTTGAGCGTACGAAAACCGAGTTTCGCCATGATCTCGCGCAGCTCACGCGCCACCATGAACAGATAGTTCACGACGTGCTCGGGCTGCCCTGTGAACTTCTTGCGCAGCTCCGGGTCCTGAGTCGCTATGCCGACCGGGCAGGTGTTCAGGTGACACTTGCGCATCATTATGCAGCCCAGCGCGATCAGCGGCGCCGTGGCGAAGCCGAATTCTTCTGCGCCGAGCAGCGCGGCGATCGCGACGTCGCGACCGGTCTTGAGCTGACCGTCGGTCTGCAGCACAACGCGCGAGCGCAGGTTGTTCATCACCAGGGTCTGGTGTGTCTCGGAGATGCCCAGTTCCCAGGGCACACCCGCGTGCTTGATCGAAGTCAGGGGAGATGCGCCGGTGCCACCGGTGTCGCCGGCGATCACGAGGTGATCGGCGCGTGCCTTTGTTACGCCCGCGGCTACCGTGCCCACGCCGACCTCCGCGCCAAGTTTGACGCTGATGCGCGCGCGCGGGTTGGCGTTCTTCAGATCGTGGATGAGCTGTGCCATATCCTCGATCGAATAGATGTCGTGGTGCGGCGGCGGGCTGATCAGGCCGACACCCGGCGTCGAGTGGCGAATGCTCGCGATGTAGTCGTCGACCTTGCGGCCCGGCAGTTCGCCGCCCTCGCCGGGCTTCGCGCCCTGAATGATCTTGATCTGCAGCTCGTCGGCGTTGGTCAGATAGTTGATCGTGACGCCGAAACGGCCGCTCGCCACCTGCTTGATGGCGCTGCGCTTGGAGTCGCCGTTCGGCAGCGGCTCGAAGCGCTTGGGATCCTCGCCGCCCTCGCCGGTGTTTGATTTGCCGCCCAGCCGATTCATCGCGATCGCGAGCGACTCATGCGATTCCGCGGAGATCGAACCGAAGCTCATGGCCCCGGTGGCGAAGCGCTTAACCAGCTCGGACTCGGGCTCGACGTCGTCGATGTCGATCGGGCCGCCGTTGGTGTCCCAGTCGAATTCGAGCAGACCCCTGAGCGTTGCGTTCTTGGTGCTGACGGAGTTCACGTGATCGGAAAATCGCCGATACGCGTCTTCGCTGTTGGTGCGTGCGGCCACCTGCAGCTCTGCGACGGTCGAGGGATCCCACATGTGGGTATCGCCGCCTTTGCGCCAGTGGAAGTCACCGGGGTTGTTCAGCACCGGTATGCGCATCTGATCGCGCTCGGGATACGCCTGTTCGTGACGGCGCTGCATTTCCTCTGCAAGCACGTCGAGCGTGACACCCGAGACGCGGCTAGCCGTGTCCTTGAAGGCGCGATCGATGACGTCTTCGGCGAGGCCAACGGCCTCGAAGATCTGCGCGCCCTTGTACGACTGCAGCGTGGAGATGCCCATCTTGGCCATCACCTTCATCATGCCTTTGCTGACGGCCTTGCGGTATGCCGCGACGACGTCGCTGTCGTCGTTCACGTGCGCCGCCGACTTGAATGCGCCTTTGCGGCGAGAATCCCACAGCGCCTCAAACGCGAGGTACGGGTTGATGGCGTCTGCGCCGAAGCCGATCAGCAGACAATGGTGGTGCACCTCGCGCGCCTCGCCCGTCTCCAGCACGATGCCGATCGCCGAACGCGTTTCGTTGGCCACCAGATGATGATGCACGGCACCGGTCGCCAGCAGGGTGCTGATGGGTACGTGATCTCGATCGACCGCCCTGTCCGTCAGCACGATCAGCGAGTAGCCCTCGTCGATCGCCCGCTGCGCCTCGGCGCAGACGCGATCCAGCGCCGTCGTCAGGCCTGCGGCGCCCGCCGCGCGCGGGTAGGTGACGTCGATGCTGCGCGTGCGCCAGCCGCGGTGATCGAGTTCGCGCAGCGTCGCGAGCTGATCGTTGTCGATGATCGGGTGCGGTATGCGCAGACGATGCGCGTGTTCCGGCGTCGTCTGCAGCAGATTGCGCTCGGGACCGACGTAGCATTCCAGCGCCATGATGATCTCTTCGCGAATCGAATCGATCGGCGGATTGGTGACCTGGGCGAAGCGCTGCTTGAAGTAGTCGTACAGCATGCGCTGGTGGTTGGAGAGCGCCGCCAGCGCTGCGTCGTTGCCCATGCTGCCCAGCGGATCACGCAGCTCGGTGATCATCGGCTGCAGCATGAACTGCATGGTTTCCTGGGTGTAGCCGAACGACTGCATGCGTTCCAAAAGCGTCGACTGGTTCAGTCCCGCGCCGCCCACCTGCGGCAGCTCGTCCAGGCTCAGACGCTGCTCTGCCAGCCACTCGCCGTACGGGCGCTTGCCGGCCCAGGTCGACTTGATCTCCTCGTCGGGGATCAGCCGACCTTCTTCGAAATCGATCAGGAACATGCGACCCGGCTGCAGCCGACCCTTCTCGATCACGCGCGCGGGATCGACGTCGACCACGCCGACCTCCGAGGCCATGATGCACTTGTCGTCGTCCGTAACGTAGTAGCGCGAAGGACGCAGGCCGTTGCGGTCGAGCACGGCGCCGATATAGGTGCCGTCGGTAAAGGCGATCGAGGCCGGGCCGTCCCAGGGCTCCATCATGCAAGAGTGATACTCGTAGAACGCGCGCTTTTCTGCGGGCATGTGCGCGTGCTGCTGCCAGGCCTCCGGAATCATCATCATGACCGCTTCCTGCAGCTTGCGGCCGTTCATCAGCAGGAATTCGAGGACGTTGTCGAAGCTGCCGGAATCCGAACAGTCCGGCTCGACTACTGGAAACAGTTTCTTAAGGTCGTCGCCAAAACGCTCGCTCTTCACCAGGCCCTGGCGCGCGTTCATGGAGTTTCGGTTGCCCAGCAGCGTGTTGATTTCGCCGTTGTGGCTCATGAAGCGATTGGGCTGCGCGCGATCCCAGGATGGAAACGTGTTGGTCGAGAAGCGCGAGTGCACCATCGCAAGATGGGTTTCGAAGTCACCGTCACGCAGATCGTGGTAGAACGGATAAACCTGTTCGGGCGTAAGCATGCCCTTGTAGACGATGACCTTGGTGGACAGCGTGCAGACATAAAACAGCGTGCGCTCCGCCAGCGTGGTGTTACCCCGCAGCAGGTGCGTCGCGTGTTTGCGAATCAGGTACAGAGAGCGCTCGAACTCCTCGGTGTTGAAATCGGCGCCGGCCGCAATGAAGATTTGCTCGATGACGGGCATCGCGGCGCGCGCGGCGCTGCCGATGTCGGCACCGTCGGGATCGATCGGCAGCGTGCGCCAGCCAATCAGCTTCTGGCCGGCGGCCTCGATTTGCTCTTCGAATACGCGCTTGCAGTAGGCGCGCTCCTCTGCGTCTTGAGGCAGGAAGACGTTACCGGCGCCATATCTACCGGGCGCCGGCAGCTCGACGCCGAAATCGCTGGCCGCGACGCGGGCGAACAGCTTGTGCGGCAGCGCGGTGAGAATGCCTGCACCATCGCCGGTGTTTTTCTCAAAGCCGACGCCACCCCGGTGCGTCATGCAGCAGTTCATCTGCTCTGCGTCCTGCAGCACGCTGTGGCTGGCGCGGCCCTTGATGTCGCAGATGAACCCGACGCCGCAGCTGTCCTTCTCGTTGGCCGGATCGTACAGGCCGCTCGCGCGCGGCAGGCCGAACGTCTTCGCAGGACGCTCCTGCGCGTCCGTTGCTGGCGTGGTCGTCGTCGTATGGCTGCCGGCTGTCATGTCGTATTGGTGCTCCCAGTTGCTCCCAGTTGCCCGCCGCGTGAGCGTCAAAGTGCTCGCGCGTCCGGCAGGCATCCAAGTTCGCCGCTGGCGCCGCGCTCTGCCCGCTGCGCTGTCGACGGGTCCAATCGTGCTGGGTCGGCTGCCGCCGAACTCCGGGGCCTCAAATCGCGCGACGACCTGGCCGCGCGCCCGCAGTCTGGGCACCCCTGTACAGACGAGCGGCCGCTGCGCGAATAAGCGTCGCGTCGGCCGGGCCTGCACAAGCGGTCGACGATTGCCAAACCGGCGCCCAACTTGCACCCAACGTACGATTGGTGCGACGCATCGCCTGTCCCGGGGCAGACGCGCCTTGTTCAGATTGAGCCCCGCTCCTGTCGCCGCTGCGTCTGCCGTCCAGTGCGTACCGCGACTACTGACGGCGAAACGAGCGGTGGCTCAAAGGGTTTCAGACCCCGTCGTGGAACCCGTTTTGCGGGTTTGAAGGCGACGGTGTCGGGCGGTCGAGTTTACGGGTGTTCGACCTGCCGCGACGATGTGTCGTGTTGTCAGTGTCCGAGCACTTTTTGTTGTTGCCGCCCCGTTTGTGTGGGGTTTTCGGCTGTAGCGTGCTCGGCGCTAACTTATTGATTCGTCTTCATTTTGCGCCAAGGATCCGGCGTTTTGGCCGGACTTCGAAGGCGTTTAACTGTCATCTATCGGGACAGCCACGAATCGCAAAGCGAACGTCGGAGCTTGCCAGAAATCGGCTCTCAATGCCATTCGCGAAGCACTTGAGGACACGTCGTGGTCGAATCGAATCGACGTTGCAAAGTCCTCGATAGCGGCGGGTGTGCGGGCCCGTTGTCGTGTGTCTGCAGGGCCAGCCGCGGCGCGTGCACGCGGCCGCCGATCAGCCGGTCTGTCGATACCAGTAGCGATACAGCTCGCGGAATCCGAGCCGCGCGTAGAGGCTGATGGCCGGCTCGTTGTCCGCCACCACCTGTAGGTACGCGCGCCGCGCACCCTGTTCGCGGCCCCAGTTGAGGATGCCGCTGATGAGTCTCCCCGCGTGACCGGCCCCGCGGTGGTCAGGATGGGTGATGACATCAAACAGACCCAACAGGTCGTGTTCCAGCACGCCGAGCAGGCAGGCCACCGGCGCGCCGTCGACGCGAACGATCCCGAACGCGCAGTCCGGGCGGATTGCGCGGATCAGCGTTGCGTGCAGCTCGCTGGCCGTGGCGGGCATCCGCGCGAGCCGGCTGTAGATCTGCAGCCATTCCGGTAGCGGCAGCAGTTCGATCTCGCCTTCCTGGGCGAGGGGTCGCCGCAGTTCGGCCAGTTGCACCAAGGTCGTGTCGAGCGCGCGATAGCCGCGCTCCGCCAACACCCTGTCGAGGTGATCGTGGGGCTGTGAATTCGTCAGCCGAAAAATCGTCTGCAGCTGTTCGCGCGCGTAGAGATTCTCGCAGTAGCGAATCTTGTCCAGCAGCACCAGCTCGTCGCCCTCCGTGCCGTCGTCGCTGCCGCCCTCGTAGAGCGGTACGACGCAGTTCGCCCGCTTGGTGAATCCGTTCGACATGCGCAGCAGCCAGCGGTCGAGCAGCAGCTGATGCATCGCCGGCCAGGCGTTCAGCGACGCCTCTTCGACGCGGCGGGTCAGCTCGGGATCGCGCTCGCTCACGGCGTGTGATCCAGATGGCGCAGGAACGCCTGCGGATTGTTGAGAAACGCGCGCGTTAGGGAGACGTGCTCGGTGTCCTCCCACGCGATCGGCTGCGGCGGCGTCGAGCCGCAGTCGATCAGCGTCGCACCCGGGCAGGCCATCAGAATCGGTGAGTGGGTTGCGATCACGAACTGACAATCGCGTTCCGCGACGGCATCCAGCAGCAGTTGTATGAGCGCGATCTGATTCGTCGGCGACAGCGGTGCCTCCGGCTCGTCGAGCACGTACAGCCCCTTGCCCGTGATGCGCTCGCGCAGCAGGCGCAGATAGATCTCGCCGTGGGAGTGCGACTGCGGTGCCTCGCCGTAGCGGCTGCTCAGCGCCGCGCGCTCGGCGCGGGCCACGCCCTGCGCGCGCTGCCGGCCCCAGTCGCCTTCGATGTCGGCAAACTCCTCGGTGATCGTGTCGAGCTCAGCCATTGCGCGGCTGGTCGCTGCCAGAAACTCGCCGACCTGATCGGCGCGGAAGTGACAGCCGCGCTTGAGCGGGACGGACCGGATTAGACGCAAGGGCAGCGAACGCGCGGCACTCGAAGCGTCGCGGCCGATGGTGGGCAGCCCGGCCGCAGCAGCGATGGCGTTCAACAGCGTCGTCTTGCCGCTGCCGTTGTCGCCGACGAATATCGTCACGGGGGCGTCCAGATCCAGTCGTGCGAACGCCCGCAGCCACGGCAGGCTTAAGGGATAGGTCGCGTCGCCGCGCGCCATCGCCTCGGCATCTGCCGGTTTTGGTGTGAACTCAATGGCGCGGACAAGCATGGCAGTGCCCAGCGGGCGGGCGGCGTCTGAAGCAGGTTTGGAACATACCACTGTTCTGCGGACAGCATGTCAGGCACGCGACCAGACGCGACTGTGTCGATGCGCCCGGCGACGACCTGCTGGGTGAGCGCGCTCTGCACAGCGGCGCCCTGAGGTACAATGCGCGGCCGTCGAATTCAGTCTTTGTCGCGGCCGGAATGAAAAGCGGCGCGCGTGCCACAGGAGCTATCCAGGAATCACCATGAAAGATCCAGTCCGCATTACAGTCACCGGCGCCGCAGGTCAGATCGGCTACGCGCTCCTGTTTCGCATCGCCTCCGGCGCGATGCTCGGCGACGACCAGCCGGTCATTCTGCAGCTGCTCGAGATTCCGTCGGCGATGGACGCCGTGCGTGGCGTCATGATGGAGATCGACGACTGTGCGTTCCCGCTCGTCGCCGGCATGTCTGCGACCGACGACGCCGAGGTTGCGTTCAAGGACACCGACTATGCCCTGCTGGTCGGCTCGCGGCCGCGCGGTCCAGGTATGGAGCGCAAGGATCTGATCGAGGCAAACGCCGCGATCTTCTCGGTGCAGGGCAAGGCGCTGAACGATCACGCTAGCCGCAACGTCAAGGTGCTGGTCGTCGGCAACCCCGCCAACACCAACTGCCTGATTGCCCAGCGCAACGCGCCGGATCTTGATCCGCGCAACTTTACGGCCATGACGCGGCTGGATCACAACCGCGCGATCACCCAGCTTGCCGAGAAGACGGGCGGGCACAACACCGACGTGGCGAACCTGTGCATCTGGGGTAATCACAGCGCCACCCAGTATCCCGATCTGCACGCTGCCACCGTCGGCGGCAAGGCGGCCCTCGAGCTGGTCGATCACGCCTGGTATGAGAGCGACTTCATTCCCACGGTCCAGCAGCGCGGCGCGGCGATCATCGAGGCGCGCGGCGCGTCCTCGGCCGCATCCGCGGCCAACGCCGCGATCGATCACATGCACGACTGGGCGCTGGGCAGCGACGGCATCGTCAGCATGGGCGTCTATTCGGACGGTAGCTACGGCGTCGCAGAGGGTCTGATCTACTCCTATCCCGTGACCTGCGCAGGCGGCGACTGGCAGATCGAGCAGGGCCGGGCGATCAACGAGTTCAGCCAGGCGCGTATGGACGCAACCGAGCAGGAGCTGACGGAAGAGCGCGACATGGTCGCGCATCTGCTGCCGGCCTAGGCAGCTGGCGCCCGTCGGTGGTGACCGGCGGGCGTTTTTTGGTGGTAGAAGCTACTGCCCGCAGTAGCCCCGAAGAAGCTACTGCCCGCAGTAGCCGGTGATGTTCGAGTTGTTGAGCATCACGATCATGTCTTCGCGACAGACGCTGATCGGTTTGAATTTCTTGGTCTTGCCGAGCAGCGGCGTGCCGATGTAGCCGCGCATCTCAAGTTGGCCTTCCTTGTTTAGCTTCATGCGACTGTCGTAGGTCTTGCCTGTCTCGGGATCGTAGATCTTTCCCTGCCAGCGACCCTTCTTGAACCGATACTTGCGCAATAGATCGAGCCCGAGAATGGGATCACCGTGGCGCGCCTCATCCGGGTTGTTCACGTCTTTGAGTGGCGTGCCGTCACGATCGAAGGGTTCTTCGAGGGCGATCACGATCATGTTCAGCGTCTCGCCGTTTTGTTTCAGCTCGACGAGCGAGCCACCCGTCGCCCAGATGCCTTCAAGTCCCAGCTCGGCCGCGGATTCCGCGTTCGCCGTCGCCAGGCCGGTGAGCAGCATCGCGCCCGCGCAGCAGAGTCCGACGAGATTGGGCCGTCTTGCTCGGGTGGCAGTAGTCCGCATGCTGTGAATCTCCGTGGTCCGGTGGTTGCGGTGGCGCTCAGGGTCGGGCGCTTGGTTTACACTCGTCAGGCAGTCGATAAACGTGGCCCGCTGCGGGAGGTGCCTGATGGATACGGGGAGTTATACCGGTTTTGACTTAACGCTGCGTGAACAGGGCATCGCCTGGTTCCGCTTCAACTCGCCGGAGCGCCTCAACGGCATGACGTCCGGCATCAAGCGCGATCTCATCGAGGCCGTGACCCAGGCGCAGATGGATAACGCGGTGCGCGTGCTGGTGTTTACCGGCGAGGGACGGGCGTTCTGCGCGGGCGACGACCTGAAGGCCTACTCAGGCGCCGAACTCTCGGGCGAGCCGCTCGTGCCGCCAATACCCCACGGGCACGACAATCCGATCGGCACCTACAACGGGCTGCGGACGATTTCCCAGCAGCTCAACACGACGATTCGCGGGATCGACAAGCTGACGATCGCGTCGATCAACGGCGTCGCCATACAGACCGGCTTCTCGCTGGCGCTGGCCTGCGACTTTCGCATTGCCTCCGAGACGGCCCGACTGGGGTCGGCGACGCTGCGCTTTGGCCTGCTGCCGGATGAGGGCGGCCAGTATCTGGTGGTGCGCGAACTGGGGCTTGCCAGGGCCCTCGATTTCTTCATGCGCAAGCGCATCGTCACGGCGACCCAGGCGCTCGAACTCGGGTTGGTGCATGAGGTGGTGGCGCCCGACGCGCTCGAGGCGGCGACGACGCAGCTCGCGGCCGAGCTTGCCAGCGGCCCGCAGGTGTCGATGCGCCTGTTGAAGCGCAGCCTGTATAACGCGGCCGAACTGGGCTGGAGTGCCGCGTGCGACGAGATCGCGGCCAAGACCGCGATCTCCGATCATCACCCCGATGCGCGCGAAGGCGTGGCGGCGTTTCGCGACAAGCGGGAACCGAGCTTTAACGCCTGGCTCGAGGAAACCTAGGGAACCTCTGAACAAGTCTCGCGCGCTCAGAGTTTCTGGCGCGAATGCTGACTCTTGCGCTGAGTGAGCGTGGTTCGCCGGCAAGGTAGGTCACCTTGGCAAGAGCCACAACACAGTCAGCGTTCGCGCCAGAAGCTCCCGTAGGGCGCGTCACACGGGACCTGTGGACTTCGTTGCGCCCCTTGGCAAGGTGACCTACCTTCCCTGCGGAACGCGCCTTGCCACAGCTCCCGTGTGACGCGCTGAGCGCGCGATACTTATTCAGAGTTTCCCTAGCCCGGGTCGAGATGAAAGGCGGCCCGGCTAGCCCATGAGCTGATGCCACAGGTCCAGCTCTTTGACGTTGAGCTGCACGTTCATGCGTTTCGTCTCGCCCATGGTGGCGTTTGGCGCGTGGCCGTAGTTGTGGCCGGGTAGCAGCAGCGTGTCGTCGGGCAGCTCCCGCAGCTTGCAAAGGCTGTGGAACATGTCCTCAGAGTTCGAGCCGGGCAGACCGACGCGACCGCAGCCCTGCAGGAACAGCGTGTCGCCGCTGACCAGCGTGTTCTTGATCTTGAAACACTGCGAGCCCGGCGTGTGGCCCGGCGTATGCAGAAACTCGACTTCGACCTCGCCGATCTTCAGCCGCTCGCCAGAGTCGACGAGGGTCAGATCCGTATCGGAGATGCCCGTGACCTTTTTGACGCCCGGTCCTTCTTCCCGATTGGCGTAAATCTTTACGGGATTTTTCTCGAGCAGCTCCGGCAGACCCTGAACGGTATTGCGCCCGAAGCTGCCGCCGATGTGGTCGGGGTGGTAGTGCGTGACCAGCGCGGCCGTCAGCTTGTAGTCGCGCTCGTTGATGACATTGAGCAGAGCGTCGATGTCCCAGGCGGGATCGATGATCGCGACCTCGCGCGTGCTGCGCGAGCCGACGATGTAGGTGAAGTTCTGCATCGGCCCGATCTCGATCTGCTCGAT
This sequence comes from Pseudomonadota bacterium, assembly GCA_039029135.1. Taxonomy (GTDB): domain Bacteria; phylum Pseudomonadota; class Gammaproteobacteria; order Pseudomonadales; family Azotimanducaceae; genus JALZVT01. The sequence continues at coordinate 11,904 of JBCCGT010000022.1, read as the reverse complement.
GATCAGCTCGTTTTCGTCGCTCATGACCTTTCCCCTGGGCGCCGGTGTCCGGCGGTGGTGTCTCGCGAAACGCGCGTCAGGACGCGTCCACGGCGTCGATGTTACCAGCCGTGTGCGGCAGCGGCAGAGCCAGCAGCGCGGTCTGCGTCTCGGCCGTTTGGTTTACGAGTGTGCAGGTGGTTGCACACGCCGGTATGAACGCGGCGCACTCGGCGCCGAGCGTCAGCGCATCGAGCCGCCACTCGCCGCTGCAGGCGGCGACCATCGAATAGGGTGTGGTGTCCGGGTACCAGTCGAGAGCGATCTGGCCGTGACCGCTGACGGTCAGCCGCTGGACCTCGAAGTCGCTGAACGCGGCGATGCGTTCTACGCGCGCCTGCGGCAGTGTTTGCACGGGTTCGATGGCCGGCTCGGGTGCCGCGTCGAGCGTCGCCCGCGTGATTGCGTATTCGCTGTCCCAGTGCGGCTGGCTCACGACCCGCTGCGCGAACGAAATGATGTTGCGCTCATAGGTCGGGGTCTGAAACTCGAACACGCGCACGCCGTGCTGCAGGGCGTGCGGCAGACCGGGCGCCACTTGCACGACGTCGCCGACGGCGAGCCTGCGAATGCTGGTAAATCGATTCATCGCGGCGCGCAGCTCGGGCTCGCTGGCGTGCTCCTCGGCGCCCGCGGTGGCGTCATCGATGGCGCGGCGCACCCGTTCGTAGGCGCACACGGCCGCGAGGAAACTGTCGCGAAACTGTGAGTCCGAAGCGGCCGTCCCGCGCAGCGCCTGATCGACGCCCAGGCGCACGCCGCCCCGACCGTCGGGCCATGCTTCCGGGTCCACGCGCGTGACGACGTAGACCTCGTGCTTGGTGTCGTGTGTCTCCAGGTACAGGTCGCCGCGGATGGGTTCGGGCAGGGGATCGAGAATTTTCAGCAGCAGCGGCAGGCTGCGCCGGCATACACGCTCTGGATCCAGCGCGACGTACTGCGACAGGGGCAGCTCGCGATCGCCCAGGCGCACGCGAGACTCGCCGCGCGCCTCGTCGCCGCTGAACCACAGCTCGCGACCCCAGGGCTTGGGGATGCTGACGGGCAGCAGCTCTACAGGTTGCTGAAGATCGATGTGTGGGTCCTTGGCGGCAGTGTGCGAACAGTGTCGTGGCGCAGTATGCCGAACTCGCGGTTTTTTTCTCTGCGGCCCGGATCAGGATCTAAGATAGTCGCGATTCACCTGCAAAGAGATCCCGTCTCGTCATGTCGGCCAACCACACCGGTTTGACGCGCGCATCGCTCGCGCGTGCTCTGCTGCGCGACTGCGCCGCGCCGCTGCAGGCGGTGGCGCGCGCCGCGGGTTTCAGCAGCGCGGTCGCCATGCGCTCTGAACTGGGCGCTGACGCGGTCGCGCCCGGCGTCCGGCGGGGCGCCGAGCTCGAGCTGACGCTGCCGCTTGGCCGCGGCGTCGACAGCGGCTGGCTGCTGGATTTTTTGCAGCGACGCTCGCTCCCCGGGCTCGAAGAGGTAACGGATGGCGGCTACCGACGGCTATTGGGAGCGCACTGGCTGAGCGTTCGACCGCGTGGTGCACGGTTGCGCATCAGCCTGCCGGTGGCCGCGGCCGGAGAGTTCGCCGATGCCGTGGCGCGCGTGCATCACGTGTTCGATCTCGATGCCAACTGTCGGCGGATCGACGCGGCGCTCGCCCAGGATGACTGGCTCGCTGCGGAGCTGTCGTACGGCGGCGGCGTGCGCGTGCCGGGGGCGTTCGACGGCTTTGAGACCGCGGTGCGCGCGATTCTCGGGCAGCAGGTCAGCGTCGCGCGGGCGCGGAATCTAGCGATCGCGCTCATCGAGCGCTTTGGCGCGCCCGGTCGCTTTCCGCAGCCGACCCAACTCGCGGACGCCGACGTGTCGGCCATCGGCATGCCCGGCAAGCGGGGCGAAGCCGTGCGGGCGCTCGCGCGCGCCGCGCTGGAGGGCGCCGTGACCTTGAGCCCGGGCGTCGATTCGGACGCGCTGTCCGACGGGCTGTGCGCGCTACCCGGTATCGGTCCCTGGACGGCAGGCTACGTGTCGATGCGGGTCGCGGGGGATGCGAACGCCTTCCCGCGCGGCGACTGGGTGGTGCTCAAGGTGCTCGACATGACGGCCGCGAAGGCCGAGGCGCGCTCGCAGGCCTGGGCACCCTGGCGGGCCTACGCACTCATGTATATTTGGCGTCGAGCGGGAAGGGAGCGTGAGTCGAAGTAGTCCTGTTGAGAGAGGAGCACGACGCGATGGCGACAGGCGAAGACGGTTCGGCGGACAGCGTGGCGGCAGATGCGGGTGCGCCGGACGGATCCGCGGACAAGCCGACCTACTACACCTTCATGCCGTCGCCTATCGGCCAACTGCTGCTCGCAGGCAATAAAGCGGCGCTATCGCTGGTCGGATTCTCCAGCGGCCACAAGGCGCGCGGGGCGGATCCGAACTGGGAGCGCTGGGATTGGCCGTTCGCACGCGCCCGCCAGCAGCTCACCGAATACTTCGACGGCACGCGCAAGGTGTTCGAGCTCGATCTCGCGCCCGCGGCCACGCCGTTTCAGTCCCGTGTTCTGGCAGAGCTTGTAGAGATTCCCTACGGCGAGACCACCACCTATCTCGATATTGCCAAGACCCTCGGCAACCCCAAGGCCTCGCGCGCCGTCGGCCTCGCCAACGGCAATAATCCGATTCCGCTGATCATTCCTTGTCACCGGGTGATCGGCAGCAACGGCAGCCTCACGGGCTTCGGCGGCGGGCTGCCGGCGAAGCAGTATCTGCTCGACTTCGAGCGCGCCAACTCCGGGCTGTTTGCCAACCCGGCCCGATCCCCCGCGTCCCCGCGCGAGGCCGAGCCTGAGTCCGATCCATCTGCGCAGGAGATCTCTGCATGAAACGTTTTCTGGTTGTCGTGCTGGGCGTCCTGGTCGCGAGCTACTTCTGGCTCGCGTTCATCGGCGTGGAGCCACAGGATCGGCGGCCGGGTACCAAGCTGTCCGGCAGCGAGACGCCGATCCCGGCGGACTGGTCGGTGCTCGACGATGTCGCCGAGGTACATCTCGAGACGCGGCCATGGTTCGGGATTCCCTTCTCGGTCACGGTCGTTGCGGCGGCGGTGGGTGACAGCGTGTTCGTGCCTTCGATATACGATTCCCCCATGCAGTTCCCGGGCAGCAAGTATTGGAATACGGTGGTTGCCGCGAATCCGAACGTGCGCCTGCGCGTGCACGACAAGCTCTACAGCATGCAGATAGTTGCGCCCGCTAGTCCCGCTGAGGTGACGGCCAATCTGGAAGTGCTCGCCAGCAAGTACGACTTCTGGCGCGACAAGCTCTCTATCGCGCCGGACGAGCGTTCGTTCACCGTGCTGCAGCTGCAGCCGGCCAGCTAGTTCACGCTGCGGCCGCCGCGACCTGGGCGAACTCCGCAAAGAAGTTCGGGAACGTCTTGGCCACGCAGCCCGGGTCGCGAATGGTCACGGGCATCCCGGCAAGTGCCAGCAGTGAAAAGCACATCGCCATGCGGTGATCGTCGTAGGTGTCGATCGCGGCACTCTTGATCTCGACCGGCGGCGTGATGTGCAGAGCGTCGCGCTCCTCCACGACAATCGCGCCGACTTTGCGTAGCTCTGTCGCAAGCGCGTGCAGCCGATCGGTCTCCTTAACCCGCAGGTTGTACAGATTGCGCAGATGGCTCTCGCCGTCCGCGAACACCGCCAGTACCGCCGCCGTCATCGCGGCGTCGGGGATGTGATTGAGATCCATATCGATCGCTTTGATTTGCGCCGCGGGCGTGACGCGGATTTGCTCGTCGAGGATCTCCACACCGGCGCCCATGGCGCGCAGCACATCTGCAAAAGCCACGTCGCCCTGCACGCTCGAGCTGCCGATGCCGTGCACGGTCACGCCGCTGCCGCGCAGCGCGCCGGCTGCGAGGAAGTAGGTCGCGTTCGATGCGTCGCCCTCGACCAGGTAGTTCTCGACGCCGGTGTAGCCGCCCGGCGCGACCATGAAGCGCTCGTAGTTGTCGTGCTCGGCATGCGCGCCGAAAGACTTCATCAACGCGAGCGTGATTTCGAGGTAAGGCTTCGAGACCAGCTCGCCTTCGATTGCGATCTCGACCGGCGCGCTCGCCAGCGGTGCGGCGAGCAGCACGGAAGTCAGAAACTGACTAGAGATATCGCCGCGCATACGGATGCTGCCGCCTCGCAGGCCTGTGCCTCTCACGCGCACGGGCGGAAAGCCCTCGTTCTGCAGATAGTCGATCTCGGCACCTAACTGGCGCAGGCCATCGACCAGGTCCGCGACGGGACGCTCGTACATGCGGGCGTTGCCGTCGAGTACAAACTCGCCGGTGCCGAGGCAGAGTGCGGCAGTCAGTGGTCGATAGGCCGTACCGGCCATGCCGAGTTGCAGCAGTTCGGGCTGGTTGTGGGAGCGATTGACGGTCACCAGCGGACCGTCCGCTCCGCTAACCGACACGCTCGTTTCGTCATCGGGATCCTGCTGGATGCCGACGCCGAGATGCCTGAGCGCGGCCAGCATGAAGCGCGTGTCGTCGCTGAGCAGCAGATTGTTCAGGCGCGTGTTGCCCCTCGCCATGCTGGCCACCAGCAGCGCGCGGTTGGTAATGCTCTTGCTGCCGGGCAGGAAAATGTCGCCGCCCACGTTGGCGAGCTGCGTCAGAGTGAGCTCGGGAAGGTGCATGTGTGTGACCTGCGGTTGCCTGCGGGGCGTCGGGCGCCCTCGGGCCGGCAGTATATGCGCTATCGCGGCCGCCCGGCTGCCGTATCGGCTCCTGATCGCGGGCCTGCTATTCTTCCGCGTTCCTCGAGAGCCCGTCTGGATCTCGACGGCCGGTGGGGTGCGCCGCGATGCGTCGGCCTGGCCAGAAAAAACGTCGCGCCGCGTGATCGAACCGAGCTATGTCCGAACGACACCGCATCCTTGTTGTAACGCTAGGCGGCACGATTGCGCTGCGCCTGACCGACGGGCGCGCTCAGGCCACAGCGCTCGACGCTGAGTTGTTGTCGGCCGTGCGAGCGGCGAACACCGCCGTGTCCGTCGACGTCCACGAGTTCTGTGCGCTCGACAGCGTGGATCTGACGCTCGGCCAGCTCTGCGAGCTTGCCGCGTTCCTTGCGTCCCGGCGCGAGCGCTATGACGGCTTCGTCGTATCGACCGGTACGGATACGCTCGAGGAGGTCGCCTATGCGCTGCATCTGCTGCTCGATGGACAGCTCAGTCTGGTTGTCACCGGGGCGCTGCGACCGCCCTACGCCGAGTCATTCGATGGTCTGGACAACTTGCGCCTCGCGCAGCGTACGGTGCTGGACAAGCGCGCGAGCGGCCGGGTGCTGGTGGCGCTCGGCGGTTCTATCGTCGATGCGCGGTCTGTGACCAAGGCCAGCGCGTTTCGATTGGACGCGTTCGCGCCGATCTACAGCAATGGCGATGCTACCGATGGCTTTGGTACGGCCACCGAGCAGCATCCAAACGAGGGTAGCGCGGTGCAGCAATACGCAGACCCCGCGGTTGTCGATCGCATCGTCGTACCAATCCTGCACGCGTCCGTCGGTTCGGAACTGCTGCCATCGATTCCCGCGACGGCGGACGGCTGCGTCGTCGCCTGTCCCGGTGGGTTTTCCATGTCGGCGCGCAACGTCGAGGCGCTGGCTGATGTCGCGGCGCGCATACCCATTGCGCTCGTCAGCCGTTGCCTGCACGGCGAGTTCCCCGCCGATGAAGACCCCTATCCGGGCTATCTGCGCGCGCTCGAAGGCAATGGCTTTCTCATCCGCCAGTTCGCCGGTCTGTCGCCGCAGAAGGCGCGCGTGAAACTGATCTTGAGAACGCTGCTGCCCGGGCGCGTTGCAGCTTGAGCGGGCTACAGATTGAGCACATTCAATAGATGGGGCCCGCCATGATGGAGACCAGCGTTTTCTCCATTGCGCCGATTGCGCTCGCGCTCGCTGTCTCGGTGTATTCGCGAAACGTAATCGTCGGTCTGTTCACGGGTGCTGCGCTGGGTGCGGTGCTGGTTGCGCAGGCCGCCCCGGGTGCGGTGATGCATGTCCTGATCACGGATTACTTCGTTGGTCAGGTGACCGACAGCTACAACGCCGGCGTGCTCGTGTTGCTGGTGTTTATTGGCGGCTTCGTTCACCTGATGGAAACGTCGGGCGGCGGTCCCGCGTTTGCCCGTTCGGTCGCGCGCTATGCGAGTTCGCGAGCGAAGGGGCAACTCGCGGCCTGGGCCGGCGGGGTCGCACTGTTTTTCTCCGACATCGGCACGCCGCTGATTGTGGGCCCGGTGTTTCGCCCGCTGTTCGACCGGCTGCGTCTGTCGCGCGAGAAGCTCGCGTTCATCATCGATTCCACGGCCTCGCCCGTCGCGATACTGGTGCCTTTCGTGGGCTGGGCTGTCTACGTCATGAGCCTGATCGAGAAAGAGCTCGGCGTCTTTTCCCAGCAGCGCAGTGCGCTGGACCTGTTCATGAGCGCCATCCCGTTTCAGGCCTACGCGATTCTCGCGGTGCTGATCGTGCCCTGGACGATCGCGCTGCGGCTCGATATTGGCGCGATGCGCGGCGCCGAAGCCGCCGCCCGCGAGGGGCGGCACACTGACGAAACGTCGAGGACTGCGGTCGACACGCGCAGCGTCTCGTCCCCGGATCAGGCAAGCCCCAGCCTGGTCCTGATCCCGCTGCTCGTGCTGTTCGTCACGCTGTTAACCAGGCTGGTCTCGCACGGCTTTCCCTTCGAGCCGATTGCGGGAACGGTGTTTCGTTCTGCGCTGTCGACGGCGTATTTCTTTGCCGCCGTGATCCTTATGGGTCTCATGGCCGCGACCGGACTACGCTCGCTCGCCGACGGCGTGGGCATTTACCTGCGAGGCATGGGCGGAATCATGCAGATCCTGCTGATACTGGTGCTGGCGTGGTCCCTGGGCGCGGTCAGCAAGGATCTCGGCGCACCGGTCTACGTCGCCGGGCTGATCGGCGACGCCGTGCAGCCGGTGCTGCTGCCGCTGGCCGTGTTTCTGCTGTGTGCCTGCATTTCGTTCGCGACCGGCTCCTCCTGGGGCACCTTTGCGCTCGCCTTTCCCCTGATGCTGCCAGCGGCCGTGCAGGTTGGCGCGGAGATGACGCTGGTGGTCGCCGCCATCCTCTCCGGGGGCCTGTGGGGAGATCACTGTTCGCCGATATCCGATTCCACGATTCTGTCCTCCAGCGGCGCAGGCTGCGATCAGTACGAGCACTTCAGGACTCAGCTACCGTACGCGCTGTTCAACGGCGCGCTCGCGAGCCTGTTTTGTTTTTCTGCGGCCTACTACCCGGAGCCGCTGTTGATCGTCGGGTTCGTGGCCGTTCAGGTTACGCTGTTGGCGGTGGTTGCTCGGCGCTTCGGTGCCGCGAAGGGTTGAACGTCTTGTGTTCGGTGCGGGCTCAGCGCGTCTGCACGCTGATTGGTTGGCGCGCGAGTCAGCTGTTGCTCTGCACCAGAAACGCCGCCCGCTCGGGGTGGCGCTCGGGCGGCGCGGGCGTCAGCTCGCCGAGGAAGGCGCCGAGCGATGTCGCAACCGTGCGCTCGGGCTTGTAGCCCGGGCGCTCGAGCACCACGTGACCGGTGTGATTCTCAACGGACAGAAACAGCTCGGAATCCACCGCCGTGCAGGCGAAGAACACGCTGTATGGCGCCTTTGCGCGCTGCTTTGCGATGGCGTGGCCGAGCAGATTTTCGATCAAGCGCTCGGCGTCGGCCTCGTTCCATAGCTGCAGCAGGCTCACCGGCCCTTCTGGCGAGTCGGCCTCGATGCCACCGCTGTAGTAGCGGCTGTAGTAGGTCGTGATGTCCGGGTGTACGTCGATCTCCAGCGCGCGCGCCAGCGGATCGAATAGCGCAAGCTGCGCGGCTGTGTCTTCACGCCGACGCGGTTGCCAGGCGACGTGCGGGCCCTCGAGGTCTGCGTCGGTGAACGGCCCGCCGGATTCGCAGGTCGATCGCCACTCGGGATCGAAGGGTTCGATCAGCAGCGGATAGCGCTCAAGCGTTGCGTTCAGCAGGCGGTCGAGAGCGGCCGCCGTGCTGGGTGCGGGTGAAGACTGATCGGGAGCGCTCATGCACGCAGTGTACCGTCGCTCGGGTATCGACGCTGAGCCGATGCTCGCCGAATCAGTCGCGAACGGGCCCGCGAGGTGGCGGGCGGTGATGGCCGCCGCGCTCGCCGCGCAGACGGTTAAGCAGGCGGCGGCGCTCCTCCACGGTCAGCTCCGGCATAACGCGGCTGAGCGATCGGTTGCCGATGCGCTGGATCTCATTCAGATGGCGCTGCATCTCGGCGTACAGCGCCTCGACCTCCTCCGCGTCAACGTCCTTCGCCGACAGGGCCTCGGCGAAGCGGCGCTGTTGCTTGCGCAGCGCTCGCACGTGGGGCCGCAGCTCGCGGTAGTTGGCGCGCACGACCGGCAGCAGCGTCTCGCGTCGCTCCGGGTCGAGGGAGCGGACGACGTGACCGATGCTGAACGCAGGATTGAACGGCGGCTCCGGCGCGTCGCGCAGCTTGCCGCCGATCAGCACACCGATCAGCAGCAGGTTGAGGGCCGCGGAGGCGATGAGGCCGATGATCAGTCCCCGGCTCATGGCGTTACCTCTTCGAACAGACCCAGATCGCCACTGCTCGTCTCGTCGATGACGGCCAGGCCGAGCAGCGAGTCGTTCCAACTGTCGTCGTCGCCGGTGGCCGGGATCGAGGCCCCCAGCGCTATGCCCAGCGCGAGCGGCAGCAGCGCGGCGACGGCGGACTTCCACGGGCTTAGCAGGTGTCGCCACGGCGGCTCCTGCCACCAGGGGGTTGGCTCAGCGGGCAGCGCCGCGGCGATGCGCGTCGCCAGCCCGGGTGTCGCCCGGTGCTCGGCCAGCTCCGCGAGCAGGTCGTCCAGTTCCGTATCGAGCTGAGCGTCGAGCGCGTCGGTGTTTGGCGTTTTGGGTGTATCGCTCATGGCGTGGTTCCCGCCTTGGTGCTCAGGGCTTTCTTAAGTTGTCTGCGGGCTCGACCGAGCAGGGATTCGATGGCGTCGCTGGTAGTTTGCATGATTGCGGCGGCATCAGCCTGCGAGTGCCCCTGTAGCTGACAGAGAATCAGCGCGCTGCGCTGGCGCTCCGGCAGCTTCGCGATGGCCGCCTGCAGCGCCTCGGAGCGCTGTGCCCTCGCCAGCGTATCGCTGGCGGACGCCGCTCCGTTGGCCATCTGATCCAGCTCCGGATCGTCGACCGCCGAGCCCTCGGGCCGGCTCTGCTCGCGCCGTGCGCGATCGATGGTCAGGTTGCGGGTAATGCCGAGCAGCCAGGTGCGCACGCTGCCGCGACCGCTTTGGTAGCTGCCGGCGCGCTGCCACACGCGCAGGAAACACTCCTGCGCAACGTCGTCGGCGCTGGCGCGGTCGCAGCCGCTGCGCACGGCAAATTGATGCACGCGGTCCAGGTGCCGCCCCATCAGCTGCGCGAAGGCGTTGCGGTCCTGTTGGGCGATCGCGTGCATGAGTGCGACGTCGTCAGGCTCGGATGGGCGCGGGTCGGAATCCATCGTTTGGGCGAGCCGACCCGCGCGCGGCCCTTAGCTCGCGGCGCCGTTGCGCGCTTCGCGGCGCGCCCGGTACGCCTCGCGCCGTTCTGCGCGATCGATCTGGCCGTCGCCGTTGGTGTCGGCGGCGCGCATTTTTTCGATCCGCGCGGCCACGTCGGCGTCGGTCAGCAGCCCGTCGTCGTCGATGTCCATGCGATCGAACGCGTGGCGCTGCATGCGTTCCTTCTTACGCTCGTCGCGCGCGGCGAACTCGTCGGCAGAGATGGCGCCGTCGCCATCGGCGTCCAGCGTGCTGAACATCTCGGCCTCGTGTTCTGCGCGTTTCGCCGCAAATTTTTCGCGCATCTCGGCCTTGAGTGCCTCGCGCTGTTCCGGGGTCATGTTGCGCGCTCTGTCGCGCAGGCCCTCACGCATGCGCTTATGGCGTTCGCGAGGCCCGCCGTGCGGTCCGCCGCGCCAGTCGCGCTCGCCGGCCGCCGCGGCGAATTCCTCGAAGTTCACCTGGCCGTCGCCGTTGGCATCGGCGGCGCTGAGGCGCTCGGCGGCTTTGGCTTCGAAGGTGGCGATTTCGAGCGGGCCGCGATGACCGTCGCGGTCGCCCGGTCCGGCCTGGGCGCCGACGGCGATGACCAGCAGACAGGCGGTGGTGACGGATAGCGCACCGCGTCGGGCGGATTTGGGGCTGAGTTTCGGGGAGCGTTTTGAGGAGAAGGGGAAGCTCATCATGAGGTCCTGTTTGGTTGGCTCATAGATAGATACGCAGGGGGTGGGTAATTCCGTCGCGGGTGGGTAGATTTTTTTGGGGATCGTCCACAGCAGCCCTATGGCTCCGGCTCACGGAGCCCTGCGCATATTGGGGACCGCGGGTTGATGCTGATCGAATACGTGGCGTTGCAGACCAGGAGACATGGCCGAAGCCGTGCAATCCGCTGGAGGTATAGTCGGAAGCGGCGCGCTCCGCGCGGATGCGCCGTCCTGCACTCCCAATTGGTTTCCTAGGTATGTCATGGGCAGCGCCATCGTATCCACATCTCCACCCGGCGGTTGTGCGTGCCTCGCTTCTTCGTTTTTTGATCTAGCGGGCGGCGCTCGCCGCGGCTGATCGCAACAATTAGGTTGTTGTCGATGTTTAGACCAGACAGATAGGTCTTTACAGCGATGGCCCTGCGTTGGCCGAGATTTTGGTTGAAGTCTTCGCTACCGGCGATGTCCGTGTGTCCATGCAGCTCAACCCGCATTAGCTCCCCAGGTTGCTGGAGTAGCCATTTCGTTTTCGCTCGCAGGAACGACATGTCCTTACTACTGAGGTTGTGGCGCTCGAAATCGAATAGCGCGACGGGGCCAACGTTGTAGAGCGGTGTGCAAGACGCTTTGGCAAATTTTCTGCTCCACCAGTCGCGGCGGACGTCGTCTTCACACTCGGTCGTCAGCGTTGCGTCGTCGTCATACTTCCTTTTGCTATGGGCGTGTTGCTGGCGAGTGCCGACGTTGCTGTTCTGCCCGTTGAGGCAACCAGGCGGTTGGGCGGGGGGCGAGCTGCATGTTGCTGGCGCCGGCGTCGCCGAAAGTGGTGAGCACGAATGTACCGAATTCTGGCCCGCACAGCCTAGAGCTGTGCATACTAAGGCCATTGCTAGCAATTGCCTCATGAGCCCTCCGCCTCCTTCGCGGGCTGAGCCGCTACGTGCTGGAGCGCCTCAATTAGCTCGCCGTAGCTCTCGGCGATAGCGGTCATTTCGGAGATCGCCTGCTTGCGGATACTCGCCGTTTTTTCAGCTTTGAAGGCATCAAGTTCACCCGTCTGGAGACCGTTTGGATACTTCTGCGCAATTTCGTCCGCAAACTCCCCTAGGTCATTTTCCGTAGCCTCGGCGAGGCGACCAGTCTTGGCGTCTGCTACATCTTGGATCTTTGTGATTTCAGCCACTTTGTCTTCGCGCACTTTCTTCAGGTCGAGACCGCCGATGAGCGTGCCCGCACGGACTTCCGCGCCACCCACTGTACCGGCAAGCGACGCTTGCGCGGCTTGCAACGCCTTTTCTGGAGCGTCAAGCTTTGCGGCTTTCTTTACTAGCTTCACGGTAAGATCGGTGTAGGCGTTCACGATCTCGGTGGGATCATTCTGGAAGGACTTTAGGTTCCAGTTACCGATCTCATCGCGAATGAAGGCGGGTTCTACCCAGATCTCTCGGACGGTTTAGTTAAGGTCGATCGGCCCATATCCGATCGCCGATCTGCATTGTGCACTCTCTCGATGTAGTCGAACACATCGCTCTGGGCTTCCCGTCGAGTCACGTATCTTCGACGATT
>JBCCGT010000021.1:0-96623 GCA_039029135.1 Pseudomonadota bacterium | reverse complement strand
CCCAGTAGGGCAACACGCCGAACACGGCGTCGAGCTCTGGCGCGTACGGCAACTCTTGCTGCACGTAGCGTTCCAGCAGGGCGTAGTTGGTCAGCGCCGCGCGATTGAATTCCAGCGACCCCTCGATCTCTGCCAAGTTGGCGACGAGATCGCTGCGCACGTCGATCAGGAGTTCACGTTCCTCGCGATCCTCGCGGCGCTCTTCGTTCCAGTTGTCGACCTGCACCGCCAGCAGAATGCCGAGACTGACGAGGAACACCTCGGCAACGGCGAAAAGCGCATAGCGTCGCCAGTTTCCTTCGATGATCCACCTCCAGCGAGATTCGAGCAGCCACCAGAACATGGGCCTGTCCGCACGTGCATAGCCACCACCACTGTAGCGGCTAAGCACAGGTCGGACAAAGCCAGTCTATATGCTCGATCCCCCAGATCATCCCACGAACCACAAGACGCCAGCCCCACCAGCCCCAAAAACCAAGACCATTCCGCCCCAGCAGCGACGCAAATCAAGACCATTCCGCGAAAGCGGAAGCGATTGCGGAGGCAATCGCCGGCCCGCGCAAAGCGCGGGCATAAACAGCGGAAGCGAACGCGGACGCGGTCGCAGCCCGCGCAAAGCGCGGGCATAAAAGAACTAGAAGCTCATTCGAACGCCAAAGCGAATCTCGTAGCGCGACGCGTCGCCGACGCGAGACTCCGGTCGCTGACCTTCGCGCACCGTATTTGGGAAGTTCACTTCCTTCAGCACGCCCCAATCGTCGTTGATCAGGTTCGTCAGGTTGTCGACCACGATAAACGCCGCCGCCTTAGTCGGACCGATTCCGAACTCCTGCTCGATGCGCAGGTCGGCCTTGGTCCACCAGGAACCTGACTCCGCGTTGCGGCTGACGCCCGGCCGCAACACGTTGTCGCGGAAATCGAGAAACGGCGTGAAACCGTAGGGATCGATCGTACCGTTGAACGCAATGCTGTACGGCGGGCCCTCGCGCCCGGAGACATACAGAGAAACCGATGTGCGATTGTCACCGAAGAACATACGCTGCCAGTTGGCCAGGAAGGTGAAGCGATGCTTCGTGTTGTAATTCGATGTCGACAGCACGTCTTCTTGGGGATCGAAGAACGCTCGATTCTGATAGTTCGAGAAAGCCACCGAACTGGTCATCGGGCTGACGTCCTCGGCATCCGAGTAGGCGTAGCCCACCGTCAGGTCGAGACCGAAGTCGAAGGACTTGCGCAACGCGAACGACGCGACGAAGGCCTCGTTACCAACCCCGGAATTGGTCAGCACAAAAGTCGGCTCTCGCACGCTGTCGTATTCCGGATAGCCATCCGGGTTCGTGCCGGTCTGTTCCAGATCGCCGCGCAGAATGAAGGCCGTGTCCTTGCCACGCGTCAGCAGCAGATCGACGTCGAGCGACATGTCGTTCGGCATTTCCCAGGTGGCGCCAAGCGAGAACTTCCATTCGCTCGGCAGATCGAAATCTGGATCGAGGTAGTTGATCTCGAAGTTGTCACCGGTACCACTGGCGACCGCGTCGAACAGTTCCTGCGGAATCGCGTAGCCCGGACCGTTAGGCACACCGGACTCGCCGCCAACATAAACCACGTCGTCGTCGAACAGCGAGCGCTGCACCTCCATGCCTTCCGGGCCGCAGTCACCGCGGAAGTCCGGGGTGTAGCAGAACGAACGCCCGCGCTGACCGAACTGCAGCACGTTGTTAGCCGAGAAGTTGTTCGACAGCCAAACGTTGGGGTCGCCGCCCGCGTAGAGACCGACGCCACCGCGCAGCGCTAGTGTTTCGGTGGCATAGAAGGTGAAGCCGACGCGCGGCTGCAGCAGACCCTCGCCGTCGAGGTTGGTCGAATTCGAGAAACCGTAGTCGGCTACAAAGTCGGGATTCTCCAGCGGTGCGTCGTTGGTGCTGTACCAGTCGTAGCGCAGGCCAACGAGCACCTCCAGGCGATCACCCACAGTGAACTCGTCTTGCACGAACAGGGTATTGACGTTGTAGCCCCAGTCGGCCGCCGCGTCGGTCGCTACGTTCGAGGGTGCGTTGTTGTAGTAGATGTCGTCAGCGAAGCCATTGCGAAAGTTGTCGATACCGTCGAAGCGAATCTCGGTCTGCGTGTGCTGCACAAAGAGGTTGAAGACGTCCAGCGCCTCGAGTTCATAGCCGAACGAGAAGCTGTGGTTGTCGAACTGATAGGAACCGGTGAACGAGACGTTGACGACGTCGTAGTTGAGGTCGTTGGCCTGGCGGCTGTCGTCGCCGCCGAGGTAGACATCGACCTCATCCAACTCGACGCGAATCTCGCCGAACTCGTTACCACCAATGGAATCCTGGCGATTGTCTAGCTCCAGGCGCCCCAGACGTAGCTGGGTGGAGAAGCGCTCATTCCAGTCCGAGTACAGCGTGGCGGAGACCGAGTTCAGCTCCGAGCCGCGCTCATACAGGTGATTGGAGAACTCGAACTCATCGAGGTCGCCATCCGACTGGACGGTGTTGAAGCCGTCGTTGTAATTCAAGGTAACCGCCGCTCGGTGCTGATCAGAGATGTACCAGTCGAACTTGACCAGCAGCTTCTCGTCGTCGTTGGGCCGACTGGTCGGAATCTCGCCGGGATCATACTGATAGATGTCTCTAGCGATCGACGCGATCTCATCGAGCTCGGCCTGAGTGACCGCGACCTCATCGACCGCCCCCGAACCGATCGGCCCGCGGTCAAACAGGTTGGTGCCGTTGAGCTGCTCGTAGGCAACGAAAAAGAACAGTTTGTCCTTGATGATCGGACCGCCAAGGGTGAGACCCCAGCGCGTCTCGTCGAAGCTGCCCGTCTCGATCGGATCGCCCTCCAGCGAATCGCCGCGCAGGCCGTCGTCGGTATAGTCGAAGAAACCCGAGCCGAAGAACTCATTACCGCCCGACTTGGTGACCGCGTTGATGTTGCAGGCCGTAAAGCCGCCGTACTGGGCGTCGAAGGGCGCGAGCTCAACGGAGACTTCGTTGATCGCATCGTAAGAAAACGGAATCCGCTCCGTCGGGTAGCCATTGGAGTTCAGGCCGAACGCGTCGTTGGTGCGGACGCCGTCGACGGTCAGCGAGTTGAAACGCGAGTTCTTGCCGGCGCACTGCACGGCGTTGATGCCGCCGCGCGACTCGTCGACATAGATCCGCGGGTCGATCCGCAGAACGTCGGTGATGTTGCGGTTGATCGCGGGCACGGTCTCCAGCACGTCAAGGCCGAAGGTCGCGCTGGGCCCCACCGCCACCTGAGCCGCAGATCTACTGCCCACGACCACCACCTCTTCCATGACCCGCTCGGGCTGCAGCACCAGACTCAGTTCGGTGACACGGCCGAGGGTAAGGGCGACGTTTTCGAGTCGCTCGGGCTCGCTGCCCGTGCCTGTCGCGGTCACGGAATACGTGCGCGCGACCTGCAGGTTACGAACGAAAAACGTGCCGTCGGATCCGGTCTCGACCGTTCGCGACAGTGACGTCGCTTCGTTGCGAATGACGACGGTAGCGCCGGCGACCGGCGCGCCGTTCGAGTCGGTCACGACGCCGCGAACGGCTGAGGCGGTCTCCAGTGCAAATGCTGCGGGCGCAGCCAACACCGCGACCAGACAGGCGGCCAGCCAGCCTGCGCGCGGCAAGGTTCTCAATGACATCTCGGGTCCTCCGTTGTGGGGCCAGCCCCGACCCCGGTGTGCTCTATGCGATCGTTGATCTTTTTGTTGTTTTTTCGCTGTTCCTGTAGGCGGCCGGCTGTCCCGGCAATGCAGGACGCGTACCGCCAAATAAACTATGCGCGGCAATTATGACCGCTGCGTGACATCAACCGCAGGGGCCGGGCGAACCCGGTTTAGGCGACAATCGTCTGACAATCTATTCGCTCGGCAGCGCTATCAACGCGCCCAGAGGCACCGGCGTGTTTCAGGAACGCGCCTCACCGCCGGGCGGGTGCTTGCGATTCCACTCCCGCAGGTTGGCCAGCGGTTTCGACACGTAGGTCGAAGAACGCACCAGCGCCAGCAGCGCCCGATTGACGAAGCCACCCAGCCGATCCATGGGCCGCTCCACGTCGATGAACAACACGGCGCGCCGATCGTCCGTGTCGTTGCGCACCTCGTGCTCATAGGTGTCATCGAACATCACGATCTCGCCCTCGCGCCAGGCGTAGCGTTCGTCGTCCACGCGTATCCAACAGGCCTCGCGATCTTCCGGTACCCGCAGCGCCAGGTGCACGCGCACCACACCTCGCGTTGGGCCCTTGTGAGGCGGGATGTGATAGCGCGGCGCCAGGATGGAAAACCAGGCGTTCTGCAGCCCCGGCAGCCCTTCAAGCAGGGCCGTCGTCTGCGGACACACCGCGCAGTTGTCATCCAGCCGCTTGCCGAACACGTAGAAGGGGTAGGTCTTCCAGTTGTCGCCTTTGGAGATGCGCGCCTGATCAGGGGAAAGCTGGTGAAACGCGGGAATGTCCTGCGGCCGCGTGAGCACGCCGTCGAGCTCATCGCGCACCTTGCGCCACTCGGCCTCGAACTGATCTGCCCAGGGAAACTGCTCGCGCGGCAGAAACGGCGTGGTGGCGACCAGCGAGTGGCGGGCCTGGAACTCGCCGAGGGCGCGAAGAAAGTGTTTGCCTGCGTTGACGACCAGCCGGCGCATGGTGGAAAACCTCGGATATTCAGGTAGCGAAGCGGCGCCATTATGCCCCGCCGTCGGCGGCGCGCCAGCGGCTAACCCCGCGACGCCGAACGCCTAGCTGGCAGCCAATCGAGATGCAGTGCGACGAAGCCGTCATGCACCCGCACCTCCCCCAGCCAGGGCCGCAGCCAGGCATAGCCTTCGGGCAGTCGATAGACGGGCTCGTTCTCGAGATACTCGGCCAGCGCGCTCACGAGCACGCCCTCGCTGCGGGCGAGCATCTCGAGCGGCAGATCGTCAAACGCCAGCCGTTCCAGCCGCGGCTCGACGAGGTACAGCTCCCCGGTCTGGCGGGCGTACACGGGTGCCGCCGAAATGCTCACTTCGCCGCTGTAAGAACCTGCAAGGGGTGCTGCCAGCTCGACCGAGAGGGTCGCTCGCACCCGCTCGTCGGCCTCAGAAAAATCGATACGCGGATCGTCGATCGTGACATCGACGACGTAGAGCACGGTCTGGCTGATAGGCAGACGCTCGTCAAGCCGGGCCTGCAACCGCTCCGCCGACACGGACACCACGCCGCGCTCGCTGAACCACCAGCCGAGCGCACCGAGCGCCAGCAGCATCAGCGCCATCGGCAGCACCCGACCGGCCGCTGCCGCTCGGCGGTGAAGGCCGAGAGGGCCGTGAGTGGATGGATACGAACGTTGAACACGCGGCGAGGGATGCATCAGTACAGCTTGGCGCCCCGGCGCTGAACTGTCCATGAATGCCCCGCTCACGACCCACCGAAGCCGGGCGGCCAGCCAGGGTAACGAGGCAGATCGGGATCAGCGACTGACCACGCCAAAGCCTCGGCCGCGAACATGTGCCCCAGTATGGTTAGCGGCGGATCGCCGTCGAGCGTGCCCGCAGGTACGGCGAGCGTGCCGTCACCGCTCTGGCCGTGGATCAGCATCTGCGCCCCGCAGATCGGGCAGAACAGCCGCCGGCCGGAAGCAGAGGAGGCGTACTCGACCAGCTCAGCCTCGCCGCGCTCCCAGACCAGCTGCTGCGGTCGCACGATTAAGTGCGTCGAGAACGCGCCGCCGTGGACGCGCTGGCACATGTCGCAGTGGCAGTGCATCGCATTCAGAAAACGCCGCTCGATTCGGTAGCGCACGCCGCCGCACAGGCAGCCGCCAGGAAAGCCCTGCGTCCCAGTCACAGTCGTGCAAACCGAAAGCGCTGCCGCGCATCGATCTCGAGCGGCGCCGCGGGCGGGGCGTAGAGTTCGCCGTCAATCGTGTAGCCCGAGCCGGCGAGATCGAGCGTCAGCGCCTCGGCGTTGTGACTGAAGTACCCCGCCGCGGTCGAGGGCCGGGAGAATCCGGGTGCGCCCAGCAGCCCGGGCAGATGGCGTCCGATACGCGCCGCGCGATCGACGAAGGTCCAGCGCAGGCTGCCTGGCTCCTGCCCCCAGTGCGGTCGCACGCCAACCAGCAGACGATCGAGCGTTGAACCGGCAAACAATAGCGCGCCCTCCGCGGATTCGAGCCGCCCTGTCGCGCCGCACACGGCAAGTCGCGGCGCGGCCGTGAACGGCGGCTGGCGCCGCAGCACGCCCCAGATGGCCCGCAGCATCGCCAACCCGGCAGTTGCCTCCACCCGCGCCGCGCCGCCGCGATACAGCGTCTCGTGGCAGTACTCGATGCCCTGCACGATCGCGCCGGCGCCGACAAAGAAGCCGCAGCGCGCGGCGTCCGGCTCGGTCACCCTGACCACCGCTCGTTCGGTGATCTCCAAGCCCTCGCGCAGACCCCGTGCGAGGGCGCGCAGACAGCCGCGCAGGCGCCGGGTGCGATTGACGTCGAAGGCCGACATGTTTGTCGAGCCGCCGGGCAACGCGGCGACCGCCGGTAGGGCCGCGTTCTGCCGCTGGCCTCGTATCTTGAGCAGTTCGGTCAGCGCGGCGGACAGGGTGCCGTCGCCGCCGCATATCGCGAGCAGGTCGTCCTCGCGCCAGTCGATACCGGCCAGCGCCTCGCGCATCGACGCTTCCGTTTCGGTCGGCATGAGCTGCAGGCCGTCGTAGCGCGCGACAAGCGCCGCCTGCCGTTCGCCGCGTGCGCTCGCGATGTTGCAGAGCGCAAAGGCGCGGCCGGGCGTCACGCGTCACGCTCCGCCAGTACGCGGCCGGCCAGCGCCAGGTCCGCCTCGCTGTCGACATCCACCGCGAGTTCGGCCTCATCCAGCAGCAGCGGCACCACCGTAGCCCCGGCGCGGTCGCTAATCCTGCGAAACGCAGCGTCGAGGCTCAGCGTCCGCGTGAGATAGCGCACCAGGGTCCACCAGCCGAGTCGCCCCGCCATGCGGTGCGGCGTCTTGCGCAGCGCCTCGAGCAAGCGCCAGAACTCGAACAGCGCAGCCGCGCGCGGCGTGTGGGCGTAGAACAGATTGGCACCGCAGGCCGTGAGATCGGCAAATCGCAGTCGCGTGCGGCGGCTTCCGGGAAAGCGCTCACGCACGAGCGCATAGGGCACCAAACCGACGACGACATCGGCGCCCGCGGTGGCGGCGCGTGCCGACGCGCTGCGAACGAAGTCGTCGATCCGCGGCGCCAGCAGCAGGGCGTGATCCGCCGTGGTAACGAGCGCCGGCGTCCCGACGCGCGCAACGCCCCGCGCCGCGCTGGCCGCCGGTCCCAGCGCCGGTTCCAGGGCGTCCACGTCATCGCGCCCGCGCCAGCGTTCGATCAGCGGATCGCTAACCGATTCGCCGGGACCCACCAGGCAGATCCGTTCGAGCTGCGACGCGGCCACCGCGCGCAGCGTCCAGTCGAGCACGGGCGCGCCGTGCAGGTCGACGAGCAGCGAGCTGGGCAGACCGCGGGCTTGCGCCAGCGCATTACCGCCCTCGCGCTCGCCGGCGAGAACCACCGCTGCCGTCAGGACCGAAGCTCCCGCTCGTACATGCGATAGCGCTTCGAGACGGTCCCGCCGATGGACTCGATGATGCCGCGCATGCCGGCGTTGTCTTCGAGGATCCAGGATAGCTCGACGTCCTGCAGGCCGTGGTCGATGGCCGGTTGCCGGAGCGCATGAATCACCGCAAACGCGAGTCCGGGACCCAGCCGCGTGTTGTGAAACTCGCGTCGCACGCCCATCAGCGCAACCCGGCCCGTACGCGGCTTCTTCACCTTCAGCCGCCACAGCAGCTTCGCCCAGCCGAACGGCAGCAGACGCCCGTTCAGATCGCGTATCGCTTCGTTCAGATTTGGCAGCAGCGTCACGAAGGCGACCGGTCTGCCGTCGAGCCGCGCAATCTTGAGAAAGTCTCTCGGCGTGATCATGGCGATCTCCTTACCGATCGCCTGAAACTCGTTTTTGGTGAAGGGGGTGAACCCCCAGTTGCCGGACCACGCATCGTTGAAAATGTCGCGCATGATCTCCAGCTCGTCGCCGAGGTTCTTGCGATCGACGGGCTCCACCGTGACGCCCTGTAGGTAGCGTTTCTCGATCGTGCGCTGCAGCGGCGGCACCTCGTAGGCTGGCTTGAGCATGTAGGCCAGCAGGTCTGTTGCCGGGGTCAGCCCGGCGCCCTCGACGCGCGCGCCGTAGTAGGGCAACGAATGGGGCATCATCATGAAAGGCGGCGTGTCGAAGCCATCCACCAACACGCCGAGATCCTGATTGATTCCGAGATTGAACGGCCCGACCATGCGCGTGCGGCCGCGCTCGCGCAGCCATAGCGCCGCGCGCTCGACTAGCGCGTCGAACCAACCCTGGTCGTCCGGCGCGTCCAGCATGCCGAAATAGCCGACCGGTTCGCCGTGGCGCTGCTCGTAGAGATCGTCGATCTGCGCGCTGATGCGCGCGACGGGCTTGCCGTCCGCGAAGCCGACAAAACCCTGCCAGCGAGCGTGTTCGAAAAACGGCGCCTTAGGTGACAGGGCATCACGGCGCTCAATTTTCAGCGGCGGAATCCACTGCGGGTCGTCGCGAAAGACGCTCCAGGGGACCTCGATAAAGTCAGCGAGGGTCGCGCCCCCGCCGTCGGCCACCGGGCGAATGTCGAAATCGGTCACGGGCAGGGCAACGCTTGCGAAACAGTCGCGGCAGTGTAGCGCACTCGCCGTCCCGTCGGGCGGACGGACTGTCGTGCCGGCCGAGCCCCCCGAACCGATCGCGTGCCCCGGGGTTACGACGTCAGCGCGGCGTCCGCGAGCTCATCGGGGAGCTGCATGCCGCCGATCAGCTCCATGCCGCGCAGATCGATGTCGATCAAGTACGGACCATCGGCGGCCTGGGCAGTGGCGAGCGCCGTACGCAGGGCGTCGACGTTCGCCACGCGTTCGCCGTCACAGCCCATGGATCGCGCCATGGCGGCAAAGTCCATGAAGCCGAGATTCGTCTCGTTGATCCGGCCTTCGAACTGATTCGTCTGCAGAAACCGCAGGATGCCGTAACCGCCGTCATTGAAGATACAAATGGTCATCGGCAGCTTGTACTGCGCCGCGGTGGCCAGCTCCGTCGCGTGGAACATGAAACCGCCGTCGCCGTGAATCACCATCGTTCGGCGCCCGGAACCGATCGCAGCGCCGACGCCGAGCGGCAGGCCGGGGCCGATCGCGCCGGACGTCGGACTCATGGAACAGCGCGGGGTGCGAATCGGAATGAGCTGGTTCGCGAGAAAATACGCGGCCACAGTGTTGTCGCGGACGAGCAGGCCGTCCTCGGGCAGGGCCTCCGACAGCGCCGCGCGAATCGCGCGAAAGTCCGGGCCGAGACGTTCGAGCATCTTTGCCTCGGCCTGCTCGCGGGCGGCCCTAAGGCCGGCGTTGAACTGGGCGTCGTTGCGATCGCTGGCGGCGAGCGCCTGCGCGAGCTCGCGCGCCGCCTCCGCGGCGTCGGCCTGCACCTCCACGCTGGCCGGATGCACGAGGCCGTGCACGCCGGCGTCGATGTCGATATGCAGCAGTTCGCCGGGCGGCACGAAGCCGCTGTTGCGGGCCTGCACGCCCACCTGAAAGCGGGTACCGATCGCAAGCGTCACCTCGGCCTGCGCGAGCGCGCCGTCCATGTCGGGCGAGAAGAAGAAGTTCCCCAGGCACAGCTCGTGATCTTCGGGCAGTACGCCCCGCCCGTTCGCCGTCGTCAGCACCGGCGCGTCGAGCTGTTCCGCAAGCGCCTGTATCTCCGCCGCCGCCCCCAGCGCCCCGCCGCCCGCGATGATCACGCGCCGGCTCGCGGCCGCGAGTTTGTCTGCCGCCTTGCCGAGCGCCGCGCGATCGATGACGGGCTGGCTCACCGGCACGCCGGCTGCGGCCCCCGGGGTGACCTGCGCGTACTGCAGATCGATCGGCAGCTCCAGCGCGCCGGGCTGCCAGCGACCGCTGGACATGTCAGCGACCACCGCGTCGAACAGCGGCCCCACCTGATCTGCCGTCCGCGGGCTTTCGACCCGCCGCGCTACCGTCGCCAGCATGGGTACCTGATTCTCGGCCTCGTGCACGTAGCCCGCGCCTTTACCGTAGTAGCGCAGCTCTGCCTGGCCGGTGATCACGAGCACGCGCGAGGACGCGTAGCCCGCCTCGTACAGCCCCGTGACCGTGTTGGTCGTGCCGGGTCCGGTGCTGGCGATGGCGACACCCAGCTTGCCGGTCGCGCGGGCGTAGCCGTCCGCGGAGTGCGTGGCCGCACACTCGTGACGACTATCGATAATCTGGGTGAAGCCGAGCCGGTTGATCGCATCGAACAGCGGCATGTTGTGAATACTGACGATGCCAAACACGTGGCGCACGTCGTGTTCCTGGAGCTTGCGCGCGATGACTTCCGCGCCTGTCAGCGAATCCTGCATCCTCTACCCCATACTCCCCAACTGAGTTCGACTATTCATCGTCACCGGCAGGCGGTCAAGGGCGGCTGTCGGGCGCCGCGGCGGCGGAGAGCACGCCGGCGCACAACGATTAGGTAGACCCATGACCGATGCGAGCAACACGAATCCGTATCCACAGCAACACCTGCGGGGCTGGCGCCTGCTCGCCGCGACCGCGCTCGCGCTCATCGCCTTCGCCGCAAACTCCATTCTGTGCCGCGCCGCGCTGGATGACGGCGCCGATGCGATCGGGTTTACGCTCGTGCGGGTGCTCGCCGGCGGCATCACGCTCATGGTGCTCGTCGCGTCGCGCTGGCGACTGGCGCTTGCGCTGTTCGATCCCTATGCCGTCGCCGCGCTGTGCGTCTACATGTTCGGCTTCGCGCTCGCGTACCGAGCGCTCGACACCGGCCTGGGCGCGCTGCTGCTGTTCGGCACCGTGCAGCTCACGATGTTTGCCGCGGCGGTGCTGGGCGGCGAGCGCATCAGGCCGCGCGCGCTGTTCGGCGCCATCGCCGCCTTCGCCGGTCTGGTCGGACTGGTTTGGCCAACGCAGGGCAGCGCGGAACAGACCGCGGCGCTGGGCGCCGCCGGATCTATGGTGGCCGCCGGGGTGGGCTGGGGGCTGTACTCGCTGCGCGGCCGAGGCGCCCGCGACCCGCTGCTCGCTACCGCGGCCAACTTTCTGTATGCGGCGCCGGTTGCGGTGCTCGCGGCGTTCTACGCAGGGATCACGCAGAACCTCAGCGGCGCGGGCATAGAGGGCCTTCTGCCCGGCGGCAGGCAGCTTGTGCTCGCGCTTGCCTCGGGCGCGCTTGCATCGGGGCTCGGCTACGCGCTGTGGTATCGGGTGCTGCCCGATCTGCGCGTCGCGCAGGCGGCCACCGTGCAGGTGCTGGTGCCAGCCGTCGCCGCCTGGGGCGGCGTGCTGTTCGTGGACGAGACGATCACCCTCGCCCTGCTGCTGTGGGGCAGCCTGATTCTAAGCGGCGTTGCGCTGGTTATGTGGCCGGCCAGCGCCAGAACGACCGGCCGGGCGTCCGATTGAGGACAGGTACCCAACGCGGAACGTCAAAACGCGGGCGGCAGGCCCGTCTTTCTGAGGCTTGCGATCACGCGCTCGTTCATCATCTCGTTCGATCCATCGGCCAGCGTCGCCACCCGCGCGGCGAGCAGATGACGGCTCAGATTGACGTCGCGCTTCAGCCCGTTCGCGCCCATCGCCTGCATGCAAGCGGCAATCGCAGGGGTGGTCACATCGCCGGCCAGCTTCTTCGCCACGGCGGCCGCTAGCACGGCGTCGCCGCCCGCCTCGATCAGCGCGCCGGCGTCCCGCGT
The DNA here is from genome assembly GCA_039029135.1 of Pseudomonadota bacterium. Taxonomy (GTDB): domain Bacteria; phylum Pseudomonadota; class Gammaproteobacteria; order Pseudomonadales; family Azotimanducaceae; genus JALZVT01. Next base: position 84,783 of record JBCCGT010000021.1, on the reverse strand, counting down.
GAGCGCGCGCAGCGCCGCAAGCTGCGCGGTTACGTCCGCCAGCGACCAGCTCAGGCCCTGATGATCCAGCAGCGGCGCGCCGAACGACTCGCGCCGCTCGCCGTACGCGAGCGCCGTCTCGAGCGCGTCGCGGATCATCCCCGCACACATCGCCGCCACATAGACACGCGCGCCATTGACGGAGCCGAGCGCGTGCTTGAAGCCTTCGCCCGGGCCGGACAGCAGATCCGCGTCCGGAACGTGATAGTCATCCAAATGAAACTCGCCCGCGCCAATCGCGCGAGCCCCGCCCATTTCATAGATCTCGCCGCGACGGAAACCGGGCCTACGCGCATCGACCAGAAAGGCAGCGACGCCGCGACCGCCCGCGGCGGGATCGGTCTGCGCGTACAGCACAAACAGGTCCGCGAAGCCGGCGTTCGTGATCCAGCCCTTGGTGCCGTTGAGCTGCCAGCCATCCGTGACGCGAACAGCGCGCGTGCGGATCGCGCCGAAGTCGCTGCCCGCAGCCGGCTCGGACAGCGCGGTGGCGCCAAGCAGCTCACCGCGCATCAGCGCTTCAATGAGGTCGCGCCGGCGCGCCGCGTCGGCCGCTCGCGCCAGTTTGGCCGCGACGTTCTGTGTGTTGATCATCGCGAACGTGAATGCCATGTCGGCGCCGGCCAGCACCTCACAGATTGCTAGCTTGGTCATGAAGTTCACGTCCGCACCGCCGAACGGCTGGGGCACCTCCAGGCCGAGGAATCCCAGCCGAGCCGCCTCGCGAAACGCATCCCGCGGTTGACCGTCGGCGCGCTCCCAGTCGGCGGCGCGCGGCGCCACGTAGTTTGCGGCAAACGCCCGGCCGCGCTCGAGCCAGGCCTCGTCGACATGATTGGACATAAGGTGCGGGTCCTCCTTGGCATCTGCGGCCCCGTCGTACGTCGGGGTTCGCCGAATCACTGTAGCGCCGGGCGCACGGTCGCGGAAGCGTCCGGCGCTCGGAATTTCCGCTCGCCAGGGATTAGACTGGCGCCAAAGGGAGGACCACAGATGACCGACGAAACCGTTCGAGAATTTGTCATAGCCATCGACGACGGCGCACTCGACGATCTGCGCCAGCGTCTCGGCGCCACGCGCTGGCCGGACGCCGAGACACCGGAGGACTGGAGTCAGGGCACGCCGCTCGCGTACATGCGGGAACTAACGGACTACTGGGCCAACGATTACGATTGGCGTCAGCGCGAGGCGCTGTTGAATCGGTTCCCGCAGTTCAAGACGCGCATCGACGGGCTCGACATCCACTTCATACACGCGCGCTCTTCCCACGAGGACGCGGTGCCGCTGCTGATGACGCACGGCTGGCCAGGCTCCATCGTCGAATTTCAGAAAGTCATCGCACCGCTGACCGAACCGACGGCGCACGGCGGCAGCGCCGCCCAGGCCTTCCACGTCGTGTGCCCGTCCCTGCCGGGCTACGGTTTTTCCGACAAGCCGGCCGCGACGGGCTGCGGCGTAGAGACCATCGCGGGCATGTGGCACGAGCTGATGCGGCGCCTCGGCTATGCGCGCTTCGTCGCTCAGGGCGGCGACTGGGGCTCTGCCGTGACCACCGCGATCGGCCTGCAGGACCGCGGCGGCTGCGCGGCGATACACGTCAACATGCCGAGCGCGCCGCCAACGCAGCAGGCACGCGAGAATCCAACCGAGCGCGACAAGAAGGCGCTGGCCGGGGCTCAGTACTATCAGCAGTGGGATGCGGGCTACTCGAAGCAGCAGAGCACGCGCCCGCAGACGCTGGGCTATGGGCTGGTGGACTCACCCGCAGGCCAGGCGGCGTGGATCATCGAGAAGTTCTGGGCTTGGTGCGACTGCGATGGCCACCCCGAGAACGCGCTGACGCGGGACGAGCTGCTCGACAACGTGATGCTCTACTGGCTGCCCGGTACCGGCGCGTCTTCCGCGCGATTGTACTGGGAGAGTTTCGGCAAGGCGTTCGGCGGCGGCGACACGAAAAAGATTGCCGTGCCGACCGGCTGCAGCATCTTTCCCGAGGAAATCGTCGCGACGCCGCGCGCCTGGACGGAACAGCGCTACGGCAACATCCAGTACTGGAACGAACTCGACAAGGGCGGCCACTTCGCTGCGTTCGAGCAGCCGGAACTGTTCGTTAACGAGCTGCGCAGCTGCTTCCACGGCGGCCTGGGCTACAGCCTCTAGTCAGGAGCGCACCCCGAGACGAAAGAGATAGGCGCTGTCCGGGGTTTCCCCCAGCGCCCGACCGCTGCCGTACTTATCCTTCCAGGCCTGCGCGAAGCGCTCGAACCGCTCGGTATCCGTTTCCCTTACCGCTTCGAGCTCGTAGACGCGACCACCGGCCGCCAGGCGTACCCGCGGGTCGGCCTCGATGTGCTGCACCCAGGTGGAGTGGCTGGTGCCCGCGTACACGTACAACAGATCGCCGCTGCCGATGACCCAGACCTTGACCGAATAGGGATCGCCGGGGCGCGTCTCTAACTGCACGATGCGGGTTTCACCGACCGCGTTCCAGTCCTCCGGCGGGTTCGTGAGCTCGCCTTCGAGCTTGCCGCCGGCGAACGGCAAATAGCTGCAGCTCGCCATCAGGGTGGTCCATAACGCAAACAGCGTCCTTCGCATACGATCTCCCGGTATCAAGAACTAAAATCAATCTCTTCGAGCGGCGTGTCGCCGAACAGCGCCTGGTGTCGTGCGGCGACGCGTGACCACAGTTCCTCGAGCCCGCCATCTCCCAGCCCATCGATACGCAGATCAAAGGTCCCGGTCAGCGTCGCGCGCAGCTCGTCCGCGCTTTGCAGCAGCGTGCGCTCGCCGCTGCGCTGTTGCGTCAGCACCCGACCGACCAGCGACTGACCGTTGCCGTCCGTTTGTGGTCGCATGCAAATCAGATTCTGGCGAAACATCGATTCCGGATCGGTCTGCAGAGTCTCGCAGGTTCGATTCAGCGCGGCATCGTCGGGCACTGCGGAGAAAAAATCGAAGCTGGGTGGCATGGCCCCCGAACGATTGTGCAGACGCCACTCGTCGAGGCCGAGCAGTTCGAGCCGATAGCTCTGCCCGAACTGTTCGAAGGCCCCCGGGCGCAGCTCGTAGGGCTCGATGGGGCCGTCGCCGAGCCCCACGTCCACGACGTAGCGGGTCTGTCCGAGCGTCACCAACAGCACGAGATGATTGCCGATGGCCTGATCTCCTGACTTCGCGCGCATGACGGCGCCGGCGCGCTCCTCCACCTGGAAGCCGAGTTCGGCAAGCGCCCATCCCAGCAGCCCGTTCATCTCGTAACACCAGCCTCCGCGCCCGGCATCGACCAGCTTCGCAATGATGCGGTCGACGCTCCGATCGACGGGTCGCTCGAGCACGACGTCGATGTTTTCGTAGCTGATGCGGGTGACGTGATGACGATGCACCGCTCGCAGCGTCGCCAGGTCAGGCGCGAGCGTCCGCCCGCGCTCGCAGCCGATCAGGTCGAGATAGCGTTTGAGTCGTTCTTCTAGCCGTTCTCTCACGCGCAGGGGCAGCCGATCTAGGCGCGCGGCGCGCAACGCACGTGCAGCTGGGGCAGGTTGCGCAGTACGAAGCTGGCCTCCGCCTCGGGCGCCGGCTTGTCGGGGTCCAGCGCGAACTCCGCCGCGTAGTCGATAAGCGCCGGGAAACCGAGATTCAACTCCTGTCGCGCCAGCGGCGCGCCGATGCAGAAGTGCACGCCAGAGCCAAACGCGAGCTGCGCCCCCGCCCGCCGGCGCTGCAGGTCGACCTGCTCGGGATTGGGAAACTCGCGCTCGTCGCGATTCGCGGCGCCGAAACGCAGCATCACCATGCTGCCCGCCGGCAGCGCGACGCCGCCCAGCTCCGTGTCTTGGGTCACGAGCCGCGGCAGCCCCTGCACCGGGGCCTCCACCCGCAGCGTTTCCTCGACGAAGGTCTTAACCAGTTCGGGCTCCGCGCGCAGGCGCTCCTGCAGATCCGGGTTGCGACACAGCAGCAGCATGCCCCACGCGAACGCGCTGGCCGTCGTCTCGTGTCCGGCGACCAGAAACTGATTCAGGATGCTGATGCACTCGCCGTGGGTTAGCAGCCGGTCTTCGCCCTCAAGCTTGCTGTTCGCGAGAATCGTGATCATGTCGTCCGCGGGCTGCGCGCGACGTTCCTCGACGAGGCGCACACACAGCTTCTGCAGATCGAGCGCGAGCTGTGCGCGGCGTACCATCTCCTCGCCGGGCAGCGGCGTGAGGCGCAGGGCGCTGGCCGCGGCGGTCGCGGCATCGTCAAAAAAGTCCCGGTCGGCCTCCGGAATGCCCAGGCGGTCCGCGATGATGCGAAGGGGCACAGGTGCCGCGAAACCGGTCACGAATTCGAACGCGCTGGCGCCACCCAGACCGGCGATAGTGTCATCGATGACCCCAGCAACCGCGGCCTGTGACTCGCGAATCCGACTGACCGTAAACAGCTTGTTCACCAGCGAGCGATAGCGGGTGTGGTCGGGTTCATCCAGCGTCAGCATGGTCGGCGGCAGATCGATCATCTCGCCGCCGAGCCGCATGAGTTCCGCCTGCACTTCGGGACTCGCGTTCGCGAATGCGATGCGCTGGGACTCCTGCAGAAAACCATCGAATCGACTGGAAAACGTCTTGGTGTCCTTGATGGCTGCGCGCACCAGGTCATAGCGCGTAATCACGTGGACGTTCATAGCCGGCGCGAAGTAAACGGGCGCTTCGTCGCGCAGGGTCTGATAGGCGGGATAGGGATCGATGAGCGTCGCCGGATCGAAAAGATTGATGTCTGGCTCACTCATGTTGGCTTCCCCCTGCCCTGTTCCGCGCGCTCTGCCGTACGCCTCCGAGTCTACTGCAGAAAGATGCGAAAGATGCCGTTGCCCTTGGCGATCCGCTGCGCGCCGTTCCACAGCTCGGTGTTGCCGAAGACCAGCGAGCGCCCGGTGCGCTGCACGGTGGCGTGCGCCTCGATCCAGTCGCCGCGCTGCGCCGTGCCCAGATACTCGGTGTTCAGGCTGACCGTGACCAGCGCGCCGCCGGGCACGCCGGTGTCGAACTTGGAGTCGTCCTCGCCTTGGGCCCTGACGATCTCCAGGCCCACGTTGTGGCCGAGCGCAATGTCGAATATGGCGCTCACCATGCCGCCGTGCAATCGCCCTCGCGTGTTGCAGTGCTTGTCCTCCAGACGCAGGCCAACGACGATCGCGTCGCCGCGGCGCTGCGCGTAGTAGGGACCCACGAGCTGATTGAAAGGGCTTGCGCTGTCGAGCGGTTTGAACCCCTCGGGCACCGTGTGCGGATCGGACATAGAGCGCAGCTAATCGCGATTCAGCCGACGACGACGTCGTTGCGCAAGACGCCGATCGGTGCCACCTCGACCTCGATCACGTCGCCTGCGTCCATGAAGACTGGCGGCTTGCGCGCCGCCCCGACGCCGCCGGGCGTGCCCGTGACCAGCACATCGCCGGGCTCCAGCTCGATCCAGGTCGAGCAGTACTCGACGATATCGCCGAAGTCGAATATGAGCTGCGACGCCTCGGCGTCCTGCATGACCTCACCGTTCAGGCGCGTGGTCAGATGCAGCTTGTACGGATCGTCGATCTCGTCGGGCGTTACCATCCAGGGGCCGAAACCGCCTGTCGCGGCGAAGTTCTTGCCCGGCGTGAACTGGGTCGTATGGCGCTGGAAGTCGCGCACGCTGCCGTCGTTGTAGATTCCGAAGCCGGCGACGTGAGCCAGCCAGTCGTCCTTCTTCACCCGCCGCGCCGGCTTGCCGATCACGAGCGCAATCTCGCCCTCATAGTCGAGCGCCTTGGATTCGTGGGGGCGCACCATAGGCGCGTTGTGGCCCACCTGAGCCGCAGCGAAGCGCGTGAATATGGTCGGCTTGGCGTCGCCGTCGCCGCGCCCGGTTTCCTCGCGGTGCGCGTGATAGTTAAGACCGACGCAGAGAATCTTGTTCGGTTGGGTGATGGTCGGCAGATAGGTGATCGCATCGAGGGCGTGGCGCTCGCCCGCAACTCGACCGAGCGCAACCAGCGCATCCGACGCGATCGCGTCTTTCAACGAGCCGTACCCCTGATCGCTCACGTCGACGACCTGATCGCCGTCGACGTACCCAAACGACGGGCCGTTGCCCGCGTCAAAACTCATCCAGCGCATAGCGAGCCTCTGTTCATGTATCGCCGCCGTAAATCAGGAATCGAACACGATGACGCTGCGTGCGACTTCGCCGGTCTCGAGAGCGGCCATCGCGTCGTTAACGTCGCCAAGCTTGATGCGGCTCGAGACCAGATCGTCGAGATGCAGCCGCCCCTGCAGGTAGAGATCGACGTAGCGCGGCATGTCCACCCGAAACCGGTTAGAGCCCATCATCGAACCCTGGATCGTCTTCTCCTGCAGAAATTCCGGGCCGTGGATCGACACCATGTCACCCGGAGGGATCATGCCGATCACCGTGGCCGTGCCGCCGCGTCGCAGCATCTTGAACGCCTGCTCCGCGGTCACCTTGAGACCGATGGCTTCGAATGAGTAGTGCACACCGCCGCCGGTCAGCTCACGCACCTGCTCGATGGCGTCGCCGGCAGATGCATCGACCACGTCGGTGGCGCCGAACTTGCGCGCGAGTTCCAGCTTGCTGGCCACCATGTCCACCGCGATGACGCGCGAGGCACCCGCGATGTAGGCGCCGTTGATGCACGACAGGCCGACACCACCGCAGCCGATCACGGCGACCGTGGCACCCGGTTCGACTTTCGCCGTGTGGATGACGCTGCCAACGCCGGTGGTCACGCCGCAGCCGATGAGCGCCGCCCGGTCGAGCGGCATGTCCTTGCGAATCTTCGCGATCGCGTGTTCATGAACCAGCATGTGCTCGGCAAACGAGCCGAGATTCGCGAACTGATGAACGTGCCCTTTCAGCGTACCCAGCCGCGGTTCGTCTGTCGGGTCGCGGCGCAGCTCGGGCTCCTGGCACAGCGACAGGTGACCGGTGACGCAGAAGTCGCAGTGGCCGCAGAACACCGACAGGCAGGTGATGACATGGTCGCCGGGCTCGACGTAGTGCACATCAGCGCCAACCGCCTCAACGACGCCCGCGCTCTCGTGACCGAGCACCATGGGAAACTGCCCCGGATAGGTGCCGTTGTAAAAGTGCAGGTCGCTGTGGCACACGCCGGCGGCCGCCGTCCGCACCAGCACCTCCCGCGGTCCCGGCTTGGAAATCGGGATCTCCTCGATCTCCATCGGCGTGTTTACTTCGCGCAGAACGGCAGCTTTCATGATTCTTCCCCCAACCGCTTAGCCCCCTAGCTACGCCTTCGATCGTGCCCGATGCACCAGATAGCCGCAAGGCTCCGAGGGCTGCCTCGGCGGCGCCTTCGAACGTCAGCGCCGGTTACATCAGCGAGGCTGGAAATCCCCGAGACGTCCCGTGGCGAGCGCCAGCGCGGCATCCACCGCCGCCCCCATACCGGTGGCATCAGCGACGCCCCGGCCGGCGATGTCGAACGCGGTGCCGTGGTCAACCGAGGTGCGCACGAACGGGATGCCCAGCGTGGCGGTCACGCTGTTGTGGAAGTCGTGCACCTTAATCGCGATGTGTCCCTGATCGTGAAACAGCGCCAGCACGACGTCGAATTCGCCGTCAATCGCGCGATTGAACACCGAATCCGCCGGGATCGGACCCGCCGCGTCGATGCCCTGAGCCCGCGCCGCGGCCACCGCCGGCAGCAGTTCATCGATCTCCTCGCGGCCGAGCAGCCCACCCTCGCCGCCGTGCGGGTTCAGCGCCGCGACGGCGATGCGCGGGGCCCGCAGTCCCCAGCGCATCAGCGTGCTGTGGACGAGTTCGAGCTTGCCGAGCACGTTGTCGCGGGTCACGTAGCGCACCGCCTCGGCAAGTGACTTATGCGTAGAGAGATGGGCGACGCGCAGCCCGGGCGTCATCAGCATGGTTGCCGTCCAGTCGACGCCAGCCAGTCGCGCCAGCATTTCCTGGTGGCCGATGTCCGCACAGCCGCTCGCGTTCACCGACTCCTTGTTGATCGGCGCCGTTACCATGGCCTGCGCGTCGCCCGCGAGACAGAGTTCGGCCGCGCGCTCGATCGCCGTTACTGCGGCGCGACCGCAGGCGGCCTCCACCGCGCCATAGGCCAACGGCTCGGGCAGCGCGACGCCGGTGTCGAACAGGGCGAGCGCGGCGTCCGGGGTCTCGCCCGGCTGACTGGCAGTCAAGCCGCCGAGATGCGTGCAGTCGAAGCCAGCGGTTTCCGCGACCCGGCGGCCGGCGGCGAGGGTTGCGGGCGTGCCCACCAGCAGAACCCGAAAGCGGCCGTCGGCCAGGGCCGCTCGGGTCGCCGGGTCGGCCAGCCACTTGCACACTACCTCCGGCCCGATGCCGGCGGGATCGCCCAGCGTGACGGCAAGCGTGGGAGCCGGCCGCGTCATTTTACGGTCCCCACGTGGTATCCGGGCTCGACAGGCAGCGCGCGCAGCGGCGTCGCCTGAGAGCAAAATAATACTGTATATATGTACAGTATCGATGCATTCTGTCGTCCCCCTTAACCCACGATCGCGAGCCGCTCACGAACGCCTCATCTGACCAGACGCTAGAAGAGCTCGCCAGTCATTTCGAGCTCTACGGACTCTGCCTGCGCTGCAAACGCATGGTGCGACTGGAGGTGCAGGCGCTGGTCGAGGTGTTCGGCGCGCAGGCGACAGTTGACGATATCCGGCGCCGCTTGCGGTGCACGCGCTGCGGGCGCCGCAGTCACAACCTGCGCGTCGTGTACCGGGGGGCCGACGGCGGCGCGGCGGCCTTTCGGCATGGCGGCGGAATCCGGGCGCGCGCGGCGCGGCCCGCCCCGGCGACCGGCACGCCGTCGCGGGACCCTGGGGCGGAGACGACGGCGCGGCAAGACGGTGACGCCGGTGCGCGCATGCCACCAGAAACGCTACAAACGCCAGAAGAGAAGTCGGACTAGCCGCCCGAAAAAAACGCTGCCGCGAACTGTTTATCTTGCGACAGTCCGCTTCCGCTCAGGACAAGACTGGCTAACGCCGCCGCCTAATCGTCCAGCAGCGCGGTGGCCTCGAGCGTCAGGCCGAAGCCCTCGACGCCGACGTAACCCACTTCGCGCCCGGCGATCAGCCGCAGGCGCTTGACGCCGATGTCCCGCAGGATCTGCGCGCCGACGCCGACTTCCAGCCAGTTGGAATGCCGCTCGGCCTCCTTGGTGCTTGCCTCGCTGGCCTTCAGCGCCTGCATGGGCACGCCGACAAAGCCGCTGCGCAGATAGATGAAGACGCCGCGACCCTCGCCGGCGATCTTGTCGAGTGATGCCTCGAGCAGACTCTGCGGGTGTTCGGACTGCGGCCCGAACAGATCGTCGATCATCTTCTCGCGGTGGATACGCACCAGCACCGATTCGCTCATGTCGATGTCGCCGAAGATCAGCGCGATGTGTTCAGCATCCTCGAACTTGGTCTTGTACGCGTACGCCTTCGCCGGTCCGATGCGCGTTTGAATCTCGAACTCGTGCGTACGCTCGACGAGCTGCTCGCGGCGCTGTCGATAGGCGATGAGGTCGGCGATAGAGATCATCTTCAGCCCGTGCTCACGCGCGAACTCGATGAGCTGCGGCAGGCGCTGCACCGTACCGTCGTCGTTGACGATTTCTGCCAAGAGGCCCACGGGCGGCAGGCCGGCATGGATGGCGAGATCGACGCCGGCCTCGGTGTGCCCGGAACGCACCAGCACGCCACCCTGACGGGCGACGAGCGGAAAAATGTGCCCGGGCCGAACGAAGTCTTCGCCGCGCACGTTGTTGCTCGTCAGCGCGACGACGGTGTTGGCGCGCTCCTCGGCGCTGATCCCGGTGGTAAGGCCTTCGCTGTAGTCGATGGAGACGGTGAACGCGGTGCTCATCGGCGCGTCGTTGCGCGCCACCATCGGATCCAGGTGCAGCCGCGCGGCCTGTTCTTCCAGCAGCGGCGCGCACAGGATGCCGCTGGTATGACGAATCATGAACGCCACCTTCTCCGGCGTGGCCTTCGATGCCGCCATGATGAGATCGCCCTCGTTCTCGCGATCGTCGTCGTCGACGACGACGACCATGTCGCCGGCACGAATGGCCTGCAGGGCATCTTCAACGGTGTCGAACACGGTTTCGTCAGTCACTTTGCAGCGTCCCCCGATTTGGACTTCGATCAGCGGCGTCGTCCGGCAGGCCCAACTTTGGGGTCCGTGCGCGGCGATGCTCTAGGTAATCCGCCATTGTACGGAGCCAAAGCCGCGCGGGACAGGTACACTTTCGCCCACGCACCCGTAGCTCAACTGGATAGAGCATCGGCCTTCGAAGCCGAGGGTTATAGGTTCGAGTCCTATCGGGTGTGCCAGACGCTTTCCCACCGCGGCGGCGCGATACGCCGGGCTACTCCAACTTGCCAGGCTGGCCGAAGCAGACCGTCAGCGCCGATCGGGCTGTCCGATCGAGCCTCAGCGCTCGTCGCCGTCCAGCCCAAACTGGCGCAGCACCTCGTCGCGATGCTCACCAAGATTCGGCGCCCGCCGGTAGACGCTCGTCTTCGTTTTGGTGAACTTGATCGGCGGCGCGAACACGGCGACCTCCGGGTTGTCCCCCGGCAATTGGATCTTCGCCAGCATCCCACGCGCGGCGACGTGGGGGTCGTCGAAGATGTCCGCCGCCGAATTCACTGGGCCGCAGGGCACCAGCCCGCCCAGGTGTTCCATGATCTCCGCCTTGGTGCGCGCCTGGGTCCAGGCGGTGACGATGTCTTCGATGAACGCGCGATCGGTCTCCCGCCGCGTCACGCCCGTAGTCCGCTCCTCGGCAATCAGGTCTTCGCGGCCCATGGCCAGCGCCAACACCTCCCAGTGCTGGCCGCCGCCGGGGGCTGCGAGCGCGACCGCGCCGTCTTTGCAGGGATAGATCCCGAACGGCGTCAGGTCGGTATGTTTGCGTCCCGTGGGGCCCAGAGACCGCCCGTTCGGATAGCTGTAGTTGACGATCAGGGTCTCGCACAGGGCCAGCATGGCGTCGTACATCGCGACGTCGAAGAACTGCCCTTCACCGGTCGCCTTCGCGTGGTGAATTGCCGACACCACGCCGAGCGCCAGCAGCGTGCCAGGATAGATGTCACCAACGCTGACGCCGCAGGGAAACCCGATGGGATCGTCTTCGGGCCCGTTGACGTGGACCAGTCCGCCCATCGCCTGGGCGACCATGTCGAACGCCGGCCAATCGGCGTAGGGGCTCTCGCCGGTGCGCGGATCGCCGAAGCCCCGGATACAGCCATAGACGATCGCCGGGTTGCGTTCGCGGATCACGTCATAGCCGATGCCGAGCCCGTCCATCACGCCCGGACGCATGTTTTCGACGACCGCATCGGCCTGCTCACACATCAACAGGAAGGTTTCCTGATCGCGCTCGTTCTTGAGGTCAAGCACGATCGAACGCTTGTTGCGGTTGATCGATTCGAAGAAGCCGCCGTGATCGACGCCCGCCGGCTCTTCGCTGGCCGCGACCGCGTAGTCCGGCGGATAGGGCTTGCGCAGGCGCGCGCCTGCCTTGGGCGATTCGACCTTGATCACGTCGGCGCCCAGATCGGCCAGCATGGCCGTCCCGAAGGGCCCGGACAGCGCCATGGTGCAGTCGACAATCACGACATCCTGCAGGGGCCCTGTGCGCTCTCCCATGTGGTTCGTTCTCCCCAAAAGTCAGTTGGCATCTTCGCACAGGCGCTGCGATCAGCGCGCCCGCGACAAACGCTCAGTCGCGGCCCAGAGCCCCAGCGCCGGATTGTCGATGTAGAAGTAGTCCTCGCCCTCAGCCGTCGTCTGCCAGCCGGTGCGGCCAGCGCGCGGGTGGTAGCGCTGGCTGAGCGCCTCGAGGTCGCCGAACCCGTAGCCCACCCCTTCGATGTCCGCCCGCGACAGGCGGCCCGGCGCGTAGGTAACCCGGAAGCGGCCCTCGCTCGAACCGTGTATGAGGTGCGCGGCCGCGGACAGGTTGGCCTGCAGGTCGGCATTGTCCGCCATGGCCGCCATGATCTCGGGCGTGGTGCGGTAGCCGTAGCGGCGAATGAGGCGATCGATCTCGGCGTCTTCACCGAACCCAGCGACGCCGGGGGCCAGCACGATCAGCTCCGCTTCGTCGGCGAGCGCCATGCGCGTCCGATAGATCGCCTTGTTGCCGAGCCAGGTCGTCTTGAACTCGTCGGCGGGCAGCGACACCACCACCTTATCCAGTGCGGCCGGCAGCCTTGTCACGTTGACAAGCACCGACAGCTCGGCCGCCCGCTCGAAGCACTCGTGATCGTCGCCGACGAAAAATCCGCGCGTGACCAGTTCACCCCGATCATCGCTGCCGATCACGGTCAGCGCGTACACCAGCGGCAGGTGCGCACAAAAGGCGTCCTGCGCGCGGTTGAGTATGCGTCGCAGCGGCGTGTCCGCGCGCCCCATCATGCGCTCCATGCCGTAGGCCGCGCCGATGAAATGACTCTCGTTGATGCTCAGCGAGCCGCCCGTGCCGATGAAGATGTTCTTGTTGTAGTTCGCCATGCCCATGACTTCGTGGGGCACCACCTGCCCGATGGACAGCAGCAGATCGTGGCCGCCCTCCCACAGCAGCCGATTCATCTGCACGGGCCAGGGCTTGCGCCAGATGCCTTCGGTCGCCTGCGCCACAAAGTCCGCGGGCACCTCCCCAACATCAACAACGTCGTCGCGCCAGCGGTGCTCCCGAAATCGATCGAGGGGCACCCCGGGATACATCTCGCGGATCTCGTCCACCGTCATGGGCGCGTGGGTGCCCAGCGCGGGCAGCACGTCGGCGACACGATCGCCGTAGCGTTCACAGACGGCGTCGGTCAACAGACCGGCGCGGCTATGCCGCCGGGTAAAATCCGGCGGCACGATCGCAATCCGCTCGTGCGCACCAAGGGCACCGATCGCCTCGAGCAGGGCGCTCGCGATGGCGTCATCCCCCAGGACCGCGTCGGGGCCGCCGCTGGCATGCAACAGTGTCATGCCCGCGATTGTAGCCGCACTACTGTGTCGCGGCGTTCGCCGCCCGACGCTCCCAACAGCGCACGATCACCTGTCCATCAGTGCGGTAGTCATAGGTTCTGGGTCCGACCCGCAGCAGCAGACGGGCGCCGTGCACGGGCTCCGGCAGATAGGTCTGCCCGGACTCTGGACAGCCGAGGCCGCGGTCCGGCCAGACGCCGACGGTCGCCGGCTCTGCCGCGATGTCGGCGACCTCGATCCGCAGCCGCGCACTCAGGTCGTCAGTAGCACGCCGCTCGAAGTCCTGCAGGACGCGCGGCGCTAGCCGCGGGTTGCCGAGGGATGTGCTCGCCAGCGCCTGGCCGCAGCCCGTCACGCCGTCGCCCACCACCCGATAGCGGCGTCGGATACCGTCGTCGAGCAGCGTGACCCGATGCCCTGCGACGCCCGCGGGGTCGCCGGCGCTGCGCAGCGCGCAGTCCCGGGCGACCGCCGACCAGCGCACCGCATCAGCTCGCAGCACGTGGGCAGACCGACCGAGCGCCGAGCGCGCCGCCGCCACGGCGCGCTGTGCCGCAGGCGGCAGTGCTTGCACGTCGATCGGCTCTGCGCGATCCGCCGTCGGTTCTACCACGATAAACGGGCTGTCGGGCGGCAACGCCGGCGCGCCCGCTTTCGCAGCACCTTGGGAGTGGCAACCATCCAGCAGCGCAACGCTGCAGCAGACAAAAAAAAGGGCCGCCAGCGGGCGGCCCTTCAGGTCAGATGCCATGCTTAGCGCAGCGGCACCATGTCGTACTGACGGGCGTTCACGTTGCCACCGAACAGCAGCAGCGCGGAACCCATGCCGCTGACCGGCAGCACGCCGTCCGCACCGGGCGGCAGCACCAGCACATCAGCCGCAGGCTCGAGCTGGTTCGCGAGGTCAACCGAGCCGAGCTGCAGGTCCGCACCCGCGCGACCGAAGGTCAGCATGGTGTAGTTGAACGACTCGGGCACCAGGCCACCGGCGGCGGTCGTGCTGAACGGCAGCACAGCCACGCGATCGTTGAAGTCGGTGCGCACGAAGAAGTCGAGGAACGCACCGCCGTTAACGAGATCGAACTGCGCCGTCACGAACTGGCCGGTGAGACCCTGACCGGTCAGCAGACCGAGGTCGGCAACCACCAGCACGGCCTCGTCTACGCCGTCGCCGTCTTCATCGATGAAGATGTCCCACTCGAAGAACGCGAGCGACTCCCAGGGCGTTTCGGTGACGAGACCGAACTCCATGGTGCCGGGCGGCAGAATGGGATTGCCGGAGCGCACACCAACCGCTGCGATCGATTCGGAGGTGTCGTCGAGGATCAGACCTTCGCCGCCCACCTGGGTGAAGACATCAACCACGCCCGCCGTTTCGCCGGCGTTCTTGATCGACAGGCCGCCGTCGATCGCCGAAGCACGGATGATCGACGCCGGATCCACAACGGCCATGTAGCCGACGCGGAGCGTGTCGACGCCGTCGCTGAAGATACACAGGCCGTCGACCTCGGTCTGCGTGAAGCTACCGAAGTCGGCAGGCATCATCGACACGTCGGAGTGCAGACGAATGCGCGTCGTCGTGCTGTTCGCACGACCGCTGCCGGCGATCGCAACAGGCATGCCGCAGTCGACGGACACGCCGGGAACCTGCTGGTTCGGCTCATGGGTGACGCTGAAGTTGCGCGCACCGTCGAAGGAGATGAGATTCACGCGCTTGGAGATCTGCGAGTCCTTGCGACGATTGACGTAGCCGAAGGACACGCCGCCCGGCAGCGCGACGCTCGACAGCTGCGCAGTCTGGTAGGCGTCAATGCGGCCGACGCCCGTGCGCGTCATCGGCTCAGCACCCAGCGACGTGCTGACGTCCACCGATGCGTTCTGCATCATCGCCTTGATGAGTTCCGGCGAACGGTTGCTTTCGCCACGCAGCAGAGCCGCGGCACCGGCAACGTGCGGAGCGGCCATCGAGGTACCGCTGATCGTCAGCGGACCGTCGCCCGATCCCACGAGAGCGGAGGTGATCGCCACGCCGGGCGCCGTCACGTCCGGCTTGAAGCCGGAACCACCGGAGCCCGGGCCCTGCGAAGAGAAGCCCGCCATCGTGTCACCGAACGCGGTCAGGGCCATGATCGAGGCGTCGAGCAGTGCCGAGATCGTTGCACCGCTCGTCAGCGCGCTGGCGAGACCCAGGCCCGCAAAGGACGGGATCATCACGCTGGGAATCGTCGCGCTGTCCAGCCCACCCATAGAGATCGGCGCCACGCGGCCCGCGGAAGTGCCGTCGTTATAAACGACCATGCCTACGGCACCCTGGGCTTCGGCGTTCGCGGACTTTTGCGCGAAGCTGCAACCGCCGCGGGAGATGAGTGCGATCGCGCCGGTCATGTCCGTCGCGAAGGGCGCACAGCCGTCCGGGACGCCGGAGCCGGCAACCGGGGCGCCGACCAAAGGCGCGCTGACGCTGCCGTCCGAAACGCGAACGGGAGACGAGCCCTCGATGGCTTCGATCGTGCCCGACTGATCGCCAGAGACCTCGATGCCCGGGACGCTGCCGCCGCTGACCGAGGCCGCGACCGAGATCGCCTTAGGTGCGACGCCCGGCGAGCCGGTGATGTAGGGCAGCGGTCCAGAGTTACCGGCCGACGCGACGACGATGATGCCGGCCTTGGCTGCGTTGTTTGAGGCGATGGCGCTGGGATCACCCGGGTCGCCGTTGCTCGAGCCCAGGCTCATGTTGATCACGTCGAAGGCGTCGGACATGTCGCCGTCGCCGTCGGGATCCATCGCGAATTCGATCGCCAGAGCGGTTAGCAGCGTGGAGCCCGCGCAGCCAAACACGCGCAGCGCGACGAGAGAGGCATCGGGCGCCACACCCGGGCCGATCACATCGCCGACGCCCATACCGGCAGCGCTGCCGCCGACGTGGCTGCCGTGGCCGTTACAGTCGAGCGGATCGGCGTCCGGCATCGGCACGCTGGTCGCAGGGTTGCTGGCGTCGTAGTCATCGCCGGAGAAATCCCAGCCGCCGACGACCTTGGTAGTCGGGAAGGAACCCGGCTCGATGACCGTGCCGTCGTTGGCCGCGAACTCGCCCGGATCGCCCGAGCCACCGAAGTTCGCGTGCAGGTAGTCGATGCCGGTATCGATGATGGCGACCGTCACGCCCTCGCCGCGGTTGTCCAGCTTCTCCCAGATCTCGGGAGCGCTGATCCAGGGCACACTGTTGAAGTGATTGCTGACGGTATGTTCGGCGATCTCGCCGACCGTCATGACGCCGCCCAGGCCGCTCAGGGAGGCGACGTCGCGGCGCGCGATTTTGACGCGCAGACCGTTGGCACCCACCTGCATGGAGCCGGTGATTTCGCCGCCCAGCGCTTCGATCCTGCGCACCATCTTCGCCTGCTGCGCGCGCAGCTCTTTGGCGTGGGCGCGCTGGATGTCCTTCGCCGGCAGCGCGCTGCCGGCCTCGCGGGCCGCAGCGACGAGTTCGCTCACCGACGGCGCGTCGAGACGAACGAAGACGTGCATGATTCGCGCCGGATCGCGCTTGGCGATGATGTCCTGTATCTGGTCATCGGATAGCTCGACGCCGCGAACTTTCTGGTCCTGCAGTAACCCAGCGGGCAGCTCGGTTGCGCCGGCGCCTGTGGGTAACAGGGCGAAGCATGCTGCGGTGCTGAGTAGGCCTGCGCCGGCGAGCCGGGCCAGGCGTGACGCGCGCGTTACGGCGCGCCGTGCACAAGGTGCTGTTGCACTTGCCATGTGTGGTCTCTCCTAATGGATGTTCTGGTCTGTGTGCCCCCTGCCTGCATGCTCGCTTTCCTGGTAAGGATTTAAGACAGCACGACCGGCGCGTCTAACGGGTCGTCAGATGCGCAGGTAACAGGCAGATTTCTTATAGCGGTTGCCGCCGACAAAGACCAGAAAAAAACGGTGAGAAGTCGTCGATGACGGCGATTTTTTGTCGCCGCATAGTAGATTTTCTGTCGGCGAGTAGTAGAAAGGCGCGCTGCGGGCGTAAGCAGTCGTTTAAAGGTGGTCGCGACGCCTGCGGACACGGTCGTTAAGGTCGCAGGCTCCGGGCACCCGTCAATGGCGTATGCAGAGGCGCGCGTTGCCCGGCTAGCGTACGGGCAGCGTGGAGCCAGACTTCGCGGGTCGCTCGCACAGCCGCGGCGCGCGATCGCGGGCACCGTGATAGGCATAGTCGCGGCCCGCCGCCCGCAGCACCACGCGCGTGCCCGGCACCAGCGCCTGCGTCACCATCACACCCGGTTTGGGGCAGCCCAGCGCGCCGTTCGGCCAGGTCACCCGCTCCGAGCGCATGACCTCGATGGGCTCTCCTTGGAGGCGCTGCTCGAGATCTGCGACTGCCGCCAGTTCCGCGGCGGCAAGGCCGGCGTCCTGCGGGTCGCCGCTTGGTGCCGTGGCCGCCGGCACGTCTGCGATCGCTTTCGGGCGCTCCTGCGGCGGCGACGCGGCGGGCGCTGGCTCTGTACTCGGCGCGGCCTCCTGCGTTGCCGCAGTCCCGGTGCACCCCGCCAGAGCAAGCGCGAGCGCCACGCTCACTAGGGAGCGCGCCACGCGGAGCGGTCCGCGCTCGGGTTCACCACGCCAGGCCTGTCTACTATCAACTTGCAACTGAGTCGCGTAAATCATTGATTCCTCTTGGGTTGATCCTAGTCCAACAGACACCAGACCAAATGGTGGCGCTAGTCCGCGGCAATCGGCACACGCGGGTCACGCACAGACACACGTTCGCCGCGCCGCGTCTCCGGATAGTAATCCCACAGCGCAAGATGCTGGGTGCGGCGATTATCCCAAATGACGAGCGTCCCGGGCTGCCAGCGCACGCGGCACTGAAAGGCCTGCGCCGCACTAATGCGCCGACACAGAAACCTGAGCAGCGCGTCGCTCTCCTCGCGGCCCAGTTCGACGATGCGTTCGGTAAAGCTGCCGTTGACCAGCAGCAGCGGCCGGCCGCTGCTCGAGTGGCGAACGACGACCGGATGCACCGCGCTCGGATAGTCGGCGCCGGGGTCGAGCTCGATACCGTACTGGCGCAGATCCTTGCGCCCATCGTGAAACGCGCTCAGCGTGCGCAGCCACGCCTGTAGCGCTGGCGACAGCGATTCAAAGATGCCGCACATGTCTGCGAACAGCGTGTCGCCGCCGCCGCTCGGCGGCAGCTCGCGCAGCAGTAGCAGCGACGCCAGCGGCGGCTGCGGTGAGCAGCTCAGGTCCGAATGCCAGCTGCCGCCGTTGTTGAAGGGCGTGTCGGCGTCCGCGGCCACCTTGAAGATGTGCCGGTCGCCGCGCGTGTGCTCGCGCGACGGATGCGTGTGCAACTCGCCGAACACCCGGCCAAGCGCCTTGTGCGCCTCGCGGTCCAGCCGCTGGTCGCGCACCACGAGCACGCCGTGGGCGTCGAACAGCCCGCGCAGGCTCGCGGCCTCTGCGACTTCGAGCGGGATCGACAGATCGACGTCGTCCAGCTCGCAGCCCAGCCGCGGCGTGAGCCGGGTGTAACGCGCCGCCGCAAACCGCCCGGCCAGATCGACACCCTGGCCGCTCGGACCCAGCGCCGCACTCAACAGCGGATCAGATGACCGGGCAGCGCGCCGGTGTGCACGTTGTCTTCGAGCACCACCTCGCCGTTGACGATCGTGTGACTGATGCCGTCAGCGTATTGCCGCAGGCGTTTCGCGCCGGCCGGCAAATCGTGCACGACCTCGGGCATCTGGGGAGCCACCGTCTGGGGATCGAACACCACCAGGTCCGCGTTCAGCCCCTTGCGCACCAGACCGCGATCGTGAAGACCCCAGGCCGTCGCGGTGTCGTAGGTGATCGACCGCACCGCGGCCTCGAGCGTCAGTTCCTCGTGCTCGCGAACCCAGTACGCGAGCAGATGGGTCTGCAGCGAGCTGTCCATGATCTGCGACACGTGCGCGCCGGAATCCGAGAAGGTCGGCACCGAGTGCGGGTGCTTGATCATCTCGATCTGGTCTGCCTTTGACTCGTTGGCGACCGGCTGGCGAAAAAACTGCCGCATGTCGTTCTCGAGCGACAGATCGATGAGCAACTCGACGGGATCGACGTTGCGCTCACGCGCGACATCGGCCACGCGCGGGTGTTCGCCGGTCATGCTGTCGAGCACGAACAGCCAATCCCAGTCGGGCGGCCGCGCCTCGACGCCGACCACCTTGCCGCCGGTGTGTTCGCGATTGGCGATCTCGACGAGCCGCGCGCGATAGTCCGCGTCCTGCAGCCGCGCCTTCTGCTCGTCGAGCGGCAGCGCGCGCAGGTCGCACCACAGCTCGCGCTTGTCGAAGGGCATCTGCGTCGCGAAGGACAGCAGCGTGTTGAGCTCGCGCGTGTGCACCTGCGCGAACATCCGCCCGCCAGCCGCGTTGGTCTCGTGCAGCAGGTCGAAGAAAGGCCGCCAGTAGTCAGGCGCAACCCGCGTGCTGAACATGCCCCAGGTCTGCGGTACCCCTGACTCGACGGCGAGATCGCGCAGCCGATCGAGATACTCGCGGATGCGCTCCGGATCGCGCCCGGTAGACTCGCCGGCGATCTCGAAGATGCCCTTGCCGGTGGCGCCCATCGCCTTAACGATGGCCTCGACCTCGGACCACTGGGCGACCCGACTTGCGACCGGTCGGTCGTCGGCTGTGATGTGGTTGGGCGTGCGCGACGTGGAAAACCCGATGGCGCCCGCCTCGACCGCCTCGACGACGCAGCGCGCCATCGCGGCCAGATCGTCCTCGGTTGCCTGCTCCTCGAAGGCGCGCTCGCCCATGACGTGGGTGCGCAGCGCAGAGTGGCCGATATAGCCCGCGTAGTTGATGCCCTTAGGCAGTGCGTCGACGCAATCCATGAACTCGGGATAGGTCTCCCAGCCCCAGCGAATGCCGCTGAGCATGGCATCGCGAGAAATGTCCTCTGCGCGCTCAAGATTGCGGAACACGAAGTCCGCCTGGTCTTCGGCGCAGGGCGCGAGCGTGAAGCCGCAGTTACCCATGACCACGCTGGTCACGCCGTGATAGCAGGAGCTGGCACCCAGCGGATCCCAGAACACCTGCGCGTCCATGTGCGTGTGGCCGTCGACGAACCCGGGCGCCACCACCCGGCCTTCGGCATCAACGGTCTGACGGGCTTTGACGTTCAGCCGGCCGATGCCGACGATCCGGCCGCCGGCCACCGCGACATCGGCGCGGTAACCCGGTGCCCCCGAACCGTCAACGACCGTGCCTCCCTTGATCAGCAGATCTACGCTCATTGCTAACCCTCCCCAGAGTCCTGCCGTGCTACGAAGCAATTCTGCGCGCGATCCTTGACCACCGCCAGCGCATCGAACACCTGACCGTTCATGGTGATATAGGTCCCGGATGCCACCGCCTGCACGGTCGCGAACGCCATGCCGACGTTGAACGTGGCGTCCGAGCGGGCAAAGCGCGCGGGCGACAGCGCACCGGTCAGAACCACCGTCGCGGCGCGCTCCCTGACGACCGGCGCGATGGCCCGGGCGGTATCGGTCATGGTGTCCGTGCCGTGGGTGATGACGATGCGGCGGGTCGCTGCGGCCGCGACGGCCCCTCGAATCTCGTCGCGATCGGCGTCCGTGAGGTCGAGACTGTCCTTGCGCATCAAGGCCTGGACGCTGAACGGGCACGCAACATGCGCCTCCTCGAGCAGCTCCAGGATCACGCTACCGCCGACCTCGTATTCGCTCTTGGCGTCGAAGTACACCTTGTCGATGGTGCCGCCAGTTGTGATGACCAAAACGTTATCCATATCCGGTAGCATACACAGCCTGTCCGTCAGGTCGGGGACCTGCCAGACGCCGGCCACGCCTTTCGCAGCCCGCACCGGGTCCTCCCGCGAGGTTAGAGCCCGGGCGACATGAGAACACCACTGATTAACAGATTAGTTAACTGACTGATCGACTGACGGCGCCACGAAGAGCGCCGAGAAGAGCGCCGAGAACCGCCAGCGTGTTGCACACCGAGCATCATCCCGGACAGGAGTCGGGGCCCCATCTCCTGCTTTTGCACGGTTCGCTATGCAATCAGGCCCAGTGGGTCCTCAACCTGGAGGCGCTCGGCCAGGTGTGCCGGCCGCTGACCGCCGAGCTGCTAGGCCACGGCGAGTCGGCCGCGCCGACGGATCCCGCTGCCTATACCGCGTCCGCCTACGTCGACTACATCGAGCAGATTCGCGAGCACCATGGGATCGAACGCTGGTATCTGTGCGGCTATTCGCTGAGTGCCGGTCTCGTCATGCACTACGCGCTGCGGCATCCGGAGCGCGTCGAAGGTCTGATCATCACCAACTCCATGTCGGCGTTCGCGCCAGAAAAGCTGCGCGCCGCCTGGCTGCGCTCCGGACCCGACGTAATTCGCGCTATCGAAACGCGCGGCCGCGCCTATATCGACAAGCTGCCCATGCACCCACGCTTCGCCACCAGCCTCCCGGCGGCCGTCTACGAACCGCTGCTGGCGCGCTGCGCGTTGCACGATCCCCAGGGCATCGGCCTGACGATCGCGCACACGGTGCCCGATGCCTGCGTGCGGCCGCGCCTGGCCGAGCTTGATTCGCGTATCCTCCTGCTGCAGGGCGTCCACGAGAAACGCTTCGCGGAGCACGCGACGTTCGCCGCGACCCGACTGCGCCGGCTGACCCAGGTCCGCGTGGATGCCGGGCATGCGGTCAACATGCAGCAGGCCGACGCTTTTAACGACCATGTGAGACAATTCCTCCGCGATGCCTGAAGTCCATGTTGTCGAACAGTTGCTGAAGGAGCGCTCAGAGGGGCTGCGGCGCCATCCCCGCCTGTGGCGCCTGCTGCAGCGCGTCCTGCTGCCCGTGCTGGGCTATCAGCGGGCCATCGATCTGGTGGACTCTGTGCAGGGCCTCTCCGGCCCGGAGGTTTTCCGCCACTGCAGCGACCTGCTCGAGCTGCGCCTGGAACACCGGGGCACCGAAAACATCCCCGAGACCGGGCGCGGGTTGGTGGTGGCCAACCACCCGGCGGGCATCGCGGACGGCATCGCGGTCTGGGAGACGCTCGCCCATCGCCGGGAAGACATCACGCTGTTCGCCAATCGGGACGCGATTCGCATGGCGCCCGGACTCGCGGAGAACATCATTCCCGTCGAGTGGCTGGAGGAGAACCGCACGAGAGAGCGCCAGCGCGAAACGGTGCGCACCATGGTGAAGGCCTTTCGCGACGAACGACTAGTGGTGATCTTTCCCTCCGGCCGCCTCGCCTACATGACCTGGGCGGGGCTCACCGAGCGGCCCTGGAAGCCCACGGCGGTCAATCTGGCGCAGAAGTACGACTGCCCGCTGATCCCGATGCACATCGATGCCCGCAACTCCGCCCTGTTCTACTTCCTGTCGTTCGTCAGCGACGAACTGCGCGACATCACGCTGTTTCACGAACTGCTGAACAAGACCCGCCAGCGCTATCGCATGACCATCGGCGAGCCGATCGACGCGAGCGGCGACCCGAAGGCGCTGACCGAGATGCTGAAGACCTACGTCACCGGCGACCTCGCCCACGGCCATCTGCGCATCCGCGAGCCCAAGCTGCGGACCCCGGAGCCGGCCACCAGCGCCTAAACCGGCGTCTGCCCTGACGCCTTCTACCGGCACCCAATCCCCGCAATAGACCCAAACCGGCCACCGGCACAGGGCCATGACGGCGACGGCGAACCCAAAGCCGGCCTGGGCCTGTATATTCTTCTGGCATCACCGCAGTAAAGAGATCTGGCCGCCTAGATGAGCCAACCGCACACGTTCGGCGAATTGACCGCCTCCGGCTACCGCCCCCGCAGCCTGCGCGAAGAACTGCGCAGCAACCTCACCCGCGCCCTGAAAGACAACGAACCGCTGCTGCCCGGCGTGCTGGGCTACGACGACAGCGTCCTGCCGCAGCTCGCCAACGCACTGCTGGCCGGCCAGGACGTGCTGCTGCTCGGCGAACGCGGCCAGGCGAAGAGCCGGATCATTCGCGGCCTGACGCGCTTTCTGGACCCCGAAATCCCGGTGCTCGACGGACTGGAGCTGCCCGAGTCGCCGTTCGCACCCGTCACGGCGCAGGGGCGCGCCCTGATCGCCGAACAGGGCGAGGCCGCACCCATCAAATGGATCTCGCGAGATGAGCGCTATGCCGAGAAGCTGGCGACACCGGACATCACCATCGCGGACTTGATTGGCGAGGTCGATCCGATCAAGGTCGCCGAGGGTCGCTATCTGGCCGACGAGCTGACGCTGCACTACGGCATGATCCCGCGCGCCAATCTCGGCATCTTCGCCATCAACGAGCTGCCGGATCTCGCCGAGCGCATTCAGGTCGGTCTGCTGAACATCCTCGAGGAACGCGACGTGCAGATCCGCGGACATCGGGTGCGTCTGCCGCTCGATATCCTGCTGGTCGCGACCGCGAACCCGGAGGACTACACGAATCGCGGCCGCATCATCACGCCGCTGAAGGATCGCTACGCGGCGCTTATTCGCACCCACTATCCGACCACCAGCGCCGCAGAGATCGACATCGTGGCGCAGGAGGCGTTCAGCCCGACCGTGGACGACATCGACCTGCAGGTGCCGAGGTTCATGCAGGAAATCGTCGTGGGCATCACCCAGGCGGCACGCCGCTCGGGCGACGTCAGCCAGCATTCCGGTGTCAGCGTGCGAGCGAGCATCGCAAGCCTCGAGGCACTGAACGCGAACGCCGTGCGGCGCGCGCTGCGCAACACTGAGGAGATCGCGATCCCACGGATCTGCGACCTGCACTTCGTGCTGCCGTCGCTGGCGGGCAAGATCGAATTCGAGGCGATGGAAGATGGCGAAGAAGCGCGCATCCTGCGCGGCCTCGTGAATCACGCGGTGAAGCTCGAGTTCGACCAGCACTTTCAGCTCGCGGACTTCGAGCAGACGATCGGCGCGTTCGCCGAAGGGTTTGAGGCGGAGGTCAGCGCGGACGCCGCAGCGGCGGACTACGCGGACCTGGCCGATCGGCTGCCAGAACTGGTCGCCGCGTTTGATCTGCTGCGTGCCGACTCCGCGGCGGCGCGCGCGAGCGTCACCGAATTCGTGCTCGAGGGTCTGCATCTGCACAAGATGCTCAACAAAGATTCTCGGGGCGCCGGGATCAGTTTCACCGGCACCTGAGGCGCGCCGCCCGTGAGCAGCATTCCGAACCGCCACCGCTACAGCGAATGGGACGGCTCCCAGGAGCCACCGGTTGACGCTACGGCAGCACTCGATGCGCTGTCGCAGGATCTCATGGAGTACGGGGACCTCGACTGGGCGCTGCGCAATCTGCTGTCGCGGGGTATGTCCGGCGGCATGAATCAGGGGCTGCGAGATCTCATGCGGTCACTGCGCGAGTCCCGCCGCGAGCAGCTCAAGCGCTTCGATCTGTCGAGCATCATGGACGACATCAAGACCCGCCTGGACGACATCGTCGCCCGCGAGCGCGCCACGACCGAGCGCTGGCTGGAGGACAATCCGGACGGCGAGTTCAGCAGCGAGGTGCTGAAGGCAATCGCACGCCGTAATCGCGATGCGCTCGACGCTCTGCCGAACGACGCCGCCGGGCAGATGAAGGCGCTCGAGCAGCACGAGTTTCTGGACACCGACGCGCAGAAAGACTACCTCGCGCTGCTCAACGAACTGCGCGAGGCGATGACGCGCAGCTTCTTCAACAACGTCGAGCAAATGGTGCAAAACCTGTCGGACGGCGACATCGAGCGCATGAAGGAGATGCTGGCGGCGCTCAACGAGATGCTGGTGCGCAAGATCGCGGGCGAAGACCCGCAATTCGATGCCTTCATGGCGCGCTTCGGCGACATGTTTGGCGACCCGCCGCCCGCGACGCTGGATGAACTGCTCGAGCAGATGCGCCAGCAGATGGCCGCCGCGCAGTCGCTCCTGAACTCCATGTCCAGCGAACAGCGCCAGCAGCTCAGCGAGCTGATGAACGATCGCCTGGGAGACCCGGAGCTGAACGCGGCCATGCGCGCGCTGGCCAAAGAGCTCGACTTCCTGAATCCCGACGGCGCGCGCTACGACTTCTCCGGCCGCGAATCGATCGATCTGCGCAGCGCGCTGGATCTGATGAACGAGATGAGCGAGATCGACCGCATGATCGATCAGCTCGGGCGGGCGGAACGCGAAGCGGACCTCAGCGGCATCGATCAGGAGGCACTGAGAAAACTGCTGGGCGACGAAGCCGTGCAGCGCGTTGGTGATCTGCAGCAAATCATGGATGCGCTCAAAGAAGCGGGCTATCTGCGCGGCGACCGCGGCGACGGCTGGGAGCTGACGCCGCGGGGTTCGCGGGCGATCGGCCAACGCGCGCTGCTCGAGATCTACCAGCGTTTGAAACGCCAGAGTCTTGGCAATCACGCCGTTCCCGAAGAAGGTCGCTTCGGCGAGCGCATCGAGCAGACCAAACCCTACGAGTTCGGCGATCCGTTCCATCTGCACATGCCGGAGACGATCCGCAACGCGCTGCTGCGCGAGGGCTCCACCAGCCCGGTGCGGCTGCAGCCCGAAGACTTTGCGATCTATCGCTCCGAGACGCTCACCTCGACGGCGACCGCGATGCTGGTTGATCTGTCCTGGTCGATGGCGCTGCGCGGTTCGTTCGCGTCGGCCAAGCGCGTCGCGCTGGCGCTACATAACCTCATTACGTCCCAGTATCCCAAGGACAGTTTTTATCTCATCGGCTTTGCCGCCTACGCGAATCAGCTGCAGCCGAAGGACCTGCCCTATCTGCTGTGGGACGAACACCTGCTCGGTACCAACATGCAGCACGCGTTGCTGCTAGCCGAAAAGCTGCTCGGCAAACACAGCGGCGCGACCAAGCAGGTCATCATGATCTCCGACGGCGAACCCACGGCACACCTGGAAGACGGCGAATCGATCTTCGCCTACCCACCCACGCCGGACACGCTGCGCGCGACGCTGAGCGCGGTGAAGCGCTGTACAAAGAAAGGTATCGCGATCAACACGTTCATGCTCGACGCCGGCGATTACCTGCGCGCGTTCATGGATCAGATCGCCCGCATCAACGGCGGCCGCGTGTTCTATACCGACTCGGAGCGCCTCGGCGAGTACATCCTGGTCGACTATGTGCAGCACAAGAAAACGAGCCTCAGGGGCCGTGGTTGAAAACACGCTGGATCAGCAGCACCGCGGGACTGCGCGTCGGGACGCTGGCGATTGGCGCTAGCCTCGCCCGCATCCAGGTTACGGAGCGCAGCGGTGACGCCGTCGATCTGATACTCGGCTGCGCGGACGCCAGCGGCTACGAATACGAGCATCCCTATTTCGGTTCGATCGTCGGTCGCCACAGCAACCGCATCAGCGGCGCCGCCTTCACGCTCGATGGTCGCCGCTACGCCCTGACGCCGAACGTCGGTGGCGACCAGCTGCACGGCGGGCCGCTCGGCTTTGCCCAGCGCGTCTGGCGCGTCTTGGACCACACTGAGGATGCCGTCGGCTATGGGCTGACGAGCGCAGACGGCGATCAGGGTTACCCGGGAGAACTCGAGGCGATCGTTCGCTACCGCGTCCGCGGCAAGGACCTCCTCATCGACATCTCCGCCGCCAGCGACGCGCCCACCGTCGCATCGATCGCACCGCACCCCTACTTCAATCTGTCGGGCGCACCGGCTGCGGAAGAACGGCTGTCGCAACACCGCCTGACGCTCGCCGCCGACCGATACCTGCCGATCGACGCCGCTCTGCTGCAGCAGGGCGAGGTTGCCGAGGTCGCGCGATCGCCCTTTGACCTGCGCGCCGGCGGGCTTCTAACCGCGGCGCACCTCGAGGCCGCGCACGAGCAGATTCAGCTCGCGGGCGGCTTCGATCACCATTTTCTGCTGCCTGACGACGCGCCGATCGATGCCGATGGACTGCGTCACGCCGCGCGCCTCGAGCACACGGCCAGCGGCCGCGCGCTCGACGTTGCGACCAATCAGACGGGGATGCAGATCTACACGAGCAACACGCTCGACTACGCGGGTGGCATCGGCAACCGGCACTACGGGCGTCACCAGGCGCTCTGCATAGAACCGCAGGGCTACCCCGACGCGCCCAATCAGCCCGGCTACCCGAGCAACCGCCTCGATCCCGGAACGACCTATCGATCCGTGACGAGACTGAGCTTCGACTGGCCGGCGACGACCGACCAATCGTCTCAACCTCAATAGGAGCGCGGCAGGTCGAGCACGTGCTCGGTGACGAAGTTGAGGATCATCTCCTGCGAGATCGGCGCGATACGCATGAGCCGCGCCTCGCGCCAGTAGCGCTCGACGTGATACTCGCGGGCATAGCCGAAGCCGCCGTGGGTCTGCATCGCCTGGTCGGCGGCCTGAAACGCCGCGTCCGCCGCTAGCCACTTCGCCATATTGGCCTCAGCGCCGCAGGGCTGCCCGGTATCGAGCTTCCACGCCGCCTTGCGAATCATCAGCTCCGCGGCATCGAGGCGCATGCGCGCCTCGCCGAGCGGAAAGCTGACGCCCTGGTTCTTGCCGATCGGGCGGCCGAACACCACGCGCTCTTGCGCATAGTTAACCGCCCGGCGCAGCGCGGCCCGACCGATGCCCAGCGCCTCCGCCGCGATCAGGATGCGCTCGGCGTTCAGGCCGTCCAGCAGATAGCGGAATCCCTTGCCCTCCTCGCCGACGCGATCCGCGACCGACACCTCCAGGTCGTCGTAGACCACCTCGCAGGTGGCGACGGCATTGCGACCCACTTTTGGAATGGCGCTGATGCTGACTTCTGGCTTCTGCAGTTCCGCGAGCAGCAGCGTCAGGCCGTCGGTGCGCCGCTCGACGTCCTCGGGCGGCGTCGTGCGCACCAGGAGCAGCACGCGTTCCGCGATCAGCGCCTTGGTGGTCCAGACCTTGCGTCCCTTGACGAGGTAGCGGTCGCCGTCGCGGCGCGCCGCCGTCGTGATCGATGAGGTGTCCGTGCCCGCATCGGGCTCGGTGACTCCGAAGGCCACATGCAGATCACCCCGCGCGACGGGGGGCAGATAGGTCTGCTTCATCTCCTCGCTGCCGTACTTCACCACCGGGTGCATGCCGAACACCGACAGATGCAGCGCGGTCGCACCGTTCATCGCGGCACCGGACGCGGCGACTTCCTCAAGGACGATGCTGGCCTCGGTGATGCCGCGCCCGGCGCCGCCGTAGGCTTCCGGTATCGCCACGCCGATCCAGCCCGCGGCCGCCATCGCGTCATAGAACTGCCACGGGAACTCCTCCTCGCTGTCGCAGCGCGCCCAGTACTCGTCGGGAAAATCGGCGCACAGCTTGCGCACAGAGTCCCGGATCAGTTGATGCTCATCGGTTTCTTCGAAGTCCATGCGCGCGCCCCTCAATCGCATCGGCAAACTGTCGTTCGATTGAGTATCGCATGGTCGCGACGTAGAGTTTCGCTAGCCCGCCACGCGAGGAAACACCATGTCCCGAAAGCTGCAGCTCGACACCGAACGCATGCTGGCGCAGATCGACGCCGACGGCATCGGCTGGGTCACCTTCAACAATCCCGCCAGGCACAACGCCCTGTCGCTCGAAATGTGGCAGGCGATGGGCGACATCTTCGAGAGCTTCGAACAGGACTCGACGGTGCGCGTCTGCGTCATGTCCGGCGCGGGTGGCAAGGCGTTCGTATCCGGCGCCGACATCTCCGAGTTCGACGCACGCCGGGCAAGCGCCGCACAGCGCGCAGAGTACGCCGAGATCTCGGGTCGGGGATCGCGCGCGCTGGCCCGTTTCTCGAAGCCCCTGATCGCGAAGATAGACGGCTACTGCATTGGCGGCGGCCTGGCCACCGCGCTGGCGGCCGACGTGCGCTTCGCGACGCCAGAGTCGACCTTCGGCATTCCCGCCGCGCGGCTCGGCCTCGGCTATGAATACGAGGGCATCGGCAAACTCTGTCGCCTGGTGGGCCCGGCGCGCGCCCGCGACATCATGCTGAGCGCCCGCTACTTCGACACGGCGGAGGCTCAGTCGATGGGTCTGGTAAACGCGTGTTTCCAGCACGACGCGCTGGACGACGAGGTGAGCGCCTACGCGCTGCGGATAGCGGGCAACGCGCCGCTGACCGTGGGTGCCGCAAAGGCCGCGATAGACGCCTGGGAGCGCGGTGGACGCAGCCAGGATCTCGAGGCGGTACAGCGCCTCGTCGACGCCTGCTTCGACAGCGAGGACTACAAGGAAGGGCGCCGCGCTTTCGCGGCGAAGCGCCCGCCGCAGTTTAGCGGGCGTTAGCGCCGCGGCATGGACTCTCCATCTGCACAGTAACCGTGGCCAGCACCAAGCAACTTAACAATAGCGGCGGATAGACGCCGATCGATCGCCCGAATGTCGCACCTGTGACGGATTGCCGACGCGGGCGTCGCGCGATCGCCTTTTTCCAAATCGCCGACGGGTTAGAATTAGGGCGTACATCGCTTTTCTGACCGAGGATCGCTCGTCATGACGAATGCCCGTCCGCTCTCTGGTTTCATTGCTCGCTTCACGCGCCTCGCTGCCGCCTTCGTCGTCGTCGGCCTCGCCGCCGGCTGCGAGACTTTCGGCGGCGGTGGCGGCGACGCGGTGAGCGCGCCCGCGACCCAGCCGGCACCCGCCGCGCCCGCTGCCTTCGAATACGACGACGCCTATCGAATCGGCGTCGGGGACAGCCTGCAGGTCAACGTCTGGCGGCACGAAGATCTCAGCATCAACGTCCCGGTGCGACCAGATGGCAAGATTTCCGTGCCGCTCGGTGGCGACATCGCCGTGGGCGACCGCACGCCGGAACAGGTCAGTGCCAGCATTTCAGAGAAACTCGCAAAGTACGTGCGCGACCCATTCGTCACGGTGATCGTCACCGAGATGGGCAGCAACCAGTACCGCTCGCGCGTCCGCGTCACCGGCGCGGTGCAGCGGCCGATATCGCTGCCCTATCGCCAGGGCATGACGGTGCTGGACGTCGTGCTCGAGGCCGGCGGCGCCAACGAGTTCGCGTCGCTATCCAACGCGAGCCTGTATCGCCGCGACGGCAGCCGCCAGCCGGTGCGTCTGGATCGGATCCTCAGGCGCGGCGAGATGGAGACGAACTACGATCTCCGCCCGGGCGACGTCATCACCGTACCGCAAAGCGCCTTCTAGACGTTTTGCAGCCTGCGGGACGCGGCGGGGTCACGTGATGCGCCCGCGCAACCAGAACGTCCAGTCACCAGGATTCGCCAGCAGTATGACGAGCAGACTCACCAGCATTGGAAACGAGGTCTCGCGGCGGCGATCGCGGGCACGCCGGTTCGCGGCGTTTTTGGCAGTCCCCGCGCTGACCGCCGCGCTGCCCGCCGCGGCGCTGGACTATACGATCGGCGCCGGCTACACGCTGGAAACGACGGACAACGTCGGCCGCACGACTGACAACGAAGTCAGCGACCTAATCAATATTCCCCAGGTACAGGCCAGCGTCAGTCATCTCACTTCGCAGTTCGAACTCGACGCCAACTATCGATTCGAGCGCCGCATCTACGTGGAGGATCTGTTCCAGGATCGAACGCGTTTGACCGGCTCGGCGCAGGTCGCGTGGCACGCGATTCCCGAACGCCTGCGGCTCAACGTCAGCAACAGCCGCACGGAGGCGACCATCCAGTCGCTGGCGCAGGACATCGAAAACAATCGCCAGCTCACCACAGTCACCTCCGTGGGACCGGTGCTGTCTCTGCGACCACGGCCGAGCGACCGCTTCAATCTCGAGTACCGCTTTTCGGACGTGACCGAGGAAGAAACCGACTCCGACAGCGAGCGTCAGCTTTTCCGCATCGGCTACGTCGCCGGCCTGTCTGCCAATCGCAACATCGGCATCGAGGCTTCGCGCGACAGCGTCGAGTTTGAGGCCGACTTCGCCCCCAGCCTCGACATCAACAACGCCTCCGTCACCTACAATTCGCGCAGCGAACTGCTCGACGTGCAGCTCAAGGCGGGCTATTCCAACATCGAGCGCAGCCTCGGCGCCGACGACCTGAACGCGTTTGTCGGCAATCTGAGCGTGAACTGGACGCCGACCGGCGGCAGTTCGTTCAATGTCCTGCTGCGACGCACCCTATCCGACCAATCAGAGAACCTGCTGCGCGGCACGGGTCAGTTTGGCCAGGGATCGGTCATCGACAACTCCGAACTGAACGACGTGTTTACGGAGGACACGGTCCGCGCGAGCTATACGCTAAGCTCGCCGCGCAACAGCGTGACGCTGGCGTTCAGCCTGCAGAATCAGGACTACGAGGACGACTTCGTCCTGCGCGACGAAGACGAGACGGGCTTCAGCGTGAACGTCCAGCGACGGGTGACACCCCGCATCACCGCGGGTGCGTCCATCGAGTTCGTCGAGCGCGACTTTCTCGCGCTGGGCGTGAAGGACGACTTCGTGCTGGGCGGAGCCAACGTGAGATGGCAGCTCAGCCGCAAGACACTCGTACGCGCGAACGTCGGCTGGGAGGAACGCGACAGCTCGCGCTCAGATCTGGGCTTTTCTCAGTTCGTCGGCCGCATCGGCTTTATCTACAACCTGGTCGATCGCCAGCAACGCTAGGGAACCCCTGAGCAAGTCTCGTCCGCTTAGCGTTTCCCTAACGCGCCAGCAGCTCAGCAAGCAGGTCATCCGCGGCGGCACGATCCGCGAATCGAGCGCCGCGCGTGCTCTGCAGCGCGCGTATCGCCTGCTCTTTGGCACCCGCCGCCGCGCGCGCCCGCGCCGCGTGATAGAGAATCGTCGGGCTCTGCGGTGCCAGCGCCAGCGCCTCTTCCAGCAGCTGCGCGCCGGCCTCCTGCTGCCCGCCTTCCCAGACGATCCAGCCCAGCGTGTCGACGACGTCCGCGTTTTGCGGCGCGAGCTCATAGGCCCGCCGAGCGGTAGCCTCGGCGCGCGCGTCGCCCGACTGCTGGTACAGCCAGGCCAGATTGTTCAGCGCGACGACGTTGTCCGGGGCTCGCTGCAGGACGTCTTCGAAGATGCCGCGGCTGGCGCCCGCATCGGCCTCGCCGATGCGCGCGTTGCCGAGCGCGATCAGAGCGCCGATGTCGTCGGGGTTCTGCCCGAGCCATTCGTCGAGCAGAGCCGTCGTGTCGTCCGAGCGGCGCTGCTGCGAGTACAGCGCAACGAGCCGAAACATGGCATCGCGATTGCCGTCCGCGTACAGGGCGCGGTAGCCCGACTCCGCGCCGGCGGTGTCGCCATCCGCACGCCGCACGTCCGCCTCGAGCAGCGCATAGAGCGTGGTCTTGCGCGCGAGCTCCGGCACCGCGTCGCGCTGACGCTTCGCCAGCGCCAGATTGCCGTCCGCGATCGCGAGACGCAGCAGCGCCAGGCTCGCCGCACCGGCCTCGCGACCATCGCCGGCGGCAAGCTGCTCGTATAGCGGCCGTGCCTCGCGCGACTGTCCCGCCCGCTCGCGCAGCCGCGCGAGCGCCAGTACGGCAGCGGGCTCGGCGTCACCCCGCTGCAGGATGACGCGAGCCACTTCGGTCAGCGGCGTCCTCGCGTCCTCGGTACGACCCGCCGCCAGCAGCGTCTCGACGCGGTTGAAGCCGGCCTGCACGTCGCCGGGTGCGATGCGCAGGGCCTGCTGGCTGTGCAGATCGGCGAGCTCGTGGTCGCGCGTCAGCACGCCGAGCTGCGACAGCGCTAGCCGTGGACGCAGCGCGTCGCCGTCTGCCGCGACCGCGCGCTCGAGCCAGGCCCGGGCACCGTCGGTATCGCGATCCGACATCGCGAGCTCCGCGAGCCGGATGAGCGCGCGCTCGTTGCCCGGATCTGCGGCCAGCACGCCTTCGAGCGTCGCCCTGGCGTCGTCCGGTCGGTTGTCGTTCAGAGCGATCTGCACCAGATTCAGCGCCGCGGGCACAAAGGCCGCGTCCTTGCCCAGCGCTGCATCTAGCGCCGCCTCGGCGCCGGAGACGTCGCCCTGGGTCAACAGAACGGTGCCGATCAGGTTGTCGGCCATGGGATCCTCCGGGGCGGCCTCGCGGTAGGCGATCGCGGAGGCGAGGGCCGCTTCCGTGTTGCCAGCCTGCAGCTCTGCGAGCACCAGCAGGTAGTCGGAGAGCACCAGCCCGGACTCCAGATCGATGGCCGACTTGAGCTGGCCGATCGCCGCGCTGCTCTCGCCGGCCGCCAGCAGCGTCAGGGCGAGCTGGTTACGCAGGTTGCCGGCGTCCGGCGCGGCCTGCACCGCGCGGTCCAGAATCTCGGTGGCCTCGGCGAGACGGCCCGCGCGCGCATAGGCCGTACCCAGAATGGCCAGCGTCTGCGCGTCGCTCGAGCCCACGGCCTTGTCGCCGAGGGCATCCGCCACGCCGAGATAGTCGCCGAGCTGCATGCGCACGGCGGCGAGCAGCTTGCGCGCCGAGGCGTCGCCGGGCGCGCCATTCAGATAGGTCGCGAGATTGGCCTCGGCCTGCACGTAGTCGCGCTGGCGAAACTTCACCGCGCCCATCAGGTAGCGTCCCGGCAGATAGTCGGGCGCGGCCGCCAGGACCTCGCGCAGGCCGATCTCGGCCGCCTGCAATTCGCCGTCCTCGTAGGAGATCAGCGCCTTGAGATAGAGGGCCGGACCGTAGCTGGTCACCGATAGCACGACGTCGGCGAGCTCGCGAGCGCGCTCGGTGTTGCCCTCCAGCAGCTCGACGCGCGCTTCGCCCAGCACGCCGCGAATGTTGTAGCCCGGCAGCTTGAGCACCTGGGTGAACAGTCGCCGTGCGGCGACGAGATCGCGCTGGCCGATCTCAAACTCGGCGAGCCGCAGCAGCGGTTCGGGGTCCTGCGGCAGGAGCGCCGCCGCTTTCTCGAGATGGTCGCGCGCCGCCGCGAGATCGGCGCGGCGCCAGCTCAGGTCACCGAGTCCAAAGTGGGCGTAGCCCAGATCCGCGTTGGCCGCGAGCGCGCTACGCAGCTCCTGCTCTCCCAGGGTGGCATCCCCCAGTCCGAGCCTCGCCAGACCGAGCACCGCGCGCAGGCGGGCGCTGAGGTCGTCCCGCGCGTCGTAATCCGTGATGACCTCGCTCGCCCGCTGCTGGCGAATCAGAATGTTGCCGAGCAGTTCGTCGATCTCCTCAGAACGCATGCCGCCGGCCTGCGCCTTGTCGAGCTGGGCCTGTGCGTCAACGAGCGAGCCGCTGGCGAACAGCAGCCGACCCAGCTCCAGCCGCGCCTCCAGCAGATCGGGGGCCTGCTGCAGTGCGTTGCGTAACTCGATGATCGCCGCGTCCTGTTCGTTGGCCGCGATATAGGCTCGCGCCTCGGCAAGGTGTTCCGGTCCGGTACGCGAGCACGCTGCGAGCAGCACCAGCAGCAAAGCGACGCACCAGCGGCGGTCGCCGCGTCCATTCGGCAACTGAGACATAAAAGAGAGTCCTGAACTGATACGTCATTATAAGGAAACGGCGTCTTTCCCCCCGCCGCCGAAACGCCAACTGGTTCGCAATTTTCCGGGTTAGCCTACCGCCGCGTGCTAGGATCGCCGGCTTCAAGCCAAGCCGCTGGGAGCAGCCGGACCGACATGTCAGCCTCAGAAACCACCGCGACCGCAAACGGCGGAATCGTCACCGCAGCCGTCATCATCATCGGCAACGAGATCCTCTCGGGACGCACCCAGGACACCAATCTGAATCACATCGCCCTCACACTCGGCGGCTGGGGCATCCGGGTCCAGGAGGCGCGGGTCATCGCCGACGACGAGGCGGCCATCATCGAGTGCGTGAACCTGCTGCGCGCCGAACACGACTACGTCTTCACAACCGGCGGCATTGGCCCGACCCACGACGACATCACCGCTGCCTGCATCGCAAAGGCTTTCGGCGTATCGCTGGTCGAGCACCCGGAGATCGCCGCACTAATACGCAGCCGCGAGGCGCCGCCCGACGTGATGCGCTCGCGCCTGCGCATGGCCATGGTGCCGGAAGGAGCCGGTCTGGTGGCGAACGCGACGGGCGGTCCGCCCGGCTTCTACATCGACAACGTCTACGTGATGGCAGGCATTCCGCGCGTGATGCAGGCGATGCTCGCCGGTCTCGACGGCAAGCTCCGCGGCGGCGCTATCGTCAAAGGTCGGTCCGTCTCGGCGTACATCGCCGAGAGTGAGATAGCCGACGGTCTCAGCGCGGTGCAGGATGCCTACGCCGATCTGTCGCTCGGCTCTTATCCCTTCATGCGCGACGGCCGCTATGGCACCAACCTGGTTGTGCGCGGCACCCAGCCCGAGCGTATAGACGCGGCGCTGGATGCGGTCTGCGACGCGATTCGGGCGGCTGGCGCCGAACCCATGGACATCGCGGACGCCTGAGCGCGCGCCGAACCTCGCCATCGCAGCAGTGTCAGCCCAGCACTCACGCCTGGCCGAGTTCGCTGCGAGCGGCGCGTTTACGCCGCCGGCAGGACTGCGCCACTTCCACGTTCAGACCGTCGGCTCGAGCCTGCTGCTGCGAACGCCGACGCTGGCCCATCACGGCGCGGAGATCCTGACGACCGACGAGGGCGTGAGGCTCCAGGCCTGGCTAAGCCAGCCACGGCACCGTATGCCCGCGCGGCGGGTGATACTTCTGCACGGTTGGCTGGGCCACGCGGGCGCGAGCTACATCTGCGCGCTGGCCGAGTTCCTGGAGGCGCGAGGCTACGGCGTTGTGCGCCTGAATCTGCGCGACCATGGCGATACCAGCCACCTGAACGAGGATGTGTTTCACTCCGCGCGGCTGCGCGAGGTCAGCGACGCCTGCGCGCTGATCGGCGCCGGCGCGGCCTGTGCCGTCATCGGTTTTTCTCTGGGCGGCAACTTCGCGCTACGCGTCAGCGCCGCGATCGGGCTGCCCGCGCTGGGCATCTGCCCGGCCGTCGACCCGGCAGCAAGCTGTACCGCAATCGATACCGGCCCGGCGGTGTACAGACACTATTTCTTGCGCAAGTGGCGCCGCGCGCTGGCCGCCAAGCAGCGGGCGTTTCCGCAGCGCTACGACTTTGTCGGCGCCGCCGAGCATCGCAGCGTGCTGAACCTGACGGACTACTTTTGCGGCGGGGACATTCCCTATCCAGACAGCGCGACCTACTTCGCCGCGTACCGCGTGAAGCCCGAGCAGATCGCCGATGCGCCCGTCGCGCTGCTGGCGAGCCGCGATGACAGCATCGTCCCGAGCGCTGGCGTCGAGGCGTTCCGAGACCACGCGCCGGTCGTGCTGAGCGAGCACGGCGGACACTGCGGCTACCTGCCGCGCCACTGGCTACACGAACGCTGCGCGGACTTTCTGCGGCTGGCGCTGAGCGACTAGCCGGCTAGGCCCGCAGCAGGCGCGCGAGCACCTGCTCGACGTCGACGTCGTCGAGATCCTTGAACGCGGCAAGGCGCTCATAGAGATCCGCCGCGCCCAGATGAAACTGCGGCGGTAGACCCGCCGCCTCGAAAGTCGCCGCGATCTCGCGCATTTCGCCGGCGAATCGCCAGCCCTTCGGTGCAACGCCCCTCGCGGCACCGGCCAGCCGCTGCGTAAGGCCCGGCTGGGACCGTTCCCACTCGGCGTCCAGCGCAGCGCCCACGTCGCCGGCCGCGGCCAGCGCGCGCGCGGCGAGCAGCAGCGCCGCGTGCCCCTTCGTGTAGGCCGCATAGGCCATCTTCAACGCCGACGCGCCCGTCTGCCCGCCCTGGTCAAGCGCGATCGCCTCCAGCGGTCCGCCGGCGAACAGATCGGCGACATCGGCGGCACGCGCGCCGGCCAGGTACAGCCGCGTGGTGCCCGGACGCGTCGCGGGCGGGCCGATGATGCCGCCGTCGATGTAGCGGTCGCCGAAGCGGGCCGCCACCGCCTGCGCCGTGGCCGGCGCCACGGCATTCGCATCGACGTAGAGGCCGCCGAAGCCGGCGTCGGCGACCACGGCGGCGAGCTCGAGCGCGGACTCGGGCGGACAGACGGAGACAATGAGTTCCGCACCGTCAATGAGTTGCTCGATCTTGCCGACCGCCTCGGCGCTCGCCGCCTGAGCCCGGACGCGCGTGGCCTCGCTGCGGCCGTCTTCGCTCCACAGCACGCGATGGCCGCAGGCGACGAGAGACGCCGCGACGCTGGCGCCCATCGCGCCGGGATGAAGTACGCCGATGTTCATGCTGTTGCCCACACCTCCCCGTGCGATCGCCCGCGAGTTTCCGGGGGCGACGAGCCAGGCATCGCCGGACGCCTGGGCGCGCGCCTATTTACGATAGTCGAGCGGCGGCTCGCGATCCCCGAGCAGCGCGGCGTATTCGAAGTCGGCGCCGCGTCGCCGCAAGAGCTCGGCGCGCGCCTCGCGCCGCAGCCGCTGGTTGGCGTACAGCTCCTTCCCGGCAGCGGCGAGGACCTTTGCCGCCATCAGCGTGCCCTTGTGACCGATCGACATGCCGCCGGCCGCGACCGCCTGCCAGCTGTGCGCGGCCGTGCCGGGTACCCAGGTCGCCGTCGAGAACCCCACCGTCGGCACCAGCCAGCTCACGTCGCCCACGTCGGTCGAACCCATCGAGTGGCCGATCGCAAACGGCTGCACAGTACGCTGACCGCCGATGCGACCACCGGGCTGCAGCAGGGTGGCGTAGATGCGCCGGGCAAAGTCGAGCTCGGCCGCATCGTATTCGTAGCCGCCGATGGCCGTCATCTTGCTGTGCACCATGCGCGCCAGGGCCTCGTTGGGAAGCACGGGGTAGTTTCCGTGCATCACCTCAAACGTCATCGTCGTACCGGTACCCTGTGCTGCGCCGCGCGCCGCGTCGACCACACGCTCGAACAGCGACACGACCTGGTCCGGCTGCGCGTGGCGCACGTAGTAATAGACCTCGGCGCTTTCTGGAACGATGTTCGGCGCGTCGCCCCCCTTGGTGATCACGTAATGAATGCGCGATTCCTGCGGCACGTGCTCGCGCATCATGTTGACCATGAAGTTCATGGCCTCGACCCCGTCCAGCGCCGAGCGGCCGCGCTCCGGAGCAGACGCGGCGTGCGCGGCCCGGCCCTTGAAGCGAAAGCGGCCCGACTTGTTGGCGTTCGTGGACGCAGCGCCGGCGTTGTTTCGATCGCCCGGGTGCCAGTGCAGCACCACGTCCGTGTCATCGAATACGCCCGCGCGGGCGAGATAGACCTTGCCCGAACCACCTTCCTCGTCTGGCGTGCCAATCACGCGCACCGTGCCGGCGCGATCGTTGTTGCGCAGCCAGCGAGCCAGCGCGACGCCTGCACCGCTAGAGGCGGCGCCGAACATGTGGTGACCGCAGGCGTGACCGGGGGCGCCCTCGCTGAGAATTCGGCGCGCCGGCTCGGCGGCCTGCGACAGTCCCGGCAGCGCGTCGAACTCCGCGAGGATATCGATCACCGGAGCCCCTCGACCGGCGCTCGCAACAAACGCCGTCGGAATGTCCGCGACGCCGGCCTCGACGCGAAAGCCGTTGTCGCGCAGATAGGCCTGCAGCAGCGCGCTGCTGCGCGTCTCCTGATAGCCGAGTTCGGCGAACGACCAGATCGAATCGGCCAGCCCGGTGATACGCGCCGCCTCGGCGTCGATCTCGGCGTCGGCGTAAACCGATGGGGCGAAACCGATCGCGAGCACAACGACAGCCGTCCGCACGACGCTCAGAAAAGCACCCTCGTCTCGCACCGATCGATCTCCCTAGTCTTCGTGCCCTCACTTTGCCGCAGCGACGAACGCCACGCCAACCCGAAACCGCGAGCTCAGCGGCCGTAGCGAGGGCGAGCACGAGCGCACCGCGCGGTCGTTTGGCTCCTGACAC
Organism: Pseudomonadota bacterium; assembly: GCA_039029135.1. Classification (GTDB taxonomy): domain Bacteria; phylum Pseudomonadota; class Gammaproteobacteria; order Pseudomonadales; family Azotimanducaceae; genus JALZVT01. The sequence continues at coordinate 45,905 of JBCCGT010000021.1, read as the reverse complement.
GCGCGGTTCAAGCAGGTAGGCTTGGCGCCCCCAAAATCGGTGCCCACGCCATCGGTGCCGAATCAATCAGCATGGCGAAGAGGATGGCTCGATGACCTCATCCAGCAGTACCGCGCAGCTCGGCGCTAGCCTAGCGGATCGGATACGCGCGACCGCGCTGCTCGGCGGCCGCTTTCGACTGCGCTCCGGTGCCGTCGCCGACACCTATTTCGACAAGTATCGCTTCGAAGCCGACCCAGCTCTGCTGGCGGGCATCGCGGCCGAAATGGCCAATCAGTTGCCCGCCGACACACAGGTCGTCGCCGGCCTGGAGCTGGGCGGCATACCGCTCGTCACCGCGCTGTCGCTGCACACCGGTCTGCCGGCAGCTTTCCTGCGCAAGGAACCCAAGGCGCACGGCACCGAAAACTACGCCGAGGGCACGCCGCTGGGCGGCACGCGCTTGGTTCTGATCGAAGACATCGTGTCCTCGGGTGGGGCTCTGGTGCATCAGATCGAGCGTCTGCGCGCCGACGGCATCGAGCCCAGTCTCGCGCTGTGCGTCATCGATCGTGAGACCGGCGCACGCGAGAATCTTGCGCGTCAGAACGTCGCGCTGAAGTCCCTGTTCACGATGAGCGAGCTGCTTGGCTAACGAGCGCTGGAACCGCGCACAGACCGGGTTCAGTCGGCGTTCAGATTCGCACGGCTAGCGTGATGCGAACGCATAGCTTGGGGCTGACTATGTTCGATCACGAGACAGACGACAGAACAGACCACACTAGGGATCAGCAGATCGACCAGATGCGAGAAGTCGGACGCCGGCTAGCGCGGCGTGTGTCCAAGACGACTCAACTGCTGGGATTCGGGCTGTTCGTCGGTCTGTGCAGCCAGACGGCGCAGGGCGCACTGCAGACGCCCGAGAGTTTTCTCGCACCCGTCGAACGCATCAGCAACGTCGAGACGATCAGCGATTGGCGCGTTCTCGACGTGCAGCGGCTGGCGCTGACCGTCAACAGTGTGGACGAATATCTGCTGACCCTGCGTGACCCCTGCCAGGCGCTGCGCTATTCGAGCGCGGTGTCGGTAAGCGCATCCGAGCAGACGATCTGGGCCGGTTTCGATGCGGTCCACGCCGGCGGCGAGATTTGCCGGATCAAGCACATCGACGCGATCAAGACGCGCTATCCGCACTCCCACTGAACGCGACCCGATCGCCGCATAGGCGCATCAGCTCGCGCGTGCCCAGCTAGCTGGGGAGAAAGTGCACCGGGTAATTGATCTTGGTAGTACCAACCTCGCGGGCGCCAAAATCGAACAACCGCACCCGATTGACGATCTTGTTCACCACGGCCGGATCGTCCAGCTCGCTGTCGACCACGCGCGCATCCGTCACGGCGCCGCTCGGCGCAATGGTGAGTTCGAGAACCACCTTGCCCTGCAGCCCGGGGTTCTTGCGCAACGCCCGATTGTAGATGGCAAAGATCGCGCCCTTGTTGGCGTCGAACACCCGTCGCACCTCTTCGATGCTGCGCTCGCCCGACGGCGGCGTCTGGGCCACGCGCTGACGGCCGGAGCCGCTCTGCTCAACCGGGGTCTCGACCCGCGTCGTTTCCCGACCGGATAGCGCAACGCCACCAGTCTCGCGCGACATCGCGGCCACGTTCACACCGGCACTGCGCGTGCCGGTTTTGGACGTCAGGAGCGACCGATCGATGCTCGCCGCATCGCCCGCACCGCTGGCAATCGCCGTGGTCTGGGTGAGCTTGGACACGTCGACGGCCTGACGCATGTCGGCGAAAGCGTCGGAAAAGGCGAGCAGCCCGGAGGTCTTGGCCTTCTCGCGCGCTGCCTGCACGGGCTCAGGCTTAGGCGCCTCAACCCGCGGTTCCGGCTCGGGTGCCTTCTCTTTGACCTCGGGCTCGGGCACGGGCTCGGGCTTGTCCTCGATCACCGGGGGCGGCGGCGGCGGAATCTTGACCTCGGGCTTTTTCAGCTTGATGCGCGCAAGCTGCGGCGGCAGCTCTTCCAAGTCTGCGCGCTCGCGCTCCGGCAGACTGACGAAGGGCACGCCGATACCGATGGCGAGGGTCAGGACCAGCAGGATAGTCAGCCAGCGACGGAACTCGCGACGGTCGCGCTGGTTGTGCACCCAGGGCAGATCGAACTCGATGCTCAGCTGCGGCTGTACGGCGATGGAGGTCAACGGCCCGCTCCCACGGCGGCGCCGTCACCCTGCAGCTGATTGACCGCGAGCGACATCTGCAGGAAGTTCTCCTGCTGACACGTAAGCATGATGCGCTTGAGCAGCCAGTAGGGAATCTCCCGATCGCCCATGATGGTGACTTCGAAGCCGTCATCCGGGGGCTGCGCTCCCCGCGCCTTGCGTTCGCCCTGGTAGCGCAGCTCGTCCGCCAGGCCGGCGATCGCCTCTTCGCTACCGGTGAGCTCGGCGACGCTCGCGACGGAGCGCCCCATGACCAGCACGTCTTCATCCGACACGGTGATCATCGTTTGTTCTTCGGGTCGCTGTTCCGAGTTGGAGTCCGGCAGCTTGACGTCGGCATTCGTCTGCAGCACCTCGACGTCTGAAGAGTTCACCATCAGGAAGAAGACCAGGATGGTGAAGATGTCCATCAGCGAGACGAGGTTCAGCCGACCCACAGACTGGCTGCGTTTCTGCAGTTCACGCCGGCGGGCTTTAACGAGCGCGGTCATGAACCCGTCCCTTGCGCTAATGGCGCTAATGGCGCAATTGGCGCGACTGGTGAAGCCAGCGACACTTTGGCCTTGGGCGTATCACCCAGAGAGATCACCGGAAACAGCTCTGCCTGCACGACGTCGACGCCCTGCACGGTCGGATAGGAGCGCACCCTGTCCATCACCGACACCAGTGTCTGATAGTCGGTCTCTTCTTCTAGCAGAATGGTGATGTCTTCTTTGTCGGGCATACGCCGCTTCACCGCCTTCAGCACTTCGGTGAGTTGGACGAAGTCGGGTAGACCATCCTTGCCCGGCAGCGCCTTGATCGTACCGCCACGGCCGTCGGCGACGATCAGTTCGTCGCCGCGGACCTGCACTTCGAGATGGACGCTCTCGGGATCGAACGCGCCCTCCGCGCCGTCAGCGGCCGGAAAATTCAGTTCGATGACCGTCGTGTGCGTGAACACCATCGACAGCAGCAGCACGGGGACCAGCACGATCATGAGGTTCATGAACGGCGTGACGTCCAGGTCCGCGGCCTCCTGCAGGTCGCGGCGATGCCTGCGAATTCTCTTCATCGGTATTGGATCGGCTCTCGTTGCTTACGCGTGGACTCTGCGCCCGGTATCAGCCAGCGCTAGGCGCGGGTTGGGCGGGCGAGTTCGGCGTCTGGCCGTCCATGAGATTGAGGAACTTGACGACGGCGATCTCGAGGCTCTCGACAATCGCGCTGGTCTTGCTCTGCAGCAGCGAGTGCACGAGCAGCAGCGGGATCGCGACCATGAGACCGAACGCCGTGGTGTTCATTGCAATCGAGATGCTCTGCGACAGAAGCGTCGCCTTCTCGGCGGGATCGGCGTTGGCGACCGCGGTGAAGGCCGCGATCAGACCGATGATCGTGCCGAGCAGACCGAGCAGGGTCGCAACGTTGGCAAAGGTCGCGAGATAGGGCGTGCGTCGTTCGATGCTGGGCAGAATCTCCAGCAGCCCCTCCTCCATCGCGGACTCAATGTCGGAGCGGCGGCGGCTCGCCTCGCGACGCGTCATGCCGTCGGCGGCGATGCGCGCCATCGCAGATTTCGATTTGTTGGTCAGCGTGTTGGCCTCGCGCAGGCGCTGGGATTTCAAGAGCGGCAGCAGCATGTCGAAGTCGCGCCGGTTCTTGACGAGCTGCGCGCTCAGGTAGACATAGCGCTCGATCGCGATCGCCAGACCGATGGCGAGCACAATCGCAATCGGATACATGAACGGGCCACCGTTCTGAAAGAATGCGATGACGGTTTCAAAAGCGTTCACGGGTTGGTCTCCTCTTGGTCCGCATGAGCCTCAGCGGCGCTCAGCGACTGGTAATAGCGAATTTCTCTTTTGTGCGCCGGCGGGTACAGCGGCCGAAAGATGTCTTCGGCGGTGAAGTCGTGGCGCACTTCCAGGTCCGGTGGTCCGAGCGGCTGTTGCCAGGGAACGATATACAGAACTTTGGGTAACTCTTGATTGCCGGAGATCACGGTTTCGTCCAATTGGATAACGGCCTCATCGTCGGCAAGCGCGCTCGATGCCCCACCGAACAGCAGCGCACCGAGCGTCGCGGAGCGCGCGAGCTTGGTCAACACGCGGTAGCAGCTGCTCACAGGCGGCGCTCCAGATCGACGATCCAACCCTTGACCTTGGGATCTTCCTCGCCGGCAATCTGTTGGTAGGAGCGATAGGAATCCAGCGCGTCGGGCAGTCGACCCAAATACAGCTCATAGAGAATCCCGAGGTTCAGGTGCGCGGCCGCGAACGACGGGTCGCGATCGAGACAGGCGAGATAGGCGGCCTCCGCGTTTTCGATCTCGCCGTTTTCGCGTTCGAGCACGCCGAGCTCGTTGTAGGCATTGCAGTTCATCGGGTTCGCGCGGATCGCGCGCTCGAAGGCCTGCTCGGCGGCGTCCGACTCGCCCAGCGCCAGCCGCGCGAGCCCCAGGTTCAGCCAGGGTCCGGACAGCTCCGGCTGCGATCGGGTCACGCGCGACAGCGGTTCGATCGCGGCCGCGAACTCACCCGCCCGCAGCTGCGCGAGCGCCTGATCGAATAGCTGCGCGCTAGCGGCGCTGACCTCTACGTCGGCCGCCTCGCGTTCCAGCGACGCGAAGCGCTGGGACGCGGTCGACGCGCCGGGGTCCTGCGCCGTTGCCGGCTTGCGGACCAGGGCGCCGGGCACCGCGCAGGCGGCAAGCGCGAGCACCAGCAGCGCGCCACCGAGGCGGTTAGTGAATGTTCTCGACATACGCCACCTTCCGTTCGTTCTTGTCGTAGCGGCCCGGCATCAGGGCCTTGAGATCGGCGAAACTCTTGGCGGTCCAGACATCGCCGGCAACGCCACCCGGCGCGTTCCACGCGCGCCGCATGTTGATTTCGTGCAGTTCGATCGCCTGATCCTCAAAGGGATACGCCTGCTCCTCGAGCAGGATCTCGTACTGCTCGAGCTCGAGCGCGTTCAGTCCGCTCGGGCGCTCGGACGCCATGATCGAGGCCGACAGCTCAACGTACAGATCCGCGATCTGATACGTGGCAGCGGTTGCGAACTCCGCTACCGCGTAGTCGATCACCGCCTCGTACGCCTTGACGGACGCCTTCAACGCGCGCTGCTTCGAGCGCAGGGACTTCTTCAGCGGCGCCTGCAGGCGTATCGCGGCGAAGGCCTCGCGGTCGATGGCGGCAAGGCCGAGCGCCGCCTCCGCGGCCAGGAAACTCATGCGCGGCGTCGCGCTGCGGCCAACGCGTTCATGCAGCGCGACCTTGCTGCGCCACACGCCATGGCGCGACCGTCCGAGCTCGCCGAGCAGCTCGTCGCTCGCCTGCAGCGCCTCGAAGTGCGCATCGTAGGGCGTCGGAAAACGCTGCACATAGGCCTGGTATTCCGCGAGACTCGCCTCCCGATCGTCAGCCTTGCGATACAGCTCGGCGGCGACGAACTGGGCCTGCCGCGCGGCATCGGTGTCGGCGGACGTGGCCGCGACGTTGCGGTACTCGAGCGCGGCGCGGGCAAAGTCGTCGTCGGCCTCGTACATCTGCGCGAGCCGCAGCGGCACCTGCGCGGCCCGCTCATCCTGCGGATACAGCACGCGGAAAGACTCGAGCAGACGCGCGATGTCGGCGGACCGATCGGCCCCTTCCAACATCACGATCGCGTCGAAGTGGGCGCTGGCCGCCAGCGCGGCGGTCGGATCGATTTCCCCGATGCGCAGATAGTGACCGAGCGCCGCATCGAGCGACTCCTCCGCCTCGGCGATCTCGCCCTGCTTGTACACGCTCGCCAGGCGACGCTCGGCAACGTCGGCGTCGAACCCTATCGTCAGCAGCCGCTCGTACGCCTGCTCGGCGGCCGCGTACTGCGCAAGCTCCATGGAGCCGTGGCCGATGAGCAGCAGTGAGTTGCGCGTCAGGTCCACGCCAAGCGTCTCACCCCGGGTAAGCAGGCCATGAGCGAGCTCGATAGAGCGCGCATAGTCTTCGCGCCGGAACAGCTCATCGGCCGCCGCCGCCTGCACCGTTGGTGCTCGTGGATCTGCTGCGAAGCGCTGCGCGAACGCGAGCCGCGCCGTCAGCCTGCGATCCGCCCAGGCGGCGGCGTCCGCCGCGACAGCGGCCTCGTCGACCAGGCCATCGAGGAGCAGCAGACCGGCATAGGCGGCCTCGGCAACCTGCTCGTGTTCCGGGTAGTCGCTCGTCAGGCGCTCGAACGCGGCCAGCGCCGATTCGCGTCGATTGACCTCGGCGTAGATTTCACCGATCAGGAACAGCGTATCCGGCGTGCGCGCATCGGGGGGAAAGCTGTCCAGCTGCTGCTCATAGAGATCAACGGCCGCAAGGTAGTCACTCTCTTTGCCGCTGGCCTGCGCGCGCGCGTGATAGACCTTTGACAGCTCGTCGAGATAGGCAGCCAGGGGCTCGGCATAGCTTGCGCGCGCCGCCTCGTCGAAGCGCGTCCAGTATTCGCTGCGAACGCCGAAACGGGCGATGAACTCGGCCTTTTGTGGTCGCGTCTCGGTGACGAAGTCAGCGTCCAGCAGCGTGTCGATCATCGCCACCCAGGCGTTCGGCGCGCGGCGGTCCAGCGGGTTTTCATCGACAAAGCGCCGCCAGACCGCCGCTCCGTCCAGGTAACGACGCTGGGTGAGGTAGCGCTCGGCGAGCTCGGCGTAGACACCGTGCTGCCAGTCCGGCCGGTCGAGCGCGCTTATATCGGCGGCCAGGGTCGCGACGCCGTCCTGGTATTCGAGCGCGAGCATCAGCACGCGCAGCGAGTCCGTGCGCAGCTCGGTTTCGCCGCGATGCGCGCTCGACGGCGCGTCGATTGCGGCGGCCGCGTGTGCCGCGCTCGTCTCCGCCACGACCCGATAGAACTGCTCGGTCGCGGCTTCGAGCTGGCTGCCCTTGAACTCGCTCCAGCCGAGCATGTAGGTCGAGTGCAGCGCCAGCCGGCCCTCGGCGGCGCCAGCGACGACCCGATAGTCCGTCGCCGCCGCGGCGTAGCGACCCGCCGAGAAGTTGAGCTCCGCGCGCCGGAAGTGCGCCTCGCGGACGTAGGCGCTGGTCGGAAAGTCGCGGATCAGTTCGTCCAGATAGACGAGCGCCTCGTCACCGCGACCCGCAAGATCGTGCGCCTGCGCGACCTGATACAGCAGCGAGTCTCTGGAATCGCTGCCGGCGCCGTCCGCAAGCAGTCCCTCGTACAGCACGATGGCGTCGTCGTACGGGTTCTTGATGTCCGCCATGGCCAAACCGGCACGCTCGAGCTGCAGGTCCGCCAGCCGTTTGCCCGCCGCGTGATTCTGTTCGGCGTCCTCGAGACCCGGGTACAGGGTCTGATAGGCGCCGACGACTGCGCCGATGTCGGCGTCCACCAGCGGCTCGAGCTCCGTCTCGTCCAGGGCGGGCAGACGTGCGATCTCACGCGCGAGCGAGGTCCCGCCGCGCGCGTCGCCGCGCAGGCCGCAGCCCGCCAGCAGCGAAATCGTCACGGCGACGCATAGGAGCGCACGCGAGCTCACGGTTGTGCCTCCGGCGAGGCGTCGATCACCGCGACGGCACGATCCATCGCCCGCGCGATGCCTACGCGCGCGCTGACGAGGTAGCCCTGCAGCGATCGAGCCTCCTGGCGCATGCCCTCGATGAGCGCCTGCGCGATCATCTCTTCGCGCTCGACCAGGGCCGCGTCGACGCGGGCGAGCGAGTCACCGGCACGCGCGCGCAGCTCGGAAAAGTCGGTCATGATGCCGGCGCTGAAGACCGCCTCGGCCGCCTGCATGCGCTCTGCCTGCGACTCCAGCCGATCGGCCAGCTTCTGCGCGTGATCGATGTCGCGCTGCATACCGCGCAGCCGCACCGCGGAGTCGTCGACGAGTTGCCAGAACAGCACGCCGCGCAGCCGCTCGAGACGTTCCCGCCACTGCGCCGCCGCCTCCGGTTCGAGCGCCGCGGATAGCTCCGCCATGCGCGCCAGCCGTTCAAGCATCGCGCGCTCGTCCGGGTTCGCCATCGCCGTCAGCCAGTCATTCGTCTGCGCGGGATTCGTATCGCGCAGCAGATAATAGCGTTCACGCCGCACCGCCAGATCGGCCACCAGCGCCTCGTGACGTACCAACAGGCCATCGTCCGCGAGCGCGTCACGCACGGCCGCGCCGCGCCGCTGCTGCTCGGTCGCGACGAGGGCGAGAAACTCGAGATGCTCGGGCAACCGAGCCAGGTAGTCGCGCTCGCTCCGCAGATGTCGCCACTGTTCGACCAGTTCGTGACTGCCCTCGGCCGCCAACCACTCCAGCCAATCGGTGTGGCCGATGCGGGCCTGCCAGTCGGCAACGATCTCAGGGTCGGAGAAATCGGAAGCCAGGCCATCGAGCAGGCCGCGGATCCACTCCGGTTCTTCTGCGCGCGCAATGAGTTCGTCGAGTTTTAGCGCCCGGTTGTTGAAGCGCGTCTCGGCCGCACGGTAGTGACCCAGCGCGAGCTGTTCGCGCCCCATATTCTCCAGCGACAGCGGAAACGCCAGGGCCGCGGAGGCGGTGCTCGGCGACCAGTTCGCGTCCTGCTGCAGCGCAAGCCAGATTCGCGCCGCGAGTTCATAGTCGCCCTCGGCCATCGCGAGCGAGCCATAGGAGGCCATGCCCAGATCGCGATAGCGGCCTTCGGCCGGAATACTGGTCAAAGCGCGGCGCGCGGCAGCGGCCTCACCCTGCTCGCGTTCCAGATAGGCTCTGGCCAGCATCGCTCGCGAACGAATATCGCGCCCGGCCTCGGTCTGCGGCTTCGACTCTACAAGCGCACCAAAGACCGCGAGCGCGGCCACGGGATCGTCACGCTCGCGCAGCAGGCTGGCGAGATTGAAATAGCCGTAGAGTCGATGCTCGTCGTGCTTCGGCAGTCCATCCAGCAGCGCCTGCGCACGAGTCAGGTCGCCTGCGGCCAGGGCGACCTCGGCACGCATAAATTCGACTTCCGGATGAAAGCGTTTCGCGCCAAAGCGTCGCGTGCCCAGCTCAATCTTGTCGAGCTCGGACGCGAGAGCCGTGTAGTCGCCGGTGCGGTAATGCTCGCGGGCGAGATGGAACGCGAGTCGGAGCCGATCCAACGCCGTCAGCTCGGTCGGATAGCGAGTCTGAATCTCGTCAAGCTTCGCCTGCGCTCGATCGAACATCCGAGCCTTGAAGGAAAAGCTCGCGTCGGCAAGCCGAAAGCGCATCTCGGCGCCGGCTGTGTGGCCCTGCGCGCGCGCGACCTCGACACCCAACAGCGCGGCGTCGAAGTTCTGCTGATAATAGGAAAACAGGACTTCGCCATAGGCGAGCTCTACGCGATCGGGGCTGTAGCCTTCAGGATCGGCCGCCTGGGCGCAGAACAAGATGAGTTTGCAGAAAAATCCTTTCATCAAAGGTCAGCCCGACTCCGCCCGTTTACCCGTTGGTTAGATCGCATTCCAAGCGTCCTGCACCACGTACTAAGGTGGCGACTATTGCCCTGCGGCCGCCTTGAAGTCCGGCTGGTATTTTTCGGTCGAGTCCGTCACCTTCAGCTCCACAAACGCGGGCTCGAAGGTCTTTTCAAATGTCACCGTGCTGGCACGCCGATAGTCGCGCCCAGACGGTCCGCGGCCGGTAAAGAACGCGGTCACGGTGTTGTCGCCCTGCTTGACGTTGCCGACGTAGAGCTTCTGCACGCCACCGCGTATCAGCGCATCGACCTGCTTTTCGGTATACAAATGATGTGCGACTTCCTTGCCGTTGATCCGCAGGGTCACGGCATCGAGATCCAGAAACTCGCCAACGTCGAGCGATACGAACACCGCCACCTGCGAACTTGCCGGGAACAGCAGCTGCTCCTCCAGCACCACGAGATCCCGGCGCAGCGACAGCAGTTCGCTCTTGATCGCCTCGACCTCGCCGTTCAGTTCGGTGTTCACGCGTCCGCTTGCATCGGCGCGGGCGTGCACGCCGGAAAGCGCCAGCACAATCCCGCACAGAAGCGCGCAAAGCGTCGTGATCTGCAACCGAACCATGGGCATCGCAGGCGACCTATTCGAGGATCAGCTGCTTGACGACCTCGAGGTACTTCGCCTCGTCGCCGGGCTTGTAGCCGCGATGGACATAGCGAACCACGCCGTCGCGATCGACGAGCACGGTGCTCGGCATCGCTTCGAGATCATAGGTTTCGCTGACCTTTTGACCCGCGTCGATAAGCACGGGAAAGGTCAATCTGGATTTGCGCGCAATCTTTTCCGCAGGACCGCGCTTGCCTTCGACGTTGACCCCGAGGACGGTAAAGCCGGCCTCCTCGTAGCGCTGGTGCAGCCGATCGAGGACCGGCATTTCCTGCCGACAGGGTCCGCACCAGCTAGCCCAGAAATTGATCAAGACGACCTGACCGCGGTACTCCTGCAGGCGCAGGTTCTCGCCGTCCAAGGCTTCGAGTGTGAAATCGGGTGCGCTTTGGCGCACGCCAACGGCGTGGGCATTTACCGCGAAGGCGACAACGACTGCGACGACTACCACCGCGAGCAGCGACTTGCTCGCGCTGCCGTCTGTGCGTCTACGTTCCATCTGGCTCTCCGGACCTGTGCGGCCGTGAGCGGCCACTTGTTTGATTTGGACGACGAAGGCTGCGCATAACCCTGGTGCTGTCGTCGACGATCGGTCGCTGTGTCCATCAGCAACGACCGCGGCGAACTGCCAGCACTAGGTTCGCGCTCCTTTGCCTTCGCGCGGCGCAATCCGGTCACCGCAGGCAGCTATCCTTGAGCTGCTTAAATCGATGCGTGTCCTTCGCGCATCTCCCGGCCGTCATGGCTGGCATCGCAGGCGTTTCACAGCCGATCTGCGACGTGGACAAAGGTAGATGTAAGCGCCCTGTCAGTTTGGGTCGCTTGTCACAGTTCCCGGGTCGCCGGAAATACGGCGGCGCCTTTGTGACGTCAGTCGGCCGCAGCCGGCGCGATGTCCGCGGAGTAGCGCAACGCACCGGAGGCGTCGACCAGCACCGCGTCGATGCCGGGCAGCCGATCGATCAGCGCGAGCCCCGCATCCACCCCGAGGACGAACACCGCCGTCGACAGCGCGTCCGTGAAAATGCCCTCCGGCCCCATGATGGTGACGCTGCGCAGTCCGCGAGCCGAGTCGCCGCTGGTCGGATCGAGAATGTGGTGGAAGCGAATGCCCTCGCGTTCGAAGTAGCGCTCGTAGTCGCCCGAGGTGGAGACGGCGGTATCGACGAGCGGCAGCACGGCGATCATCTCTTGAGGCCGCCGCGGATGCTGCACGCCGACGCTCCAGGGGCGGCCGCGTCGATCGCCGAGAATGCGACTGTCGCCCCCGGCGGCCACGATGGCCTGCGAGACGCCGCGCCGCTCAAGCCGCTCGATCGCTCGATCGACGGCATAGCCTTTGGCGATGCCGCCGAGGTCGATCAGCACGCCCGCGCGCTCGAAGCGCACCTGGTCAGGCTCGCGAAGTTGGACGAAACGATAGTCGATCGCCGGCAGCGCCGCCGCCAGCGCGTCCGCGTCGGGGCGTTCGCGCTGCCGATAGTTGTACAGATGGCCGGCAGAGGCATAGGTGATATCGAACGCACCGTCGGAAAGCGCGCTGATGCGCGCAGCCGCAGCCAGCAGCGCGTACATTTCCGCCGACACCGTCTGCCAGCCCGCCGCCGCCTGACGGTTCAGCCGGGACAGCTCGGAGCCCTCGATATAGGGGCTGAACACCGACTCGATGCGGCGCATTTCAGCCATGACTTCTGCGAGCAGCGCCTCCGCCACCGCCGAGTCCACGTGCCACAGCTCCGCGTGCACGCGCGTACCCATGATGGCCTGCTCGTCGCGGTGCCACTCCGCCTGCGCCAGATTGGAACCAAGCATCGCGCAGATGAGCGCAATCGACGCGGCGGTGCGGGTTAGGGATCGTTGCACGAAGGTCCTCTTCATGGCGCCGCCGGCGGTGTTCGGGTGTTCACCGCCAAGTGGCTCGTAGGTAACTCAATTATTGCTCCGCCGTTTGCAGCGCGCTTGCGACGCAGGTCACACTTCGCAACCGAAAGACGAAGCCGGTACCATGCCGACCCCGCCCAGCAGAGCACTCGCTGGGGACGCCTCTCGAGAGCGAGCACATGCAGCTTCACAACGACTTTGTCGCCGCCATCGGCAACACCCCTCTCATCCGCATCAACTCGCTGTCCGAAGCCACCGGGTGTGAGATCCTCGGTAAGGCCGAGTTCCTTAATCCCGGCGGCTCGGTCAAGGATCGCGCGGCCTGGTGGATGATTCGCGAACACGAGCGCGCGGGGTGCCTGCAGCCCGGCGGCACGGTCGTCGAGGGCACCGCCGGCAACACGGGTATCGGTCTCGCACACGTCTGCAACGCGCGCGGCTACGACTGCGTCATCTACATGCCCGACAATCAGTCGCCGGAGAAGGTGCAGATTCTCAGGACGCTCGGCGCTGACGTGCGCGAGGTGCCGACCGTGCCCTACGCGGATGACATGAACTATCAAAAGCAGGCTGGGCGCTACGCGGAATCGCTGCCACAAGGCGTGTGGGCCAACCAGTTCGACAACACGGCTAATCGACTCGCCCACTATGAGTCCACCGGACCCGAAATCTGGCAACAGACCGAAGGCCAGGTCGACGCCTTCGTGGTCGCGACGGGTACCGGCGGCACGCTCGCGGGCACGGGCGCATATCTCAAGGAATGCCGTGCCGACCTGCAAGTCGTGCTTGCCGATCCGCACGGCAGCGCGCTGTTCAACTACGTCACCACCGGGGACGCCACCATGACGCCCGGGCCGTCGATCACCGAGGGCATCGGCAACAGCCGCGTGACCGACAACCTCGCTGGCGCGGCGATCGACGACGCCATACAGGTTCCCGACGCCGACATGGTCAAGCTGGTCTACCGACTGCTGCGCGAAGAAGGCTGGTTCTTCGGCTCCAGCACGGGCATCAACCTGTGCGCGGCGGCCGAGCAGGCGCGCCGCATGGGCAAGGGTCACACGATCGTGACCGTGCTGTGCGACACCGGCGCGAAGTACCAGTCCACGCTGTTCAATCCCGAGTTTCTGGCGGCGCGAGAACTCGACACCCAATGAGCGGCGCTCGCCGACCGCAGCGCACGTCGCTGCTGCTGCAGCTAGACAACCGGGTGGGCGCACTGGAGGCCGCTCTCGCGCCCTTTAGTCGTCTCGGGCTGAACCTGACGCAGATCGAATCACGCCCGACTCGCGGCGAACATTTCGATATCTACGTCGACTGCGAGGGCGCGCCGGCGGACCCGCGCATCCAACAACTGCTCACCGAACTCGAGGCCATCGCCTCGAGCATTCTGGTGCTGGATCAGCGCGAGGTCGCCTGGTTCCCGCGTGAGTCCCACGAGCTCGACCAGTTGGTCGATGAGACCCTGAACGCGGGGACGGAGCTTGAGAGCGATCATCCCGGCTTTCAGGATGCCAGCTATCGCGCACGCCGCGACGAGCTGGCAGCGATCGCCTACGCCCACCGTACGGGAGAGGAGATCCCGCGGATCGAGTACAGCGCCGCGGAGCACGCAACCTGGCGCGCGGTCTGGGAGCAGCTCGCGCCGCTGCAGGCCCGCTACGGCTGCGAGGAGTACCTGCGCGCCCGCCGCCATCTCATGCGGGAGTGCGCTTTCGGACCGGATGCGATTCCCCAGCTTGCCGACGTCAGCGCTGCAATCTCGCGCCGCACGGGCTTTCGCATGCGCCCGGTGCCTGGTTTGTTGGGCGGTCGAGAATTCCTCGCGGGCCTCGCCTTTCGCGTGTTCTTTTGCACCCAGTACATTCGCCACCCGTCGGTACCGCTGTACACGCCGGAGCCGGACGTCTGCCACGAACTGCTCGGCCACGCGCCGATGTTTGCGGACCCGAGCTTTGCCGATCTGTCCCAGGAGATCGGGCTTGCGAGCCTTGGTGCGAGCGATGCGGAGATCGAACGACTCGCGCGCTGCTATTGGTTCAGCGTGGAATTCGGGCTGGTGAGTAGCGCGACGGATGACGCGGCGCGGCGCGACGGCGACGACAGCACGCTGAAGGCGTACGGCGCGGGTCTGCTGTCGAGCCCCGGCGAGCTGCTGCACGCCTGCGAGGAGCGCAACGCCCGTGTGTTGCCGTGGGTGCCCGAGACCGCGGCCGTGCAAGACTATCCGATCACGGAGTTTCAGCCGATCTACTTCGCGGCGGGCTCGCTGTTGGAAGCCAAAGAGGCCATGGCGGCGTTCTGCCGCAACCTGCCCCGGCCGTTCTACGCACGCTACAACGCCCAGACCGATCGAATCTGGGTCGACCGCAGCCTGCGCCGGGCGCCGCGCGCAGAAGCGCTGCCCGCCGCCTGATCCGTCGGACGCCGGGAGTGGTTAGCGACCAACGAACTCCGGCTGCCGCTTCTCGACGAATGCGGCGGCGGCGTTGCGGTGGTCCTCGCTCAAGCCCGAGTGCACGTGATGGGTCGCCTCGAGATCCAGGCACTCGATGACGTCGGCACCCATCGCCGCGCGGTTAAAGTTCTCTTTCATGTAGCGCAGCGCAATCGGCGGCCCGCTCGCGAGCCGCTGGGCGAGCGCAAACGCCCGCTCCTCTAGCTCCTCCGCCGGCACGACCGCGTTCGCGATCCCCAGGGCCAGACAGTCCTGCGCGCTGACGCGATCCGACAGGTAGTACAGCTCTTTGGCCTTGCCCAGCCCGACGAGCTGGGACAGAAAGAACGTCCCGCCATAGTCGCCGCTAAAGCCAACCTTGGCGAACGCCGTGGTGATGAAGGCGCTGTCCGCCATGATGCGCAGATCCGCGGACAGGGCCAGCGACAGGCCCGCGCCAGCGGCCGCACCCGGCAGCGACGCGACGACGGGCTTGGGCATCAGAAACATGCGACCTGCCGTGTTGCGCTGATTGAGGCGCTGGCGATGAATGCGCTCGTCGAGCGTGGGCTGGTCGCCGCCCCCCGCACCGGCGTCGCCGCCGGCAGCCATGCCCTTCACGTCGCCGCCCGCGCAGAACGCCCCGCCTGCCCCGGTGATCACCACGGCGCGCACGGACGCCGCCGTCTCCGCATAGGCCAGCACGCTGGCCAGTCCGGCGTTCATCGGACCAGACATCGCGTTGCGGGCCGCAGGCCGGTTGAGCGTGATGACGACAACGCCGTCCTGTTCGCGCGCCAAGAGATCTTCGGTACCGGTGTCGATATCAGCCATTGGTTTCCCCCTCGTTGAAAACCACGCGACAATTACACACGATGAGGCGCGCGGACAAGGCGCAATCATCAACAGCGGGAGGGGAAACCGTCATGCCAACAGCCAATCAGGACGTCGTCGTCGCAGCGCCAGCGCTGCGCGACTTTGTTGCCGACGTATTCGTCCGCCTGGACACAACCAAGGACACCGCGCTGATCGTGGCCGACCACCTGGTCGAGGCGAACCTCAAAGGGCACGACAGCCACGGCGTCGGCATGCTGCCCGCGTATGTGCAGAACGCGAAGGCCGGACTGCTGCAGGTCAACGCCTCCATGCGCGTGCTGCGCGACAACGGCGCGGTGGTCATGATCGATGGCCAGCACGGCTTTGGTCAGCGCGTCGGTCGCGAGGCCATCGACTTCGCGATCGCCCGCGCCCGAGACAACGGCCTGGTCTGCATGGGGCTGCGGGAGGCGCATCACCTGGGGCGCATCGGCACGTACGGCGAGCAGTGCGCGGCCGCCGGCATGGTGTCCGTGCACTTCGTTAACGTCACCGGACACGGGCCATCGGTCTCGCCGTTTGCGGGCCGCGAGGCGCGCCTGGTGACCAACCCCTTCTGCGCGGTCGTGCCGCGCGACGACGCGCCGCCAATCGTGCTGGACATGGCGACCAGCGCCGTGGCGCTCGGCAAGGTGCGCGTCGCCTATCACAAGGGCGCACCGGTGCCGGAGGGCGCACTCGTCGATCACGAAGGGCGCCCCACACAGGACGCCGCGGTGCTGTTCAAAGAGCCGTTCGGCACGCTCGGTCCGTTCGGCGGGCACAAGGGCTACGGCCTGGCCGTGCTCTGTGAGCTGCTTGGCGGCGCGCTGGCCGGTGAACTGACCGTGCAGCCCGACAATCCGCGCTCGCACGACATCGTCAACAACATGCTGACCTTCGTGCTCGACCCGCAGGCCACGGGCAATGCCGCCGGTTTCCAGGCTGAGGTCGGTGCGATGATCGACTATCTCTATAGCTGCGAGCCGGCCACGGGCCACGATCGGGTTCGTGTGCCGGGCGACCCCGAACGCGAGAGCCGAGAGGCGCGGCTCGCGCAGGGCATTCCGCTGGACGCGGGATCTTGGGCCTCGATCGCGAAGGCCGCGACGGCGGCCGGCATGCCGACGGCCGCGATCGACGCGCTGGCCGCGATCTGATCCGACAAGCTGGCGTCCGGTCAGCGTTCAACGCGGGCGTCGACCGGCCGCGGGCACAAGATGCTGTAAAAACCGACCCGCGGCCGTGGACGGCGCACGCGCACCGTTTAGACTGGCGCAACAACGAGATCGCCGGGGTCAGCGACCACAACAAACGGCGACATTCAGGGTCTCGGTTGCAACGCCCGGTCGAGCGATCGCCGCGCGTTTGCCGCTGGCCAACCTCAGGCCATGGCGAGACGACCTCCTGAACGCATCAGGAACAACTCAGGAAGAAACCTCAGGAAAGACCTCAAGAAGGAAACCTAAAGAAGGACACACATGAACATTCTCGAAACCGTGCTGAAGGCAGCCGGCGGCTCCGCCGTCTCGACGCTCGCCAAGAATTTCGGCCTCAACGACGGCCAGATCAGCTCCGTGATCGGCCAGCTGGTCCCCGCCCTGTCTCGCGGGATGGCCAAGAACACCCAGTCCACGGGCGGCCTGGAAGACCTGCTCGGTGCGCTGACCAAGGGCAACCACGGTCGCTACATGGAACAGCCCAACGTCCTGACCGATCAGGCCACTACCGATGACGGCAACAAGATCCTCAGCCATGTTCTGGGTGGCAAACACGTCAGCCGCGTGCTGGCCGGTCGCACGGCCGAAAAGACGGGCGTCGCTCCCGGGCTCATCAAGAAGCTGTTGCCCATCGTGGCGAGCCTCGCGATGGGTGCGATGAGTCAGCAGAAGAGCTCACTCGGCGTGAATTCGCCGCAGAGCAGCGGCATCGGCGGTCTGCTGTCGGGCTTTCTGGATCAGGACAACGACGGCTCCCTCGCCGACGACCTGCTGGGCATAGCCGGGAAGATGTTCTTCCGCTAGGAAGAACTTCTTCCGGCCCCTAGATGTTTTTCCGTTAGGAAAAACCTCTTCCCGCCCCGAGATGTTCTTCCGCTAGGAAGAACTTCTTCCCGCCCCGAGATGTTCTCCCGCTAGGCGTGCCGATCGTGCTGCTCCGCGAGTTCTTCGTTGAGCAGCTCCTGCAGCGTTTCGTTAGAAGTGCTGGAGAACCCGCCTGAACTCGGCCAGCGACCGAGCGCCATCTCTGGCGGCAGAATGTCCCGGCTGCTGTCCGGCGCCGGCTCTGGATCCGAGTAGTAGCCCAGTGCGTAGCTGCCCTGGGTATAGCCGAGCAGCTCCTGCAGCTCGGGCTCCAGCTCACGCGCGATATGCGGCGGACAGGACAGATACTGGTTCTCCTCCTGCCGCAGCCAGCCCAGACAATAGGTGATGTTCAGCCCGAGGCGCGGAGCGTCACTGCGATTCTCGCCGCCAGAATGCAGCACGCTGCCCGAGTACAGCAGGACGCTGCCGGCCGGCATCTCCGCGCTGGTCTTCTCGTCGGGCGCCGCCCGGCGATCGGCGTCCCAGGTGTGGCTGCCGGGCACGACGCGGGTGGCGCCGTTTTCCGCCGTGAAGTCGCTCAGCGCCCAGATCGTGTTGAACTGCGGTTCGATCGTGTCGGGCAGATAGCCACCCCACGCCAGTCGATCCCGGTGCAGGGTCTGCGCCGGGCTGTGGGGACCGATGTGAATGGTCTGGGTCAGGTGCAGAATGATCTTGTCGGTATAGGGCGCGAGATAGCGGGACGCCGCGCCGACGATACGGGGATCTGCGACGAGCGGCCGGGTCAGCGGCGCCCGCGCAACCAGCGCTCCGCTGCGCCGGGTCTGGCGGCCGCTGAAGTCGTCGCCGCCCACCGGCGTGCGGGCGATCAGCGGCTCCAACTGCGCGTTCAAAGCGCCGAGCGCCGCGGGCGAGAGCGCCTCCGTGAGAATCATGGCCCCGTCCCGGGCCATCGTGCGCTGAATCTCCTCCGCCGGCGCGCTTGCCGGACACGATTCGAGTGCTGCCATCGTCTTCCTCCCCTGACTCTTACCTGGCATGGCGCGCTTTAAACTACCGCATGCCAACCAAAAAATACAATAAAAACATCATCTTAGGTAATATTCCCAGGCTAAACCCTGCGCCTTCGGAATGCTGATGAAAGCTCCAGAAAAGGTCATGTAGCACATTTCTGAGACCTTTCACCGATCTTCCATTTTGTCTCCAATTTTCGTAGGATTCCGCCCACTTTGGCACGACAGTCCCTCACCGGGACCCGGCGTACCAAACCCAGGGAGGGCGGCCACAAGTCGCACCACACCCAAGCTCTCAACTCAATTGGGGATAACCATGTTTGCAAAGAAGCCACTGGCCGGCGCTATTGGTGCGCTGTCGGCGGCGAGTGCCCTGACTGCCGTCGTTGCGGCGCCGCAGGTCGCTCACGCCGAGTCCGCTGACACGATCGAAGAGGTCGTCGTCACCGGTTCGCGTATTAAGAAGAAGGACTTTGTCTCGAACGCGCCCGTTGCGACGGTCGACGCCGAGCAGTTCACCCTGACCAACACGGTGAACACCGAGAACCTTCTCAACTCACTGCCGCAGACAGTTGCCGGTCTCGACCGCACGTCTAACAACCCGGGCAACGGTACGGCGACGGTCGACCTGCGCGGCCTCGGCAGCAACCGGACGCTCGTGCTGATCAACGGCAAGCGCGTCGTACCAACCAGCCGTAACGGTACCGTCGACATCAACACGATCCCGACCGCCCTCATCGAGCAGGTCGAAGTACTGACCGGTGGTGCTTCCGCTGTTTACGGTTCGGATGCACTCGCGGGTGTCGTGAACTTCGTCCTCAAGGACGACTTCGAAGGGGTCGCAGTCGATGCGGGCTACGAGATCACCGAAGACGGCGACGCTGGCCTGTTCAGCACCAACCTGACCGTCGGTGGCAACTTCGCAGACGGTCGCGGTAACGCGGTTGTCAGCTTCAACTACACCGATCGCGACGACCTGTTTCAGGGCGACCGCGGTTTCTCCACCTTCGCGCAGTTCGACGACGGTGACGGTGGCTTCATCAACGGCGGTTCTTCCGGTATTCCGGGCACGTCGATCTTCGCAGGCGGCTTCGGCTCGTTCTCTGACACCAGCGGCGTCACGTTCGACCCCGACGGTTCCGTGCGTCCGTTCCGCGTCGGCGACGACAACGACTTCTACAACTACGCGCCGGTCAACTACATCCAGCTGCCACAGAAGCGCTACCAGATCTCTGGTCTCGCGCACTACGACCTGAACGAAAACGTCACCGTTTACGGTAGCGCGTTCTTCACGTCTTCCGATGTTCCCCAGCAGCTCGCCCCGACGCCGATCTTCCAGAACACCACGTTCACGCTCGACGGCTCGCCGTTCCTCACCGCCGACGCGCAGCAGGTTATCTCTGACGCAATCGGTGACGGCGTGGACACGGACGGCGACGGCATCGACGACACCGCCAGCGCGCTGGTTCGTCGGCGTCTGCTCGAGGTTGGCCCGCGTCGTTCTGTCGATGGCTACGACACCTGGCAGGTCCAGGGTGGTGTCCGCGGCGGCAACGAGACCTGGGACTACGACCTGTACGTACAGCGTGGCCAGGTCAACAACTCGGGTGGCCAGCAAGGCAACGTCAACCGCGACCGCTTCAACCAGGCCCTGCTGCTGGATCTGTCTGATCCGACCGGCGGCACCTGCCAGGACAGCTCCGCAAACGGCGCGACGGTGAATTGCTCGCCGATCAACATCTTCGGTGAAGGCAACATCTCCGAGGCAGGCGCCGCGTACCTGCGCACTGCCGTTTCCTCGACCGCGATTTTCGAGCAGAGCGTCGCGTCGGTGAACATCTCCAGCTCCGACGGCCTGTACGAGCTGCCCGGCGGCCCGATCGGCGTGTCCTTCGGCTATGAATACATCGAAAACAGCTTCGAATTCCTGCCGTCGCAGGACCTCGCGGCTGGCACGATCGCTGGCTTCAACGGCGCCCCGGGCGTGGCCGGTGACTTCGACGTTCACTCGGTGAACGCGGAGCTCTACCTGCCGCTGCTCTCGGATCGTCCCGGCATCGAGCTGCTCGATCTGGAACTGGCCGTACGCTACAGCGACTACTCGACCTCTGGTGACGTGACCGCATTCAAGGTTGCGGGCTCCTGGGCCATCACCCCGGACTTGCGCTTCCGCGCCGGCTTCAATCGCGCTATCCGCGCACCGGGCATCGGCGAACTCTTCTCGCCGCAGGGCGAAGGTTTCCCCGGCGCGCAGGACCCCTGCTCCGCAGCGGGTACGGACGCCGAATCCAGAACGGCCGAATTGTCTGCCATCTGCGCCGCAACCGGCGTGCCGGCGGACGTGATCTTCACGAACGTCATCGACGCACCGGCCGGTCAGGTTCGCCAGCTCTCGGGCGGTAACCCGAACCTGGATCCGGAGGAAGCGGACACCTTCACCGTAGGCGCGGTCATCACGCCGGCGGCCGTACAAGGCCTGTCTGTCGCGGTCGATTACTTCGACATCGACGTCCAGGACTACATCTCGGTCTTCGGCGGTGGCGCGAACAACGTTCTGCGTAACTGCTACGACACGGACGCAGACTCGGTCGGTGGCGCAGGCTCCGCCTTCTGTAACGTCGTCAACCGCCGCGCCGACGGCACCATCGACTTCGTCGAGGTAACTCAGCAGAACGTTGCACGCCAGACGCTGAAGGGCATCGACGTCGTCGCCTCGTACGACTTCGACTTCCGCGGCGGTCTGGTCGGCATCGACTACGTCGGTACCTACACGACCGAGAGCGAGTTCACCGCGTTCGAGGGCGACACGCCCATCGCGTGCGACGGCCGCTTCGGTCAGCTCGTCTGCGGCGATCCGCTGGCGCAGTACAGCCACCGAGCAACGGTGAACTGGTCCAACGACACGATCACGACTCAGCTGACCTGGCGCTTCGTGGGCGAGGTTGACGACGACGATCCCGATACCGATTACTCGGTTGAGACGATCGGCGATCGCAGCTATGTCGACCTGACCGCTGGTTACAACTTCGGTGGAGGCTGGACGGCGACGTTCGGCGTCGACAACGTGTTCGATAAGAACCCGCCGATCATCGGTGACAACCAGGAACAGGCGAACACCTACCCCGCGACCTACGATGTATTCGGTCGCACCTACTTCTTGCGCATCGGCACGAGAATGCAGTAAAAGCGGTAGGGCATTACGCCAACTAGGATCCTCCGGGATCCCTCGAACGGCAGGCCTTCGGGCCTGCCGTTTTTGTTTCAGCAACTAGCACAGGACGAAGAGACATGAGCCAGGCAGACGCGTGGGGCGACTACTGGCGCAAGGAAGGCGCCAGCGGCGAGGTATTCGTCAGCCACGGCGAGGCCAAGCATCCCGGGCTGGAAAAGTTCTGGCAGGACGTCTTCGACGATCGGGAGCGCACGCTGAAGGTGCTCGATATCGCAGCGGGCGGCGGCTCCATCTATGCCGCATTCGAGAACACCGATCGCCACGAGCTGTCGGCGTGTGATATCTCCGAGGCGGCGCTCGACTTGCTGCAAGAGCGCATTCCCGGCGTGGAGTGCGAGGTCTGCCCTGCGGATGCGCTGACGTATCCAGACGAATCCTTCGATCTCGTCGTCTCGCAGTTCGGCGTCGAGTACGCCGGATTGGAGGCGTTCGGGGAAGCGGCACGGGTGGTCTGCGACGGCGGTGAACTGCGCCTGCTGTGTCACTGCGAGGACGGCTTCGTCGACAACCGGGTCCGCGGCCAGCTGGCGGGCGCGCGAACGGCAAACGAGTCGGGTTTCGCGGTCAAGGCGGCGACGCTGATTCGCGCGATCGCCCTGAATGACGAAGACGCGATCAAGCGCTCTGTCGCGGCGTTCAAGATAGCCGAAGGCAAGATGGTGCAGGCCATCGAGGCCTATCCGGACGGCATTCATCTGCACCTGTATCAGGGTTTTCGCAAAATGTACTCGGAGCTCAACGAGTATCATCCGGACGACATCATCGGCTGGCTGTCGAACGTCACCGCGGAAGTCGACGTGGCCGTGTCACGGCTGTCACAGATGCGCGACGCGACCCAAGACGAGGCTGGCATTCGAGCGGCCACGGATCGCATCGAGGCAGCCGGTATGGTGATCAAGAGCACCACCCTGCTGCAGCTACCCAATCACGATCTGCCTCTCGCCTGGCACATCGAGGCGCACAAGCCGCGCCGCTGAGACGATGGCCAACGCGTTTCCCCAGGCGCTCGCCCAGGCCCACGCGGCTTACCAGCGCGGCGACGTCGCCGCCTGCGAGGCGCTGCTTGCCCCCCATCGTCGACAGCCCAAGGCGCTGCATCTGCTCGCCCTGGCCGCCAGGCGGCAAGGCGACGACGCCGAGGCGCGGCGACGCTTCGAACTCGCCTACGCCGCCGCTCGGGACGACGTAGAGGTTGCGAACAACTACGCCCGGCTGCTAAGTGATCTGGGAGAACTGGATCGCGCCGAGGCTATGCTGCAGACGGCGCGGCGTTTTCTACCCGCGGCCCTGCAGCTCGCGCGACTGCGCTTCGATCGCGGCCACGAGCGGGCCGCGCTGGAAGACTACAAGCGCCTGCACCGCAAGCATCCGGACGATCCATTCGTGCGCTTCGGGCTCGGCACCGCGCGCCTGGCCTGCGCGCAGGCGCGCGAAGCCGCGAAGGACTTCGACTGGGTCGCCAGCCGCGCACCGGAACGCACGGCCGCGCTGTTCATGCGCGGGCGCGCCCGGCTCGAAAGCGGCGACTTCGATCGAGCGCTGCCCGATCTTGAGGCCGCGCTAGCACGCGAGGCCAGCGACCTGCATCTGAAGACCGTGCTCCAGGCGAGTTGGCTGATGGAGGAGACGGAACGCTTCCGCACGGCGCTCGAGAAGTTTGGGACGCATACCGCACTCGCCCCGGTCGCCGTCGATGCGGCTCGTCAGGCGGATTGGCTGGACGATGCGCTAGACTACGCGCAGCGCGCGCCCGACTCGGCCGCCCTGCGCGGGGCTCTGGCGAGCCTGCATCTGGAGCGCGGCGAGATTGCGCTGGCTCGGGCCGCCGCGAGCGACGCGCTCAGCACCGAACCGGCGCAGGAGGCCGCCACTAGCACGCTGCTGGGTACGCTGCTGTGCGACGGCGAACTGCAGCTCGCCCGCGCGGTGGCACAGACGCGCCGCCAAGCAGCGCCGCAATCGCAGCACTGGCTCGCCTATCTCGCGACTCTCGACCGCCTGGAGAACAGGAACACCGCAGAGCCCGTGTTCGCCGCCGAACTGCCCTGCCCGCCCGGCTTCGATTCGCTCGCCGCGTTTAACGCGGCACTGCTCGCCGAGCTCGAGCGCCAGCCGCGCTCGCACACGCGGCCGCTCGATCAGAGTCTGCGCGGCGGCAGTCAGACCTTCGCCAATCTGGCGCACTCGGGCGCACCGGCGTTAAGCGCTTACCGCGAAGCGCTGGCGGGTCCGATCGGCGGTTACCTGCAGGCGCTGCAAGAGGGCGGCGGACCCTGCGCCGAGCGCGCGGGGCGCGGCTACATGGTCCACGACTGCTGGAGCGTGCGGCTGGACCGCGACGGGCGCCACAATGCGCACGTGCATCCGAACGGCTGGATCAGCTCGGCCTATTACGCGGAGGTTCCACAGGGTCTAGATCGCGGCGATCAGGCCGGCTGGCTGCACTTCGGGGTACCGCCCTTCCTGCCGGACCTGGCGGCCAGCGAGAGCATCGAACCCAGCGCGGGTCTCGTCGTGCTGTTTCCGTCCTACCTGTGGCACGGCACCAGCCCGACCCCGGATCGGCGCATCACGCTGCCCTTCGACCTGAAGCCGGCCGGCGAGTAGTTCCCGAGCGATCGCGTCTCGGCGCGTCTAACTGCGAAGGTGCGTGTCGTCCGCCAGGCGCTCGATGACGCGCATCCCGTCGTGGGGATCGAGCGCGAGTTCGGTCACCGACCCGGGCACGGTGCGAAACCGGCAGGTGCCGAGCTGCGCCATCGACAGCCCAAGCCAGGCGCCGATCAATATGTCGTGCGCGCCGCCGTGGGTCACGACCACCGTCTCGGGTTCGGCGCGCTCGATAAGCTCATCGACAAAGGGGTACAGACGCTCTGCGACATCCAGCCGCGACTCAGCGCCCTCGCAGAGTCGATAGTTCAACAGGCCACCGCTGCGGGGCAGCGGACGGCCGTGTTCCCGCACCCACGCATGGGGTTCGCCCTCCGCGACGCCGCAGCCCATCTCGCGCAGTTCGCGACGCAGGCGCACGTCCGTGCCGATAGCCGCCGCGATTGGCGCCGCGGTCTCCTGCGCGCGACGCAGGTCCGAGGAGAACACCTGGGGCAGGCGCTCGGTGCCGGTGAGCGCCGCTCTCAGCCGTTCGCCCAGCGCCTTGGCGTGACGCAGGCCGAGTCCGGTCAGCGCGGAGTCGAGCCAGCCGCCGACGCGCCCTTCGACGTGGTGCGTGGCCTGGCAGTGCGTGACTACGAACAGGCGCATCGCGTCAGGCCCGCCGCCGCGCCAGCGTCAAAAAATGCCATCGAATCCGCACCCAATGCGACCCTCCCCGAAAAGCCCTGCGGAGTGTAGCGCCCCCTGACCGCGCTGTGGAGATTAGCGCCCACCCCGCTACTATGGCGGCTGCATCGTCAGCTCGGTCCATACGGGAGGCCCACCCGCAAAGACAATTAGCGCGGACGACGTGCGAGGACGACGTTCCAGGATAGGACAGACGCGAGGGGAGCCTATGTTCGATTTGAGCCACAAGCAGGCGCTGGTGACCGGCGGCAACAAGGGGATTGGCTACGGCATCGCCGCGGCGCTGGCCGAGGCCGGTGCGAGCACGGTGTTAACCGGACGGGATATCGAAGCCGGAACGAGCGCCGTCGAGGCAATCACCACCGCGGGAGGATCCGCCCGCTTCGTCGCCTGCGACGTCAACGATGCTGATGCGATGCAAGCGTTACTCGCCGAATTCGGCGGCCTAGACATACTGGTCAACAACGCGGGCATCTCGCGCAGCGACGGTGCCGTCGGCGACATGAGCGACGAGACCTGGGACGCGGTGCTGCAAACCAACCTCACGAGCGTGTTTAGACTCGCGCGCGCCGCTTATCCGCTGCTGCGCACGGGCGGCGGCAAGATCATCAACATCGGCTCGATGTACAGCCTCTTTGGCAGCCCGTTCATTCCGAACTATGCCGCGAGCAAGGGTGGCGTCGTGCAGCTCACAAAGTCTCTGGCGGTCTCCTGGGCAGGCGATAACATCCAGGTGAACGCGATCCTGCCGGGCTGGATCAGCACCGATCTGACGGCAGGCGTCAAAGAGATGGGCGCCTTCTATCAACAGATCATCGATCGAACGCCCGCGCGGCGCTTCGGCGAGCCGAGCGACTTAGGGGGTGCGGCGGTGTTTCTGGCCTCGAGCGCGTCGGACTTCGTCACGGGCCAGTGCGTTACGGTGGACGGCGGTTACTCGATCGCCTGAGCGGCCCGCTCGGCGCGCCGCCGCGGCAGGCTGTAAGGTCAGGAAGAGTCCGGAAGGTCAGGACTTCTTTTTGACGTACAGCACCAGCTCGTGGTCGATCAGCTCGAAACCGTACTCTTCGGCGATCTCTTCCTGCAGACGCTCGATGCGTTCGCTGACAAACTCGGTCACCTTGCCCGTATCGACGTCGACCATGTGGTCGTGGTGTTCCTCGTTTTTCAGCTCGAATACCGAATGACCGTCATCGAAGTTGTGTCGCTCGACGATGCCCGCCGACTCGAACTGCGTCAGCACGCGATACACGGTCGCGAGACCGACGGAGTCGTCGGCACCCATCAGCCGCTTGTAGACGTCCTCGGCCGACATGTGGTGCGGGTCGGCGTTCGCGAGCACCTCCAAGACCTTCAAGCGCGGCAGCGTGACCTTCAGGCCCGCCTTCTTGAGTTCAGAGCTGGAGTTCATGGTCACTTGATTCAACGGGTTCTCCTGCCGGTCACATAGGCCCACGCGTACAACGACGTGCAAGAGTCGAGGCGCAGAGGTTTGACCGAATCGATTGGGTCCTTGATGTCCGACCAGCGTGACGTTACCCCCGCGGTCCGCAAGCGGGGCGCTGTGCGCGAACCCTAACGGATGAGCCGCTGGGGCGTCCAGCCGAGGCGCCATGCGCCTACGACGTCGTCCGCATACCGCGCCATTAAAGCACAGCCTCGAAGGTCTCCAGCTCAGGGTGGCCAAGATAGGTGCCCTTGGGTGCGCTCGCCTGGGCGTGCGCCTTACGAAAGTGTTCGGACTCGGTCCACGCCACAAAGGCCGCGCGTGACTCCCACACGCTGTGACTGGCGTACAGCACATGGTCGTCGGCCGACGGTCCCTTGAGCAGCTTGAAGCTGACGAACCCCGGCACCTCATCGAGATACGAGTCGCGTTCGCGCCAGACCTTTTCAAAGCCGACCTCGAAGCCAGGTGCAATCTGAAAGCGATTCATGGCGATGAACATGACAGTCTCCTAAGTGTCCGGGCGTCGGGCGCGCGCGGTGAGCAGCAAGGCCGACAGGGTACCGAGCGCGACGATCACGAGAGCGGCGGTCGACGCCTCGCTAATGCGTTCGTCTGAGGCCAGCCGGTAGACGCGCGTTGCCAGCGTCTCGAAGTTGAACGGTCGCAGAATGAGCGTTGCGGGCAGTTCCTTCAAGACATCGATGAAGACCAGCAGCGCGCCCGCCAGCACAGCCGGGCGCAGCAGAGGCAGGTGAATCCGCCACAGCAAGCGGCCGGCTCGCGCACCAAGACTCCGTGCCACGCCATCGATCGCGGGCGAGACAAGTGCAAAGCCGCCCTGCGTTGCGTTATACGCCGCCGTGAGGAAGCGCACGACATAGGCAAACACGAGCGCCGCGACCCCGCCGGTAAAGAGGAGCGTGGGCCGCACCTCGAGCCAGTCACGCAGGAGCCGCGCGAACCACTGGTCGAAGGCCGTCAGCGGTACCAGCACCGCAAGCCCCAGCACGGCGCCCGGCAGGGCATAGCCGAGCGAGGCGGTGCGCACGGCCAGCGCCGCCGCCAGGCCGCCGCGCTGGCGCTGGGCATAGCCGAGCAAGACCGCAACCGCGATCGCGATCAGGGCGGCGGTACCGGCGACCTGGACGCTGTTCCAGACAAACTCGATGAAGCCGCGACCGAACAACGGGTCCCCGACCGCGATCGCATGCCGCAGCAGCAGCAGGACGGGCAGCACGAAGCCGCACAGCACGGGCAGGCAGCAGGCCAGCGTCGCCAGCGCGGCACCGAAACCGTGCAGTCGCTCGACGCGCGGTTGGGGCGCGCGGCCGGCCGGATTGGCCGCGCGTCCGCGCCGCAGCACAAACTCAAGCATCACGACGGCCAGCACGACGATGAACAGACCGGCCGCGAACTGCATCGCGGCGAGGCGATCACCGAGCGCATACCAGGTACGGAAAATGCCGGTGGTGAACGTCGGCACGCCGAAGTACTCCACCACGCCGAAATCGGCGGCCGTCTCCATCAGGACCAGCGCGAGACCCCCAGCGATCGCCGGTCGCGCCGTCGGCAGCGCGACGCTCGCAAATGCGGACAGCGGCGTGCGTCCAAGACTCCGCGCCGCATCAAACAGGGCGCCCGACTGGCTGACGAAGGCAGCACGGCTCAGCAGATAGACATAGGGATACAGCACCAGGGTCAGCACGACCGCCGCACCACCCAGCGAGCGGATCGGCGGAAACCAGTAGTCGCCGTAGCCCCAGCCGGTGAGGCCGCGCAGCGCGCTCTGCACCGGACCGGCAAACTCCAGCAGGTCCGTATAGACGTAGGCGACGACATAGGCCGGCGCCGCCAGCGGCAACACCAGCGCCACGCTGAGCAGCCGCTGCGCCGGGAAGCTGCGCGTCGCCGTGAGCCAGGCGCTGGGCACGCCGATCAGCAGACTGCCAAGGCCGACAAGGAACATGAGCAGCAGCGTGTTGCCTAGGTACTCGGGCAACACCGTCGCGCGCAGGTGCGGCCACGCCTCGCTGCCGGGCTGCAGCAGCGTGGCCAGCAGCGCGAACATGGGTATGCCGAGCAGCAGCGTCACGACAACCGGCAGCACCCGCCAGAAACCGCCGCTAGCGCGCGCGCGCCGACCGTCTGCTAAAGGACGACCGTCTGCGACAGGAGCGTGCGCCAAGACTCAGACCCAACCGGTAAGGAACGCGAGACCTTAGCAGGGCCCGGCGAGCCGGCACAGCCGCGAGTGCAAGGTGCGAGGTCGCCGCGCGCGGACAGAACGGCGCATAATTCGACCTGGCACATCCGCACGAGGGGAATAAGACATGCAGACCGCGTTAGTAACAGGCACCAGCACGGGTATCGGTCTGGCGGCGGCGCTGCGGCTCGCACGCGCCGGCTATCGGGTTTTCGCGGGCATGCGAACGCCCAGCAAGGGCGACGCGCTGCGCGACGCCGCGGCGGCGGAAGCGCTGCCGCTCGAGGTCATCGCGATGGACGTCACCGACGCCGACTCCACGGCCACCGCCTTCGACACCATCCGCGCGAGCGCCGGGCCCGTCGATGTGCTGGTAAACAATGCGGGCATCGGCGGCGCAACGCCCTTCGAGCTGACGCCGCTTCAGGAACATCGAGATCTGTTCGAGACCAACTACTTCGGTCTGGTGCGCTGCATTCAGGCCGTCCTGCCCGAGATGCGCGAGCGCGGCGCGGGCACGATCGTCAACCTCAGCTCGGTCGAGGGTCGGCTCGCGATTCCGAACCAGGTGCCCTACTCCGCCAGCAAATGGGCGGTCGAATGTCTGACGGAGGCGCTCGCCCACGAGGTTACGCGCTTCGGTGTTCGCGTCGTCGCCGTCGAGCCGGGCGTCATCATGACCAACATCTTCGACAACTCGGCGGACAAGACGCGCTTCGACAAGACATCGCCGTACCGGGACATCATGCGCCGCAACGGCAAGATGTTCGCCGCTGGATTCCGTCAGGGCACGCCGCCCGAGGCCGTAGCCGACACTATCTTGGAGGCGATTCGCTCGACGACCTACAAGCTGCGCTGGCCGGTTGGCGGCGATGCCTTTGGCATGCTCGAGGGACGCGCGACTATGAGCGACGAGACCTGGGTGGGCATGGGAGAAGAGCTCAGCGACGCCGAATACAACGAACAGTTCGAGCGCTATTTCGGCATCACGCTTTGAGATTTCGGCATTGAGTATCGGCTTCTCCGGCGTCAGCCATCGCTACGACGACGTCAGCGTGCTGCGCGACGTCGATCTCTTGGTCGAACGGGGCGAGATCCTCTGTCTGCTCGGCGCGTCGGGCAGCGGCAAGAGCACGCTACTGAAACTCGCGGCCGGACTCGAGGCGCTGCAGGTTGGCGAGATCACGCTCGACGGAGCGACGCTCGCAACGCCCGCCGCGCAGCCGCCGCCGGAAGATCGCCCGGTGGGTCTCGTGTTTCAGGATCACGTCCTGTTTCCGCATCTGACCGTGCTGGACAACGTCGGCTTCGGCCTGCACCGGCTGGATGCGACCGAGCGCGAGCGTCGCGCCCGAGCGCAGCTCCAGCGGGTCGGACTGGACGGCTACGCCGCGCGCTACCCGCACACCCTGTCCGGCGGACAGCAGCAGCGGGTCGCGCTCGCGCGCGCGCTCGCGCCCGAACCCAGCGTGCTGCTGCTGGACGAACCGTTCGCCAGCATCGATACCGTGCTGCGGCGCGAGCTGCGAGCGACGACTCGGACGGCGCTGAAGGCGAGCGACACCACCGCGCTGCTCGTCACGCATGACCCCGAGGAGGCGCTGGACGTCGCCGACCGAATCGCGGTTCTCGGTGGCGGCGGTATCGAGCAGCTGGACTCACCTGAGCAAATCTGGCGCCAGCCGGCGACGCGAGGCGTGGCGGCACTGTTCGGCGGTTCCCAGTTTGTCGGCGGGGACGCGGCGAACGGGCGCGTGCGCTGCGCGCTGGGTGAGTTCGCGCGGCCTGTTGACGACGGGCCGGTAGAGGTCTGGTTTCGGCCGTCCGACCTTGAAATCGCAGAGGCTGCGCCGAACGCTCGCCTCGAAGATCTGCGCTTCGATGGCTCCGGGTACCTGCTGTCCGTGACGCTCAACGCGGCGGCGGCGCAAACCCTGCGGCTGCGCGTCGCGGAACGACCGGCGACGGGGGCCGGCGCGGCGCTGTGCGTGCGACTGCGCGAGGACAACCTGTTCGTCTTCCCGCGCAGCACTCACCACGCGACGCGATGACGCTGGGCCGCCGTCTGAGCCGGGCGCGGATCGAGCGCGTGCTGGCCGAGACCGTACGGACGGCAAGACGAGGGTGTACGCGAAACTGGGCCTCGCCTTGTATGGACAGACGCCGACTGCAATACTGAGAATTGTTCTCATTTAAAGAGTTTTCAGAATGAGCCATAGACGCATTTCCGGCCGCGCACCCGCGGTGTTCGCGCAACTGCTCGCACTCGTCGCAGCACTGCTGCTGGGCAGCGCCGCGGCGCGCGCCGCCGAGGCCGTCAACGTCTACAGCGCCCGCCACTACGATACCGACATGGCGCTGTACACCACGTTTACCGAACGCACCGGCATCGTCGTCAACCTGATCGAGGGCGGTTCCGACGCTCTCTTGCAGCGTATCGTCAACGAGGGCGAATTCAGCCCGGCAGACATGCTCATCACCGTCGACGCCGGGCGCCTGTGGCGCGCCGGGCAGGCCGGCATCTTCGCGCCGGTGCAGTCGGCGACGCTGAACGCCCGCGTGCCCGCCAATCTGCGGGCATCGAACAACACCTGGTTCGGTCTGTCGAAGCGCGGCCGGGTGATCGTCTACAACAAGGCTGCCGGACTGCCGGAAGGCATCAAGAACTACGAAGATCTGGCCGCAGAGTCGCTGCGAGGCCGGATCTGCATGCGCTCGTCTTCGAACATATACAACCTGTCGCTACTCGCCTCGATCATCGAGCACGCTGGCGAGAGCGCGGCCGAGGACTGGACCCGCGGCGTGGTTGCCAACTTCGCGCGGCCGCCGCAGGGCAACGACACCGCCCAGCTCCGGGCGGTCGCCGCCGGTGAGTGCGGCGTCAGCCTCGCGAACACCTACTACATCGGCCGCCTGCTGGGGTCCAACGACGACGGGGACCAGGCGGTGGTGGCCAATCTCGGCGTGCTGTTCCCGAATCAAGACGGGCGCGGCGCCCACGTCAATCTGAGCGGCGCCGGTATCACGCGGTACGCGCCCAATCGCGCCAACGCCATCAAGTTTCTCGAGTATCTCACCGGCGACTTCGCCCAGCGCCTGTTCGCCGAGGGCAACAACGAGTACCCGGTCAACGGCACCGCCACGGGGCCGATCGCGAAACTCGGCGATTTCAGCGAAGACGCCGTCAGCGCGTCCGTCCTCGGCGCCAACCAGGCCGCGGCGGTGCAGGTCTTCGACAAGGCCGGCTGGCGCTAAGGAGCCGCCGGCTGAGAAACCGTTCGCGTTTTGCCGCGCGAACGGGCGCACGTTTTCTTCCAGCACCCATATTGGTGGGATTCAGCGCGCCGCATACCACGCCCTACCGTTCGGCCTTCTCACGGCTAACGGACAAGCGCTATGCGATTTCACTTTCTCCATCAACGCAAGACCATCCAGGACAGTACGCTGCTGCAGGCGATCGCGGCGGTAACGCTGCTTGCTCTGCTCATGGCCTGCGGCGGCAACTCGACGACCAGCCAGGCTCCGCCACCCAGCGACCCGCCGGTCGTTCCCACCAGCCCAACGCTGGTGGATCGCTATTACGCGGGCCCCGGTTCTCGCTGGGACGTCGCGCTGCTGGCGTCAGGCGCATTCACGATCGAGCGCCGCGCGACCGCGACCTCCCCCGTCATCCTCACCGTCGAAGGCACCTACGAGCAACTGACGAGTGGCTTCCTCACCTTTACCGTCACCGCCGCGAGCGGCATGGACGCCCCGGCCGTCGGTTCCGGCGCGTGGGCGCTGGAGGTGCCGGGCGTGGCGCTGTTCCTGCGCCCCGAACCCGCACTCGATCGGGGCTTCATCTCGCTGCTCGAAGCAGGCGAATGCCCCACAGACACCTTCGACAGCAACTGGGTTATGGCGCGCCCTGGGGCGAGCATCGACGCAAACGATCTCAACGAACCGCTGCTGGGCAGCTTCTCGTTCGATCCCGCGACGGGCGAGTCACGCCTCGACGAGCGATACTCGCTGAACAACTTCAATCCGCTGGGCGAGCTGGATCTGGGCACGGGCTCGTGCAGCGACGGCCTGCTGGTCAACGACGCAGCCGCGGTCTACCTGACCAGCAACGGTGGCGGCCTCGTCAAGACATTCAATCCCGACCCCGCCGAGACGTCTATCGTGCTTGCCATGCCCAGCGCGTCGGTCACCGGGATTGATGCGCTCGACGGCAGCTTCATCGGCGTGCTCTCGGACAACGTGACCAGCGCCGGCGTGGCGCCCATTAGCGTCGCCTGCAGCGCAGGTCTCTGCACCGGCGACGTGCTGACGGCGGTCGACGACGCGACCATCGTCAGCAGCTTCGAGATCGATCTGTTCGGCACGCTCGACTTTCCCGTCAGCGGGTTCGTCAGCGGCGAGTTTCGCGCCGACGGCAATCGCGGCGCGGTCGCCTGTCAGGTCGTGCCCGCCGCGACGCCGGGCGAGCGCCTGGCGACCTGCGTCGCCCAGGACCCGGCAGACAACGACGACATGCTGAGCCTGCTGCTGCGCGCGATATAGCCCGACGACGCATCCGGCAGCCCGCCAATGCAACGGGCCGCGACAATCGCCGCGCGAGTCGAGCGCTCGCGCGGCGACGGCCGGACAGGCCGTCTGACTGGGTGCGTCACCGGCGCAGCGAATCAGGTGTACCCTAGAGTCCCAGCGTGCTCTCAGGGTGCCAGCATGAACATGCCGAATGCCGCGCAAGACGTCTCGCTCAACGTCGTCCCGCCGGACATGCCGGCCACAGACATGCTGGACCGTCTGCTGGACCAGGGCTATCTGATCATCGAAGCGCTGGCCGTCGATCTGGCCCGCCAGACCCAACAGCAGCTCGCCGCCCACATCGACGCCGCACCCTTCGGTCACGACGCGTTCCTGGGCGCGCGAACCAAGCGACTCGGCGGTGTCCTGAAGAAATCGGTCGCCGCGCGCGAACTCGTCACGCACCCTGCTATCCTCGCGCTCGCCGCGGGCACGCTGCTGCGCCACGCCACCAACTATCAGCTCAATTTTTCCGGCGTGATGCATCTCGAAGCGGGCGAACGCGCGCAGTCGCTGCACCGCGACGGTGACCTCTATCCCCTCTCCCATCGCGACATCATCACGCTCATGCCGACCATGTGGGCGCTGTCCGAGTTCGATCAGGCCAACGGCGGCACCCAGGTCGTGCCCGGCAGCCATCGCTGGCCAGAGGACCGCGAAGCACAGCCGGCGGAGATCCGCAGCGCGCAGATGCCACTGGGCTCGGCGCTCGTTTACCTGGGGGGCACCCTGCACGGCGGCGGCGCCAACAATAGCGATCGGACCCGCACGGGTCTCGCGCTGCAGTACAGCCTGGGTTGGCTGCGCCAGGAAGAAAACCAGTATCTCGCCCATCCGCCGGAGGTCGCCCAAGCGTTCTCCGAGCCGCTGCGGCGACTGATCGGCTATGACTTCGGCGGCAGCTATCTGGGCTTTCACAACGGCGACGACCCGCATCGCGTGTTCGAACCCGGCTACTCCGGACCGCGCCTGCGCTCGACGCCGGAGATCGACGCGGCGAAGCGCAAGCTGCCGCGCTACGCGCTGAGCGAGCTGCCCACCCGCGACAAACCGTTCTAGGCCAGCGTGGCGAACCGCGCAACGGGACTTGCTACACTCGACCCAACTCGATCGCAGGGAAGAGGGCCCAGCATGGAGATCACCGATACCGTCGCCGTCGTCACCGGCGCTGGCTCAGGCATAGGCCGCGCGCTCGCCGAGGAAATCATCCGCCAGGGCGGCAAACATGTGGTTTGCACCGACCTAAACGGCGAGAACGCCGCCGCAACCGCGGAGATGATCGGCGTGAAGGCGTCGGCGATGGCGCTCGACGTCGCCGACGAGGCGGCGATCGAAACCCTGGTGACCGACACGATCGCAGCACAGGGCTCGCTCGATCTGTTCGTTTCCAACGCCGGCTACGGTCAGGGCGGCGGGCTCGATCTAGCCACCGACGAATGGCGCAAGATGATGGAGGTGCACACCTGGTCGCACCTGAACGCGGCCCGCGCCGTCATTCCGCACATGGTCGAACGCGGCGGCGGCTATCTGCTGAGCACGGCGTCTGCTGCGGGGCTGCTGACGCAGATGGATTCGGGTCCATACGCGGTATCCAAGCACGCGGCGGTGGCGCTGGCCGAGTGGATCAGCATCAACTATCAAGATCAGAACATCGGCGTGTCCGTGCTCTGTCCGCAGGCGGTGCGCACGAACATCGTCGAAAACGCCCGGCGCGGCAGCCAGGACATCGCGGCCCCGGGCAAGCGCAGCAGCGGCCAGGCCAGCGGCGACGGCGTGCTGGAACCCGATGCGGTCGCACGCGACTGCCTGGACGCGGTCCGCGAGGGCCGCTTCCTGGTGCTGCCGCACCCGGAGGTCGAAACCTATTTCCAGCGCAAGGCGAGCGACTACGACCGCTGGCTACAGGGCATGCGGCGCTTCAAGGCGCGCCTGATGGCTGGCGGCTGATACAACCCTTCCGGGCGTTCGCGCGCTATAGCCAGGCGCGCACGCCCACCAGCGCCTTCCAGCCACGGCGCCCGGCGTCCGGTCGCCGCTCGAGGGCCTGTTCCCATTCCACGCCGAGGTAGGGAGCAAAGCGATTGCGCTCGAGCCGCAGGCGCAAGCCGACCTCAACCCCCAGGTCGCCGCCCCGCACCGCGCCGTCGTCCATGAGCGCCAGATCGAGCTGCACGCGCGGCTGCAGCAGCAGACGCTGGCGCAGCCGCCAGTCATACTCGAGCTCCAGCCGCGCGAGCGTATCGCCCTCGCCGTCGATGAAGAACTGACCGGCGACCTCGAACCAATAGGGGGCGAGGCCCCGCACGCCGAGGGCGAGCTGCGCGTCATCGTCATCGTGCCGCACGCCCGCCTCCAGATCCCAGAACGGCCGCCAGGCGCGGCGCACGCCGAGCATGATCTCCGCCTCGTCCTCGTCGCCGCGCTCCCCTTCGGTTTCGAGCACCGCGCGCCAGCGGTCGGTGCCGTACCAACCCTGCGCTTCCCAACCGAGCGGCGCTCCGCCGCCGTCGCCGACCTCAAAACGCTCCAGCAGAAAGAAGCCGATGCGCTGCGCGCCGTGCTCGGCCCAGAGTCGCTCGCGCACGGCGGCCATCTCATCGGCGTCGAAGAGATCGTCAGCGGCCATCGTTCCGGCCGGCGGCGCCTCGGCAGATGCGAAACTGGCGACACAGAGCAGCGCCGCTAGCGATGCGGCGAAGTACGAGCGCGACATCGACGGCAGCTTCACGCGAGCGGTCGAATCGCCACGACGCGCATCATGCCCGCGTGCATGTGGTACAGCAGATGACAGTGAAAGGACCAGTCGCCCGGCGCGTCCGCCGTGATGTCCACCGACAGCTTTTCGCCCGGCTTCACGACGATCGTGTGTTTACGCGGTTTGTGATGGTGATGATGCGCGTTCGGACGGGTCACCACGTCGAAGAACATGCCATGCATATGTATCGGGTGCGGCATCATCGTGTCGTTGACCAGGGTGAGGCGCAGCCGCTCGCCCAGCGTGAACGGTATGGGCTCGCGCACCTCGGAGAACTTGCGGCCATCGAAGGACCACATGTAGCGCTCCATGTTGCTGGTCAGGTGCAGCTCTAACTCGCGCTGCGGCGCGCGTTTATCGGGATTGGGGGCGAGGCTTTCCAGATCGGTATAGACCAGCACCCGATGCGGCACGTCTTCAAGCCCGACCGGGCGTTCGTGCAGCCGATTTACCGGGTTTTCCGCCACGTTGACGACCCCCGGACCACGCCGCACGCCGCCGCTGGCCTGGCCGTCGTCGGCGGTCGCCGCGACCTGCCCTTCGGCGGGTGACCTGTCCTGGGCGCTGCCTCCACCGTGATGGCCGCGATGGCCCTGGTGCTCATCTGCCGCCGGTTGCTGCTTGTGACCCTCGTGGCCTTTGTGGCCTTTGTGGCCTTTGTGGCCAGCATGCGCGTCGGCCGATTTCGCCTCGCGGTCGTTTTGCCCGCCGTGATTCGCGTGGCCACCGTGGCCGCTGTGGCCGCTGTGATCCATGCCCATGTCTTTCATGGTCAGCAGCGGTCGCGGGCGCAGCGCCGGACGTTCGGCGACGACGCCCGCGTGCGGCGCCAGCGTGCCGAAGGCCGCACCGGAGCGATCGTTGCTCTCCGCGACCAGCGCATACGCGCGATCCGCCGGTTCCACGATCACGTCAAAAGTCTCGGCGACGCCGATCTGAAACTCGTCCACGGTCACCGGTTTCACCGCCAGACCGTCCGCCTGTACGACGGTCATCGGCAGCCCGGGCATACGCACGTTGAAGATGCTCATGGCCGCGGCGTTGATGAACCGCACGCGCACCCGCTCGCCGGGCTGAAACAGGCCCTGCCAATTGTCCAGCGGGCCGTGGCCGTTGATCAGGTAGGTGTAAACCGAGCCGGTCACATCGGCGATGTCCGTCGGGTTCATCCGCATGCGATGCCACATGCCCAGTTCGCCGGCCGCACCCGCCAGCCCCAGTTCTTCCACATCGCGCCTGAAGTCCTGAAAGGTACGCTGCTGGCGATTGTAGAAATCGCTCATGCGCTTCAGCCGCGCGAAGATGCGGTGCGGATGGTCGAATGCCCAGTCGGAAAGCACGACCACCAGTTCGCGATCGAACTCGACTGGATCCGCGTCAGCGGGGTCGATGATCAGCGGGCCATAGTGACCCTGCTGCTCCTGCAGACCGGAATGGCTGTGATACCAGTAGGTGCCCGCCTGGCGAACCGGAAAGCGATAGGAAAAGGTCGCACCGGGCCGTATGCCGGGGAAGGACACCCCCGGCACGCCGTCCATATGAAACGGCAGCAGAATGCCGTGCCAGTGAATCGACGTATCCTCGTCCAACCGATTGCTGACGTTGAGCGTGATGTCCTCGCCTTCGCGCCAGCGCAGAAGCGGCGCCGGTAGCTGACCATTCACCAGCACGGCGTGCGCGGCGCGGCCCTCCACCCTCGGCATCGCGTGATCCACCGTGAGATCCATAACGCCGTCGACCGGTACGAGACCGCTGAGATCGGCGCGCAGGCCGCTGCGCGCCCAGGGCGGCAGCAGCAGCCCGGCCGCGGCAGAGACGGAAGCGGCAATGAAGCGGCGACGGTTGAGCATCGTCTAGCGGTTCTCGTTTGGTTATTCTCGTCGTGTCTCAATGCCCGCTGGGGAGCCACGACCAATGCCCATGTTAGACGCAAAACTCGCCGTTTTGATCCCGGCCGCTCTGCTGATACTCAGCGCCTGCGACAATTCGACGACAGCGCCGCCTAGCGCCGCGGAGCCGGCCGCAGGCGCCGCCGCAGAGCCTGCGACGGCGCAGCCCGCCAATCCGGTCCTTCCGGCGAGCCTGCTATCGAAGGCGCCGGCGGACGCCCGCGTGTTCTTCGTCGAGCCCGCGAACGGCGCGACGGTCGGTGAGACGTTCACTGTGCGCTTCGGCCTCAACGGCATGGCGATCGCGCCCGCCGGCGAAGATCGGCCCAACACCGGCCACCATCACATCCTGATCGACCTGGACGAACTCCCGGACATGAGTATCCCGCTGCCCGCCACCGAACAGATCGTCCACTACGGCGGCGGCCAGACGGAGGCAACGCTGACCCTGCCCCCCGGCGAGCACTCGCTGCAGCTACTACTCGGTAACTACGTCCACATCCCCCACGACAACCCCGTGATCTCCGAGAAGATCACCATCACCGTAGAGTAAACGCCGCCGGAAGAATCAAGACCCCCAAATTACCGACCCCACCAGCCCCAAAACCCCAGACCATTCCGCGAATGCGGAAGCGAACGCGGAGGCGTTCGCAGCCGGCGCAACGCGCCGGCATAAAGAGTGCGATAGCGGAAGCGACTGCGGACGCAGTCGCAGCCGGCGCAAAGCGCCGGCTATAAAGAGTGCACCGGAAATGGAAACTCATCGAGCTGGGTCGCCGGCTCGAACCAGCCCACTCGCTCGCGTAACCCCACCACGTCGCCGACGATCAGCAGCGCGGGCGACGGCAGCTTTGCCGCCGCCGCGAGATCGGGCAGCGTCGCCAGCGTACCGCTGACGACGCGCTGCGCGCTGGTGGTCCCCGCCGACACCATGGCGGCCGGCACCTCGGGCGCGGCGCCGTGCTGCATCAGCAGACGCGCCACCTCGGGCAGCGACTTCAGACCCATGAAGATTACGTGCGTGTGTCCCGTGGTCGCCATGCGCGTCCACGGCAGGTCGAGGACGCCGTCCTTCATGTGTCCCGTCCAGAAGCTGACGCCGATGGCATGGTCGCGGTGGGTCAGCGGAATGCCGGCGTAGGCGGCGCAGCCGTTCGCCGCTGAGATGCCGGGAACGACCTGGAAGTCCACGCCCGCATCGATCAGCGCTTCCAGCTCCTCGCCGCCGCGCCCGAAGATGAAAGGGTCGCCGCCCTTCAGACGCACGACTCGAGCGCCGGCGCGCGCATAGCGCACCAGCATCGCACCAATCTCTTCCTGAGGAACGACGTGAGACAGCGCCTGCTTACCGACGTAGACCAGCTCAGCCTCGCGTCGGCACAGGTCGAGCAGGCGTTCCGGTATCAGGCGATCGTAGAGCACGACGTCGGCGCGCTTCAGGAGTCGCTGGCCGAGCAACGTCATCAGCTCAGGATCCCCGGGTCCGGCCCCGACCAGGGCGACCATGCCCGTCTCTACGCCGCGCGTCGTCTCCCAGGCGCTCAGCGCCGATTCGATGGCCGCCTCTATGCCAGCTTCGCCGGCCAACGCGCGTCTGCCGATCGGCCCGTCGATGACGCTGTCCCAGAAGCGACGCCGCTCGGTCACTCCATCGAGCCGCTGCTGCACGGTCTTGCGTACGGCGCCCAGAATCGCCGCGAAGCGACCGAGCCCGGCCGGCAGCGCGCGCTCCAGCAGGGCCTTGACGTGGCGCGCCAGTACCGGCGAACGACCACCGGTCGACACGGCGACGACGACGGGAGAACGATCGACGATCGCGGGCAAGATGAAGCTGCACAG
Organism: Pseudomonadota bacterium; assembly: GCA_039029135.1. Taxonomy (GTDB): domain Bacteria; phylum Pseudomonadota; class Gammaproteobacteria; order Pseudomonadales; family Azotimanducaceae; genus JALZVT01. Next base: position 6,176 of record JBCCGT010000021.1, on the reverse strand, counting down.
CTCCGGCACGTCGGCGACGTTGACCGGAATGCCGCGTTCGGTGGCGGCCGCGTACACGGCCCGATTGACGGCTTCGTCGTCGGTCGCCGCGAGCACAAGGCTCATGCCGTCGAGATCGCGAGCCTCGAACTCCCGCGCGATCAGCCGGCCATCGCAGCGCTTCAGCAACGCCTGCATGGCGTCGCTGGCGCCGGGCGCAACTACGGTCAGCGCCCCGCCCGCGCGCACAAGCAAGTCGGCCTTACGCGCCGCTACGTTGCCGGCGCCCACCACCAGCAGACGCCGCTCGCGCAGATTCAGGAATACGGGCAGATAGTCCATCGCTCAGATGATCGCTAGCAGTGCGCAAAGATTAAAGGGCGCAGACAAAAAGCACACCCAACGACCCAAACCCAGCAGCCCCAACAACCTCCACATTCCGCGAAAGCGGAAGCGACTGCGAACGCAGTCGCCGCCAGCGCTAAGCGCTGGCATAAACAGCGCGGAAACGTTCGCAGCCGACGCCAAGCACAGTCGCAGGCACCACACTCGACCACCCATTTCCCGCCAGCCCCAAACAACCTCCACCTTCCGCGAATGCGGAAGCGACTGCGGACGCAGTCGCAGCCGGCGCTATGCGCCGGCATAAACAACCTAAGCCGCCACCCCCGGCCGGTGCAGCCCGCACTCCCGGTTGCCCAGGCCCTTGGTCGGGTCGAAGTAGTTGGGCTCGCTCGGCAGGTCGCGACGCGCGAGGTAGGTATCGCAGTCCGACTCGCGCCAGGCGATCAGCGGCGCGACCTTGAGCAGCCCGCGGCCGTCCATGGACAGGCGTCCGAGGCTGCCGCGCAGCGCGGTCTCTTCGCCGCGTATGCCGGTCAACCAGGCATCGGGTTTCAACTCCGCGAGGGCACGCTCGAAGGGTTCGAGCTTTACGCGCCGCGTGAAGTCCTCGTGCAGCGGCTCGCCAACGTCCGGTACGCCGCCCAGGGTCGCGGTGATCCATGCGGGCGACTCGAGGGGCGCATAGATCTGCATGTTGAGATCGAGGCGCTCAATGAGCCGCCGGGCAAAGCGATAGGTTTCGGTGGTGTTGAAGCCGTGATCGACCCAGACGACCGGGATGTTCGGCAACCGACGGACCACCATGTCGAGCAGGACCGCCGAGTGGCGGCCGAAGCTGGTCGTCACCATGGGACGTTCGACCCGGCGCAGAATCCAGTCGATCACGGTCTCCGGGTCGGCGTCCGCGAGTGCCAGATTACCGGCCTCGAACTGTTCGCGCGTTAGCGTCACGGCCGCGCCTCGGCGGGCGCGACGGCACCCGCGTAGAAGCGATGTCCGACGGTGTGCGACAGCTCGTCGAGCGCCTGTACCAGGGCGTCGGCATCGACGTCGTCGGCAACCGCAAACGCATCGATGCCGACGCGCAGCATGAATTCGACCTGATCGCGGCGGACGTCGCCGAACGCTACCAACTCGCCGGCGTAGCCGTGCAGCAGACGCAGCGTCCGCGCGTGGCTGTAGCCGCGACCATCGGTGAAGACAGGAAAATCGATGTAGATCCGTTCCTGATCGAGCAGCATGGGTGAGGCGACGCTGGTATCGCTGTCCGGCTCGACGAGGACCGCCGTCCCGGGCGCGCCATCGAAGTCCGCGAGCGACACGAGCCTCTGCGCCGCTTCCGCCTCGTCGTCGATCCGCGCCACCGACAGCGCGGTCAGCCGACCATCACGCAGCAGTTGCATAGACACGCTCCTGAAAGGGTTCCATGCCGATGCGATCCAGGGTGTCCACGAAGGACTCTTCCCCCTGCCGCTCTGCGGTATAGGTATCGAGAATGCGCTGCACCGCCTCGGCGACATCGGCCTTGGCCACCGCGCGGCCGAGCCGTTGCCCGATGCGCGCGCCGCGCTGCGAGCGTCCGCCCAGCGTGAGCTGGTACCACTCCACGCCCTTCTTATCGACGCCCAGAATCCCGATGTCGGCAACGTGATGATGGCCGCAGGCGTTCATGCAGCCGGAGATGCGCACCTTCACGTCGCCCAGATCGTGCAGGTAATCGATGTCGTCGATGCGCTCGTTGATCTGGTCCCAGATCGAAATCGAGGTCGCGTTGGCCAGCGAGCAAAAGTCGAGCCCCGGGCAGACGATCATGTCCGCTAGAGTGCCGATGTTCGCGATTGCGAGATCCAGTTCCCCGAGGCGCTGCCAGAGCGAGAACAGCGCGCGTTCCGGCACGTCCGCGAGCACCAGATTCTGATCGTGGGTAGAGCGTATGTCGCCGCCGGTCAGCTCGTCTGCCAGCGCCGCCACGCCGCGCATCTGCGCCGCCGTGATATCGCCAGCCGGCAGCTTCGGGTTCTTCAGCGAGATCAGCACCACGCGATACCCCGGCGTTCTGTGCGCGCGCGTGTTCTGCTTGCGCCACACCTCAAAGGTACGCGGCACTTCCACGGGTGCGGCCGCGACCACGTCCTCGCGCGGCAGGGCCGTCGCGAACATGGCGCGGACGCGTTCGATGTCTGCCGGCTCGATTCTCTGCACGAACTGCCGGGTCTGCTCGTACTCGGCATCCACCTGCTCGCGAAAGACGTCGATCGTCAGCGCGTTGACCAGAATCTTGATGCGCGCCTTGTACTTGTTGTCGCGTCGACCGTGACGGTTATAGACGCGCAGGACGGCCTCCAAGTAGCGCAGCAGCTCGGCGCCGGGCACGCCCTCGCGAATGACCTTGCCGACGTGCGGCGTGCGGCCGAGGCCGCCGCCGACCCAGACGTCGAAGATCGACTCACCGGCGGCGTCGTGACGCAGACGCAGGCCGATGTCGTGCACCTCGATGGCCGCTCGGTCGGCCTCAGCGCCGCTGAGGGCGATCTTGAACTTGCGCGGCAGCCAGTTGAATTCGGGATGAAAGGTCGACCACTGACGCATCAGTTCGCACCAGGGCCGCGGATCTTCCGTCTCATCCGCCACCGCACCGGCCAGCGGATCGGTCGTGATGTTGCGGATGCAGCTACCGCTGGTCTGGATGGCGTGCATCCCGTGTTCGGCCAGTTCTTCGAGGGCATCCGGAATACGCTCGAGCGGAATCCAGTTGAACTGCATGTTCTGACGCGTGGTCATGTGGCCGAAGCCGCGATCGTACTCGTCGGCCACCCGCGCGAGGGCGCGCATCTGCTCTGAGGTGAAGGTCCCATAGGGGATGGCTACCCGCAGCATCGGCGCATGCCGCTGCAGGTACACGCCGTTGCGCAATCGCAGTTGCTGGTACTCGTCCGCGGGGATGTCACCGGCGAGAAAGCGCTCGGTCTGATCGCGGAACTGATCCAGACGCTGCTTGAGCAACGCCCTGTCGGTGTCGTCGTATTGGTACATCGTAATCTCTGCTCCTGCGCCGTCACTCGGGCGCCGGAGTTCTGCAAGCACCGCACCCTGGATGTGACCGGAACACGCAAGGCTACGCACTCACAGGTGGGGCGAAAAATAACTTTTGGTGCTTTCCTTAGCGCCTGGCTCGCCTAAGGGCGAGTGGCGGTTTGCGCCGCGCCCCAGCGCCGGCCTCCCTTGTCAGGAGGCGGTCAGGAGGCAATCAGGAGGCGATCAAACCAGCCAGGGTGTGGCCAGATAGGCGGCGAAAACGGCGATCGCGAGGGAGGTCACGATCGCCTGGCGCATACATCCGAAACCCATTCGAGCAGCGACCGGACGACGGGCGTCCGCTTCGGCCGAATGCAGGGCACGCGGGCTTGCCGCCGGGCGCGCCACCTGAACGTATGCTGAGGAGGTATTCATCGCTCGCATACTAGCGGACCGGCCGGGGATCCAAAGGATCATTTCTACATATGGTTATGCGCCGCCGTCGGCCAGACGGGTAGCAAGGCGGGTCGGAAGGCGACTAGTCCAGCCGGCCGGGAGGCGGTCGCGCGCGACGCTACCAGCCGCCGAACCGCGACCAGGGCTCGTCGGGCGCGCCAAGCCGCTCGTAGCGATCGAACTGCGCCGCCGTCGCGCAGGCGTGAATCGGCAGCACGCACAGCCGGGAGCCGATGGGAAAGCGGCTCGTGTGTATGGGCTCGCCGTCCACGCGGGCCACGATGCCGTGCTCCTGATTTGCGCCTCGCACGATCATGGCGCCCGGCGCCTCGACGACGTCGCCGGCGGCGTCCGGCAGCGCCAGCACGACCCCGAGCCCGCTGCCGTCAGTATCTGCGCGTTCGCTGGACAGCGCCATCCAACCGGCATCGATGACCAGCTCGCCCGGGCGGTGACCGATCACAGAGGCGACGACTCCGAGCGCCACGTCGGCGTAGTCGCAGACGCCGAGCCGCTGCATGACGACGTCGAAGAACACATACACGCCGACGCGCGCCTCGGTGATGCCCGCAAAGTCGCCGCCTGCGAGCGTGGTGGGCGTCGAGCCCACGCTGATCTCGGGACAGGGTAAACCGGCGCCACGCAGGCGCTGCGCGGCGGCGAGCGCCAAGTGCCGCTCGCGGCGACTGAGCGATTCAATTTCGGCGCTGCTCTTGCAGTGATAGGCGGCGCCGGCGTAGGTCATAAGGCCGCGCAGCTCAAGGTTCGGCGCGCCGGCAACGCGCGCGGCGAGGACGTCGAGCGACGGATCGTCGGCGCGTATTCCCGCCCGCCCGCCGTCCACGTCGATTTCGATAAACACACCGAGCGGCTCTCCTTCCCACGCGGCCAGCGCGTCCGCCATGGCCAGGCTGTCGAGGATGACGGCGAGCCGGCGCGCACCGGCGGCCTGCAGGCGGGCGAGCTCCGCGAACTTGCCCGGCACGATACCGACCGCGTACAGAATGTCCGCATAACCCGCCGCCGCGAACGCACGCGCCTCCGCGAGCGTTGACACGGCGATGCGAGGCTCGGTGTGGGTCGCAAGCATACGCTCGACGATCGGCTCGCTCTTGCAGGTCTTCACGTGCGGTCGCAGCCGAATCCCGGCCGCAGCGATGGCCGCGTCCATGCGTTCGATATTGGCACCCATGGCCACTTCATCCAGCAGCAGGCTAGGCGTTGGCAGCGTGGCGATCTGTCGCAAATGAGCGGTCGTGATGTGCATGGTTACGCTCGCGCGTCCTCGCGCGTCAGAGGATCGCGCAGAGCCTAGCCAACTCCCCTCGTCGCGCGCAATGCGACGCTGCCCGCGCGATCGAATTGCGCCCGGCACGGCGCCGAGCCATCATCCGTGCGCCGCAGATTCACCGAGCACGCCATGAGTTCCTCTCCGCACCAGCGCCCCGACCTGTTCAGCCTCGCGGGCAAGACCGCCCTGATCACGGGCGCCTCATCGGGATTCGGCCACCACTTCGCGGGCGTGCTGGCCGCGGCGGGCGCCAATGTCCTGCTCGGCGCGCGCCGCGTCGAGAAAATCGAAGATCGCGTCGCGCAGATCAACGACTGGGACGGCGGCCGCGCCCACGGCATAGCCCTCGACGTCAACGACGCCGCATCGCTCGAGCGCTTCCTCGCGAGCGCGCTGGAGGTGTTCGGCGGCGCCGACATCCTGGTCAACAACGCCGGGATCGAGGCCGGCGCCAAGACCTATCTGACGATCGACGAGGACGACTGGGACGCGGTACTCGACACCAACCTGAAGTCCGTGTGGCGGCTGTCGAAGCTGTACAGCGAATGGTGCGCCGCGCAAACCGAGCGCGCGGGCAACATCATCAACGTCAGCTCCATCACGGCCTGGCGCACCATCAAAGGCCAGTTTCCCTACGCCGTCAGCAAGGCCGCAGTGAAGAAAGCCACCGAGGTGATGGCGCTGGAAGGCGCACGCTACGGCGTGCGGGTGAACGCGCTGGCGCCCGGCTATTTCCTGACCGACCTCAGTCGTCTGCTGCTGGAGAGCGACCAGTCGGAGGCGTTCCGCAAGCGCATTCCACAGCGCCGCTACGGTGAGTTTCCCGACCTGGACGGCGCGCTGCTGCTGCTCGCATCGGACGCGTCCGCCTACATGACCGGATCGACCATCGTGATCGACGGCGGACACATCTGCGCGGAGCTGTAGCGCGACGCCAGCCGGCGCGCTAGCGGTCCTGCAGTTCGCGCTCCAGCAGGCGGCGATACTCGCGCATGTGACGCAGCGCCGCCAGCTCGTTGCCGCGCACCTCGAACAGGCGCGCCAGATTGTAGTGCGCGTCGGGGATCGACGGCGCCTTGCGATAGTAGGT
>JBCCGT010000020.1:0-104521 GCA_039029135.1 Pseudomonadota bacterium | reverse complement strand
GTCAGAGTCACGACTCTGACCCCCACTCTAACCCCGACTCTCTCGCAGCTTGCAAGCAAGCTGCTGGCGAGGCGGGAGCCAGGCTGCGCCTGGCTCCTGGCTATACCTTCTCCAGCACGTGGATGCCGCAGGCGCTGCCCAGGCCGATCACGTGGGTCAGGCCGATGCGTGCGCCCTCGACCTGGCGCTTGCCGGCTTCGCCGCGCAGATGTGTCGACACCTCATAGATGTTGGCGATGCCGGTGGCACCCAGCGGGTGGCCTTTCGACAGCAGGCCGCCGGAGACGTTGACCGGCACGCGCCCGCCGAGCGCCACCTCGCCCTCGTCGATCAGGCGTCCCGCCTCGCCGTCCTTGCACAGGCCGAGGTTCTCGTAGTGCAGGATCTCGGCGGTCGCGAAGCAGTCGTGCAGCTCCACCAGGTCGACGTCTTCCGGCCCGATGCCGGCCATCTCGTAGGCCTGCTTGGCCGCGAGTCGCGTGCAGCTATTGACGTCGGGCATGACCAGATCGCGCTCCTGATAGGGATCGGAGGTCAGCACCGAGGCGCGCACCTTCACGGCGCGATCCATCAGGCCCAGCTCCTTCGCCTTGGCCTCGCTGCAGATCACGGCGGCCGCCGAGCCGTCAACGTTCACCGAGCACATCAGCTTGGTGTTGGGATAGGAGATCATCTCGGCGTTCATGACCGTCTCGAGCGGCGTTTCGATCTGGTACATCGCCTTCGGATTCAGGGTCGAGTGGTGGTGGTTCTTCACCGACACCTTGGCGAACTGCTCGAAGGTCGTGCCGTACTTGCTGGCGTGCTCCATGCCCGCTTCCGCGAACACGGCCGGCATGGTGCCGGAACCGAACAGGCCTTCTTTCGGAATGCCCTTCGCGCCGCCGGCGCCGCCGAGCAGGCCCTTGCCCATCTGCTCGACGCCCACCGCCAGCACCACGTCGTACAGGCCCGCCTTCACGGACGTCCAGGCCTCGCGGAACGCGGTGGCGCCGGTCGCGCAGGCGTTGGAGACGTTGACCACCGGCACGCCGGTCTGGCCGATCTCCTGCAGGATGCGCTGGCCGACCATGCCGCTCGCCTGGCCAAGGTTGCCGCAGTACAGCGCCTGCATGTCGCCGATGCCCAGCCCGCAGTCGTCCAGCGCCAGCAGCGCGGCCTCCGCGCCGATCTGAGGCACCGTACGGTCGGGGAAGCGGCCGAACTTGATCATGTCCACGCCAACTATGTATGCGTCTGTCATGTGATCTCTCCTCTTGCGGGCCGACTATCGGCCTGCCTGATTAAGCTGCCTTGGGTTTGAAGAAGTACGCGAGATAGGAATTGCCGTCGCTGTCCTTGCGCCCGAGCGCGTCGTCGAACACGACCTCGACCTCCATGCCGAACTCGATGGCCTCGGGGTCGGGCTCGACGCCGATCAGGTTGCCCTTCACCGTCGCGCCGTCGTCCAGATCGACGATGGCAGAGATGTAGGGCACCTCGATGCCGGGAAACGACCGGTGCACGATGGAATACGAGTACAGCTTGCCGGTTTGCGCCAGCGTCACCGGGTTCATCTGGTCGCGGGCGTGGCACTTGGAGCACACGCTGCGCTTGCCGAGGAAGATCACGCCGCAGGCGCCGCACTTGTAACCCTCGAGGTACGGGTCCGCGTTCTCGGGAATCTTCAGGAATGGAACCGCCGGTAGTGGCTGTTCGCTCATCGTCTCAACCTCCCTCTCAATGAACCTTAAAGATACCGGTTTGGCCAAGGGAATCAAAAAGGCCTGCTCTAGGCTGGTATCGAGCAGCGACCCGGACATGGATCGAAACAGGTGGAAAACCGGCCGCCGCAGGAGAAAACGGCTCGGTGTGATCGGGCAGGATGCACCCAGGAACCCGGCGCGCGTGGCGAATTTCTGGTCGGACTCGATTGCGCCGGCGCGGACGGCCACCTAAAGTCGATGGGCTGTGCAGTCGATAACCGGCCGTGTTGCGTTCAAGCTGTCCCCGCCGCGCCGGTCTGGTCCCAAGGAGTCCCCGATGTCCGAGTTACAAGATTTCCGCGCCGAGACCGCCGCGTGGCTGAAGAAGAACTGCCCCAAGGGCGCCCGTGGACCCGGCCAGATCCCTAATGGCTCAAGCAAGATCGTGCTGGAGAAAGACACCGCGCTGTGGCTCGAGCGCATGGCCGAGCGCGGCTGGACCGCGCCGACCTGGCCCACCGAGTACGGCGGCGGTGGCCTGAGCGCGCCTCAGGCCAAGGTGCTGTTCGAGGAGATGAGCGAGCTCAAGGCCCGCTCTCCGCTGATGGGCATGGGCACCTCGATGATCGGCCCCACGCTGCTGGAATATGGCACCGAGGAGCAGAAGGCGCGCCACGTGCCGAAGATCGCCCGCGGCGAGGTGCAGTGGTGCCAGGGCTACTCGGAGCCGAACGCCGGCTCGGACCTCGCAGCACTCAAGACGCGCGCCGAGGACCGCGGCGACCACTATGTGATCAATGGCCAGAAGATCTGGACCTCGGGTGCCGCCACCGCCGACTGGATGTTCATCCTGGTCCGCACCGATCCCGACGTGCCTAAGCACGAGGGCATCAGCTTCATGCTGCTGACCATGGACCAGCCGGGCGTGACCACCAAGCCGATTCGCCTCATCTCGGGAACTTCGCCGTTCTGCGAGACCTTCTTCGACGACGCGATCGCGCAGAAGGAGGATCTGGTTGGCGAACTGAACAAGGGCTGGACCATCGGCAAGCGCCTGCTGCAGTTCGAGCGCTCGGGCATCGGTGGGCTGACCGGTGGCGCGCGCGCCTCCGATCCGGGCAAGACGCTGGTGCGCGTCGCGAAGGACTACATCGGCGAGACCAAGCACGGGCACATCGATGACGACGACGTGCGGCGCCGCGTGCTGTCCATGAACATGCACCGCGAGGCTTTCCAGCTAACGGCCAAGCGCGTCAACGAGGAAAACAAATCGGGCACCCCGGGTGCCGCGACCTCGATCTTCAAGCTGGTTGGTGCGGCGCTGCAGCGCGACACTGCCGACTTCAAGCGCGAGCTGATGGGTTCCCGCGGTTTGAGCGCGCCCGATGCCGTCGCGGACGATGTGGATTTCAGTGCGGAAGAAATCAAGGCGACGGAAGAGTTCCTGCACTGGCGGACCACGACGATCTACGGCGGCAGCAGCGAGGTGCAGTCGAACATCATCGCGAAGCGCGTGCTGGGTTTGCCTGAGTAGTTTCCTTTATGCTTTTCGCGCCTTGCAGGCGCGAAAAGCTTGCGATTGCCTCCGCAATCGCTTCCGCTTCTGTCTATGCATTTCTCGTCTTTGCAGACGAGAAATGCTGGCAACTGCGTTCGCAGTTGCTTCCGCTTTCGCGCAATGGTCTAGGTTCTTCGTTGCTTCGGCGGAGGGCTCCGCGTTCCTTTGATCGTGGAACGACTCTCACGCCGGTGTCGGACTGGGGGTTCTGATAGGATCGGCGTGTCCGGCCAGCCTGGCCGCGCACCTCAATCCGATCCTGCCGACAAGGAGTGTCGTTATGCCCCCCGCCCAGCCCATCAGCGGTTGCTGCGATCTCGTCATGAAAGGCGGGCTTGCCAGCGGCGTCGTTTATCCGGACGCCGTCGTCGAAATCGCGAAGCGCATGCATCTCGTCGGCATCGGCGGGACCTCCGCCGGCGCCATCGCCGCGGTACTGGCTGCCGCCGCGGAGTATCGGCGGCGCCACACCGGCAGCGACGCCGGGTTCGACATGTTCGCGCAGATCGTTGATGAGCTGAAAAGCGAAGGTCGCCTGCTGCGGCTGTTCACGCCTGAGCCCGATACCAAGACCCTGTTCGACTGTGCGCTGAAGTTCATCAAGGGCGAGGACGGCTTCGGCACCAAAGTCGGCCTCGTGTGGCGGCTGCGCAGCAAGCGCTCGCGGCGCAAGTTTTTTCAGCCGCTGCGCGACAATGACATGGGTGTCAGCTCCGGCATGGCGCACGATGCGCTCACGCCCTGGCTGTCGGGCTGGATCGACCGCATCGCGGGCCTGCCCGATGGTCAGCATCTGACCTTCCGCGACCTGCACGCCGCGCCGCCGCCCGCGGCGTTCGCGGATCAGTTCGACGGCGTCCAGCGCTCCATCGATCTGCGAGCCGTGACCACCTGCCTGACGTTCAATCGGCCGCTCGAATTTCCGTTCGACACCAACATCTTTGCCTTCGACGAGGCGGAGTGGCGGCGGCTGTTTCCGTCGAGCGTCGTGAGCCAGGTCGTCGCCTCGTCGGCGGACATCGACTCCGACTGGCTGCGCCGCGACGGCAAGCTGCCGCTGCCGCGGGTGGATCTGCCGATCATCTGCGCGGCGCGCATGAGCCTCAGCTTTCCACTGCTCTTTTCGCTGGTGCCGCTGTGGTCGGCCAACGTGCACGAGCCGGGCGAGCCGCTGGAGCGCGTGCTGTTCAGCGACGGCGGCATCACCAGCAACTTCCCGATTCACATATTCGACGCCCTGTACGCGCGCTGGCCGACGCTCGGCCTCACCCTGCAGGAGAAGCGACCGAACCGGAGCCGGCGCGGGCTGGACGCCAGCCTCGTGCACCTGGCTGCGGATCGTCGGGACGTCTCGGATCTGTGGTCCAAGTTTCTGCGCGACGATCCCACCGGCTCGCTGCTGGGTTTCGTCGGCGCGATCTTCGGCAGTGCGCAGAACTGGCACGACAACTCGTTCCTGAAGCTGCCGGGCTATCGCGATCGAGTCGCAGAGATCTGGCTCGACACGGAAGCGGACGAGGGCGGCACCAACGTCGACATGCCGCCCGCGATGATCGACGCGCTGGTGGCGCGCGGTCGTGAGGCCGGCCGCCGGCTGGCGGAGCGCTTCGCCGATCCCGACTCCAACGACACCATGTCCCGCAGGGGCCACACCTGGGCGCGCTATCGTTCAGGCATGAGCGCGCTCGTCGAACTGCTGCAGGATTTTCAGGTCGCGGTGGGCGCGGACTTCGATGCGTCGCAGCTCGCGGCGCTGTTCGCTAACGAGCCGAACTATGAGTTTCCCGACGCGGCCAGTCGCGACCAGGCGCGCGACATCTCGCGTCGCCTGCACGAGCTGGCGGCGGCGTTCGGCGAACCGGCGCCCTTCGACGACGAGCAGCATCCCAACCCGCCGGTGGTGCTGGGGACGCGCGCACCGCTGCAGCGCTAGCGGTTCAGAAGCTGCGCGGCTAGAGAAACGGCCGTCCGGCGACCGCCTGCACGAAGGTCGCGGCAGTAAACGCGGTGTAGACCAGCGCCGCCGCGAGCACCAGCAGGTCGCCGTGGGCGAGTCGCAGCCTGGCCACACCCCAGCCGATCAGCGGCAGCGCCTGCAGGGCGTGTATGCCGAAGAAGTGCGCGACGCGCAGGTCGCCGCCCGCGCGCGACCAGCCGACCAGCGGCAGCCCGCCGCTATCCGTCGCGGGTGCGCCCACCCAGTGACCGCCCTGACTGCCGAGGTACAGGCCGAAACCGCCACCTAGCGCACACGTCAGCAGCAGCCCCAGCCCGACGCCGAACGCATAGGGCTCTGCCGTGCCGCGGTGACGCAGCACCGCGGCACCCAGCCAGGCGCAGGCCGCGACCAGCGCGATCGCGAGCCAGGCCATCGCGCCATACAGCAGGCGCGTCAGCTCGCTGCTGTCGTTGTAGTGGGACGCTTCGCCGCGCGCGGCCTGCACGCAGATGTAGAGCATCTCCAGCCAGGCGCTCCAGCACAGGATCTGCGTCACCGCGCTGCCCGTGCGCCTTGCGAAATAGTCGTCGGGCAACTCGCGGGCGAACCAGGCGAGGCTGCCGAACAGCACGGTCATCGACAGCGCGAACTTGGCGGGCTTGCTCCAGACGCTGACGTCGTGCAGTGAGCGTGTGTCCAGCGCGGACAGCAGCAGGCACAGCACGGCGAGCGCGAGGCTCGCGAGCGCGCTGTCAGCCCACGGGCGATGTCGGACGCGCAGGATCTCGAACGCCGTCGCGCCGGGAATCTGACGCCAGGGCGCTACTGAAATGGCGCCGATCGGTGCGGTAGATGGGGATGGATCTGGTATCGACACGAGCCAGACACCTGGAAACGAATAAGTCGTCGCAGCATGGTCTACGGCCTGTAACTGACGCGTGAAGAAGTCGTTTCGCGCCCCTTTAACGACGCCTGCGATGGCGCAAACAGCGCCACCGGTCGTCGTGTTGTGAACATCTGCACGCGGCCCGCGCGGGCACACTCCGCGCATGAATCGTCTGACTTTTTCACCGCGGATTCGGCTGACGCCCTACTTCGACTCCACCGTCGCGGCGGGCATGACCGATCTCTCCGTCTACAACCAGATGCTGCTGCCCACGTCCTACGGCGATCTGCGGGCGGAATACGACCGGCTGCTGAACGGTGTGGCGATCTGGGATGTCTCTGTGGAGCGCCAGGTGGAGGTCATCGGTCCCGATGCGCACGCCTGCGTGCAGGTTTTGACGGCGCGCGACCTCACCGGCATGCGCGCCGGCCGCGGCAAGTACGTGGCGATGTGCGATCACGAGGGCCGCATCCTCAACGACCCCGTGCTGCTGAAGCTGGCGGACGATCGCTACTGGTTTTCGCTGGCCGACAGCGCCATGTTGCTGTGGTGTCGCGCCGTGGCGGCTGAGCGGGGCTTCGACGTGCGGGTCTTCGAGCCGGACGTATCGCCGCTGGCGCTGCAGGGACCGCTCGCGGAAGACCTGGTCGCGGATCTGTTTGGCGAGAAAAGTCGCGCGATTCGGCACTTTCGTTTTGTCGAGACTGATCTTGACGGCATTCCGCTGGTGCTGTGCCGCTCGGGATGGAGTCGCCAGGGCGGGTTCGAATTGTTCCTACAGGACGGCAGCCGCGGCAACGAGCTGTATGCGAAGGTGATGGCGGCGGGTGCCAAATACGACATCGGACCTGGTGCGCCCAACCATGTTGAGCGCGTGGAGAGCGGCTTGCTGTCCTTTGGCGGCGATACGACGCCGGATTCGAATCCCCTCGAGGCCGGCATGGCGCGCTATGTCGACATCGATACCGACGTGGACTACATCGGCAAGGCGGCGCTGCAGCGGGTCGTCGCGGCAGGAGGACCCAAGCGGCTGTTGGTCGGGCTTTACATCGACGCCGCAGCGCGAGACGACTGGTCTCTGGGGACGCGGCTGCCGGTCCTGCTCGAGGGCGAGTCGGTGGGTACGCTGAGCACTGCTGTGTTCTCCCATCGCTTACGACGAACGATCGGCCTGGCCCAGATCGACCGCGCGGTCGCCGATGCGCAGGCGGTCGTCGAAGTCGAAGGTCCCGACGGTGTCGCCACGGCGACGATTACGCCGCTGCCGTTCATCTGAGGTGTGAGTGCCACGCGCGCCTGGGCGCTGAATCACTCCACGCGGTATCGCTCCCCGTCAATCACGAAATCCCGAAACTCGGGCGGCTCGGCCGCATACGCGCCGCGTTCCAGCGCCTGCAACAGCGCGGCGTGGCCTTCTTCACTGTATAGCTTGCGCCGCATGCTGCGCTCGATCCACGCGGGCGATGCGTCTGCAGTGTTGCGGCTATACAGACGCGCTTTGGCCCAGTTCCCCTCCAGCTCGAGCAGCACGTAGTCGTCCTGTTCGTCGCTGCTGTTCAGCCTGATCTTGACCAGCGCGTAGTCGGACGCGCCGCCAACTCGGTAGCTGTCGTTGATGGTCTGCAGCAGGCCAGCAGGTATCGGCGTGCCTGGCGGGAAGGTACGGATGCGTTCTTCCGGGACCGCCTTTCGATAGCCGCGCATGCTGCAATAGCGCACGTCGAAGTGTTTTTGGTCGATGTTGCCCGCCGCGGACTGTGCCGCCAACAGACGCTGCCCCGGGGTGCCAAGCTCGCTGTGAACGTAGCAGGCATCGAACTCATACCAGTCGATGGTGCCGCTCTCGACGCGGGCGAGCTGGCTTGCGAGCGTCAGTTTGCGAAAGTCGAGCAGCGGCGTGCTGGTCAGCGTGAGCACCGCGGCGAGCGCGATCCCCAGCGCGACGTTGGTTTGCGCGAGCCGCTCTATCCAACCGAGCCGCGAGCGCACCACGGCCCAGAAATAGCCGACGCCGAACAGGCTTAAGAAGGCCCACACGAGCAGTCCCCAGCAGCGCTCGACGCTCAGTCCGTGCTGAGCAATGCGCAGCCACAGGCCGTAGCCGGCGAGTGCTGCGATCAGCGGCAGCACGACCACGCCCAGGCAGATGGCCCACGCGAGCGGCCGCGGATAGACGCCACCGGCGCCGTCCTGATAGACCGCGTTCAGCGCGAACAGCAAACCGGCGAGCAGCGCGATCAGCAGGAAGGTGCCGCTGCCCGTGTCCCACAGCGGCTGCAACCCGACGAACGGTAGGGTGCCCGTGAAGGCGATGGTCAACGCGACGATCAGCGGCAGCAGCAGGCGAAACAGCCCCTCCAACAGCCGCGTGATGCTGTCGATGATGCGATCCAGGCTGCGAAAAATCAGCACGCCCAGACCGAACGCGACGCTCAGCACGGGAATATAGAACCAGCTCTCGCGAAACAGCGTGCGAAAAAAGTCGATGCCGATGACGTCGAACAGCCCGCCCCAGAGCAGCAGGATCAGCCACACGCCAAGGACGAACAGGCCGGCCAGCGTGCCGGTCAGGAAGTTGCGCCAGGACAGCATGAACAGCGTCGCGTAGTCGCGCGATTCGCCGCCGCCGAGCGGACCGCGCTGGGCGAAGATCAGCCCTATGAACACGGCGATCGTTACGCTGACGCCGAAGCCGAGCGCAATAGTGCCCGTCCGCGCGTTGGAATCCGAGACGATCATCTGCTGCCCGATGTAGGTGCCGAGCAGGCCGAGCGCCAGTGTGAGCCCGGCGCCCACCCGCGCGAGCGCGACGCCGTTGGTGCGGGTTGCGCTGAGCTGCGCAAATAGCGGCATCAGCAGCGCGATGGCCCACAGCGGCACACTCCACCCGGGTTCACCGTAGGGCCAAAGTTTGTGCTCGAACGCCCGGCTCAGCGCGTACAGGGCAACGCCCTGCAGCGCGGCGATGACGAGAATCAGATTGCGCGCCGGGGCAGGTGTGTCGTGACGGTCCTGGGCAGGGGGCATGTCGATGCGGCGCGTTCCCTCGCTGCGGAGATCCCCGCGCAGTCTAGCACCCGCCGCGCGCGTCGCTTCGGCTAACATGGGCCGCTTACATGGTGCGGCTGCGCTGAATCGACACGTGGGGGATCGATGACCGAACAGAAGCCACAAGCCGCCTCGCGCGCCGAGGCGATCGCCCAGCTCACGGCGACCGGGGAGGCCTTCGAGCTCGGTTCCGCCGAACAGTACGGGCGCACCGTGCGTGCGTTTGTCACCGGACCGCAGACGCTGGGAGCGTTGTTCGAGCAGGCGCGCAGCGACGCGACCTTCTTCGTCTACGGCGACGAGCGGCTGACTTTCGAGCAGGCCTTCGCGCGGGCGGCGCGCGTGGCGCACGCGCTGCGCGAGCGCTGCAACGTCGCGCCCGGCGACCGCGTCGCGATCTCGATGCGCAACTATCCCGAGTGGCCGCTGGCGTTCATGGCGACCACGTCGATCGGTGCGGTGGCCGTCGCGATGAACGCGCTTTGGCAGGGCGACGAGATGGTCTATGCGCTGAAAGACAGCGGCGCGAAGGTGCTGATCGCGGACGGCGAGCGCTTAGCGCGCTTTGCGCCGGTCGCCGATCAGCTGCCGGACCTGCGCGTCGTCGGCACGCGCCTTGGCGATCAGCCACTGCCGAGCGATGCGTGGGCGTTCGATGCGCTGATCGACGAAAGCGCCACCGCCGGCATGCCCGCCGTCGCCGTCGCACCGAACGACGACGCCACAATGTTCTATACGTCGGGCTCGACGGGACACCCGAAAGGCGCGGTATCCACGCATCGCAACGTGCTGTCGGCGCTGATGTCCTGGGAGCTCGACGCGCAGGCCGCGGCCCGCGTCAGCGGCGTCGCGCCGCCGGAGCTGCCCTATCAGCCGGCGACTCTGCTCGCCGTGCCGCTGTTTCACGTTACGGGTTCGCACGCGGTGTATCTCGCGAGCTACCGGGGCCAGCGCAAGATCGTCTCGATGCACAAGTGGGACCCGGAAGAGGCCGCGCAGCTCATCGAACGCGAGCAGATCAGTTCGTTTATCGCGCCTGCTGCGATGACGGGCGACCTTGTCGTCGCGTCGGAGCGCACGCGCTGCGATCTGTCGACGCTACTGGCGGTGGGCGGCGGCGGCGCGCCGCGCGCGCCGGAGCAGGTTCGGGACATCGACCGCGCGTTCGCGGCGGCGATGCCGGGCACCGGCTGGGGCATGACCGAGACCAACGGGATCGGCACGGGCATCGGCGGCCCCGACTATCTCGAGCGACCGTCCAGCTCCGGCCGCGTCAGCGCCGTGCTCGACATCAAGGTGGTCGACGAGGCCGGCCAGACGCTGCCCGCGGGCGAGCGCGGCGAACTGCTCATTCGCGGCGCCAGCGTCATCCGCGGCTACTGGAATCGTGATGACGCCAACGCCGAGACCTTCGACGACGACTGGCTGAAGACCGGCGACGTCGCCTACATCGACGACGAGGGCTTTCTGTTCATCGTCGATCGCATCAAGGATCTGGTCATTCGCGGTGGCGAGAACATTGGCTGCGGCGAGGTCGAGGCCGCGCTGCTGGAGCATCCCGCGATCCTGGAGGCCTGCGTCTACGGCGTCCCGGACGAACGACTCGGCGAGGAGGTGGGCGCGAGCTACTTCGCCGATACCGCGCTCAGCGAGGCGGCGCTGCGCGACTTTCTGGGCGCGCGGCTGGCGCGTTTCAAGGTGCCGCGCTATCTGACCGCCAGCCCTGAGCCGTTGCCGCGCACCGCCTCTGGCAAGATCCTCAAGCGCGCCCTGCGCGACGCCGCGGCCGGCGCCGACTGAGCGCAGGACCCTTGCGCTTCGGTATACTGGCTTGCCCGACACAGTCACCAGAACACAGGTAAGAGCGAGCCGTGAACGACGCGCAAACCCAATCGACCGGCGGATCCTGTTGCGACGATTCGGCCTGCCCGTCGAATAACCCCTACGTGCGCGAGACCCGCAAGGTCGGGCGCAACGACCCCTGTCCGTGCGACAGCGGCCGCAAGTTCAAGAAGTGCTGCGGCGCCGCCGCGCAGGCTCGCCCGGCCGCGCCGATCATCGGTCAGCGCCTATAGGCCACGCGGCACCCGCCGCTCTTCCGACCGTGTCAGCGATGGTCTCAGCGACCGGCGGGCGCGGCCCTGACGACCCGGCTTGCCTGCCGCGCGAGCCGCATCTCGCGCTGCGGTAGCCGCACGCTCATCTGACCGCGGGCGCTCAGCGCGCGCAGCCCGCGTTGCAGGCGGTCGACCTGGCCGCTCTCCCAGGTCAGCTCCACGTCCACCACGACGTCCCGCAGCGCCATGTCCGTGGCGTTGGCAATCAGCAGCACCGGCGCGCCCTGTTCGGTCAGCCGCACCTGCGTCTTCACGTACTCGCCGGGTCGCCGCGCCAGATCCAGCACCAGGAAGCGGCCGCGAGCCTCGGCGCCAGCCGCGGACTGGGAGCCGGCCGCCGACTCGTAGTAGCGCAGGGCGAGATCGCGATTGCCCGCGGCCTCCGCGATCTTGCCCAGCTCGTTGGTCGCGGTCGCCGTCGGCAGCAGCCTGACGCTGCGCTCGAGGTCGCTGCGCGCCGCGTCGCGACCGCTGCGCTTCAGGGTCGCCATGCCGCGGCCGAGGTAGTAGTGGTAATAGGCATCGTCGCGCTCGATCGCGCGCGTGTAGTTCGTCACGGCGTCGTCCCAGCGCTGCTGCTGGTAGCGGATGTCGCCGCGCGTGCCGTGGAAACTCGCCTCGCCGGGCGCCGCGCGCAGGGCGCGGGTGATGGCCGCCACCGCGCCGTCCACGTCCTTATCGGCGAGCGCCTTGCGCGCCTCGTCCTGTGCCTTGTAGGCCGGCAGGCGCGCGCGGGTCCTGGCCAGCGCCGCCTGATAGCGCTCGCCCCCCAGCTCCGCGTCGGGACGGATGAGCCCCTGCGCTCGCAGTTCCTCGACCTGGCGCCGGTTGTTCTCGACCCGCTCCGCCGACGGCGGATGGCTCGCGAACAGTCCTGACAGCCAGTCGGTCGGCCGCCCCTTGGACAGCCGCACGAAGGTCTCCTGCAGCGTCACCGCCGCCATCGGGTCGTAGCCCGCGTCCGCCAGCCAGCGTGTGCCGTACAAGTCCGACTCGCGCTCGGCGTCGCGGCCGTACTTGGTGGAGATCAGGCCCGCGGCGACCTGCGCCGCGCCGACGAGCGCGTTGGCGTATTCGGTCTTGCGCTGGGAAATGACGGCGGTGGTGACCAGCGCGCCCTGCAGAAAGATGCCGCGCTGCATCGCCTTGGCGCCGTGGCGGGCGGCGGAGTGTGTGACCTCGTGGCCGAGCACGGCGGCCAGCTCGGCCTCGTTGTCGAGCTCGGTCAGCAGTCCGCGATTGATCGCGATCTTGCCGCCGGGCATCGCCCAGGCGTTGGGCACCGAGTTGTTCAGCACCACGAACTCGTAGGGCAGCTCGACGCCGCTGGTGCGGGCCATGCGCTGACCGACCTCGTTGACGTAGGCGGTGAGCTCCGGATCGCTCGCGAGCTGGCCGCCCTGCGACTGCTGCGCCGGGACGTAGTTTTGTTCGCCGATGCGAATCTCCTGCGCGGGCGTGATTAGCGCCAGCTCGGAGCGGCCGGTGACGGGGTTGGTGACGCAACCGGCGAGCGCCAGCGCACACAGCGCGACGCTGATCGCCAGCCGCAGCGACGGGCGGCGCGCGGTGGCTGCGGAACGCGGTCGGCTGACGAATGGGTGGGCGAGAGTGGACATGAGCGGAGCTTCCCGGGTTCGTGTGTGCGGCCAGCGCTCAGTCTAGCGGAGCGGCGGCCTGCTCACGCGGCGTCAGCGCTGTGGGGTTTGTCGGCTTTGTAAAACCTGCCCCCAGGCGGGTGCGGTCGCGTGCTCAACGGACGCTGTGGTTTGCTCGGGATGCGGCGTTATGATGCGCCAACGCTTTGAGGAACGACGGTTATGACGCTGCTGCGCTGGATTGTGGTTGTTGTGGTTGGGCTCGCGATCGTCGCGGCGCTGGTGCTGCCGGTTGGCCCCGCGCCCGGTTTTTTCATCGGCGGCTCTGCCACGGCGGCGCCGGCCACCTGGATGGACACGTCGAAAACCGATGAGGTCAGTCTCAAGGTGCCCGGCACGCCGCCGCGCGTCGTGATTATCTGGGTCGTCGACCACGAGGGCGAACTCTATGTGGTCGGGTCTCCGGACAGCGGCTGGGTCAAGATGATCGGGGCCGGCTCACCGGTGGATCTGCGCATCGGCGATGAGACGTACGCGCTCGCCGCGCGGCGCTTCGAGGGCGATCCGCTGCCGGTCCTTAAGGCCTATGTCGCCAAGTACGAGCCGGGCTACCCGGAAATCATCGCGGGTTTTCCCGAGCCGACGGCGGCCGGCGATAACTTCGCCGTGTTCCACCTCGCGCGCGGCTGAGGGTCCCTAGCCTTTCACCCCGAGCCGTTCGTGCATGATCGGGCTGGTGGTCGTGTACTGCAGGTGCACTTTCTTGTCGGGTTCGATGCGCGCCTTGATTGCGAACGCGGCGAGCGCGCCCTCGTGGAAACCGGACAGAATCAGCTTCTTCTTGCCCGGATAGGTCGCGATGTCGCCGACGGCGTAGATCCCGGGCTCTGAGGTCTCGAATTTTTCCGTGTCCGTCGGAATCTGATTCTTGGTCAGCTCGAAACCCCAGTCGGCGATCGGTCCGAGCTTCGGCGACAGGCCGAAAAACACCAAGAGCTGATCGAGCGGCAGGTCGCTGATGTTGTTGTCACCGTCCTTCACCTTGATG
Organism: Pseudomonadota bacterium; assembly: GCA_039029135.1. Lineage (GTDB taxonomy): Bacteria > Pseudomonadota > Gammaproteobacteria > Pseudomonadales > Azotimanducaceae > JALZVT01. Next base: position 90,642 of record JBCCGT010000020.1, on the reverse strand, counting down.
GCGCTGAGCTGGCCGTCAGCGCCGACGAGTTCGACCACGTTGCCGATGCGAAAGTCCATCGTGCCTTCCGCGCGCAGCGCCTCCATCTTCGCAACCGACGCGGGTGCGGCGCGAAACTTGTCGCTGCGGTGGATGAGCGTCAGCGACTTTGCGTGCGGTGCAAGCTCCAGCGCCCAGTCGAACGCGGAGTCGCCGCCGCCGAGGACGACCAGGTCCTTGCCGTGATGCTCGGTCGGATTCTTCACGCGATAGAACAGCGACTGGTCGATATAGTCATCCACCGCGTCGATGCGCAGCGGCATCGGCTGGAACGAGCCGACGCCCCCCGCGACGATGACGGCCTTGCAGGTGATCTCGGTGCCCGCGGTCGTCGCGACGTGAAACTGCAGATCGTCTATGCGTTCCACCGCGCTGACCTGCTGATCGAACAGGTACACGGGGTCGAACGGTGCGATCTGCTGCTGCAGCTGATCGACGAGCTCCTGCGCGTCGCAGACGGGGATCGCCGGGATGTCGTAGATCGGCTTGTCCGGATACAGCTCGGTGCACTGACCGCCGGCGGCAGGCAGGGCGTCGACGATGACGGTCTTCAGACCGAGCAGACCGATTTCGAAGACGCTGAACAGGCCGCAGGGCCCGGCGCCGACGATCACAACATCGGTCTCCAGTTTGTCTGCGGACATGGGGCATTCTCCGGACGAGATCAGATCGGCCGGCCAGTGTACACGCGCGACGAGGCGGATCAATTTGATCTGACGCTATGCTTATAGCGCCACGCACCGCCGCCGGATGGCGCCGCGGCGGCGGCTGACTGTTCGTCGACAGAGGCCACCAGCGGCCGGCCGCTCTGACCCTAGACGGCACGACTAAACGTCTGCGCGTCAGGCGCCTCGGCCAGCGACTGCGCGGCGTACGCGCTCAGGCCCTCGTGCGCCGCCGCCGCATGGGCGCCGCCGCAGGCCGGACAGTGCGGGATCTCGTTGCCCGCGGCCGTCTCGTCCGCCGACTGGGGGGACACCTCCTCCAGCGCCGCGCGGCGTTCGGCCGCCAGTTCTGCGCGTGCCTCGGTGGCCATCTGCGCGGCCTGCGCCGCCACCGCGCGATCCTGGGCCGAGGGTTGGGCGGGTGCCAGCGCCGCGCGCCGGATCGTTTGCGCCTTCTGCAGCGTTGCCTGCGGATCCCCGCGCACGGGCGCGGTGTCGATGCTGACCTCGCCGCCGGTGGCGTACAGGCGCTGGTCCGGGCCGCGGGTGTAGCTGAATTGAATCCCGCCGCGCGCGTGCGCCCCGGCTGCGGCCAGGTGCGCCTGCTCGTGCGCGCGCACCTCCCGGTCGCGCGCATTGAGCTCGTTGATGCGCCGTTCGTCTTCGGCGCTGCGTCGTTCGCTGCCTGCCTGCTGCGCGCTCTGTGCGTTCTGTGAGGAGAGCGGATTGGAGCTGGTGTTGATGGTTGCGGAGCCGTCCATCTCCGGTGTCCTGCCTGGCCCGCTGCGGGGCGTCCGATTCAAGGGCGATACGCGGCTGGTCCGTCGACACTGCCGGCTGTCCGCCGGGTTATCGGCCGCAGGCGCGCGGACTTTAGGGCTGGGCGTGGCCCCCGCGAATCAGTTCCCCTCGGCGCCAGCGAAGCGCTCGCGCAGCGCCTCCAGCCCCTGCTGATACAGGGTCTGCACATAGGCCGGGTTGTAAAACAGCACGCCGGCGCCGCGATACTCCTCGTGCTGGATGACCAGCGTGCCCGCGTCGTTGGCCTCCAGGCGCCACTGGTGATTCGCGGTTAGCACGCCAGGAATGCCGGCGCTCTGATGCAGCAGTTGTTCGGGCGTGACCGCGACGACCTTAGCCGTCACGGGAGAAAAGCTGCCGTCGCTGACGCGCATCTCGAACGCCATCTCTGTGCCGGCGACAAATTCGCCGCGCAGTTTTTGAAAGATGGGGTTCCACGCGTCGTAGCCGCCGGTGTCGACGATGGCGGCCCACACGACGGCCGCGCTCTGCTCGAACTGCAGCTCGGCGTGTACCGACTTGCGCGGCAGCAGCGCCGCCAGCGCGATCAATATGATCACGATTGCGATAATGAACTCGATACGCATCGGCGCGTCCTTGTCTTCCTGTGCTGATTTCTACCGGTGTCGATTCGGTGCCCGAGTTTAATCGCCGCTTAGCGCCGCGCGCAGCAATTCGTTGACCTGCTGCGGGTTCGCCTTGCCCTGGGTCGCCTTCATGATCTGGCCGACGAAGAATCCCAGCACCTTGTCTTTGCCGGCGCGGAACTGCTCCGCCTGGGCGGGGTTTGCGGCGACGACTTCCGCAACGATACGACCCAGCTCCGCGCTGTCGTTCACCTGCTTCAGACCACGCGACTCGATGATGTCGTCGACGCCGGCTTCCGGCGTCTCCCACAGCAGCTCGAACACCGTCTTGGCCGTCTTGGACGACAGCGTGCCGTCTTCGATGCGCTCGATCACGAGGCCGAGGCTGGCTGGGGGCAGCGCGCAGTCGGCGAGGCTCTGCTCGCTCTTGTTCAATGCCGCGGCCAGTTCGCCGTTGATCCAGTTCGCGGCGAGCTTCGGCGCGCCGCAGGCGGCGGTAACCGCCTCGAAGTAGTCGGCCGTGTCTGGATCACGGGTTATCGAGTCTGCGTCCTGCGCCGACAGCCCGAATTCGGTTTCGAAGCGCGCACGCCGCGCGTCGGGCAGTTCGGGTAGCGTCGTGCGAATCTCGTCGATCCACGCCGGCTCGATGTGCAGCGGCAGCAGATCGGGATCCGGGAAGTAGCGATAGTCGTCGGAGAGTTCCTTGCCGCGCATTGCGCGCGTCTCGTCGCGCTCTGGATCGAACAGGCGCGTCTCGCGCTCAATCGTGCCGCCGGCCTCCAGGATTTCGATGTGACGCTCGCTCTCCACCTCGATTGCGCGCTCGACGAACTTGAACGAGTTGACGTTCTTGATCTCGGTGCGTTGACCGAACTCGGTCTCGCCGTGCCGGCGGACGGAGACGTTGACGTCGCAGCGCATCGATCCCTCGTTGAGATTGCCGTCGCAGATGCGCAGATAACGCACCAGCGCGTGCAGCTGCCGGAAGTAGGCGGACGCCTGCGCTGCGCTGCGCATGTCGGGTTCGGACACGACCTCGAGCAGCGGGGTGCCCGTGCGGTTCAGGTCGATGCCGGATCGGTTCGGGAACGCGTCGTGCACCGACTTGCCCGCGTCTTCCTCTAGGTGCGCGCGCGTGATGCCGACCTCGCAGCTCGTGCCGTCGTCCAGCGCCACGGTGATATTGCCGCGGCCGACCACCGGCGCCTCGAACTGACTGATCTGATAGCCCTTGGGCAGATCGGGATAGAAGTAGTTCTTGCGGTCGAATATCGATACCGGCTGGATCTCGGCGCCGATGGCCAGCCCGAAGGTGATGGCCATGCGCACGGCCTCTTCGTTCAGCACCGGCAGCACGCCGGGCATGCCGAGATCGATGATGCTGGCCTGGCCGTTGGGCGCCGCGCCGTAGGCCGTGCTGGTGCCAGAGAAAATCTTGCTGCTGGTCGCGAGCTGGACGTGCACCTCGAGACCGATGACGGTTTCCCAGCCGGCGCTCATGGGTTCGCTCCTGCCAGTTCCGGATGCTGTTGATGCCAGTCGCTGGCGTTCTGGTAGTCGCTCGCAAGCTGCAACAGCGTTGCCTCGCCGAAGTGGGGGCCGATGAGCTGCGCGCCGACGGGCAGGCCGTCGATGAACCCGCAGGGCACGCTCGCGGCGGGCAGGCCGGCCAGACTCGCCGGCACGGTGAACACGTCCTGCTGGTACATCGCGACGGGATCGTTGGTGAGGTTGCCGAGCGGAAACGCCGGGTTCGGCGTCGTCGGCGCGAGCAGCGCGTCAACCCCCTCGAACGCGGCGAGAAAATCCTGCTGGATCAGGCGCCTGAGCTTCTGCGCCTTCACGTAGTAGGCGTCGTAGTAACCGACCGACAGGGCGTAGGTGCCGGTCAGAATCCGCCGCTTGACCTCACCGCCGAAGCCCTCGCTGCGCGAGCGTGTGTACAGGTCGTGCAGATCTAGTGGGTCCTCGCAGCGGTGGCCGAAGCGCACGCCGTCGTAGCGCGACAGATTGCTCGACGCTTCTGCGCCCGAGATCACGTAGTACGCCGGGATCGCGAGATCGGTGTGTGGCAGCGACACGTTGGTGACGCTGTGCCCGGCCTGCTCGAGCTGGGTTCGCACGGCGTCGATCGCCGCCGCCATCTGTCCGTCCAGGCCGTCGAAGTATTCGCGCGGCAGGCCGATACGCAGCGGCCGGTCGATGGTCGCCATGAGGTCAGCCGCGTCGCGCTCGCTCGACGTCGAGTCCTGTGGGTCGAAGCCCGCCATCGCCGGCAGCGTCAGCGCGATGTCGGCGGCGGAGTGCGCGAGCAGTCCGCCCTGATCGAGCGACGAGGCGAACGCGATCATGCCGAAGCGCGACACGCGGCCGTAGGTGGGCTTTAGCCCGGTCACGCCGCAGAACGCGGCCGGCTGGCGGATCGAGCCGCCCGGGTCTGTGCCGGTGGCGATTGGCGCGATGCCAGCCGCGACCGTCGCCGCGGAGCCGCCGGAAGACCCGCCCGGCACGCGCTGGACGTCCCACGGATTCTGCACAGCGCCGTAGAAGCTGTTTTCGTTTGACGAGCCCATCGCGAACTCGTCCATGTTCGCCTTGCCCAGCATCACCATGCCGGCCTCGCGCAGGCGAGCGACCACAGTCGCGTCATATGGGGCGACGAAATTGGCGAGCATTTTCGAGCCGCAGCTCGTCAGCGTGCCCGCCGTGCAGAACAGGTCCTTGTGCACGATTGGCACGCCAGTAAGCTCGCCGGCCGTGCCGCTGGCCCGGCGCTCGTCAGCCGCACGCGCCTCTGCCAGCGCGCTGTCTTCGCACAGCGTGATGAGGCTGTTCAGCGGCGCGAGCCGTTTGGCGCGCTCCAGGTAGTGCGTCGTCAGCTCGACGGCGGACCAGGTGCCGTCGCGCAGCCCGGCGGCGAGCGCTACGGGGCCGGCGAAGGGGTCGTTCATTTCCATCGGGAGATCATCGGGAGGTCATCCGGGTGTAGACAGCGCTCGGTCAGATTGGGTGCGACGCCGCTGCCGCTAGTCGATCACCTGCGGGACCAGGTAAAAGCCGTCTTGCGCCTCTGGCGCGATGCCCTGAAAGCGGGGCACGTCGACCTGGGCGGTCACGGCGTCGGGCCGCAGGCGCTGGGTCAAATCCAGCGGATGCGACATGGGTTGGATCGCCGCCACGTCCGCGCCGCCCATCGCATCGATCAGCTCAACGATGCGGCCCAGGTCCTGCGCGGCGGTGGCGCGCTCGTTGTCGGTCAGGGCGAGTTGGGCGAGCTGGCTCAGTTTGTCGAGGTCGATATCGGCCATGGCGGTTCCGCGGCGTGGCGGCTGCGCGCTGCAGCCCTGGGTGATCGGTTGTCCCGCAGGCGGGGGAATCGAAGCCTACTGGAACCCTGGGTCTGCTCCAAGCACCGCCGTCGGCGCCGACGGGCCGTGTAAATTCGCGGATCGACGGTTTGCCCCGCTATGAGGCGATTGTTATGGTGTGAACAGTTACTCAGCGGGCGAGCAACATGCTGCAAGCCCCTGATTGCAATACGAAATACAGGCTGGATTCGGCCGCGAATTGAGCGCCGGACCAGCGTCGACGAAAGCACCAACAAAGCACCACCGAAAGCACCAACAACAGCGGCTAATGCCACTTACGCAGCCGAAGCGGACGCCTGGGCGTCCCGGCGCGTAGCGCGGCGAGCCCCAAGCGGTCCAAACACCCCATGCTCAAGTACATTCGCGGCCTGTTCTCGCGCGATCTCTCCATCGACCTCGGCACCGCCAACACGCTCATCTATGTGCGCGATGAGGGCATCGTCCTGAATGAACCCTCCGTGGTGGCGATTCGCCAGCAGGGCAGCCAGAAGGTGGTCGCCGCGGTCGGTCTAGACGCCAAACGCATGCTGGGCCGCACGCCGGGCAACATCACAGCGATCCGGCCCCTGAAGGACGGCGTGATCGCCGACTTCCTCGTCACCGAGAAGATGCTGAAGTACTTCATCGGCAAAGTGCACGAAAATAGCTGGATCCGGCCGAGCCCGCGGGTGCTGGTCTGCGTGCCCTGCAAATCGACCGAGGTCGAGCAGCGCGCGATTCGCGAATCCGCGATGATGGCGGGCGCCCGCGTCGTGCGCCTGATCGAAGAGCCGATGGCGGCGGCGATCGGCGCGGGTCTGCCCGTGCAGGAGGCCGTCGGCACCATGGTCGTCGACATCGGCGGCGGCACCACGGAAATCGCCGTCATCTCGCTAAACGGCGTCGTCTACTCAGAGACCGTGCGCGTCGGCGGCGACCGTTTCGACGAGGCGATCGTCTCCTACGTGCGGCGCACCGAGGGCGCGCTGATCGGCGAGGCGACGGCCGAGCGCATCAAGCAGGAGATCGGCGCCGCGTATCCGCAGAAAGAGATCCGCGAGATCGACGTGCGCGGTCGCAACCTGGCTGAGGGCGTGCCGCGCAGCTTCGTGCTGACCAGCAACGAGATCCTCGAGGCGCTGCAGGAGCCGCTGGCGATGATCGTCTCGGCGGTGAAGAGCGCGCTCGAACAGACGCCGCCGGAGCTCGCCTCGGACATCGCCGAAACCGGCATGGTGCTCACCGGCGGCGGGGCGCTCTTGCGCGATCTCGACATCCTGCTGGCCGAGGAGACCGGCCTGCCGGTCGTCATCGCCGAAGACCCGCTGACCTGCGTCGCGCGCGGTGGTGGCATGGCGCTCGAGATGATGGACGCGGCCGGCAACATGGACCTGCTGTCGAGCGAATAGTCGTCGAGGTATGCGCCAGCCCAAAGCGCAGCCTCGATGCCCGATCGCCCGCGCTTTCGGCGGGTCGGTCACCCCTCCCCGAAACCCTCTGCGCCTGGCCCGTTAACGCCTGCGTATGGCCCTCGCGGCCGCTGTTCCGGCGTCCCTTCGCGACGTACACTGCGAGCGTTAAATTCACCCGGGCCCAGCGGCATTGAAGGCTCTATTCGTGCGCCGGAGCGGGGCGGGCTATGTGCTCGTCGCGCTGCTGTGCGTGTCTCTCGCGCTGATGATCGTCGAGACCAATCGACCCTGGCTCGTGGGCGCGCGGGCGATCGTCGCGACGGTCGTGGCGCCGATCTACATCGTTGCCGAGGCGCCCTATCAGTTCGGCGGTTGGGCGGGGGAGGAGCTGTCCAGCCGGCGCGAGCTGATGGACCGCAACGCCGAGCTTGAGCGGCGCCTGCTCGAACTGTCGCACGCCTCCCAGCAATACCTCGCGCTGCGCCAGGAGAACGCCCGGCTGCGCGAGCTGCTGGGCAGCGGCGCGCGGCTGAGCGCCGACGTCGTCGTCGCCGAAATCGTCGGGGTGCTGCCCGGCCCCACCCGCCACGAGGTCGTGATCGACAAGGGCAAGAACTCGGGTGTGACGGTGGGTCTTGCGGTGGTCGATGAGCAGGGTCTGCTGGGGCAGATTATCGAGGTCGGCAGCCTCACCAGTCGCGTCCTGCTGCTGACCGATAGCGCCCACGCCGTGCCCGTCTATGTGGCCCGCACCAACCTGCGCAGCGTGGCGGCGGGTACCGGGCTTGCGGACCAGCTCCAGCTCGAGCACGTGGCCGATTCGGCCGACGTCCGCGAGGGCGATGTGCTGATCAGTTCGGGTCTCGGCGGACGCTTTCCGTCGGGCTATCCGGTCGGCGTGGTCAGCGCGGTCGAGCGCGAGGTGGGCGCCAGCTTCGCCGCCGTCTACGTGCGGCCATCCGCGGCGATCGCGCGCTCGCGGCACGTGCTGGTGCTGTTTCGGGTCGAGGCCTCTGACGGCGCCGGCGCGGCGGTCACGCCCCCAACCGCTGGCCGTGCCACCCCTGGGGGCGGGCGATGAATCCCTTTCAGGGCGGCTGGGCGATACTGCTGACGCTGCTCGTCGGCATGGTGCTCGCCGTGCTGCACCTGCCGGAGGCGAGCCCGCCGATTTTGAGCTGGCTGCGCCCGAACTGGGTGATCATGATGCTGTTCTTTTGGACGCTGGCGGTGCCGCAGCGCATGGGTCTCGTGTTTGCCTGGCTGCTCGGCATCGGCCTCGATGTCCTGCTGGGCGAACCGCTGGGGCTCAACGGGGCGTTGCTGGCGGGCTTTACCTATGTCGTGTGGGCGCTGCACGCACGGCTGCGGGTCTTTCCCGCGGTGCAGCAAGCTGTGCTGCTGTTCGGTCTGGTGGTGATCGTCGAGGCGCTGCGGCTGATCGTGCTGCTGACCCTGAACGACGTCCCGCCGAGCTGGCGATTCCCGTTCATTGCGCTCGCCAGCGCGGCGCTGTGGCCGCCCCTGCGCGGCATTCTGGAACAGGTGCAGCGCGCGTGTCGGGTGGTCTGATTCTCGCCTCCGGCTCGCCGCGGCGGGCGCAGCTGCTTGGCCAGCTCGGCTATCGATTCAGCGTCGCGCGTCCGGACGTCGACGAAACCCAGCGCGCGAACGAGCCGGCGGCCGACTACGTTCGACGGCTGGCGCTTGCCAAGCTCACGCGGGGTGCCGAACTCGTGTCCGACGCCGGCTGCGTCGTCGCCGGCGACACCATTGTGCTGGCAGACAGGCTGGTGCTGGGCAAGCCGGCCACACGCGAGGCGTGCCTGGACATGCTGGCGAGACTCAGCGGTCGCGCGCACCAGGTCCTCACCGGAATGGCCGTCGGTCTGCCGCAGCGGCGCGGGGTCGCCATCGTTCGTACCCAGGTGCTGTTTCGTTCAGTCTCGATGCAGGAAGCGGGTGCATACTGGGATTCTGGCGAGCCGCGCGATAAGGCTGGCGGCTACGGCATACAGGGCGCCGGCGGTGCCTTCGTGCGCGCCGTGCGCGGCAGCTACTCGAACGTCGTGGGGCTGCCGCAGGTCGAGACCGGGCGCCTGCTGGCCGCGTTCTCCGTCGCTCAATCCGCAGACGCAGATGCCGCCGCCCCGTCGGGTGCTCGCGAAGGATGAATCGATGGCAGACGTAGGGCCACAAATCGAAGGGCATTCCGGCGGCGATAAGGACCAGACACGCCGCCCGGCGCACCCGTCGGAGCAGGTGCTGATCACCCGCAGCGGCGCCGAGACGCGCGTGGCGGTGGTTGCCGGTACCGAGCTGCAGGAACTGCACCTGACCCGCTCGGAGCGTCCGACGCGGGTCGGCGACATCGTCATCGGCCGGGTGGTGAAGATCCTGCCCGGCATGCAGGCCGCCTTCGTCGAAGTCGGCTTCGAACGCCCCGGATTTCTGCACGCGAACGACATTGAACCGCGCCGCTTCGAAGCCGACGGCGCGGCCGCGACGCCGCAGGACATTCGCAAACTGGTGCACGAGGGGCAGACCCTGCTCGTGCAGATCAACAAGGACCCCATTTCTTCCAAGGGCGCGCGGCTGACGACCAATCTGACCCTGCCGGCACGCTGGCTGGTGCTGACCCCCTTCGCGGGTCACGTCGGCATATCCCAGCGCATCACCGATGAGACCGAGCGCGAACGCCTGCGCGCCCTGGTCGCCCAGGCGCGCGAGCAGCAGGGCGCCGGCGAGCACGGCTTCATCGTGCGCACGGCCGCAGAGGGAGCGTCGGCCGCCGCGTTGGTGGCCGACATGCAGCAGCTGCTCGCGGCCTGGAACGACATCCGCGCCCGCCCGCACGACACGGGGGCGGCGCCCGATCCGGGCACCGTCGTCTGGGAAGAGCTGCCCGTTCACGTCCGCGTGCTGCGCGATCTGCTGCTGCCTGAGCAGGCGCGGGTGGTCATCGACGACGCCGAGACGCACGCCGCGGTACGCCGTTTCGCGGCCGACGTGGTCCCGGCGCTCGCGCCGCGCATTGAGCTGCACACCGATCGTCGCCCGTTGTTCGACGCCTACGACATCGAGGCACAGATCGAGGCGGCGCTGAAACCCACCGTGTCCCTGCCGTCCGGCGGCTATCTCGTCATCGAACAGACGGAGGCGATGATCACCGTCGACGTCAACACGGGCGGCTTCGTCGGCGTCGATAACCTGGAAGACACCGTGTTCCGCACCAATCTGGAGGCCGCGCGCGCGCTACCGCGCCAGCTACGTCTGCGCAACCTGGGCGGCCTCATCGTGGTGGATTTCATCGACATGCTCGTCGACGAGCATCGCCAGCAGCTGGTTGCGGCACTCAACGAGGCGCTGCGCGGCGACACCGTCAAAGTGCGTGCCTCGGATCTGTCGCAGTTCGGTCTGGTCGAGCTGAGCCGCAAACGCACCCGCGAGAGCCTCAATCAGCAGCTCTGCGAGCCCTGCGATCGCTGCGGCGGCACCGGGCTGGTCAAGCGCCCGGAGATCGTTGCGTTCGAAGCGTTGCGCGGCCTCGCCCGCGAGGTGCGTACGCTGCCCGCCGGTGGCCGCGTGCGCCTGTCTGCCGGACCGGCGGTACTGGACTATCTGGCGGGCGCCGGGGCCGATCATCTGCGGGCCGCCGCCGAGCGCGCAGGGTGCAGCGTGGAGCTCACCGCGCGGGCCGACGCGCGCCCCGACTTCTATGAGCTCGCAGGTCGACCGGATGGCTGATCGACCCGACGCCAAGACGGCCGTCGCGGCGGCGCCGTCGCTGGGCCCCTACCTGATCCGCCCGCTGTTTGTCATCGCGACCATCATCGTCGTGGTAACGGCGATTGGTCAGTTTGGCGGGCGGCTGTTGTTCGCCAACCTCGAACGCCTGGAGGCGAGCATCAACGAGCGCCTCGCGCCGCGCTCCATGGAGCTCATCGGCCTGCGTGGAGATTGGCGCTTCTTCAATCCGATCGTGACGGCCCGCGAGGTGCGCGCCCCCGGCGTCGCGCTGCACGACGTGCGCGTCGAACTCGATATCATCGAAAGCCTCGCCCGCAATCGCATCACGCTGGCGGCGGGCGACATCACGAGCGCGCAGGCGGTGGTCGTAGAGGTCTCGCCGGGCACCTGGCGCCTCGCCGGCAGCGAACCCGGCGAGCTCGACTTCGACTGGCGCAATTTTCTCTGGCAGAGCGACCGCCTCGAGGTCGCGCTCGAGCTGACGGTACAGGCGCTCGACGCGCGGCCCTCCGTGCTCAGCGTCGAGGGCTCGCTGCGCAACTTTGGCGGTCGCCATCGCGGCAGAGTGCGGCTGGCTGCCGTGCCGGCGGGCAGCGCCACCTGCACCAACTGCGGCCTCGCGGCCGAGTACGCGATTGACGAGGTGGTGCCCTGGCTGCGCGAGCGCAGCGGTCGCGCCAGCCTAGCGGTCGACAATCTGCGGCTCGACGACAGCATCGCTCGACTGCTGCGCGTCGACGGCCTTGTCATCGGCGATCTCGACGCCGAGCTGCGCCTCGACGTCGACCGGCTACATGGACCGCTGCATCTGCGCGATAGCTGGGTGCGGCTGCCCGGCGGTGCACGCACCAGCATCGCGGCAGAGGCCCAGGGCTGGCTGATCGACGATGGCAGTTCCGCGCGCGTCGGCGTCAGCGGGCTCGCGCTGGCCGCGGGCGAGACCCGGCTCGTCCTGAGCGACGTGCTAGCGAATTACGATCGCGGCGAAGGCCTGGCGCTCACCCTGCCTGGCTTCAGCGCGGAGGCGCTGACCGGGCTGGTCAACTCGATGCTGCCGGCGGATTCGAAGGCTGTCCTGTGGGCGCAGCGGCTGAATCTGCGAGGCCGCTTCGAGGACGTCTATGCCAGCTTTCGCGGGCAGCGGGGCCTGGGCTATCGGGCCGCCTTCAACGACGTCTATGTGAAGAACTTTCGCGGCATACCGGCGATGGAGCGTATCTCTGGCACGCTGGAAGGCGGCCAGGGTTTTCTGCATATGGACCTGGCCTCTGTGGATACGGACGTCACGTTTCCGGAGCTGTTTCGCGACACTCGCCACTACGAGTCGATGACCGGCGAGCTGCTGATGGTGTTTCAGCCCGACTACTACGGGTTGCGCGGCACCGAGCTGGATTTTCGCGAGGCGGACATGGGCTTTACCGGCGGCTTCAGCCTGATGTCGACGCAGCCCGAGGGCGAAAACCAGATGCTGCTCGACCTTGCGAGCGACGTGCCGCGCTATGCCATTCTGTCGGCCTACGTGCCGACGACGCTGCCCGCGGATCTGCTGGACTGGCTGGGACAGGCGGGCCTCGAAAGCGACCTCGGCGGTCTGCGCCTGACCATGCACGGCCCGCTTCGCGAGGAGCTTTCGACGATGGTCCGCAGCTATCGGCTGCGCGCCAATCTCGACGCGGCCGATCTGCAGTATCACCCCGACTGGCCGCGGCTCGAGAACGGACGCGGCCAGCTCCTGATGTCCCACGAGCGGCTGCGCGGCTGGTTCGACAGCGCGAGCGTCAGCGAGCTGCGGCTGGCAGAAGCGAGTCTCGCCATGCCGACCGGCGGCTCCCTCATCGATCTGGCCGGCAACATGAGCTTCGATATGGGTGCCGGTCTCGATTTCATCCGCGGCACGCCGCTCGCCGATTCGCTGGACTTCATCGAGCCCGACTGGCGCGGCGCCGGTCCGGTGCGCTTCGCGGCCGAGATGCGCCTGCCGATCGGCGAGCGCGCGCGTGCCGCGGCCGAGCTCGACCCGAACATCAGGGTGACGCTGCGCGGTGAACTCGGCGGCGTGGATCTCGCGCTGCCCGAGACCGGGCTTGAATTCAGTTCGCTGATCGGCCCGCTGCGCTACGCCTATCCCTATGAAGTCACCAGCCGCGGTCTCGCGGGCAAGCTGTTCGACTCCCCGGTGGATATTCGGGTGACCTCGACGAGCCTCGCCGAACGGACGGCGACGCCGGAGTTTGCCCACTGTGACATTCGCTTCGACCTGTTTGGCGAGATGCCGACCAACGACCTGTGGCGGCTGCTGGAGATCGACGGCGACCCAGTCGCGAGCGGTATTTTTGACTACGACGCGCGCTACACGGTGTCCACCCGACCCGATGTCGTGCCGACGCTGGTGGCCGATACGGATCTGGGCGGCGTGACCGTGACGCTGCCGGCACCGCTGGGTAAGGGGCCTTCGGCGCCGAATCCCAGTCGCGTCGCGGTTCGCTTCGGCGAGACGGATCAGCTCGTACGGCTGGAGTATGGCGAGTCTGTGAACGCTCACTTCGTGACGCGGGACGGCTCGATAGCGGGCGGTAACCTGCGCCTCGGCGGCGGCGCCGCGGACGGGTGGCAGGGCGAACCACTGCCGGTCCGCGTCGACGGCAGCCTACCCAGCGCGGACGTTGTTGAATGGAGCGGGGGGGATGGGAACTCGGCTCTGCCGCCCTATGCAATCGACGCCGTCGAGGTCGCAGAGGTCCGCATCGGAGACACGGTCATCCCCGACGTCCGGCTCACCGGTACCAGCGACGCCCAGCGCTTCGAGCTGGCGTTCGAATCGGACCGAGCGCGCGGGCGCCTGACGAGCGAGGGCGACGCGGTGCCGCTGCTTTCGCTCGCCTACTTCAACTACATCACGCCGCCGGGCGAAGACGACAGCGAGGCCGATCCGATCACGCCGGAGATGATGGATCAGCTGCAGGACCTGCGGGTCGACGCCAGCCGCATCGAGATCGACGGCGAGAATTACGGCGCCTGGGCGCTTGAGATCGAGCGCACGGCGGAGGGCGTCGCCTTCCGCGATCTGGCGGGCGAGATAAAGCACCTGCAGCTCGTGTCCGCTGAGGGTTTCAGCTGGCGCCGTGCCGACAACCGCACGCTCTTCAACGGCGACGTCGCGGCCACAGACCTCGGCGACGTGCTGGAGGCGTGGGACTATCCGCGTTCGGTCGAATCGAAGCAGATGCTCACCGAGGCGCACCTGTCTTGGCCCGGCTCGCCGCTGAACTTCGACCTGCTCGCGTCGAGCGGTCAGGCGAGCTTCGAGGTCAACGAGGGTCGCTTTCTGGACGTCGGCACGGGCGGTGGCACGGGCGCGCTGCGCCTGGTTAGCCTGATGAACCTGTCGGCGGTCACGAAGCGCATGAGCTTCGATTTCAAAGACGTGTTTGGTAGGGGCATCGCCTTCGATGAGCTCAGCTCCAGCGTCCGGCTGGACGAGGGCGTGATCGACTTCGTCGAGCCCCTGCATCTCGACGGCACCAGCGGCGACTTCAAGGTCAACGGCCGCGTCGACATGGTGGCGGGCGTGCTCGACAACGAGATGGTCGTGACGCTGCCGGTCAACAAGAGTCTGCCGTGGCTTGGTGCCTATCTCGCGATTGCGAACCCGCTGGTGGGTATTGGGGTTCTGGTGGGTGAACGCATCCTGCGCAAGCCGATCGAGGGCCTGTCGAGCGCGAAGTACCAGATCGGTGGTTCGTTCGAGGCGCCTGAACTGGCGCTGGTCGGCGTGTTTGACGATCGCCTGCAGGAGTACCAGGCACCGCCGGAAAATGTCCCCGAAGTGCCCGCAGATATCGACCTGCTCGACGGCGAGCCGGAACCCGACGACGAGCCGTCCGTCCCTGGCGGAGCAGTCGGTGAGTTGGGTGCCGTCGGTGGCGTAGACGGTGACGTAGACGCCGACGCAAGCGACGAGGCGAGCGACGAGCAGGTAGCGCCCGTCGGCCGGTCCGACGGCGACCCGTCCGGGGATCGTTAGCGCACGCGAGCCGGATGGAGGCGGCGCCCGACCTCCGACTGCGCCGCTCTGGCGGGACCGTCGGGGTCGTTCGCGTCCGAATTCGGCCGCCGTGCGGCTATCGCCGGCCCGGCACGCTTGGCACAATCCGTCTCCCGACGCGATTTGCCGCCCTACCCATGACGACCTCCCGACCGGACACACCAACGGCCTCTAGACTGGCGCTCGCCCGCGATCAGCTGCTGGGCCCGTCCGGCCTTACCGACGCCGACATTGATACCGCGCTCGGCGAGCTGTTTCGCCACCAGCTCGACTACGGCGAGCTGTATTTTCAGCATCTGAAGGCCGAGAGCTGGGCGCTGGAGGACGGCAAGGTGAAGGACGGCGCGTTTAGCGTCGATCGCGGCGTCGGCGTGCGCGCCGTGACGGGCGAGAAGACCGGCTTTGCCTATGCCGACAGCATCGAGCGTCAGGCCATCCTCAACGCTGCGCGCGCCGCCCGCGGCATCGCGCAGCAGGGAGGCAGCGCCAGTCCGGCCCGTACCGCACCGGCATCGGCGCCGGATCGCTGCGCGGCGGTGGATCCGATTCCCGGCCTCGACGAGGCGGCCAAGGTCGCGCTGCTGCAAGAAGTCGAGGCGGCGGCGCGCAGCGCCGATCCGCGGGTGATCGAGGTCAGCGTACGGCTCGGCTGCAGCGCAGACACCTCCCTCGTCGTGGCGAGCGACGGCGTCATGTCAGGCGACGTGCGGCCGCTCATTCGACTGGACGTGTCGGTGATCGTCGAAGAGAACGGTCGCCGCGAGCGTGGCTCGAGCGGCGGCGGCGGGCGCCGCGAGCTCGCCTGGCTGCTGGCTGGCGATCGCCATCTCGGCTACGCCGCTGAGGCCGTGCGCATGGCGCTGGTCAATCTGGAGGCGGTGGATGCCCCCGCGGGTCCCATGCCGGTGGTGCTTGGTCCGGGTTGGCCGGCCGTGCTGCTGCACGAAGCGGTGGGCCACGGGCTGGAGGGTGACTTCAACCGCAAGGGCAGCTCGGCCTACGCGAATCGGATCGGCGAGCAGGTCGCCTCGCCGCTGTGTACCGTCGTTGATGATGGCACCCTGGCCGATCGGCGCGGCTCTTTGACAGCCGACGACGAGGGCACGCCGACCCAGTGCACCACGCTGATCGAGAACGGCATCCTGCGCGGCTACCTGCAGGACAAGCTCAACGCCCGGCTGATGAATACCCAGAGCACGGGCAACGCGCGGCGGCAGTCCTACGCGCATCTGCCCATGCCGCGCATGACCAACACCTTCATGCTCGCCGGCGAATCTGACCCCGGCGAGATCCTCGCGTCCGTCGACAGCGGCATCTACGCGGTTAACTTCGGCGGCGGCCAGGTGGATATCACGTCCGGCCGCTTCGTGTTTTCCTCCACCGAGGCCTACCTGATCGAGAACGGCAAGGTCACCACGCCGGTGCGCGGCGCGACGCTGATCGGCAACGGCCCCGACGTCATGAACCGCATCTCGATGGTCGGCAACGATCTGGAGCTAGACGGCGGCGTCGGCGTTTGCGGCAAAGACGGCCAGAGCGTGCCTGTCGGCGTCGGCCAGCCGACGCTGAAGATCGACGAAGTCACGGTCGGCGGGACCCAGTCCTAGTGATCGGCCCGTTTGCGTGCGTTGCCTCGCCCGCGGCGCTAGTCGGCCTCCGGAACCCACTCGGCGAGCAGCCGAAACAGGGCTCGCGCGCCGGTGCGGCGCGACTGGTCGTCGCGCGCGCTCTGGGTGCGGCGTATGGCGGCGCGCAGCTGCTGCACGTCGACGCCGGGATGCGCGGCAACGAACTCGGTGAGCGCATCGGCCTCACCCAGCAGCCGCTCGCGCCAGTGTTCGAGCGCGTGGTGCCGGCGCTTCGACGCCGCGTCGCCCGCCGTCGCGCTGAGCAACGCGGCCTCGATGGCCTCGACCTCGCTGTCGTCCAGTGCGCGCAGCAGGCCGCCGACAAACAGCCGCTGGCGCTTCTTGGCGCCGTTCGAGCGGATGCGTCGGCTGGCTGCCAGCGCATCGCGCAGCCGGTCGGTCAGGGGCAGCGCCGCCAGCATATCCGCCGGCAGCTCCGCCAGACGCACGCCGAGGGCGGTGAGCGCCTGGGCCGCGCGCTTCGCGGCCGAGCGACTCGCTCGCGCGTCCGCCGCAAGCTCGTCCTCTGCTGCGGGGTTGTCGTCGGATTCCGTCATGGCGTCAGTTTACCGCGTCCCCGCAGAGCGTCGGGATCAGACGCCGACGCGCGAACGCCTCGGCGCGCACCCATTCAGAACATCAGTCGAGGCCGCCCATGAGCAGTGATTCCTCCGCCCCCGCCGATCGCGCCCCCGTCGAAGCGAACCTGCGCGACCTGGTCGAGCGGATCCTGCGCGAGGCCCGATCCCAGGGAGCAGACAGCGCCGAGGTCTCCGCCAGCGACGATCACGGCCTGTCTGTGAACGTTCGCCGGGGCGAACTGGAGACCGTCGAGTTCACCCAGGAGCGGGGCTTTGGCATCACGGTCTATCGGCACGACGCGGACGGCGTGCGCAAGGGCAGCGCCAGCACGGCGGACGATCGGGAAGACTCGATTCGCGACACGGTGCGCGCGGCCTGCAAGATCGCCGAGTTCACCCAGCCCGATCCCTGCAGCGGCCTCGCCGACGCGGAGCTGATGGCGACGGAGCAGCCGGATCTCGATCTGTTGCATCCCTGGACGCCCGAGGTGGACGAGGCCGCGGCGCTCGCGCTGGAATGCGAGGCGGCGGCGCTGCAGTTCGATCCGCGCATCAAAAACTCAGACGGCGCCGGCGTGAACGCGTACGTCGGCACGCGGGTCTACGGCAACTCGCACGGCTTCATCGGCACGGTCTCGGGGTCGCGCAATTCCATGAGCTGCATGGTGATCGCGGAGGACAACGCAGGCATGCAGCGTGACTACTGGTACACCGTCGGGCGCGACGCCAATGCCATGGAACCCGCGGCGGACGTCGGCCGCACGGCGGCGGAGCGGACGGTCGCGCGGCTCGGCAGCCGCCCGATCAGCACCGGCCGCTATCCGATCCTGCTGGCGCCGAATCTAGCGATCGGTCTGATTGGCAGCGTGCTGTCTGCGATCTCCGGCGCGTCGCTGTATCGCAAGTCGTCGTTTCTGCTCGACTCGCTGGGCCAGACGGTCACCAGCCCGCACATCACGCTGCGCGAAGCGCCGCACCTGCCCGGCGCAATGGGGAGTGCGGCATTCGACGGTGACGGCGTCGCAACGCGGGAGCAAACGTTCATCGACAAGGGTGTGGTGTCGAGCTACATCCTCGGCAGCTATTCCGCCCGCCGTCTTGGGTTGGAAACCACCGGTAACTCGGGCGGCATTCACAACCTGATCGTCGAGGGCCGCAGCCTCGACCTCCCCGACCTGCGCGGCGAGATGGGCACCGGCCTGTACGTGACCGAACTGATGGGTCAGGGCGTCAACCTGCTGACCGGCGACTATTCGCGGGGCGCTGCCGGCTTCTGGGTAGAGAACGGCGAGATCAAGCACCCGGTGGAGGAGGTCACGATCGCCGGTACACTGCAGGAGATGCTGAAAGACATCGTCGCGTTCGGCACCGACGTGGACACGCGCGGCAACATTCGCTGCGGCAGCCTGCTGATTGGCGGGATGACGGTGGCGGGGGGCTAGTCCCCGGCGCCTGTCAGGTGTAGGCCCAGGACGCGAGCCCCAGAAACAGGAAGAACCCCGCGACGTCGGTAATCGTCGTCAGAATCACCCCGCCCGCGATCGCCGGATCGATGCCGAGGCGCTCCAGCGTCCCGGGCAACAGCGCACCGCTGATCGCGGCGATCAGCATGTTCAGCACCACCGCCAGCGCGATGACGCCGCCGAGCATGATGTCTTGAAACGCGAGCGCTGCCGCGAGTGCCACGACGGTTGCCCACAGCAGGCCGTTTAGCAGCGCGATCACCAGCTCGCGGTTCACGAGCCAGAACAGATTGGCGCGGCCGATGTGATCGAGCGCCAGCCCCCGGATGACCAGCGTCAGCGTCTGCGTGCCCGCGATGCCGCCCATGCTGGCGACGATCGGCATGAGCACGGCGAGCGCGACCACCTTGGCGATGGTTTCTTCGAAGATGTTGATGACGGCCGCGGCGAGGAACGCGGTGATCAGGTTGATCCCCAGCCATATCGCGCGGCGCTGAGACGAGCGCCAGATGGGCGCGAACATATCTTCCTCGGTATCGAGGCCGACGCCGGCCAAGACGGCCTCGTCGGCGTCTTCGATGATCACGTCGACCACGTCGTCGACCGTGATGCGCCCGATGAGGCGCCCGTCGTCGTCGACGACGGGCGCGGTGACCAGATCGTTCTCGGCGAACAGGCGCGCGACGTCCGCGTCCTCGGTGTCGACCGGGATCGGCTCGAGCTCGGTGTCCATCAGCTCGCGCACGGTCACGGACGGATCGGACGTCACCAGCTTCGACAGCGGCAGCCCGCCCACCAGGTGCTCGCGCGAGTTGACGACGAACAGCTGGTCCGTCGTGCTTGGCAGATCGCCGAGACCGCGGAGATAGCGCAGCACCAGCTCCAGGCTGTGCCGCGGCCGGACGGTTATCGCGTCGGTGTTCATGATGCCGCCGGCGCTGTCTTCGGGATATGACAGCACGGCCTCGACCCGGGCGCGGTGCTCCGCGTCCATGGCCTCCAGCAGCTCGCTCGTCAGCTCGCCCGGCAGCTGCTGCAAGATGTCAGCGAAGTCGTCGGGCTCCAGCTCGTCGGCCGCGTGCAGGAGCTGCTCGGTGTCCATCGCGGCGAGAAAGTCGCCGCGCACGTCTTCGTGCAGGTGGCTCAACACGCGGTTGGCGTGTTCCTCGTGCAGCAGCTCCCACGCGAGCCTTCTGCGCCTGCTGGGCATCGACTCCAGCAGGCCGGCAAGTTCCGGGGCGCTCAGCGCCGCCAGCAGCAGCCGCGTCTCGCCGATGGTGCCATCGTCGAGCGCGTGAATAATCTCGCTGAGCTGGTCCTGAAACTGCATCGCGTAATGTTCTGGGGTCAGAGTGAGGGGTCAGAGTCGGGGTCAAAGCAACCGCTCTGACCCCGACTCTGACCCCTGGTTATTCGTCTACTCGTCCTCGCCGAAGCGATCGCGGACGAGCTGCGTCAGCGCTGCGAGGGCGTCGGCTTCGTCGCTGCCATCGGCGCAGATGCGCACGGTCGTACCCTGGGTCGCGGCCAGCAGCATCACGCCCATGATGGATTTACCGTTGACCGGTTTGCCGTCCTCGCGGGCGAGAGTGATGTCGGCCTCGAACGTGGTCGCCAGGCGCACCAGGACGCTGGCCGCGCGAGTATGCAGCCCCAGCTGATTGACGATTGTGACGCTCGCCTCGCGCATATCAGGCCGGGAGAGCTGCGGTGCCCAACAGCCGCGGCAGCTCGCGATGCCGGACCAGCACGTTTGGCCGCTGTGCCTTGAACGTCTTGGCGAGCGTCTCGGCCATGTAGACCGAGCGATGCTGGCCGCCCGTGCAGCCGATGGCGAGCGTCAGATAGACACGGTTGGTGTCCTCAAATCGTGGCAGCCAGCGCGCCACAAAGTTGTGGATGTCGTCGAACATCACGCCGACCGTCGGCTGTGCCTGCAGATAGCTCGCGACGGGCTCGTCCAGACCTGTCAGCGGGCGGAGCTCTGCGACCCAGTGCGGGTTGGGCAGGCAGCGGATGTCGAACACGAAATCGGCGTCCACGGGCACCCCGTACTTGAAGCCGAAGGAGCGGAACAGGAGCGCGACGCCGTGATCCTGGTTGGTCGCGACCCGGACGCTGATCATCTCGCGCAGGGCACCGCTGTCCATCTGGGTGGTGTCGATCAGCAGGTCCGCGAGATCCGAGATGCTCTCCAGCAGTTCGCGCTCTGTCTCGATCGCCTCGTTGAGGTCGGTGGTCGAACTGGTGAGCGGGTGCCGGCGGCGCGTCTCGCTGAAGCGTTTCACCAGCGTTTCATTCCGCGCATCCAGAAAGATGACCTGACAGTCGAGGTCCATGCGATCCAGCGACAGCAGGATCTCCGGAAAGCGCTCCAGGTCCGTGGCGCGGGCGTCGATGCACACGGCCATGTTCTGAGCGCGCACCAGCGGATTGCGCAACGTGTTGTGAACCAGCGACTGCAGCAGGCCGACCGGGAAGTTATCGATACAGTTGAAGCCCTGATCCTCCAGCGCGTTCAGGGCCGTGCTTTTGCCGGAACCCGAACGGCCGCTGATGATGATCAGCTTCACGCCGCGCGGCCGCGGGTCAGGTCGTTGATTGTCCTGAACAGGTCCTCGTGGCTGTCGGCGGCGCGCAGTGCCTCGCGATTGGGTTCCTCGACCAGCAGCTCAGCGAGATTGGACAGGATGCTCAGGTGCTCGTCCGCGGCTGCCTTGGGCACGATGAGTGCGAACAGCAGATCGACCGCCGCGTCATCAGGCGCGTCGTAGTCGATCGGTTTCTCGAGCGTCAGCAGTACGGCGATCGGCTCCGCGCAGCCCTCGAGGCGCGCGTGGGGCAAGGCGACGCCGTCGCCCAGCGCCGTGCTGCCCAGGCGCTCGCGGGCCAGCATGGCGTCCAGCAGATCGCGTGGATTGAGGTCATAGGCGCTGGCGAGGATCTCGCTCGCATGTTCGAGCGCGCGTTTGCGGCTGGCGGCTGGCAGACGAGCGCGCACGCAGTCGGGTGCCAGTAACCGCTGGATTGGGAACATAGCGTTGTCCGTGGCAGGGCACGGGCATTATAGCGATATCCGCTCCAACCGAAGGGGCCTTCTGGCGAATTCTGTGGTCTCTGTCGAGGTCTGCAGCCTCGACTCTGGCGGCACCTCGTCGCGCCTCCCCAAGCGCGGATCGCTTGTGTCAGCGCGCTGGCGGTATCGGTCCGGTGCGGCAGGGGGATCGGCTTCGGTGGGCACCGCGAGCGCGAACTGCGCTCGCGGTACGGCGCCTTGCGCAGCGCCCGGCTGTCGGCGGGCGCTGCGGCTTGGCGTCAGGCGTCGCTCGTGAGGTCCTGCGCCGTGGGGCGGGAGGAGCGGCGCTTGCCTTTGTGTTTCTGGATTTGTTTGTCGAGCTTGCCGGCGAGGGCATCGATGGAGGCGTAGAGATTCGGCGTATCGGCGTCAGCGAAGAGTTCGGCACCGCGCACATGCATAGTGGCTTCGGCGCGTTGTACGAGCTTGTCGACAGAAAGCACGACGTGCACATTCGTGATCTTGTCGTGATGGCGCTCGACCCGGGTGAACTTATCGATGACATACGAACGCAGCGCGTCGGTGACATCGATGTGATTTCCGGTGATGCTCAGTTGCATAAAATTGCTCCTGTTGTCTGACTGGTTTTATCGCGTTATCTGGCGCGCCTCCTGCCCGCGTCGGTCATTGAGTCTGTTGAGTTCGATTGCAGATGAATCCGCAGCCCGGTGATAAGGCTGTGGATAAGCCCGCGCCCTATGTGCGCGAGCCGAAAATTCGGCGAACGTAAAACACGCCGACCTAACGCTGCCCCGTGCCGGTCGGTCGCGCATGCCAGTGCATGAAGTGACTCTCTCTCCATCGGGTGCGCCTATTGGGGCGCCGTCAGGTGGTCCTTCTTGCAGCGTAGTAGAGGATTGAGGGGCTGTCGCGCCGAGCGTCAAAAGTTGGTCGGCGGAGTCAAGGTTTTTGGGGGAAAAGAGGTCGTCAGACGAGGCGCTTGCGCTCGTTCGATGGGGGGATTGCCAGCGACTCGCGGTACTTTGCAACCGTTCGCCTCGCTACCTTGATATTCTGTTCGTTGAGTATTGCCGCAATCTTGCTGTCGCTCAACGGTTTTTTCGGATCTTCTTCCGCCGTCATTTTCTTGATGAGCGCGCGAATCGCCGTGCTGGACACTTCGCCGCCCGTCGTCGTCGAGACGTGACTCGAGAAGAAGTACTTCAACTCGAAGATACCACGCGGGGTATGCAAATACTTGTTCGTTGTCACACGCGAGATGGTTGACTCGTGCATTTCTACCGCGTCGGCGATGTCGTGCAGAACCAGTGGCTTCATCGCCTCCTCGCCGTAATCTAGAAACGCGCGCTGATGCTCTACGATTTGTGTCGCAACCTTAAGCAGCGTTTCGTTGCGACTCTGCAGACTCTTCATGAACCAGCGCGCTTCCTGCAGGTTGTCGCGCAGGTATTGATTGTCCGGACTCGAATCGGCGCGTTTGATCAGGCTCGCGTAGGTTTCGTTGATGCGCAGTTTGGGCGTCGCTTCGGGATTGAGCGTCACCATCCAGCGATTGCCGTCGCGTCGCACATAAACGTCGGGCACGACGTACTCCGCGTGATCGTCGCCGATGGCGTTTCCCGGGCGGGGGTTCAGCGTCTGGATCAAATCGATCGCGGCCGCGAGGGTTCGGTCGTCCAGCTTCGTTTGTTTGCGCAGCGTGGTGAAGTCGCGGCTCGCCAGTTTGTCGATGTGTTCATCGAGAATGACGAGGGCCTCGCTGCGCCACGGCGTTGACGCGTCGAGCCGCTGTAGCTGAATCATCAGACACTCGCGCAGGTCGCGGGCGCAGGCGCCGGTCGGCTCGAAGTGCTGCAGCAGGCGCAGCACCGCCTCGATTTCTGCGCATTCGATAGTCGCCTCGCCGTCTTCGTCCTCTGCGGTCGTTTGCGCGTCGAGCGGTCCGTCCATCAACCCGATGCGAATGTCCTCCAACGTCGAGTCCAACAGACCCTCCGGATTGACGGACTCTATGATGGCTTCGGCGATCACGCGATCGCGGTCGGTCATGGGCGTCAGGTTTAGCTGCCACAGCAGATGATCCTGCAGCGTCTCGGCCGATGAGTTGCGCGCCTCGAAGTCGGTGTCCGGCAGCGCGTCGCTCGACGGCGACGACGGCGTGCTTGGTGTAGACAGATCTTCCCACGAACTGTCGACCGGCACGTCGTCCGGAACGTCTCCCGCGTAGTCGTCGACGCCGACCGTGTCCTCGAACGTCTCTGGGTCGCCCGTCAGCTCTGGATCGAGCGGGTCGTCGAGGCCGTCGGCGTCGCCTTCCGCAGCCGCTTCGTCCTCAACCTGTGTTTCTGAAAACTCATCCTCCACGTCGAGCAGCGGGTTTTCTTCCAGCGCCTGTTGAATCTCCAGCTCGAGTTCCAGCGACGACAGTTGCAGCAGTTTGATCGCCTGCTGCAGCTGCGGCGTCATGGTCAGCTGTTGACCGATTTTGAGCTGGAGACTCTGCTTCATCGTTACTGCAAATGGACGGGCGTTAGAGTGTGAACTGGTCGCCGAGGTATACGCTTCGGACGGTTTCGTTGTTGAGGATGGCTTCGGAATCGCCGTTCGCGATGATATTGCCCTGATTGACGATATACGCGCGGTCGCAGATTTCCAGCGTGTCGCGCACGCTGTGGTCGGTGATCAGCACGCCGATGCCGCGATTGGCGAGGTCGCGAATCTGCTCTTTGATGTCCTGCACGGATATGGGATCGACCCCCGCGAAAGGCTCGTCGAGCAGCATGAACAGTGGCTCACTGGCGAGCGCTCGAGCGATTTCCAGTCGCCGCCGCTCGCCGCCAGACAAGCGTTCGCCGCGCTGCCGGCGCAGTTTGGTGAGGCCGAATTCCTCCAGCAGTTCGGCCTCGCGCGCCTTGCGCTGGTCGCGGCTCAGGTGTTTCTGCAGCTCCAGAATGGCGCGCACGTTCTCTTCAACGGTCAGGCGGCGAAAGACGCTCGCCTCCTGCGGCAGATAGCCGATTCCGGCGCGCGCTCTGCCGTGCATCGGCAGAGCGGTGAGGTCCCGATCGTCGAGCACGATACTGCCGGCGTCTGGACGAATCAGGCCGACAATCATGTAGAAGGAGGTGGTCTTGCCAGCACCGTTAGGTCCAAGCAGGCCAATAATCTCGCCGGTCGCGACGTCCAAGCTGATGTCCGCCACGGCCAGGTAGCTGCCGTAGCTCTTCTTCAGCGATCGGACCTTGAGTTCCTGTCGCTCGGGCGTGGGCTCAGTCGCCGCCATTGTTGCTTCCACTCTGTGCGCCGCCCGCACGCTTAGGCTGCAGGATCATTCGAATGCGACCGCTGCGCTCGCCGGCGTCGGCCTCGACGCGTCCGGCGCGGATGTCATAGGCGATCTCGTCACCGCGGACGTCGTTGCCCTCCTGCACTAGATGCGCATCGCCGCGCAGATCAACGCGTTCGTCGCTCGTGTGGTAAACGATCACCCGCGCATCGGCGTTCATGCGTTCCTCGCCCGCCTTGAGCTGCTGGCTGTAGTACGCCGGTTCGCCCTCGGCGCGGACGCGGACGATCTTCTCGTCTTCCAGTTCTACGGTGACGCGATCGGCGCGGATCTCGACGCTGCCCTGATTGATTTGCACATCGCCCGTGTAGGTCGCGCGGTCCAGCTTGTCTTCGTAAACCAGCTCGTCGGCCGTAATGCGAATCGGCTGGTCGGCATCTTCAGGCAGCGCCCCGAGGTGGGGACTGCATAGCGCCAGCGCGCACAGCGCGATTAGCCGCGCGCCTGACCGGCGCGATCGATCGCATTGCGCGCGCGCGTCCGCGACCAACAGGGCTGTCGTGTCGGCAGGACGCATGCTCGGATCGATCTTCACAGCTGCTATGGGTCTCTGTCTTATGTTCTTCTGCCGCGTCTTCCGCTCTGAGCCGCGTCTTCTTTCTTAGCCACGGCGCTGTCCGGGCTTCCGCGTTCTTCATTGCACGCATCATTGCGCGCACGCGCAGAGTCACGCTTGTGGGCCAGACGGTGCCACGGAAGCGGCGACGGTCGCCTTAGAGAATCACTTGAACTGGTGGGGTTCAAGAATAGACGAGACGCGCTCGGCGTCCCGCCTCTGCCCTGGCCGGTTGACGCGGCGACCGAGATGAACGCGCCCGGTAACGAGGTCGGCGCGGAAGTTCTTGCCCTGGCTGCGCCCCGCGTTCGAATGAATGATAACACCGTCGTCCGTCGCGGCGAGTTGCTGTTCGGGATAGATGTACATCGCATCCGCGAGGACGATGAACTGGGAGCGCGCGGTCAGCCGCCGGGTCATGCGCACGTCCTCGCGCAGGAAGATGATCTCCTCGCGGCTGGTGTCGTTGGCCGCGCCCGGCGCCGCCGCGGCAGCCCCATCCGCCGTGTTCCCTGCGGGTGCATTTGGATCAGACGGCGCTCGAGAACTGTCCGGGTTCGTCGGCAGCAGTCGCGGTCGGGTATAGCCAAAGTTGGCGCGGGATTGCCACGGTGGCCGGTCGTCGTCCTCCGGATGCAGACGGACGCGCGGGTCAAGCAGGCGCGTCTGTGCGCTGCCTTCGAAACGGGTAATGCGGCTCGCCTGCAGCCGATACGCCAGCGTCCCTTTGTCGCGGTACTGATGGATCACCGCGCCCTCGATGAACAGATCCGGTTCGCCGCGCAGCTGCGGCGGCGGCGCGCTGGAGAACGGGCGGCCTGGGTCGCCGCCGAGCAGCAGATAGGCCGCGGCGACGATCAACGCGCCGGCGAGCAGCAGGCCTGCCGGACCTTGCAGCAGCCTCGACGGCCGCGGCTCGGCCGTGGACGGCGCCGCAAGCGGCTCAGTCATCGGGTGCGGCGTCCGAGCTCGCGTCCGGGTCCGGATACGGCCAGTTGCCCTGTGCCTGCATGATTCGGACGCACCACTCGCGCACCGCGCCGGCGCCGCCGGCGGCTCGGGACACGCCGGCCGCTGCGGCGCGAACGCTCGGATGGCCGTTCGCCACGCTCAGCCCGCAGCCGACCGCTGCCATGAGCGGCAGATCGTTGATGTCGTCGCCGATGTGGGCGATCTCGCCGCGCGTGACGCCCTGTGCGTCACACAGCGCGCCCAGCACGCTGAGTTTGTCCGCGACGCCGAGGTGGCAGGCGTCGATGCCGAGTTCCCGCGCGCGCCGCTCGACGATCGGGGATGCCCTGCCGCTAATGATGGCGAGCTTCACTCCGGTGTCCGCCAGCAACTTCAGCGCGAGGCCGTCCTGGGCGTGAAATGCCTTGATCTCGTCGCCGCTCGCCGTGTAGACGATGCGGCCGTCGGTCAGTACGCCGTCGACGTCGAGGCTCAGCAGGCGGGTATTGGCCAGCAGGTCGTCGACAGGGGCGCCGGCCGGCAACGGTCAGGCCTGTATGTAGAGCATGCAGTTATAGCCGACCCAGCTGAGGATCAGGACGATGCCCTCGAAGCGGGTGATGATCGCGCGCGAGTTCATGCCGTAGGCAAACAGCCCGAGCAGCAAGGTCAGCGCGACCATCATTCCGCAGTCGCGCCAGAACACCGCGGCGTCGATGCCGATGGGATGCACCAGTGCCGGCACGGACATCACCGCCAGGATGTTCAAGATGTTCGAGCCGACGACGTTGCCGACGGCGATGTCGGTATGACCCTTGAGCGCCGAACCCACCGTGGCGGCGAGCTCCGGCAGGCTCGTGCCAATTGCGACGATCGTCAGGCCGATGATGAGTTCGCTGACGCCCAGGGCGATCGCGATCTCAGTGGCCGCCCAGACCAGCAGGTTCGCGCTGCACAGCAGGATAACCAGGCCGAACACCAGCCAGAACAGGGCCGGTCGCATGGGCATCTCGGGCAGTTCTTCCAGCTCCTGGCTGATGGCCTCGCTAATGTCATCGGGATGCGTCGATTGGCGCTGCAGTAGCCCAAACAGGATCAGGGCCAGCCCCGCCAGCAGCAGCAGGCCGTCGAGCCGCGAGAGGTTCTGATCGAACAGCAGCAGCAGGGCCAGGGCGGTCGCGCCGAATAGCCAGGGCAGCTCGGTGCGCAGCGTCTCGCCGCTGAAGGGCAGCGGCGCGATGATCGCCGTAATGCCCAGCACCAGGCCGATGTTCGCGATGTTGGAGCCCACCGCGTTGCCGATGGCCAGCAGCGGATTGCCGTCGAGCGCCG
Organism: Pseudomonadota bacterium; assembly: GCA_039029135.1. Taxonomy (GTDB): domain Bacteria; phylum Pseudomonadota; class Gammaproteobacteria; order Pseudomonadales; family Azotimanducaceae; genus JALZVT01. Next base: position 63,099 of record JBCCGT010000020.1, on the reverse strand, counting down.
CCGCCAGCGCCACGAGAATCTCCGGTGCGGAGGTGCCCAGCGATACCACGGTTAGCCCGATCATCATCTTCGAGACGCCGGCGTTGGTGGCGGTGGCCGCGGCACCCGACAGGAACCGATCCGCGCTCCAGACGAGGAACACGAGCCCGATAACGAGGGCGAAGATGGGAATCCAGAGGGAGGAGAGCATTGAGGGGGAGTCGGACCTGCGCGCCACGGGCGGTGGTGAGCCACTTTAGTCGCATCGCCGGGTGAGGCCAAGGCAGGTATCATCGGCGCCCAGATACACGCGCCCTCGATCGGGCATTAGCTAGGTAAGGATCCCCGGGGTTGGCCGATTTCATCCAGGTCGAAGACCTGTCTTACTCGCGCGGCGAACGCATCATTTTCAACGGCCTCAATCTGACGGTGCCGCGCGGTCAGATCACCGCGATCATGGGGCCGAGCGGTACGGGCAAGACGACGCTGCTGCGGATCATCGGCGGCCAGGTGCGCCCGGATCGTGGGCGCGTGCTGGTCGACGGCCAGGACGTTTGTCAGCTCAGCCGTCGAGAGCTATTCCGGCTGCGGCAGCGCATGGGCATGCTGTTTCAGTCCTCGGCGCTGTTCACCGACCTCAACGTGTTCGAAAACGTGGCCTTTCCTCTGCGGGTGCACACGAAGCTCGACGAGCCGCTGATACGCTCGATCGTGCTGATGAAGCTCAACGCCGTGGGCCTGCGCGGCGCACGCGATCTGATGCCCAGCCAGCTATCGGGCGGCATGGCCCGGCGGGTCGCGCTCGCTCGGGCGATCGCGCTGGATCCTGAGCTGATCATGTACGACGAGCCGTTCACGGGACAGGACCCGATCGCTATGGGGGTCCTGCTGGCGCTGGTCGAGGGGCTGAATCAGGCGCTGGGCATGACCAGCCTGCTGGTCTCGCACGACATCCACGAGACCGTCAGTATCGCCCACAAGATCTATGTGATTGCCGACGGCGAGGTGATCGCCCACGGCGCCCCCGAGGTGCTGCGCAGCCACGGCTCGGCGCGCATTCAGCAGTTCATGCGCGGCTCACCTGACGGTCCTGTCCCTTTCCACTATCCCGCCCTCGATTTCGAGGCGGATCTGCTGCAGGAGGGCTGATGTTGGAGCGCCTTCGGGTTCGCGATCTCGTAACGCCTCGAACGGCGCGCCCGCGCGTCGGCGGCGTGGCGGGGAGGCGGCGCTAGTGTTTCTGCTGCTGCGCGTGTTCGGTCAGCGGGCGCTGAGCCGGCTGGAGACGCTGGGCCGCGCCACCGTGATGTGGGCTCAGGCGCTCTGGGGGCTGCCTACGCTCGGTGACGTGCCGCTGTTGATGCGCCAGATCTATAACATCGGCGTGCTGAGCCTGATTATCGTCTGCCTGTCGGCGTTCTCGATCGGGGCGGTGATCTCGCTGCAGTTCTACACCCAGCTCGCCCGCTTCGGCGCGGAGAGCATCGTGGGCCTGGGCCTCGCGCTGACGCTGCTGCGCGAACTGTCGCCGGTGGTCACCGCGCTGCTGTTCGCCGGCCGCGCTGGCTCAGCGATCACGGCCGAGATCGGGCTCATGAAGACGACCGAGCAGCTCTCCAGCATGGAGATGATGGGCGTCGATCCGCTGCATCGTATCGTCGCGCCCCGGCTGTGGGCGGGCCTCATCTGTTTGCCGCTGTTGACGGCCATCTTCTCGGTGGTCGCGATCTATGGCGGCACCGTGGTCGCCGTTGACTGGCTGGGTGTCGATATCGGCAGTTTCTGGAGCGGCATGCGCGACGGCGTGCAGCTCGGCCGCGATATCGGCAACGGCATGCTGAAAAGCGTGATCTTTGCCATCGTCGTGACCTGGATCGCCGTGTTTCAGGGTTACGATACCGTGCCCACGGCGGAGGGCATCGGCGAGGCCACGACGCGCACCGTCGTCTATTCCTCCATCGCCGTGCTGGCGCTGGATTTCGTGTTGACACTGGTCATGTTCGGGGAGTTCAAGTAGTGCGTATGCGAACGGTCGAGATCAGCGTGGGCGCCTTCGTGCTGGCGGGGCTAGTGGCGCTCACTTTTCTGGCGGTGCGCGTCAGCGGTGTGAATGTGGGCGGCGGCGACACCGGCTATTCGTTGCTGGCGCGGTTCAACGACGTCTCCGGCCTGCGTGAGCGCGCGAAGGTCACCATGGCGGGCGTTACGATCGGACGGGTCGCCAGCATCTCGGTCGATGCCGAATACGGCGAGGCGATCGTCACGCTGACGGTCTCTAGTGGTGTCGGACCCCTCGCACTTGATACGGGCGCGCAGGTGGTGACTGAGGGCGTGATGGGCGGTCGCTACATCGCCCTGTCGCCGGGCGCGGATGAGGAGTACCTCCAGGACGGCGACGAGATCACCGAGACGCAGGGCGCGCTGGTGCTGGAAAACCTGATCGGCGACCTGGTGACGAGTCTCGGTAACTAGTCGAGGGCGGTAGGCAGCAATTGCCATGATGATGTAAAACCGCTGTCGCCCGCTGCCCTGTTCAGGTTCTGAACAGGGAACGAGCGGCAGAATCAGCAGTCTATATGCTGTTGGCTAGGCTGGTCTGGCCAACCCGCTTTTTTCAGTGTTGGGCGGCGGGTTTCCGCAACACACGTTTGCAGTAGCGGCCGAGAAAATTTGTGAGCGAAGTTAAATCGAAGTTGAACCAAGGGAGGCGCGCATGTCTGCGAACTTGAAACACGACAGGCTGCGGCGTCCGCGCGCAGCGCGCCCCGGATTGATGGCGATGCTGCTGGCCGCGCTTGCCGCTGGCGCTCTCGCGCCACAGCTTGTCGCCGCGGCCGAGCAGGCGGCGGAGCAGGTCACGCAGACCGCGCCCGCAGACGTGACGCCGCACGACGTGGTCCGGCAGTCTTCCGCGGACATGACTGCGCTGCTGGCCAGCGCGCGCGCCTATGCATCAGAAGACCCCGAGCGCTACTACGCGGAGCTGCAGGCGCTGCTCGAACCCGTAGTGGATTTCCGCTCGTTCGCCCGACTCGTCATGGCGGTGCACTTCAAGCGCGCAACGACGGAACAGCGGGAGCGTTTTGCCAGCTCCTTCAAGTCGAGCCTGGTGCGAACCTACGCCAACGCGCTGCTGGAGTTCAGCGATCAGGAGATTCGCGTGCTGGATGCTACGGGCCCGCTGAACGCCCGCCGTCCGATCGTCAACATGGAAATCGAGACGGCCGGCGGCACGGTCTATCCGCTGAGCTACACCATGGGCCGCAGCAAGGCCGGCCAGTGGCAGATGAAGAACATCATCATCAACGGCATCAACATGGGGCTGACCTTCCGCAATCAGTTCGCGTCGGCCGTGCGGGACAAGCAGTACGGCGGCGATCTCGATCGCGTGATCGATGCCTGGGGCGGTCTGGTCGCCGAGGTCGACGTTGCGGGCGAGTAGCGAACTGTTCGAGTCCACGCCGACGGGCGCCCGCCTGCTGGTCGATATCGATTGGGACAACGCTAACGTCGTCCGCGCTGCGGGCGAGGCGCTGATTCGCGCGGCGGACACGACGGCGCGCTTCGACCTTTCTTCGCTCGACGCCACCAGCCCCGCTGTCGCCGTGGCCATCGACTGGCTGCGCGCCGCGCGCGATGCACAGGTGGATCTGGGTTTCGATGGCCTCTCGCCGGAACTGCAGGGTGTGCTGGAGTTCTCGGGTTTGTCACAATTGTTTGCTTGCGACGCCGCTGCGAGCGACTGACGCGCGCAGCACCACCGCCGGCAGCCAGCGGGCGTAGTGGACGCGGCTTTCCTAACAGAGACCCAACACATGATCGATACCATTGCCCAATGCGTGCGAGACGGCATTGAAGTCGCCAGCGTCGAGGTCAGCGGCGAAGGTGGCCGCTTCGACATCGAGGTCGTCAGCACCGCGTTCGACGGCCTCAACCGCGTGAAGAAACAGCAGCTCGTGTACGCGACGATCAAACACCTGATCAGCGAAGGCAGCGTGCACGCCGTCACCATCAGGGCGCTCACCCCTGCGGAAGCCGGCTGATGCAGCAGCTAGAGATCGATGGCGGCGTTCGTTTAGAAGGTCGAATCGACGCGTCGGGCGCCAAGAATGCGGCGCTGCCGCTCATTGCCGCCGCGCTGCTCACCGAAGAGCCCCTGCGCCTGTCCAACGTGCCGCGGCTGCAGGACGTGGCGACCATGCTGAAGCTGCTCGGCGGACTGGGTGCGTCTGTCGAAGACGAGGGCCACGGCTGCGTCGCGGTGCGGGCCATCGATATCCCGAATCAGCGCGCGCCCTACGAGCTGGTCAAGACCATGCGCGCATCCTTTCTGGTGCTAGGGCCGCTGCTCGCCCGCTTCGGTGCCGCCGAGGTCTCGCTGCCCGGCGGCTGCGCCATCGGCGCCCGCCCCGTCGACCAGCATCTCAAGGGCCTGGAGGCGATGGGCGCCGAGATCGAGGTACAAGAGGGCTACGTCACGGCACGCTGCGACGGCCGCCTGCAGGGCGCCACGGTGGTCTTCGACATGGTCACCCATACCGGGACCGAGAATCTGCTGATGGCGGCCACGCTCGCGGACGGCACGACCGTGCTGGAAAACGCCGCTCGGGAGCCGGAGGTGGTGGATCTGGCTGACTGCCTGCGTGCGATGGGTGCGAAGATCACGGGCGACGGCACCGCGACCATCACCATCGAGGGCGTGCCAACGCTCGGCGGCGCCGCGCATCGGGTGATCGCCGACCGGGTCGAGGTGGGTACCTATCTTGTCGCCGCCGCGGCCACACGGGGCAGCGTCCGCATTGACGGCGCGCGGCCCGGCACCCTGGAGGCCGTGTGCGCGAAGCTGCGGGAGACCGGCGCGACCGTCGAAGAGGGCGAAGACTGGATCTCGGTCGACATGCCGCACCGACCCGCCGCGGTCGACATCCGCACGGCACCCCATCCTGGCTTTCCGACCGACATGCAGGCCCAGTTTCTTGCGCTGAACGCCATCGCCGAGGGTACGGCGCGGGTCACCGAGACCATCTTCGAGAACCGCTTCATGCACGTGCAGGAGATCAATCGCCTGGGGGCGCACATCGACTTCGAGGGCGGCAACACCGCCATCGTGCACGGCGTGGAAGAACTGCACGGCGCGCCGCTGATGGCGACCGACCTGCGCGCCTCTTCTTCGCTGGTGATCGCCGGGCTCGCCGCGACCGGCACGACCCTGGTCGACCGCATCTACCATATCGATCGTGGTTACGAGCGATTGGAGGATAAACTTAGGGCACTGGGCGCTATCGTGCGCCGTCTGAAGTAAAGCGACGCGTCGGGCGCGTCGAGCGAAGTAAACCTCATGCTCACGATCGCACTGAACAAAGGCAGTCGGATTCTCGGCAAGTGCCTGCCCCTGTTGGCGGCGGCGGGCCTCGAGCCCGAAGAAGACCTCGCCGCCACTCGGCGCCTTGTTGTGCCCACGCGCTGCGGCACCGCGCGACTGATCATCATGCGCGGCGACGACGTGCCCACCTACGTCGAGCATGGCGCCGCGGACATGGGCGTGGTCGGCAAGGACACGCTGCTGGAGACCACCGCCACCGACTACTACGAGCGCCTGGACCTGGGCGTCGCGCGCTGTCAGCTGATGACGGCGGGGATCCCGGGGCACGAGCCGAGCGGCCGCCTGCGCGTCGCGACCAAGTTTGCGAAGACAGCGGTGGCCCACTTCGCGGCCCGGCAGCAGCAGGTGTCGATCATCAAGCTGTCCGGCGCGCTCGAGCTCGCGCCCCAGCTCGGGCTGGCCGATCAGATCGTCGATCTGGTGGAGACCGGCAATACGCTGAAGGCCAACGGCCTGGTCGCGCTGGATCGGATAACCGACATCTCGACGCGCGTCATCGTCAATCGCGCCGCCATGAAGACGCGCTATAGCGAGATCGAACCGCTGATCGACGCGCTGCGCGCGGCCGTCGAGCGCAGCGAGGCGGCATGAGCGCGGCCCTCGTCAGGCGCCTCGACAGCGCGGCGCCCGGATTCACTGAGGCGCTCGATGCGCTGCTGGAGTGGGATACCTCCGAGTCGAGCGATCTGCGCGGCAAGGTCGAGGCCATCATCGCGGACGTCCGGCGCGACGGCGATGCGGCGCTTGTGGACTGCACCCGGCGGTTTGATCGCTGGGCGCCGGCCGACAGCGGCGCCCTCGAGATCTCGCGCGCCGAGCTAGATACGGCGCTCGAGCGACTGCCGGAGAGCGATCGCCTGGCCCTGACGGGTGCCGCGGCGCGCATCCGCGCCTATCACGAGCATCAGGTCGAAGAGTCGTGGGGCTATGTAGACGAGGCCGGTAATCGCCTCGGCCAGCGTGTCACGGCGCTGGAGCGCGTCGGTCTCTACGTGCCCGGCGGGCAGGCGGCCTATCCCTCGACCGTGCTCATGACCGCGATTCCGGCGAAGGTCGCCGGGGTCGATGAGATCGTCATGGTGGTGCCAACGCCGGACGGCACGCGCAATCGCTTTGTGCTCGCGGCGGCCGCGGTTGCCGGCGTCGACCGTGTGTTTGCGGTGGGCGGCGCGCAGGCGATCGCCGCACTCGCCTTCGGCACGACGGTGGTGCCGCGCGTCGACAAGATCGTCGGGCCGGGCGGCGCGTTCGTCGCGGAGGCGAAGCGGCAGGTGTTCGGGCCGGTGGCGATCGACATGATCGCGGGTCCCAGCGAAATTCTGATCATCGCCGACGACGCAGCGGACCCCGACCTGCTGGCGCTCGACCTGTTCAGTCAGGCGGAGCACGACGCGGCCGCGCAGGCGATCCTGCTTACGCCCTCCGCCGATCTGGTCGAGCGCACGGCTGCGGCGCTCGAGCGGCTGCTGACCGAGATGTCGCGCGCGGACGTCATACGCGCATCGCTGTCCGGTCGCGGCGCGCTGATCCGCACGCGCGATCTTGACGACGCGGTTGCCATCGCCAACCGCGTGGCACCGGAGCACCTGTCCATTCAGGTGGCGCCCGAGCAGGAGCAGAGGGTTCTCGACGGCGTGCGCCACGCGGGCGCGGTGTTCGTTGGCGCCGCCTCCGCCGAGGTGATGGGCGACTACGCGGCGGGGCCGTCCCATGTGCTGCCGACCTTCGGCACGGCGCGCTACGCATCGCCCCTGGGCGTCTACGACTTCCGCAAGCGCACCTCGGTCATCCAGCTCTCCAGCGACGGCGTCGAGGGTGTGGCGCGCATCGCCGCCCAGCTCGCCGATGGCGAAGGGCTGACCGCGCACGCGGCCGCCGCGCGCGCGCGGCTCGCGGGCTTCGATCACAACGGTTGACACCGCCGGCCCGGCAAGGAACCCCGAAGGAATCGCAATGGAGCTGACCGGCGGTCCCAGACAACGCTACGACGCGCTGCTTGCGGCGGGCGAGATCGATGCGGATCCGGGCCAGGCGCTCGCGATCGAGGCCCTGCAGGGTGTCTTCGATCGCATCCTCAGGCGTCGCGAGGCGGTGCAGCGGCGTTCCCTTTGGCAACGGCTGCTCGATCGCGAACCGGCGCGGGTGACGGGCCTGTATATGTGGGGCGGCGTCGGCCGCGGCAAGACCTTCCTCATGGACCTGTTCTTCGCGGCCCTGCCGTTCGAGGACAAGCAGCGCATGCACTTTCACCGCTTTATGCGCGAGGTGCATCAGGGCCTGACGGACCATGCCGGCACGCCGAACCCGCTGCGCCGGGTCGCGAGCGATATGGCTGAGCGCGGCGGCGTGCTGTGCTTCGACGAGTTCTTCGTCTCCGACATCGGCGACGCCATGATCCTCGGTGAGCTGCTCGGCCACCTGTTCGAGTTCGGGGTCGTGCTGATCGCAACCTCCAACGTCGTGCCCGATCGTCTCTATGAGAACGGTCTGCAGCGGCGCCGCTTTCTGCCGGCCATCCAACTGCTCAATACCTACACGGATGTGCTGAACGTCGACGGGGGCACGGACCACCGACTGCGGGTTCTGGAGCAGGCAGAGATCTTCCACTCGCCGCTGGGCGAGACCGCCGAGGCCGGCCTGGCCGCTAGCTTTGCCAGCCTGGTCGGTCAGGAGCCGGTGGTCGAGGCGCCGTCGCTGCGCATCGAAGGCCGCGATATCGCGGCGCGCGCCACGGCCGGCGACGTCGCCTGGTTTGACTTCGCGGCCCTGTGCGACGGCCCGCGCAGCGCCAACGACTACATCGAGATCGCGCGGGTGTTCCACACCGTGGTGCTATCTGACGTGCCGCGCTTCACGGCCCGCATTGAGGACCAGGCCCGGCGCTTCATCAGCCTGGTGGACGAGTTCTACGACCGCAGCGTCAAGCTGATCCTGAGCGCCGAGGAGCCGGTGGCCAGCCTGTACCAGGGCGATCGCCTGAGCTTCGAATTCGAGCGGACCGCCAGCCGTCTGCTGGAGATGCGCTCCCACGACTACCTGGCCCGCGAGCACCGGGCTTGATATGCCAGCGCGAAGCGCTGGCATATCAAGCATAAAAACCCCTTTGATCTGGCCAGAGGGCGCGGTTAGAATGCGTGCCCCTTTTTTCTGGGTCGGACGGTCTGCGCGCCAAGCGAGCGCGAAGGGCCGATCCCAGATGGGCGGGCGGCGGCCGGTCATCGTGGCGGCCCGCAGGGGCGGGAACAGAACCAGATATCCACAAACAGTACGCGGAATCAGCATCGTGAAAACAGTCAGCGTCAGACCGCAGGATGTGCGCCGGGAGTGGCTCGTCGTCGACGCCGCCGAGCATACCCTCGGGCGTCTTGCTACCGAGGTGGCGCGTCGTCTGCGCGGCAAGCATAAGGCGGAGTACACGCCCCACGTCGACACCGGCGACTACGTCATCGTCGTCAACGCCGAGAAGGTGCGTGTCACCGGCGATAAAGACCGCAAGAAAAATTACTACCGGCACAGTGGGTATCCCGGCGGCATCAAGGCGACCAGCCTCGGCCGCATGCGCGAGACCCATCCGGAGCGCATCATCGAAATTGCGGTCAAGGGCATGCTGCCCAAGAACCCACTCGGTCGTGCGATGTACCGCAAGCTGAAGGTCTATCCTGGCGCGGATCACCCTCACGCGGCGCAGCAGCCGCGGGCACTGGAGTTCAACAATGGCTGAGCCAGCAAGCTACGGCACCGGCCGTCGCAAGACCTCGACCGCACGGGTATTCATCAACCCGGGCAGCGGTCGCATCACCGTCAACACGCGTCCGCTGGACGAGTACTTCGGCCGTGAGACCGCGCGGATGATCGTCCGTCAGCCGCTCTTGGTTGCGGGCGCCGACGGTCGCTTCGATATCAAGTTCACGGTCGCCGGCGGCGGCGGTTCCGGTCAGGCGGGCGCGATTCGCCACGGCATCTCGCGCGCTCTGGTCGAGTATGACGAGACGCTGCGTCAGCCGCTGCGTGCGGCGGGCCTCTTGACGCGCGACGCGCGCGAGGTTGAGCGTAAGAAAGTCGGCCTGCGCAAGGCGCGCAAGAAGCCGCAGTTCTCCAAGCGCTAATCGGAACGGGCGCCTTCGGTGCCCTGTGTTTCGACCGCGACCCGCCGCGAATCTTTGACGCGGTGCACGCTTTTGTTTGGCTCTCCATCCCTCGCGACTTGGGCGCATTTCGAGCGAGGGGACGCCTACGCCTGGCTGCGGCGGTGCCTGTTTCCGCGTCGTTCGGGCGTAGACGTTGCGGAAGCACCATTTCTGTCTCGTTTTCAGCATGTTGGCGTCCTCTTTTCGTGAAGAGTCTCGTCGATCTCAGGGCTTGTGCTTGCGTCCGTGTGTTAAACTTCCGCTGTTGGGTAGAGCGGTTTTCATTGCTCGCGCAATAACGCGCAAAGCCTCGAAAACCGGCCTCTAAGGACCCCCCAAGGAGAAAATTCAACGTGGCCGAAACCACAGCGGACGACATCACCGGTGCCGGGGCTGTGCCCCCCGATCACTCGCCCGGCGAGATCAACACACAGCGGCGTTATTTTCTGATCGGCGCCACCGCCGCGGTCGGCGCGGTCGGTGTCGTCGGCGCAGCGATTCCCTTCGTTTCATCGTGGGCGCCGAGCGCAAAAGCCAAAGCCGCAGGCGCGCCGATTCGCATCGACATTTCCAAGATCGAGATGAACAGCATCATCGGCCCGATTCCGAGCTGGCGCAGCAAACCGATCTTCGTACTGCGTCGCGATCCTGAGGCCATCGACCGGCTGAAATCGCAGACCGAGGATCTGGCCGATCCCGATTCGACTCGGCCGATGCAGCCCGAGTACGCGGTCAATCCCTGGCGCTCGCGCAAGGAGGAGTACGGCGTCTACGTTGGGCTGTGCACTCACCTCGGCTGTTCGCCAAAGTACTACGGCAAGGTGCAGCCGGAATCCTTCGCCGCTGACTGGCAGGGCGGCTTCTTCTGTCCCTGCCACGGCTCGCGCTTCGATCTTGCGGGTCGTGTCGTCAAGGCCGTGCCCGCGCCGACCAATCTGGAAGTGCCGCCGCACAGCTACGTCAGCGATACCGAGATCGTCATCGGCGTCGATGGGGAGAACGCCTGATGAGCGAAACCACTCCGGAAAAGAAAGATACAGCCATCTCGCGATTTATGGACTGGATCGACGAGCGCATGCCGCTCACCGAGACCATCGAGTACCACGCGAGCCGCTACTACGCGCCGAAGAACTTCAATTTCTGGTACTACTTCGGCGTCCTCGCCTTCGTCGTGCTGGTCAACCAGCTGCTAACCGGCGTCTGGCTGACGATGAGCTATGTGCCCAGCGGCGAAGGCGCCTTCCGTTCGGTCGAATACATCATGCGGGAGGTCGAGTTCGGCTGGCTGATCCGCTACCTGCATTCCACCGGCGCATCCGCATTCTTCGTCGTGGTCTACCTGCACATGTTCCGCGCGCTGGCATACGGCTCGTATAAGAAGCCGCGCGAGCTGCTGTGGCTGCTCGGCATGGCCATCTTCGTTGTGCTGATGGCCGAGGGCTTCTTCGGCTACTTGCTGGTCTGGGGCAACATGAGCTACTGGGCCGCGCAGGTGATCGTGTCGCTGGTCGGTTCCATCCCGGTGATCGGCCCCGACATGATGGAGTGGGTGCGCGGCGACTACAGCATCTCCGAGATCACGCTGAACCGCTTCTTCGCTCTGCACGTCGTCGCGCTGCCGCTGGTGCTGGTCGCCCTGGTGTTCCTGCACATCGTCGCGCTCCACCACGTCGGCTCCAACAATCCCGACGGCGTCAATATCAAGGAAAAGAAGGACGACAAGGGCATCCCACTCGACGGCATCGCGTTCCACCCGTACTACACGGTGCACGACGTGCAGGCGACCGTTGTCTTCCTGTTCATCTTCCTTGGCATCGTCTTCTTCGCGCCCGAGTTCGGTGGCTACTTCCTCGAAAAACCAAACTTCGAGCAGGCAAACCCGGTGAAGACGCCGGAGCACATCGTGCCGGTGTGGTATTACACGCCGTACTACGCAATGCTGCGCGCCGCAACCTACCCGCTGTTTGGCATCGACGCGAAGTTCTGGGGCTTTGTGGTGATGGGGGCCGCGATCGTGGTGCCCTGCGTCTTGCCCTGGCTCGACAAGAGCCCGGTCAAATCGATTCGCTACAAGGGCAAGATCTCCAAGTTCATGCTCGGCATGCTGGTCGTCAGCTTCTTCGCGCTGGGCTATCTGGGGTTGGTGGCCTCCACCACCGGTCGCACTATCGCAGCCCAGTTCTTTACGATGCTGTATTTTTCCTATTTCGTGTTCATGCCCTGGTACACGCGGGCTGAACAGTCGAAACCGGTGCCCGAACGGGTAACGATGCGATGAACGTGCTGGACCCATATTCACGTTCTTCGCGCCGCGGCCTTGGGCTGATGCTCGCGACGCTGCTCAGCGCCTTGGCGCCCGGCGCGTTTGCGGCCTCCGAGAGCAATTGGGACATGGACCCCTTTCGCGCGGAGCTGACGAACCAGCCGTCGCTGCAGAACGGCGCGAAGCTGTACATGAACTACTGCATCGGCTGCCACTCGCTGAAGTTCCAGCGCTATCAGCGCACGGCCGAAGACATCGGCATCCCGCTCGATATCGCGGAGGAGACGCTGATCTTCACCGGTCAGAAGATCGGCGGACTGATGGAGTCCGCGATGCCCGCCGAGAAGGCAAAGGCCTGGTTTGGTGGCCCGCCGCCCGACCTGACGATGGTCTCTCGGGTTCGCGGCAGCGAGTGGCTGTACAACTACCTGCGCGCGTTCTACATCGACGAGTCGCGCCCGTTCGGGGTCAACAACGGCGTGTTTGAGAACGTCGGCATGCCGCACGTGTTGCTGGAGCTGCAGGGGCGGGTACAGAAAGGCTGCTACCAGGTGCCGATGGTTAACGAATACGGCGGCGAGCGACGTGACCCGCTGGTACCGGGCAAGGTGCTGACCGAAGAGAAATGTGACGTGCTCAAGCTCGAGGAGGGCAGCGGCAGCATGACCGCACAGGAGTACGATTCCGCGATCTTCGATCTCGTCAACTTTCTGGTCTACGTCGGCGAACCCTACGCGCTGCAGCGCCAGCGCATCGGCGTGTTCGTTCTGTTGTTCCTGGTGGTGCTGTTCGGTTTCGCCTGGCTGCTGAACCGAGAGTACTGGAAGGATGTCGAACACTAGGACCGGTGAGCGCTCCCGCGGGGGTGGGAGCCACTAACACCAGAGTACGAAAACAATCAAAGTGACACCGAGGCGGCCGCGACCGCCTCGAAAGCTGTCCGGGGGCTGTTCATGAACGTTGTAGCAAAGCGATCTTCCATAACGCTGTTTTCCGATGCGAGCGACCACTACAGCCATCGGGTGCGCATGGTGCTCGCCGAGAAGGGCGTCGCCGTTGATGTCGTCGACGTCGACCCGTCGAACAAACCGGAAGATTTGGTCGAACTGAATCCCTACAACAGCCTGCCAACGCTGTTCGATCGCGACCTGGTTCTGTATCAGTCCACGATCATCATGGAGTACCTCGACGAGCGCTTTCCGCACCCGCCGCTGCTGCCGGTTTATCCGGTCGCGCGCGCCCAAAGCCGCCTGCTTATTCACCGCATCGAAAACGACTGGGCGCCGAAGGTCGATATCCTGATGTCTGGCAAGGGTCGCGAGGCGACGATCACCAAAGCACGCAAAGAGTTGCGCGAGGATCTGATCGGCATCGCGCCGATTTTTGCCGAGAAGCCGTTCTTCATGAACGAAGAGTTCACGCTGGTGGACTGCTGCGTCGCGCCTATCCTGTGGCGGCTGGTGCCGATGGACATCAAGCTGCCTGAAAAGCAGACGCGCGATATCCACAAGTACATGCAGCAGATTTTCGAGCGCGACTCGTTCCGGGCGAGCCTCACCGAGGCCGAACTGGAAATGCACGAATGAACTCCAACCGGCCGTACCTGATTCGGGCGCTGTTCGAGTGGATCTGCGATAACGACTGCACCCCCTATCTGCTGATCGACGCGAACCACGCGGACGTGCAGGTGCCGACCGAACATGTAGAGCAGGGTCGCATTGTGCTCAGCATCGCGCCCCGGTCGGTGCGCGGCCTGGAGCTAGGCAACGAGCGGATTGCATTCGACGCCCGCTTCGGCGGCCGCGAGTTTCCGGTGTCCTTGCCGGTCACCGCCGTGCAGGCCATCTATGCGAAAGAGACGGGCGAAGGCATGACCTTTGCCGCGCCCGCTGCAGCGGCTGATGCCGACGCGGCTCCGCCGGAGCCGAAAGGCGATTCGAAATCGCACCTGAAGGTCGTCAAGTAAGACCGCACTAGCGCCTTGGCGCGCCCCAGGGTGATCTCAGCGCGAACGCGCCTAAGACAAAGCCAGCGGTAACGCGCTATGTCAAAGTTAGCGGGTATTCGCGGCTAGAAGCTTGGACGATTCGTCCCTAGCCTCAGGCGTCGGCCGTTGGCTCTTCGACCGCGGCCGCCTCGTTGCCCTCGATGTATTCGAACACCTTCACGATCTTCTGCACGCCGAATACCTGCTGCGCTGTCGCAACCACTTTGTCTGCGTGATCGCGGGTCATCAGGCCCATCAGATAGACCACCCCGTTTTCGGTGACGACTTTCACCCGCGAACCGCGGATGTTCTTGTTTGCGATCAGTCGCGTCTTCACCTTCGAGGACAGCCACGCGTCGTTGCTGCGGGAGACGCGGGAGATCGGCCCGCTGACCTGGATCTCGTTGTGGACCTTGCGCACGCGGCGCACGCCCAGCGCGGCCTTCGTTGCCTGCGCCTTGAGCTTTTCCGTATCAACCTGCCCCAACAGCAGCACGATGCCGTTGTAGCTGGTGACGTCCAGGTGCGCTTTCTTCAGCGCAGGATCGGCGCGTCGAATCTCGCGCGTCACGACCCGGCGAATGCCGCGATCGTCGAGGTTGCGGCCGGTCGTGCGCGCCTCAGTTTCGCCAGGCGCTGCGCACCCGGTCAGGACTGTGATGAGCGCGAGCGCCAGCGCGCTCGCGAGGCTGCGGCGATGCGAAAACGCTGCGAGCGGCAAATGTGTTGATGTCATATCGAGAAACCTCGTGAGGTGTTCATTCAGTCGCGTCGCAAGCAGTCGAGGACGCGTCGAAGGGCGTGCAGCGGCGTCAGAGCCAGTGCGTAAAGGTGTAATCAACCCGGCGCAGCGAACGCGCCGGTCAGCCATTCGATCTCGGGCCTAGAGTTTGCGTGGACGACAGTAACCACGTCAAACGTGCAGCGCGCGCGGCCGTAGCGTGGATGGCGGCTGAGGAAATGGCTGGCAGTGCGAGCGATCCTGGCCTGCTTGGCCAGGGTCACTGACGCCGCGGCGCCGCCGAAGCGTGTCGAGCGGCGATAGCGCACCTCGACGAAGTGCAGGCAGCCGGCGCGTTCGCCGACCAGATCGATCTCGCCCAGGCGACAGCGATAGTTGCGCGCGATGATGCGCATTCCGGCGGCGCGCAGGTGCACGGCCGCGAGATGCTCCATACGCGCACCAAGCTGCGCCCTGCTGGCGCCTCGCGTCACTCGCCTGCGGCGGTGCTAGACCCCGGTAGCGTTGTGTCCTCGGGAGGCGGCAGCGGCGTCAGGCCGTCTGGCCCGATCGAATGCCACGCCAGGTCGCGTCGCAGCTTGCCCGCCACGTCGATAGATAGCTCGCCGGTTGCGCCGAGCAGCCTCAGACTCGAATCGCTCAGCGCGCTGGGCAGTCGATCGCCGATGCGAAACGCGTCGATTCCGAGGGCATAGAGGGACGCGGTCGAGCCGCTGCTGCCGCTGAAGGCGCTAGTGACCTCGCCCTTGAGCCCGGAGTTGTCGAGTCGCCAGGGAATCTCGCAGACGTTGAAGCCGCGCAGATCGCGCAGATCGCGTTTGGCCACCCGCCGCAGCGCCTGTGACGAGGTGTAAACCGGCAGGTGATCGGAGAAGTGGAACTTCAGCGCCGGCCGCAGCGCGCGCGCCTCCGGACCGTCCAGGAAGGCGACCACGGCGTCCGTGTCGCGGCGCGCGCGCGGCACGAACTCGATCTCGGTGCCGAGGATCTGCTGCAGTCGGCGATGCCGCGCGTGGCTGCCGTCGACGAGAAACGCGCGGCCGACGACCTGGGTCAGTTGGGTGACGCTAGGCGAGCTCGCGACACCCACTACTGAGGTGGCTAATGCGCCCGTTGTGTCTTCGATGTTGCCGCCAAGGCCGACGCTGGCGAGCGCGTCCAACAGCGCCTCCTTGGCGCGCAGCGACCAGGCCTTTTCGTTGTGCAGCAGCAGCACGCGCTCGATGTTCTCTGCGCGCAGGCGGCTGGCGATGGCATATGACTCATCTTCGACCGCGATGCCAAGCTGCAGCACCTTGTCTGCCGGGCGCGCGTTATCTGGCAGATAGTTCAGCAGCAGCGTCGGCACCTCGGGGTTCAGCGCGTTCAGTTGCGCGACGCGCTTTTTGTCCAGCGGCCCGACGATCGCGTCGGGCGCGAGCGCCGCGGCGTCGGCGTAGAGACGCTCGATGGGCGCCGCCGCGCTGTCCAGCACCGTAATGCGATGAGTCGCCGCTGCGCCCTGATGGAGCTGCGCGGCCAGAAAACCGTCGCGCACGGCACGTCCGGCGGCGGCAAGCGGCCCACTCTGAGGGACCAGCAGCACCAGATGCCGCTGTGTCGGCGTGGCCTCGCGCAGTGCGGCGAGCGACGGCGGCAACGCCTCGCTTAGCGGATGGCGCGGATGGGTCGCCTGCCAGCGCAGCAGCGCGCGCCGCTCGCCCTTGTGGTCGAACGCAGCCAGCATGTCGGCGCGTAGCTGCCACCAGTCTCGCGTCTGGCGCGGCCCCCCGCGCAGGCGCGCCTGCACCGCGGCGTGGGGTGCGCGGCCGATGTGATGCCAGGTCTGAGCGATGTAGTTATTGAACTGGGCCCGCGCTGGCGGCGGACCCTGTGCCAGCAGGCGGTCGGCGATCAGCGCAGGATCCCGATGGCGGTTGGCGAGCTCGAGCGCGAGGCCGCGGTAGCGCTTGTCCTGGTCGTCGGTCACCGGCAGCAATCGGCGTAGTGCGCCGCGCGCGCCGCGCAGGTCGTTGCGCGCCAACAGCATGCTGATGGCGATCGCGTCGCGTTCGAAGATGCCGTCCTCGTCCAGTTCGAAGCGCTCGGCTTCTGCGAGGGCGGCGGACGCCTCCTCCAGCCGCGATTCCGCGACCAGCGCAGCGGCGGCCTCCAACCAGAGCATGGCGGCCGTCTCCGGCGGCGCTGCCTGTGCGGCGTTCACCAGCGCGTCGGCGCTGGCGGTGACGATCGCTTCGGGGGTTGCGACCTCTACTCCCGCGTCCGGCGGGCGCGTTGGCGTGCTTTCACAGGCGGCGAGCAGCACAATGCCGATCATCACGGCGAGGAAGCGCAGCGGCGCGCGCCGTCTAATGTTGGCGTGCGGCCGAGGCGGCGGGTAAGAAATGTCAGGCGTTTTGTACATCGTGCCTACACCGATCGGGAACCTGCAGGATATCACCGAGCGTGCGCGCGCCGTGCTTTCTGCGGTAGGCGTCATTGCCGCCGAGGACACGCGGCAATGTCGCAAACTGCTTGGGCTGCTGGGTGTTCCGGCGCCGACCCTGATCGCGGTGCACGAGCACAACGAGCGCGACCAGGCCCCCGCGCTACTAGCCCGGCTGCAGGCCGGCGAGGACATTGCACTGGTCAGCGACGCCGGCACGCCGCAGGTGTCGGACCCCGGCCATGTGTTGCTGCGGACGCTGTGGGAGACCCCGACCGAGCGCCGCCCGCGCGTCGTCCCGCTGCCGGGACCCAGCGCCGCGTCGACCCTGCTGTCGGCGTGCCCGATCCCGCTCACTGATTATGTCTTTGCCGGTTTTCTGCCGGCCAAGGGTAAGACCCGTCGTGCGGCGATCGAGGCCCTGCTCGCGCGCCCGGCCGCGACCCTGCTGTTCGAGTCGGTGCATCGCATTACCCAGCTGCTCGACGACATCGCTGCGCTGGCGCCAGATCGGCTGCTCTTTATTGGGCGCGAGCTGACCAAGCTGCACGAGTCGCTGCTTTACGGGACCGCGCCGGAATGTAAGCACCAACTCACCGCACGCGACGCGGTGCGGGGCGAGTTCGCGCTGGTGGTTGCGGGTTCCGGTGAGGAGCGTGATGTGGGCGCGGCAACCGCGCTGCTCGACGTGCTGCTCGAGGAACTGCCGCCCGCCCAGGCCGCGCGTCTTACCGCCCGTGCGACGGGGGCGTCGAAGCGCGCGCTGTATCAGCAGGCACTGGCGCGCAAACCCGATCAGGAGTCGGAGTAGCGCCCGCACCGCGGTATGGGTGTCCAAAACTCCAAAACTGCTGAAAAGCCCCTTCCTGCGTGGGTGTCCAAAACCCCCTCCTGTTATCCTTCCACCCGGAGTTGGCCAGGTAATCGCTCGTCGCGTGTTCCTCGAACGCGCGGCGGGAGGAAAGTCCGGGCTCCACAGGACAGGGCGCCAGGTAACGCCTGGGGGGCGCGAGCCTACGGATAGTGCAGCAGAGAGCAGACCGCCGATTGTTCGCAGTCGGTAAGGGTGAAAGGGTGCGGTAAGAGCGCACCGCGTGGCCTGGTAACAGGCGCGGCTAGGTAAACCCCGCCCGGAGCAAGGCCAAATAGGAACTCACTGGCGTGGTCCGCGTCGAGTTCGGGTAGGCCGCTTGAGGCAGTCGGTGACGGCTGTCCCAGATGAATGATTGCCCACGACAGAACCCGGCTTATCGGCCGACTCCATTTTTTTCTTGTTGCATCCGTTCTCGTCTGCGCTCGACGGAACTAACCCAGCCAGTTCTCGACCCGCAGATCGGGCACGCGCGCAAACTCGCGCGTGTTGTTGGTGACGAGCGGCAGGTCGAGCGCAATGGCGTGCGCGGCAATCCACAGGTCCGTCGGCCCGATAGGCTGCGCGCGCAGCGCAAAGCGGATGTGCGCGTAAGCGACGGCCACCGTTTCCGTAACGTCTCGGATCGACAGGCTCCCAAGGAAGCGTTCCAGATTGGCCCGCGTTGTCGGCCGACGCTCGCTGTTCAATAAGCCGTATTCGAGCTCGCCGCGCACGACGCTTGAGACGCAGCAGCGGTGCAGCGGCGTCCGCAGCGTCAGATTCGGTCGGCGATTAATGGCGTAGATGCAGGTGTCCGTATCCAGCATCGCGGCGTGCCGCGGATCCGCCCCGGATGCGCTCATTCGTCAAAGTGCGCCCTTGGTTGGTCGTCGGGCAGCTCCTCTTGTCGGGCGCCCAACGTCGCGGTTTCGAAGCCGTCATCGGCCGGCCCCATTGCGGCGAGCAGGCTGTCCCAGGTCTCGTAGCGCGGCGTGAGAATCAGGGCGTCGCCGACCCGGCGGATTGACACCATGTCGCAGTCCGCGGGGAAACGGTATTTCTTCGGCAGTCGCACGGCTTGCGACTTACCGGACATGAAGACTCGGGCGGAGTCGTTGCTATTGGGATCGGACATGGAATCTCCCGTTCAGCAGCCGGATTATACCGGAAAAGATATACTTTAGAGATATATCAGTCTGATATCAGAGCAGCGACATATGCCTTGATTCTGGATGAGGGGATCAGGGAGGCTAGTCCGCGGATAGAGCAACAGGCGACTCTTAAAGTATTTTCTAGCTTCTGTCCTCAAGCGACTAATACTCGTACAGAATCACCGAACACTTGCTTCGAATCGCCATCCGCGATAAAAAAAATCCTTATATTTCCGTTAGTTATCCTAGTTTTCCCGCTTGACTCCACAGGGGTGCCCCTTTAGGGTCGCCGCTTCTGGAATAAAGTGGGAAAGAGTGGGTATTTGCGGGTGAAATCCGGCTCCGCATCCGGCCTCGTTCGAGGTTAGATCGGGTCTAAGACGCTGATTTCACTCGGCGGTTCGCGCTGAGGTGCGCCGATCTGCGGGCACGCTCACTCTGTGCCGTGCGGCTGCGCGTCCACGCCCAAATACCACCACAAGCAGCGTGTTTCGGGGCATCAACAAGGTCACCCTCGACGGCAAGTCCCGCTTGCTGGTGCCCGCGCGCGTGCGCGAGCAGATGCAGGGCGAGGCCGAGGGTCGCGTGGTCGTCACCATCGACCTGGCCGAGCGTGCGCTGCTGCTGTATCCGCTGTCCGCGTGGGAGCGGGTGCAGGACACCCTCGTCAATCTCGCCAACGTGCGCCGCGACATCCGCACGGTGCAGCGGCTGATGATCGGTCACGCGACCGATCTTGAACTCGATGGGCAGGGCCGCCTGCTGCTGCCGAAGCCGCTGCGTGAGCACGCGGGCTTGGGCAAGCAGATCGTGCTGGTCGGCCAGGGCAACAAGGTCGAGATCTGGGACGAGGCGAACTGGACCGAGCGCAAGAACAGCTGGCTCGACAGCGACGCGATTCGCACGCTGGATGAGCTGGATGAACTAAACGGATTCTCGATTTGAGCGCCGCCGCCCACCTCCCCGTGTTACTGCAGGAACTGCTCGACGCGGTGCTTACCGACACCTCCGGCACCTACGTCGACGCAACCTTCGGCCGCGGCGGCCACTCGCGCGCGCTGCTCGAGCGGCTCGCGCCGGACGCGACGCTGCTGGTGCTCGACCGCGACAGTGCAGCACTTGCCGAGGCGCGCGCGTTGCAGGCAGAAGACGCCCGGGTGCAGGCCGAGCACGGCGCCTTCGACGCCATCGCGGCACTCGCCTCGCGCCACGGGCACACCGAGGTCGATGGCGTGATGTTCGATCTGGGGGTGTCGTCGCCGCAGCTCGACCAGGCCGAGCGCGGATTCAGCTTTCGCGCGGCCGGCCCGCTCGACATGCGGATGGACCAGAGCGCCGGCCAGACCGCCGCCGACTGGCTGAACGCGGCCCCGGCCGCCGAGATGGAGCGCGTCTTTCGCGATTACGGCGAGGAGCGCTTCGCGCGCCGCATCGCGCGCGAGATCGAGCGCGCGCGCCCGCTGCAGACCACCGTGGAGCTCGCGACCGTCGTCGCCGCCGCGCAGCCGCGGCCGGACCGCAACAAGCACGCCGCCACGCGCGTGTTCCAGGCGATCCGCATCTTCATCAACGACGAGCTCGGCCAGATCGAGCGCGCGCTGCCCGCCGCCTGGAATCTGCTGCGTCCGGGCGGTCGCCTGGCGGTCATCAGCTTTCACTCGCTAGAAGATCGACTGGTGAAGCGCGCCTTTCGCGATCTCGCCGCGCCCCCCGACGTGCCGCGCCGCCTGCCGATTCGCGAGGCCGACCTGATCAAGGCGCACGGTCCCCGTCGCGCGAAGCTGCATAAGCGCGTCAAGCCGGCGGCCGCAGAGGTCGAGACCAACCCCCGCGCGCGCAGCGCGGTGCTGCGCACGGTGGAGCGGCTCGCGTGACCGCGGACAGTGCCAAGTCGCCCTGGCGGCTCGCGCTGCTGTGCGCGCTCGCGCTCGGCGTTTGCGTGCTGCTCGGCGTCGAGGCGTCGCGGGCCAGTCAGGAGATGCGCAGCCTGCACGGCGAACTGCAGAGCCAGCGCATCCAGCACGATCGCCTGCTGGCGGAGCACAGCCGCCTGCTGCTGGAACGCGCGGCGCTGGCGAGCCACCGCAGCGTCGATCTGCTTGCAGAGCAGCAGCTCGGCATGCGCTTTCCGCAGACCGTCGGCAGCCTCGGGGATCGCCGGGGTCTCGGGGGTAAAGGCGACTGATGGCGAATCGCAAACGAACGCCGCCGCCTGCCCTGCCCGTCTGGCGCCACGCGCTGGTCGTCAGCCTGCTGGTCGGCGCCGTCGTGGTCGTCGCCGGGCGCGTTGTGCAGCTTGCGGTGGACGAGCGCGACTTCCTCGTTCGTCAGGGCTCTGCGCGTGCGGTGCGCATCGAAGCGGTGCCGGCGCATCGCGGTGTGATCTACGATCGCCACGGCGAACCGCTCGCGGTCAGCACGCCCGTCGTGTCCGTGTCCTTCGACGCGCGTGAGGAACTGAGCGCACAGCAGGCCGCGCAGCTCGCGGATGCGCTCGGCTACGCTCGCCGCGAGCTGACCGATACGCTCGCCGCGCAAGCCGGCAAGTCGTTCGTCTGGCTGCGGCGGCGGCTGGAGCCGAGCGTGGCCGATCGGGTACTGGCGCTGTCGCTCCCCGGCGTCGGCCTGCATCGCGAATATCGCCGCTACTATCCCGCGGGCGCGTCGACGGCGCATCTTGTCGGCGTCACAGACATCGACGACCAGGGCCTGGAGGGTGTCGAGCTCGCCTTCGACGACAGCCTGCGCGGCGAGAATGGCAGCAAGCGCGTGCTGCGCGATCGCCGCGGCCGCAACGTGAAAGACCTGGCGACTATTGCGCCCGCGCGTTTCGGTCGCGATCTGTATCTCAGCATCGACCAGCGTCTGCAGTACGTCGCCCATCGAGAGCTCGAAGCGGCGGTCAGCAGTCACGGCGCGCGTTCCGGTTCGCTCGTCATGCTGCGACCGTCCAGCGGCGAGGTGCTCGCGCTGGTGAATCAGCCCGCCTACAACCCGAACGCGATCGCGCGCGAGTTCGACCGCATGCGCAACCGCGCGGTCACGGACACGTTCGAGCCGGGCTCGACGGTGAAGCCGCTGACGCTGATCGCGGCACTCGAAAGCGACGCGTTCGACGTCGACAGCCGCGTCGACACGACGCCGGGTTTCATAACCGTCGGCAAAAAACTGATCCAGGATCCCGGCAATCGCGGCGTGCTCGACCTCGGCGGCGTGCTGCAGAAATCCAGCCAGGTCGGCGTCAGCAAGATCGTGCTGGCGCTGCCGGAGGACAGCGTGCGCGACGCCTTCGCGCGCGCCGGCTTCGGTCGACAGACCGGTTTGGGTTTGCCGGGCGAAGCCGCGGGCAGCCTGCCCGCCCAGCGCGATCCGCTGTCGCGCGTGGCGCTGGGCTACGGCTACGGTTTTTCGGTGACGCCGCTGCAGCTCGCGCAGGGCTACGCCGCGCTGGCCAACGACGGAGCGGCGCATCCGGTGACCGTGCTGCGCCACGATCGCGCAGCACCCCCACCGCCGACCCAGTTCGAGCCTGACGCCGCGCGCGCCGTGCGGCAGATGCTTGCGGGCGTCGTCGCGCCCGAGGGCACCGCGCCCGAAGGCGCGATCGCGGGTTTTCGCGTCGGCGGTAAAACCGGCACCGCGCGCAAGGTCGGCAAGGACGGCTACGACGTCGACCGCCACGTTGCCTGGTTCGCGGGCATCGCACCGCTGGACGCGCCGGAGTTCGTGCTGGTCGTTGTCATCGACGAGCCGAAGCGCGGTCTGGCCGGCGGCGGCGACGTCGCGGCACCGGTGTTCGCGCGGGTGGCCGAACGCGCGCTGCGCACGCTCGGCGTCGCGCCGGCCATCACGCCGGAACCGGTGGAGACGGCGGCGCGCGGCCGTCGCAGTCCGTCTATAACGGGTCGCGACGCATGAGCGCGGCACTCGCCAGTCTGCTGCCGGGCCGCGACGTGCCCGACGTTGTCGTTAGCGGCCTCGCGCTGGACAGCCGCGCGGTTGAGGCCGGCGATGCGTTCTGTGCCGTCGCGGGCGAGGTCGCGGACGGCCATGACTTTGTCGACGCCGCCGTCTCGTGCGGCGCCGCCGTGATCCTGAGCGAGCGCGCGGTCGACGCGGCCGTGCCCGTCGTCGTCGTTCCCGGCCTGCGCGACGAGCTGTCCGCCATCGCGGATCGCCTGTTCGCTGCGCCCAGCCGCGCGCTGCGCTGCGTCGGCGTCACGGGCACCAACGGCAAGACGACGGTGGCGCACTGCGTCGCGGCGCTTGCGACCGCGTTGGGCGAGCGGGCGGGTTTCATCGGCACGACCGGCTGGGGCATTGCCGGCGAGGCGCAGGCGTCTGCCACGCTGACGACCGCCGACCCCATCGCGCTGCAGGTGCGGCTGCGCAGCCTCGCCGATCGCGGCGCGACGGTCGCGGCGCTGGAGGTCAGCTCGCACGCGCTCGATCAGCGCCGCGCGGACGCCGTGCGCTTTGCTGTCGGCGTGTTTACCAATCTCACGCGCGATCATCTGGACTATCACGGCGACATGGCTGCCTATGGTGCGGCGAAGCGGCGGTTGTTCGAGCTGCCGAGCTGCACGCGCGCGGTGATCAACGGCGACGATGCGTTCGGCGCCGAGATGGCTGCGACGCTGCGCGCGGCGGACGACGCCAGAGAGATCTATGTCCTGACGCGCGGCGACACCGCGGAACACACCGTGCGCATCAACGAGCTGCGCGCCACCCCGCGCGGACTGTCCTGGCGGCTAATCACGCCCTGGGGCGACGGCGAAATCGAGAGTCAGCTCGTGGGCGACTTCAATGCCGACAACTTGAGCGCCGCGATCGTCGCGCTGGCCGCCATCGGCTTCGATTTTGCCGCGCTGTGCGCGGCGGCAGGTTCCATCAGCGCGCCCGCGGGTCGATTGCAGCGAGTGTCGGAAAGACCCGAGCTGCCCGCGGTGTACGTGGACTACGCACACACGCCCGACGCGCTGGACAGCGCGCTGCGTGCCCTGAAGGCGCACACCGCCGGGCGCCTGCTGTGCGTGTTCGGCTGCGGCGGCGACCGCGATCCGGGCAAGCGTGCGCCCATGGGCGCAGCCGCCGCCGCGCATTCCGACGGCGTGTGGGTGACCTCCGACAACCCGCGCGGCGAGGACCCTGCGAGCATCGTCGAGATGGCCGCGGCCGGTGTCGGCACGGATACGGAAGTCGTGCTGCAGGTCGACCGCAAGCTCGCTATCGATGCGGCCGTCGCCGCAGCGCGCACCGATGACACGGTGCTGATCGCGGGCAAAGGCCACGAGGACTATCAGGAGATCCGCGGCGAGCGTCGACCGTTTTCCGATCTGCTGGTCGCGCAGGCCGCGCTCGATGCTTATGCGGCTAACCTGTCCGGAGGACTCGGCCGATGAGCGAAGTGCGCAGCACCGCCGTCGTCGGCCTGGGCGCCAGCAACGCGGCCGTCGTGCGTCATCTATATGGAACAACGTCGCTCGTCGCGATCGATGATCGCACCGAGCCGCCCGGTTTCGTCGGTTTGGCCAGGGACTGCCCCGACGTTCACTACCAGACCGGGCCAGACGCCCGCGTCGACTGGAACGGCGTCGAGCGCGCGATCGTCGCGCCTGGCCTGGGTCCGCGGCATCCGCTGCTGGACGGCAAGCCGGAAGACGTTGCCATCGACTGCGACATCGGTCTGTTCTGTGACGCGGCGAACGCGCCCGTCATCGGCATCACCGGTACGAACGGCAAGAGCACCGTCACGGCGCTGGTCGGCCATCTGCTCGAGGCGTTCGGTCTCAACGTCGGCGTGGGCGGCAACATCGGCGCGCCGGCGCTGACGATTCTGGACGGCGCGCGCGAGGCCTACGTGCTGGAGCTGTCGAGCTTCCAGATCGAGCTGGCGGCGAAGCTCGAACTCGCCGCCGCGACGGTGCTGAACGTCTCCGACGATCACCTCGATCGCCACGGCGACATCGACAGTTATGCCGCAATCAAGCGGCGCATCTTCGCGAGCGCCGAGCAGCGCATCTACAACGCCGAAGACGCGCGCACGACGCCGCGGCCCGCGCAGGTCCAGGACGTCGCGTTCGGCGACGGTGCGCGCTGGTCGGTGAACGCTGACGGCTGGCTAACGTTCGACGGTGCCGCGCTACTGCCAGGCGATCAGCTGCCGCTCGCCGGCCAGCACAACGCCAACAACGCGCTGGCGGCGCTGGCGCTGTGTGGCGCGCTTGAGCATCCCCGCATTCCCGAAGTTTCCGCCGCGGCGGACAAGTACGCGTGCGCGCTGCGCTCGTTTGTGGGGCTCCCGCATCGAGCGCAGCGTGTCGCGACCATCGACGGCGTGCACTACGTCGACGACTCCAAGGCGACCAACGTGGGCGCCAGCGTCGCGGCGCTGCAGGGCATGGGGGAGCGCGTCATTCTGTTGCTGGGCGGTCAGGGCAAGGGCGCCGACTTCGCGCCGCTGGCCGCGCCCGCCGCGAAGCATGCCCGCCGCGTGCTCGTCTACGGCGAAGATGCCGCACGCATCGCATCGGCGCTGCAGGGCCATGCCTCGCTGTCGCGCTGCGGCGGTCTTGACGACGCGTTCGCGGCGGCCGTCGACGGCGCGGTCGCGGGCGATACGGTGCTGCTCGCACCGGCGTGTGCGAGCTTCGACGAGTTCGATAACTTCGAAGCCCGCGGCCGCCACTTTCAGGATCTGGTGAACGCGCTGGAGGGTCAGCGATGAGCGCGGCCGGCGCGGTGCCCGCGGCGGTCGCGGACTTTGCTGCGAACTCGCTGCCGAGCTTTCGCGGCCTGCAGCCCGCGACGCTGACCCTGATCGCGGCGCTGATCGCGATCGGCTTCATCATGATCCACAGCGCGACCAACGTGGACGGCGTGTCCAGCGGGCTCGCGACGCGCCACGCGGCAACAGTCGCGCTCGGCGTCGGCGGTTTTCTCATGCTGACGCTGATGCCGCTCGCGCTGTGGCAGTCGCTGCACCGCATCGGCGTGCTGGCCGCCGTCGCGCTCTGTCTGCTGGTGCTGCTTCCCGGTGTCGGCATCACCGCCAACGGCGCGCAGCGCTGGCTGCCGTTTGTCGGCGTCACGCTGCAGGTATCGGAGTGGGTGAAACCGCTGCTGCTCGTCTACCTCGCGGGCTATCTCGCGCGCGTGGCGGACGCCCCGGACGGTCGGCGCTTCGTCGACCTGGTGCCACCTGCGCTGACGCTGGTCGGCGTCGGCGCGCTGCTGCTGCTGCAGCCCGACTTCGGCGCACTGGTCGTCATCAGCGCCGTCACGATCGGCATGCTGTTTATCGCGGGCGTGCGCCTCGGCTATTTCGTGCTGCTGGTGCTGGCCGCGGGTGGGCTGCTCGGTTTTCTGCTGGTCGCGCAGCCGTACCGCTGGGAGCGGCTCGTGTCCTTTACCGATCCCTGGAGCACCGCGTTCGGCAGCGGCTATCAGCTCACTCAGGCGTTGATCGCGTTCGGCCGCGGCGAATGGTTCGGCCTCGGTCTAGGGCAGGGCGTGCAGAAGCTGTTCTATCTGCCGGAGGCGCACAACGATTTCATTCTGGCGGTGATCGCGGAAGAGCTCGGCGTGGTCGGCGTGCTGCTGGTGCTGGGCCTCTTAACGCTGCTCGCGCTGCGGATACTGAACGTCGGTCGCCGCGCGCTGGTCGCGGGTCAGCGCTTCGCGGGCTATCTGTGCTACGGCACGGGCCTGCTGTTCGCCGTGCAGGTGTTGATCAACGCGGGCGTTAACACGGGCCTGCTGCCGACCAAGGGGCTGACGCTGCCGCTCGTCAGCTACGGCAGCAACAGCATGCTCGTCTGTATGGGGCTGCTCGCGCTGGTCGCGCGCGCGGAGATCGAACTGCCCGACGGAGACGCGCGTTGACGTCGCTGAAACACAATCCGTTTTGGGCGCAGGTGCCCGGCATGGGCCGCGTGCGGCGGGTGCACTTTATCGGCATCGGCGGCGCGGGCATGTCCGGCATCGCCGAGGTGCTGGCGAACCAGGGCTATGACGTTAGCGGCTCGGACATGAAGCGCTCGACCGTCACCGACCGGCTGCAGGCGCGGGGCGCGACCGTAAAGTTCGCGCACGTCGCGGAAAACGTCGCGGATGCCGACGTGGTCGTGGTGTCCAGCGCGATCGCCGCCGACAACCCGGAGCTGGTCGAGGCGCACGCGCGCCGCATCCCGGTCGTGCCCCGCGCAGAGATGCTGGGCGAGCTGATGCGCTATCGCCACGGCATCGCGGTCGCGGGCACGCACGGCAAGACGACGACCACGTCGTTGGTCACCGCCATCTTCCGCGCGGCCGAGCTGCACCCGACCTACGTAATCGGCGGCCTGCTGAACGCGACCGGCGCGCATGCCGAGCTTGGCGACAGCCGCTTCATGATCGCGGAGGCCGACGAGAGCGACGCGTCGTTCCTGCACTTGCAGCCGATGGTCGCGATCATCACCAATATCGATCGCGATCACATGAGCACCTACGCGAACGACTACGAGCGCCTGAAGCAGACGTTCGTCGACTTCGTGCATCGGCTGCCGTTCTACGGCACCGCCGTGCTGTGCGGCGACGACCCGGACATCGTGGAGATCCTGCCGCGGCTGTCGCGGCCGAATGTGACTTACGGCATCGACTCGGATGCGGACTTTCGCGCGACGGACATTGACACCGGCGGCGCGGCCTGGACCTTTCGCGCATTGCGCCCCGAGGGGCACGCGGACCTGGACGTGACGCTCAGCCTGCCGGGCCGCCACAACGTGCTGAACGCGCTGGCCGCGATTGCGGTCGCGACCATCGAGGGCGTGCCGGATCAGGCGATACTGAAAGCGCTGGGCGATTTCTCTGGCGTCGGGCGGCGCTTTCAGGTGGTCGACGGCGTGCGGCTGGATGAGGCGAGCGTTACGCTGGTCGATGACTACGGTCATCACCCGACCGAGGTTGCCAACGTCATCGCGACGGCGCGGCAGGTGTGGCCTGGGCGCAGATTGGTGATGGCCTATCAGCCGCACCGCTACAGTCGCACTCGCGATCTCTACGACGACTTCGTCGACGTGCTGTCGCAGGTCGACGCGCTGCTGTTGCTGGAGGTCTATTCGGCCGGCGAGGAAGCCATCCCCGGCGCCGACGGCCGCGCGCTTTGTCAGGGCATCCGCCAGCGCGGCGTGGTGAACCCGCTGTACGTGGAGTCGCCGGACGCCGCACTCGAGGCCCTGCCGTCGTTCGTACAGGACGACGACGTGCTGCTGGTACAGGGCGCGGGCAACGTCAACTCGATTTCGATTCATCTTGCGGCGCAGACCGCGCAGGGGGGCGGCGATGACTGAGTCCGCCGTGAACCGGCCCGCGCTCTCGCGGCGCATCGCGGTGACTGCCGCCTGCGCGCTGGTGGCAGCAGCACTCGTGGCTTACGCGGCTCCCCGGTTGTTTGATGCGCCGGTGGATCGGGTGGTCATAGAGGGCAACCTCAGCGGCGCCGAACGCGGCGCGGTGCGCGCGGCCGTCGCGACCGCGCTGGCAGCGGCGCCAATGCAGAGTCTGCACGCGCTCGGGCTCGATGATCTGCGCGCCGAGGTCTCGCGCTTGCCGTGGCTCGACCAGGTCAGCGTGCGGCGCCGGTGGCCGGGCACGCTCAGCGTCGCTGTACGCAAGGCGCACATCGTGGCGCGCTGGGGTCGCGGCGGCTACGTGGCCGGCAGCGGCAAGCTAATCGACGCGACGGCGGATGCGAAAGAGGGCCTGCCGCTGCTCGACTGCGTCACCGCCGCCCCGTCGCGGGCGATGGACGTGTTCCAGCTGGTGTCGGCGTCGGTCGCCGAGTTCGCGCTCGCGCCGACGCGTCTCGTCGAATCGCCGCTGGGCGAGTGGACCGCCGTGCTCGACAACGACGTGCGCATCGTTCTCGGTCGCGAGGATCTGGACGGCCGCCTGGAGCGGTTTCGCATCGGCTATCGCGACGAGCTCGGCGCGCGGGCCGGCTGGATCGATACGGTCGACGCGCGCTACCACAACGGCCTCGCCGTGCGCTGGCGCGCCACGGGCGATACGCCGGAGATACAGGCACGTTTCGTCGCCTCCTCAAATAGCGCGGGGGAGCGGTGATGGCCAGTCGCGATGACGTCATCGTGGGTCTCGATATCGGCACCAGCAAGGTGGTGGCGATGGTGGCGCAGCGTTGCGACGACGGCGCAGGGATCGAGATCCTAGGCATCGGCTCGTTCCCGTCCAACGGCCTGAAGAAGGGCGTGGTGGTCAACATCGACTCCACCGTGCAGTCGATTCAACGCGCGGTCGAAGAGGCCGAGCTGATGGCCGACTGCGACATCGAAACGCTGTATGCCGGCATCGCCGGCAGCCACATCCGCAGCATGAACTCGCACGGCATCGTCGGCATCCGCGACGGCGAGGTAATCAATCAGGACCTGGAGCGCGTGATGGAGGCGGCGGGCGCCGTCGTCATTCCGGCGGATCAGAAGGTGCTGCACGTGCTGCCGCAGGAGTACGTGATCGACGATCAGGACGGCGTCAAAGAGCCTGTCGGCATGTCGGGCGTGCGCCTGGAGGCGCGTGTGCATCTGGTGAGCTGTGCTGTGAACGCCGCACTGAACATCGAGAAGTGCATCGATCGCTGCGACCTCAAGGTCAGCGACATCGTGCTGGAGCAGCTAGCCTCTTCTCATGCGGTGCTGTCCGATGACGAGCGTGAGCTGGGCGTCTGCCTGATCGATATCGGCGGCGGCACGACCGACATCGCCGTGTTCACCGACGGTGCGATCAAGCACACGGCGGTGATACCGATCGCGGGCGATCAGGTGACCAGCGACATCGCCACCGCCCTGCGCACGCCGACGGCGAGCGCGGAGGAGATCAAGATCAAGTACGCGTGCGCGCTCACGCAGCTCGCGCGCGCCGACGAGGTTATCCGCGTGCCGGGCGTCGGCGACAAGGGCCCGCGCGAGCTGTCGCGCCAGGCGCTGGCCGAGGTGGTAGAGCCGCGCTACGACGAGCTGTTCGGCCTCGTGCGCGCGGAACTGCAGCGCAGCGGACTAGAGGAATTTTTGGCCGCCGGGGTCGTACTGACCGGCGGCTCGTCAAAGATGGAAGGCGTTTTGGAACTCGCGGAAGAGGTGTTCCACATGCCCGTCAGTTTGGGGGTGCCACGCAACGTGAAAGGGCATGACGACATTGTGCGTAATCCGATTTACGCGACCTGTGTTGGACTGTTGTTGTACGGCAAAGACAAAGAAGAAACCGAGCCGAAGACGAATGCCAGGGATTCGTCTCCGATCCATCGGTTCAAGCAATGGTTTAGCGAGAACTTTTGAACATACGGAGACTTTTAGCATGTTCGAACTGGTAGATAGCGCGCCCCAAAGCGCAGTTATCAAGGTTGTAGGGGTCGGGGGCGGCGGCGGCAACGCCGTGCAGCACATGTTGAACTGCAACGTCGAGGGCGTTGATTTCATCGCGGCGAACACGGACGCGCAGGCGCTGAAGAACCTGGACGCAAAGACGAGCCTGCAGCTCGGCGGCGCGATCACCAAGGGTCTGGGCGCGGGCGCGAACCCGGCGATCGGTCGCCAGGCGGCGATGGACGATCGCGAGCGCATCGGCGAAGTGCTGGCCGGTGCCGACATGGTGTTCATCACCGCCGGCATGGGCGGCGGCACGGGCACGGGCGCCGCGCCTGTCGTGGCCGAGATCGCGCGCGAGCTCGACATTCTCACGGTGGCCGTCGTTACCCGTCCGTTCGCGTTTGAAAAGCGCGACCGCACGGCGGATATGGGCATCGAGGAACTGTCGCGACATGTCGACTCATTAATCACGATCCCGAACCAAAAGCTGTTGGCCGTACTCGGCGAGCGCACCTCGATGCTGGAAGCCTTTGCGGCGGCCAACGACGTGCTGCTTGGCGCTGTGCAGGGCATTGCGGATCTGATCATCCGTCCCGGCATGATCAACGTCGACTTTGCCGACGTGCGAACGGTGATGTCCGAGATGGGCATGGCGATGATGGGCACGGGTTCGGCGACCGGCGAGTCGCGCGCGCGCGATGCCGCAGAGGCCGCCGTTCGCAGCCCGCTGCTGGAAGACATCGACCTGCACGGCGCCCGCGGCATTCTGGTGAACGTCACGGCCGGCCCAGAGCTGTCGATCGGCGAGTTCAGCGAGGTGGGCGACACCATCGAGAACTTTGCCTCCGACTCTGCGACGGTGGTCGTCGGCACGGTCATCGATCCGGACATGGGCGATCAGCTAAAGGTCACGGTCGTCGCGACCGGACTTGGCGGCCAGGCCCTGCCCACGGTCACGGCCG
This sequence comes from Pseudomonadota bacterium, assembly GCA_039029135.1. Classification (GTDB taxonomy): domain Bacteria; phylum Pseudomonadota; class Gammaproteobacteria; order Pseudomonadales; family Azotimanducaceae; genus JALZVT01. The sequence continues at coordinate 31,870 of JBCCGT010000020.1, read as the reverse complement.
AGGTCGCGCAGCAGCCGGAGCGCCGCGAGGCCGCGCGCCATCAGATCGACTACGACGATCTGGAGCGCCCGGCGGTGATGCGCAACAAGGTCGGGCGCGACGCACGCGAACGTCGTCCGCTGGTGCGCAATCCGGAGCCGCCGAAGACGCCGACGGTCGAGTTCGAGGCGGTCGAGGCGGTCGAGCCCCAGCCGCGCGAGGTGGCGATCGGCGGCGGCCGACCGGCGAGCAACGCGGCCGAGGACGACATGGCCTACCTGGACGTGCCCGCGTTCCTGCGCCGTCAGAACGACTGACGGTCGCTGGCGGAATCCGCTCGTCTGACTATGGTTGTGATGCGCCGGCTGTCCTGACGAGCGAAACGCCGCCGACGCCGCTTCAAGTGGAGCGCGCGTCTGGCGGCAGCCCGTCTGGGTGCCGAATCAGCGCACAGAGAAGCTGCGACGGCGTCGCGCCGCGGCCTTGACGCAGTTAATGCCGGTGATGCCAATCAGGCATCGTTTGGCGGTGGGTCTGTGTGCCCGTCGTGGGCCTCGCTGGGCGAGTGTTCACGAAGTCTCAGAACCGCCTGTTGCAAGCTCGCATACTCCGGGCTGCGAAGGGTGGCTGCGAGTTCCGCAAGCCGCTCTGCCGCTGCAGGGGACAGTTCGCGCGACTCGAGTTCGGGCGACTGCTGCGGCGGGCTGTGCCGCACGACCAGCCGGATCGTCTCCAGGTCGCCGAAATCGGCGAGGGTGGCGAGCGAGGCGGTTAGTTCCGGCAGCAGATATCGCAGGCGGGTCGCGAGGCTCGCGTTGACGACCGATAACGTCAACTTACCCTCGCGATAGTTGACCACGTCGACGGCGCTGGCCAGATCTGGAGCCAGCAGCGCGCGGACGGTGGTGGTTTGCCAGCTCTGATGGGCCGAGTGCCGGATCAGACGCTGGAGCGGAGTGAAGCGTTGGTGGCGTTGGGCAAGCAAATCCTCTATCTTTCGGGCCTTCATATTGCCCTGCCGCCGGCCGTGTCGATCGGGATGGCTGCTCTCCGGAGCGGTGCGTCATTCGTCGCCCTGTGTACCGCGCGAGCGCAAACCGGCAGCTGGAATAGCCGGGCGCTGGGGCAAGGGGTGACTGGCGCCAGGGGTTTCGGAGACTGCATGTCGTGAACGTTATCATCTACAGACGCGGAAAGATCCGCCCGCTGTCGTTCCGGCTCCCCCTTTACTTAACGATTCCCGTCGGTCTGCTGCTGACCGTTGGCCTCTTGGGCAATCTGTTCTGGCTGCAGGGCGGCATGGTGCGCGTGCAGCACATTCCCCCCGAAAACGCCGAAGAACTACAATTGCTGCTGACCGAGCAGCGCTCCGAGATCGACGCCATGCGCAAGCGCATGAACAGCGAATCCCAAACCGTCGGCAAGCGGCTGGCGTCGCTGCAGGCGCGCTTCATGCGCGTCGAGGCCCTGGGCCAGCGGCTGACCGAGGCCACCGGCCTGATCGACGGCGAGTTCTCCTTCGGCGAACCCGCGGCCGTCGGTGGCCCGGCGCTGGAAGAGGACGAGTTCGACTTCGAGATCGGCTTCGACTACGCGAGCGAACTGGATGACCTGGCCAATCGGCTGAGCAGCCACGAGATCGAGCTGAACGTGCTCGAGGGTCTGGTCTCCAACCGTAAGTTCAACGACGAACTGCAGCCGCGCAGTCGCCCGATCACCTGGGGCTGGCTGTCGTCGCCCTTCGGCAAGCGCGTCGACCCGATTACCGGCAAGCCCGCCTGGCACAACGGCGTGGACTTCGCTGGCGACAAGGGCTCGTCGGTGGTCGCCGTGGCCGGCGGCGTCGTGACCTTCGCCGGCGAGCGCTCCGGCTATGGCCTGATGGTCGAGGTGAACCACGGCGATGGCTACGTCACCCGCTATGCCCACCACGAGAAGGTGCTGGTGAAGAAGGGCGACGTGGTCAAGAAGGGTGGCCGGCTGGCACTGATGGGCAGCACGGGTCGCTCCACGGGTCCGCACGTGCACTTCGAGGTGTTGAAGAACGGCCGGCATCAGAACCCGACCGCGTTCCTGGGGCGTTCCTCTTAGCACCCCAACTTAGGCTGCTCGGGCGACCGCAATCGCCCGAGCGAGTAGGCCGCCAGCCCCACCCCAGACCCGATTTCCACCCCGTTTAAGAGGCAGTTCACGCCTCGCGCGCCGGACGCCGGAATTGCGGCACCCAAACCGTTAGAATCCCGCGCCAGAGCCTTGAACGCTCGGGCGGCCGCCGCTGTCTGATGGGTGTGGCCGCAAGAAACCAGCGGCCCGCCGCCATTGAGATTGGGCGTTTCGCCCCGATATAGAAGAACACGAGCTGTACAGATTGAGGGCGCGGTGCGGCGCCCATGGAGCCGACCCCGGGTTTATGGGGCGACAGCGGGCTCCCCTACGGAGAATTGTGGTGCTGAAAGCCATCTTTGGGACGAAAAACGGGCGCGAGCTGAAGCGCATGCGCAAGGTGGTCAAGAAGATCAACGCGCTCGAGGAGTCGATGCAGGCGCTGGATGATGCCGCCCTGCGCGCGAAGACCGATGAGCTGCGCGCGCAGTACAAAGACAAGGGCGACATCGACGCCCTGCTGCCCGAGGCGTTCGCGATGGTGCGCGAGGCCTCTGTGCGCACCCTGGGTCTGCGCCACTACGACGAACAGATGATCGGCGGCATCACCCTGCACGAGGGTCGGATCGCCGAGCAGCGCACCGGCGAGGGCAAGACCCTGGTCGCGACCCTGGCCTGCTATCTGAACGCGCTGAGCGGTGGCGCGGTGCACGTCGTGACGGTGAACGACTATCTCGCCCGCCGCGACGCGGACTGGATGCGGCCGATTTATGAGTTCCTGGGCCTGACCGTGGGCGTGATTCAGTCGCAGCAGGATCCGCAGAGCAAGCGCGAGGCCTACGAATCCGACATCACCTACGGCACCAACAACGAGTTCGGCTTCGACTATCTGCGCGACAACATGGCGTTCGCGGCGCAGGACCGGTACCAGCGCGGGCTCGACTTTGCCGTGGTGGACGAGGTCGACTCGATCCTGATCGACGAGGCGCGCACGCCGCTGATCATTTCCGGTCCCGCGGAAGAAAGCACCGACCTGTACAAGGTGGTGAACAAGCTGCCGCCGAAGCTGACGCGCCAGGCGGTTCCGGATGACGAGCTGGAGTCGGAAGAGGCGCGCGGCGACTACGTTATTGATGAGAAGAACAAGAGCGTCGACCTGACCGAGATTGGTCACGAGAAGGTCGAAGACTATCTGATCAAGGAAGGTCTGCTGGAAGAAGGCGACAGCCTATACGCGACCACAAACCTGTCGATGCTGACCCATGTTTTCGCCGCGTTGAAGGCGCACGCCATCTTCAAGCGCGACGTGGACTACATGGTGCAGGGTGGCGAGGTGGTGATCGTCGACGAGCACACAGGCCGTGCGATGCCGGGCCGGCGCTGGTCGGAAGGCCTGCATCAGGCGGTAGAGGCGAAAGAGCGCGTCGCGATTCAGAACGAAACGCAGACGCTGGCGTCCACGACTTTCCAGAACTACTTCCGCCTGTACGGCAAGCTCAGCGGCATGACCGGTACGGCGGATACGGAAGCGTTCGAATTCCGGCAGATCTACGGCCTGGACGTGGTCGTGATCCCCACGCACAAAGACATGATTCGCAACGACGCGAACGACCTTGTTTATCTGTCGATGGAAGAGAAGTACGACGCCATCGTCGAGGACATTGTTGAGAGCACGGCCGCGGGCCAGCCGGTGTTAGTAGGCACGGCTTCGATCGAATCGAGCGAGTTGATTTCCGCGCAGCTCGACAAGCACAAGATTAGTCACAATGTACTGAACGCCAAGCAGCATGAGCGTGAGGCCGACATCGTGGCGCAGGCCGGGCGCCCGAGCGCGGTGACTATTGCGACCAACATGGCGGGTCGCGGTACGGACATTGTGCTGGGCGGTAGCTGGGAAGCGGAACTGGCGGCGCTGAACAGCCCGACGGAAGCCGACGAGGCGCGCATCAAGGAAGCGTGGCAAGAACGCCACGAGGCCGTGCTGGAATCCGGCGGTTTGCACATCATCGGCACTGAGCGCCATGAATCGCGCCGCATCGACAACCAACTGCGCGGTCGCGCCGGTCGCCAGGGCGACCCGGGCTCCACGCGTTTTTACCTGTCGCTGGAAGACAACCTGATGCGCATCTTTGCATCAGAGCGCATTCGTAATCTGATGCAGTCGATGGGCATGGAGAAGGGCGAGGCCATCGAGGCCAAGATGGTGACCAACGCCATCGAGAAATCCCAGCGCAAGGTCGAAGGCCACAACTTCGATATGCGCAAGAACCTACTGGAGTACGACGACGTCGCCAATGATCAGCGTCAGGTGGTGTACCAGCAGCGCCGGGAGCTGATGGAAGCCGACGAGATCGAGGACACCGTCACCGCGCTGCGCGAAGAGATCGTCAACGACGTGATCGGCGAATACATCCCGCCGATGTCGATCGAAGAGCAGTGGGATATCGAGGGCTTGGAAGGGGCGCTGCAGACCGAGTTCAACTCAGAGCAGAAGGTGAGCCTTTGGCTGCAACAGGACGATGACCTGGATGAGGACAAGCTGCGCGAGAAGATTCTGGCGCAGGTTGTTGACGAGTACGAGCGCAAGGCCGGCGGCTGGAAGAACCAGGGTGTGGACATTCGGCTCGTCGAGAAGCAGCTGATGCTGCAGATTCTGGATCAACGCTGGAAAGAACACCTGGCGACGATGGACCATCTACGCCAGGGCATTCACCTGCGGGCGTACGCTCAGAAGCAACCGAAGCAAGAATACAAGCGCGAGAGCTTCGAGCTGTTCCAGGAGTTTTTGTACAGCGTTAAGCGTGACGTTGTGCGGCTGCTGTCACGAGTGCAGCTAGAGCAGCCGGAAGACGTGGAACGGCAGGAGAGTGAGCGCCGGGCCGCTGCACAGCGGAGCATGAACTACTCGCATGCCGAGGCGCCGGGTATGGCGGACGGCAATGGTGCATCGCCGGCGGGAGCTAGCGCGGCAGGTGCTGGTGCAGCGTCGGCAGCGGGCGGTCGCGCGCCGGAGCCGGCAGCAGCGCCAGAGACCTTCGTGCGGCAGGAGAAAAAGGTGGGGCGCAACGAGCCTTGCCCGTGCGGTTCCGGCAAGAAGTACAAACAGTGCCACGGTAAGGTGGCCTGACCGCTCGGCCTGAACCTGTCTGACGCAAGAGTCGCCATGATAAAGTCGCACTAATCCCTTTAGCGCGCGAGGGCCAGCTATGGCCGTCAATCTTCCCCATCCCAGTAATTTGCTACCGGTACCAGGCGTTCGCCTGGGCTCCGCTGCGGCCGGTATCAAGTACGAAGGCCGCGACGACATCGGCGTGATGATCTTCGATGAAGGCACGACCGTGGCTGGGGTGTTTACGCAGAGCGGGTTTTCGGCGCCGCCGGTGTTGTTGTGCCGGGAGCGGCTGGGGAAGAGTCAGGCGATTCGTGGGCTGGTTGCGAATAGCGGCAATGCGAACGCAGCGACGGGTGATCGTGGTATGGCGGATGCTGATGCGATGACGCGGGCACTGGCGGATTCGATTGGCGTGGATGCGGGTGCGGTGCTGCCGTTTTCAACTGGGGTGATTGGAGAGTTTCTGCCAGTGGATCTGATGGTGGAGCCGATTCAAGCCGCCGCGGCATCAGCGACGGAAGACGGGTGGCTGGATTTCGCGAAGGCGATCATGACGACGGATACAGTGCCTAAGGCGTATAGCACGCAGTTTGAGGTTGGTGGGCGGACGGTTACGGCAACTGGGTGTGCGAAAGGGTCAGGGATGATTCGGCCGGATATGGCGACGATGTTGGCGTACATCGCTTGTGACGTGAGTGTGAGTGATGAGGCGGCGCGGGCGCTGGTGAAGGAGCTGGCGGATAAGAGTTTTAATCGGATTACGGTGGATGGGGATACTTCTACCAATGATTCGTTTGTGGTGGGGTTTGTGCGCGGATACGTACCGCCGTCCCTAGCCGACACCGCTTCGATAGAGTACGAACAACTTCGATCTGGGCTGCTAGGTGTTGCGGAGTTGCTTGCTCAGAGCGTTGTTCGCGATGGGGAGGGGGCGACCAAGTTCGTGACTGTTCAGGTCGAGGGGGGTCGTGACGAGCAAGAATGCGACACCGTCTGCCTAACGGTGGCTCAATCGCCTCTTGTCAAGACCGCTATGTTTGCCGGAGATCCTAATTGGGGGCGATTCTGTATGGCGATTGGGAGGGCCGGCTTGTCAGATTTTGAACCGGCCCTGGTTTCGTTGTATCTAAACGATGTAGTTGTTTCGAAGAACGGAATGGTAGCTCAGGACTATTGCGAGTCACGAGCATCTGGAATCATGAATCTCGATGAGTATGCAGTTCGAATTAACCTTGGCAGAGGAGAAGCATCGGGTAGCCTTTGGACCAGTGATCTTTCATTCGAATATGTAAAAATCAACACTGAGTACCGCACATAGTTTTCTCGTGTTTACCGTATGTTGCTTTGTTCATGTGAGTTTGGCATCTGCCGGGAAAGCTAGAAAACACTACGCCCAGTGTTTCCCGCGTACGTGAGCAAGTATCCGACGGACAGGAAAATACTCAAGTTGATGATAATCGCGGTGGAAATTACGAATCCCACTCCCCCTCGGCGTATTTGGTGCTCACTCGAGTGCACATCTGTAGATACGATTAGATTGATGACGAGAAACATCACTATGGACACTAACAAGTAAATCTCGATACCCCTCTCTAATGCCTCGTTTGTTACCAGCTCACGCATTGGGAGCAGCGTGATTATTAGGCTTAGACCTCCTAGAAACGCTGTGCCCAAATGGTCCGAGAACAAGACCCACCGCACTACATCTTCTCCACGGGCTGTGCTCTCAGACTTGCTGTCGATATTCGATTTCCAGATTCTAAGTGTGCGAAAGATCAGCTTGCTAAAAATGAGACTCAGCAGCAATCCCAATCCGCCTCGAAAGCACACCCCAACTGTCTCTTCTAGATCAATGAACCAAGTTGAAAACTCTTGAATCCAGTAATCTATGGCTTTTCTCGAGTAGTCGACTTCAGTTACGTTGAGTTCCGTCAACCTCTCCGAGCTTACCTGTGAAGTTGAGGAGCGCACGGTAGTAGTATCCACGTATTGAGGTGCTAGCGTGGATATTGAACGCTCGAAGTGATCGAAGATCTGACTCGCAGCTTGAGCTCCGATCTCCCAGGGGTCCTGAGCTATTGTGGCATGTAAACCTTTTCCCAATAGCTGACTAGACGCCTCGCCGCCATCCGTCCCGATGATGATGATCTTGTCCGAAAACTCCAGCGAAGCTTGGATGGCGCCTAGTGCCATGAGATCGTTGGTTGCGTAGATTCCGTCTAACTTATGCGATTTATAGGCGCGCACTTCACGATAACTTTCGTGCTGCCGCCAGTTACCTATTGGGCGTCCGATAATCTCCACGCCAGCGCAGTCTGCCATGCCGCTTACGAATCCCGAAACTCTCTGATCGGACGTTAGCTGCCCCGGAACGCCCTGCAACACGATCACCTTGCCCGCTTCGCCCCTCAGTGCCTTGCACATTTCGATCGCAGCACTAACACCGATGGCGCGGTTATCGGATCCGATATACGGAAGGCCGGAGTTGCTTCCGAGCCATCTTCCGATGGTGAATTCATCCAAAGGTGTATCCACAACTACTGTGTAAACGCCTTGGTCGAGAGCTTCCTTGAGGGTTGGAACTAGGCCTTGAGAATCAGTAGGTGCAACGACGAGATAGTCTATCCCAGAATCTAGCAGGTCTTGAATGACTCGAATCTGGCCATCTACGTCTCCCTCATTCGAAGGGGTGCGTGTGATTAGGCGTGCGTGCGGTAACTCACTTTGCACGGTCGTCTGCAGCCCGTTTAGCAACTCCAGAAAGTACTCATTGCTCCACGACTTCAAAACTACGCCCACAACCGGAGGCGAAGGTCGAAATATCCCTAGTCCCGCAACAAGTAGACCTATCGGAATAAGTAGTATCCAAGGTAATCCGCTAGGAATCCTATTTGCAGGCATATCTTTCGCCCTCAATTAGAAAAACATGCCAGCTCGACCAGAATGCATGTCAGAGTCCAAATTTGAGTCGTCCGAACTGCGTGGGCCATGCGGACGAATAGACTGCAGGATTTTCTTTGGCTTTGCGCAGATCCTAGTATGATTGGCCCGATTTCAATAACCTGTCGCAAGTAGCCCGTTTATTGCTAGGCGGCTATTGCTTCGGTGATTTCATGAGTTCGATCGCGGGTGCGGTGCCGCAGCCAGCTAGCAGTGTAGACGTTCGCTGCGAGTATGGTAGAGCGTTTCGGCAGAGTGGTTTGTCATTGATGACTCGCGAGGCGGAAAAACTAGTTGAGATGTTTGAGGTACTCTGCGTGTAGTCGGTAAACCTCTAGATCTAGATGAGTTAGATCTTTGTCATTCTCGACCACATCATCCGCCCTGGCCAACCGATCGTCCCTTGGAATCTGCGCCGCAATAATCGCCCGAACCTGCTCCTCCGAGTTCCCATCCCGTTCCATCGTCCGCTTAACCTGCAACTCTACCGGTACATCAACCACCAACACCCGGTCACACCGTTGTTCCTGCCCTGTCTCAAACAACAACGGATTCGCCAAAATCGCATACGGCGATTCCGCCTTCGCTAACTCCGAAAAAATGTACTCGTTGATCAATGGATGCAGCAGCGATTCCAACCACTTCCGCTCGCTTGGGTCTGCAAAGATCTTTTCCCGGAGCTTCGCGCGATCTAGTGTTCCGTCTTCCTGAAGAATGCCCTCGCCAAAGTGTTCAGCGATAGCAGCGAGCGCAGGCCGACCTTTCTCCACGACCACGCGCGACGCGATGTCTGCATCAACGACGCGAATGCCTTTGGCTTCGAAACGTTCAGAGACGGCGGATTTACCGGAGCCGATGCCACCAGTGAGGCCGACGATTAGATTGGGGGGTGGGGGCATGTTCAGGCGATCCGCAGGAAGTTGGCCTGACAATTTAGCATGGCGGGGGGAGAAGGCAGAGGGGCGGGGTCAGAGCCGAGGACGGGTCTGACCCCTTGGGTTTGCTAGGCGGTCAGGCCGTACCAAGCGAGGATCTGATCGCGGTAAATCAAACAGAGCCACCCCGCGATCGCCAGGAACGGCCCAAACGGCATCGGCTGGCTCCGCTTTTCCTTGCTGAACAGGCCACTCCCAATCGCGTAGATCACGCCCGTCACCGACGCCAACAGAATCACCGCCGGCAGCGCCTGCCACCCCAACCAAGCCCCAAGCCCACCAAGCAGCTTGAAGTCCCCGTACCCCATCCCCTCTTTACCCGTCAGCAGCTTGAACGCCCAGTATACGCTCCACAGCAACAGATACCCGATCACCGCCCCCATCACCGCGGACTCGATCGTCGTGTACCCGCCAATCAGATTCACCAACAAACCCGCCCACACGAACGGCAGGGTCAGCTGATCCGGCAGCATCTGGGTATCGAAATCTATCCCCGCCAGCGCGATCAGCACCCAGGTCGCTCCCAGTACCGCCACCGCCAACCAGGTAAACCCTAGATTCACCACCACCATCACACTCAGCAGCGCAGTTAGCGCCTCAAACAGCGGATACCGCGTAGAGATCGGCGTCCCGCACTCCGAACACTTCCCCCTCAGCAGCAGCCAGCTGATCACCGGAATGTTCTCCAGCGCGGTTATCTGATGGCCGCAGTGCGGGCAGCGCGAGCGCGGCAGGGAAAGGTTGAACGACTCCGGTACCGGCGTCTCCCGCTCCGGCTCGCTCAGAATCATCCGCGCCTCGGCCCGGTAGTCCCGCTCGTGCATCAGCGGCAGGCGGTGAATGACCACATTCAGAAACGAACCCACACACAGCGCCAGCCACACCAGCACCAGGTAGGAAAAAACAGGATTCGCGGCGAGCAGTTCAGACCACATCGAGACAGTCAGCTAGCGAGGGCCTGGCGCAGACCGCGGGCGCGATCTGCGATAGATACCAATTTGAATGAGGTCTCGCGCCGCCATTCCGCGGCCCGCGCGCGCAGAGCGAGCGCGATCAGTGACCGCCCCCACCGCCAACAACCGAGCCAAGCTGGAAGATCGGCAGGTACATCGCGATGATCAGGCCGCCGACCAGCACGCCGAGGACGGCCATGATCATCGGCTCCATCAGCGCGGTCAGGTTGTCGACCGCGTTGTCCACCTGCTCTTCATAGTAGCTGGCGGACTTATCCAGCATGTCGTCCAACGCGCCCGATTCCTCACCGATCGCCACCATCTGGGTGACCATGCTGGGGAACACGCCGGTACTGCGCATGGAGAAGTTCAGCTGTTGACCGGTCGAGACGTCGTCGCGTACCTGGTACACGGCCTTGGTGTACACCGCGTTACCCGTTGAGCCGGCGACGCTGTTCAACGCGTCGACCAGCGGCACGCCGGCCGCGAACGTGGTCGACAGCGTCCGCGCGTAGCGCGCCACCGCCGATTTCTCGATGATGTCGCCCGCCACGGGCGCCTTCAGCAGCACCCGGTCGATGCCGTCGCGCAGGGCCTGGCTGCGCTTGTATGCTTGGCTGAACATGAATCCAGCCACCGCCAGCACCAGCACGATCATGAACCAGTATTCCTGAGCGAACTCCGACAGGCCGACGACGAACTGGGTAAAGGCCGGCAGCTCCGCGCCGAAGCCTTCGAACACCGACTCGAACTGCGGCACCACCTTGATCAGCAGAATGCCCGAAACGATCACCGCCACGCACAGTACGGCGATGGGATAAGTCATCGCCTTGCGCACCTTCGCCTTTAGCGATTCGGTCTTCTCTTTATAGGTGGCGATGCGATCCAGCATGGTTTCCAGCGCACCCGACTGCTCGCCGGCGTCCACCAGGTTGCAGAACAGCTCGTCGAAGTACTGGGGGTGTTTGCGAATACTGGCCGCGAACGAGTTACCGCCCGCCACGTCCACGCGAATGTCTTTGATCAGCGCTGCCATGGCGGGCTTGTCGAGGCCGTCGGCGACGATGTCGAAGGCCTGCACCAGCGGCACGCCGGCGCGCATCATGGTCGACATCTGGCGGGTGAACAGCGCCACGTCCGCGGGCTTGATCTTGCCGCCGCCGCCCAGCTTCAGGCCGGCCGACTTCTTCTTGACCTTGGTGGCGTTGATGCCCTGCTTGCGCAGTTCCGCCTTGGCGATGGCTGGGTTGATGCTGGCGATCTCACCCTTCGCCTTGCGGCCCGTGCGGTCGGTGCCTTCCCAAAGAAAAGTTGCTGCTTCTGCCATGACCTTAGACCTCGGTCAGTTGCGTGCGGGTCAGCTTTTGTCGATCGCTGGCCGTCGCCGGTATCGTCGTCGCTGCTCGCACCGATTGTCCTGTGTGGATGTCCGTTTGCCCTGCCGTTTGCGCTTCTATTTGTCGGCGCGCGTTATCTGCTCGCGACTCTGCTCTTGACGCTCTGTGCGGCTCGGTTACCGAGGCGCTTGCGCGTCAAGAAAGTCCCACGGGGGCGCTTATTGTCTGAATTTGATCAGTGTCCTGTCGTGACCCGGTTCGCTTCTGCGAGACTCGTCACACCTTGCATCACCTTCAACAGGCTGCTGCGGCGCAGGTCGTTGAAGCCGTGTTCCTGGGCCTGCGCGGCCAGCTCCAGGCTGTTGCCGTCCTCCATGATGATGCGCGATATCTCGGGGGTGATCTTCACCACCTCATAGATACCGACGCGTCCTTTATACCCTTTTGAGCAGCTTGCGCAGCCATCCGTATTGGGCTCGTACACGTCGAAACCGCTTTCGATGTCTTCTTCTGTAAAGCCTTCTGCCTGTAGCGTCTCGGGGGGCACGTCCATCTGCACCTTGCACTTGGTGCACAGGCGCCGCGCCAGGCGCTGGGCGATGATCAGCGTCACCGAAGTCGCCAGGTTGAAGGCCGGCACACCCATGTTGCGCAGGCGGGTCAGGGTCTCGGCCGCGGAGTTGGTGTGCAGCGTCGACAGCACCATGTGGCCGGTCTGGGCCGCCTTGATCGCGATCTCGGCGGTCTCAAGGTCCCGAATCTCACCGACCATGACCACGTCCGGGTCCTGGCGTAGGAACGAGCGCAGGGCGGAGGCAAAGTCGAGGCCCACCCGGTGGTTCACGTTCACCTGGTTGATGCCTTCCAGGTTGATCTCCACCGGATCCTCAGCGGTCGCGATGTTGCGCTCGTCGGTATTCAGCATGTTCAGGCCGGTGTACAGCGTCACCGTCTTACCGCTACCCGTCGGGCCGGTGACTAGGATCATGCCCTGGGGTTGCGGCAGGGCCGCCTCCAGCAGGTCGCGCTGTTGCTCCTCGAAACCCAGCATCTCGATGCCCATCTGCGCGCTCGACGGATCGAGAATCCGCAGCACGATCTTCTCGCCCCACAGTGTCGGCAGGGTGTTTACACGAAAGTCGATGGCCTTGGTCTTCGACAGCTTCATCTTGATGCGGCCGTCCTGGGGGACGCGGCGCTCGGAGATGTCCAGCTCCGACATGACCTTCAGGCGCGCGGCCAGGCGGCTGCCGAGGTTCGGCGGCGGGCTGGTCACCTCGTGCAGGATGCCGTCGGTGCGAAAGCGGACGCGATAGCTCTTTTCGTAAGGCTCGAAGTGAATATCCGAGGCGCCCGACTTGATGGCGTCCAGCAGCATCTTGTTGACGAAGCGAACGATGGGCGTCTCGTCCATCGAGCTGCCGGCGTCGTCCTCCTCGACGGCGCCGTCGTCGTCGAAGTTCTCCATGTCCAGATCGACGAGCTCGTCGTCGTCCAGATCGCCCAGCGCGTCATTGTCGTTCTGGTTCAGGAAGGCTTCGATCGCGGCGGAGAGCTTGTCTTCTTCGACCAGCACCGGCTCGGTGTTGGTGCCGCTCGAAAATTTGATCTCGTCCAGACCCTGCAGGTTGGTGGGGTCAGAGACCGCCACGAACAGCCGCACGCCGCGGCGGATTAGGGGCAGGGCGTTGTGGTTGCGGATCAGGTTTTCTTGCACCAGATCGCGCGGGATCGAGTCGACGTCGAACGAGCCCAGATCCATTAAAGGAACGCCGAACGCGTCGGCTGCGCTCACGGCGACCGCGCGCGCCTCGGCGAGCTGGTTCTGAACGATATAGCTGACGTAGGGCATGCCCGCCTTGGTGGCGGCGGCCGAGGCTTGGTTGGCGTCCTCCAGCTCCATGATGCCGTCTTCGACGAGACGGCGGGCGAGACCGCTTAGGGGTATGGAATCCGTGGCCATTGCTGCGCTGTTTGTCCTTTTCATGGCGCCGCCGGCGATAGCTAGCCGGCGGTTTTGTCGGCGGATGAAAGGCTCGGCGCACGCGGCGCCGACGCGTTCTTCACCCGCTCCGTCACCTTACCGTCGGCCTCAAATGCGGTCTATTAAGAGCATGTGAAAACTGTGCTAATGCCGTCACAGTTTGGGGATTTCGCGCAGACCTCGCGGGGGCGATGTCCGCTGGGCGCTGGCATTTCGATCGGCGCAAGCTAGGGCTTCGGTCGGTGGGCGACGCGAGGGCGCGCACGGTGAGCGCTGATTTTGCCTCAGGCGCGGGGCGAAATTTATCCCACCGCGCCGGTCAGGGGTGCGCGCCGCAGGTGACAGGGCGCGTCAGTTACTGACCTCGACAGTCGGTAGCGACGCCCCGATAACCGGTCACCGAAATAGTTGCGCGGGTTGGATCGTCTGATATCGACATTTTTTTCCGGGCGCTTGGTGGCTGCGTGACACCTGCATTTCAGGGGTTCAGATCCCCGGTTCGTGGGGTGATGGGGTCCGGTCGTGGGCCGTCGCTGGCAGGTCGACGATTGCATCCTGGGCGCCGTGCGGACTGCCGGTTCGCCGCGCTGGTTGGACAAACGGGTGCCTAGGCTCGGTAGCGGCTCGGGCCACGTACGGGCGGACCCCGGGTGAGGCCCTACCGTTCCGACGGTGCGCCGCGCAGCGGTCATTCGGTCGAACGGTCGCCTTCCGCCGCGGACGGAAATTGAGTGGCTAGCAGACAAGTCCCAGCGGGTAAGTGATTGAAAAGTGGTCGGGTTGTTGGAATTTTGTGAGTGTTATTGGTTGGCGACTCAGGCGTGTCGTCGCCCGGTCGGTGCGTTTGACGCCCCCCGACGGCCATCTGTTTTGTCCGCGACCCCGGTGCCGGGAGCCTGCGCCTGCGGCGTTTCTGGATGAGGCGTGAGCGCCCGAAACGTAAAACAAATGGACATAACGAGTGATAGCGCGAACCGGCGGGCCAAGGCATGCTCACCTCTAACAGCGGTCGCGCTCGCGGTCAGCCACAGCCCCATCCGATCACGACGGAGCGGGAACGGGCGGGTGATCATCTTTTCGGTGATCGGCCGTGGTTAGACTTCGGGCTCTGCTACCGCGCAGCCAGGCATCGACTTTGAGTGGTCAATTCACCGGGGTCAGGGTTCTTGGCACGCCGGTTGCAAATCCCTGAGCGTTATCGAATGAACCGTGCGTCCGATTGGCGGCCGTGCGCTCTCTTACGGCAACGGAACTGAGTATTAGGAGTACTAGCGAATGAAGAACGCGATGCAAAAGGGTTTCACCCTCATCGAGTTGATGATCGTCGTTGCGATCATCGGCATCCTGGCGGCCGTCGCGCTGCCGGCATACCAGGACTACATCCAGAACTCGAACATGGCGAAGGTGAACTCTCACTATGAAGAGGGCGTACGCTTCGCGCAGAACGAGTTCCGCAAGATCCAGTCTGAGCTGGCCATGGGCATCCTCCAGCTGCCGACCGACGCGGACACCAAGGTGGGTGGCACCTATTGGCTGACGCAGCTGAACGGCCAGGGTGGTAAGGCGCCCGGCGGCGGCGAGCCCTACCAAGCCGCAGTCAACGACACCAACGGTGTTGTCGGTATCGCGGCAACGGGTCTGATCTCGACGGGCGACTACCAGGTGGCGTTCACGCGCCCGGCGTATGGCAGCCTGCTGTCGGAAAGCCGCGCGATCGACTGGGGCGACATCTAAGCCTTAGCCCTCGCCAGGTCGTGGCCTGCGGGCCGCGACCGGAATTGAGAAAGGGTCCCTTGTGGGCCCTTTCTGCTTTTGGTGTGCTTGGTTTTACCAACGCGGGTTAGAGAAGGCGCCGCGCGTTGCCGCCCTGTCTACTCCGGGCGCGATGCCACGCCCACGATGCCCACCCGTCGATTTCTCTGTTCAGGAGCGCTCATGAACGCCAACAATGGGTACCGCCGTCGCCGGCAACTGGGATTTACGCTGCTAGAGCTGATGATTGCCGTCGGCATCATCGCCATCGTCGCCGGGATCGGCATCCCGATGTACTCGGGCTATGTCCAGAACAGCCGCGAAGCCAAGCTGATCAATAACATTTCCACGGTCGAGGTCTTTCAGGAGCGCGAGCGCCTGCGTACCGGCAGCTATGCGACCGGTCTCGCCAACGAAGCGGCGATCACCACGGCCATTGGCTGGGATCCCCAGACCGACGATGGAACGACCTATGCGATCGCTGCTAACGGCACCGGCTATCAGGTGACCGCGACCGACGCCGAGGGTTTGAGCGTGTGCATGAACTATCCCCAGAAGACGCGCTGCTGATCATTGCGGCAGCGCGCGCGACCCCGCGGCGCGGTTGCGTGCCGCGCAAAACCCGTTATGCTGCGCCACCGCTTGCACTCGACACATTGCCGGGATAGCTCAGTTGGTAGAGCGACTGATTCGTAATCAGTAGGTCCGCAGTTCGATTCTGCGTCTCGGCACCACACCTCCTCCACTGCCTTGTATGTACCCTCTCGACGCGATCAGCAGGGCATGACGACCACACCCGCCTCTACGCCGGCGACCGGATCGCTGCTGGGCGCGCACCCCAGCGTGTCAACCGGTTGGCTGATGCCCGTTGGTCTCGCGGCCGTGTTTGTGCTCGGCATGCTGTTCGCAACGACGCACTTCGGCCTGGTGCCGCTGCTCGCAGCCGTGCTGCTGCTGCTTTGTCTGGGGACGTTCGGGGCGATCGCGGCTGGATCGTTTGCCTGGCTGGTGGAGCGTCCGCCGCAGGCGGCTTTCCTGCTGCTCACGGCCGTGCTGCTCGGGCTGCTGTACGCGCAGTCAACCAGCCCAGACAGTAGCTTTGTGGCGACCTGGACGTTTTGGCTGGCCCTGCTGTTCTTTGCCCTGCTGGTTGGGCTCGATTCTCAAGCCCGCGAGCGCTGTTGGCGGCTGGTGGTTGGGGTGCTTGTCGGGCTTGCTCTGTTCGCGGCGCTGCAGCTTGTACTGACGGGCGCGCGCGCCAGCTGGCCGGTGGGCGATCCCAACAACTACGCCAGCGTCATCTATATCGCCTGGATCCCGCTTGTGCATCGCGCATTGGCGGCTGGCTGGTCCGGGCGCGGCGGGTCCTGGCTGCCGGGCCTGTGCCTCACTGCGCTCGCGATACTGGCGCTGTTCGCCACGGAGTCGCGCGCGGGGTTCGCGATCTGCGTGGTCGCGTTCTTGGTCTGGTGGGCGCTGGCGCTGTGGCGGCGGTTCGCGCTGCGTCTGCTGCTGGCGCACACGCTGGTCGCACTCGGCGTGTTTGCCGCCGCGCTGCTGATATTCGGCGCCGAGGCGGTTGCGCCGGGCGGTGGCAACACGATTGCGGGCGGCGCCGGCATCCGGCTTGGACTGATCTCCAGCGCCTGGCAGTTCTATGTTGACAGGCCGGTACTTGGTGCCGGCTTGAATACCTTTGCCCTGTTCTATGCGTTGGGCCGACCCCTGTGGGATCAGCAGACCGCCGGGCGCTTCGTCCACAATGACTACGCCCAGCTCTTGATGGAAGGCGGACCGCTGCTGCTGCTGGCGCTGCTGGTGATAGGCCTCTGGTCGATCGTGCAACTGGTGCGCCTGCTGCGCGCGGGTGTGGGTACGCGCGAGTTTGCGGCGGCCGGATTCGCGCTCGCGGCCTGCGCGCTGCTCGCTCACGCGCTGGTCAACTTCGTGTTTTATCTCGTGACCTTGACCCTGCTGCTCGCGCTGCTGCTCAGCCGCGTGCAGCCCGCCGTTGCGCGCGGCGAGCAGGCGGCGCCGGCCGGCGCGCGCCGCGGACGGCTGCTGGGTCTCGGCGTGCTGCTTGCTGGGTGGACGGGTGCGGCCTATCTCGCGCTGGATGTGGCCGTCGAAGGCGTGCTGGGCGGAAACAACGCCGTTCCCTTCACAGCGTCGGCCCGCCAATCCCCGGCGGCCATGCAGGCGTTCGCGCGCCGGGCCGCTGCCCTGAATCCCAGGCGCGGCCTGCCGCTGCTCGCCGACGCAGCACTCACCACGCGGCAGCTCAACGCGCAGACGCCCGAGATGGCGGACACCGCCGCGATCTACGCACTGTCGCAGTTTCGCCAAACGCTCGCGGTCGATCCCTGGAACACCAACGCCTATCTCGAGATGTATCGACTGCTGCGTCGGCGGCCTGACCTGCAGTCCGCACTGTCGCCGCAGGAATTTCCGCGAGCGCTGTTACAGCGGGCGTTGGCGCTGAATCGGCGCTTCGTCCCGGCGATCGACGAACTGCTGATTCTCAGCGCGGACAAGCCGGAGCAGGAGGCGCGGGTGTTGCGCAGCGTCGTGGCCCCGTGGCTCGAGCTGATTGCGCGCCAGAATCTCGTGGCGGGCGAGCGCTATCTCGCCCAGCTCGCAGGCCGCATCGACGACGCCGAATACGCGCGGCTACGCGCGCTGCTGATCAGCCTGCGCAACAAACATCAAGATTCCCGTGCGAACGCGGGCTGGCGCCCGGGGCCGATTCCGCTGGGCTGATTCCCCGCTACAGCGGTCCAGGCGTATAGAGCAGGCCGATGTAGTCGAGCGTCTGACGATCGTAGCCCATGAACATGTAGCGATAGCGACTGCCCAGAGGAAAGAACGCGACGCTCTCGAGAGGCTGTGGATGCGCCCGCTGCCAGTCGGCGAGCTTGCCGTGCTCGGCGTCGCGAATCTTGATCTTCTCGAGTGGGTACGCTTCCTCGATATCGCGGGCGCTTAACGTCAGCGGCTCGTAGCGCTCGGCCAGCACGCGCAGCGGCGTGCCGCTCGTGAAGGCTGCGCTGCGAATCGTCGACTGCTCGATGGCATCCTCGGGCAGCGTGACGCGCACGCGCTTCGGGCTGGCTCCGGCCAGGTGGTCAAGATCCGGCACCTCGCGCTCGGCCTCGCGATAGCTGTCTGCGCTCATCGAATAGAAATGACCGTCGACGTACACGAGCGCCAGCGGCCGCTCGCTGTAGACGATCCACATGCCTGCGAGCAGGCAGGAAAACTGCAGCAGCCCGATAAGCGTCAGGTCGGTACGCAGTCCGGGTTTGCCGGCCCGGTATACCACCAGCGTCAGCAGCGGTCCGAGCACCAGATCGACGCCGATGATGATGCGCAGGCCTTCCCAGCCGCCGTCAATCTCGAAGAAAAAGTCGGGGTACCACACGCGCACGATCACCCACGCGAGTGCGAGAAAGATCGCGAAGCTGATGCCGAAATGAATGCCGAAGGCCTGCCAGCGTGACATGGGGTCGGGTCTTTGTTCGAACTGCGTGTGTCTGAGTGTTGTGTGCTTGTTGTGGCGTTCGCGCGTCGCCCTAGTCGTCCAGCGTCTCGATGATCCGCATGGACAGGTCCAGTGGCGTCACGCGCTTGGTGATGTCGCCAATAGAAATGTAATCGACCCCCGTCTCCGCGATCGGGACGATGGTCTCAAAATCTATTCCGCCGCTGGCCTCTATCTCGACGCGTCCGGCAGCCAGTTCCACGCCTTCGCGGGTGGCCGTCAGATCGAAGTCGTCGAGCATGACCCGATGCGCGCCGGCGTCCATCGCCTGCCGCAGTTCGTCCAGGCTCTCGACTTCGACCTCGATCGGCTTGTCGGGCGCGTGGCGCGCCGCGGTCTCTACCGCCGCGCGAATCGAACCTGCTGCGGCGATGTGGTTTTCCTTGATCAGGAAGGCATCGAACAGGCCGACGCGGTGGTTGCTGCCGCCGCCGCAGGCGACCGCATACTTCTGCGCCAGTCGCAGGCCCGGGATGGTTTTACGCGTATCCAGCACCCGCGCATGGGTGTGCGCGATGCGGCTGGCGTAGTCGCGCGCGCGGGTGGCGGTTCCGGACAGCAGCTGCACGAAGTTCAGAAAGGTGCGCTCCGCGGTCAGCATGCTGCTCGCGTTACCGGTGAGGTAAAACAGCACCTGATCGGGCTCGACCGCGTCGCCGTCGTCGACCTCGAAGCTGACGACAAGTCCCGGGTCGACCTGGCGGCAGGTCTCGGCGACCCACGCCCGCCCGCAGAACACGCCGGCCTCGCGCGTGATGATTCGCGCCCGCGCGCATTCCTCCGCGGGTACGAGCGCGGCCGTGACGTCGCCGTCGCGCACGTCCTCCGCCAGGGCGTCGGCGACGCCGCGGGTAATCGCGCGCGCGAGCCACGGGGAGGCCTGCCAGTCGTCGTAGCGCTGCGCGTCGCGATGGTTGCGTTGGCTCATCGTGCTTTGCCCATCGAAAGTGCCCTCGTAGAATCCGACTATGGTATTGGCTCTATCGCTGACTCAACAAGCGGCGGTCGCCCCGCATGTTTCCGCCGAAACTCGCCGCGGTCGGTTATCGGCGCGGGTGGCGCCCCGTACGGGACTTCCCGCGGTCGTGGCGGCGACGGCGCGGTGTCGCGGGGTGGCGAAGTCGTGAGCAGCGACTGGCTGCCCCGCACCCGCCGCGCGCTCAGCCCCAACTGCGACGCGCGTCCGGCGGACGCCAGTATCGAGCTCGTCGTCATCCATAACATCTCCTTGCCGCCTGGACGCTTCGGCACCGGTCTCGTCGAGGCGCTGTTTCTCAACCGCATCGACGCCGAGCTGAGTGCCCGCATCGAGGCCACCGACAAACCGTCCGATCTGCACGACCTGCGCGCCGACCTGCAGGGCCTGGAAGTGTCCAGCCACCTGTTCATCGACCGTCGCGGCCGCGCGACCCAGTTTGTGCCTTTCTCGCAGCGCGCTTGGCATGCCGGCGTATCGGCCTGGCGCGGGCGCCAACGCTGCAACGACTTTGCGGTGGGTATCGAGCTTGAAGGCACAGACAACCGGCCGTACACCCGCGCACAGTATCGACGCCTGGCGCGCACGTTGGACTGGCTGTTCGCGCGCTACCCGGCGCTGGCGGTCGACTCGATCGTCGGGCACAGCGAGATCGCGCCGGCGCGCAAGACCGATCCCGGCCCCGCCTTCGACTGGGGGCAGGTCCTGCAATTTGCGAGTCGCCGCCAAGCGCGGGACAATTAGGCGGTCGCGGCGATCCGTCGCGACCGAGTTTCGCGAGGGGAGCAACTCGCGGCGCCGCGCCAGAGAGCAGCCGGCGCCGGCTGGCGTCTGGCGTTGAGCTATCGGCTCGGCCGGCGCGAGTAGGCATTCGAAGGGTGGGCGCGACAGCGTGACGTCAGCGGGCCGATGCGGCCGCCCGCGTGACGTTAGATAACCACAAGAACAAGCTCGCCCCTGGAGACCTGCGCGATGGCAACGCCCGAGATCGAAGACACCAACCCTGAAGAAACCCAGGAGTGGTTGGACGCCCTGGAGGCCGTGCTCGAAGAGGGCGGCATCGAACGCGCGAACCTTCTGCTGCAGCGCCTGTCGGCGCGCATGTCGAAGACCGGCGCCCAGCTGCCGTACACGATCACCACGCCCTATCGAAACACCATTCCGTCGCACAAAGAGGCGTTCATGCCCGGCGACCTGTTCGTCGAGCGCCGTATCCGCGCGATGATTCGCTGGAACGCGCTGGCCATGGTCGCGCGCGCGAATCGACGCGAGGGCGACCTCGGCGGCCACATCTCGTCGTTTGCCAGCTCCGCGACCCTGTATGACGTCGGCTTCAACTATTTCTTTCGCGGCCCCAACAACGGCCACCCCGGCGACCTGATCTACTTTCAGGGCCACTCCTCGCCAGGCGTGTACGCGCGCTCCTATCTAGAAGGGCGCCTGAACGAGGACGACCTCGACAACTTCCGCCGCGAGGTCGACGGCGATGGCCTGTCGTCCTATCCGCATCCCTGGCTGATGCCGGACTACTGGCAATTCCCCACCGTGTCGATGGGCCTCGGACCGCTGCAGGCGATCTATCAGGCGCACATCATGAAGTATCTCGACAGCCGGGGGCTCGCGACGCGCGGCGATCGCAAGGTGTGGGCGTTCCTCGGCGACGGCGAGATGGACGAGCCGGAATCGCTGGGCGCGCTGTCGCTCGCGGGTCGTGAGCGCCTCGATAACCTGATCTTCGTCGTCAACTGCAACCTGCAGCGCCTCGACGGACCCGTGCGCGGCAACGGCAAGATCATTCAAGAGCTGGAAGGCTATTTTCGCGGCGCGGGCTGGAACGTCATCAAGGTTGTCTGGGGTCGGCTGTGGGATCCGCTGTTCGCCAACGACACCCGCGGGGTGATGCAGAAGCACATGGACCTGGTTGTCGACGGCGAGTTCCAGAACTTCAAGGCCAAGGGCGGCGCGTACACTCGCGAGAAGTTCTTCGGCCGCGACCCGGACCTGCTGAAGCTGGTCGAGAACCTATCCGACGACGACATCATGCGTCTCAACCGCGGCGGCCACGATCCGTTCAAGCTCTACGCCGCCTATCACGCCGCGGTGAACCACACCGGCCAGCCGACGGTGATCCTCGCCAAGACCGTCAAGGGCTACGGCATGGGCGACGCGGGCGAGGCCGAGAACGACACCCACCAGGTGAAGAAGCTCGACCTCGACGAGCTGAAGTACTTTCGCGATCGCTTCAATCTGCCGCTGTCAGATGCCGAGCTCGAGTCGGTGCCCTACTATCGGCCCGCGCCCGACAGCGCTGAAATGCAGTACATGCAGCGGCGCCGTGCCGAGCTGGGCGGGCCGATCCCACAGCGTCTGGTCGTGGACGAGAACCTGGAGGTGCCGCCGCTGTCCGCCTTCAAGAATCAGCTCGGCGGTACGGGCGAGCGCAGCAACTCCACGACCATGGGTTTCGTGCGCATCCTCGCAACGCTGGTGCGCGACAAACAGATCGGCGAGCGCGTGGTGCCGATCGTGCCGGACGAGGCGCGTACCTTCGGTATGGAGGGGATGTTCCGCCAGCTCGGCATCTATTCCTCCAAGGGGCAGCTCTATACGCCGGAAGACTCTGAAGAGATCGCCGCCTACCGGGAATCCAAAGACGGCCAGGTGCTGGAAGAGGGCATCAACGAGGCCGGCGCCATGTCGGCGTGGATCAACGCGGCGACCAGCTATTCCAGTCACGGCGTCACGATGATGCCGTTCTATATCTATTACTCGATGTTCGGCTTTCAGCGCGTCGGCGATCTCGCCTGGCTCGCCGGCGACATTCAGGCGCGCGGCTTCCTGCTGGGCGGCACCGCGGGACGCACGACGCTCAACGGCGAGGGCCTGCAGCATCAGGACGGCCATTCGCACGTGCTCGCCGCGACCATCCCGAACTGCGTTGCCTACGATCCCTGCTACACCTACGAGCTCGCGGTCATCGTGCAGGACGGCATGCGTCGCATGTACGCCGAGCGCGAAAACGTCTTCTACTACATCACCGTGATGAACGAATCCTACGTCCAGCCCGCGATCGCCGCGGAGCCCGGAACGGCGGAGGGTGACGCGATCGTCGACGGCATTCTGCGTGGCATGTACAAGCTGAAGACCGTCGGCAGCGGCGACAAGTCGGTGCGGCTGCTCGGCAGCGGCACGATCCTGCGCGAGGTCGAGGCGGCGGCAGAGCTGCTCGCCGAGCGCGGCGTCAGCGTCGAAGTCTGGAGCGTCACCAGCTTCACGGAACTCGCGCGCGAGGCGGCCGACGTCGATCGCCACAACATGCTGCACCCGGAAGACGAGCCAAGAACCTCGTTCGTCAGCCAGTGCCTCGCGGGGGACGTGCCCATCATTGCGGCCACCGACTACATTCGCGCCCACGCCGATCAGATCCGCGGCTTCGTCACGGCCGACTACCGGGTGCTGGGTACCGACGGCTTTGGTCGCAGCGACACCCGCGCGCAGCTGCGTAAGTTTTTCGAGGTCGACCGCCGCTTCGTGACGCTCGCTGCCCTCGGCGCGCTCGCCGGCGCGCAGCAGATCTCCACCGCCGACGTGGCCCAGGCGCGCGAAGAACTCGGTATCGATCCCACCAAGCCCAACCCGCGGACGGTGTAGCCCCATGAGCGAACAGACACCGGTCATCATCCCGGACATTGGCGACGCCGAGGGCGTCGAGGTTATCGAGCTGCCGGTCGAGCCCGGCGCCCGCGTCGAGGTCGACGACGTGCTGCTGGTCATCGAATCTGACAAGGCGTCGCTGGAGATTCCGTCGCCGGCCGCCGGCACCCTGGTGCGCTATACGGTTGCGCTGGGCGACGAGGTCGAGACCGGTCAGGTCGTGGCCGAGATCGACGCGGAGGGCGGTACGGCCGCGACGGCAGAGCCCGAGGCCCAGCCGGAAGCACCCTCGCAGGACGCACCTGAGCCGGTAGAACCTGCGGCAGAAGCGCCGCCCGCCGCGGCCGCCGCCAGCGCGCTGGTCGAGGTGCACCTGCCCGACGTGGGCGACGCGACCGAAATCACGGTCATCGAGATTGGCGTCGCCGTCGGCGATGCGGTCACGGCCGATCAGATGCTGGTGGTCGTCGAATCCGACAAGGCGTCGATGGACATCGTCGCGCCCGGCGACGGCGTGGTCGAGTCGATCGCCGTCGCCGAGGGCGACGAGGTCGGCGAGGCGCAGCTGCTGGTCACACTGCGCGGTTCCGCCGAGGCGCCGGCAGCCGCTAGCTCCGAACTCTCGGCACCGGCCGCGGCCGCCGCGCCACCGCAAACGGCAGCGCCATCCAGCGCGCCGACGCCTAGCGAGGCGTCCGTGATCGCGCCGCCGCCACAGCCCGCCGCGCCGCCGCCGAAGAAGAAAGTTATATACGCCGGTCCCGCCGTGCGGCGCATGGCGCGTGAGCTCGGCGTAGATCTCGGCGAGGTCGCCGCCACGGGCGCGCGCGGTCGAATCGTTAAAGAAGACGTCCACGCCTATGTGAAGAAGCGCCTGCAGGGCGGCGGCGCCGAAGGCGGCAGCGGCATCCCGGAGGTGCCCGCGGTCGACTTCTCGCGCTTCGGCGACGTCGAGATCGAACCGATGTCGCGCGTGCGCAAGAGCGGCGCGAAGAACCTGTGGCGCTCGTGGCTGAACGTCGTGCACGTGACCCAGCACGACGAGGCCGATGTCACCAAGCTGGAAAACCTGCGCAAGGAACTGAAGGGCGAGGGCGAGCGCCGCGGCGTTAAGATCACGCCGCTCGCCTTCATCATGAAGGCGTGCGCCGCGATGCTAAAGGCGCATCCGCGCTTTAACTCATCGCTCACGCCTGCGCTGGATGGCCTGATCCTCAAGCACTACGTGCACATCGGCTTCGCCGTCGACACGCCTGACGGCCTGCTGGTACCGGTGGTGCGCGACGTCGACAAGAAGGGGGTGTGGGACCTCGCCGAAGAGATCAACGAACTGGCAGCCAAGGCGCGCGACAAGAAGCTCGCGCCGAACAATCTGCAGGGCGCGGGTTTCACGATCTCGAGCCTGGGCGCGATCGGCGGCACGGGCTTCACGCCGATCGTTAATGCGCCGGAAGTCGCGATCCTGGGCGTCGCCAGGCTGACGACCAAGCCGGTCTGGGACGGCGAGGCGTTTCAGCCGCGCAAGGTGCTGCCGGTCTCGCTCAGCTACGATCACCGCGCGATCAACGGCGCCGAGGCGGGTCGTTTCGCGACGGAGCTGTGTCAGATGCTGGGGGACATGCGGCGCGCGCTGCTGTAGCGCGAAGCGTCAATCTCTACCGGACGATCAGGCGTCCAGATCGGCCCAGCGGTACTCGTGCAGCTTTGCCGCGGACGGCTTGAAATCGGAGAGCGAGAACACGCCGGTCGTCAGCGAGCGCTTGTTGCCCTCGAAACCCGCACGCAGCAGGTCGTGCGGGGTTGGCAGCGACCGCTCCGGGGCCTTCTGCGCAAGCACGCCGCTGACGCCGACAACCGTCGGAATGAAACCCTCCGCGGTCTCGAAGGAATGCATGTACAGGCTGTCGTACAGCCGGCGAAAGCTGCGATAGGGCCGGTCTTCGTCTTCGATAGGCCACTTCAGCGGCAGCACGAACAGATCGCGTTCGATGCGAAACACCTCGTCGAGCGGTCGCACCAACGACTGCAGCCGCGCGGCAAACAGCCGCAGCAGTTCTTCGACGACGCCCTCGGAGTGGCGCTCCTCGATGTCCGCGAGGTTGCCCACGCCGATCATCAGCAGAAACGCGCCGCCGCCGCGCGTGCGCACCTCTTCCAGGAGGCGCTCTAGCCGGCCGATCGTCGCGGCGAAGTTGCCGAGTCCGGTGGCCGGATCGATCAGGTCCGAGTTGCCGTGCTGCGCTAGGCGCCGATTTAGTCGCGCGTTCTCTGCGACCAGATCGTTGTGGCGCGCGGTGAGCCGCTCTGCCGCCAGGACGCGGCTCGCGAGCTGGGCGCGAACCTGATCGCGCGGGATGAAGTCATCGATGCCCGCCGCGAGCGCGATGTCGAGCTGCGACAGATCCTCTTCCCCGGTCAGTGCCAGCACGTGAGTGCGATGCGACGAGGTGGCATCCAGCAGCTTCGCGCGCCGGGTGAGTTCCAGTGCGTCCATAGACGGGTTGTGCCAGTTCGCGAGCAGGATGTCAGCCGGCTGACGCTCGAGCGAGCGCAGCGCCTGAAAGGGGCTGTCGGTATAGCGCACGTTGGTAAAGCCGGCGCCGCCGAGAATTCGGGCGATGATCGAGGACGAGAACCGCGCGTCGTCAACCACCATGATTGGGATGTCGGCGTTGGCCATAGGATTCCGCGCGCGGTCTTGGCGCCGTTTTGCGAACTTGTTACATATACCCTAGCATGCCGCCCGCTTGGCACAGCCCCGTCACACGGCGGTTTTGTATTGGTTTGTATGGTGTTGTACTGGGTCTGATTGCGCAGCCTTGGCGCGCTTGAAAAGCGGTGCGAGCCGTGGTCAATCGGGGCGTTGGCGCGCCGCGAAACGACCGCCAATGCCCGCGGGCAGGCTTCACCCCTGCCGTTGGCTATGACCGCAAGCCTGTTTGTTCACTCTGGCGGCGATTCTCAACAACGACTAGGAGGCGCAGATGCCCAGTTTTGATGTGGTCTCGGAAGTAGACCTGCAAGAGGTGCGCAACGCCGTCGACCAAGCCAATCGAGAGATTGAGAAGCGGTACGACTTTCGCGGCGTCGACGCCAGCTTCGAGCTGCGCGATGAGGGTATTGCGCTGGCGGCGTTCGAAGACTTTCAGCTCGCGCAGATGGTCGAGATGCTGCGCACCAAGCTCGTGGGCCGCGGCATCGACGCCCGCGCCATCGAGTCGGGTTCTATAGAAGGTGCTGGCAAGCAGCGCCGCCAGGTCTGCGCGCTGCGTCAGGGGATCGATCGCGACATGGCGCGCGACATCGTCAAACGCATCAAGGATTCCAAGCTGAAGGTGCAGGCACAGATTCAGGGCGAGCAGGTGCGCGTCACCGGCAAGAAGCGCGACGACCTGCAGAGCGTCATGGCCCTCTTGCGCGAGGCCGAGCTCGAGCTGCCGCTGCAGTTCGAAAACTTCCGCGACTGATCGATTCCTCAGCCGATGACCGAAGCCGCGCGCGCCGGTTTCCTCGATTACCTGCGACCCTATCTGCGGCGCGAGGCGCTGTCGCTGCTGCTGCTCGGGTTTGCGGCCGGCCTGCCCCTGCTGCTGGTGTTTGGCACGCTGTCGTTCTGGCTGCGCGAGGCCGGCATCGATCGTTCCACCATCGGGTTTGTCAGCTGGGTCGCCAGCGCCTACGCGTTCAAGTTTGCCTGGGCCCCGCTGGTGGATAGCTGGCGTTTGCCCGCGCTGCACGGCTGGTTAGGCCGGCGTCGCAGCTGGATGCTGCTCGCGCAGATCGGGGTGATCGCCGGCCTCGTTGGCATGGCGCTGTCGGATCCGCAGCTCAGCCTCAGCGTCACGGTGGCTTGCGCGCTACTGGTCGCGTTTTCGTCGGCGACCCAGGACATCGTGATCGACGCGTATCGCATCGAGATCGCGGAGGGCGACATGCAGGCGGCGCTGTCGGCGAGCTACATGGCCGGCTACCGCATCGGCATGCTGGTCAGCGGCGCCGGCGCGCTGTTGATCGCGAGCGGCGTCGATCCGGATCCGGACAGCTACGTCTACGCGCCCTGGCGGGTCGCGTATCTCGCGATGGCGCTGGCCATGGGGGCGGGGGTCTTGACCACGCTGTTCGTGTGCGAGCCGATGCGCCCGACAGGCACGGCTCAAGCGCGCCGCGATTTTGCCCGTTGGCTGCGCGAGGCGGTGGTCGAGCCCTTCGCCGATTTCTTTCGTCGTTACGGCCGTACGGCGCTGCTGCTGATCCTGCTGATCGGCACCTATCGCATCACCGACATCGTCATGGGCGCGATCGCCAACGTCTTCTATCAGGACATGGGCTATACCAAGGCAGAGGTCGCCAGCATCGCGAAAGTGTTCGGCGTGCTGATGACGCTGTTCGGCGCGTTTGTGGGTGGCGCCGTCGCGCCGCGTCTGGGGGCAACGCGGGTGCTGCTGGTCGGCGTGGTGGCTGTAGTGCTGACCAACCTGCTGTTCGCGTGGCTGGCGGGTCAGGCGCCGACTCGCTGGGCGCTGGCGCTGGTGATTAGCGCCGACAACTTCAGCGTCGGGCTCGCGAGTGCCGCGTTCATCGCCTATCTGTCGGCGCTGACGAACGTGCAGTTCTCGGCCACTCAGTACGCGCTGTTCAGCTCGCTGATGTCGCTGTTTCCGAAGTTCCTGGCGGGCTTCTCCGGCGTCGCGGTGGACGCCTACGGTTACGCCGCCTTCTTCGTCGGCTGTTCGCTGCTTGGTCTACCCGTGATCGGCCTGATCTTGTTGCTGCTGCGACGTTTACCGGAGCCTGGTGCGCCGTCTGCTGGAGATGGTGCGCCGGCGACGGGCGCGACTTAACGCGCGTCAGCCGCGCTAGCGGAACAGATAGCTCAGCAGGTTGAAGTAGTAACCGATCCAGAGACTGAGCAGCGCCGTCAGCGCGAGCAGGCTGTAGCCCAGGCGCATCGCGAGCGTGCCGAGTTGCTGCCGCCACTGCGTCACCGCATTTAGCACGATGAGCACAGCGAGCAGCGCGTTGATCAGCATCGCGATGAAGGCGACGTGGGCGCCAGTCGGCACGCCGTACAGAAACTCATCGGTGTTCCCGGTGAGCGCCCGGGCGAGATAGCCGTAGGAGCCCAGCACGAGCAGGCCGTAGCCGCAGGCCGCAATCAGGTGCGATCTCGGCAGGCCGCCATCGGCCGCGCGACCGAACGCACGACCGGTGTAGCGCAGCAGCGCGAGCAGCGCCGCTACCGCGACCAGCACCAGGCAGATCTGCTGCACGCGCGGCGACGCCAGGCCGCTCACACGCTCCATGCTGCCCAGCGGCGAGGAGACCAGCATGTGCGACACATCGCCGTCATCGGTGCGGGTAAAAACCAGCTTCTCAGTGCTGTTCTGTGCGCGAAAGAGATCGTGGCCGAGCGGCAGCCAGCAACCGCTGCGCGCGCCGGACAGCCGGAGTTGGTTGTCGCTTACGTCCACCGTGACGCCCGCGGTCAGTTCTGCCAGCCGCTCAAAGTTCGACTGGTTGCGCCGGAGCGGCAGGTAGCTGCCGGCGTACTGCTGCAAGTTCGGTTGCTCGAACGCGTTATCTGCGGGCGCCGCGGGAAGGAAAGGCGTGCCGAAGAAGTGATCCACGAAAGCGTTTGTCAGGCGGCTGCGCGCGGTGGCGCCCGGGTCGGAATTGAACGACACGAACAGCCCGAGACGCTCGCCCGGGACGAGCAATAGCTGAGAGTGAAACTGATTGGTATCGCCGCCGTGGCCGAACATTTCGATGCCGCCGCGATCCGCGCGATAAAAGCCGTGCAGCATTGGTGGGATGGCAGGATGCGGCGCGAACAGCGGGCTGTGCATCTGGCGCGCGGTTTCGGCGCGCAATATGCGGCGCCCGTCGTACGCGCCCTCATTCAGATGGGCCAGCATGAAGCGCGTCATGTCGGCGGCCGTCGTGCTCATGTGGCCGGCGGCGGTGTCGCCGAAGTAGTCGAACTTGGTCGCCTCGAAGCGCTCGCCCGCATAGCGATAGCCCTTCGCGTGCCGCTGCCGCAGCGCCGCCGGCATCCCGAGCTGGGTGTTTGTGCTGGCCATGCCTAACGGTTCCAGGATCTGCGCGTCGACGTAGTCGCTCCAGCTCTGACCGCTGATGCGCTCGATCACGTAGCCCGCGAGCGCGGTGCCGTAGTTGGAGTAGCTCGCCTGCTCGCCGGTTGGGCGTACGCGTTGGGGCATCTGTGACATCAGAAAGTCGCGCGTGCTCGGCACGTCTTCGATCCTGCGTACCGACGTGCCGACGTTCAGATCCTCGAAACCCGGCGTGTGGGTTAGCAGGTGCCAGACGCGTATCGGCTCGTCGAAGGTGTCTGGGATCGGGAAGTCGATGTGCTGCTGGACCGGGTCGTCCAGATCCAGCCGACCCTGCTCCACGAGCTGCATGGTGGCGGTCCAGACGAAGGTCTTGGTGATGGACGCGATGCGAAACAGCGATCGATCGGGGTCCGCCGGTACGCGCGCCTCGAGGTCGGCGAAGCCGTAGCCCGCCTTGAACAGCACCTTGCCGTCGTGCACAACGCTGACCACGGCGCCGACGATCTCGTGCTCCTGGCGCTGGACGGAGAAGGCGGTGTCGAAGAACTGTTGGATGCTGGCGGCTGTCAGCTCGCGCTCGGCGGCGGAGGCGGTGGACGCGAAGGAATGCGCCAGCGCCGTCATCAGCACCAGCGTCGAAAACCGTAGGCGGAGGTGGCTATTCATCGTCGTCCTTGTTCAAGGTCTTCCTAGACTTCCCATCGGTACACCGACAGGCGTAGCCGACCCTTAATCAGTTCTACCCCGTCTTCGCGCAGGGCATCGCGCTGACGCCGCCAGCTTGCGGTGTTTCTCGGAAACGACAGTTCGCCCTTGGCGTTCAGCACCCGGTGCCACGGCAGGCGACTGCCGCTGGGAAGCTGGCTGAGGGTACGACCGACCTGCCGCGCGCCGCGCGGCAGCCCGGCTAGCTCGGCCACCTGGCCGTAGGTCGCGACCTTGCCCTTGGGGATCGCCGCCACCACCTGCCAGATGCGCTCGGCGGGCGTCAGGGCGTCCGGATCGGGCGTCGCGTTTAACGCGTTTGCGCCGGTCGGACGCCGGCGGCCGCGGGTTTGACTTGGCCGGATGCGCGACTCACGCTTGGTCACCATGGGCTGGGTCCTACTACTGTTCACCGCCGTTCCGATTGGGGAAATGTACCTGTTGTTTCAGGTCGGCGGCATCATCGGCGTGCTGCCGACCATCGGCTGCGTGATGCTGACTGCCGTCATCGGCGTGTCGCTGCTGCGCTGGCAGGGCTTTAACACGCTGCAGCGTGGCATGGGCCGGGTGTCGAGCGGCGAGCTGCCGGCCCAGGAGATCGCCGAGGGCATGATGCTCGCCTTTGCCGGCGCCCTGCTGCTGACGCCTGGATTCTTCACGGACGCCGTCGGCTTTTCGCTGCTGGTGCCGGCCGTGCGTCGCCTGCTGGTCCACCTTGCCCGGACGCGACTGAAGTTCGTGACGGTGCAGAGCATGCAGGGCATGGGTCCTGGCTCTGCCGGTGGTGCGGGACCTGACGGCTCGGCTCCCATCGATGTGGGTCCTCGCCCTCAGCCTGGCGGCCGGGAGGCCGACGGCGTGACCATCGAGGGCGAGTTCGAGCGGCGCTGATCGCCAGCGTCCATCACCCGGACTTGTCCGACCTCCAACCAAAATCTCACGGATAGATCACGGGTTTCACGATCGCGTGAGGAAATCGCCACGCGCGCGTGAGGAAGCGCGGCGGTGCCCCGAGCAGGATGAGGGCGTCAATCCGAGACCCGACGCTCACTCGCAATTCTGCTGTAAGGAGATCATCCGTGAAGAACACACTCACCACCACGCTGGCGGCCGCTGCCCTGGCTGCCGCTGCCGGCATGGCCGCACCGGTCTACGCCGAAGACACCCAGACCTACGAGGTCACGGTCACCAACATCACCAAGAGCATGCGCTTTACCCCCATCCTCACGGTCAGCCACAACCGGGATGTCAGCGCCTTTACGCTGGGTGGCGCGCCCAGTGCCGGTCTCGCCGACCTGGCCGAGGGCGGCGCCACGGGTGCGCTGCTGGCCGAGATGGAGGCCGCGGGCCGCGTGTTCGACTCGACGACCAGCGCCGAGGTGCTGGGACCGCCGCCGCTGCTGGGCCCGGGTGAATCCGTGACCATGACGATCGACTCGCGCGCGGGTCGCCGGCTGCTGTCCATGGCCGCCATGCTGCTGCCGACCAACGACACCTTTATGGGCCTGAACGCCGTCCGTCTGCCGCGCGAGGGCAGCGCGACCTTCTTCGCCCGCGCCTACGACGCCGGTTCTGAGCCGAACGATGAGTTCTGCGCCAACATCCCGGGTCCGACCTGTGGCGGCGAGGGCACCTCGGCGAGCGAGGGTGGTGAAGGCTTCGTGCACGTCGCCAGCGGCATCCATGGCATCGCCGATCTGGACCCCGCGGTCTATGACTTCAACAACCCGGCCGCACGCGTGGTCGTGACCCGCGTCCGCTAGGCTAGAGTCCGACAATCCCGGGGGTCAGAGTCGGGGGTCAGAGTCGGGACTCTGACCCC
>JBCCGT010000019.1:0-106683 GCA_039029135.1 Pseudomonadota bacterium | reverse complement strand
GGAAAAATCTGCCATGTTGGCACTCAGCAGCAGGCGATATTTGAAATCTGGATACACGCGATCACATTTCTCACATCGATAGCCATCGTTGTCTTCCAGCACTTTCTTCTTGCAGTCTGGGGCTGGGCAAGACTGATAGAGGCAGTTGTCCTTCTTCAAGTAGATAATGGTGGCGATAGTACTGAAGTAGTCCGGCTTGTCGTTGAATCCAAGACCTTCGTCCTTGATCTGAGAAAGGACTTTGTAAACAGATGATTGCCCTACTCCCCCTACTCCCCCCGGAGCGCTGTGGCAGAATGCGCCCCCTGATTTTTTTCGAACTCTCGCAGGAATCCCAAGATGACGCTCGATGCAACCGCGGCCGCCCAGCCGCTGCGCGTGGGCCTGTGCGGCCTCGGCACGGTCGGCACGGGCCTCGTCGAACTGCTGCGCACCAACGCCGCGGAAATCGCCCGCCAGGCGGGGCGCGACGTGCAGCTCACGCGGGTGGCCAGCCGCACGCCGAAGCCTGACGTCGATCTCGGCGCGGCCTCGTTCGCGACCGACCTGGAGTCGGTGGTCGGCGCTGCCGACGTGGACGTGGTCGTCGAGCTGATCGGCGGCGCGGATGTAGCCCTCGAAGTGACCCGCCGTACGCTCGAGGCGGGACGGCCGATCGTCACGGGCAACAAGGCGTTGCTTGCGTTGCACGGCCCGGAGCTGTTTCGGCTCGCCGCGGAGCACGATGCAACCATCGGCTTCGAGGCCGCCGTCGCGGGCGGCGTGCCCATCATCGGCGCGCTGCAATCCGGGCTGCTGGGCAATCGCATCGAATGGGTCAGCGGCATCATTAACGGCACCTGCAACTACATCCTGACGGCGATGACTCAGGACGGCGCCGACTTCGCTGACGTGCTCGCGCAAGCCCAGGCGCTCGGCTACGCCGAGGCCGACCCCAGCTTCGACGTCGGCGGCATCGATGCGGCGCACAAGATCGCCATCCTAGCCAGCCTCGCGTTCGGTTCCCCGGTCGATTTCGACGCGGTGTTTGTCGAAGGCATCGAATCCATCGGCGGGGAAGACATCGAGTACGCGCGCCGCCTGGGCTATGCGATCAAGCACGTCGGCATCGCCCGGCGCCGCGACGACGGCATCGAGGTGCGCGCTCATCCCGCCCTGATTCCCGAGACCGCGCTGCTCGCCGGCGTCAATGGCGTCAGCAACGCGATCGTGGTTAAGGACAACGCGGTCGGCGTCTCGACCTATGCCGGTGCCGGTGCCGGTGCGTGGCCGACCGCGGCGTCCGTGGTCGCCGACCTGGTGCGGGTCGCTCGCGGCGAGGCGTGCGGCGTCGAACTCGGCGGCGCGGCCAGCGTGTTGTCCATCGAGGCGAGCGCGTCGCCCTACTACCTACGCGCACCCGTGCGCGACGAACCGGGGGTGCTGGCGCAGCTCGCGCGCCTGTTGGGCGATGAGGGCATCAGCATCGAATCGGTGATTCAGCGCGAGCAGGCGGTGCAGGGCCAGAGCGGCGAGGACGCCTGGGTGCCGCTGGTGCTCTTGACCCAGCGGGTCGAGGAAAGCGCGCTGCGCCGGGCGCTCGCGCGCATCGAGTCCCAGCCGGTGGTGGTCGGGCCCATCGTCAGCCTCAGGGTCGAGCCGCTGGAGTCT
Organism: Pseudomonadota bacterium; assembly: GCA_039029135.1. Taxonomy (GTDB): domain Bacteria; phylum Pseudomonadota; class Gammaproteobacteria; order Pseudomonadales; family Azotimanducaceae; genus JALZVT01. The sequence continues at coordinate 105,033 of JBCCGT010000019.1, read as the reverse complement.
GCGTGACCGAGGCGTTCATGATCGACGAGCGTCTCGTGCCGGATGGGGTGCTCGACGACCTGCCGCCGATCCTGCGGCGCGTCCTGGCCGGGCGCGGCGTTGCCACCGCTGCGGAGCTCGATCTGGGTACGAGCGGTCTGCTGCCGCCGAGCGGTCTGCGGGGACTCGAGGCGGCGGTTGAGCGTCTCGTCCGCGCCGTGCGCGAGGGCGAGCGCATCCTCTTCGTCGGCGACTTCGATGCGGACGGGGCGACGGCATCCGCGCTCGGCGTGTCTCTGCTGCAGGCCATGGGCGCGGCCGACGTGCGTTTCATCGTCCCGAACCGCTTCGAGTTCGGCTACGGGCTGACGCCGGAGATCGTGGCACTGGCCCTGCGCGAAGAGCCCGCGCTGATCGTCACGGTCGACAACGGTATCTCGAGCATCGAGGGTGCCGCCTGCGCGCGCGAGGCCGGTCTGGATCTGATCGTTACCGACCATCACCTGCCCGGCAAAGAGCTGCCCGATGCACTTGCGATCGTGAATCCCAATCAGGTCGGCTGCGAGTTCGGCAGCAAGAACCTCGCGGGTGTTGGCGTCATCTGGTATCTGCTCGCGGCCACCCGGCGGCGGCTGGCGGAGCAGAATTGGTTCGCTCATCGTCCGCAGCCGAATCCCGCAGACTGGCTCGATCTGGTGGCGCTGGGGACGGTCGCGGACGTCGTGCCGCTCGACTTCAACAATCGCGTGCTGGTCGAACAGGGGCTCAAACGCATGCGCGCGGGCCGGCTGCGACCGGGACTTCGGGCGCTCGCGCGGGTTGCCGGGCGCGTGCCCGAACGTCTGACGGCGCAGGATCTCGGTTTCGCGCTGGGTCCACGGCTCAACGCCGCGGGTCGGCTCGAGGACATGGCCATCGGTATTCGCTGTCTGCTGGCCGAAACGGACGCGGCGGCGATGCAGCTCGCCACGGCGCTGAACGAACTGAATAGGGCGCGGCGGGAAATCGAGCAGGAGATGACCGCGGAGGCTGAGCGGGCCGTGGTCGCCATCGACATTGATCCAGCGGAGCGCCACGGCCTGTGCGTGTACCAGCCCGGCTGGCATCAGGGCGTCGTCGGCATCGTCGCCGGACGCGTGCGCGAACGTTTCAACCGGCCTGTGATCGCCTTCGCCGACGTGGGTGGCAGCGCGCCCGACGAGCTGAAGGGCTCCGCCCGCTCCATTCCCGGCCTGCACGTGCGCGACGCGCTGGCGGACATCGCGGCGCGCGTACCCGGCTTGATCTTGCGCTTCGGCGGGCACGCCATGGCGGCCGGTCTGACGATTCGCCGGCGACACTTTGAGCGCTTCGAGCGCGCGTTCGAAAGCGCGGTGCGGGCTCGGCTGGAACCCGGCGCGCTGGCGCATCGCGTCCTGACCGACGGCTCGCTCGACGAGGCGGACATGACTCTCGATAACGCCGAACTGCTCACGGGACTCGGACCCTGGGGACAGGGCTTTCCAGAGCCCGTGTTTCACGGCCGCGTCGAGATCGTGTCTTCCCGGGTCGTGGGCGAGACGCACCTGAAACTGGTCGTCCGGCCGCTGGGCGGTAGCGCCGTGTTCGACGCGATCAAGTTTCGCCAGGCCCCGCTGCCCGGCGTGTCGCGGGTCGAACTCGTGTATCACCTGTCCGTCAACGAGTGGCGCGATCGCCGCTCGCTGCAGCTGCTGGTGGACGAGCTGCGGCCGCTCGATGCGAGCGTTGCCGTCGAGTCGGTCTAGCAAACAGCGCGGCACCCAACGACCGCGTCGCATGGGTTAGAATCCCGCGCCGCGCGTCGGAGCGCGAGATCTAGGAGCATCCCATGGCGGAGTACACCGCCCTAAAAGAGCAGGCCAAGACGCTTAGCGAGCGTGAGAGCGCGCTTAGGGGGTTTCTTTGACTACGCGGCCCGCAGCGAGCGTCTCGAAGAAGTAGAGCGCGAACTCGCTGAACCCGACATCTGGAATGACGCCGACAAGGCGCAGGCCCTGTCGCAGGAACGCAGCGCGCTGGAGCGCGTCGTCTCGGTGTTGGGTACGGTCGGCGGCGGTATCGACGACGCCGTCGAGCTGCTCGAGATCGCGCATGACGAGGGCGACACCGAGGCGCTGGCCGATATCGAGGCCGAGCTCGTCGAGTACGAGCGGCAGATCGGCGAGCTCGAGTTTCGGCGCATGTTCCAGGGTGAGCTGGACACCGCGAATTGCTACGTCGAGATCCAATCTGGCTCCGGCGGGACCGAGGCCCAGGACTGGGCCGACATGCTGCTGCGCATGTATCTGCGCTGGGCAGAAGCCAGCGACTTCGCGGTGGAAATCATCGAGCTGTCACCGGGCGAGGTCGCCGGCGTGAAGAGCGCGAGCATGCACGTGCGCGGCGAATACGCCTACGGCTGGCTGCGCACCGAAACCGGCGTTCATCGGCTGGTGCGCAAGTCGCCGTTCGACTCGGGGAACCGTCGCCACACCAGCTTCGCCTCCGTCTTTGTCTCCGCAGAGATCGATGACGACATCGACATCGAGATCAATCCCGCGGACGTGCGGGTTGACACCTATCGCGCGAGCGGCGCCGGCGGCCAGCATGTCAACCGCACTGACTCTGCAGTGCGTCTGACCCACCTGCCGACCAACACGGTCGTGCAGTGTCAGAGCGAGCGCTCCCAGCACCAGAACAAGGACAAGGCGTACAAGCAGCTGCGCGCCAAGCTCTACGAACTCGAGCTGCAGAAGCGGCGCGCCGAGCAGCAGGTAATCGAGGACAATAAGGCCGACATCGGCTGGGGCAGCCAGATCCGCTCTTACGTGCTGGATCAGTCGCGGGTAAAAGATCTGCGCACCAACATCGAGCGCTCCGACCCGAACAACGTCCTCGACGGTGATCTGAATCCATTCATCGAGGCGAGCCTGAAGGCTGGCCTCTAGGCGTGCTGCGTGTAGCGTACAGCGCAAAGAAGGTGCACTCGTAAACCCTTTGGCGGTAAGAAACGAACGACCATGAGCGAACGAAACCCATCCGATCAAGAGCCCGGCGCCGCTGCCGCGATTGATGCGCCCGAAGACCACAAGATCGTCGCCGCGCGCAAGGACAAGCTGGCCGCGCTCAAGGACAAGGGCTTCGCCTGGGGCAACAGCTTTCGGCGTACGTCGCTCGCAGCGGACTTGCATGCCGCGCACGAAGACGCAGACAAGGCCGCGCTCGCCGAACGTCCCGTCGAGACCGCCGTTGCCGGCCGAATCATGCTGCGGCGCGTCATGGGCAAGGCCAGCTTTTTCACCATCGCCGACGCCAGCGGCCGCATTCAGTGCTACGTAAACAAGCAGGGCGTGGGCGAGGCGGCGTACGCCGACTTCGACGCGCTGTGGGACATCGGCGACATCGTGGGCGTCAAGGGCACGATGATGCGCACCAACAAAGGCGAGTTGACCGTCGAGGCGACTGAGATCGTCATGCTGACGAAAGCCGTGCGCCCGCTGCCCGACAAGTATCACGGCCTGACGGACACCGAGACCAAGTATCGGCAGCGCTACGTCGACCTGATCATGTCGGAAGAATCGCGCGAGCTGTTTCGCCTGCGATCGGCGATCGTGCAAGCGATCCGCGAGTTTTTCATCGCACGCGACTTCATGGAGGTCGAGACGCCCATGATGCAGTCCGTCGCGAGCGGCGCCGCGGCGCGGCCTTTCGTCACTCATCACAACGCGCTGGACATCGATCTCTACCTGCGTGTCGCTCCCGAGCTGTACCTGAAGCGGCTAACCGTCGGCGGCTTCGAGCGCGTGTTCGAGATCAACAGAAACTTTCGCAACGAAGGCCTGTCGACGCGCCACAATCCCGAATTCACGATGCTCGAGTTTTATTGGGCGTACGCGGACTTCGAGGATCTGATCGAACTGACTGAAGATCTTCTGCGCGAGCTGGCGCAGCGCGTGCTGGGCGGCACGACGGTCGAAACGACCGAGGGGACGATCGATTTCGGCAGGCCCGCCGTGCGCCAAACGATGGCCGAGTCGATCGTCGAACGCACAGACCTGAGCGCCGAAGATCTGGCAGACGAAGACGCGCTGCGCGCGTTTCTGACGAGACGCAACGTGCCCATAGAAGACGGCTGGGGACGCGGCAAGCTGATTATGGAGGTCTTCGAGGCCGCGGTAGAAGAGACCCTGTTCCAGCCGACGTTCATCACCCACTATCCGGCCGAGGTTTCGCCGCTGTCGCGCCGCAACGACGCCGATCCGTTCGTGACCGATCGCTTCGAGCTGTTCGCCCAGGGACGCGAGATCGCCAACGGCTTCTCGGAGCTGAACGACGCCGCGGATCAGGCGGCGCGCTTCGCGGCGCAGAGCGATGCCAAGGACGCGGGCGACGACGAAGCCATGGGTTACGACGAGGACTATGTCAGGGCGCTCGAGTATGGACTGCCGCCGACGGCGGGCGAGGGCATCGGCATCGACCGCCTCATCATGCTGCTCACCGGTAGTCAGTCCATCAGGGACGTGCTGCTGTTTCCGTTGATGCGTCCCGAGAAGTGATGCGTATCGCACGGACGAACATCACGCCGCGCGGAGTCTAGAGGGTGTCTGGGCAGGAGCGACAGATTCGGCTGGAGCCGTCCTGGCGCGCGGCCCTGGCCGGCGAGTTCGACGCGCCCTACATGCAATCGTTGTCTGCGTTTCTGCGCGAAGAGAAGCGCGCACGCAAAGTCATCTATCCGGCCAACGATCAGATCTTCGCCGCGCTGGACGCAACGCCCGTCGAGTCGGCGCGCGTCGTTATCATCGGTCAGGATCCCTATCACGGCCCGGGTCAGGCGCACGGGCTGTGTTTTTCGGTTCAACCGGGCACCGCGCTGCCGCCCTCCCTGATCAATATCTTCAACGAGATCGACGCGGACATCGGCGCGGGTGCCGCGCCCATGATCGAGGGCAGCGGCTGTCTGCTGCCCTGGGCGGAACAGGGTGTACTGCTGCTGAATAGCGTGCTGACGGTTGAGCGCGCCCAGGCGGCATCGCATCGCGACAAGGGCTGGGAGCAGTTTACCGACGCGGTCGTCGCCCACCTGAACGAGGCGCGCGAGCATCTCGTGTTCATGCTGTGGGGCGCTTACGCGCAGCGCAAGGGTGCGGTTATCGACCGCACGCGCCACTGCGTGCTGCACGCACCGCACCCGAGTCCGCTGTCGGCGCATCGGGGATTTTTCGGCTGCCGCCACTTTAGCCGGGCCAACGACTATCTGGCCGCCAACGGCTACGCGACCATCGATTGGCGCCGGGTGGGGTAAGGTAGGCCACCTGACTCGAGCCAAGGGAGAGACACGGCGATGATCGAATCGGGCACCGACAAGCTTCTCGTCGAGCAGCGCGACCACACGCTGCTGCTGACCATCAACGCGCCGCCGGCGAACACCTGGGATAGCGACAATCTTGCTGCGCTCGCCCGCGTCGTCGAGGCCGCCGACGCGCAGCGCGACGTCTATGCCATCGTGATCAGCGGCGCGGGCGAGAAGTTTTTCTCGGCGGGCGCGGATCTGAAGCTGTTCGCCGACGGCGACAAGGGGGTGGCCGGGGACATGGCCGGCCACTTCGGCAACGCCTTCGAGACCCTCGCCGGTTTTCGCGGCGTCACCATCGCCGCGATCAACGGCTACGCGATGGGCGGCGGCCTCGAATGCGCGATGGCATGCGACATACGCATCGCCGAAGAGCAGGCACAGCTCGCGCTGCCCGAGGCCAGCGTGGGCCTGTTGCCGTGCGGCGGAGGGACGCAGAACCTCGCGTGGATCGTCGGCGAAGGCTGGGCCAAACGCATGATTCTGTGCGGCGAGCGCGTGCGGGCAGACAAGGCGCTGCAGATTGGCCTGGTCGAGGAGGTGGTGACGACCGGAGGCGCGCTCGATGCAGCGCTCGCCCTCGCCGCCAGCGTCGGCCGCCAGAGCCCGCCCGCCGTGGCCGCGTGCAAATCTCTGATTCAGCACGCGCGGCGTGCTCCTATGGACGCGGGGTATCCCGGCGAGCGCGCCGCGTTCGTCGGGCTGTTCGATACCAAAGACCAGGGCGAGGGCGTCAACGCGTTTCTCCAGAAGCGTTCGCCCGAGTGGATCAACGGTTAGCGGGCCGGTCATGTCTGAGACCCCATCCGCAGCGCCGCTGCTGGTCGAAGAACGACCTGCCGGTAACGGCAAGCGCGTCGCCGTTGTCACCCTGAACGCGCCGGCGACGCTGAACTCGCTGACGCTCGAGATGATCGACCTGCTGCAGAGCGCGCTGCCGCGCCTGCGAGCGGACGACGACGTCGCCTGCATCCTGATTCGCGGTGCCGGCGATCGCGCGCTCTGCGCCGGTGGCGACATCCAGGCGCTGGCGCAGGCGATCAACCGCAACCACGCCGCCGGCGAGATCGTCGACGACTACGCCGAGTCGTTTTTCGAGCGCGAGTATCGCCTCGACTATGAGCTGCACCGCTGCCCGACGCCGATCGTCGTGCTCGGCCACGGTGTGGTCATGGGCGGTGGACTCGGCTTTTTCGCGGCAGGCTCGGTGCGGGTCGTGACGCAAAAGAGCCGCATCGCGCTGCCCGAGATCACCATCGGCCTGTTTCCAGATGCGGGCGGCAGCTGGCTGCTGGGCAATCTGCCGACGGGTCAGGCCGCCTTCATCGGCCTCACCGGCGCGCATCTGAACGCACAGGACGCGGTCGACATCGGACTCGGCACCCACTACTGCCCGCTCGAGGGGCTCGACGACGTGCCGGCCCGACTAGCCGCGGTTGACTGGTCCGCCGATCGCGCCGAATGGCAGGCGCAGGCAGAGGCGGTGTTTGTGCCGCTGCCGGCTGGCGTTGCCGACGCGCAGATCGCTACCGTCGCCGCTGAGATCGACCTGGGCCAGGGGCTCGACCCGATTGAGGGGATCCGCGCCCAGGCCGGCGCCGGCGCCTACATCGACCGGGCTATCGGCGTGATGGAAGCCGGTTGCCCGACATCTCTCGGGGTCGTTTGTGAAGAACTGCGGCGCGTGCGCGGTCTGTCGATCGAGGCCTGCTTCCAGCTCGAGATGGTGGTCGCCACACACTGCGCGCGGGAGCGCGACTTTGCGGAGGGCGTGCGGGCGCTGTTGGTCGACAAGGACAATGCCCCCCGCTGGCGCTACGCGACCCTCGCGGAGCTGCCGGCCGAGCATGTGTTGAATCACTTCGAGCCGCCCTGGCCGGTCAACCCGCTCGCGGATCTGGGTGCCTGAGCCGCGCCTGGACCAGCGCGACTGGGTCGCTTAGCTCAGCTCGACCTCGATGGTTGTCGCCGTGCCCTGCGCGGTCGGGTGCTGCCAGCTCACCGTCGTGCCCGCCAGATCTCGACCGGCCACCAGCAGTGCCCGCGACCGGTTGTCTGCTTCGGGTAACAGGTTAATGAGTGTTGCGGCCCAGCGATCGCGCGTGTCGCAGAGTTCGTCGCCGGGGCGCAGTTCTGCGGCGCCTTCGCCCGCCAGTCGCGCGGCGTAAAGCCGCCGCTTGACCGATCCCCGGTGCTGGGCGCGGGCAACGACCTCCTGGCCCAGATAGCAGCCCTTGTCGAAGTCGATCGCGCCCGCCTCGACGAGCCCCAGCATCTGTGGCAGAAACTGCCCGCTGGTGGCTGCGCCGATCCGCACCTCATGCGCCGCAAGCGCCAGTGTCTCCCACAGCCGTGTGGCATCGGCGCGCTCGGCGTCTGCCGCTGCGCTAATCAGCCGCAGCGCGCGCTGTGCGTCCAGCGCCACCGCGTCGGCCGTACCGGGCGCGACAGCCAGCGCCCGCACGGGATCCAGCAGTTTGGTGCGCGAGAAGCGCCGGTAGGGCTCGATGTAGGCGCCAACGACGTCGGTCACGTCGGCGCTGACCAGCATGTTGATCTCCGTCGCCTCGCCCCAGACCCAGCCGTTCGCCACCACGCGCCCCTGCAGATTGCACAGCGCGCCCGGGCAGGCCTGTTGTTGGTCGAGCTTGGCCGTATCGCAGGTCAGGTAGCCCTGCAGGAACGCCGCACAGTCGCGCCCAGAGAAGCGCAGCACGCTCATCGACGGCAGGTTGCCCACAAGCGGCCGATCCGCCGGCGCGGCGCGTGTGGGCGCCGGGTCGTCGCTCTTGGGAGAAGACTCGTCTTGCGAATGGTTCATCGCTGTCTCAGCCGGGGGCGCATCGATTCGCCAGTTTAGCCTCGCGCGACGCTAAAATCCGCGCTTGTCCAACTGCAAGGCGACCCGTCATGTCCGGTGACCCGACAGATCAAGAGGTAGCCGCGAGCGTCGCCAGGAACAAGGCCTACTGGCGTTCACGGCGAGGCATGCAGGAGCTCGACGTGCTGCTGCTGCCGTTCGTGCGGGAAGCCTATGACGACCTGTCGGCCGAGCTGCAGGCGGCCTATCACGACTTCCTCGACAGCGAGGATTGGGCGCTGTTCGACTGGCTGCAGGGGCGTGCCGAGCCCGAGCGGGAGGACTTTCGTGCGCTCCTGGCGCGCATCCTCGCGCACCGACGCTGAGACGCTCCTGCGCCTGCCGCCGATGGTCTGGCGCCGGGGCCGGATGCGTCGTGGCGAGGCGCTGTGGCTGCTGGTGCCGTGGTGTTCTGCGCTGGTCCTAATGCCGACTCAGGCCTGGCTGTGGCTGGGCGGCTGCGCGCTGGCGCTGGCGCTCAACGCCCGGCGCGGCGGTTCGGTGCACCGTGTGCTCCAGTTCGCCGCGACGCCGCGCGTGCCCAGTCGAGTCTACGTCGACATTGGGGACGGCAACGGCTTCGAACTGCTGCGTATCGCCTGGTTGGATGAACGACGCCTCGTGCTGCGCGGCCCTCCGCGCGTGATCTATCGCGACGAACTCAGCGCCAGGGATTTCGCGCGCCTGCGGCGTTGGAGTTTGGGGGTGTATCCCTGTCTGCAGCCGCTCGGCTGAGTCCCGGCGAGGTTGGGGCTCAGGGCGTCAGTATGGTCTCGGCCGCGGTCGCGTCTGTGTCGGGGTAGTCGAGGGTGAAGTGCAGGCCGCGGCTCTCCCGGCGGCGCATCGCGGACTCGACGATGAGGTCAGCCACCTGCAGGAGGTTGCGCAGTTCCAGCAGGTCAGCGCCGACCCGATAGTTGCTATAGAACTCCTGCACCTCGTGCTTAAGCAGGTCGACGCGGTGGCGTGCCCGCTCCAGCCGCTTGTTGGTGCGCACGATGCCGACGTAGTCCCACATGAAGCGTCGCAGTTCGTCCCAGTTGTGGGACAGCACGACGTCTTCATCGGAGTTGGTGACGCGCGAGGCGTCCCACGCCGGCGCGTCGCTGGCGAGGTCCCACCCCGACAGTCGCTCGGCGATGTGGCTGGCGGCGGATTCCCCGAACACCAGGCATTCGAGCAAGGAATTGCTGGCTAGGCGATTGGCGCCGTGCAGGCCGGTGCAGGTGGTCTCGCCTACGGCATACAGGCCGGGAATATCCGTCGCGCCGTTCAGATCAACGACGACGCCGCCGCAGGTGTAGTGCGCGGCCGGCACGACGGGGATGGGTGCCTCGCGCATGTCGATGCCGAACTCCATGCAGCGGGCGTGGATCGTAGGAAAGTGGTGCTCGATGACCTTGTCTTCGGCGTGGCTGATGTCGAGATAGAGGCAGTCCTCGCCGAGCCTTTTCATTTCGTGGTCGATCGCCCGCGCGACGATGTCGCGAGGCGCGAGTTCGAGGCGCTCGTCGAAGCGTTCCATGAAGCGCTCGCCGTCGCGCAGCCGCAGGATGCCGCCCTCGCCGCGCACGGCCTCGCTGACGAGGAAGGACTTCGCGTGCGGGTGATACAGACAGGTCGGGTGGAACTGGTTGAACTCCATGTTGGCGACGCGCGCACCGGCGCGCCAGGCCATCGCGATGCCGTCGCCGGTCGCGCCGTCCGGATTGCTGGTGTACAGATAGACCTTGCTCGCACCACCGGTCGCCAAGATCACGCAGCGGGCCTGGTGTACGTCGACCTCGCCGGTTCGGCTGTTGTAGACGTAGGCGCCCACGCAGCGGCCGCCCTGCGGTGACGACTTCGGCGTGCGAATCAGATCGATCGCGATCTGTTCGTTGTGGATCTCGATGCGCGGACTCGCCGCGGCGCGTTCCCACAGCGATTCCGCAATCGCCCGGCCGGTGCTGTCTGCCACGTGCAGCACGCGACGAAACGAGTGGCCGCCCTCGCGCGTCAGATGGAAGTTCTCCTCGTCGCCATCGCCGAGCTTGTCGAAGTCGACGCCGCCGTCGATCAGGCGCTCGACCGCGGCGCGGCCCTGTTCCACCGTGAATCGCACGGCGGCCTCGTTACACAGGCCAGCACCCGCGATGAGTGTGTCCTCGATATGCGATTCTTCGGTGTCCGTAGGGTGCGTGACCGCGGCGACGCCGCCCTGAGCCCAGTTGGTCGAACCGCCTTCGACGCCGCCTTTGCAGAGCACGGACACGTTGCAGTGCTCGGCGAGCGGCAGGGCGGCGGACAGGCCGGCGGCGCCGCCGCCGATGATCAGGACGTCAGAGAGTATGCGTTGGGGCACGTGTCGGTACGCTCGGTCGGGTTCAGTCTCATCCGGGGTCGTGGCGCTCGTCGGGAGCAACCGCGTGACGCGTCGCGGCGCACTGCGGATAGCGACGCCGCAGCTTCGGCGGGAACCGGGGCGGCGCCGCTCCGGCCGGCTAGTATAAACCACGCCGAGGCGGCAAAATATCGCCGTCATCGATATTGGATCGCGTCAGACATTGAACGCCTTGCACGCGCAAGCTGTTGTTTCAGCTACGACTGTTCCCGCCGGCACGACCGGCTGCGGTGCGGTTCGTGCATCATGCTCGCGCCCGGCGGCTGAGACTCGCGTCCTTGGCTGATCTCACCGATCAGGAGCTCGTACGGCGCGTACAAAAAGGGGATCGGCGGGCGTTCGATCTGCTCTTCAGCCGCTATCAGGGCAAGATATTCGGCCTGGTGACGCGCTACGTCCGCGATCGACAGGAGGTCGAGGACGTGGTCCAAGAGGCCTTCATCAAGGCCTACCGCGCCCTGCCGCGCTTTCGCGGCGACTCGCAGTTCTATACCTGGCTGTATCGCATCGCCATCAACACGGCAAAGAACCATCTCGTGGCGCGTTCGCGTCGCCCGCCTGGCAGCGATATCGATGCCGACGATGCCGAGAGCTTCGAGCCCATGCGGCAGGTTGAAAACCCAGAAAATGAACTTGCGCGGGATGAACTGTCGAAAGTGATCCACGCCGCGATCGCGGATCTGCCGGATGACCTGCGCAGCGCGGTGACCCTCAGAGAGTTCGACGGCCTCAGCTACGAGCAAATTGCCGAGATCATGGACTGCCCGGTGGGCACCGTGCGATCGCGGATCTTCCGTGCCCGCGAGAGCATCGACAAGCGGGTCGCGCCGCTGATTGGCCCGAGCGGGAGGCTGAAAAATGCCGATGGGGGCTGACTGTGCGGCAAGACACGTTTTGCGGCGGCAGCCGGGACGGTCGCGGAACGAAATCGGGACCTCGCGGTCCATAGGCGCAGGTAGAGAGGGTGTACGGGCCGCGCGGCGGCGCGCAGACAGGCGCCGCGAACACAGGGTCAGCCACGAACAGGCGCTAGGCCACGAACGGTGGCTAAGCCACGAACAGCAGGTCACGAGAGCACTGAACGATAAACCGAGAGTCGGGAAAGCACAGTCATGTCGGAGCAGTTGAGAGAGGCCCTGTCCGCCGTGGTGGACGGCGAGGCGTCAGAGTTTGAAACCAGGCGCGTCTTGGACGAACTGGGGCGCGACGAGTCGCTGCGGACGAGTTTCGCGAGCTACCAACTCGCCGGCGCTGCCCTGCGGGGTGAGAACATCGAACGCGTGGCCGATATGCGCGAGCGCATCTGGGCGGCGCTGGATGCGAGCGATAGCTCCGAGGCGGCCGATGTCCCTGTCGCGGCGCAGGGGCTCCTGGCGCCCGTCGCCGAGGGTCACCGCTCGCGCTGGCTCGGTGGTATCGCGGCTGCCGCACTGCTGGCGGTGCTGGTCACCGGCGGCAGCCTGCTGACGCGACCCGCGACGGATGGCGAACCCGGCATCGCCCAGATCGAATCGCCTGTTGATACCGCTCGCGACGCGACGGCCCCGGTGCAAGCCGCGGCGACGGTCGCTTTCGACGATGCCGCCGATGCGATCGACTACGGACCGGGATTCGTGCCGGATCCTGGTCTGCAAGAAGATCTGTGGCGCCGCAACGAAGGCTACTACCTGCATCATGTCCAGCAGCGCGGCCTGAACGACGCCAACCTGTTCCCCATGATCAAGCTGGTTTCCTACGAGCAGTGATCATCGCGCCGTCAACTTCGCTTGGGTGCGTCGCGCAGAGCGCGCGCCAAAGAATCGCTGCTCCGGTGGCGATGTTTGCGTGGTTGATTCTGATCGCCCCCGCCTCGCTGGCCGACGCCAGCCCGAACGAATGGCTGCAACGCATGAATCTGGCGTTCGAGCAGCAGGACTACGACGGCCGCTTCAGCTTCTTTAGCGGCAGTCACCTCGCCAGTCTGCGCGTCGTGCACAAAGTCATCGACGGCGTCACCTACGAGCGCCTGGTGCATCTCAACGGCGCACCGCGGGAGATCGTCCGTGAGGGAGAGCAGGTGCTGTGTATTCTCGAGCCAGGCGACAAGCTGGCGTCGATGTCGGGCAGTATCCCTGCAGGGCCCTTCGCCCGCGCCTTCGTGCGCGACCTGACGCAGGTCTCGAAGCAGTATCGCCTGAGCCTGCATGGCAGCGATCGGGTCGCCGAGCGCCGAGCGCAGCGGCTGCGTGTGCAGCCCCGCGACAAGCTGCGCTATGGCTACTCGCTGTGGCTGGACGAGGCGACCGGGCTGCTGCTCAAGTCGGAGCTAACCGACGCCGCGGACGGGCGGGCGCTAGAGATCTTCCAGTTCACCGACATCACCATCGGCGACGCGGTCCGGCAAGAAGACGTGGCGCCGCCGCGCAAAGCGGGATCGATGATCGACCACCTGGAACTGGCGGAGCAGCGTGCCGTCGAGACGCGCGAGGCCGCGGTGCGCTGGCAGGCGGGCTGGCTGCCACCGGGATTCCGGATGGCGGCATCGGATCTGCGCAACGCGCCGGCAACCCGCCAGCGCATTAGTTCGCTGATGTATTCCGATGGCATCGCCTCGCTGTCGGTATTTGTTGAGAACGTCGGCGAAAAGCGCCTCAAGGGCATGACCAGTCGCCGCGGCGCTACGGTTACCGTCAGCCGCATGACCCATGGACCCAACGGTGCCGGCCACCTCGTGACCGTCGTCGGCGAGGTGCCGCTGCCGACGGCGCAGCGCATTGCCAAGTCGGTTGTCCATCGCTAGACGTCCGTTGTCCCCCTGGCGGCGATCGCCGTTGGTCGTGCGCAGGTCCCCATGGTCTTCTTAGCGCCGCCTGGTTCCGCGACGATCGCGCCGGTGGCTGTCGAGACGCGGCTGACGCGGTCCGTCACGACCGTGCTCGAGGCGCTCCTCGCGGCGGCCGCTCTGCTCGCGAGCCGAATCGGCTAGACTTGCAACTGAGCGTTTCTCGTGAGGGTTCCGTGATGACTTTTTGGTGGAACCATGTTCGGGCGCGCGGCTCTAAGGTGCTAGATTACTTCAGAGGTTTCGGTTTTGTTTGAGTCTCCTGTCTTCTCCTTTACCTTTCCTTCGCTTGCTCTAGGACTCGCGCGTTCGCTCGCGTCTAGCTTGCGCTCTCGTGCGACCAAGCGCGTGCGCCGGCCGGCGATGGCATCGCGTCTGGCGCGCGGTTTCGTGGCGCTCGCGCTACTCGGTGCCGCTGCGGGGGCCGGCGCGCGCGAGCTGCCAGATTTCACGGAACTCGTGAAGCAGCATTCGCCTGCGGTCGTGAACATCTCCACTCAGCAATCGGTTGAGCGGCGGGAGCAGGGCTCGGGAAATCCGGAATTCGACGAGTTTTTTCGGCGCTTTTTCCCAACTCCGCCGGATTCACCCAATCGCTCCCAGCAGTCGTTGGGCAGCGGCTTCATCGTCTCAGCCGACGGCTACATTCTGACGAATAACCATGTCGTCGAAGACGCGGATAAGATCATCGTCCGGCTGAGCGATCGGCGCGAACTGGAGGCCGAACTCATCGGTGCCGACGAACGCTCCGATCTCGCGGTACTCAAGATCGATGGCAAGCGCCTGCCGGCAGTTAAGCTGGGTAAGTCCAACGCGCTCGACGTCGGCGAATGGGTCCTGGCGATTGGCTCGCCGTTCGGCTTCGATTACTCCGTGACGGCCGGTATTGTGAGCGCCAAGGGCCGCTCACTGCCGACCGAGAACAACGAAAACTACGTGCCGTTCATTCAGACCGACGTGGCCATCAACCCGGGTAACTCCGGTGGCCCGCTGTTTAACCTCGACGGCGAGGTGATCGGCATCAACTCCCAGATCTACACCCGATCGGGTGGCTTCATGGGCGTGTCGTTTGCCATCCCCATCGATGTCGCGATGGAGGTCGCGGACCAGCTCAAGCGGGACGGCCGCGTTTCGCGTGGCTGGCTCGGCGTGTTGATCCAGAACGTCGATCGTGAACTCGCCGAAGGCTTCGGACTCAAGAAGCCCGGCGGCGCGCTGGTCTCGCAGGTCGTCGAGGACGGTCCCGCCGAAGCAGGCGGCGTCCGCACCGGCGATATCATCACGGCCTTTAACGGCGAAGAAGTCGATTTGTCGAGCGATCTGCCGCACCTTGTCGGGCGCGCGCGCGCCGGCAGCACCGCGGTGCTGACCGTGGTCCGTGACGGCAAGACGCGCAAGCTCAAGGTCAAGCTCGGCGAACTGCCAGAGCGCGGCAGCCGCACACTCGCCAGTAGCGGCGGTGGGGGGGCGACGTCGGCGCCCAGCCGTATTGGTCTGACCGTCGAATCGTTGGGCGAAGAGGACCTTGAGCGACTCGGTATCAAGCAGGGGGTTCGGGTCGTCGAAAGCGTCGGACCGGCGGCGGAAGAGGGTATCGCGCCGGGTGACATTGTGATTCGGCTCGCGAACAAGCGGATCGGCTCGGTTGCCGAGTTTGCCAGCATCGTCGAGGGCCTGGACGCCAACAGGCGCGTCCCGATTCTGATCGAACGCAACGGCGCGCCCAGTTTTCGCACTATTCTAGTCCCAGAGTAGCCGGGGCCCGGGATAGCCAGCGCGCGGCAGCGCGCCGGCTATCGATCGGCTATCAATCGGAGAGCGATCGGTTATCGATCGGTTCTAGTGCCGGCCTGAACCTCACCGCATGCCCCTGAACGTGATCCGCCGACTCGCGAGAATTGGGCGATTTGGGTAGACTCGCGCGGTTTTTCAACACCATAAAACCGCGTGCCATCGATCCCCCACATTCGCAATTTTTCCATCATCGCGCACATCGATCACGGCAAATCCACGCTGGCGGATCGCCTGATTCAGATCTGCGGCGGGCTGTCTGAGCGCGAGATGGAGGCGCAGGTGCTCGATTCGATGGACCTGGAGCGCGAGCGTGGCATCACGATCAAGGCCCAGAGCGTCACGCTGCACTACACGGCCGCGGACGGCGAGACCTACCAGCTCAACTTCATCGATACCCCCGGTCACGTGGACTTCAGCTACGAGGTCTCTCGCTCGCTCGCGGCCTGTGAGGGCGCGCTGCTGGTGGTGGACGCGGCCCAGGGCGTTGAGGCGCAGTCGGTTGCCAACTGCTATACGGCCATCGAGGAAGGTCTCGAGGTGCTGCCGGTCTTGAACAAGATCGATCTGCCGCAGGCGGACCCGGACCGCGTCGGAGCGGAGATCGAGGAGATCATCGGCCTGCCTGGCGATCAGGCACTCCAGATCAGCGCCAAATCGGGGCAGGGGGTGGAGGCGCTGCTGGAGCAGCTCGTCGCCGAGATTCCGCCGCCGGAGGGTGACGCTGAGGCGCCGCTGCAGGCGCTGATCATCGACTCTTGGTTCGACAACTATCTGGGTATCGTATCGCTCATACGGGTCGTGCAGGGACGGATCAACAAGGGCGATAAGATCATCATCAAGACGGTGGGCAAGCCCCAGGTGGTTGATGACGTAGGCAGGTTCACGCCGAAGCGCTCGCCCGAAGGCACGCTCTCGGCGGGTGAGGTCGGCTACGTCGTCGCCGGCATCAAGGATATTCGTGGCGCGCCGGTCGGCGATACGATCGTTGCCGCGAGTGCGGCAGACGTGCCGCAGCTGCCCGGTTTTGCGGAGGTGAAGCCGCAAGTCTACGCCGGCCTGTTCCCGGTAAACTCCGAGGACTTCGAGAACTTCCGCGAGGCGCTGGGAAAGCTCACGCTGAACGACGCCTCGCTGTTCTATGAGCCCGAGAGCTCCGACGCGCTCGGCTTCGGATTTCGCTGCGGCTTCCTCGGCATGCTCCACATGGAGATCATCCAGGAGCGATTGGAACGCGAGTACGATCTCGACCTGATCACGAGCGCGCCCACGGTCGTTTACGAGGTTGTCGATGCCAAGGGCAACGTGCTGGCGGTAGACAATCCGTCGCAGCTACCGACCTCTGTCGCCGAGATGCGTGAGCCGGTGGCCGAAGTCAATATCCTCGTCCCCCAGGACTACGTTGGCAACGTCATCAGCCTGTGCGTCGAGCGTCGCGGCGTACAGACCAACATGCAGTTTTCTTCTGGCCAGGTGAGCATGAACTACACGATGCCGATGGCGGAAGTGGTGCTCGATTTCTTCGATCGTCTCAAGAGTTCTAGCCGCGGCTACGCATCGCTCGATTACAGTTTTTCTCACTTTCAGGCAGCGCCGCTGGTCAAGCTCGACATTCTCATCAACGGCGATCGTGTCGACGCGCTTGCCATGATCGTGCACAAGGACGATGCCCAGGGCCGAGGTCGGGCGCTTGCAGAGAAGATGAAAGAGCTGATCCCGCGCCAGATGTTTGACGTCGCTATCCAGGCCGCGATCGGCGGACACATCATCGCGCGACAGACCGTGAAGGCGCTGCGCAAGAACGTTACGGCCAAGTGCTACGGCGGTGATATCACGCGCAAGAAGAAGCTGCTCGAGAAACAGAAGGCCGGTAAGAAGCGCATGAAGCAGCTTGGTAGCGTCGAGATACCGCAGGACGCGTTCCTGGCGGCCCTGAAGGTGGATCGCTGAAGCATGGACATCGATTTTCCGCTCATCCTGAGCTGGGCCGTCATCATCAGCGGGCTCATCTGGCTCGGCGACACCCTGTTTCTCAAGCCAGGCCGTGAAGCCGCGGCGCTTGCCCACGAAAAGAAGCACGGCGAGGGCTCCGGCGACGCGCTGCGGCGCGAATCCCTGCTCGTGGAGTACGCACACTCGTTTTTTCCGGTGCTCGCGCTGGTCCTGATGCTGCGTTCGTTTCTGGTCGAGCCCTATCAGATCCCCTCAGAGTCGATGGTGCCCACGCTTGAGATCGGCGATTTCATCCTCGTTAACAAGTTTGCCTACGGTATACGGCTGCCGGTGCTGGGCACCAAGGTCGTCGATATTGGCGCGCCGGAGCGAGGCGATGTGATGGTGTTCGTGCCGTTGCACGATCCGAAGTACTTCATCAAGCGTGTGATCGGGCTGCCCGGCGATCGCATTCAGTATCGGAACAAGCAGCTGACGATCAACGGTGAACCCGTGAAGCGCCAGTTCGTGAGAGAGTTCGAAGAGCGCATGGCCAGCCGGCGCATTCGCGTCAGAGAGTATGAAGAACAGCTCGGCGAGGCGCTGCATCCGATATACACCTACAACACCCTGGAACCCGGTCGCGAGTGGGTCGTGCCGGAGGGACATTACTTTATGATGGGCGACAATCGCGGCAAGAGCTTCGATAGCCGCAGCTGGGGCGACATCTATCCGGATCGTCCGGAGTTGTCGTTCGTGCCCGACTCGGCGATCGTCGGCAAGGCCTTTGCCATCTGGATGCACATGCCGGGCTGGTCGATCCCGAGCTTTGAGCGCAATCAGCGAATCCGATAGTCCGTTGCGCTATTGTCGCGTCAAAGCGCGGACCAAGGGCGGAAGCTCGAGCCAGGACGAGGGCCCCATTATTGTCACAGGATACGAGGAGGCACACGATGCGTGATCACGCCCGAGGTCGATTACCGTTGCGCGGCCGGCAGCGCGGCGCCTCTTTCTTTGGCTGGGTGGCGGCCATCGCGATCGGGATCGCGGCGCTCACATTCGCTTTCAAGACGGTACCGCACTATCTCAACCAGCGTCAGATCGTCGCGATCGTCGAATCGGTTGGTGTCGAGGATCTGCGTCGCAAGTCCAAGAGCGAGCTGTTCAAGATGATCGACAAGCGCCTGAAAATAAACAACGTGCGCGAACTGACGGCAAAAGACGTTCTGTCCATCGAACGAACGACTCATTCCACCAAGGTGCTGATCGACTACGAGACGCGCGAAAATCTGTTTAGCAACATCGACGTTGTCGTCGTATTCGAGCAGGAACTTGTCTACTGAAGCGGAGCGTCTGCAGCGCGAACTCGGCGTGGCATTCGACGCACCGTCGCTGCTTACGCAGGCGCTAACCCACAAGAGCGCGAGTTCCGCGAACAACGAGCGGCTCGAGTTTCTCGGCGATGCAATCCTGGGCGCGATCGTGGCCGACGATCTGTACGAACGGCATCCCAACAAGAAAGAAGACAGCCTGTCGCTCTTACGCGCCGCGCTCGTCAATCGCTCCGCGCTGGCGGCTATGGCCCGAAGCCTGAGTATCGGCGCCGCCTTGAATCTTGGCTCGGGTGAACTGCGCAGCGGGGTTCACGATCGCGACTCTGTGCTGGCCGACGCCTTTGAGGCGATCATTGGTGCGATTTATCTCGATCGGGGTTTCGAGGTCGCCAGGACGACGGTGCTGCGGCTGTTTGCCGACGCGCTCGACAGCGCGATCGTGCGCAAGGATGCGAAGACGCGGCTGCAGGAGTGGCTGCAGGCTCGCGGAGCGGCGCTGCCAAACTATGTCGTCGCCGACGAACAGACGCCGGAGCAGGACTTCATCGTGACCTGCGAGCTGCCCGGCCGCAGTGAACGGGGCACGGGGCAGGGTGGCTCCAGGCGCGCGGCCGAGCAGGCTGCCGCCGCGGCGACCCTGCGTGCCCTGGGTGAGGAGGCGGCACCGTGAAGTGCGGCTACGTTGCCATTCTCGGGCGGCCGAACGTCGGCAAATCTACCCTGATGAACCATCTGTTGGGGCAGAAGATCGCGATCACGTCGCGCAAGCCGCAGACGACTCGGCACAACCTGTTGGGCATCGACACGGTGGGCGAGGTTCAGGCGCTGTATGTGGACACCCCCGGTATTCACGAGACGCAGGGAGCCCGGGCGATCAATCGCTACATGGTTCGGACGGCCGCCTCCGTGCTGCAGGACGTCGATTTGCTGCTCTTTCTGATCGAACAGGGCCGCTGGACCGACGAGGACCAGCTCGTCCTCGACATGCTGGCGCGGGTCGGCAAGCCGCTGATTGCTGTGATTACCAAGATCGATCAGCTCGCACGTCGCGAAGATCTGCTGCCGATTATCGCCGACCTGCGCGAGCGCCACGACTTCGCGGAGATCTTTCCGATAGCGGCGCTGCGCGGCGACGGGGTCGACGAATTGCGGACGCTGGTGGGGCGCTATCTGCCCGCGGCCCCGCACCTGTTCGAAGCGGACCAGATCACCGATCGCAGCGAACGCTTTCTGGTGGCCGAGGTGATTCGTGAGAAGCTCATGCGACGGCTGGGCGAGGAGTTGCCGCATCAGACGACCGTGGTTATCGAATCGTTCGCGCGTCGGGACGCGTCCGGCCCGACGGCTTCTGAGCGCGCCGACGAGGGTCTGGTCGACATCGCGGCATTGATCTACGTCGAACGCGCGGGGCAGCGTCAAATCGTCATCGGTCGCAAGGGGGAGCGCCTGAAGGCCATCGGACAGGATGCTCGCAAGGACATCCAGACGCTGATCGGCTGCAAGGTGATGCTGCGTCTGTGGGTCAAGGTCCGTCCAGGCTGGACCGACGATGAACGCAGCCTGTCGCAGCTGGGCTACGACGATCGATCGGCCTAGCCAACGATGCAGGAACAGCTCACCGCGAACTACGTGCTGCATATGCGCCCGTTCCGTGAAACCAGTCAGATCGTCGAATTGCTGACGCGCGACGAGGGTCGCCTCGCGGCCGTCGCGCGCGGTGTGCGCGGTCGGTCCGGGAGCAGGGGGCGGCGCGGAGCGCTGGCCGCCCCGCGTCAGTTTGTCCCCGCGCTGGCCCGCTGGATCGGCCGCGGCCCGCTGTTCACCCTGACGGCCTGGGAGCCCGCGGTTGCCGGACCGGCACCGGTGCTCGCGGGTGAGCGACTCGCGGGCGGGCTGTACATGAACGAACTGCTGGTGCGCATGCTGAAACCCGCGGACGGCCATCCGGCGCTCTACGACGACTACGCGCTCACGCTGGCGGCGCTGGAGTCGGAGGCAGCGCTGCCGCCGCTGCTGAGGCGCTTCGAACATCGCCTGCTTCTGGATTGCGGCTACGCTCCCGATTTTCGCGCGACCGTCACCGGCGACGGCGTGCTGCCCGACCGGCGCTACCGGCTGCATGGGGACGAAGGATTCGCGCGCGACGATGACGCCGGCGCTTTTCCGGGTTCTGCGCTGCTCGCCATTGCGGCCGACGACTATTCGCAGGCAACCACGCGGCGCCACGCGCTGACGATCTTCCGCGCCCTGCTGGCGCCGCATCTGGGCAATCGACCGCTTAAGAGTCGGGAGTTGCTGCACCGATGAGCCGAAGACGCATCGCGAGTCCGCAGCAGTTGGTGATCGAGGGACTCGACGCCGAGGGCATCGGGCTCGCTCGACTCGGCGAACGCCGCGTGCGTGTGAAGGCGGCCCTGCCGGGTGAACACGTCGAGGCGCGCATCGTGGGTCGTCGCAAGGGCGCTGTACTCGGCATCGCGGAGGCCGTGCTCGAGTCTCCTGCGGCCGAGCGCGTGACGCCCGAGTGTCCCGCCTATCCGCGCTGCGGCGGCTGTACGGGACAGCACCGCGACTATGCGGCTCAGCTGCGGGCCAAGGAGGCCGGGCTTATCGCTGCGCTGCAGGCGAACGGGGTGACCTATGCGCGCGCGCGAACCGCGGTCGCCAGCACCCAGTTTGGCTATCGGCGCAAGTCTCGACTCGGGGTACGCCGCCTCGGCGACGACATGGTGGTGGGATTCCGCGAGAGCTTCGGTAGCCGCATCGTGCGCATGGATGCCTGCCTCACGCTCGCGCCGCCGTTCGATCGCCTGCTCGAGCCGCTGCAGTCCCTCGTTGGTGAGCTCAGCGTGGCCGAGCGCGTACCGCAGCTCGAGACGATCAGCGGCGATTCCACCGCGGCGCTGATCGTGCGGCACCTGGATCCGCTGTCCAGCGCGGACGCGGCGGCCCTGGGCCGCTTCGAACGACGCTATGACGTGCGGGTGCTCACGCAGGCCGCCGGGTACGACACGCTCAGACCCCTGAGCGCCGAGCCGGTCGATCTCAGCTACCGGCTGCTTGGTGAGGGGGTACGGATCACCTTCGGCGCCGCCGATTTCGTCCAGGTGAACGCGCGCATCAACGCCCAGCTCGTGAGTGCGGCCCTCGCAGCGCTGGCGCCGGGTCCCGGCGACGTCATCGGCGACCTGTTTTGTGGCGTCGGCAACTTCTCTCTGCCGATTGCCCGTCGAGGCGCGCGCGTGCTCGGTTTCGAGGCGGGAGCGGTGGCCATCGACCGTGCGCGCGTGAACGCCGAATTGAACGCGCTGACGTCGCGCACGCGATTCTCCGTTGCCGATCTGTACAGGGAGGAAATCGCCCTGCCAGGGGTGACCGGCCTGCTGCTGGACCCGCCGCGCAGCGGCGCCGGACCGGAGCTGGAACGCTGGCTTGGGCCGGACGTCGCACGCATTGTCTACGTATCCTGCAATCCGCTGACCTTCGCAAGCGACGCAGCCAGGCTCAACGCCCGCGGCTTCCGGCTCGAAGACGTGGGCATCTACGACATGTTTCCGCACACCGCGCACGTCGAGACGCTGGGCGTGTTTCGACGTTCTGGGGCGCCTACCGATGGTTAGGGTCCGCGAGGCCCTGCCGCGCGACGCCGAGGGCAGCGTCGAGGAAGACGTGTGGCTTGCTTCCGTTGCGCTCGAGCACGAGGAACTCGACGCCGAGCTGCTCGGACGTGTGCTTGCGCACATGCGCGAACGGAATCTGCCGGTGCCGCTGCGGGAGGCAGGGCTCGACATTGCGCAGATGCTACTCGAACTACAGTTCGATCAAGATGCCCTCGTGATCGGCCTGGTCTATCGCGCCTGGCGTTCCCAGGCTCTGACGCGGGAAGACCTGAATCCGTTTCTAGGAGCCGAGGGCCTGCAGCTGCTCGCCGCGCTCGACCGGGTAGAGCAGGCGCACGAACTCAATCGCCAGAATCCGCCGATGCTGCGCAGCGGCCACGAAGAGCAGATAGAGAACGTGCGTCTATTGCTCGAGTCTCTGATTGACGACGTCAGGGTGGCGCTGATCAAGCTCTGCGAGCGTGTCGCCGTGCTGCGCATGGCGAAAGATCGAGAACAGGCGCGGCGCGAAGAACTTGCCCAGGAGAGCCTCGATCTGTTTGCGCCGCTCGCGGGCCGGCTTGGGCTATGGCGCATCAAATGGGCCCTGGAAGATCTGGCGTTTCGCTATCTGGAGCCAGCGACCTATCAACAGCTGGCGCGCGCGTTAGACGGCAAACGTGAGGAGCGCGAACGCCGCGTGGCCGAACTGGTGGTCGATCTGCGCCGCATGCTGGAGACGGCAGGCATCGACGCCGACGTCAGCGGCCGCGCGAAGCACCTCTACAGCATCTGGCGCAAGATGCGCGCCAAAGGCGTTGAGATTGACAGGATCTACGATGCCCGCGCGCTGCGCGTATTGGTTCGCGACGCGGACGCCTGCTACCGCGCACTCGGCGTCATTCACGCCGCCTGGCAGCATTTGCCTGACGAGTTCGACGACTACATCGCGAACCCCAAGGAAAACGGCTATCAGTCTCTGCACACGGCAGTAATCGGCCCGAACGGCGACACGCTGGAAGTACAGATTCGTACCCACGCGATGCACGAAGAGGCGGAATTCGGGGTCTGCGCGCATTGGTCCTATAAAGAACCCCAGCGGCGTATGGCGAACGACAGGGTGGGCTGGCTGCGGCAGATTCTCGAGTGGCATGACGACGGTGGCGGCCCCTATGCGACCCTTCTGCAGGGCAACTTCCACGATCAGCGCATCTATGTGTCCACTCCCGAGGGGCACGTTCTGGACCTGCCGCGGGGCGCTACGGCGGTCGACTTTGCCTACCGAGTGCACACGCAGATCGGTCATAGCGCCCGCGGCGCGCTGGTCGACGGACGCCCGACGCGATTGTCGACGCCGCTGCAGACGGGGCAGCGCGTGGCGATCAGCACCGGCAGCGAGCAGCGCCCGCTGCGCGTCTGGCTCGATGAACACCACGGCTTTGTAGTCACAACCCGAGCCCGCTCGAAGATCCAGGGCTGGTTTCGTCGCCTTCCACCCGGCGAACTGGAACTGCTCGGACGCCGCCTTTGGCACGGCATCTGTCGGCGCTTGAACTGCGATCCACGAGTTACGGATCTGATGGCGAGCAGTGGCTTTGTCTCTGATTCGGAGCTGTTCCGCGCGCTGGGATGCGGAGACTGTTCTACGCTTGAAATGGCGGCCCTGTTGCAGGACGCGCGCGAGGACGCGCTGGGTGATGCGATCGTCGTGCGCGCGCGCAACGTGACAGGGCTGCTGGCGCGCCTCGCCAACCTGTTCAGCGATCAGCAAGTGGAACTGGCTAGCACGCGTGCCGAGTTGATGGGTGAGCACGAAAACGTTGAGTTCGAGTTTGGGTTGCAGACGACGAATGGCTCCACGGCGCCGCTGGCAACGATTCTAGCCCTGCTCGAGAGAATCGAGCGCCTGCGCGCGGTCCTGTCGGCGCGACTGCAGTGCACGCAGACCGGAGGTAGCGAAGGTTAGTGCGTTGAGCGGATGTCGACCGTGAGTGAACGCCCTCGCTTTGGCGGCGCTCGGGTCGACTTCGCGGCGCTCGTGTCGACTTCGCGGGACACAGGCTTTGGCAGCTAAGCCAGCATTCGACAGACAGTGACGCGGGGTCCAACATTGACGGTTGCGCCGACGCAAGCGTCGGTCCACTGTCCTCAGTCGGTGGATACTGCCGCGGCGATTGCGGTGGCAGCCGTTGCGGCTCTGGCAGCGAAAGCCGCGACAGCGGCTAAAACGGTATCTATGTCGATTTAGGTATCGATGCAAGTACCGATAACGGTAGCGATAAAAGTAGCGATAACGGAGAGCGATATGCGCTTGATCTTGCTTGGACCGCCGGGCGCCGGTAAGGGCACCCAGGCCCAATTTGTATGCGAAACCCAGGGTATTCCCCAGATTTCTACCGGGGACATGCTGCGCGCTGCCGTCGCAGCAGAATCTGAGCTTGGACGCAGGGTCAAAGCGGTGATGGATGCCGGTGATCTGGTCTCCGACGATATCATTCTCGCCCTCGTCAAAGAGCGTATCGCGCAGCCCGACTGCGAGCGTGGCTATCTGTTCGATGGCTTTCCGCGCACGATCGTGCAGGCCGAAGCTCTCGTTACCGAATCGGTGGAGATCGACTGTGTCGTCGAAATCAAAGTGCCTGACGAGCAGATCGTCAGGCGTTTGAGCGGTCGACGCGTACATCCAGGTTCCGGGCGCGTTTATCACGTCGATTACAACCCGCCAAAAGTCGATGGTAAGGACGACGAAACCGACGAAGATTTGCTGCAGCGTGATGACGACAAAGAGGCAACGGTGCTCGACAGACTCGGCGTCTATCATCGCCAAACGCACCCGCTCGTCGATTTTTATCAGGCTCGCGCTGCGGCAGATTTAGTCCGCTATGCCGAAGTTGACGGCACGCAAAGCGTTGAAAACGTGAAAACAGAGATTTTGAGAGCGATTTCTTTGTAGAAGACTTGAAATCTGTCGCAAATACTGCGTGAAAAAACTTTTCACTTGTATATGATGCGCGTGGATTGTAGTCAGTTGCTCTACTGTTGTCGGCCTGGCTTTGAGCAATCGCGGAATCGAATCAACGACGAGCGTCTGCATACGAAGATTCTCGAAACGCGGATTCGAACAGTCGAGACACCCCGGAGGTAGATCCTCTAACGGTGCGCGGCCCCGGGATTGATCGAGACGTGAATGGTCAGCGAAGCGCATGGACACGATCGTAACCAAGTGAATGCCGAGGAGAACAGATAATGCCGAGAGCAAAACGCAAAGCGCCTGCTCGCAAGGCCGCAGCGAAGCGCAAGGCTCCCGCCAAGCGTAAAGCGCCGGCTAAGCGCAAGGCTCCCGCGAAGCGCAAAGTCGCTCGCAAAGTGGCCAAGCGGAAGACAGTAAAGGTCGTCGCTTCGCCCGCCACGAAGCGTGCCGAGGGCGCGCTGAAGAAAGCCGAAGCTGGACTGGCCAAAGAGCGCAAGTCGCAGGCAGCGGCCAAGAAGGCGGTTCAGACCGCGGCTGCCAAAGCCAAGAAGTCTGGGCGCAAGGGCGACAAGAACGCCGCCAAGCGGGCTCGCGCCGCTGCCAAGCGGGTAACGGCTCGCGTTGCCAAGGCACGCGCAGCGGCCAAGAGCGCTCGCGCCAGCGTCGCCAGCGCCAAGTCTGCGGATCGCGTCAAGGCGCGCGTAGCGGCCATCAATGCGGCCCTGGAAGCGGCGAACAAGACGGCCAACGCTCAGATCGACAAGAAGCTGAGCGCCGCGGTCGACAAGTTCCGCGTCAAAAAGGCCGCCGAGCTGAAGCGCGCGGAAGCCCGCAAGGCGAAGAAGCGTGCAGCAAAGGCTGCGGCCAAGATTCGCGCTGTCCAGAAGGGCACCAAGACGCGTCGCAAGCGTCGCGCGACCAAGGCCTGATCGGGCCATGGCCGATTAGCGCGAGCGCGTTCGCCGCGCTCACGCTGACCTACAAACGGGGCCATTCGGCCCCGTTTGCTTTTACAGCAACCCCCTAAACGGCAGTACGTCGACCCGCTCGCCCGGCTCGAAGTGCGTTTGCGTACCCGGCAGCAAGAAGAGGCAGTCGGCGCCGGAGATGCTCGATAGGCGATTCGAGCTCTGGTCCCCGTAGGTCGTCACGCGCAGTTCGCCGTCTTGCACCACAAAGCGCCCGCGCTGGTATTCGTCTCGGCCGGCCTCGTGCTGGGCGGACTCTGCCAGCGGCGCTGAGAACGCGCTAGGCAATCGCGCGTTTCCGCCTGCTAGGGCAATCAGGGCAGGGCGCGTCAACAGCAGCATCGTTACGATCGACGACACCGGATTCCCGGGCAGGCCGAAGATGTAGCAAGACGACCCGACGCGACCGAACGCGAAGGGTTTGCCTGGCCGCAGGTTTAGCCGCCAGAAATCGATGCTGCCGCGCGCCTCGATCGCCTGACGGACGTAGTCGGCATCGCCGACCGACACGCCACCGCTCGTCACCAGCGCGTCGAACTCGCTGCCCGCTGACGCCAAAGCGGCTTTTGTGGCCGCTTCGTCGTCCGGCAGTATGCCTAGATCGACGACATCCAGCGGACACCCCTGCAGCAGCATGCGAATGGCGCGCCTGTTCGATTCGTAGATTTCGCCGGGTCCCAGGCGGGCGCCGGGTTCGCGCAGCTCGTCGCCGGTTGCGAATACCCCAACGCGCGGCCGTTCGAAAACGTTAACCCGCTCGATGCCGCTCGTGGTGGCGGCCGCTATCAGGAAGGCGTCCAGGGTCGCGCCGCGCGCGGCGAGTTCGTGCTCCGCGGCGACGTCGTGGCCGACGGGCCGCACGAAGCGCGCGGGCGAGGGCCGGACGTTGATTTGTACGCGGCCTTCATCGAGGCGCACGGTATCTTCCTGTACCACGATGCTGTCTGCGCCGTCGGGCAGCGCCGCGCCCGTGAATATTCGCACGGCGGTGCCGCTCGACAGCGCTTCGGTCATCGGATGACCGGCGAGGCTGGTGCCCTCGACGGGTAAAACGTAGGGTGGCTCGCCGCTCAGATCCGGGCTTGCAAGCGCATAACCGTCCATTGCCGAATTTCGAAATGCAGGCACGTCGATCGGGCTGATCAGGGGACTGGCCAGCACGCGTCCGAGCGCGTCTTCGAGCGCCAGGGTTTCCGTTCTGACCATCGGCGCTATGGCCGTCGCGAGGCGTTCGAAGCCTTCGTGGATCGTTAGAGCTTGTATAAGATCTCCTCCCATGAGCGTAGTGCTTGCCATCGATACCTCACGCGACGACTGCGCGCTCGCCTGTACCGTGCTGCCGCCCGGTGCTTCAGATCCGTCGGCAGACATAGAGTTGGGCGACGTCGCGGAGGATACACGCTCGATCCCGCGTCGCCACAACGAGCAGGTGCTTGGTATGCTCGACGAACTGCTGTCGCGCGCGTTGATCGCCCCGCGCGAGATAGACGCGATTGTCTTCGCCGCCGGTCCGGGTTCATTCACTGGCATTCGCATCGCCGCCGCGATCTCACAGGCAATTGCGGTGGCGGCCGATGCTGTGATTCTGCGGATCGGGTCGTCCCGACATCTCGCCTACACCGTTGCGCAGCGCGTGCAGACCGAGCCGGGCGCATCGTTCTGGACCGCGCTGTACTCGCGCCAAGATAGTTTCTACGCCGCGCGCTACGAGCGTGGGGCGGCCGGCCTGACGTGCACGCAGTCAGACTGGCTCATGCGCGCTGGTGAACTCCGGGACATCGCGGATGGGGTGATCTACAGCGATCAGGCGGCACACGCTCGCCCGCGTGGCCAACAGTCAGGCAGCCCAGGTAAAGAGCAGCCGGTCGCACCAGACTTCCTTGTCGCACGACCCCGTATTCGGGATCTGCTGGCGCTTGGCTGTGCCGACTACCTCGCCGGCCTGGGGCTATCGGCCAGCGCGGCCATTCCGCTCTACGTCGACGGCGACACGCCCTGGCACAAGCGCTCTTGAAGATCTGCGCCAGCGTTGCGGATCTCGATCCGGGACTGCTCGGCTCGCTGCCGCTGGCTTGCGTTGAGGCGCGGCCGGAGGGCGAGTGGCACCTGTATGAGCGCAGCGGCCGATTGGAATTGCATGCCCCGGAGTGGCGGCCCCGGGACAGCGGCTGCTGGCTCGATCTCGATGAGGTCACGCGGCGTCTCGGCGCGCGCAGCGAGCTGCTGCGCGCCTGTCTGGGACGCGCCGCGGGGGGTGCGACAACCGTGCTGGATCCGTTTGCCGGCTGGGGCGTCGACGCGCTGTGCCTCGCGGCGCGCGGGGCGACGGTGCGCTGCACGGAGCGCGAACCGGCGATGGTCGCGCTGCTGCGCGACGCCCTGCGTCGCGGACCACCGGCGTGGCGCGAGCGCGTGCAGGTGGACTGGGCGGAAGCCAGCAGCGCGCTCGCCGATCCAGCGCCGGTCGATCTCGTCTATCTCGATCCGATGTTCCCGCCGCGCCGCAAAGGGGCGCTGCCGAACAAGCGGCTGCAGTGGCTCGCGCGACTCGGCGACCTGTCGCACCCGACGGGCGACGCGGACACAGAACTCGCGGACTGGCTGCGCCTGGCGCGGCGGCGTGCGACGGATCGGGTGGTCGTTAAGCGCCGCCGGCGCGACCCGGTATTGGCTACGCCTGAGTGGCGCATCCTCGGTACGGCGGTGCGCTATGACATCTATCGACCGCTCTAGTTGGGCGTGCCGCTGCAGCGTCGCAGCCCGTGATCTTGCGGCTATTTCCCGCGCCTGACGGCGAGCCGAAACTCTGGATCCAGCACCGAGTCGGCGGCCCGCAGCACTCGCGCGATCAGGGGATCGGGTTGCAGCCGGCCGTCGTCGTCGGTCGCGACCACTTCCTCGCTCAAGAGATTCGATACGAACTGACGGATGAGACGTTCGTCGAAGAACTCAGGCGCGTTGAGTCCGTACAGACGCGCCATGCGCTGCGCCAGGCGCTGGCAGCCACGCTCCAGCGTCTTGCGCGTCAGCGGCTCGCTGAGGGCCTGATCGAGCACGGATAGCACGATGTACAGCCGCTCCAGCGTCTGCATGATGATCTTCGACAGAATGCGCAGGCGATGCTGAGCGCCGGCGTCGCCGCGCGGCGGCAGGTAGTTGCGCTCGGCGTCGCGACGGATGAGTCCCTCTGCGACCATCACATCCAGCCAGTGACGTGCGCGCTGGCCCCCTGGGTCCGCGCGTATCCACAGCTCGGCGCACAGATACGGAAAGACGATGTCGACCCGCCGCACCAGTTCGTCTTCCGCGAGGCCGCGCTGACGGTTGGCCAGCAGACAGGCGATCAGCGATGGCAGAGCCAGCAGATGCAGCACGTTGTTGCGATACCAGGTGAGCAGCACCGCCGCGACGGGCGCGTGGCCGACGAAGTCACCGGCCGCCGTCGAATCGCGCTCGGCCATCTCCAGATCTGCCGCGTACTCGATGATTGCGGCCGGTGCCAGATCCGTCACCGTGTACTCGGCGCCCGGCGGCCGTCGCGCGAGCAGCCGCTGCAGCGAACCGATCTGATCGCGGCAGTCGCTCTCGGCCATGGCGAGGCGCGGCGTCCCGAGCGTCACAAGGGCGATGAGGTGAATGGGTGAGACGTGCGCGCAGGCGTTGATGCGTCGCGCCAGTTCATCGCCGAGCAGCGTCGCGGCCTCACGGCGCCGGGAACGCTCTGGATGCTCGCCGAGGAAATCCCCCAGTAGCAGCGGATTGCCGAAGTTGACCGTGACCTTGCCGAACGAGTGACGCAGCCGCCGGACGGTGCGGATCAGGCCGAACAGGGACTCGCGCTCTTTCTTGCCGCGCTGCAGCTCATCGAGATAAGACTTGTTCTCGAGCAGTCGCTCGTAGGTGAAGTTGACCGGCAGAAACGCGACGGGCTGGGGCATGCCGCGATCTTCCGCCTCGATCGTCATGTTGAGCAGGCCCGTCTGCGGCGGCAGCAGGCGCCCCGTACGTGTCCGGCCGCCCTCGATGAAGTACTCGACGCTGTGACCTCGACGATGCACCTGGTACAGGTACTCGGCAAACACGGCGCTGTAGAGCGCATCGTTGCGGAACCGTCGGCGCATGAAGAACGCGCCACCGCGGCGCAGCAGGGGACCGACGACGGGTAGGTTCAGGTTGTCGCCGGCGGCGATGTGGGGTAGCGACAGACCGTGGTAGTGCAGCAAGTACGACAGCAGCAGGTAGTCGACATGGGATCGGTGACAGGGCGCGTAGATCAGCGTGTGCGAGGCGGCGAGTTCGCGCACCCGTTCCAGTCCGTTGATGTCGACGCCATCGTAGAAGCGGTTCCAGAAGCGCGTCAGGAAGCGATCGAACAGCCGAATGACTGGATACGACATCGCCGAGGCGATCGACGTGGCGTTCTTGCTGGCCGCCTTGGCAAGCCGCGAACGTTCGCGATCGGGATTGTCCGCCTGGGCGGCCTGGCGCTCGATCTCATCGGTTACTGCCCGACTGGTGACAATCTGGCGAATCAGCGTGCGCTGGTGCGATAGGTCCGTGCCCAGGGCCGCCTTGCGCTGGGCAGCGAAGCGCAGGCGCAGCAGGCGCGCGCTGCGCTTCGCCGCGCGCTCGGGGGAGGGCGTATTTTCACGCAGTTCGGTAAGCGGCAGCGGATCGCTGAATTCGACCAATATGTCGCGGCGGTACAACAGCAGTGTCAGGAACCGGCGTATGCGCGACGTGGTCGCGTAGTGATCGGAGATGAGCATTCCGGCCAGCGAGCCTTCCTTGGGCTGTATGCGACCCCACAGGGTGCTCACGGGCACGAGCACCAAAGGCAGCTCCGGATGTGCCTCGCTCAGCGCGTGCACCGCCTGCAGTCCGGGTGACAACTCGCGCCCCGGCCAGCGCCCGCCCGTTCGATTGAGGCTCAGGAACCGACGGCGCTCGGCTAACGCGGCGTCGGCGGCGCTACCGCTATCGTGTTCCGTATCGGGGCTCGCCCCGTTGGTCGCGGTGGCGGCGAAATACTCGCTCAGCTCGTCGAGGTATGCGCGTGGACTCGGCAGCCCTTCGCGTTCGGCGACCAGATCGAGCACGACTAAATCGGTGGTCGCGCGCTGTTGCAGCACATAGATGACCCCGGGCACATCGCGCAGCTTTTCGTGACCGACGCTTGCCGGTCGAGTCCACCAGCCGAGGATGCGTCTGTTGATTCTGTAGAGGGCCGCTCGCAGCGATTTCACGGCAACGGGGGACCACCGGCTGTTCGTCGGCGAGCCCGTGGCTCCTGATCCAATTGGGTAGGCGCGCAGTCTGCCACGGTTCGTGCGTCAGCGCTGCGGGTCGCCCGCATTGCGCGCTGACGCGCGGGTGTTGCGCGCAGTTGCCTGGGATAGGGGCGCGGTGTGGGCCCCGCGCTAGAGTTCGGGAGATTGAAACAGGCGTTCCATCTCTTCTTCGATCGTGCCCTTCTCGCCACCGTTGCGAGAGCGGATCTCGACCTCATAGATGCCCGCGTACTTGCGGCGGGTCAGCTCGCGCGCGTCGTTTTCGTCGCGCACGATGGTCGGCCGCAGGAAAACGAGCAGCGTGCGCTTTTCGCGGGTGTCCGTGTCCGTGCGGAACAGGCGACCGAGCAGCGGCAGGTCGCCCAGCAGGGGCACCTTGTTGCGCGTCGTCGTGATGTCGTCCTGAATCAGGCCACCGAGCACGATGGTTTCGCCGTCCTCCGCGAGCACCGTCGTCTCGATCGTGCGCTTGCTCGTGACGACGTCGGCGAAGCCGCCGTCGCCCACCGCGCTCGGCACGACGTCTTCCACTTCCTGTGCAACCTGCAGTCGCACGGACGAGCCGTCGTGAATGTGTGGCGTCACTGTGAGCTGAATGGCCACGTCCTCGCGCTGAATCGTCGTGAAGGGGTTGCTCGCCCCGTCGGTCGACGTCGTGAAGGAACCGGTTCTGAACGGTACCTCTTCGCCGACCACGATCTTCGCCTCTTCGTTGTCGAGCGTGAGGATGCTCGGCGTGCTCAGCAGGTTGGAGTCGCGGTTCGAGGCGAGGGCGTTCACGATGACGCCGAACGAGATGGCGTTCGCGTCGATCTTCGCGGCGGCGAGGGTCGGCGATGTCGCAGCGCCCGCGGCGCCGAGGAAGTCTGGCGTGACGTCGCCGCCGTCGGTGCTGACCGTGCTGCCAACCAGCGTGGTCAACAGGCTGTTGATTGCGCCGCCGGTCGCGGTGCTGAACAGGGGCACCGTTTCGCCTTGGGCATCGACGCCGGCCATCTCGACGCCGAGATTGAACTGATCCGTCAGGCTGATCTCCGCGATCGCGGCCTCGATCAGAACCTGGGTGCGACGCACGTCGAGCTGATTGAGAATGCCCTGTATCTCACTCATGACGCCGGGTTCGGCGCGCACCACGATCGCGTTGAGCGACTCGTCGGCCTGGATGGTCGTTTGGCTCGGCTGCGAGCCTTCCTGGCTGCCGCGCTGATTGCCCTGGCCTACCAGTCCGTTGATGATCTCGGCGATCTTCATGGCGTCGCCGTGCTTCAGATAGAACACCTGGGTCGAGCCGATGGTTGTCGCGGGCTGATCCAGCGTCTCGACAAGCTTCAGAATCTCGGACACGGGGCTCGGCTTGCCCCGCAGCACCAGCGTGTTGTTGCGCTCGTTGGCGATGAGCTGAATTTTCTGCGGTCCCTTGCCGTTGCGGCCGAGCTGTTCGGGTGCGACCTGCTCCAGCAGGGCGACCACGTTGCCGACCCACGCCTCCTTCAGCGGCACCATCACGATCTCCTCCTCATCGGAGACGTCGATCTGCGTAATGATGCGGATCAGGCGTTTAATGTTGTCCGCGTGGTCGGTGATGATGACGACGTTCGGTTGCGTGACGGCGGCGATGTGACCGTACTGGGGAATCAGCGGCCGCAGGATTTTCATCAGTTCGGTGGATTCGACGTTCTGCGCTGAAATGACCCGTGTGACCAGTTCGTCGGGCGCGATGCGGCTGATCGAGCCGTTCGCCCCTGGGTTCTGCTTGCCCTTGGCCTGCTGCTCAACGCGAATCGTGCTGCCACTCTGTACCGCGGTATAGCCGTGCGTACGCAGCACCGACAGGAACAGCGTATAGACCCCGTCCTGGTCGAGATTGGCGTTGGAGACGACCGTGACTTTGCCCTTGAGCTGCGGCGCCACGACGATGGTATTGCCCGTGATGTCCGCCACCTGGGCGACAAACTCTTGCAGATCCGCGTTCTTGACGTTGATCTTCCAGGTCTGTTCCTGCGCCACGGCGGGGGTGCTGAGCGCGCCGAGCAGCAGCGTGCCGATAGCCAGCAGCGGCACCATGGCGGCCGCCCGCAGCCAGGCGCCGAGGGGCGTCCGGACGCTGGCGCGCTGAGCGCGATGAGAATGGATCTGTGTCATGGGCGTGAAATTGTCCTTGTTATTTCCTCGTCGGTCCGGCGCTGCAAGCGGCGCGCGCGGGTAACGAGTCCGGCCCCTCTTGCCCGGTGACCGGTCCCGCCCCGGCGGTTGTGCTGGCCGTGACGTTCGCTGGTCATGAGTCCAAGGCGAGGGCGTACTGTAATGGCTTCAGGGGTTTACTTCAGTGCCGCAGTTACAAAAAAGCGTCGCTCGCCGCGCTGGATCTCTAGCCGCGCCGAGCCTTGTGCAAGCACGTTGTCCAAGCGCATGCGATCGACCCGTACGTCGCCAACCGGTTGGCCGTTGACCGATAGGAGAACGTCCCCGGCCTGCAGACCCGTGTTTCGCAAGTAACTTGAGTTAGCCATGGCGCCGAGCTTGTAGCCCTTGGCGACGCCGTCGTTGACTGCCGTGACGCCGAGCGTCTTCAGGGTGCCCTCCGGGTCCTTGTCCAGACCGTCGCGGTAGCGGGCCATCGCTTCCTGGGGCGACAGCTCTGGTTGGGCCTGACGGCGGACGGGTGTGGGCGGTACACGACGTGCCGTCGGCGTGTTGCGGCTGGCCTGTGGCCGCGTCGCGGTCGTCGTCACCCGGCGTGCGCTGCGCGCCACGGGGCGCGCTGTGGGCTGGTCGTCGGACTCGACCGAGGTCAGGAGCGGCTTGGTCTTGGGAAAGTGCAGCGCCTCGCGCACCCCGGCGCGGCGCAGGATGATGTGGTCGCCGTGCACCTCAACGAGCTCCGCGCTGCCCGGCAGCTTGTCGCCGACCGCATAGCGGATGCCGGGCTTGCCCTTCTGCGACACGATGGCAGCAGAATCGTTGATCTCATCGGCCACAAAGACGCCCTGCAGCGTCAACGGCAGCCGGGTCTTGCGCACCTTTTCCACCGGCACATCGGCGACCGCAGGGGTCGCGTTGGTGGGCAGCGCGCTCAGCGGGCCGAACAGGTTGGCCTGAGCGACGGCGTTCCACTCGCTGTTGCGCGGCGCGCTCTGCGCCCGATTCGGCGCGCTCGCCGCGCGGGGTTCGGCCGCGCTCTGGGGGCCCCAGACGAAATAAATGCCTGCGGTTGCCAGCGTCCAGGCGATTCCGGCGATGATCGCGATCTTGACAATGTCCGGTACGCGGGCGACCAGGGTGTCCATCAGACTATGCTCCAGAATGACTCTTGGCCGCGCGCCGTCACCGCGCGCCGCCCGTCCGCCGGGCGACGACGGAGGGTTGGGGCCGATGACGCCTCGGGCCCCTCGGGCACGCAGGGCGTGGCGTGCGCGCATTGTGAATGAGGTGCGCGACCGTTATCTACACCGTGAATCACAGCGCGCGCATCGCAGTCGCCAGGGCGGCGCTGCGCGGGCAAGTTAGTCATGAAAGCTGACTTAAACACGCTAGATCAGCCGTTCCTCGACCTCCAGCACGATCTGCTGGTCGTTGTCGGAGTCTTCGCCGGTCGGCCAGGTCTGGCCGGCGAGGCGGGTCAGGCCGCGGGTAATCCCGATCGCGATCGTGCCGTACTCGGTGAGGCGGCCTGTCATGAGCAGGCGCTCCGAGCTGGCCTCCGTCACCCGCATCTGTGGCCACTGTTCGGGCGTCGTGATCTGGGCCTGCAGCGCCGGCAGATCGATCTGATTCGCGTATCCGGAGAGGACATAGCGAACATCACCGCCGCTCCAGGTGGCGCGCCCGTCGGCCTCGACCCCCGCCAGCGACCCGCTGGTCGGCTGGATGTTGGACAGATCCAGGCGCTCTATGGCGAGGGTGCCGGTGGGGCTGATGTCGTAGCGTGCGAGCAGGCGCGCCAGCATGTCCGGGCCGACATTGCCCTGCAGCGCGCGCAACGTCAGCGTCCCGTCTGCGGCCGCGGCAGCGCGGCCGGTCAGCGCCATGTCCGCCTCGGTGAGTTCCAGATCGTACGCGGCGCGCAGGCTGAGCAGCGCGCTCGGCGCAAACGACCAGTGCACGCGGCCTACACGCTGGCCGTTGGCAAGCACGATTCCAGAGCCCGACCAGAGCGTCCCGCGCGGCTCCAATAGCGCCGCCTGGCCGGTCGGCAAGGCGTCGCTGAGCAGGCGTGCCGGCAATTGCCAGAGCACCAGCGTGACCACGACGATCAATCCGAACAGCCATTTGTGCCATGTTTTCATGGGTTCACTTCACCTTGACGCCTTGACACCTTTGGGGGGGCGGACTGCGCGGCGGCGGCGGGGGAGCGCGCCCGTCGGTCTGGACGGCGCGCCGTCGCTTCCGCGCGGCGGGCCCCTCAGTCGGCGTCCGCCGCGCCGAGCAGGGCGGCGACGCTGTCACGATAGATAGATTGCAATGGTTGCAGTTCGTTCACTGCGACGCACTCGTTGATCTTGTGAATTGTCGCATTGCGCGGTCCCAGTTCCACCACGTGAGCGCCGGTTGGGGCGATGAAGCGACCATCAGATGTGCCACCAGATGTCGACAGCGCCGGGGCGTAACCGCAATGCCGCTCAATGCACGCCGATACCACGTCGGTTAGGCGTCCTCGCGGGGTTAAGAAGGGCTCTCCGGACAGGCGGTAGTCGATGTGCCAGTCCGCCTCAACGTCCGTCAGCGCCTGGGCAATGCGCGCTTGGATGCCGGGCGCCGTCTGCTCGGTGTTGAAGCGCAGATTGAAATCGGCTTCCCAAATGCCGGGTACGACATTGGTCGCCCCGGTCCCGGCGCGCACATTCGATACCTGAAAGGACGTTGCCGGAAAGTAGTCGTTGCCGTGGTCCCAGTCGATCGCCAGCAGGCGCGTCAGCACCTCGGCGCTGGCGTGGATCGGATTCGAGACCTGCTCGGGATAGGCGACGTGGCCCTGCACGCCGGTGATGCGCGCCTTGCCGTTCAGCGAACCGCGTCGGCCGTTGCGCACCACGTCACCCAGGCGTTCGCTCGAGGAAGGCTCGCCGACGATGCAGTAATCGATGCGCACGCCGTCGGCAGCCAGGGCGTCCAGCACGGCCACGGTGCCGTCCGTTGCATCGCCTTCCTCGTCGGAGGTCAGCAGCAGCGCGAGCGTGCCCGGGTGGTCGGCATCGAGCTCTGCCGCAGCGCCGACCATCGCGGCCAGGCTCGACTTCATGTCGGCGGCGCCACGGCCATAGAGCAGTCCGGCGCGGATCTCGGGCGCGAACGGGTCGGAATCCCAGGCGGCGAGGTCGCCCGGCGGCACCACGTCGGTGTGGCCGGCGAACGCCACCAGCGGTCCACCGCTGCCCCGCGTCGCCCACAGATTGCTGACGCCGCCGCGATCGACCCGACGCAGCGCGAAGCCGCAGTCGGCGAGCAGGCCGCCGAGCAGTTCGAGACAGCCGGCGTCGGCGGGGGTCACGCTGGGACGACGGATCAGTTCCATCGTCAGATCGATCAGGGCATCGGCATGCATGGCTGGGACTCGGTTGGCCCGTCGCCCGCGGGCGACGAAGCGGGCGCGGTTAGTTGTGCTTGTGCAGCGTCTCGTTCAGCTCGATGGCGCTGCGGTTGGTGCGGCACTGGATCTCGCCGCTGGCGCTGTGACGGATGAACAGCAGGTCCGATTGACCGGCCAGCTCGCGTGCCTTTGCGCGCTCGCCGGGTCTGCCGTCGGCGTCGATCAGCCGCACGATCGTGCCGGCCGTGATGTACAGCCCCGCCTCGATCGTGCAGCGATCGCCGAGCGGTATGCCCGTGCCGCCGTTGGCGCCGACGAGGCAGCGCTCGCCCAGCGACACGACCTCCTTGCCGCCGCCCGACAGCGTGCCCATCGTGCTCGCGCCGCCGCCCAGATCGGTGTGTGCGCCCAAAATGACGCCCTGGGAGATACGGCCCTCGACCATGTTTGGCCCTAAAGCGCCGGAATTGAAGTTCACCTGTCCCTCGTGCATGACGGTGGTGCCGTCGCCGAGATAGGCGCCGAGGCGCACGCGAGCCGTATTCGCGATGCGCACGCCCGCCGGCATCACGTAGTTGGCCATGATCGGAAACTTATCGAGCGCATCGACCTGCAGCCGTTCGCCGCGTAGCCGCGCGTCTAGCAGCCGGTCGGGCAGCTCCGTCGCGTCGATCGGGCCGGCGCTGGTCCACGCGACGGTCGGCAGGTGGGCGAACAGGCCCTCCAGATCCAGGCTGTTGGGCAGCGTTAGCCGATGAGACAGCAGATGCAGCTTCAGGTACGCCTCCGCGGTGTGGGCGATGGGCCGGTCGCGGTGCAGCAGCGTCAGGGTGAGCGGGCGATCGGCCTCCGCGAGCCGCGCCGCCGTGGCGGCGACGTTCTCTGCCCCCGCGTCGCGCAGCCGCGCGGCGACGCTGGCCGCGTGCGCCGGTGTGACGTTGGCAACGCCGTCGCGCGGCTCGTCGGCCGCATCAGCCCCGCCGCCAAGAAACGCACCACCGATGGCGGCATCTGGGCCGAGCAGCGGCGTGGGATAAAAGGTCTCCAGCACGTCGCCCGCGGTGTTGTAACTGGACAGCCCAAGGCCTATGGCGAACAGCTCGGTCATCGTTGCTTCTCTCGTACAACCGCTGCCAGGTGGTAGCAGGGGCGCGCTTCAGGGGACCGCGAACGCTACCACGGCCGTCCCCTAAAACGAACTAGCGCGCGACGCTCGCGCGAATGCGCTGCGCGGCCTCAACGCACTCGTCCAGCGGCGCCACCAGCGCGATGCGCACGTGGTCGAAACCGGGGTTGCTGCCGTCGGCGCCGCGGCGGCTCAGGTACGCGCCCGGCAGTACGGTGACGTGCGCGCGCTCGAACAGTTCGCGCGTGAACGCTTCGCCGCCTTTCGGCGTCCGCGGCCAGAGAAAGAAACCCGCGGGCGGCGCGCTGACGTCGAGCACCTCTGCCAGGACCGGCGTGATGCGGCTGAACTTCTCGCGGTAGGCGGCGCGGTTGGTGCTGACATGGGCCTCGTCCGCCCAGGCCAGCGCGCTGGCGCTTTGCACCAGCGCCGGCATCGCACAGCCGTGGTAGGTGCGATAGTCGAAGAAGGGCGCGATCAGGCGCGCGTCGCCCGCCACGAAACCAGACCGCAGGCCGGGCAGATTGGAACGCTTCGACAGGCTGTTGAACGCGACGCAGCCGGTAAAGCTATCGCGGCCCGTCCGGGCGCAGGCTTCCAGCAGGCCAAGTGGGGCCTCGTCGGCATAGATCTCCGAGTAGCACTCGTCGGCGGCGATCACGAAGCCGTAGCGGTCGCGCAGCTCCAGCAGCTGCTCGTAGTCGGCGAGACCCGTGACGGCGCCGGTCGGATTGCCCGGGCTGCATAGGTACAGCAATTCCGTGCGTCGCCAGATCGACTCCGGTACCGCGCCGAAGTCCGGCAGGAAGCCGCGTTCGGCCGGCGTCGCCAAATAGTAGGGCGTCGCGCCGCGCATGATGAGCGCGCCCTCGTAGATCTGATAAAACGGGTTGGGCAGCATGCCGATCGATTCCGGGGCGCCGCTCAGCACGCTCTGGCCGAAGCTGAACAGCGCCTCGCGGGTGCCGCTGCAGGGCAGGATCTGGGTCGCTGGATCCAGGTGCGCGTCGAAACGTCGAGCACACCAGCCGGCGATCGCCTCGCGCAGCGCGTCGCTGCCGCGCGTGGCGGGATAGGTGCCCAGGCTTGCCCGCAGCGCGTCGCCGTCGCGCAGGTGCTCGACCACGAATGGGGGCGCTGAGTGCTTGGGTTCGCCGATCGACAGCGCGATGTGGTCGATGTCGGCCGGCGGGCTCAGGTCGGCCTTCAGCGCCGCGAGCCGCTGAAACGGATAGTCCTTGAGATGCGCGAGCGCGGGGTTCATGCGGTGTCTCCTTTGATCACGCGGGTCGCCGATCCCGATGGCCGGGCGGCTCAGCCGCGCGAGCGGGTCGCGCGATCCAGCACCTGGCGGATCGTGTTGGTGATTTCGTAGACTGCGGCCGGATCGCTGATGGGACGACCGTCGGTGCCACGGACGTCGAACACGTCTTCTACGCGGTTGCCTAGGGTCGTTATTCGAGCGCCCTGCACGGCGATGCCGAGTGACGCGAATAGGGCGCCGATACTGGCCAGCAGCCCGGGCCTGTCGGTGGTCACGACGGTCAGACGCGAGCTGCTCGCTCCGGCCTTGGTCGTCAGAGTCGCCTCCGTCGGTGTCGCCATCTGCTTCAGGCTGCGCGGCAGCCGGCCGCCGCCGATCTGTGCGGGGCGGCTCGACTTGCTGGCAAACGCGGCGATGCTGCTGGCCACGCTCGCCGGCAGCGCGGCGCGCCGCGGGTCGTCGCTCGCGAGCGCGTCGCCGTCGTCGTCGAGCACGACGAAGGCGTTCAGGCAACGCCCGTCCGACGCCGTGAGCACGTTGGCGCGATGCACGGTCAGACCGGTGCGGTCGAGCGCCGCGACGCAGGCGTGGAACAGGTCGCGCTGGTCACGAGCGTGGACCAGCACCTCGGTCGCGTTGGCCGCGCCCGCGCTCGGTTGGTCGGGCAACAGGTCGCGTACGAGCACTAGCGGTCCCTGCTTCAGATCATGAGCGGCGCAGGCGCTCAACAGGGTGGCGGCGTCCTCGGGCTCGTAGCGGAGGTGGAAGTCGTCGTCGGCGAGTTCGAGCGTCGCCGCCAGCGTCTCCTCGCCGATACCGGCCGCCATCAGCCCGGCGATGGTCGCCGCGCGGCGCTCGCGAATGAGCGCCTCGCGATCGATCGTCGCTACCGCATCCTGCAGCTGACTCCGCGTCGCGCCGTATAGATGCTGCAGCAGGCTCGCCCGCCAGCCGTTCCATAGGGTGGGATTGGTCGCGGTGATGTCGGCGGCGGTCAGCGCATACAGATAGTCCAGCCGCTCACGACTCTCGACCGTCGCGGCGAAGTCTGCGACGACGTCAGGATCGTGGATGTCCTGTCGCTGGGCGATGGTCGACATCGTCAGATGCTGCTGCACGAGCCAGCAGACCAGGTCCGTGTCTGCCGCGTTCAGGCCGTGTCGTTCGCAGAAGGCGCGGGCGTCCACCGCGCCCAGCGTCGAATGGTCGCCCCCGCGGCCCTTACCAATGTCGTGGTAGAGGCCGGAGATGTACAGCAGCTCGATCTTCTCGATCCGACGCACGCAGTCGTGTGCGATCGGAAAGCTCGCGGCCGAATCGCTGTAGCGGAAGCGGCGCATGTTGCCGATCACCGTCATCGTGTGAGCGTCGACGGTATAGATATGAAACAGATCGTGCTGCATCTGGCCGACGATGCGGCCGAATTCGGGCAGATAGCGGCCGAGAATGCCGTAGCGGCGCATGCGTGTGAGCTGCGTGACGATCAGGTACGGGGAGCGCAGCAGCTGCAAAAACAGATCGGCAACGCGCGGCTCGCTGCGGAAGCTGTCGTCGATCAGATGCAGATGATCGCGAATCGAGCGGATCGTGCTCGCCCGCACACCGGTCGCCTCGCGACGTTGGGCCATCAGCACGAACATCTCGATGAGCGCCTCTGGATGTTCGCTGAACACCGCGTCGTGCGTCGTCTCCAGGTTGCTGTTGCGCAGCCGAAAGCGCTCGTTGAGCCGGGTTACTTTGGGTCGCCTGCGCCCTTCGATGATGTTCTCATCGAGCGTCTGCAGCACGATGTCGTTCACCTCGCGCAGCGCCAGCACATGACCGTAGTAGGCCTGCATGAAGCGTTCGACGCCGCGCCGCGCGTCGGTGTCGACGTAGCCGAAACGATGCGCGAGCTCCCGCTGATGTTCGAACTGCAGGCGATCTTCCTTGCGCCCGGCG
The DNA here is from genome assembly GCA_039029135.1 of Pseudomonadota bacterium. GTDB lineage: Bacteria > Pseudomonadota > Gammaproteobacteria > Pseudomonadales > Azotimanducaceae > JALZVT01. Next base: position 63,893 of record JBCCGT010000019.1, on the reverse strand, counting down.
AGCAGATGCAGCCCGTAGCGAATCGAGGCGAGGAAGCGCTTGCCCTCGACTAGCCAGTCGTGCTCCTGCTGCGTTAGCACGCCCTTATCGAGCAGCGTTTCGAGGTGCGCCGTACCGAAGTGGCGCCGCAGTATCCACAGTACGGTATGGATGTCGCGCAGGCCCCCGGGCGAGCTCTTGATGTTGGGCTCGAGACCGTATTCGACGTCCTCGAAGGCCAGGTGGCGCGCGATCTGCTCGTCGCGTTTGGCGGTAAAGAACTTCTTGCTGGGCCACAGCCGGCTTGAGCCCATGGTGCGCGTGAGTGCCGCGTCGAGCCGATCCCCGCCAGTGAGCCGTCTGCGTTCGTACAGCGCTGTCGCGATGGTCAGGTCGCTGTTCGCCTCCCGCCGACACTCGCGCACGGTGCGTACGCTGTGGCCGATCTCGCAGCCGAGATCCCACAGCGACTGGACGAAGGTCTCCAGCTCTCTGGTGTATTGGCCGCGTCTGCGGACGAGTACCAGCAGATCGATGTCGGAGCCGGGGTGCAGCTCGCCGCGGCCATAGCCGCCGACGGCGTAGATGGCCATCTGCTCGCGTGCAGCATCGGGCAGCGCGGTGCGCCACAGCTCACAGATCAATTCGTCGAAGACGGCCGCGCGATCGGCCAGCAGATCGTCGATGAGGTCGCCGCGCCAGAACCGCTCGGCGAGCTCCGCGTCGGCCGCCTGAATGCGGGCGCGGAGGATGGCCGGGGTCATAGAATCTGTTCTTCGCTCCGCTGGGTCAGGACCTCGACGCCGTCGCCCGTGACCAGCAGCGTGTGCTCCCATTGGGCGGACATCTTGTGATCCTTAGTGACCGCCGTCCACTGATCGGGGAGGATCTTCACGAAGCGTTTGCCGGCATTGATCATCGGCTCGATCGTGAACGCCATGCCCTCGCGCAGCGCCATGCCGCGGCCGGGGCGGCCGTAGTGCAGCACCTGCGGTTCGGTATGAAAGGTATCGCCAATGCCGTGGCCGCAGAATTCGCGGACGACCGAGAAGCGGTTGCTCTCGGCGTGGCGCTGGATCACATGCCCGATATCGCCGAGGGTAGCGCCCGGCCGCACCTCTTTGATGCCTTTATAGAGGCATTCCTGGGTGACTCGCACCAGCCGCTCCGCCAGCACCGTCGATTTGCCCACGAAGAACATCTTCGACGTGTCGCCGTAGTAGCCGTCGCGGATCACGGTGACGTCGATGTTCAGCACGTCGCCGGTCTTCAGCACCTTCTTCTCTGACGGAATGCCGTGGCAGACGACGTGGTTGACGCTGGTGCAGATCGAGCGCGGAAAGGGGGGCTGACCGGGGCCGCTGGTGTAGTTCAGCGGCGCCGGCACGCAGTCAATGTCGTTGATAATGTAGTCGTGGCAGATGCGGTCGAGCTCACCGGTGGTCACGCCGGGTTGGACGTGCTCGCCAATCATCTCCAGCACGCCCGCCGCTAGGCGGCCGGCAACGCGCATCTTGTCGATGGCCGGGGCGTCGAGGATTTTTACAGTCATTGCCGGCGGGTTCACCAAAGTAGCCGCCCATGGTATAAAGCGCGCCCCACGGAGGCAACGCACCACTAGACATTGGGTCGAAGTGTAGTGAAACGCCGCCGCTGGCCAGGCCAACCCGTTGATTTGTATCGCGATTTGTTATCGCGAGGCGAGCGGGCTGGTGAATTAACTTAAGAAAATCCACACGTCGTTCGGCACATGCCCCTGGGTGCCCGGCACGATCGTCGATCCTAACGCTGGCGCCTGGGCGCCGCGCGAGGCGCGCACGGTCTCTCCGGGTTGGGTCATGGGAGCGGCGGAGGCGCAACCCGAAGGAGAAACTTCATGACGATCAGCATGCGCGACATGCTGGAGGCCGGCGTGCATTTCGGCCACCAGACCCGCTTCTGGAACCCCAAGATGTCTCCCTACATCTTCGGCGCCCGTAACAACATTCACATCATTAATCTCGAGCGGACGCTGCCGGCGTTCAACGCCGCCCTCGCCGAGATCAAGCAGCTCGCGGCTCGCAAGCAGAAGATTCTGTTTGTGGGCACCAAGCGCGCCGCGGCCAAGGTTGTGCGCGAACAGGCGAGCCGCGTCGGTATGCCCTTCGTCGACCAGCGCTGGCTCGGCGGCATGCTGACCAACTACAAGACGATCCGCCAGTCGATCAAGCGGCTGCAGGACCTCGAGGCGCAGGCCGCGGACGGCACCTTCGAAATGCTGACCAAGAAAGAGGCGCTGACCAAGCGGCGGCTCATGGACAAGCTCGAACGCTCGCTCGGCGGCATCAAGGAAATGGGCGGCCTGCCGGACGCGCTGTTCGTGATCGACGTGCAGCACGAGCACATCGCCGTGTCCGAAGCCAACAAGCTCGGCGTGCCCGTTATCGGCATCGTCGATACCAACAGCGATCCGGACGGCGTCGACTACGTCGTACCAGGCAATGACGATGCGATACGGGCGATCCGCCTTTATGTCGCCGCGGTCGCCGACGCCGTCGTAGAAGGCCAGAACACAGCGTCCAGCGATGTATCGCTCGACGAGTTTGTCGAAGTGTCTGAGGCCGACGCCGCCGAGTCAGAGACTGAAGAGAACGCAGAAGTGGCTGCGGCTGACGCCGAAACGCCTGCCGCCGAAGCCCCCGCCGCCGAAGCCCCCGCCGCCGAAGTAGAAGCCCCTGCAGCCGAGAGCGCTGCCGCGCCGGCGGAAACCAAGGAAGGAGACGCCTGATGGCCATCACGGCAGCTCTAGTCAAGGAGCTACGGGAACGCACCGGCCTTGGCATGATGGATTGCAAGAAGGCGCTGCAGGAGACTGACGGCGACCTGGACCTCGCGATCGAGAATCTGCGCAAGTCGAGCGCGCTCAAGGCGGCGAAGAAGGCCGGCCGGACCGCGGCAGATGGCCTGCTGGGCCTGAAGGTCAGCGACGACGGCAAGCGCGCCGCCATGGTCGAGATCAACATCGAAACCGACTTTGCGGCGAAGAACGAGAAGTTCATCGCCTTCGTCGGCAAGGTCACCGACCTCGTGTTCGAGCGCGGCAGCGAAGACCTCGCGAGCTATGACCTCGACGCCGAGCGCGAGACCCTGGTGCAGGAAATCGGCGAGAACATCACGCTGCGGCGCGCGGCGGTGGTGGAGAGCTGCGGCGGCGAAATCGCCCACTACATCCATACCACCCAGCGTCAGGCGGCACTGGTGGAGATCACCGGCGGCGACGCTGAACTGGGCAAGGATCTCGCCATGCACGTCACCGCCATCAATCCGATGGTCGTGCGCCAGGCCGAGGTGCCGGCCGACGTGGTCGGCAAGGAGCGCGAAATCGCGGCGGCCCAGGCGGCCGAGAGCGGCAAGCCGGCCGAGATCGTCGAGAAGATGGTCGAGGGCAAGGTGCGCAAGTTCCTCGCGGAAGTCAGCCTGCTCGACCAGCCGTTCGTTAAGGACGGCAACATGAAGGTGCAACAACTGCTGAAGGACAAGGGCGCGGACGTGACCCGCTTTGTCCGCTTCGAGGTGGGCGAGGGCATCGATAAGGGTGAAGAAGATTTTGCCGCAGAGGTCGCGGCGCAGCTCAAGAGCTGAGCCAGACGGATCCGCTGCCGAAAGCGGTTCGATGCGGTGGGCTGATCGGCGCCGGCCTCGGTCCGGTGAGGCGAATCTGAACGGGGACAACACATGAAGCGCATCCTGCTTAAACTCAGCGGTGAGGCGCTCGCGGGCGAAGGCGACTTCGGCATCGATCCGTCGGTCGTCGACCGCATCGCCACGCAGATCGCTGAAGTGGCGCGCGGTGGCACCGAAGTCGGCGTCGTGTTGGGCGGCGGCAACCTGTTTCGCGGCGCCGAACTGCAGGCCGCCGGCATGGATCGCGTCACGGGCGATCACATGGGCATGATGGCGACGGTCATGAACGCGCTCGCCTTTCGCGACATGTTGCGCAACCACGATCTCGACGGTCACGTGCTGTCCGCGATCGCGATCGCAACGGTCGCCGACGGCTATTCGCGGGCCGCGGCAGTTCGCGCCCTCGAACAGGGCCGCATCGCGATCTTTGCGGCGGGCACCGGCAACCCGTTCTTCACGACGGACTCCGCCGCCTGTCTGCGAGGTATCGAGATCGAGGCCGACGCCGTGCTGAAGGCCACGAAAGTCGACGGCGTTTACGACGCCGATCCGAAGACGAACCCACAGGCGCGCAAGTTCGACGAACTGAGTTACACCGAGGTCCTGAACCGCGAACTGGGCGTGATGGACTTAACCGCGATCTGCCTGTGCCGCGATCACTCGATGCCGCTCGTGGTGTTCGATATGAACGAGCCGGGCGCGTTGACGCGTATTGTGGCGGGTGACAGAGTAGGCACCCTCATTCGGGACTGACCTGTCGTGATCGACGAGATTCAAGAAGATTCCAACGAGCGCATGGGCAAGAGCCTGGAGGCGCTGAATGTGGCCTTTGCTCGCATCCGCACCGGGCGCGCAAACCCGAGCCTGCTGGATACTGTCGAGGTCGACTACTACGGCACGCCGACGCCGGTTAATCAGGTTGCGAGCGTCACGGTAGAAGACGCCCGCACGCTGGCGATCTCGCCCTGGGAAAAGCCGCTTATTCCCGATATCGAAAAAGCGATCCTGAAAAGCGATCTAGGCATCACGCCGATCGCCACTTCGGACGTCATACGCGTGCCGCTGCCGCCGTTGACCGAGGAAAATCGCCGCGACCTGGTCCGCCTGGCCAAGCAGGAGGCCGAGAACGCGAAGATCGCCATTCGAAATATTCGCCGTGACGCGATCAGCGATATACGCGAGCTCGTGAAAGAGAAAGAGGTGGCCGAGGACGATGCGCGCCGCGGCGAAGATGCGGTCCAGAAGATCACTGACGCACGAGTGGCTGAGGTCGACAAGACGCTGCAGCAGAAAGAAGCCGACCTGCTGGAGATCTGATCATTTTCCGCCCTGATAGAGCAGCGCAGGTGAACGCAACCTCCGGATCAGGTTGGCGCTGCCCCGACCGTCGCGGCGCGAACCTGGGCCCACGAGCCGGTCGATGAGCGAACTCGACGAAGCGGAAATTGCCTGCGCGCCGCCGGCACAGCCTGCCGGTAACGACCAATTCGTGCCGCGCCACGTCGCCATCATCATGGACGGCAACCATCGCTGGGCCAAGCGCCAGCATCTGCCCGGCGCCGCCGGGCATCGTGCGGGCGCGAAGAACGTTAAAACTATCGCCAAGGCCTGTGCCGATCGCGGCGTCGAGTACCTGACCTTGTTTGCCTTCAGCACCGAGAACTGGTCGCGGCCGCGTCGCGAGGTCAATCTGCTGATGGACCTGATGCGCGGAGTGCTGAAAAACGACATCGACGAGCTGCACGAAAACGGTGTGCGGCTTGCGATCATCGGTGACACTTCCGCGTTCGCGTCCGACCTGCAGATGCTCATGAACAGGGCAGAGACCCTCACACGCGACAATCGCCGCATGCATCTCACGATCGCGGTGAACTACGGCGGCCGCTGGGACATCGCGGCCGCGGCAAGGCGTATCGCCGAGCGAGTCGCGGCCGGCGAGATCGAGCCCGCGGCGGTGAACGAGGAATTGCTCGAGTCGCACCTGTCCTTGGCTGGACTGCCGGAACCGGATCTCTGCGTGCGCACGGGTGGCGATCGGCGTATCAGCAACTTCCTGCTCTGGGACTTTGCGTACACAGAGCTCTATTTCACCGAGTCTTTTTGGCCTGACTTCGATGACGGCGAGCTGTCGCGCGCCATCGCCGATTTCACCACTCGCCAGCGCCGCTTCGGGCGTCGCTAGGCGACCGCTCGAGCTCAACGACCGCATGCCGCGCGCCCTGGGTACCCGCATCCTGACGGCCCTGGCCCTGCTCGTACCGGTGCTGCTCGCCCTGTACCTGCTGCCGCCGCTGTGGTTCGCGCTGCTTGCTGGCCTGATCGTGCTGCTCGCCGGCTGGGAGTGGGGGACGCTCGTTGTGGGCGGCAACACCGCGGCGCGTGTTGCCTTCCTGATCGCCATCGCGGCCCTCGGAGCGCTGGCCGCACTGCGTCCCGACGCGAGCCGCGCGCTGCTGGCGGCAGCCAGCGCCTGCTGGGCCTGGGCCGCGCTCGAAGTCTTGCTGTTTCCGCGCCTCGCCGGTCGAGCGGGTGCCACGCCGCCGCGGCTGCGCTGGACGCTGCTCGGCGTCCTGGTGTTGGCGGGCGCCTGGCTGGGCATCGTCGAGCTGCGCGAGGTCCATCCGCATCTGTTGCTGGTGGTATGCCTCGTCGTTTGGGGGGCTGACGTGCTGGCGTACTTCGCGGGGCACGCCTTTGGCCGCCACAAGCTGGCGCCCCAGGTCAGCCCCGGCAAGACCTGGGAGGGCGCGATCGGTGGCGTGCTCGGTGGTGCTGCGGTTGCCTGGGGATTCGCCGTCTGGGCGTTCGGCAACGACCTGCCCGCCGTGATCGTACCGCTGCTGTTGGCGCTCGCGGCCCTGTCCATCTTTGGCGATCTGTTCGAAAGCGTCCTGAAGCGCACCGCGGGGGCGAAAGACTCCGGCGCGCTGCTGCCGGGGCATGGGGGGCTGCTCGATCGCGTGGACGCCCTGATCTGCGTCTTGCCCGTGGCCGCGCTAACCCTGGTCGGCCTCAGTTTGCGCGCGGCTTGAGGTATGATGCGGCGCCGTTCAGGTCGGGTTCACACGCACTCGGGCATTTACATCAGATCGCGCTCGCTCGCTGCGGTGGCCGCACCGCGCGGGGGCCCGTTGCGATCCGCTCGATGGCCGATTCTTTAGTCGTCGGCAGTTAGCCGTGGGGAGTTTGCCCGCAGGCGCTCGCCGAGACTCGCAGGCGGGGAGAGCAGCCGCAGCGGCTGCGCGGCTCGCCGGGAACTGGCTTAGGGGCGAACAGGTACAGGACCAGCAATGGAGCTGATTCAAACGGTGCTGGCGTTCATTCTGGCGCTGGGCATTTTGGTTACCGTCCACGAGTACGGACACTATCTGGCTGCCCGCCTTTCGGGGGTCGGGATCGTGCGTTTCTCGGTCGGATTTGGCAGACCGCTGTTGTCGCGGGTAGACGCACGCGGTACGGAGTTTGCCGTGGCCGCGATCCCGCTGGGCGGGTACTTGCGCATGTGGGACGAGCGTGACACGACGGTCGCGCGGCCCAAAGTCGGTGTATCGCACCACGAACTGCACCCGCTGTGGCGCATCTTCATCGCGCTGGCCGGACCCTTGGCGAACTTCGTGCTCGCCGCCTTCGTATTTTGGATCCTGTTCGTGGCGGGCACGACCGAGATCTTGCCGGTGCTAGGCAAGGTCCCGGACGATAGCCCGGCGCACGTCGCCGGCCTGCGCGGCGGCGAGGAGATCGTTGCGGTCGACGGCGTGGCCACTCAGGGCTGGAACGATGTCGGCATGCAGCTCGTCGACCGGCTGGGCGAGACCGGCGTCATCCGCGTGACGACCCGCCAGCCAGGCGCCGAGCGCACGACCGACTACGGTATTGCGATCGCCGACTGGCACCGCGGCGTCAACGAGCCGCCCGTGCTCTCCTCGCTCGGTCTCGTGCCCGTCTGGTCGACCGTGGTGGGCTCGCTGCAGCCCGATTCGCCGGCACAGCGCGCAGGGGTTCAGGTGTCCGATCAAGTCGTGTCTGCCGCGGGGGTCGAGCTCTGGCGCTGGCAGGACTTCGTCGAGATTATCGAACGCAGCGCGGAACAGAGCGTGGCGCTCGTCGTGCGGCGCGGCGGCCAGGAGCTGTCGCTGACGGTCGTGCCCGCGTCTCACACCCTGTCGGATGGCCGGGTCATCGGTCGCGTCGGGATCGGCAGCGCCACTCGCTCGGTGCGCTACGGCCCGCTGCGGGCGTTGCCGCTGGCGCTCACTGAGGTCGGGGAGAAGACGAACTCGATTCTCACGACCATCGGCAAGATGTTCACCGGCCAGGTATCGACCCGAAACCTCAGCGGTCCGATCACGATCGCTCAGGTGGCGGGCGACACGATCGATCGCGGCTGGCGCGACTTTGCCGATCTGCTCGCGCTGCTGAGCCTCAGCCTCGCGATTTTGAACCTGCTGCCGATACCGCTGCTGGACGGCGGCCAGGTGGTGTTCTTCACGGCCGAACTGCTGCGCGGACGGCCGCTGTCGGAACGAACGCAGGTCATCGGCGTCCAAGTCGGCGTCGTTTTGGTCGGTGCGCTCATGCTGCTGGCATTGAGCAATGACATAACCCGGGTGTTTGGAGGCTAGTCGCGGCGTGAGCGTGCGGGATCTGTACTGTAATGTTGGGCGCCGTCCCGTTTCAGGGCCGCAGGCGCGACGCCGCCCGCGGGGCCTTCGGGGTGCGCTCGCGTCGGCCTTGAGCGTCGCGCTGCTGTTGGCCGCGCAGGCCCACGCGAATTCCTTTCCGGTCGGCGACATTCGCCTTCAGGGCCTGCAGCGCGTGTCTGCAGGTACGGTGTTTAACCTGCTGCCGGTCGGTGTGGGCGACGCCATCGATGAGCTCGGCGTGCGCAATCTGATTCGGCTGCTGTTTCAATCGGGCTACTTCCGCGACGTGGTCGTTTACCGCGACGACAGCGCCCTCGTGATCGAGCTGACCGAGCGTCCCGCCATCGATGCGATCGCGATTGAAGGCAACAAGGCGATCCCGACTGAAGCGCTGCTCGAAGGGCTCGCCGATCAGGGACTGCGTGAGGGCGAGATCTTCAAACAGTCCACGCTCGAACGCGTGACGCTCGAGCTTGAGCGCCAGTACGTGGCCCAGGGCCGCTATGGCTCTTCGATCGATACCAAGGTCAACGAGCTGCCGCGCAACCGGGTGAGCGTGGATATCGACATCGTCGAGGGCAAGAGTTCCGGTATCCGGCACATCAACATCGTGGGCGCGGAGTCCTTCGCGCAGAAGGATCTGCTGAACGAACTGGAGCTGCGCCACCCGTCGCTGCTGAGCTTTATCGGCGGCAAGGACAAGTACTCGCGCGAGAAACTCGGCGGCGATCTGGAGAAGCTCGAGTCCTTTTACCGCAATCGCGGCTATGTCGAATTTGACGTCGCCTCCACGCTTGTCAGCATCACGCCCGATCGGCGCGAGGTCTATGTCACCGTCAACGTCGAGGAAGGCGAGATCTTTGAGGTCGCGGACGTTGGATTGGTCGGCGAGCTAAACGATATCGAACCCGAGCTGCTCGAGCGGTTGCTGTTGGTCAGGGAAGGCCAGACCTTCAATCAGGCGCTGGTGACGGCGAGCGAAGAGCGCCTGACCGGAGCGCTCGGCAACTCGGGCTACACCTTCTCCAGCGCGACCGGCGTGCCCACGGTGCGGGATGACGGTCGGGTCGATTTGCAGTTCATCGTCGATGCCGGCAAGCGCGCCTACGTGCGGCGCGTCAGCTTCACGGGCAACGCGGTCACCCAGGACCACGTGATGCGCCGCGAGATGCGGCAGATGGAGGGTGGCTGGGCGTCGACGAACCTCATCGAGCTGTCGAAGGTACGCCTGGAACGCCTCGGCTATTTCCAGGATGTCACGGTCGAGACCCCCGAGGTACCGGGCACAGACGATCAGATCGACGTGTCTTTCTCGCTCGAGGAGCAGCCGTCCGGCAGCATCAGCGCGACGCTCGGCTACGCGGAGGGCACCGGCCTCATCATTGGCGCCAACTATCAGCAGTCGAACGTGTTCGGCACCGGCAACAGCGTTGGACTCAGTCTGTCCTGGTCCGATTTCCAGCGCGCCGCCAGCGTCAACTACTTCAATCCCTATTTCACCCAGGACGGTGTGAGCCGCGGCTATAACCTGTTTTACCGCGAGACGCGTTTCGATCAGCAGAATATCGCGCGTTTCACGACGGACGCGTTTGGCGGCGGCGTCACGTACGGCTTTCCGATCGGCGAGACCCAGCGCATCAACTTCGGTATCAACGTGGAGTACACCGATATCAAGGTTGGCCGCTTCCCGGCACAGGAGATTCAAGAGTTCGTCGACGCTGAGGGCAACACCTTCCTCAACTACAAGCTGACGGGCAGCTGGGTGCGCTCGACGCTCAATCGCGGCCTGTTCGCGACGGCGGGCTCGCGTCAGAGCCTGAATGTCGAGGTCGCAGTGCCGGGCTCCGAGCTGTCGTTCTACAAGGCGACGCTCAACGCGGAACAGTATTTCCCGCTGCCGGGACGCTGGACGATCAGAGCGCGCACCGAACTCGGCTATGGCGACGCCTACGGCGGCGCCGACACGCTGCCGTTCTACGAGCACTTCTTCGCGGGCGGCTTCGGCTCTATCCGCGGCTACGAGCGCAACACGCTCGGCCCGCGCAGCACGCCGACGCTGATCGAGGACCCGCCGGGCAGCGGCAACTTCGTCAATCCGTTCCCGGTACGCAACGGTCGGGATTCGTTCGGCGGCAACCTGCTGGTTGAGACCAGCCTCGAGGTGATCTTCCCGCTGCCGTTCATCGAGAATCAGCGCCAGATGCGGGCGGCGTTTTTCGCGGATGCGGGCAACGTGTTCAACACCAACTGTCCGGAAGTGAGCTTCAGCTGTTCTGACTTCGATTGGGATGAAGTCCGGGCGGGCGTCGGCATTGGCGTCACCTGGTTGACGGGTCTTGGCCCCATGACGTTCGCCTACACGAAGACGCTCAACGACCAGCCCCAGGATCAGACCGAGACTTTCCAGTTTGAACTGGGCGCCAGTTTCTGAGGTATGATGCGCGTCCCCCGAGCTGTACCCCTTATTGGGGTCGACTGTAAACGGTGCGTAAACCCTGCGTAGACGGGGTGTCCGAGGGGCGCACAGATAAAACCAAGCGCGTATTCGGGTGTCCAATAACAACGACGTACGACTACGCTCAGACACCCCTTAGCGCCGGAGAGCGGGCTCGAACCGCCGAGGCGCAACAAGCAGTACCAGATCAGGAGAGAGCCATGAGGCCCAACCAGCAAAGCCCCGCCATCGTCCGCAACCTGCTACGCGCGTTCTTGGCCATGGCACTCGTGTTCGCGGGCAGCAGCGTCCACGCAGAGATGAAGATCGCGGTCCTCAACATGCAGCGCGCCATCGCCGAGAGCGAGGAAGCGAAGAGCATGATCGAGAAGATCCAGCGCGAGCTCCAGACCCAGGAGAAGGACGTCAACAAGATTGGAGAGGAGATCCAGGCGCTGCAGAAACGACTCGAGCGCGAAGCGGACACGCTGAGCAACTCCGAGAAGCGCAGGCTCGCCAAGGAGATCGAGGACAAGGGCATCGACTACAAGTTTCAGGGCAACAAGCTGCAGAAAGAAGTGCAGGATCGTCAGCAGGAAGTCATCGCCGCCATGCTGCCCAAGGTCGACACGGTGCTGCAGGACATCATCAAGAAAGAGCGCTTCGACATGGTGCTGCAGCGGTCGAACCAGATGCTGTACATCAACGACCGGCACAACATCACCAGCATGGTGACCGAGGCCCTGAACAAGAAACGCTAAGCGCGCATGACCGCAACGAGCGTTTTTACGCTCGGCGAACTTGCGGCGCGCCTCGGTGCCCGACTGGTTGGCGGCGAGGAACACTGTGAAATTTCCGGGCTTGCCTCGCTTGATCAGGCAGGCCCGGGGACACTGTCCCACCTATCCTCCGTCGCGTTCGCCGCGAGCCTCGAGACGACGCGCGCAGGCGCGGTGCTGCTGCGCGAAGGCGACGCCGCCTGCTGTCCCGTCCCGGCCCTGGTCGTCGACGATCCCTACCTTGCCTTCGCTCGCGCCAGTCAGCTTTTTGAGCGGGTACCGCCCATCGATGCCGGCCCGCAGGGCGTGCACCCCGACGCTGTCATCGGCGCCGACGTCGTGCGCGGGGTCGACTGCCAGATCGGCCCGCAGGTCGTCATCGGTGACGGCACGCGCCTCGGTGACCGGGTCCGCCTGCATCCCCACGTCTCGCTCGGATCGGGCTGTGTTGTTGGCGACGACGTGGAGCTGCACCCCAACGCCGTGATCGGCGCCCGCGTGCGAATCGGCGCGCGCAGCGTGATACATCCGGGCGCCGTGATCGGTGCGGAGGGCTTCGGCTTTGCGCCCGATGCGCAGGGTCGGTTGGAGCGTATTGCCCAACTGGGCAGCGTCGTCATCGGCAGCGACGTCAGCGTTGGTGCGAACAGTACGGTCGATCGCGGCGCGCTCGAAGATACGGTCATCGGCGAAGGGGTTAAAATCGATAATCAGGTGCAGATCGGTCACAATTGCCATATCGGCGATCACTCGGTGATCTGTGGCTGTTCAGGGCTCGTTGGCAGCACGCGACTCGGGCGCCACTGCGTGCTCGGGGGCGGCGTTGGAATCGGCGGCGACGGGCCGATCACGCTGTGCGATGGCGTCACGATCAGCGGCATGACACACGTGTCGCAGTCTATTAGCGAGCCGGGGGTGTATTCCGGCGGCGTGCTGCACGGACCGACGCGACAGTGGAAGCGCAACGCGCTGCGCTTCACCCGCATCGACGAGCTGTTTCGAAGGGTGGCGCGGCTCGAACGACGTTCCTGACGGCCGCGCCGGAGGCAACGGCGTCAGCGGCGGCGAAACAGCCGAGGCGTACAAGGCAGAGTTAGGGGGCTAGCTATCGATATCCAAGAGATCATGGAGTACCTGCCGCACAGGTATCCGTTCCTGTTGGTCGATCGCGTCACGCAGTTCGAGGCAAACGAGCGCATTCGCGGCTTCAAGAACGTCTCTGCCAACGAACCGTTTTTCCCCGGTCACTTTCCGGGACAGCCTGTCATGCCCGGGGTATTGATGGTGGAGGCGATGGCGCAGCTGGGCGGCCTGCTGTGTTTCAAATCGAAAGACACCAAGCCCACTTTAGGAATGATGTACTACCTCGCCAACGTGGATTCCGCGCGTTTTCGTCGCCCGGTGGTGCCCGGCGATCGGCTGGATATGGAATCCGTGCTCACCGCCGATCGACGCGGTCTGCTCAAGTTTGCGTGCGAGGCTCACGTGGACGATGAACTGGCGTGCTCGGCGCAGATCACCTGCATGGTGCAGGGCATCTGACGATTGCGCGGACGGCCGGCAAGCTCACCCCCCTAAGACTGGGTATTGTCGCGGGTGAACTCTCGGGTGATGCGCTGGGCGCGAGCCTGGTCCGCGGACTCGCCGACGCGACCGGCCAGACGCCTGAACTCATCGGCGTCGGCGGTCCGGCGCTCGCCGGGTTTGGCCTGAACGCCGTCGTTCCTTTCGAGCGCTTCGACATGCATGGCTTCGTCGAGCCGCTGCTGCGTTTGCCTTCGCTGCTGACCGCGCTGCGCCGCATCGAGCGTGCGGTGCTCGCAGCCGGCGTCGACGCCTTCGTCGGCGTCGACTTCAACGTCTTCAACCTGCTGCTCGAGCGCCGGCTCAAGCGTCGCGGCGTTCGCACGGTGCACTTCGTCAGCCCCTCGGTGTACGCCTGGCGCCGCGGGCGCATCAAACGCCTCGCGCGCAGCGCGGACCTGCTGTTGACGCTGTTTCCCTTCGAGGCGGCGTTCTATGCAGGCGAGCCGCTCGAGGTCGCCTACGTGGGGCACCCCATGGCAGATGCGATGGCGCCGTCGCGACTCGACGACCGACGCCGCGAGGCGCGTCGCGAGCTTGGGCTCGCGGCCGACGCGCGCGTCCTCGCGCTGCTGCCTGGCAGTCGTCGCGGCGAGGTCCAGCGACTGCTCGATCCGTTCCTGGCGGCCGCCGGACGGTTCGCCGACACCAGCGGGGCAACCGTTCAGGTGCTGATACCAGTACCGCGCCCGGACATCGCCCCGCTCGTGCGCGCGCGCGTTGCAGCGGACAGGGCGCGGCTGTCGGTGCGAATTTTGGATGAGCCGGCCAGGCGCGCGCTGGCGGCTGCGGACCTCGCGCTGGTGAAGGCAGGCACCGGCACGCTGGAAGCGACCCTGAGCGGCGTGCCGATGGTGGTCGCCTATCGGCTCGATCGCCTGAGCCACGCGATCGCCCGGCGGCTGGTGCATGCCGAGCACTTCGCGTTGCCCAATTTGCTGGCCGGGGAGGCGCTGGTACCCGAGTTTATCCAGGATGCGGTCGAGCCTGCGGCGCTCGCCGCGGCGCTAGACCTTGTCGCGGCCGATCGCGATCGACTGCGCGCGCGATTCGCGGCCCTGCACGCAAGGCTGCGGCGCGACACGGCGAGCAGCGCGGCGGCGGCCGTCATGCGGCTGGTCGGGCGATGAGTTCGAGCATCGGCCGCTGCACGCAGCTGCATCAGGTCGTCGGCGTGGACGAAGTGGGGCGGGGTCCGCTCGCGGGTCCGGTCACCGCGGCCGCGGTGGTCCTCGATCCCGCGCGGCCCATTGCCGGACTGGCCGATTCCAAAACGCTCTCGGAAAAACGCCGGGTGCGTCTCGCGCACGAGATTCGAGGCCGTGCTCTGGCCTGCAGCGTGGCCCACGTCGACGTGGCCACCATCGACGCCGTCAACATACTCCAGGCCACCATGCTCGCGATGCAGCGCGCCGTTGCGGGCATCGCGGTGCCGCTGCAGCTCGCGCTCATCGACGGTAATCGGGCGCCGGCGCTTGCTTGCCCGTCGTACACCCTGATCAAGGGCGATGCGCGCAACGCGCAGATTGCCGCGGCTTCCATCCTGGCCAAGGTCAGTCGCGACGCGCTGCTGGCCGAGCTTGCCCTGCGCTTTCCGGGCTACGGGCTCGAGCGACACAAGGGCTATGGCACCGCCGAGCATCGCGAGGCGCTGCTGGCCCTGGGTCCCAGCCCGATCCACCGACTCAGCTTCGCGCCGGTCCGCGATTCATTGGCAAATGCGGACCTTACGTGGGCCCCGGATGCACTACACTCTGCGGGCGCCTCGCGGCGGCCTAGCGGTCGGCGCACGGGGCGTCTCATCGATCGACCACAGCGGGAGAGGCCATGACCGCGGCAGCGGCGCCAGCGTTTGTTCATCTGCGAGTGCATTCGGAGTATTCGCTCGCCGATGGCCTGATGAAGCCCAAGGCGCTCGCCGCGCGTGCCAGCGGCGCCGGCATGCCCGCGCTGGCCCTGACCGACCGCGGCAACCTGTTCGGCCTCATCAAGTTCTACGGCGCGGCGCGCGGCAGCGGGGTGAAGCCCATTGCCGGTGTCGACTTCGCGTTTCGGTGCGGCGACGACGTTGCCGAGGTAACGCTGCTGGCCGCGACCGACGCGGGCTATCTGACGCTGAAGCGGCTCGTCAGCGAACTCTATGTCGGCGTCGAGGATCGGGGCCATATCAGCGTCGAAGCCATCATGGCGGCCGCAGACGGTCTGATCTGCCTGTCCGGGGCGCAGCGCGGCGATATCGGCCTTGCCCTGGCGGGAGACGACATCGCGCTCGCCCAATGCCGACTCGATGCCTGGCGGAAGGCGTTCGACGATCGGTTCTTCATCGAGCTGCAGCGCCTGGGTAAGCCCGGTGAGGAGGCGTACATCGACGGCGCGGTCGAGCTGGCCGCTCGGACGGGCACGCCGGTTGTGGCGACGAATCCGGTGTGTTTCCCCGCCCGCGACGACTTCGAAGCGCACGAGACCCGGGTGTGCATCCAGCAGGGGCGGGCGCTCAACGATCCGCGGCGCGAGCGCGGCTATACCGAAGAACAGTATCTGAAGTCGCCGGCCGAGATGGTCGAGCTGTTTGCGGACCTGCCGAGCGCGCTGACTAACAGCGTCGAGATCGCGCGCCGCTGCAACCTGACCATCGAGCTGGGGAACTACCAGCTGCCCAACTATCCGGTCCCGGACGGCATGACGCTGGAGTCCTTCCTGCAGCTCGAGGTCGAGCGCGGATTGGAGGAGCGGCTCGTCGTGGTGCGGCGTCAGCGGGCGGACGAGTGGTGCGCCGAACTCGAGGCCGAGTATCTCGAGCGCATGCGCTTCGAACTCAACGTCATCAATCAGATGGGCTTCGCTGGCTATTTCCTGATCGTCATGGAGTTCATCCAGTGGGCCAAGGATCAGGAGATTCCGGTCGGTCCCGGCCGCGGCTCGGGTGCCGGCTCGCTGGTCGCCTGGGCGCTTAAGATCACCGATCTCGATCCGATCGCCGGCAAGCTCTTGTTCGAGCGCTTCCTCAATCCCGAGCGGGTCTCCATGCCCGACTTCGACATCGACTTCTGCATGGAGGGGCGCGATCGCGTCATCGCGCACGTCAGCGAGCTGTACGGCAAGGACGCGGTGAGCCAGATCGCCACCTTCGGCACCATGGCGGCGAAGGCCGTGGTGCGCGACGTGGCGCGCGTCCAGGGCAAGCCCTACGGCCTGGCCGACAAGCTGTCGAAGCTGATCCCGTTTGAAGTCGGCATGACGCTCGAGAAGGCGATGGACCAGTCGGAGGAACTGGTCGACTTCGTGAAGTCGAGCGACGAGGTCGGCGAGATCATGGACATGGCCTATAAGCTCGAGGGCGTGGTTCGCAACGTCGGTCGCCACGCGGGCGGCGTGGTGATTGCGCCGACGAAGCTGACCGACTTCACGCCGCTGTACGTCGATGAATCGAGCGCGGGGCTGGTGAGCCAGTTCGACAAGGACGACGTCGAGAGCGCGGGCCTGGTGAAGTTCGACTTTCTCGGCCTCAAGACGCTGACCATCATCGACTGGGCGGTCGCCGCGGTGAACGCAGGGCGGGGCGCCGACGAGCCGCCGCTGCGGATCGAGGATCTGCCGCTCGACGACGCGGCCGCTTTCGAGCTGCTGAAGAACGCCGAGACGACGGCGGTGTTTCAGCTCGAATCCCGCGGCATGAAGGACCTGATTCGTAAGCTGCTGCCCGACTCGATGAACGACATCATCGCGCTGGTGGCGATCTATCGACCGGGCCCGATGCAGACCGGCGCCGATCAGGATTACATCAATCGCAAGCACAGGCGCGAGCCGGTGGCCTTTCCCCACGACTCGCTCGACGAGGTGCTGAGCGAAACCTACGGCGTCGTGCTGTATCAGGAACAGGTGATGCAGATCGCGCAGGTGCTGGCCGGCTTCTCGCTCGGCCAGGCTGACCTGCTGCGGCGCGCCATGGGTAAGAAGAAGCCCGAGGAGATGGCCCGGGTTCGCCAGCAGTTTCTTGAGGGCACCAGCCAGCGCGACGACATCGAGCAGAGCCTGGCCGAGCAGATCTTCGATCTGATGGAGAAGTTTGCCGGCTACGCGTTCAACAAGTCCCACTCGGCGACCTACGCGCTGGTGTCGTACCAGACGGCCTATCTGAAGGCGAACCATCCCGCCGAATTCATGGCCGCCAACCTGTCGGCCGACATGCAGCACACGGACAAGGTCGTCACCCTGATCGACGAGGTGCGGCGCATGGGCCTGAGCTTTGTGCCGCCCTCGGTGAACGACAGCGCCTATCGGTTTTCTGTGGTCGACGATCGCATCGTCTACGGTCTGGGTGCCATAAAGGGCGTGGGCCAGGGGCCGGTCGACGCGATCGTCGCGGAGCGTGCGAGTGGTGCTTTCGTCGATCTGCAGGACTTCTGCTGTCGTGTCGACGCGAAGAAGGCCAACAAGCGCGTGCTGGAGGCGCTCATTCGCTCCGGCGCCATGGACTGCTTCGCGGGCGACGACGCGCCCGAAGAAGTGGACGCCATCCGCGCGCGTCTGCTGCTGGAACTGAAAGACGCCATGCAAGGGGCCGAGCAGCAGGCCCGCGATCGCGAGGCCGGCATCGTGGATCTGTTCGGCGAGATCGAGGCCGATTCCAGTCGCATGGACATCGAGCCGCTCGCGAAGCGCGAGCGGCTGGAGGGCGAGCGCGACACCCTGGGTCTGTATCTGACCGGCCACCCGATCGACGACTATCTCGATGAGGTGCGGCGTTTCTGCCCGCGGCCCATCGCCGACCTCACCGTGGGCCGTGGAGCGCAGCTCGTGGTCGGGATGGTGGTCGGGCTGCGGACGATGCGCTCCAGGCGCGGCGACACGATGGGGTTTGCCGTTCTAGATGATCGCTCGGCGCGCCTCGAGCTGTCGCTGTTTAGCGACGTCTACGAGCAGAACAAGCACAAGGTCTTCAAGGATGCGCTCATCGTCGTGCAGGGCGACGTCCAGGGTGACGAGTACAGCGGCGAGCTGAAGGTGCGGGTGCGCGAGGTGTTCACCATCGAAGAAGCGCGTGCGCGCTTCGCGCGCTGTCTGGAGGTGCGGCTCGGCGTCGAGGCCGAAAACGGCCAGACGAGCGCGCTGGCGGACCGCCTCCGGGGCGTGCTCGAGGCCCACCGCGGCGACGGCTCGAGCGCGATCGACGTGCGGCTGCGTTACCGCTCGGCATCCGCGTGCGGCGAACTGACGCTGTCGCGCGAGTGGCGCATGCGGCCTTCCGATGAGCTGTTGCACTGTCTGCGGCGCGAATTTGGACCCGACCGGGCAGGGTACCGCTACGAAGCCTGAACCGGTCGCGCTGCCCGCGGCGCTCGATGCGGTACTGCCCGCGCTGCGGGCCGCGCCGCGGGTCTGGCTGGCCTACAGCGGCGGGCACGATTCCGACGCGCTGCTGGACCTACTGGCACGGCGCCTTACCAACCTCGCCGCCACTCATGTCGACCACGGCCTGCACCCCGACTCGCGGGCGTGGGCGGCCCGCTGCGTGCGGCGCTGCGAGGCGCTGGGCGTGGCCTGTCGGGTGGCGCGGCTGGCCGACCCGCCGACTGCTGGTATCGAGGCCTGGGCCCGCAGCGGGCGCTACCGGATCTGGCGCGAGCTGCTGCGCGACGGTGAGCTGCTGCTGACGGCGCACCACCTGGACGATCAGATCGAGACGGTGGCGCTGCGGCTGCTGCAGGGACGTCATCCGTTGCCCATCCCGCACTCGCGCCCACTCGGCGCGGGCCGTGTATTGCGTCCGCTGCTGGGCGTGGCCCGCGAGACACTGCTCGGTGCCCGCGAGGATCCCGCCGCTGCGGCTATCAGCGATCCGGCCAACGACGAGCCTCGCTTTCTGCGCAACCGGGTCAGGCACCGGCTGCTACCCGCGCTGACGGCGCAGGCGCCCGCGGGCGCGGACTGGCCGGCGGCCCTGGCGCGGCTCGGCGGTTTGGTTTCGCGCCTGCAGCGCGCGCTGCAGCTCGCCGTAGTCCCGGACAACGCAGCGTGCGGCGCGCTCGTACGGCTGTCGCTCGACGCCGTCGGGCCAGGCGCGTTCATCGCGATTCTCGCCAACCTCGGTTGTCACGGCTGGACCCTGGCCCGCGCCCGAGAGACGCTTGGGCAGCTCCAACGTGGCGCGCGCGGACCGATCGAGCTGCAGACTGCGACCACCGGTCCACCCCTTGAGGCTTGGGTCGAGGCTTGTGTCGAGGCGGGTGGGGCCACCGCGCTCCTGCTCTGGCGCCCGCCGGCGCCGCCGCGCCGGTCGACCGTCGCGGCGGGCGCGAGCGTCGACTTGCCCCACGGCCGGCTGCTGCTCGGGGCGCGCGGCGGCACGCTGCGTTATCCGCGGCCTAGCGACCGGCTCGTTCACGGCGACCGCCGCGTGCGGGTCGTCGAACTGCTGCGCGCTGCTGGGGTGGCGCGCTATCGGCGCGCGTCCTGGCCGCTCTTGATCGACACGCGGGGCATCGTCGAGGTCGCCGGGATCGCGGCGCGCGACGGCGCTCGGCCGCAGTGCCGCTGGCAGCCCTCGCGTTGAGCTTGGCGGACCGATTTGCTAACGTGCCCTCCCATCTTGGAGTTGCCGGGTTCGGCGACCTCTGCCCTTAATTCGCTGCTTTAACGCCAAGGAATTTGTCGCTTCAGATTCTGGCGCGCGCTCGGCGTGCGTCGAGGCGGTCGGTGGCACGTGTTTACTGCAGACTTGATGGATTCCGATAAGAAGCCCATGACGCGTTATGTTTTCGTTACCGGAGGCGTCGTCTCCTCGCTGGGCAAAGGTATCCTGACCTCTTCGCTCGCCGCACTGCTGAAGTCGCGCCGCGTCGACATCAACATCCTCAAGATGGATCCCTACATCAACGTCGACCCCGGCACGATGAGTCCGTTTCAGCACGGCGAGGTGTTCGTCACCGCCGACGGCGCTGAGACCGACCTGGATCTCGGCAACTACGAACGCTTCGCCGGCATCACGATGAGCCAGCACAACAACTTCACCACAGGCTCTGTCTACGCCGAGGTGATTCGCAAGGAGCGCCGCGGCGACTATCTGGGCGGCACCGTGCAGGTGATTCCGCACATCACGGACGAGATCAAGCGCCGCATCCGGCGCGTGGGCGAGGACCACGATCTCGTGATCGTGGAGATCGGCGGTACCGTGGGCGACATCGAGAGCCAGCCCTTTCTCGAGGCGATTCGGCAGCTGCGCATGGAGGTGGGCAGCGAGCGGTCCCTGTTCATACACCTGACGCTGGTGCCGTTCATCAGCTCGGCGGGCGAGATCAAGACCAAGCCAACCCAGCACTCCGTGAAAGAGCTGCGCTCGATCGGCCTGCAGCCCGACATCCTGGTGTGCCGCAGCGAGTGTCCGATTCCCCAGGCCGAGCGGCGCAAGATTGCGCTGTTTACGAACGTCGAAGAGCGCTGCGTTATTCCGCTCATCGACGCGGAGACGATCTATCAGGTGCCGAGCGAGCTGGAGTCTCAAGGCGTCGGCCACATCGTCGCCGGGCGGCTGGGCCTGCCCGACGTGCCGGCCGATCTGTCCGCGTGGGAGGCCGTCGCGAACGCCCAGCTCAACCCGGAACGCGAGGTGCGCATCGCCATCGTGGGCAAGTATCTCGACCTGCTGGACGCCTACAAGTCGCTGGTCGAGGCCATCGTGCACGCGGGTATCAAGACGCGCACGCAGGTGCACATCGACTACATCGACGCGCAGACGCTGACCGAGCAGGGGCCGGAGCTGCTGGGCGACGTCAGCGCGATCCTGGTGCCCGGCGGGTTTGGCGAGCGTGGCTTCGAGGGCAAGATTCAGGCCGTGCAATTCGCCCGCGAAAACAAGGTGCCCTATCTGGGTATCTGCTATGGCCTGCACGCGGCGCTGGTCGAGTTCGCGCGCAACGTCGGCGGTATCGACGACGCCCACTCCACGGAGGTCGATCCCGATACCGCGAATCCGGTCATCGGCCTCGTCACAGAGTGGGTCGACCGCGAGGGGCAGGTGGAGCATCGCAACGGCGAAGAGGACTTTGGCGGCACCATGCGCCTCGGCGCCCAGACCTGTCTGCTGCAGGAGGGCAGCCTCGCGCGCAAGCTGTACGGTGGCGAGTCCGTCGACGAGCGCCACCGGCACCGCTATGAGGTCAACAACGACTACGTCGCCCGACTGGAGCAGCTCGGCCTGCGCGTCGCCGGGCGTTCGGTCGACGGTACCTTGGTCGAGATGCTGGAGATCGAGGACCATCCCTGGTTCGTCGCCTGCCAGTTCCATCCGGAGTTCACCTCCTCACCGCTGACGAGCCACCCGCTGTTCCAGGGCTTCATCGAGGCCGCGCTCGAGCACGCAGGCAGCGCCTGACCTCCATGCAGCTGCTGCACTTCGAGGCCGGGCCGCGCGAGCCACTGTTTCTCATCGCGGGGCCATGCGTCATCGAAAGCGAAGCGCTGATTCTCGAGACCGCAGCCACGCTGCGCGATCTGTGCGCCGAACTGGGCGTGCCCTTCATTTTCAAGAGCAGCTTCGACAAGGCGAATCGATCGTCGCTGGCCAGCTTTCGTGGCCCGGGCCTGGAAACTGGTCTGAAGATCCTCGAGCGCGTGCAGACCGAGGTGGGCGTGCCGGTGCTCACGGATGTGCATGAGGACACGCCTCTCGATGAGGTGGCCGCCGTGGTCGACGTGCTGCAGACGCCCGCGTTTCTGTGCCGGCAGACGAACTTTATCCAGGCGGTTGCGCGTCAGGGCAGGCCGGTGAACATCAAGAAGGGACAGTTTCTGGCGCCCGCCGACATGGTCAACGTCATCGACAAAGCCCGTGCCACCGGCAACGACAAGATCCTCGCCTGCGAGCGCGGCGTCAGCTTCGGCTACAACACTCTCGTCTCGGATATGCGGGGCCTCGCGATCATGCGCGCCACCGGCGCGCCCGTGGTCTTCGATGCCACCCACTCCGTGCAGCAGCCCGGCGGTCTCGGCCACGCGTCTGGCGGCCAGCGGGAGATGGTGCCGGTGCTGGCCCGCGCCGCCGTCGCTGCCGGCGTTGCGGGGATTTTTATGGAGACGCATCCGCGTCCAGAGGAGGCGCTTTCCGATGGACCTAACGCGATGCCGCTCACACATATGAAGACGCTTCTCGGGCAACTTGTTGCCCTCGATGAAGTAACCAAACGTCAGTCGTTCCTAGAGGAGGAGCTGCAAGGATGACCGCCATTGCAAAAGTTCTGGGCCGCGAGGTGCTCGACAGCCGCGGCAACCCGACGGTGGAGGCCGAGGTCACCACGGCCGCAGGCAACACCGGCAGCGCCTGTGCGCCGTCCGGCGCGTCAACGGGCAGTCGGGAGGCGCTCGAGCTGCGCGACGGGGACAAGTCGCGCTATCTGGGTAAAGGCGTGCTGCAGGCGGTGACCAACGTCAACGGGGCGCTGGCAAGCGCCGTCGTCGGTGTAGACGCCGCAGACCAGCGCGCCCTGGATGACGCGATGCTCAAGGCCGACGGCACCGAGAACAAGTCCAATCTGGGCGCGAACGCCATACTGGCCGTGTCGCTCGCGGCGGCGAAGGCGGCGGCGATGGACGCGGGCGTGCCGCTGTATCGGCACATGAACGGGCTCTACGGCAACGTCGCGATGCGCATGCCGGTGCCCATGATGAACATCCTGAACGGCGGCGAGCACGCGGACAACAACGTCGACATTCAGGAGTTCATGGTGCAGCCGGTGGGCGCGAGCTCGTTTGCGGAAGGCCTGCGCTGCGGCGCGGAGATCTTCCATGCGCTCAAGAGCGTGCTGCAGAAGGGCGGCCAGTCGACGGCGGTCGGTGACGAGGGCGGCTTCGCGCCCAACCTCGACTCGAACGCAGCCGCGCTGACGGCGATTGCGAGCGCGGTCGGGCAGGCGGGCTACAGCCTGGGTCAGGACGTCACGCTGGCGCTCGACTGCGCCGCGTCGGAGTTTTACCGCGACGGCCAGTATCACCTCGCCGGCGACGGCGTGAGCTATGACAGCGCGGGCTTCGTCGACTATCTCGCGGCGCTCGCGGCCGATCATCCGATCGTGTCGATCGAAGACGGCATGGACGAGAACGACTGGGACGGCTGGAAGCTGTTGACCCAGCGCATCGGTGCCGGCGTGCAGTTGGTCGGTGACGATCTGTTCGTGACCAACACCAAGATACTCAAGCGCGGCATCGACGAGTCCATCGGCAACGCGATCCTCATCAAGCTGAATCAGATCGGCTCGCTGTCCGAGACCCTGGATACCGTGAAGATGGCGCACGATGCCGGTTTCGCGACCGTCATCTCGCACCGCTCCGGCGAGACCGAGGACACCACCATCGCCGACCTTGCCGTCGCCACGGGCGCGGGTCAGATCAAGACGGGCTCGCTGTCGCGCTCCGATCGGGTCGCGAAGTACAACCGGCTGCTGCGCATCGAAAGCGAGCTGGGTGACGTCGAGTATCGCGGCCGCGACGAATTCAAGTGCTGACGCTGCGGCTCATTCTGCTGCTGGCCGTTGGGGCGATCGTGCTGCTCGGCACGCGTTTGCTGTTCGGCGATATCGGCGTGCTGGAGCGCGAACGGCTGGCGGCTCGGGTCAGCGATCAGCAGGCCCGCACGGCGGCGCTCGCCGAACGCAACGCGGTGCTCGCCAACGAGGTCGCTGGCCTGCAGCACACCCTGCTCGCGGTAGAGGCGCGCGCGCGCACAGAGCTGGGCATGGTGCGCGAGGGCGAGACCTTCTATCTGGTGCACGACGACCGCTGAGCGCATGAGTCCGGAGACGGCCAGCGCCGAGTGGGGCGATAACCTGTGGGCGCGGTGGCCCGCCGCGCGGCCAGCGCTGGGCGTGCGCGCGGAATTCAAGACTGAGCCGGAAGACTTCCGCGTCACCGAGCTGGCCGAGCCCGAGGCGGACGCCGACGGCGAACATCTCTATCTGCTGTTGGAAAAGCGCAATCTCACCACCACCGCGGTGGCGGCGAGCCTCGCTCGGTCGCTGGCCGTGGGGCAGGGCGCTATCGGCTATGCCGGGATGAAGGACAAGCGTGCCGTGACGCGCCAATGGTTCAGCGTGCCCGCGGCCGCAGCCGCAGACTTTCGGCTGGCACCGGCCGAAGAACCGGACACGGCGGTGGCAGAACTCGCACGGCTGCGCGGCCGGCGCAAGCTGCGCCGCGGCGCCCACGCGGGCAACGCGTTCGAGATTCGGCTGCGCTCGCCCGCTGGCGCCGGCCTTGACGCGCTCGAGTCGCGGCTCGGGGAGATCGCGGCGAGCGGCGCGCCCAACTACTTCGGCGCGCAGCGCTTCGGCGCCGACAACCTGCCGCGGGCCATCGCCTGGCTGCCGCGAAGACGGCGCGAGCGCGACGCGTTTCGGCGCGGGCTGCACCTGTCGGTGCTGCGCTCGTTTCTGTTCAACACGGTGCTGGCGGCGCGCATCACTGCCGATGACTGGTCGCTGGCTGACGCGAGCGGCCCGCTGTGGGGGCGGGGACGACCGCAGCCGGACGCCGATCGGGAGGCGCTGGAAGCCGAGGCCGTCGCACCGTTCACGGAGATTCGCGAGGCGCTGGAACACGCCGGCCTGTCTCAGGAACGCCGCCCGCTGGTGCTGCGCCCGCAGGACTTTGAGTGGACCTGGGACGGTGCCGATCTGTGTCTTGCGTTCACGCTGCTGCCCGGCGGCTACGCGACGAGCGTGCTGCGCGAGCTGCTCGACGTCGAATGACGCGATTCGATCTCGAGTGTGTAGGCATGACCGGCGCTAGTCCGCTAGCGCCTGGTGGCGATGGCGACCGCGGCGGCAGCCTCGAATGACGCGTTTCGATCTCGAGGGTATAGGCATGACCAGCCCGCGGACGCGGAGGCGCCTGGTCGAGCGCCTCAAGTCTCGCGGCATCCGTCATCCCGACGTGCTAGCGGCGGTCGGTGCCGTGCCGCGACACATCTTTGTCGACGAGGCGCTGGCCCATCGGTCCTACGAAGACAGTGCGCTGCCCATCGGTTTCGGCCAGACAATCTCGCAGCCCTACATCGTTGCCATGATGACCGAGGCCCTGATCGCGGATGGCCCGGATAGGGTACTGGAGATCGGTACGGGCTCGGGTTATCAAACCGCGGTACTCGCGCACCTGGTGCGGCGCGTGTACAGCGTCGAGCGCATCGGCGGATTGATCGAGCGGGCGGCAGAGCGCCTGGAGGCGCTGGCGCTGACCGGCGTGCGGATCAAGCACGATGATGGCGCGCACGGATGGTCCGAGCAGGGTCCGTTTGATGCGATCATGATCACCGCGGCGGCGCCCGAGGTCCCGGCGGCGCTGCTCGACCAGCTTGCCGACGGCGGTCGGCTGGTGGCGCCGGTCGGCGGCGAAGGCCAGCAGGCGCTGCTGCTGTTGCAGCGCGACGGCGAGCGCATTCTGAGTCGGCACCTCGAGGCCGTCCGCTTCGTTCCCTTTCTCAACGGAATTCAGAATTGACGAGTCCAGACACACAGGGCGCGGCCGAGCGGCTGCAAGCGGGCCCCGAGCGCACGGCCGCCGGCTGGTTGGGTGTGTTTCTGCGCGGCATGGCCATGGGCGTCGCTGAGGTCATCCCCGGCGTCTCTGGCGGCACGGTCGCGTTTATCTCCGGGATCTATCACGAGCTGCTGGCCAGCATCGCCCGGTTCGGTCCGGCGACGCTGACGGCGCTTGTTCGCGACGGTGTGGCCGCGACCTGGCGCAGCCACAATGCGACCTTCCTCGTCCTGCTCGCGGCTGGCATGCTCGCCTCGCTGGTCAGCGTCGCGCGCGCGGTTGCCTGGCTGCTCGACGTCGCGCCGCCCTTGGTCTGGTCGTTCTTCTTCGGGCTGATCCTGGCGTCGTTGCCCCCGCTGCTGCGGGCGGTGCGTCGGCATCTGTCTGCCAGTGACGGGCGGGGGCTCGCGATCGCTATCCTGTTGGGTTTGGCGGGCTGTGCCCTCGGCGCGCTGCTCGCCAATCTCGCGCCGACCAGCCTTGAACCCGCCGCCTGGTGGTTCGTGCCCGCGGGGATGATCGCCGTGAGCGCGTGGATACTGCCCGGCGTTTCGGGCAGCATGCTGCTGCTGTTGATGGGCCTGTACCCGGCCCTGCTGCTGGCGCTCAACGAGCGCGACGTCGGAGTCCTGCTATGCCTCGCTCTGGGATGTCTGCTGGGTCTGCTGCTGTTCGCTCGGCTGCTGACCTGGCTGCTCGATCGCTTTCCTGCCCCCTTACTTGCTCTGTTGACCGGCGTCATGGCCGGCAGCCTGCCGCGGCTGTGGCCCTGGCGCGACGAGCAGGGGCTCGTGTGGCCGGCCGACTATGCCGCCCTAGGACTCGAGCCCTGGACCCTGGGCGCTTTGCTGTCGCTTGCGCTCGGCGTGGCGGCCGTGTGGCTGCTGGAACGCGCGGCCCCCGAGGCCTCCGAAACCTCCGAAGCCTCAGACACTTAGTCTGATGAGGCGCGCTTCACATTCGCGGCCGCGCCGATTGTTCGCCCTGGCGCTAGCAGCGGGCTGCGCGGCGCTGCTCGGTGCCTGCGCCAGCCGGGGCGTGCCTCCGGTCGCCGACCAATCGCGCGGTTCCCCGGCCGTACAGACCACCTACATCGTCAAGCCCGGCGATACCCTGTACTCGATCGCCTGGCGCCACCGGCTCGACTTTCGGCGGCTGGCCCGCCGCAACGCGATCGGCGCGCCCTATGCGCTGCGAACGGGCCAGCGCCTGGTGCTGGGCGGCATTCCCGCAGCCGGCAGCGCGCAGACGCGACCCACCCGCCCATCGACACCCGCCGTGGCGGCGCAGCGCCCGTCCGCTCAGCCGCCGCGGTCCGCGCCCGCCACAAGCCCTTCGACCGCAAGATCGACACCGCCCCCCGCGACGCGCCCTGCACCCGGTGCGTCACCGCCCGTCGCGGCCGGCGGATCGGACTGGCGACGGCCGGTGGCCGGTGCCGTCGATCAGGCCTTTAGCGTCGAGCGCAACGGCATCGATTTCGTGCTGGGGCGCGGCGAGACCATCGGCGCCAGCCGCGCGGGCGAAGTGGTCTATGCGGGCGAGGGGTTGGCCGGTTTTGCGCACCTGATCATCATCAAGCACAGCGAGCGTTTGCTTAGCGCCTATGGCTTCGACGGCGAACGGCTGGCGAGCGAGGGACAGCAGCTCGGCGCTGGTGCGGCCCTGGGACGGGGTGGCGGCGCAGGGACGCCGCTGCACTTCGAGGTGCGTCACGACGGCGAACCGATCGATCCGGGCGCGCTGCTAGGCAGCTAAGTCAGAGTAAACGGTTTCAGGCGGCTCGCAGCCGCACCGTTTGAGGGAGTAGTCAGAGGGCGCTATCGTTCGAGCAGTTCGCGCTTGTTCTCTTTCCCGCGCCACTCCGCGGCGTCGTCGGGCGCGTCGATCTGCTCCGTGATGTTAGGCCAGGTCTCGGCCAGCTCCGCGTTGATCTCGAGGAAGTCCTGCTGGTCCTCCGGCAGTTCGTCTTCGGAAAAGATGGCTTCTACGGGGCATTCGGGTTCGCACAGCGCGCAGTCGATGCACTCGTCGGGGTGGATCACCAACATATTGGGACCTTCATAGAAGCAGTCGACTGGACAGACTTCTACGCAGTCCGTGTGCTTGCACTTGATGCACTCTTCGCCAACTACAAAGGTCATTCCTGGCTACCCTGGCCTCAACAACGTCTTGATACGGATTACTTGCCGCTCGCCCGCAAGCGAGGGCGCCATTGTACGCATTGAATTGGCTCCGACAAGCCGCCGAGGCGTGCGTCGAAGAACTATTTCGTTTCTAGCTTAGACTGCAATTCTCTAATGAAATCAAACGCCTGCAAGGGGTTATTGGTGAGCAGATCGAACCCCTGCAAGGCCTCGACGACGGCGTCGTGCGTGGGATTCGAGCGGGCCGGCGGCGGCGCCTTGGCGCTGAACAGATCGCCCTGGGCCGGGTCGGTCGCGGCGCGCTGCTCGAGCTCCATCAGGCGCGTCTGCGCCGCGCGCAGCACAGCGGCCGGCAGACCGGCCAGGCGGGCCACCTGAATGCCGTAGCTCTGGCTGGCCGGTCCTTCGCGGACGTCGTGCAGAAAGACGATGCTGCCGTTGTGTTCTGCCGCCGCGAGGTGGACGTTGGCGACGCCGGGGTACTGCTCGCTGAGTGCCGTCAGCTCGAAATAGTGGGTCGCGAACAGCGTGAACGCGCGGGTCTCGGCGGCGAGATGAGCCGCCGCCGCCCACGCAATGGACAGCCCGTCGAACGTGCTGGTGCCGCGACCGATCTCGTCGAGCAGGACCAGGCTTTCGGCGCTCGCATTGTGCAGGATGTTCGCCGTTTCGCTCATCTCCGCCATAAAGGTGGAGCGGCCACCGGCCAGATCGTCGCTGGCACCGATGCGCGTGAAAATCCGGTCGATGGGGCCGATGCGGGCGCGGTCCGCCGGGACAAAGGCGCCGGCGTAGGCGAGCAGCACGGTCAGCGCGGTCTGGCGCATGAAGGTCGACTTGCCGCCCATGTTCGGACCGGTAACGATCAGCATGCGGCGATCAGCGTCGAGCGTCAGATCGTTGGGTATGAAGGGCTCGCTCGTCAGCGATTCGACGACGACGTGGCGTCCCCCCTGGATCTCGATGCCTTGCGCCGTCGTCAGTTCCGGGCAGACCAGGCGCAGGCGGGTCGCGCGCTCGGCGAAGCAGACCAGCACGTCGAGCTCCGCCAGCGCGGCGGCCGTGAACTGCAGTTCGCGTATGCGCGCGTTGAGCCCGTCGAGCAGCGCCTCCCACAGCACCTTCTCACGCGCGAGGGCCCTGGATGCTGCGGTGAGCGCACTGTCCTCGAACTTCTTCAGCTCTGGGGTGATGAAGCGCTCGGCGTTCTTCAGGGTTTGTCGGCGGACGAACTCCGCGGGCAACTCGGCGGCGTTCGCGGTCGCCTTGGGAATCTCGATGAAGTAGCCATGGACCCGGTTGTAACCCACCTTCAGATTGGCGACGTCGGTGCGCTCCCGTTCCCGCGCCTCCAGATCGCTGAGGAAGCTGGACGCGTCGTCGTTGATGCGTTTCAGCTCGTCGAATTCGGCGTCGAAGCCGGCGCGAATGAAGCCGCCGTCGCGGATGGTCGCCGGCGGATTGTCGACTAGCGCGCTGCGCAGCCAGCTCGCGAGATCGTTGAGGTCCGGCAGTTCGCTGCGGCAGGTACCGAGCAGCGCGGCGGTGGTGGGGGCGAGCGCCGTCGCGATCGCACCGAGCTCGGCCAGCGCCGCGCGTACGCGGGCGAGATCCCGCGGGGATGCGCGCCGCAGCGCGATTCGACTGAGGGCGCGCTCGAGATCGCCGATCGCCTTCAGCGGCGCCACTAGATCCGCGCCCGCCGCCGAACGCTGCAGCTCGGCGACGGCCGCGTGCCGCGCGCCGGCGATCTGCTGATCCCGCGGCGGCGCGTGCAGCCAGGTGCGCAGCAGACGAGAACCCATGGCGGTGGCGCAGCGGTCGAGTACCGCGCACAGCGTGTGCTCGCGCGAGCCGTCCAGACGCATGTCGATCTCGAGATTGCGGCGGGTCGCCGCGTCGAGCTCCAGCCAGCTCTGCGGTCGCTCGGGCGTGAGCGCTGTGAGCTGGCCGAGCGGCTGTTGATAGGCGCGCTGCGCATACTGCAAAGCTGCACCGGCGGCGCGAACGCCGGCATCGAAGTCGGCCAGATCGAACGCCGTCAGGTCGTGGACCTGGAACTGCTCCAACAGCCGCGCCTCGGCCAGTTCGCGATCGAATGCGAGTCGATCGAGGCGGCGCAGATGGGTCGTTTGTAAGGCGAGCGTCTGTTCCAGATCCTCCTCGAACCCCTCGGGCAGCAGCAGCTCGCTGGGGCGGGCGCGATGCAGGTCGGCCGTGAGACCAGTGAGGCTGTCGAACTCCGCACAGCGAAACCGTCCCGCGGCGAGATCCAGATAGGCGACGCCGTAGCGCCCACCGAGACGACAGGCGGCGGCGAGCAGGGACGTGCCGCTGGCGTCCAGCAGCGCCTCCTCGGTCAGCGTGCCCGGCGTGACGATGCGCTGCACCTGACGATCCACGGGTCCCTTACTGGTCGCCGGATCGCCCACCTGTTCGCAGATGACGACGGTTTCGCCAAGTTCTACCAGGCGCTGCAGATAGCCGTCGACCGAATGAAACGGCACGCCGCACATGGGGATGGGCGCACCCGCGGACTGGCCCCGCGCGGTCAGCGTGATCTCGAGCAGCGCGCTGGCGCGCTCGGCGTCGGCATAGAACAGCTCGTAGAAATCGCCCATGCGATAGAACAGCAGACCCTCGGGATGCTCGGCCTTCACGCCCAGGTACTGCTGCATCATCGGCGTGTGGGCGGCGCTGGGAAGGGCTTTGCTATCGGACACGGCGTCTGGCACGGGCTCGGTGGCGACGATGGTTGGGAGCGCAGCACAGTACTCGATTGTGTGCCCCGCGCGAAAGTGGCGTCGCGCGCGGGCACGGCTGCGTCGGTACGAGGCGACATTCGCCACCGTCGGCGTGGGAAAATGTCGAAATCACCGCTGCGGGGCTTGTGTGGCGATACTGTTTGAATATACAGTATTTAGGTCGGGCGCCAAACGGGACTCTGACATCAGCCCGGACGCCGATCCCGACGGCATCAAATAGCCGTCGGACTAGCAGACAATCCGAGCCACGGCGAAAACCAACAAGTTAAGCCGGTCAACAAGTTCTGCCGTTCAATACACAGCAACAAACTGCAATACACAGCAAGAGACAGAGAGAGAGAACCAGCCATGCCAGCATCCAACGCCTCCGCAGATTCCTCCGCCAACCGCGAGCGGGCGCTGAGCGCTGCGCTGTCGCAAATCGAGCGTCAGTTCGGCAAGGGGTCGATGATGCGTCTCGGCGACCGGGAGCAGGAGTCGATCCCGTCCATCCCGACGGGTTCGCTCGGTCTCGACATAGCACTCGGTATCGGGGGTCTGCCCAAGGGGCGCATCGTCGAGATCTACGGCCCTGAATCATCGGGCAAGACCACGCTGACCCTGCAGGTCATTGCAGAGGCGCAGAAATTGGGTGGCACCTGTGCGTTCATCGATGCGGAGCACGCGCTCGACCCGATCTACGCCGAGGCGCTGGGCGTCAATACAGAGGATCTCCTGGTCTCGCAGCCGGACACGGGCGAGCAGGCACTGGAGATCTGCGACATGGTCGTGCGGTCCGGCGCGGTCGACGTTGTGGTCATCGACTCGGTGGCGGCGCTCACGCCGCGGGCCGAGATCGAAGGCGACATGGGCGACTCTCACGTCGGCCTGCAGGCGCGCCTGATGAGCCAGGCTCTGCGCAAGATGACGGGCAACATCAAGAATTCGAACACGCTGGTGATCTTCATTAACCAGATTCGCATGAAGATCGGCGTGATGTTTGGTTCGCCGGAAACGACGACCGGCGGCAACGCGCTCAAGTTCTACTCCTCCGTGCGGCTCGACATTCGTCGCATCGGCGCAGTGAAGGAGGGCGATGAGGTCGTCGGCAACGAAACGCGGGTTAAGGTCGTTAAGAACAAGGTCGCGCCGCCGTTCCGGCAGACGGAATTCCAGATTCACTACGGCAAGGGCATCCACCGAAACGGCGAAATCATCGAGCTGGGTGTTCAGCAGGGCATCATCGACAAGTCGGGCGCCTGGTATTCCTGCGATGGCAACCGCATCGGCCAGGGCAAGAAGAACGCCAGCGAGTTTCTGGAGCAGAACCCCGAGCTCAAGGCCGAGATCGAAGGCAAGATCCGCTTGGAACTGCTGCCCGATCGCGCCGGTAAGCTCGACGACGAGGTCATCGTGGGCGAGCCGTCGGCGGACGCTGAAGACGACGCGGCTCTGGCCTGACAGGAACGACGATCACATTGGCCATGAAACCCAACCGGGGCGATCTCTGTGAGCTCGCGGTTCGCGACGGCGCGGCTGCCCTTGCCGCGCTCACGGACACGCTGGCGCGGCTGCAGGCTTTTCCCGACTTCGCCGCGGACGGCGACCAGTCGTCTGCTCAGTCGCGGGATCTTACTGCGGCGAACGCGCCGATCCACAGATCAACACCGGGGAGCACTGCCGTGAGAGAGACCGGCCGCAGCCACTGCGATCAGGTCGCCTATCAACGTGGCGACGACGAGGACATCCAGCTCGACGCGGGCGGGTCCAGTCTGTTCGAACGGCAGCCGGCGGCGGATTCTGAGCAGGCCGAGCGGACGCGGCTGATGGACTATGCCCTGCGGCAGCTTGCCCGGCGGGAGCACGCGGCGGTGGAACTGCGGCGCAAGCTGATGGCCCGTGCCCGGGGCGGAGAACTGATGGTCCGGCAGGTCATCGAAGATCTGACGGCGGACGGCTCGCTCTCGGATGAGCGCTTCGCCAGCGAGTATGCCCGCAGCCGAATCCGCAAAGGCTATGGCCCGCTGCGCATCCGCATGGAGCTGCTGGAAAAGGGCGTGTCCGATCGACTGGCGGACGAGGCCCTGGCGGTGCCCGAAGCCTATTGGGAACAGCAGGCGGCCGCCGCCTGCGAAAAGAAGTACGGCACGTCCGTGTGCGGCGACGATGCGGCGCTGGGACAGCGGATGGCCCGCTTTCTTTCCCAGCGGGGTTACCCCGCGGACCTGATCTATCGCGCGCTAGACGGCAGGCTCTGCGAAGCCTAGCCGATCACTCAGCACGCCGCGGCGCGCAACACTCGGCATCTTCTGATGGAGCGCTTCTGACCGCCTGAGCGCCGGGCTCCGACACGGCGTGCAGCCCGCGTGGCGGTATGCCAAAGCGGGGATGCTTTGGCTATACTTCGTGCCCTTTTTCCGGCCCTAAGCCGTTCGACAGCAGTCCCATGCGAATCGCCGAGCTACGCAACGCCTATCTGGAATTCTTTGCCTCCCACGGTCATCGCCGTGTGGCCTCCAGCGCGCTGGTGCCAAGCAACGATCCGACGCTGCTCTTCACGAACGCCGGCATGGTGCCTTTTAAAGACGCGCTGCTGGGTCACGAAGACTTGGGCTATCGACGGGCGACGTCCGCCCAGCGCTGTGTCAGGGCAGGCGGCAAGCACAACGACCTTGAGAACGTGGGCTATACGGCGCGGCATCTGACCTTTTTCGAGATGCTCGGCAACTTCAGCTTCGGCGACTACTTCAAGGAAGAGACGGTGAGCTGGGCCTGGCAGTTCGTCACTGAGGTGATGGAACTGCCCGTCGATCGCATCTGTGTCACGCATCATCCGAGCGACGATGAAACCCGCGAGCTGTGGATTCGCAAGATGGGCGTGCCCGAGGATCGGGTGATTCCACACGAGGACAACTTCTGGGCGATGGGTGACACCGGGCCCTGTGGCCCCTGTACGGAGCTGTTCTTCGACCACGGTCCGGAAGTCGCGGGTGGTCCGCCGGGATCGGCAGACGAAGACGGCGATCGTTACCTCGAATTCTGGAACCTCGTCTTCCCTCAGTTCGATCGCTCGCCGGATGGAGAGTTAGCGCCATTGCCTAGTCCCGGCGTGGACACTGGCATGGGCCTGGAGCGCATGGCCGCGATCCTGCAGCACAAGCACAGCGTCTTTGAGACCGATCTGTTCGAAAAGCTGATCTTCGCCGCGGCGGATCGTGCCCGCATACCGCGGCCCGAGGCGCTCAACAACGCCTCGCTGCGCGTGATTGCCGATCACATTCGTTCCAGCGCGTTCCTGATCGCCGACGGCGTCATGCCAGGTAACGAAGATCGCAGCTACGTGCTGCGTAGGATCATTCGCCGCGGCCTCCGGCACGGTCATCGTCTCGGTATACAGGGCGAGTTCTTTCACAGCCTGGTTGCACCGCTGGTCGATGAGATGGGCGAAGCCCATCCCGCTATCGCAGAGCGACAGGACACGATTGAGAAGGCGCTGGAAACCGAAGAGCGACGCTTCAACGAGACGCTGCATCAGGGTATGGAGCTGCTCAATCGGTCGATCGCCAGTCTCGA
Source organism: Pseudomonadota bacterium (assembly GCA_039029135.1). Taxonomy (GTDB): domain Bacteria; phylum Pseudomonadota; class Gammaproteobacteria; order Pseudomonadales; family Azotimanducaceae; genus JALZVT01. Next base: position 29,822 of record JBCCGT010000019.1, on the reverse strand, counting down.
CGGCACCGAGATACCGGGCGAGGTTGCGTTCCGCCTCTACGATACCTACGGCTTCCCGGTCGACCTGACTGCCGACGTCGCGCGCGAGCGTGAGCTGACCGTCGACATGGCAGGCTTTGAGACCGAGATGGAGGCCCAGCGTCAGCGCGCCCGCGCCGCGGCCAAGTTCGATGCGAGCCTGGCGCAGCGCGTGCGCTCCGCAACCAGCGTCGACTTTCTCGGCTATGACAGCGCCGCCGCGGACGCTGCGGTCGTTGAGCTGTTTCGCATGCAGGGTGAAAGCGTCGAGGAGGTTCAGGAACTTGCCGACGGCGAAGAGGGCGTCGTGCTGCTCGATCGAACGCCGTTTTACGCCGAGTCTGGCGGCCAAGTAGGCGACACCGGCAGCCTCACCGCGGGCGCCGTTGAGTTCGCGGTGCGCGATACCCTGGTTAGCGCCAGTCAGCACCTTCATCAGGGACGCGTTACGGGCGGCGTGCTGGCGGTAGGCGATAGGGTGAGTGCGGCGATCGACGCCGATCGCCGTGGCACCGTTGCGCTCAATCACTCCGGGACGCACCTGCTGCACGCGGCGCTGCGGCGGGTGCTGGGCGATCACGTTACGCAGAAAGGATCGCTGGTCGCGCCCGATCGGCTGCGATTCGACTTTTCCCACGGCCAGCCGGTTACCGAGGCCGAGCTCGAGGAGATCGAGGCCATCGTCAACGTCGAGGTGCAGCGCAATGCGCCCGTCGCGACGGAGCAGATGGGGTTCGAGGACGCGCTGGCCGCTGGCGCCATGGCGCTGTTCGGTGAGAAGTATGGCGACGAGGTGCGCGTATTGCGCATGGGCGACGGCTTCTCTGTAGAGCTTTGTGGCGGCACCCACGTTCAGCGCACCGGTGACATTGCGCTGCTGAAAATTGTTTCTGAAACCGGCATCGCCTCCGGCGTGCGCCGCATCGCGGCCGTTACCGGCCTGGCGGCGCGAGACTATGTGCGCGAAAACGAGACGACCCTGGCGGAGATCTCCCGCATCGTGAAGGGCGCCCGCGGCGAAGTGGCGAAGCGCGTCGCGCAGCTCGCGGACGAAAACAAGGAACTGGCGAAGCAGCTTGAGGCTATGCGCGGCAAACTCGCGGCGTCTGCGGGCGCTGATCTCGCCGCTCAGGCAGAGCGGGTGGGGGAGGTGCAGGTGCTCGCGGCTCAGGTCGCCGGCGATGCGAAGTCGCTGCCCAAAACGCTGGATAGCCTGCGCGCCAAGCTCGATCCCTGCGTGATCGTGTTGGCGGCCGTCGAAGGCGGGCGCATCTCTCTGATTGCTGGCGTCAGCAAAGGGCTGACCGGACAGGTGAAAGCGGTCGAGGCGATAGGCCACGTCGGATCGCAGGTTGGCGCCAAGGGCGGCGGCCGTCCGGATATGGCGCGTGCGGGTGGTGGCGACGACGTCGCTGCGCTCCCCGGCGCGCTGTCCTCTCTCGCGGGCTGGGTGAGCACACAGCTCGGCGACTGAGCATGGCATTACTGGTACACAAATACGGCGGCACATCCGTCGGCAGTCCCGAGCGGGTGCAGGCCGTGGCGCAGCGTGTCGCTGCCAGCCGGCAGGCAGGGCACGACGTGGTCGTGACGGTCTCGGCCATGAGCGGCGAGACGAATCGCCTGACCGCGCTCGCGCGTGAGATCATGACAGAGCCGCTGCCGCAAGAAATGGACGTGCTGCTGGCGAGCGGCGAGCAGGTGTCGATCGCGCTAGTGGCCATGGCGCTCACCGAGCTGGGTTGCCCGGCGCGATCATTTCTCGCGAGTCAGGTGCGCATCGTCACTGACACACACCATTCAAAGGCCCGCATTCAGCGTATCGAAGATGCGAGTCTGCGCGAGTGTCTTGATCAGGGCATTACGCCGGTCGTCGCCGGCTTTCAGGGCGTCACCGAAGAGGGTGCCGTCACCACCTTTGGTCGCGGTGGTTCGGATACCACGGCGGTTGCGGTCGCGGTTGCTCTCAATGCGGACGAGTGTCAGATCTATACCGACGTCGACGGCGTCTATACCGCCGATCCTCGCATTGTTCCCGATGCGCGCTGCCTGGCCAGCGTCACGTTCGAGGAGATGCTCGAACTCGCGAGTCTGGGATCCAAGGTACTGCATCCCCGGGCGGTCGAGTTCGGCGGCAAGTACGGAATGTCCGTGCGCGTGTGCTCCAGTTTTAAGGACGCACCCGGCACGCTGATCACAACGGAGGACAACGACTTGGAACAGCCCGTCGTTTCTGGCATCGCCCACACCATCGATGAAGCCAAGTTAACCCTGCAGGGCGTGCCGGACGTACCAGGCATGGCGTCAAAGATCCTCGGTCCGATGGGTGCGGCCAACATCGAAGTCGACATGATTGTCCAGAACGTCGGTGCTGATGGATTGACCGACTTCACCTTCACGGTGAAGCGCTCTGACTACAAGCAGGCGCAGCGGCTGCTGCAGGCCGTGTGCGCTGACCTCGAGGCGCGGGAGGTCACCGCGGACGACACCATTGCCAAGGTGTCGGTGGTTGGTGTGGGGATGCGGTCCCACGCCGGTGTTGCGACAAGGATGTTTGATGCGCTCGCAGAAGAGAACATCAACATACAGATGATTTCGACCAGCGAGATCAAGATTTCGGTCGTCGTTGCCGAGCGCTACCTCGAACTCGCTGTGCGGGCCATCCACGACGCCTTTGGGCTCGCCGCCTGATTCCCTAGCTCGGCCCGTTTCTGCTCGCTGAACGCCGTGCTCGCGCGCTAATTTTTTGACGCATCCGTGGGGGCGAGGCGCTCTGTGCGCTTGTCTCACAATGCCAGAATTCATCGGCAACAACGCAATCCTCAGCTACGCTAGAAATGAGTGTGTGCTGGGACGATTGTTAGCAAATTTCGCTGGTGCTGCCCCGCCACACTCTTTACGATTACGATACAGAGGCCGGTCGAAGGTCTCGTGTCCATAACTTAGTATTGTCGACCACAAACAGACATGATGGTCTAAGCCCGTTGGGTGGATGGTTGACTTGCAGGCTCGGCTGAACCGACTGGAGTGATGGGAGGAGATGGGTGCCGCGCGCGTTAGGTCAGCAATTCGCTGCCCTGGGGTGCGACCGAATGGCGCTCCTTCGTGGGGGTTGGTTCGATTCGAGAACGTTGCCGTTTTGGCCCGCCAGGGATGCTAGGCGCATCGCTGGCACTGCTCGATCGGTAAGAGAAGCAGGTCGCTATTAGTGTGCCGGCGTCTGGTGTTGCGAGGGAATATGCGAGCGGGCGTTGGAGTCATCCCAATGGCGCCCGGCCATCGTTCTCCAGCACCGTCGTGAGGTAGACCTCCCGGTGGATGCTTGAGGACACGGAGGAACCAGTTGTGCTGATTTTGACCCGCCGTATTGGTGAAACCCTGATGATTGGTGACGAGATCACGGTAACGATTCTCGGCGTCAAAGGTAATCAAGTCAGGGTTGGTGTGCATGCGCCCAAGGACGTTGCTGTGCATCGCGAAGAGATCTACGACCGCATCCAAAAAGAATCGACGGAAACTGCGCGCAAAAATCAGCAGGCCTGATAGCTCGCAGAGGCCCCCCCCGCGCTCGCGGGACGAGACGTGACTCTGGGGTCTTAACCACCCAACGCCCACACTAAACCATCTAGCGATCATTCGGTCGCTGGATCGTTGTGCGCGCGTTGATCGCCCTACGGCGGACCGTCCGGACCGAATGGCGCGGCCCCGCACCCACGGTGGCACCCCGGCAGGCGGTTCCAGGTGGAGTCGACCAAACGACTAGGCACCCAAGCAAGGTTCCAGTATTCTGCGCATCGCCCACCGGTCCGGCGTGCGCGCGATGCGCTCGCCATTCGCTCGCTGGCAGAAGCTGGCATAAGAGGGATGGATACGACCAAGGGGCGACATTCGGCAGCGAATTCGCTCGATCAGCGGGCATCATCTTCGCCGCCGACTGGAGAGGTGGCCGAGTGGCTGAAGGCGCTCCCCTGCTAAGGGAGTATAGGCTAATCCCCTATCGAGGGTTCGAATCCCTCCCTCTCCGCCAATGCCGCCAATGCCGCCAATGCCGCCAATGCCGCCAACTCCGCCGACGCCACCCGCTGGATAGAGCGGGCAGCGCAAGCCAAAGCGCTGATCAGGCCTCGACGGCCGACCCGGTCTCCTGCGCGAGACTGCCGGCCTGTTCCACCCAGTCGTCACGCTCGATCCGGCCTTTGAACACCTCCAGCCGGTCGTCCATGATTTGGATGTCCGCCGGCGACCAGCTGGCGATCTGCCAAAAGTAGAACACGCCGTTGCGATTCAGCAGGCGCTCAAGCTTCGGCCCGACGCCCGAGATCCGCTTCAGATCGTCCTTCGGACCGCGTGTTGGCGAGCTGAGCAGTTTGGGGCCTGCACTGCGCTCTGGCGGCGGCGCAGACGGCTGCGGGGCACGCTCGGCCAGCGCTTTGAGTGCGGCCTCGATGGCGGTGAGGCGATCGTCGACGGGCTGCAGGTCGGTCGTTTGCGTGCTGTTTAGCGCCGTAATGCGCACCTGCAACTCGCGCAGTCGTTGTTCCAGCGGGCTGAGATCCACCGCGCTGGCGGGGGCGGGTCGCTCTCGCAGCAGGGCCTCCAGGCTCGCCAGTCGCGACTCCAGCGGCGCCAGATCCGTGGGTTTTTGCCCGGCGCTGAACTGCGTGGTCAGCGTTGACTGCAGTCGATTCAGATCCGCGCGCAGGTCGCCGCCTGACGCGGCACCCTGCAGCTTGGTTTCGATGGCGCCCAGCCTGGCGGTCAGGCCGCTCAGATCCACCTTCTCAGGCTGTACCGCCGGTGGTATCTCGATGGCCTCGACCTTGCGCTGCAGCGCGTCCAGCCGGGTGTTGATTGGCGTCAGATCCACATCACCGCTGTTGCCGGTTACCGCGGCCGTGAGGCTATTTAGCCGGGCGTCCAGATCGCCGAGGTCTGCCCGGGGTGCGGGCATGTTGCGCAGCGACTGTTCCAGGTCGTCGATGCGTCCCGTCGCTGCCGCGAGCGCGTTCACAGCGGCCTGATTTTCGGCCGCGCCCTCGTCTCGCGACAGGCGAGCCTCAATGGCCTCGAGGCGCGATTCGACGCCGCCCAGATCGGTGACTGGCATCTCGATGCCGTGCAACGCGGTCTTCAGTCCCTGCACCTCGGCGCGCAGGTCTTCGCCGCTGGTGTCGGCTCCGAGCGTCGACAGCGCGCCCTGCAGGCCGGCGAAGCGCTCGTCAATTGCGTCGCCGCGCGCCGCCCCCGACTTGATGTCGGCGACGTCGTCGCTCAGCGCCTGCAGCCGGGTTTCCAACGGCCGCAGGTCAACGCTCGCGATCTTCGCCACGCTGTCCAGTCGCGCCTGTAGCGGCTGGAGGTCGGGTGCCGGCGGCACGTCGATCGCGCTGACGCGCTCGTCGACGGCATTGATGCGATCCAGCAGCGGCTGCAGGTCGAAGGCGCCGTCCATCTGTGCGAGCCGTTCGTTGACGCTCGACAGGCGCTGCTCTACGCCGCCCAGGTTGACCTTCTGCGGCTGCGGTATGCCCTCAAAGCCGCTGCGTAGATCTCCGCGCAGGGGCGTGATGTCGCCGGCAAGGCTATCGAGCTTGCTATCGACGCCCTTAGTCCAGCCGTCGAGCGACTCGAAGCGCTCAAAGGACTCGGTGACATCGACGAACGAACGACGCGTCCACCAGCGGCCCGCCAGCCAGCCCACCAGCGCTGCGAGCAAAAACAATAGCGTGTACTTGGCGATCAGATATCCCATCGGTGCCTCCCGGATGATCCTTAATCAGTGCTGTTACGAGTCCGTGTGTCGTCCCTGTGTGCCTGTCGAGCGCGATCAGTTGTTGATCTCGATGCTGCGTATCTCGATGCGTCGGTTTTGTGCCCGACCGCTGGCCGTCTCGTTGTCCGCAATCGGTTGGTCCATGCCGTAACCGCTGACCTGCAGACGCGTGCTGTCGATGCCCAAGCTGGCTAGCGCGCTCGCCACGGACTGCGCGCGCTCTTGGCTCAGTCCCCGATTGAATTCCGCGTTGCCCACGTTGTCGGTGTGGCCCTCTACGGCGAGATAGCCCGGGCAGTTACGCGCGACCTCAGCCAGCCGCGCGAGCAGCGGCTGGCTGCTGCTTTCGATGACCGCGCTGCCGGTGGCGAAGTTGATGGTCGAATCCGAGAGCGCGGCGGCGTAGTCGCTGTTGCACGTATCGATCGCGGCGGCCACGCGCAGCGCGAGATCGCCGCTGCCTACGCCGTCGAGCGGTTCGTTGAACAGCCCGCGGACTGCGGCCTCGCGGTCAGCCGAGACCAGTCCTGCGACGCTCAAGACTCCGTTGTCGTAGCTGGCCGAGCCGCGCTCCAACAGGTCGAGCAGGGCGCGCGCGCGACCGATCGCCCCGATGTCGCCGGGCAGGGCGCTGGCCGTCGATTGTTCGATGGTGATCCCGGCGCCGTCCCCAAACGCCGCGTCCAAGGCCGCCGCGTGAGCATCCTCTACACCGGCCACACGCGCGTTGCCGGCGAAACTGCCGCCCGCCTTACGGATGCTGAAATCGTGGTGTTCGGCGGGGACCAGGGGCTGCGCTGGCTGCGCAGGGACCGCTGTTTCGATCGGCTCGGCCGCCGCAGCCGCGCTGGGCTGGATGTCGGCTGTTTGCGCAGGCGCTTCGCGGCGGGCAATGTCGACGTCGATGGGGCAGGTCAGGCGACCGATCCAGGTGTTGCACCGCACGCCCTCGGCCACGGCGCGGAGCTGTTCGTCGCTCGCGGCCCAGCTAGTCGAGATCGCGACGTTTTGGCCGCTGCTGCTGACGTCGAGCCCACCGGGGTCCGCATCGATGATGGCGCTCAACTGCTGGCTGACGCCTTCGCGAACGTCGGACTGCATGTCGGGTGCGATCACGAAGGCGCCCCATAGATACAGCAGGAGCAGCGCGAGCAGAAAAGGCCACCAGGTGCGAATACTGGGACGGTCGTGCGCGGCTGTCCTGACCATGTAGCGGCGGGTAGTGCGGCTGTGCGTCGCGGTGTGTTCGGCCATCGGTGCGTCCTTGTCGCCTTGTCACACGCCCCAATATATGACGAATCGGCGTTGCAGGGTCAACGATTGCCCATGACGATTGCGTAAAATCTGCCGGCCGCCTGCCTGGATCAGGCGCCGCCGATCGCCCTGGCGGGATGGCGTAGAAGGTGCGGTAGCTGATTGTCGACGGGGACGTTGTCCCGATGTAGAAGCTCCCAGTGGCCGTAGGAAAACGGCGTGAAGTGCAGCAGGTCGCAGACGTGGGCCACCAGTCGCGTGATCGGGCTGGGCACGCGCAGCGCCCGGCCGGGGGGCAAACCGGCCGCGGAGCGCAGTGCCTGGATGTAGGTCTCGAAGGTGTAGTGCTCAGGACCGCCCAGTTCGACGCAGCAAGTGCCGGCCGCGCGCTCGACGGCGGCCCTATCTGGCTGCGGTAGCGCGCATAGCCGCGCGAGCGCCTCTCCCAGATCCTCCACTCGCAGGGCCGCGATTCGACCTTTCGCTTTTGTTGGCACGACGAACGCCGGCAGCCTGGCCACCCCGCGCAGCCACGCGGCGCCGTAGCCGCCGGCGCCGTCGAGCAGCGAAGGGCGGACGATGATCGCATCGCCGCCAACCGCCTCGATCGCTCGCTCGCCGGCGAGCTTCGAGGTGATGAAGCGGCTGCCGGCATCCGCGTGCAGGCCCAGTGCAGAGACGTGCACCAGACGCTTGCCCATGCGCTTCGCCGCGCTCGCAAGCGCGCGCGGTGCGAGGTGGTGGACGCGATCATAGGTGGCGCGGCCGACGGGTCGCAGGATGCCGACGCAGTTGAGCACGACATCGACGTCGCGCAACGACGCGGACCAGGCCGCCGCATCGAGCCGAGCTTCGAAGCGTAGCGTCCGGTGGGTCAGCGCCGCTAGGTCAACGCCCGCAGAGGCGAGACGCTTCGAGGCCAGTTCCGGGCGGCGCGATCCTAGCACCACCTGATGGCCGTCGCGCTGCAGCGCGGCAACGGCATAGCGACCGATGAACCCCGCGCCGCCGGTGACCAGTACGCGCTGCGGCGACCCGGGATGCTGTTGTGCCGTTGTGTCCTCGATGAGGTGGGTCGACCTAGATGCGACCTTCGAGCGGACCGATCACCGCCCAGTCGACGATGGCGCTGACTACGGCCAGCACGACGACGACGATGAAGATGGCGCCCAGCAGCCGCCAGCCGTGGAAGCGGCGCTGCGGCGAGTCGCTGTCGTCAGGAACGAGCCGCGGCTCTGGATATTCGGTCGGGGAGGGGTCGTCTGTGGGTTCCGGTTTCACGGCTGGCAGCGAGTCCTCGAGCGTCAATTGGTCCCGGGCGCGCCTCTGCGCGACGGCTTTGAGGCTGCGCGCGCGGTCGGGCGTTCGGCCCGCAAAGGCGGTGGGTCGTGAGTGTTGACCCCGGCGGGGCGCGCTCAGATAATACCGCGCCCCGCAGGTCTCGTGCCACGGGGATCACGCTAGGCGCCCGTAGCTCAGTTGGATAGAGCGCGTGGCTACGAACCACGAGGTCGGGTGTTCGAATCATCCCGGGCGCGCCATTGCCAATTCACTCTCCCTAAACGACCCTAACTCCCTGAAAGGCAAAGAGAATTTAGTGTTCGAAAAGCCTTTGCCCTTGGCATAGGAAATTCGCTCACTAAAGGCTAATTTGAGCACCGCGCGACGGTACTCAATTCGCCCTGAAGCCCATAACTTATGGGGTTTTGAGAGGAACGAGAGGGTTGTTCGAAGTACTTCGCTTAGGGGGTAACGCGGCCCTGTTGGATCCGCGATTTTTTCTTCCAGCACGGCCTTGTCCTCTTCCAGTTTTGTAAGTCTGTTCTCGTAGGCTTTGATTGCCGCGCTCGACTGCGCATCAATGAGTCGATCGGTTAAGCGCTCGATCTGCGAAGCAATTCCCGAGAGCTGCGTCTTCAGGGTGATGAGTTTGGTTGTTTCGGTTTTTCCAAGATGCTTCCACCAGTCTTCGAGCATCTTCGCGGCGATCTTGAGACGATCCTGGTGCGGTGTGATCGCCTTTAGGAGGTCTTCAAACTCTCCCTCGATGACTTCGCGTCGGATCGTCCGGCTACGGCTCTCGCAGCCCTTGGTGACGCAGTAGTAGTAGGGGTACGCCTTGTTCTTCCCCTGACTCCAACAAGCCGTTAGTGGCTTGTCACAGTCCTGACAGAGCACAAAGCCGCGCAATGGAAAGTCCTCATCGAAATTCTTGCGCATTGGCGCGTAGGCGTTCGATTGCAGGCGATTTTGAATCGCCTGGAAAGTCTGGAGATTGATCAGCGGCTCGTGCATGCCGGGCCGCCGTTTGATGTTCCAGGTCGGTGTTTCGACGTAACCGGCATAGATCACCCGGGTGAGAATGTCTTTGATTTTTTGGCCCGGGACTCGGCCTTTGCGGTCGCGTGGAAACACCGGTTGCTGCTCCAGAAACCTTGCCACCTCGGTTTGAAGCTGAAACCGTCCACTCGCATAGCCCTCAAGAGCCTCCCGTACGATGCTAGCGACCGGTTCATCCGGGACGAGAAGATTCCCGTGCCCCGGCGTCTTCTCGTATTTGTACCCAACCGGGTTCTGAAACACCCAGTACCCCTGTTCGAGCCGGGCGGTCATCTTCTGCAGAGTCTGGCGGCGATTCTGCTCCCGCTCGAGCTGACCCTGGGCGGCGACTACGGTTTCGACGAAGGCGCCTTCAGGCGTGTCTTCGAAGTTGAAGTTGAGGCACTCAACCCGGGCGCCATAGATCGCGAGCTCTTCTCTGAGTTTCCAGTGGAAGATGGTGTCTCGCGCGAAGCGCTTCAGATCGTCGAATACGATGACATACCGCTGGTGCGGCCGGGCCTTGAGGTAGCGCAACATCGCGACCATGCCTGGCCGCTGCATGAAGTCCCCGCCGCCGCTCGCATCATCGGGGAACACGGTTTCCACCGTGTACCCCTTTGAGGCGGCATAAGCACGGCAGCGGTGCTCCTGGCTGTCGAGCCCCGTCCCGGAGGTTTTTTGTTTGGTGTGTGAGACGCGGCAGTAGATGAGTGCGATTTCAGGGTTGCTCATGGTCGGTTTCCTCCTCGGGTCGGTGGCCGTCAGCGGTTGGCTGCTCGTCGGCCGGGTTGGTGGATAGGTGCAGTACTTTGTTAGCGTGATTTTGAATCGGTGCCAACAACAATCTCGTTTTGTTCCCCGCTTCGGGCTGCAATTCCAGGTCGTAGCCAATACGGGCAAAGGTGGCGGTGATCTGAAGTAGCAGACTCAGGAGTTCGTGCGCCTCATCGTCACTCAGATCGGGTTCGCCCAGCATGGCTTCATAGTCCTCGACGCTTGGCTCGCGTTCTGGTTCGTCACGCTTTGAAGTTGGGGGTCCGGTGTTTTCGTTGATCAGCGGTGTGATCGGCTCCATGGGCTATCTCCTGTGTTGTTGCGGTTGACTGAACTCAGTGGGAATGACGTTGCTGGGTCGCTGACGGTTTTTGTTCGTCGTTCTCTGTACGCTTGGCCGTCGGCAGCGCATGTTCGACGCCGTTGAGCACGCGTCCGTTGTGAAAGACGCCAGAGACCACGCTGCGGCCCTCGCAGACCTGCAGCCAGGCCTCATAGCTGGCGGTCTGTCCGGCGAACGCGCTGGCTTCGTTATCCACCAACCACTGGGCGAGTGCCTGTGGGCTCTCCATCGCCAGAGAGATAGGTGTGCCTTCGCTGGTTGTCTCATACATCTGGTAATGCGTGGCGCTGTCCTGATGGGGATCAGGCATCTCGCCGCAGCGCAGCGGCTTGTACTGGCCGTTGTCGCCGATCGGGTGTGCCCAATCCGGCGGAACGCGCCTGACCTCTCTGCCCATGGCTGGTCTCCTCTGATTTGGTGTTCTGTTTCGGTGGTTGGTTTTGGTTATCTGTTTTGTTGTTCTAGCTCGGTGTACTGACAAGCCGGTACTCAGTCATGGCAAGAGCGCCGGACCTTGACTGGCCGCCGGTTCGGATCGCGAGTCATATGGTCTGGGCGCATTCTCTATCTGCGCCAATGCCGCCCGTCGCTGTTCCTGAAACCATTGCCAGTTGAACTGGGATCGATCCACCGATTGGTGGTCTTTCGGTTTCAGGGCTGGCAGCGGTTTATGCAGCTTCACCATCTGTGAGCCCGGGCTTTGCGCCTCCCGGCGCTCGGCCTCGGTCTGTTTCATGGCGTCAAGTTGCGCTCGCATCAGCGGATCGCGAGCCAGTTCGAAAGCGGGGCGCGCCGGGGCCACCGCTCTCAAACCCGGTGGCAGGCGCGCCCAACGCTCGTCGAGGGCGCTCTGTGTGGTGGCGCTACTGCGCCGGTTCATAGCCCGGGGTTACGTGTTGTTCATTGGGCTGGGATGCAGCCTGTTCCCTCGCGTAGTCCTGTGCACGCTGTTCTCGCTGGGCGCGCAGTGAGACCCGACCGTTAACGGGTACCGCATCGAGATTGACCTCATAGCCCTGGCCATCCTTGTGCGCCCAGGCCGCGCCGATCTTGTTGAAGTAGCCCTTGCCGTTCGCGCCCTGCTCGACGTTGTAGGCGACAAAGTCGGGTTTCCGCCCGCCGCTCGATGGGACGGGTTGCCCCGGGTTAGGTGCGTTCTGCGCCGGCGAGGTCTGTGCTGCTTGCGCGTTCGGATCGAACTGACCGCTGGCTGGGTTTGGGTGTTGGGGGTTGCTCATGATTGAGACTCCTCTTCTGGGTTGGGGGTTGGTTACCTCAGCGCACAAATCGATGCGTGCGCCGATCGATGAGGGCGATTAAAGGGCAGGTTTCGCTGTAATCCGGGAAAATCTCGCCAGTCACACCCAGGTATGCACAGTCGCGATAGACCCGGTAGCTGCCCACATCGGTGTAGGTGTAACTCCAGCGCAGATGCGGCGAGATCGGAGAGAGAAAACACACCGCGATGAGTGCCAGAGGCCAGGCTTTGGCCAGGGTCTTCACCAATGCGGCAACGCCTCTCAGCGATGCGGAGACCAATCGCCACAGGTGAATGCGTTTGGGTTGATAGGACTGAGTCATCGTCGTGCTCCTCTCAGGCGCAGCTTCACGCGCTGCAGGAATGGTTTGCCGTGGAAGGGGTTGATGTCCGCTTCTTTACGCCAGGGGTCGATCGCGGCGTAGGCGACCGGTTCGATCAGAGCGGGCGGGTTCTGTCGTACGATCAACAGGCCGCGTTCGGTGCGCCGGATCTCGTCTTCATCCAGCAAGGGACGAGATTGCTCGCTCACCTGTTCGCGCACCGCACTATGGAGCCCATCCTGGCTGCGACTGACGCTTGCTACTGAGCGATTGCCCAGCAGTCCCTTGATGCGTTCCAGGGTTTTGGGGGAACGCTGACCTGGCAGGAAGAGCTTGATCTCGGTTTCAGAGAACAGCGTCTCCAGCTCTTTTTCGCCGTACGATTTAGCAAACGCAGAGAGGTCCTGGAACACAATAAACAGCCTGAGCCCAAAGGACCTTCCCCAGGTGAGCAGGGAGGCCAGGCCGTTGACGAAGTAGTTCGTGACCTCATTCAGAATGAAATAGACCGGCACCTCCTTCTTCGGGTGGCGCTTCAGCGCGGTCATGGCGCACCACTGCATCAGGCCGTTGTAGGCCTTAAACACTTCCGGCCGGGAGGCATCGCTGATGATGAAGAGACTGACCCGATCGTCCTTCAGGTCATCCATGGAGAAGGTGGACTCCCCCATGGCGGGGGCGAGCCGCCCATAGGCAAAGGGCGCGAGCGCCTGTTGCGCGCCGCTCGCGAAGCTATCGAAGGTGCGGCTGTCGGCACCGCTCATCATGGCGATCCAGTTGCTGGCCCGGGCGCGCATCAGCAGGATGAACTCGCGCAAGTCCTCGGGATCGTGCAGGTCCGCCCACTCGCATTGCTCAATGGGCATGGGGCCGCCCTCGAGCGGATTACCGGCGGCATCGATACCCACCAGCCAGCGCATATGCATCTCAAAGGCGCTGCGATCCTCGACGAGCAAGGCCACTGCAGAGACCGTCGCCAGGTATCCATTGATCATGGCCTCGATGGCGGTGGCGTCAGCGATGGCGCGCCGGCCACCGTTGCGGAAGTAGACGTTCTCCCCCTCGGCCGCGCTCGGCTCCGGAAACACCTGCTTGCTGAACTCCGCGAGATCATCAGGCATGTCCCGCAGGCCACCGGGGCGGTAGAGGTTATCGACGATGATGTGGAGGCCGTTGTATCTGTCGCTCTCGCCCAGCTGATCCGGCCACAGACCGGCGGGGTTAAGGACTTTGACCGTCTCGCCGCGCTTGCGAAGCATCGGTGCGCAGACGCACGCCAACTCGCCCTTGAAGTCAGCGATGACCTTGGAGGCCGTGATAGAGAAGATCGCCGGGATCACCGCATAGATGCCCTTGCCGCTGCCCGCCGGAGCCACGACCATCGCGTTGCTCACGAAGTCAAAGAACAGCGCCTTCCTAGTCTTCGCCAATAGGCCCCAGAAGGCGCCCGTGCCGGGTTTCGCGAGGGACGGCTTGAGGATCTTCCAGGTCGCCCAATCGGCAGTGCCGTTCTGACCGGTCGGCTGCCGAGAAGCGAACCATTCAATGAGACCGGCGAAGATCAACAGGCCGTCCGCGAACACTCTGAGGGCGCATAACCCGCCGAGACCCCACAGCAACGTCGGCAGCCATTGAAGGCCGCTGGGTCCCATCACCGGCCCCAGCTGAATAGCACCCCAGATCAAGGCCGACCCGATGGTGGCGAGCATCAGCGGCCCGGGCTCCTGATGCTCGCCCGATGGGCGCGCGGCTCTACCCGACATTGCCATCACGCAAGCGCGTCAGGGTGACTGAACGCGCGCCATGGTGAGTGAAGTAGTCGGAATAGAACCGGACCAGTTCTTCCTCGTCGCGGCAGTAGGGCAGGGCGGGACCGCCGAAGCCCTGACGCTGCAGTAGATACAACTCGACATCGATGCCGTCGAAGCCTTCCGGGGTTAGGCGTGCGTAGGAGCGTCTCTGCCGAAACACCTCAAAGTACGGCATGGCCATGCGGACCGTGCAGAACTGCGCCGTATCCGAGTTCTGCAGCAGATCGCTGATGACGATCAGCTTGCGGGCGTGCTGTGCTTCTGGTCGCCGGGAGATTGCCTGTAGCAGTTCGAGCACCGGGGATTGATAGCGCTGTCGTCGATCCGACTCAGGCGACAACGTCAGCAGCGCGTCCAGCTCAGGGCCGAGGAATTTGTCGTAGAGGCGTTCTTTCGTACGCCGGAGATAGCCTTCACTGGCGGACTCCGCACCGATCGATTCCAGCTCCTCTGGCGCACGGGCCGTGCCGCAGACACTGAAGCGCGGCGTGATCTTCGCGGCCGAGCCAATCTGATCCTCTTCGCTGGTGAAGACGCTGAGACGCTCATTGAACCCGAGGCCCTCGTAGACCTGGTCCAGCGCGTTGCGGATGGATCGTTGTTGGTGGGCGTTCCAACGCGGCTCGCTCGCGTCCACCAGGATCAACGTGTGATCCTGGCGTGGTGTGACAAAGCAGCCGTTCTTTTCAGGCACCGGTTTGCCGATGGCGTTGATGGCTGTAAAACCGAGACCGCCGACACCGAGGGCGATCGCGGCGCCATAACCGGCGAGCGATGCAGGGCTGAGCCCCTTGTTCTTGCGTGTCCTGTTTCTACGTCGACTTCCGCGTCTAGGCATGATGAGACCTCCGGTTGGGGTTGTCTGTCTGGGGAGCGGGCAAGAGCGCCGCCACGGCGGCCAGCGTTTTGTCTCGCGCCCCCGCGGCGGCGTTGTGCTGCGCCGATTGATCTGGATAGGGAATTTGCGTGGGCAAGGTGTAAGTGAGTCCCGCGCCGAGAGCGCAGAAGGCATCGAGCTCCGCCCGACTCATTGCCGCTTCGATATCGCCCGGGGCGCCGTCATACAGGCTTAAGAGTTGCTGTACCTCGGAGCGCAGATGGGTCTCGGCGGTGTGCACGGATCGGCTCAGCCGCTGTTGTGCGGTGACGCACTCGTTGACGGCCGCGTTATAGGCCTCGTAGTGATGGCGATGCGCGGTTAGGGTGTCTGAAGACCCTTCGATGGCGTCTTCGTAGTAATCGCGGATCTCCTCTGCCGCGTCTTCGTGCGTCTCAGCCAGCGCGTCCTCGGCATCTTCGACCTGGCGCGCGAGATCCCCATAACAGGGATAGGGATCATCAAAGCCGCTCACGCCCTTGTAGTAGGCGAAGACGCTCATTCCAACACCCGCCATCACCAGGAATAGACTCTCTGGCTGGGTGATCACGTCCAGATATGCCCCCGGTGAGTGCACAATCTCCGTGAGACTCTCCTGTGCCCGGATCGAACCGACGGTCAGGTGAAAGCCGCCCATCACGCCGATGAAGCCTACTAACAAGGTCTTCGCCTTTCGGCGCGTCCCCCGAAAAGGTTCTTTGTCGCCGTCAGGTGCGGTCTCGCCCCAGCACGTCCAGCGGCCGATTCGGTAACCGGCACTGGCGCTCACAAAGACGTTCGTTGCACTGATCAGGGTGCTCGCAAGAAGGGCACCGACCGGCCCGGCCGTCAGATGGGCGGAGAGGAAAAACCCCGCGTTAACGACGCTTTCGACGAGCACGGCAAGTGTGCAATTGAGGGTCGTCTTGAGGGCGAAAGGTGTTCGAGGGGGTGCCACCCGTCCATGGCGTCGCCGAAAGGCCTTTAGCGCGAGGCTCGCGTTCTCCAGGTCTTGAAGGCGCGTACCGATCGCCCGGTTCGCCCTGGCCAGATGATCACTGGCGTCAGGGACTAACGCTTCTGTGATCGGGTGTAGCTGACCTCTGAGCGCTTCTGCTTTAGCAAGCGCGCTCTCGAGCGTCGCGCGCTCGCGAGTGATCGATTGCGCAACCTCTTCCTGAAGCTGGGATAGGTCCCCAGTCAGGGATTGATTGTTGGCAGCTCTTGCTGCCAATGCGTCGTAGTAGTTCATGGTTGCTTCACCTCGTGCATCGGATGCGCGCACGCGCTGCACTGCACACGGACGCCAGCGGATTCTCTGACCTCGAGTGCGCAAGAGGGGCAGGCGAAGATCGCCTCAACGGCTGCCGCTGTTGCGGGGGCGCGCGGGGTTCTTCGTTGTCCCATCCACCAGGCACGTGCAGCGCCCTCATTGATGAAAAACAGGTTGTCACCGCCGGGGTGGGGAAAAAGCGTGCGCTTGCCGGTAGACATGAGGTATGGGTCCTTCTTTATGGTGATGACGGCACCCCCGCATGTAGGAGCGCTATGACCCCGATGAGCAGGCCGTACGCTGCTAGTTGAGAAGCTGAGGGAGCGTGGTGGATGGCTGACCAGGCGCCGGTAAGCAACAGGCTCAAGCTCATCGATAACGCGGCTGCGACGCCGAGTGTCTGATTTGCGGTGCGCATCGCCCAGACGAACAATGCATAGGCCACAGCCGCTGCGAGAACCGCTAAGGCCAGCGGCTTTACGCCGCGGCCTGTGGCGAACGCTGCGAGGGCGATGTTGACGACGACAAAGCTCAGGCTTGAGCCCAGATACAGGGCATAGATCAGCAGCGGATTGGCGTTACCCATGGGTACGCCCTCCGCCGATTGCGCCTTTTGCGTTGTACGAATCAGACGCGTCCACCATCGGCACCTCGCAGGTGCCGCAGATCAAGCGGACGTTTGGTTTTGCCCAGGCGTTGAGCTGGCAGTTCTCGCAGGTGTACTTCGTCTTCGAGAGGCGTTTCTTGTGCTTTAGCCCCTCTGCGCGCTCGCGCTCGCGGCGTTGATCATCGTTGGGCTCGGGGGAGGGCTTGTCGCGATGCTGAAGCGCGGTGGCGAGGGTCCAGGTAAACTCGCGCTGTTGCGCCTCGAATCGTTCGTACGAACGAAGAAAGGCGCCATCTTCCACAATATAGTGGCTCATCCTAACGCCTGTTTTGTCGCCGCCTGGTTTGCCGGTTGAAGAGGTAGGGAGGCCCAGGGTGCTGAGCATCCGCGCGAACGCTTTGTTGTGATAGCCGCCTTTCCCAGGCCTGCCAAACACGTCCGGAAACTCGGCTTGAGCTTGATGCCCCATCTCGTGGGTGAGAGTCGCGCACACATCCCTATGCGTGTGAAACCACGCCGGATTGATCGCGATCTCAGAGACCCTGCGCTCAGAATCCTGATTCGACACCCAGGCCGCTTGCTGAAAGTACCCCTTGAATCGGTTGCTCCTTGGGGTTGTGAAAACGACGTCAGACAGACGCACGCCAAACCGTCCCTCAAAGAGCTCTTTGTTGAAGTGCTCGAAAGCGCGCTGGAGCTGTGCGTGGATTTCGAGCGCGGGTTGTTGGTTCTGCCGCATGCTCTCTGGGTTAGACTGCGGGTTGTGTTTCGTACGAACCAATTCGATATCATCGGCGACCGGCTGCGAGGGCTCCCGTTCCGCCTCGGTGTTTGATTGCTGGTGGGTTCGACGTTGCATGCTGCGCACTCTAGCCAGCAACAGTTCGCGGTTTGCTCGCGGTTTGCTCGCGATGCTGTGGGGTGACTTAGGAAAGGAAAACGCCGAAAGAAAATGGAAGTTGGCGCCCAGGAGCCACAGCGATACGACGCGGTCGTTTATCAACGACTACGGCACATCTTGATGAGCTACCGCGTCGGGTGGGGCGGTGGCGGGAACAAGATGTACGGCTGGGAAGATCTGGTTGCCGATATCGAGGCGGCCACCGGCACCCTGGTTCCTCGTCGGAGGCTCGAAGCTTTCGTACGTGGTATTCGCAAAGGCCAGAGCGGCGGCTCGGCAGGTGAACAACGCTACGCCATTCCGGAACCCGATCGCGTTGAGGGGATTATTCGCTTCTTGAGCGATCCGGACAGCGATGGCTATTTCTGCGATCGATCCCAGCTGCTTGCGCCCATCAAACTTCAGGCGCCGTTCTTTCTGCAGGAGTCATTCGGGCGAGTGAATGATGCGGAGAGCTATTTCGAGGCGTCCTTACCGGAGAGTGAGGCGATCAACTATCTCTGTGATGAGTCTGTCTTGCATTTAATGGTTCTAATCGGAAACCGGGCGCGATTGATCGATCTGGTCGATCACCCCGGCGAGGACAAAGACCCCGAGATCTACTCCGGATGGCTGGCGTTCTCTCCGGAGGAACTGGGCCTGATCGCGCTCCAACATGAACGCACAGGCGCCAATCGCGTGTGTTTCGTGCTGGGTGTCGATGCACTGATCTACGAAGGCGATCCGCCGAGGAGCCTGGTGTTGCTGGAGGCGGATTACCCCGTCGACACAAAATCCACGGCCACTCTCGCGCAAGCCCGATCGCTCTCCAACCACGTGACTGGAGGACTACCCGCCCGAATGAAACTCTTTACACGCGGTCTTGACTCTTCGGAGACAGACTCGCTATGACAGATGAAGCAGCGCGGTTGTGGCGTATCTACCAGACCAACATCGCTTCGGGTCGACAGTTCAGTCTCCGAGATTGGGGGCTGCCCATTGGCGAGAGTCAGTGGAGCGGTCTGGTCAGTTCGGAAGCAGCGTCCGGTAGGGAGGTCGTCGATGCGCTTCTAGCGCGGTGGGAACAGCAATCGGGCGCGCGTGCGCCCGGGAAAGAAGGAGCGATGAGCGATGAACAAAAACTCGTAACACTTGGTCTTGAAATGCTGGATGCGGCAAATCGACGTGTCGACGAACGACTCTTCGGCATACTCGATGGCGGTTTTCCGATCAACTTTCAACATCCACGATTCTTGGAGACTGCGGCGCACGTGGTGTGCTCTAAATCAGACAATGCGACCACGATCAGACGATTGCTGTCGCGTCCGGAGATCGACCTCCTCCTGCGGGATCAATTCGGTAGGCAGCCCTGGAACAATGCGCAGTACTTCGGCGTCGAGCCCGATCTCGTTGAGTTTATTACGGCGCAAACACTAGACCAGGCGAATGCGCAAGGCATCCTTGAGCAGTTCCATGCCGAGAACAAGCGCTACCTTGCCGAGTGGATCCATGAAGAGTGGTTCTTTCATCTCGCGCGCAGAAACCCGGGTCTCTTGGAGCCTTCTGAGCCCTCCTAAAGTCTTTCAGAGACCTGCAGACCTAGAAGCAAACAACACGCGTCTGTTCATTCCGATCCTTCAAAGCACGTGTGCCAGGTGGGTATCTCTGAAGCTAGCACAGGGGATACGTCCAGGGGGATGAGTGTTGCGAGACTTTCAATCTGATCGAGTATCTCCTCGCGCGTTAGCGATGACAGGAACGGCAGACTCCCCTGTGCGGCGCGTTTCTCGTTGTTTCGCTCGATGTTTTCGTGGGCTGACGCCATACGGATGAGATGTGCATCCATATCCCCGGCGGCGCGCAGCTGCTCATCGGTACAGGCGTGTGCGAAGGCCAGTCGGTTAACATAGAGTGGATGTGACTCTGAGGCTTCGCTAAGTAGTGCACCGCGCTGAAAGTGGAAGCTCAGGCCCATGTTTATCCAGGCGGTGTGGATCTTTCGAAGATCGGGTCGGATGGCTTCCATCGCCCATAGATCGGCTTCCAGCTCCCGCTGTTGATAGAGCGTGAGCGCCTCACCGATAAGCGCAGGCGGGTCAAAAGGAAGCGACACGTCATTCCCTTCATGGTGACCTAGCGCGAGATGCCCGAGTTCGTGCAACAGGATGTACATAACGGCGCCCGCTATGGCGTCCCGGACCTGGGTATCAAGGTTTGGATTGGGGAACTGGTGGGCTAACGCGCGGAAGTCTGGCAACGGCTCGCCGTGCTCATGGTAGCGGTAGAGCAACGCGTAGGTGTAAACCGCCAACGCGTCGCTGAGCGGTATCTTCGGGTGTTTCTCAAGCGGATACACTTCATCGGCTGATTTTGGCAACGCTCCGACCAGCGCGCTCCAATAACCGCATGCAGTCAGCAGATCGATCAGTCCGTCGCCGACCACAATTGTGTTCGGTGGCTTAGAAAACGCAGCGCAAATAGGGCTGGGCAGCACCCGAATGGTCTGTCGATCTATCAGGTCACTGATGCCGGGTGCCGTTAGCGTGTGGTTCCTCGCGACCAGCCCTAGCACATGCTCTTGGCGCTTCTGGCCTCTCGTTTCATCTGCGAGATCAGCATCAAGCAACCGCTGTAGCATTGCGGGAGAGAGTTTGGAGGGCGCAAGCTCATAGTAGTTTTGAAGCGCTTGAGTCCAAACATCTTTCATACAACACCCTATGGCTAGTGGTACCTACAGTTCTCTCTATCTCGAAAAACTAACTCCAGGCCCTATGTGATAAAGCCAGCCGCGAGGTTCGGGTGCCGAATGCGAAAGTACAGGTCGAGCAAACGAAGGCGCTCCAACTTGGTCGAGATCCTCTTTGGCGCTGCGCCGGTTTCATCTGCTTGGAGATAGTAACCCAGCCATCTCACTTCGGGATCGTCTCCGAAGGTCTCGTCGATCTCGGGAATGTCATACTCGAGTCTGCAAGTCCAATAGACAGCCCCTTCATAGTCTCTTAGTGCGTCTGCGATGGCATCCAACCAACATCGACGGTGGATGTTTTGATCGCGAACGGCTTGCCATAAGCGCTGGTAGTACTGAGGGTTTGTTAGTTCTTCGTTACTCGCTACGCACAGTTCTTCTTTGGGTTGTCCGCTCATTCTGTTACCTCTCTGGATAGTGTCCGACGATTTGAAAGGCGGACAAAAAAGCATTCTTTGGTGAGGTATTCGGGAAAGAGGATGGGTTGCACACCGATGCGTGCAACCACTGAACTCAATGAGCGGCAGCTTTACCCGCACACGCGTACGCTGGCTCAGACAGTATTTCTGCATGTACCTGGAGACAGCTTGGTGCTGCAGTACAAACAAAGAATTCGCACTCGCGACATCAGCCAAGAGCCGATAGGCACCGGCGGCCGCAGGAGAGGCACCCCGGGACCACGTAAGAACGCCTGCCCAGTTCCGGCGCCAGCTGGAAACCGCTGGAATCTCTAGTTGTGAGTTGTCCGGTTGGCGGGGAAGACTACGGGACGGATGGTGTAACTCTCGAACGATTTGATCACTTGGAGTTGCCCGCTCGGTTCTATCTCGCGGGTACCCTCGGCAATCGACTTTTGGTTCAGTCGTTCCAGGAGGGTGGTCTTTGGATCGTGGACCCGGGCACGTCTTCGATACACAAGCTACTGGATGAAGTTAGCGTCACGGGAGTTGAGATTCGGGGCTCCCAATGGATAACGATAGGGCGTCGGGACGAC
This sequence comes from Pseudomonadota bacterium, assembly GCA_039029135.1. GTDB lineage: Bacteria > Pseudomonadota > Gammaproteobacteria > Pseudomonadales > Azotimanducaceae > JALZVT01. Next base: position 8,590 of record JBCCGT010000019.1, on the reverse strand, counting down.
CGTATCGTTGCGATGGCCCTGAACGCAGACACCTTGGCGGTATCTGACTTACTTCCTCCGCTGCAGTCCGCAGACGGATTGAGCGGACGTATTGTGTCAGATGTTAACTTAGCCGCGTTTACATGGCCGACTCCGGAAGGGTCCAAGGTCTTCGTGACAGAGGGTGACGCAGGTACTACGTATGAACTCGGTCCGATGGAATCTGTAATCGACGTCTGCCGTGTCGATCAGCAGCTACTCCTTTTGGGTAGGCATCCGGATGGGGCAATATCCGCGTACACTAGTAGCCTGTCATCCCACACACTGCGGCACATAGACGAACTCACGGGCCCGCGCGATATTTCTTGTCTCGAGGACATATTTCTCGTGTCTGCGGCGGGCGAATTTGTCGACGTTGAGCCGTTTGCGTTCGTACCAGACGATAACTAGATGAGTAGCCCAGACTGATTGAGCATACTGGCGCTTAGTGTAGTGGCCGTTGTTGGCCGATCTGAGTCCTCCAGAGTGCTTAAATGGCGGCAGCTCGAAGGTCTGCTTCGAAGGCTAGTTTCAGGCGGATCTGGCACTGTCTGCCAGGTCAAATCTGAGCTCTTACAATTAGTATATAGGTATGGGCAGACTACTTACCCGCCGGTCTATCATTTTGCTAACGGTGCTATGTGGAAATGCAAACGCAAGCGGGCCCAACCTTGGGCCCAAACCTTGGAACGAATGGAAACTCCAGGTGTGGCCGGATTACTGCACGCTAAACGTCACACACCGAGCTACCACACCTCCTTTCTACCCAGATTTGATCATTCAGTTCAGAATCCCGGTCGCAAACAGACATGGACCAACGAACCCATCGGTGGGGAAACTGAGCTTTTCCATCCAGACCTATCTACCAAGTGTTCCTGCCGGGAATCGGCCTCTATATCGAGTTGATGGCCTCAGTTTTCACGGCTATCGACTAGATAGAGTGCCCATGCCGAATGAAGATATCTTGCGGGCTTTTCACTTGCCGGAACAGTCAGAAGACTTAATGGCGGAACTCAGATCCATCGTCAGAACAGGACAGGTCCACATGAAGATAGATCTCGAGGACGGCTCCGAAAGGGAGGTGCGCGTATTCGGTCTGGAGCATTTTGATACAAAGGCTCGTACGCTTCTCGCATGCAAAGCGGAAGACATCCTTCACTAGCTCAATTCCGACGAACGATAAGCACCGAGATTGAATTCCTCGCCCCCATTCTAGGAGCGTTGTGTTTCCTGTGGTTCTAAAGATTTGGTTGAACAAACAGTTGCTGCCATTCGCCTGCTGATCTGCGGTTGCCCATGCCGCTTGCTCCCAAAGTGATGGGAGCAAGCGCTATCTCACCAAGAAATCGCAGGCAAGGGCGGGTGTGATTCGACGCATAACCCACACCAACCGGGTCAGTTACGTTCCTGTGTGATGAACACAATTCACAGAAACGAAAAGAACCGAGGGATTGGTTGCTTGCAAGCCAGTATTTCCGACAACGACTTTATACCCCGAAAGCGAGCCATCCGTAGCAGTAACGATATTCGCTTCTAACACGGAAATTGATGGCACGTCTGTGCCTTCATGTGTCTCCGAGAACCTATATCCCCCACCTGTTGCGATGTCACCCCGTGGACACTGCGCAAACCCTGAAAGCGTCTCAGTTGGGTCAAGCACAACTTCAGGCGACTGCGTCGTGATGTGCTGAAAGATGCCCATTCCTATTTCAACGGGATCGTCACCTGCATGTTCTACTTCTAATCGAGGCGGGAAATCACCCTCTTTTGACGAGAACCTGACGTTCAATGATGGCGTTCCCGCGTCCTTGCTGAGGTAGAGACCGAATGTTACTTCGGAATTGTCAACCGCTTCTTGGATCACGTCGGTTAGATCAATTGCGATGTAGCTCCCTACGTCTGTCCCATCGATCTCTGCACTGATCGACCTCGCGTTACCGAATCGTCTAGGTATCGTGTTGTAGGATGTGGTTTCCTCGCTCCAAGACTCACGCGAATTTCTGATAGACACTTGTCCCCCATCTTTAACGCGGGATACAAATAGACTGAGCGTTGCGCTCGTGACAGGCGATTCGACGTTGCTGAGATCGAATTCGATAAGTGTCGCTCTAAACGCGTTCGCTCTTCGCACGTCGAGAAACGTCCGATTGCCGTAGATTGTGTTGGGACTACCGTTCACCACGAAGGTATCCTGAATGGGTGTTAGCTCCATTGCGAAAGACGAATGGCTCAGGAAGGCGATCATAAGGGAAAATGCTAAGCGCATCGGTTTTTTTACTGAGAACACACTTGCGTCCTTGATGACTATGGAATTTGGTTAGTAATGATCATCTCTGACCGATGGATGAATGGCAACGTGATTTGTCCTAACAACGTAAGAGGCTATTACGGGTTCCGAGAAGTACTCGTTTAGAGTGGTAGTTTGTCTCTGTTGCATTCGTGTGCTTGTCAATTGCTGTCGTTCAGCCTTGATTTAGTCAGACCTAATATTGTCGACGCCCAGCCGTAGGCTTACCTCGATAATCGGACGCGTACAGGCCACCAAATGAAGCTGATTCAAAAGCCACTGAGCTGACGCCGCCGAGGTGACTCTGGCTGCGACTAGAAATATCCTTATTGATTGAACGATTTGAGCTTCTAGAAGCCAACCCAATAACGTCAATCAGTTAACCGTTTCTTAAGGTCCGGCTGATAGTCTATAGGGATGTTTTTCCATAGATCGATTGGCATTTTCGATCTATCGGCGTCAATGACTGGAGGGCAAATGGGCGGAGTCCGAAAATTGAATACCAATCAGATCGTGAGCGATCTGATTGAACGGCAAGGTGTAGCTTGCCGGGGCGTGGCATTGAAGCGAGGCTGCTATGACTAGGCTATGCGATTGCTTCAATGACGCGGGAACGCTGTCCCCCGAATCAGATCTCGCTGAGCTTCGCCAACACTATTACATCCACGCACAGATGAACGGCTCCGATGATGCGTCGATCGGCGGCATTCAGGTCAATACAGCCGGTCGGGACAACACGCACGGTAGTCAGGAAAAGAAACGCAAGCGCGCGCTGGTTGATCAGACGACGCTCGACATGCTGCAAGATCGCCTCAGGCGCCTGGAAGACAATCTGGAGCGCAAATACGGTGAGAACTTCGCGGAAATTTGGGCAGCGGAGCTACTGGATGAAGAGACCTATCGACGGGCCATAGCGATCAAGGATCAGGACAAGCGCAGAGAGTACATCGCGGATGAGATCGTTGATGGCGTTGCTAGCGGCGAGATTTCAGCCGACGACGTCAAGTCAAACCCTGACCGTCAGGAGTGGCTACAGCAGCGTGATTCCATTCGAAACGCGTTGGCAGAGCATTCACCATCATCCATTCTGCCGGATGAAAAACTAGACACCGCCATGAGTGAGAGCAGTGTCTTGGCGGATTTCCTGAGCAATCCCTAGATCTCATTGCATCCAAGCATCAATACGGCCTGCCTCCATGAGGATGAGATTGGTTTCCGCAGCCACAGTCTTCAACTTTGGAATAGCCTGGGACGGGCGTAAGCGCTCCCCGGCCCAGGTCTCTCCATTGATATAGAACGCCAGCCAGGTGCCCCGTTCATGCGCCGGATCAATAAATACGCGCGAGGGCACGTTGTATTCTTGTAGCCGCTCTTGAATGGCAACGCCGAGCTTTTCTGGAGAATGATCACCCATATCTTCACCGGGAGAGATATAGATGGCCGTGGCGAGTTCGTTGCAGGAATAGGTAATTGCCCGATCGGTCGCGTTATCGGACTTCTCCACCCACTTCTCAAAGATCTCGCAGTGATACTTGAACTGCTTTTCTCGGTTCGTCCAGTGCGTGATGTGCGTTGAAGCACCGAGAATGCGACGGCCCAGATCAATTCGTAAATCGGCCGATACCGGCATGCTCAGCGCTACCCCAAGACCCGCGATGACCGCTATTTGTCGCCACCGGCGACCCGGCAAAAGGGAACGGTTTTGCCACTATTGTGGTCATCAGAAATCCGAGAGCCATACACCCGTGTGCAGCCTTACTTTGTCGAAGAATAACGTTGACAACGCCTATCGATATCGCCTAGGACATATACGTTCCCTATTGTCTAGCCTTCAATCAACGGGAGCAGAAAGAGAGATAACCCATGGCGCGAGTTGGATATGCGCGGGTCTCCACTAGAGACCAGAACCTAGCTCTGCAGTTGGAAGCACTTCGAGCAGACGGCTGCGACCCGATTTTTGAGGATGACGGTGTATCGGCTTGCGCGAGAGTGCGTCCCGCATTCCAGGAAGCTATGGATACTTTGTCGCGGGGAGACGTGTTGGTGGTCTGGAAGATGGACCGCGCTTTCCGCTCACTCAAAGATGCGCTCGATCATCTGGAGACGTTCAATGCGCAAGGCATTGGGTTCCAGAGCATAACGGAGCCATTGGAAACCGTGTCAGCGATGGGGCTGTGCATGTATCAGGTCCGTCATGTGTTTGCGGAGCTAGAGCGCAACCTCATACGCGAACGCACCATCGCCGGCATGGAGGCAGCTCGTGCGCGGGGTGTAAGGGTCGGCAGACCACCGAAAATGACTGACGATCAAGTCAGACAGGCAACAAAGATCCTCCGGAACCGCCCCGAAGTAACACGCGTTGAGCTCGCGGCGCGCTTTCAAGTGTCACAGCGCACCATATCAAGACTGGAGAAGCGTCTCGCAGCAGAAGGGGTCAGCCCATGACAAGGCGAGACCCAGGATTCGATCATTACCGCGCGTACATGAAGCTCTACGGCACACTTATCGCTGAACTCGCTGGCGATGACGCCGAGGTCAGAAAGCTGATGGCGGGCAAAGATCTTGGACCGCTCCTGATGGCTCTGCGCGGGCGTATTGAGGAGTCTCCCAATTTTGAGCGCTTGGTGTAGCTCCAGAGGGCGGAAATAGCTTCAGTACTCACGCGCCAGCATGATGGTCAGAACGCGGGATGTTGCTTCCGGATCAGCAGGGTCCTCACTGCCAGCACTCATGTACCGGTTGTAGTAGTCAAACTTCCAGAACACCTTTGCGCCTTTATGGCTGACGGTCCCGAAGTCATGCTCGCCATACGGATCATTGCCCTCGTTGAAATCAGAGTAAGCCTGAACCTTTGCAACGATCGCGAACTGCGTTTCTAGCGGAAGGGCGAACACGCCTTCCGTAATCATCAGCCGTCCATGGCCTTTCTTGCCACCGGAATACCGAAATTCGTCATTCAGCCTCTGAATGGTGCGCGTTTTCTCATCATTCATCTCCACCTGCCTTTCAACAGGTGTTTAGCAGTGGAACGTTTGGAAGGCGATAAAAAACGGCTTTGGTTACCAGCGCATGTCGGCAATACGTCGCAGCGACGGTGGCCGAATTGAAATCTAGGGCGTTTACCTACCGAACGGCGAGTCCTCCAGGCGCCACGCAATCTAAAAGCGCACAACCTCGGGCTTGGGTGTTAAACAAAAGAATTTTCTGAGCGTCCATTGCAGCAGATGCACGAAAATTAAGTATGAATAAGTACAGAGTTCCTCTTCAAACGAGCGATGATTGTCTTCTAACGCGGTGCGAGTCGGACAACACGTCAGAAGCAGCATCACATCCTCTTCGTGGGCGCTCTTTACCTGATCCGCTCCAAGCAAATAGCGGAAAGCGCTCTTCTCGCGGGCATCAAATCGCCCACATTTCAACAGCTTGAGCAGACAAGACAGGATCGAACCACTGTTCCGTTAGACCGCTTTGACTTCGTTGCGCGCACGAAAAGACCACTACGAAAATTACTCTGTCCGGTAGCGTCGCATCCTCTCACTCACATCGGTCGATCCTCAAAAAAGTTCTACCGAAAACCCGTGATATCAAAGTGCCACCATTGCACTTAAAGCAAGTATGTTGTCTTATCGTGTCAGTCGCATGCTCCGCGGATGAAGTGTGCTTTATGTATCCAGACGCATGGAAGCGTATAGCCAGAGGTAATTGGCATGGTGTCTGCGTTTATTGGTGCTTCGAACCATCAATACAAGCTTGCTCAGAGCACAAGTCACGAGCAGCTCCACTCGAAGCACAAAGCAAGTCAGCGATCGCTCGCACTACTCCGCGTGTGCGGACCTTCTAAAAACGCGGGTCGGGCAAGTTACTGGAATACCGCACGGATCTTCCTCGCCAGTGTCGTCCTTCTGACTTCTAGTGGTGCTGCCCTCGCGCAGGGGCCCACACGTTTTGTCGCTCTGAACCCGCCTGCTGCAAGAAGCACTATGGATTGCATTGCACTCACTGTTGAGATGCAAGGTAGTGATAATCAGGCGTTTACGCTCCCACAGTACGCGAGCCTGGAAATCGAGGGAACCGCCGGCGCGATGTACTCATTTAACGAAGAAGAGTGCAATACCGCTACGACGGAAAAAGCGAACGGTTTGATTCTCGCTGGTGAATCAACTGTCACTTTCTATGTGAGAACGCTAGACCAAGGCGAACCGATTCCAGGCCGAATACTGGTCTCCATCGGAACTCGGGATTCAGGCTGGAACAACAATCCGGCCCGACAGTACAACACTGCACCGATCGATACGTCTGACGGCTGGATGTTTGACATTCCCTTTGATAGCGCCGCTCCGTTACCCGCATGTCAAGACGGCGTTGACAACGACGGTGACGGCGAAACGGACCATCCAAACGACCCTGATTGTGATTCGCCATCAGACGACGATGAAAGTACAGATGTAAATCCACCGGATATGGACGACCCTACGATGGGCAGCGGTGCCGGTCTTGTCTCCGAACTCTTGGTTCTACAAACAACCGACGGTCAAGCTGTCGGGATGTTCGAGACGGTTGTGAACACCAACAAGGCATCGTGCAGCACTGCGCATGATGGAAATCAATGGGCTTTTTCCCTAGAGAACGCTGCCGGCCAGAACATGTATTCGCTGCTACTCGCAGCTAACGCTCAAGAAAAATCTGTCTTCGTCTACGGGTTCGGCGACTGCCACGCCTGGGGTGACCGAGAGAGACCCCATTTCATCCGGATTGTTGATTGAGCGTACTGACGATAATTACTGGATATAGCCAGATCCTAGTGGGCTAGAGAGTTGTCTATCCGCCGCTGCTGAGTGACGAAACGCGGGGTTGCCGCAGCAGTTCTCTGTGCCTCATCTAGTCCCCTCTTCTCCGAGATATCGAGTTAGGAAGGCGCCCTAATGCACTCTAAATGGTCAAAAGGACTCGTTGCGGTACTACTTCTTGTAGGTGCCGAAAGCAGCCTTGCAGTATCGCTAGATCAGTCCCAGTACAGGGTGTGGCGAGGACCTGTAGATGGAGACGCGTACAACGATTTGTTTCTGCAGCGAATCGACCGATCGTTCGTCCCCGTTTCGTCAACCATCATTCCGATACGAAAGCCTCGAGACGAGGGGAGCTACGTGCTGAAAGGGCTTGCTACAGGTGGGTGGCAGTTCCCTACAGAAGACAACTCAGTAACAACAAGTTCTCTACAGGCTGTACCAGGGGAGATAGCTGTTGGAGACTTCAATGGTGATGGACTTGTAGACCTCCTGGTTCTAGGAGCGAATCATGAAGAAATGTCCGTTCTCCTTCTTGGGAGTAGCGATGGTCACCCGGTGATACATGCTCAGTTCTTGGGAGTAGAGGAATTCGGCAGTGCTGTAAACGCGAACACCGTCCGCATGCTGTCACTTACGGACTTAGATGGAGATAGCCGTGAAGACGATATCGTTATCCACTGGGTCGGCGGTTCAATACAGCAATTTACTCAAGAAGGTGCCAACGGAGCCTTTTTCTACGGTTCAACGCCACCTCCGCCGCCACCATTGCCGGAATGCAACGACGATCTGGACAACGATGGCGATGGCGACTTCGATCTAGACGATGACGGTTGTGATGGACCGGACGACGACGATGAGAGTGATGACCCAGTTCCGCCCGAACCGGATGCGCCTTACGGCTCGATCGTGGCGACCGCGGCTCCGGCTGCACCTCCATCGATACAAACCGCCACTGTCAGCTCTCTCTACAGTGGCAACGTGGCTACGCTCTCAGCCACTGTAGGTGCTACCGAGGGTAGTTTCAGGGTGGATGAATCGGGTTCTGCGACTTACAGCGTTCCCATCGTTATGGCACCGGGTATAGCAGGCGTTACTCCGCAGATCGCCTTGAACTATTCCAGTCGCGGCGGCAATGGCCTCCTCGGCATGGGTTGGTCTATCGGCGGACTATCGGCCATCGAACGTTGCCGGCAGACACTAGCGACCGATGGGGTGAACACAGCCGTCGAATTCGGCCCTAACGACCGCTTTTGCCTCGATGGCCAGCGATTGATCCTGACAAGTGGTACTGAGTACGGCGCAGCAGGGACAAGCTACCGCAAGGAGGTCAATGACTTCACCCGGGTGGACGCTGTGGGGGGTTCTACCCAGATCTCTCGGACGGTTTAGTTAAGGTCGATCGGCCCATATCCGATCGCCGATCTGCATTGTGCACTCTCTCGATGTAGTCGAACACATCGCTCTGGGCTTCCCGTCGAGTCACGTATCTTCGACGATT
>JBCCGT010000018.1:0-108763 GCA_039029135.1 Pseudomonadota bacterium | reverse complement strand
CTTTGAGGGGGTGCTCAAAGGTCGAGCGATACACCCGGCGACCCCGCCGGCTTTTATAACTAAACTCACCCGTTCGCTCGCGGATCACCGGTTGCCGCTCGAGCTGGCAGCGGAGCTCGCGCCGCACGGTATGCGCTATAGACGTCTGAGGCCTCGCTTCATGGGAACTTCACGCGCCTTGAAATCGGTCGGCCGTTCCTTCGAACACTCCCGAAATCACCGCACCGCTGGGCGATGTGTCGGGAGGGTGACACAATGTAAAGCAATTTCGTTGCACACTAACGGTCGGGCTCGCCGTACGGCTCAGCTCGACAGGCACCATCAGGAAATTCCGAGGGAGAGCATGCTGCCACCGATTCGTCGTCTTCCGATGTCCTGTGCCCTGCCCCTCGTCACCGCACTCCTGATGCATGCCGCCATGGTCAGGGCCGAGGTTCTGCCCGCCAGCGTGCACGAGGTCGTTGCCAACGATCATCTCGCCTCGCGCCTGCTCGATGTCGTGCCGAGCGGCGCGCCCGATCTCACCACGTTCTGGCGCAACAAAGCGAAGGACGAGACCGGCTGGTTCACTCTTGACCTTGGTGCGAGCGTGCCAATCACCGCCGTGCACATCGCGCCGAAGACGTCGCACTTCAACCGCTTCGACATAGCGATCGCCGACACGGTCGATGCAGGACAAGCGACCAACGTAGTGGCCACCTGCGAGGTTCCCGCGACCGGCGCTTCGATCCCGACCGGACTCACGATATGCCCGGTCAGCGCGACCGGTCGCTACGTCACCATCACCCGCACCAACCACCCCACGATTCGGATCTATGCCGTCGAGGTGAACGGCGCCAACAGCCCCGAACCGGACCCCGACCCCCTGCCACTGAGCCTTTCGCCCATCGGCCCGTGGAGCGTCTTCGAAGGCGACACCCTGATCATTCCGGTCGCAGTGACGGATCCGGATTCCGCCGCCGCCGTTCCCTTGACCACCACGACAAACCTTCCCGGTTCGCTAAGCACAGACCCGACAGACGACGGCTGGACGATCACCTGGTCCGCGGACACAACGCCTCCCGGTCGCTATGACCTGACGATCACGGCAACGGACACCGACGGGCTCACGGCGACGGAGACCATCGACATAGACGTGGTCGCGCTCGCCGATCGCTTGCAACCAGACCCCGCCGCGTTGGGCTATTGGCAGTTCCGCGATCAACCCACACTACTGCTCGGCGGCAGCGACGACGAAGCGCCATTCCATCTGCAAGAGGCCGCGCTCACCGAGCTGCTCGATGCTCTGGTCGCGACAGGTGGCAACTACCTGCGCAATGCGATGACGAGCCTGTCTTTTGACGCTGCGGGCAATCCGGTCTACGACGAGTATCCCCAACCGTTTGCACAGGTCCCCGACGGCCGCTACGACCTGACCCGGCCGAACCCCGCCTACTGGTCCGCATTACGGCACTTTCTGACGGCAACAGCGCAGCGCGACATCGTCGTGCAGATCGAAGTCTACGATAGCTTCCCATCACTGAGCGCCGAGCCTTGGGCGGTGTCGGCCTGGAACCCAGATAACAACGTCAACTACACCTACGCCGAAGCGGGCCTCAACGCCGGCGGCAGCCACCTCAACCGCGGTTTTTTCGAAGCGGCACCGACCGCCGCCGACGTACCCGCGCTCTACGAGCATCAGGCCCGCTTCGTGCGTTGGTTGCTGGCCGCGACGCAAGGCCACCCGCACGTGCTGTATCAAGTCGCAAACGCGAGCTCCCTCGAGCCCGGGATCGAACGACACTGGGCGGAGTTCGTGCAAACCAACACGTCGCAGCCGGTCTATGTCGCCAGCAGCAGGCGCTATCAACCCCCGACCTTCACCACCACCAATTTCCGCGACATCACGCAGCCGGAGAACTACGAGCCCCTAAACGATCCCTCCACATATACCTATCTCGACATCTCCCAAAATGGCGCTAACTCCGGCGAGCCGCTCTACGACAACTTGCGCTGGTATACGGAGCAAGCCGATGAGGTCGCGCGACGGCCGATTAACCATCTGAAGTTGTTTCACTTCGATTGGGCCACCGGAACCTCGTTCGCCGACCGAGCGGAAAACACCGACAACGAGGCGGCAGCGAAGCTGTGGCGGGTGCTGTTTGGCGGCGGCGCGGCCGCCCGCTACCACCGACGATCCAACGGCACGCCGCAGGCGGGTCTGGGGTTCAACGCAATCGCGCAGCGTCACATCGCCGCCGCCCGATCCTTCGAGGGCGCTTTCGACATATTTTCTGCAACGCCGAGCAACGATTCGCTCGTCGAGCGCAGCTCTGACGAGGCCTATGCACTCACGACCGAAGCGGGCGAGGTGGCGCTGTTCTTTACCGGCGCCGGCAATCGCCGCGTCGAGTTGCCCCAATTCAGCAACGGCTCGTTCCGGGTCCGCTGGCTTGATCTCGCGGCCGGTGCCTGGGTGTTCGACGACTTCCTGCTGGCCGCCGAAACTCTCGTGGTCGAGCCAACCGGCCCCGGCGATCTGTGGGTCGCCATCGTTGGCGGCAATCGCGGACCGGTCATCGAACCGGTGGCGCCCATTCAGGCTCTCGAAGGGGAGCCGATCCTGGTAGCGCTGACGGTCAGCGATCCCGATAGCGCCGGCGACCCGCTACTCGAGATCGCATCCGCAGACGTGCCCGGTGGCTCGAGCTTGAGTCAGGAAACGTCCACCGACTGGCAGTGGACATGGACCCCACCGCCCGGCAGCAGCGGGGGCTATGCGCTCGCGATCTCCGCGACGGACAGCGAGGGCGGGACCACGACGACAATCCTGGAGCTGACGATCTACGCGAGCCAGCCGCCGCAAATTGCTGGTGCGGCCGATCTCTCCGTCACCGAAGGATCCGCTGCCTCGTTCGTCGTGACCGTGACCGACAGCGACGGGCCCTATCCCTTGACTCTGACCGCCCAAACCGACGCGCCAGGCGGGTTACCGGTCGAAACAACCGAGGCCGGTGTGTTCGTCGTCACCTACGACGCCCCGCAGGCAGCCGCAGAGGGCTCGCCCTATTCCTTCACCCTCATCGCGCAAGACGCGGGCGGCACGGCGGCAACTGCGACGGGGGTCCTCCTTGTCGAAGACGACGCGCCTCCTCCGCCACCGCCGCCACCCCCTTCCGCTGCCGTCGTCGCCGTCGGCTCCGATCCAGAGCGGGCCGATTTCATTACGGATACGACCGCCGACGGCTCGCAAAATCTGGAGGGACCGAGCTACTGGCGAGCCTCGGACAAGCTCGCCGATGCGTGGTTTACCGTCGACCTCGGCGAATCCCGGATCGTCGATCGCATCGACATCGCGACCCGCGGCAACGTCAGCCATCAGCTCGCGATCTTCGTCGGCGACGAACTCGCGGCAGGACAGGTCGTCGGTCCAGCAATCGGTGAGTGCTCCCTACCCGGCGGCGGCGATCCGGTGCCGGTGTCGTTGACGAGCTGCCCGGTCAACGCCACGTCCGGTCGCTACGTCACCGTGCGACTCACCAACCGAAAGATCTTCAAAGTGTTCGGCTTCGCTGTGCCGCCCGTCGACAATCAGCCCCCTTCGATCACCGGGCTTGTCGACCAAATACTGCAACCGGGAACGACGCAGGTCGTCGACTTTGAGGTGGTGGACGCGGACGGCCCTGCACCGCTGACCGTCGCGTTGGAGCAACCGCTACCCGGCAACGCGTTTATAGAGCCGACTGCCGCAACGACCTATCGGCTGACCTGGGAGGTGCCTTCGTCGATCAGCGGCGAGGTCGAGGCGACCGTGATCGCGACAGACGGATCGGGCGCGGCGGCTTTGGAATCACTGGTGTTTTCGACCCCCGGCGGCAGCGCGCCCCTTCCGATCGGCGTGCATGCGGCGGGGGGCAATTCGCAAAACGCGTACCGTCTCGTGGATCGGCAGGCCGACGACAGCCCGGATTTCTCGACCTACTGGCGCAGCGGAACCAGCAATGACACCGCGTGGTTCACATTGGATCTGGGTGGCGAACGGATGATCGACCGGCTCTTGATCGCACCCCGGATGGATCGCGATCACGAGCTGGACATCTTCGCCGCCGAGACCATAGAAGGAGACCGACTTGGCGGCGACGCTCCGCTGGCCAGTTGCACTCTCCCGGATCTCGATTCGCGGGTACCGACAGAGTTCTTCGTCTGTCCGCTGCCCGCCACGAACGCACGCTTCGTGACCGTGGAACTCACGAACCGCAATCGCTTCGACGTCTACGCCGTCGGTGTATTGGAGCTAGCCAATCAGCCGCCGTCGATCGAGGTACCAGGCGCGCTCTCCGCGGTTGTCGGCGCCGCCTTCGAGATGTCGCTGATCGTCACGGACCCGGACGGCGACGCGACCACGCTCACGATAAACGGACCAGAGTCGGCGACACTGAGCGACGACGGTGGCGGCAACTGGACGTGGCGTTGGACGCCTGCAGAAGCCGATTCAGGTACCGTCACGACCACAGCCACCGCGACGGACGCCGCCGGTGCGATGACCGCGCTGACGATCCCGATCGCCGTCCAACCGACCGCGCCACCTGTGCTCACCCAGCCACCCGATCGTATCGTGGCCCTCGGCAGCACGATCGAAATCTCTATCGTCGCCACCGAACCGGATGGCGAGATTCCTCTGCAGTTCTCCGTTGCGAGCGAGCTACCGAATCCGCCCACCATCGAGGCGGCAAGCGACTTGAGCGCGACGATCCGCTGGGCAACCACGGCCGACATGGAGGAAGTCCTGGCCACTCCGGTTACGGTAACCGCCGTGGACACGAGTGGCGCGCTGGGGCGCACAACATTCTCGATCTCAGCGGCGCCGAATCAGCCTCCCCAGATCGCCGCCTCGCCCAGCGGTGCTCTCAGCGTGAGCGAAGGGAATCTGCTGACGGTGTCGTTCACCCTCGACGATCCCGACCACACGCTGCCCATCAGTCTCACGGGCGACCAGGCCGCGCTGCCGGGCGGCGCCGGGCTGAGCGCGGAACCGAACGGCACGAGCGCCACCTTCACCTGGACGCCGCCAGCGGGTTCGGCTCGCGCCGAGCCCTACGTGCTGACCGTAGCGGCCGCCGATGCGCTCGGCGGCACGAACTCGATCGCAATCGAGATCACGGTTCTCGACAACTTGCCGCCGACGATCAGCGCGCCCATCCCGTTCTTCTTCAAAGAATCGGTGCCCGCTGCAATCGACCTCGGGATCGCCGACCCCGACGGGCCACTGCCGCTGACGATCGACGTCGCCGCCGATCTGCCCGGCGACGCCCCCAGCGTCGTGAACGGCGCGCTCGCCTATACCGCGCCGGCAGGATCGACCGGCGGACCCTTCGAGGTGACGATCACCGCGACCGACGGTTTTGGCATGTCGACGATTGCAGCCGTCGAGGCGTACATCGCCGAGAACTTGCCGCCCAACATCGTTGTGCTCGGTGGCGATGCGACACCGAGCACGGAGGAGTGGACACATCTCGAGCTGTCGTTCGGCGTGACCGACGACGATGGCACCGTGGCCGCCGTCTCGATCTCCCAGAACCTGCCCGGCGCGCCCGACCTGCAAGACCATCAGGACGGCACCTACACGCTCAGATGGCTGGCGGATACCGGGTCCGCGCGACCCGAACCCTACCCACTCGCGCTGACGGCGCAGGACAACGACGGCGCGGAGACAACCCTGACGGTGCCGGTGACCGTCACGCCCAGAACGCCGCCCAACATCGTGTTGATCCTGACCGACGACCAGGGCCTGGGGGACGTGTCCTATGCGGGGCTGGCGACCGACATCGAGACGCCGGCGCTCGACGCCCTGGCAGCCGAGGGCATGCGGCTCAATAACTTCTACGCCAACAGCTCCGTCTGCTCGCCGACCCGCGCCGCGATCCTGACGGGGCGCTACCCTTCCCTCGTGGGCGTGCCGGGGACGGTCGCCAGGAACGTCGATACGAACATGGGGTACTTTACACCGAACGGCGCGACACTGCCGGAGCTGTTGACGACCGCGGGCTACACAACCGCCCTGATCGGCAAATGGCATCTGGGCGACCACAAGGTTGATCCGCGTAACACGCCCAACGAGCGCGGCTTTCAGCTGTTCCGCGGCCTGCTCGGGGCCGCCATGGACTACTACACGCACGACGGCAGCAAGTTCGGCTGGCCCGGCGACGACATCCTGCGACTCAATGCGGATCCAATCCCCGCCGCCGAGCACGTGGGCATCCACACAACCGACCTGCTGACGACCTGGACGCAGGAGTTTCTGGCCGAGCAGGCAACGAACGGAACCGCGCCCTTTTTCCTGCAGCTCGCCTACACCTCGCCGCACGATCCGGTGCAACCGCCCGAGGACGTGCTGGCTGCCGTCGAGGCCAGAGAACCCGGCATCGACTCCGAACGGGCGGCCCTGGTCGCGCTGATGGAGCACACCGACCAGTCGGTGGCCGCCGTGGTTCAAGCGCTGAAGGATCACGGGTTCTACGACAATACCGTCGTGGTGTACGCCTCGGACAACGGCGGCTATCTCCGCTTCGCCGCGAACAACGGTCCGTACCGGGGTGGCAAGCTGGACATGTACGAAGGTGGCATTCGCGTGCCCGGAGTGGTGAGCTGGCCGGGCCGCATCACGCCGAACAGCACCAGCGACGCCGTCCTGACGACGATGGACCTGTATCCGACCCTGGCAGAGATCGCCGGCGCGACCTTCGAGCAACCGATCGATGGGCTGTCGATGGTCGACACCCTGCGCGAGACGGGTGTCGAGCCGGCGCCGCGTGATCTCGTGTTCGAGAACCGATCCACCTTCCTCATCGACCGCTGGCAGATGATCTATGCGCTGCGACGGGGAGACTGGAAGCTCGTCCAGGACGCTCCGGGCGGCACGTTCGAGCTGTACAACCTCGCGAGCGACCCCTACGAGACCGTAGATCTCGCGGCTACGGAGCCGTCCATGTTCGGCGAACTGATGGCCGCCCTGGATGCGCATCGCACACAGGCGGCAGCCATACCTTGGCAGCACCCGCTCGTCATGGAATCGGGCGTGATCAACGCGGCGAACGACACCTGGCAGAACGTACCGCTCGAGAACGCCTATCGCGCGCCCGTCGTGATCGCTACCCCGATCTACGATCATCCGGGCGTTCCGCTAGTGGTTCGAATCAAAGACGCCACCAGCCCCGAGACCGCCAAGACTGCGTTCACCCTGCGCCTCGATCGTGTGGACGGGGCCAACGATCCTGTTCCGAACACAGCGGTGCACTACCTGGTCGTCGAAGGCGGCGTGTACAACGAGACGCACCACGGCATTCGGATGGAGGCGATTCCGTTCTCGACGCGCGGCAATACCGATCACAAAGGGAATTGGACAGGCCGCGAGCTGCCGCTCGCCAACGAGTACTCGCAGCCCGCTGTCCTCGGCGGCGTATTGAGCGCAGAAGACAACGACTTCTCGATCTTCTGGAACGCGGGCGCCACGCGTTTCGACCTGCCAAGCAACGCAGCCTTCCGCGCAGGCGTTCACGTCGGCGAGGCGAGCGATCGGAATCGCAAAGCAGAGACCGCGGCCTATCTCGCCGTGGAGACCGGTTCGAGGGTGATCGATGGGCGAACGCTGCACACCGCGGTGTCGCCGCGGGCCGTGTCCGGGGTCGACAACGCCGCCCCGTTCGCCGCGAGCCTACCCCCCGACATGACGCCTGACGTCGTGGTGCTGACTCAATCCGGCGTGCAGGACAACGACGGGGGCTGGGCAGTACTCGATGGCAGCGACGCGCTCGGTACCGGCAGCGTCAGGTTGGTGATCGAAGAAGATCAGCTCGCCAACGCCGAACGCCTGCACGCCCCCGAGCACGTAGCCTATTTCGCGATCGGCAATCGAAGCCCGAGCTTTGCGACCACACCTATGGACGACACCGCCACCGTCGGCAGCGCCTGGTCGTTGACGCTGACGGCCAGCGATGCCGAATCGGCCGCTGAAGAGCTGACCTTTGTCGTCGATGATGACATGCCGCCGGAAAATCCGCTGAGCGCAACGACCATCGGCCCCGGGACACTCGAACTGAGCTGGACCCCGGCTTCTACAAGTACCGGTTCGTTCTCTATCTCGGTCACGGTGATGGACGGACGCGGCGGCAGTCAGACCGTGGAGTGGGAATTGACTGTCGACGACGAACTGTAAACCCAAGGCGCACGTCGTCGCACAGTTCCCATAGTCCTGCGCGCTTGCCGTTAGCGGCTTCGGTCTCGTTGCGTACGGTCAGCTTGTAGAGGCCGAGGGACTAGCAGTGTGCAACGCACGATTGGATTCACTCAACTTTCGGACCATTCACAACCATGTGTTCCTGCGCTACGACCTACGGGTTTTAAATCTAGTTCTTCATTTCCGGCCGCTCAGTTGCGATCCGATTAGGCGAATAAGTGTCTGGCGCCAGCACATGGTATGCACGGTTCAATACCGGCAGCGAGTGAACGCGCTCTAGATCGCTGATTCGATACACATCCAGCGCTTCGTTGGTCATGTAGTACATGCGGTCGCGAGATTCGCTAACGCCCAAGAACCAGCCGGAATCCAAATCAAGCGCGGGTTCGACGCCGTCCGCGCCGAATACCAACAGCGATCGGCTACCGAACACGTGCATGCGCTGCGCCGCACCTAGCTTCGCCATGCCGAGAAAGTCTGGTCCGACCGGCACAGTATTCCGCTTCTCGAAGGTCTGCGCATCCAGTGCGGTGACGTCAAATGTGCCCTCGTTGACGACGTAATAGTGGGACTGATCGTGGCTGAGCTGCGCGGTCCGGCCAGAGAGTGGATTGATGTACAGCCGACTGGTACCGATGAGCAAGGCAGAGGCCACACCGACTATGTTCGCCGAGACCAGACCGAATCGTACGCCGTCGCTGCCGACACGCCTGGATGCAATATGTTCGAGTGGTTGCGTTCGATAGAGGCTACTTCTCGGTCTGCCGATACCCGTCAGATACAGATGGGACGCATCGTCATCGTACAGACCCTGCCAGCGACCACTCTCTATCTCGCTCGCGAACAGACGCCGATTGGTATCCAACCGGTGCACGAATATGGCCTTGTCACAAACGAGCGTCGCGAGATTGTGCGTCTCGCTGACGACCACACCCGCCGGATTGCAGAAGGGCTCGAATGTGGCATGTTGCTTGATACCGCTATCGGTCACTCGCCATAGTATGTTGCCACCGTCGCGAATGCTGTCCCTGCTCATCAACCAGCCGGACGTATTATCTGGAGAGAAGCTTGGGTCCGTTGGGTCGAACCCCAGATCCAGCTCGCGCCCGACTTTGCCGGTTGCGATGTCGAGGAGTATGGCGGTGCTGTGCCAACCCGAAAAGTAGTTCCAACGCGCTCTCTCGCGAACCTTGATCTCTTCCTGCGTCCTAGAGGTGAGGATCAGAGTTTTTCCGGTCGGCGTTATCGAGAGTTGATCGTGCACGTCGAGCGTATATCGCCAGAGTTCGACCCCCCGTACTGGATCGACGAGAAATGTTCGTCTTTTCCTGTAACCCTTTCTTACGAGCAGGCGATCACCAGGCAGCAGCGTCATCTCCAACTGACCTGCTACCAGTCGCGTTTTAGAGACGAGCTCGCGGGTATCCGTCGAATAGGTCTTAACGAACCAGCGCTTGTTCTCCCAGGCCAGGGTAAAGAGCAAGCTGCCATCTTCCGAGATGCGAAGCCAAAATTGTTGCCACTCCGCCTGTATCGGCTGCCTGCCGACCTCGATGCGGCCTAGTTCGCGCGTCGTCACCATATCGTAGACAGCAAGCTCCACGACTCGGTCGGATCGCCGACGCGTCATCACCCAAAGATGCGACCCGTCGGGCGATAGGATTCCTCTGGGTGCTATCATGCTCTCGTGAAGCTTCAGTTCGCGCTTGACGGCCATGTCTTTGTCGAGGAAGTGGATGCGATGGTTGCGCTTCACGAGAGCACTGTTCGAGGAGAACACCGCGATGTCCTCGGCCGTTGCCACCGGGGCGAGAACTCCGATCTGCAGCATCAGCAGCAGCGGGAGAATCCTGACCGATCTCTTTGTCGATCGGCCGAGTCGCTGATCTTTCCCTCGTCTAGTACCCATCTTGCATCGCTTTGCGTTTTGGCTCGGAAAGCCTGATCCAGTGCATTAGCGGAAGCATAACGCGCCTGTTCGCGACCATGGTGGCAAGGCCAGTCATCACCGCAGAGTTCGGCAGCGGACAAGGTCTTGAGGTCCAACGCGCTAGCACCCGCATCGTCCCGAAAGACAATCCAAGGTCAACTACCGCTGGACAAACTTTGAGGGAAAACGCGCCGAGGACGCTTTCTTTACCAGGCATTCGCGCGATCCCCTAACCGAATAGGTGCGCATCATCGACTGGCAGGATACTCCGCCACCATCCAGTTCTTGCCGATCGCCTTGGCCGGCAGCTCGAGGCCGAGCTGCGGTACTTCGAGCCCGATCCACTGGGTGAAGGAATTGCTGTTCGGTCCCGGCCACATCACGTACTCGCGCGCGTAGGGATAGGACTCGACGGCGCGCTCGATGGCGTCGACCAGCGGCGCAGCGTCCGAGCCGCGCACCTCATGCAGCAGGGTCGGCTGCGAACCAAACCAGTCGCGGTCCGGTGGTCGGGTGTCGACGCTGAGCGCGGTGCCGTCGCGACGCAGGCGCCAGCCGATAACCTGATACGTCTTGTAGAAACTGGCGCCTGGCGCCTTGGTTGCGATCCAGGTGTGAATCGCGAAGCGACCGCGAAAGCCCCAGACGTCGGCACCGTACACCTGGACGACGGCCTCGGGCGTCGACGCCGGATCAGGTGCGACGGCCGGCCCCACCGCCGTGGGCTGCAGAAAACGACTGGTGAGCCAAAGGCCGACCATCGCTGCGGCAATGACGGTGAGCATGATCTTAGTGAATCGATAAAGCACTCAAGTGAGAGCCCGAGCTAGGCCGTTAGTTCCTGACTCAGCAGCTTGCCCGGATTGAGAATGCCGTCGGGATCGAACACGCCCTTCAGCGCCCGCAGCGCGGCGAGCTGCGACGCGTCGCGGGAATAGTGCAGGTAATCTCGCTTTAGGGTGCCGACGCCGTGCTCCGCGGAGATGCTGCCACCGGCACGCGCGACGAACTCGAAGATCTGCGGGCTGATCGCGCCGCAGTTGGCATAAAACTCTTCGATGGTTAGCTCGGCGGGCTTCAGAATATTCAGGTGCAGGTTGCCGTCACCGATGTGGCCGTACCAGCACACTTCAAAGTCGGGATAGCTCTCGGCGACGCAGGCGGTCACGTCGTCCAGAAAATCCGGCAGCGCCGATACCTTGACCGCCAGATCGTTCTTGTACGGCGTGTAGCTCGCGATGCTCTCAGAGATCCCTTCGCGAAGCTGCCACAGGCTTGCCGCCTGGGCTTCGGACTGGCTCATCACGCCATCGGCGACCCAGCCCTCGCCGACGCAGGCCTCGAACGCGGCCATACCGGCCTCTTCCTCCCGAGCGTCGAATTCGAGCAGCGCATAGAAGGCGCTCGGTTCGGCGAGCGGCGCCGCTAGATCTCTGTGAGCGCGCACCTTGTCGAGCGCAAGCTGCGAGAAAAACTCGAACGCACTCAGCGTAAGCCGGCCCTGGTAACACGCGAGCACCTTCAGCAGGTCAGCGAACTCAGCCACGCCTAACACCATGACGCGTTGCGGTTCGGCTGCACGGGCGAGCCGCAGCTCGGCCTCGCAGATGAGACCGAGGGTACCCTCGGAACCCACGAACAGATGTCGCAGATCGTATCCCGTCGCGTTCTTCGTCAGTCCCCGGTTGCAGTCAAGCACCTCGCCAGCGCCGGTCACCACCTTGAGCCCGGTCACCCAGTCGCGCGTCAACCCATAGCGAATGACCTTGATGCCGCCGGCGTTGGTCGCGATGTTGCCGCCGATGTGGCTGGAGCCGCTGGACGCGAAGTCCACGGGGTACATCAGATCGCGCTCCGCCGCGAACGCGTGAATCGCACCGGTGACGACGCCGGCCTCGACGCGCAGCATGCGGTCGGTCTGGTTGTAGTCGAGGATGCGGTTCATCTTGTCGAAGGACACGACCACCTCGCCGTTGCTCGCGACCGCGCCTCCGGACAGCCCCGTCCGGCCGCCGGACGGGACGAGCGCCGTTCCCGTCTCACGGGCGCGCCGTACCAGCGCCTGAACCTGGTCCACGTCGCGCGGGAAGACGATGGCCGCAGGCGCCGGTGCCTTGTCACGCGTCCAGTCGCGTCCCCAGTGCGCGAGCGACTCGGCGTCGCTCGCGATCTCGCTGGCTGAAAAAATCTCATCGAGGAATTGCATGACGGGGCGTGTTCTTCGCGATGACAGATCACTAGTATATGCGCCCTTTGCGCGCACCCGCGCCACCCAGCTCGGCTGCGGGGCAAGTATCCAATCGACGGAGTCAGTCGTGGAGAACACATCGTTCAATCGTTCTCGCATCAAGGTGCTGCTGCTCGAGGGCGTGCACGCGTCCGCAGAGGCAGCGCTGCGCGAAGCGGGCTATACCCGCATAGAGCGCCACAAGGCGGCGCTGACGGGACAGGACCTGATCGACGCGCTCGAAGATGTGCGCATCCTGGGCATTCGCTCCCGCACGCAGCTCGATGCGGCAGCACTGACGGCCACCGGTCGCCTCATGGCTGTGGGCTGTTTCTGCATCGGCACCAATCAGGTCGACCTGGCGGCCGCAGCCGCCCGCGGCATACCGGTGTTCAACGCGCCCTTTTCCAACACGCGCTCCGTCGCCGAGCTCGTGCTGGCCGAGGCCATACTGCTGCTGCGCAGCGTGCCGGCGCGGCACAACCGGCTGCGCGAGGGCATCTGGGAAAAGTCGGCCAGCAACTCTTTCGAGACCCGCGGCAAGACCCTGGGCATCGTCGGCTACGGCAACATCGGCGGCCAGCTCGGCGTCCTCGCCGAGTCACTCGGCATGCGGGTGCTGTTCTACGACGTGGAGAAAAAGCTCAATCTGGGCAACGCGCGCCAGGTGGACGATCTGAGCGACCTGCTCGGCAGCGCCGACGTGGTGTCCATGCACGTGCCCGCCACGCCCGCGACGGTCGGCATGCTGGGCGCCAACGAACTCGCGCGCATGAAGCCCAGCGCCGTCCTAATCAACGCCTCGCGCGGCAACGTAATCGACCTCGACGCCCTCGCCGCGGCGCTGCGCGACGGGCGCCTGCTGGGCGCGGCGATCGACGTCTATCCGGAAGAGCCGCAGTCGAACAACGAGCCGTTCGAATCGCCCCTGCGCTCGCTCGACAACGTGCTGCTGACGCCGCACATCGGCGGCAGCACCGCAGAGGCGCAGGAGAACATCGGCGAGGAGGTTGCGGCCAAACTCATCCGCTATACCGACAACGGCTCGACGCTGTCGGCGGTGAACTTCCCCGAGGTCGCGCTACCCGAGCATCCCGGGCAGCATCGGCTGCTGCACATTCACCGCAACCAGCCCGGCGTGATGAGCGCGGTGAACCAGGTGTTTTCGGAGCTGGGCGTCAACATCACCGGCCAGTACCTGCAGACGACGCCCGAAGTCGGCTATGTCGTAATCGATGTGGACACCGAGTCGAGCGCGGCGGCCCTGACGGCGCTGCGCGAGATCGAGGGGACTATACGGTCTCGAATCCTGTTCTGAGCGCAGCCAGAAAAACAGGCTGGAACGCGCATCGTCAGGTTCTCGACGCGGCCGCGATCGACTCCAGGTTGTCCGTCAGCGCCGCGGCGAACTCCGCATCGCTCTGTTGATGCATCAGCCCCTCGGTCAGCGCGCGCGAAAAGCTCGCGATCATGCCGTGGTTCTGCGCGAGACGTTCGTTGGCCTCGGCGCGCGAATAGCCGCCCGACAGCGCCACCACCTTCGCTACCTTCGGGTGCGCGATCAGCTCGGCGTAGAAATCGGGCGCTTCCGGCAGCGTCAGCTTCAGCATCACCGGCATGTCCGAATCCAGCGCATCCAGCTCGGCGGCAATCGCCGCCTTGAGCTGCGCTTCGGCCCGCGCCTTCGTCGGCGAGTTGATGTCGACCTCGGGCTCGATGATGGGCACGAGGCCACAGCCAAGAATCTCTTTTCCGATTTCGAACTGCTGCTTCACGATACTGGCGACGCCGGTCTCGCTTGCGTGCTTCACCACCGAACGCATCTTGGTCCCGAACACGGACAGGGCCGCGGCCTGTTCCAGTCTGGGCGCGAGTCCCGGTATCGGCTTCATGAGCTGCACGCCGTCCGCTTCGTCCTCAAGTCCCCGATCGACCTTCAGCAGCGGCACGATCTGTTTCTTTTGCCACAGGAACTCCGACGTCGGCATGCCCTGGATGTCGCGCTCCATCGTCATCTGGAACAGGATCGCCGCACAGATGTTGTCGCGATTAAAGCTGTCGCACTCGATGATGCGCGCGCGCATGCCGTGTATCAGGTCGAACATCTCTGACTCGGACCCATACGCGTCTTCCTCGACGCCATAGAGCTGCAGCGCCTTCGGCGTGCTGCCGCCGGACTGGTCGAGCGCGGCGACGAAGCCGCTGGTGTTCCGAATGCTGTCGAGTTGTGCCTGATAGCGCGCCTGGTCCATGTCCATGCTCCGTTCGGGTTCCCGTCCAAGGGTACGTTGTACCGCCGATTCGATGCCGCCGGTGGGCGGCATCTTTACCACTTTCTTGCTAGCCGCAGCTCTTTTACTAGCCGCAGCTCTTTTACTAGCCGCAGCTCTTTTACTAGCCGCAGCGCTTTTTACTCGCCGCAGCGCTTTTTACTCGCCGCAGCGCTGCGCGAGCACGGCGACCGCGGGCAGCGTCTTACCTTCTACAAACTCAAGGAACGCGCCCCCACCTGTAGAGATATAGCTCATCTGTTCCTTCACGCCGTACTTGTCGATCGCCGCCAGCGTGTCGCCGCCGCCCGCGATCGAAAAACCCGCGGAGGACGCGATCCCCTCCGCGAGCAGGCGCGTGCCCTCGCCGAACTGATCGAACTCGAATACGCCGACGGGCCCGTTCCAGAGGATCGTCCCCGCCTGTTCCATGCGCGCCTTGAGCTGGCGCGCAGACTCCGGTCCGATATCGAGAATCATGTCGTCGGCGCCGACCTCGTCGACCAGCTTCACCGTCGCCACCGCCGACTCCGCGAACTCGTCCGCGACCATGACGTCGACGGGCAGCGGTATGTCGGTCAGCGCCATGATGCGGCGCGCCTCGTCGAGCAGATCCGGCTCGTGCAGCGACTTACCCACAGGGTGGCCGGCCGCAGCAAGAAACGTATTGGCGATGCCGCCGCCGACGACGATCTGATCGGCGATCCCGGCGAGCGACTCGAGAACGGTCAGCTTTGTCGATACCTTGGAGCCGCCGACGATCGCCACCATCGGTTTCGCGGGCGCCCCCAGTGCACGTTCGAGCGCTTCCAGCTCGCCCGCCAGCAGCAGGCCAGCGCACGCCTGCGGCGCAAAGCGCGCGACGCCGTGGGTCGACGCCTGCGCGCGATGTGCAGTGCCAAAGGCGTCCATCACGAACAGATCGCACAGGGCCGCCATCTCCCGCGCCAGCGCCTCGTCGTCTGCCTTCTCGCCGGCGTTGAAGCGCACGTTTTCCAGCAGTGCAATGCTGCCGGGCTGGATCGCCGGCGGCGACGCGCGCCAGTCGCTCAGCAGCGGCACGTCGCGGTCCAGCAGTTCGCCAAGGCGCGCCGCAACCGGCGCCAGCGAAAACTCCTCGGCGAATTCGCCCTCGGTCGGCCGCCCCAGATGGGACATCACCAGCACGCCGGCACCTGCCGCGAGCGCGGCCTCCAGGGTCGGCACGGCCGCCCGGATGCGCACGTCGCTGGTGATGGCGCCGTCTTTCAACGGCACGTTGAGATCTTCGCGGATCAGCACCCGCTTGCCGGCCAGATCGGCATCGGCCATCAGCGGTACGGTCAGGCCGGTCGCCATAGGCAATGGTCTCCATTCCAATCGCGCACAGCGCGCGACAAACGAAGCAAAGACTACCGCCTAAGGCCTTGCCGGATCAGCCGCTCACGGCCTCTTTTACGGGATCAGGGCTGTTTTTGTGACGAAAGCAGCACGCCGCGGGCCGCTTCGAGCAGGTTGCTTTCGCTGATGCCCAGATGCTCAAGCGCCGTGTCGCCCGGCGCCGAGACGCCGTAGCGATCGATGCCGACGACCGCGCCCTGCAGGCCCACGAAGCGGTACCAGTAGTCCGGGTGTCCAGCCTCGATCGCGACGCGCGCCGTGCACTCCGCCGGCAGCACCGCGTCACGGTAGGCGGCGTCCTGAGCGAGAAAGGTGTCGACCGACGGCATCGAGATCACGCGGGCGCCAACGCCCTCCTCCGCCAGCGTCGCCGCCGCCGCGACCGCGACCTCGACCTCCGAGCCGGTAGCGATCAACGCGATGTCGAGTGCGCCGCGCTCGCGCACCAGCACGTAGCCGCCGCGGCCGATGGCCTCGAATGCCTGAGCGTCGCGCGGCTGCGCAACCGTGTTCTGGCGCGTCAGGATGATGGCGCTCGGACCGTCGCGACGTGCGAGCGCCGCCCGCCAGGCGACGGCCGTCTCCACGGTGTCGCAGGGGCGCCAGGTCGACAGATTCGGGGTCGTGCGCAGATTGGTGAGCTGTTCGATCGGCTGGTGAGTCGGTCCGTCTTCGCCGACGGCGACGGAGTCGTGCGTATAGACGAAGACGTTGCGAATCCCCATGAGCGACGCGAGCCGCACCGCGTTGCGCGCGTACTCCATGAACACGAGGAAGGTGCCGCTGAACGGAATTAGGCCACCGTGCAGCGCCATGCCGTTGGTGATGGCCGACATGCCGAACTCGCGCACGCCGTAGCTCATGTAGCGCGCCTCGTCGGCGCCATCCCAGCGGGTGCCGTTGGAACCCGTTAGGTCCGCCGAACCGCCGAACAGCTCGGGCATTCCCGGCGCCAGCGCGGTGAGGCAGGCCTGGCTCGATTTGCGCGTGGCGAGCGACTTCAGTTCGTCCTGCGCGCGCTCGGCAAGATGCATCAGGCTCGCATCCCAGCCGGGCGCGAGATCGCCGCGCATGCGTCGCTCGTAGTCGGCGGCCAGTTCGGGATACGCCTCGCGGTAGGCCTCGAACGCGTCGACCCACGCGCTCTGCGCGGCCGCACCTTTCTCGCGACAGTCCCACAGTGCGTAGACGTGCTCCGGTATCTCAAACGGCGCATAGCCCCAGTTGAGACGCTGCCGGGCGCCGGCAATTTCATCATCGCCCAGGGGGGATCCGTGCGCGCCCGCCGTGCCCGCCTTGGTGGGCGCCCCCAGACCGATCGTGGTGCGGGTGCAGACGAGCACGGGTTTGCTGTCGTCGGCACAGGCGTCAGCCAGCGCAGCGCGAATGGCCTGCGTGTCGTGACCGTCAACGTCGCGGATGACCCGCCAGCCGTAAGCCTCAAAGCGCGCCGGTACGTCTTCGCTGAACCAGGCGTCGACCTCACCGTCGATGGAGATGCCGTTGTCGTCCCAGATGGCCTTCAGCTTGCCCAGACCCAGCGTGCCCGCCAGCGAGCAGGCCTCGTGCGAGATGCCTTCCATCAGGCAGCCGTCGCCCAGGACAACGAACGTACGGTGATCGACGATCTCGTGGCCGGGTCGGTTGAACTCGGCCGCCAGGCGCTGCTCGGCCAGCGCCATACCGACGCCGTTGGCGATGCCCTGTCCCAGCGGCCCCGTGGTCGTCTCGACGCCCGGGCACTCGCCGTACTCCGGGTGCCCCGCGGTCTTCGAATGCAGCTGTCGAAACTGACGAATGTCGTCGATGCTGACGTCATAGCCGGACAGATGCAGCATGGCGTACAGCAGCATGGAGCCGTGGCCGTTCGACAGCACGAAGCGATCCCGATTAAGCCACGCGGGGTCGGTCGGGTTGTGTCGCACGACCTCGCGCCACAGGACATCCGCCACGTCGGCAAGACCCATGGGCGCGCCGGGGTGACCGGAGTTCGCGGCCTGCACCGCATCCATCGCGAGCGCCCGCACGGCCGCCGCCGCTTCCGTCAGTTCGAACGCGCTGTCTGTCGTATCCGCCATGTGTCGTCGGTCACTGTTTGCGAGGGGCGCACATTGTCGAGCGTCGCGCGGATTGCTGCAATCGATTTGACTATTCGCCAGCGGGCGCCGGCTGCGGTTGGGGCTGACAAGTAGCCTCCAGACTGGCGCCGAAGAGTCAGAGAGTAGACAGCGAAACTGCGTGCTTGAGACGCACATTCGCAACGCAGCCAGAGAATTTCGTTACCATCGCCAGCTTGAATTGGAATCAGGACAACTCCATGAGCGACTACGGTGTGTTTACCTCGGAATCGGTATCCGAGGGCCATCCGGACAAGGTGGCGGATCAGGTATCTGACGCCATCGTCGACGCTATGCTGGCCCAGGATCCGGAGTCGCGGGTCGCCTGCGAGACGTTGATCAAGACGGGCATCGTGGTCGTGGCCGGCGAGACGCGATCCAACGCGACGATCGACATCGACGCGATTGTGCGCGGCACGGTCGCCGAGATCGGCTACGACAGCCACGAGGTCGGCTTCGATGCACACGACTGCACGGTGGTGAATGCCCTGGGGCAGCAGTCCGCCGACATCGCGATGGGCGTGGACGAGGCGGCAGACCACGAGCAGGGTGCGGGCGACCAAGGCCTGATGTTCGGCTATGCGACCAACGAGACCGACGTGCTGATGCCGGCGCCCATCACCTACTCGCACCGGCTGGTGCAGCAGCAGGCAGACAAGCGACGCGGCAGCCTCGGCTTCCTGCGGCCCGATGCCAAGAGTCAGCTGTCGTTTCGCTACGGCGACGACGGCAAGCCCAGCGCGATCGAGGCGATCGTGCTGTCGACCCAGCACGACCCGGACGTCAGCCAGGCCGATCTGCGTGAGGCCGTCATGGAGGAGGTCATCAAGCCGGTGATCCCCGGCAACTGGATGAACGCCGAGACCAAGGTGTACATCAACCCGACCGGCAATTTCGTCATCGGCGGCCCCGTCGGCGACTGCGGCCTGACCGGTCGCAAGATCATCGTCGACACCTATGGCGGCATGGCGCGCCACGGCGGCGGCGCCTTCTCGGGCAAGGATCCCAGCAAGGTCGACCGATCCGCGGCCTACGCTGGGCGCTACGTGGCCAAGAACGTCGTCGCCGCGGGCCTGGCCGAGCGCTGCGAGATACAGGTCAGCTACGCCATCGGCGTGGCCGAGCCGACGTCGATCAGTATCAATACCTTCGGCACCGGCAAACTCGCCGATGAGAAGATCGTTCAACTGGTGCGTGAGCATTTCGATTTGCGACCCAAGGGCCTGATCGCGATGCTGGACCTGAAGCGTCCCATCTACCGGCCGACCGCCGCGTACGGCCACTTCGGCCGCACCGAGAGCGAGTTCTCCTGGGAGAAGACCGATCGCGCCGAGGCCCTCGCAGCCGCGATCTGAGGCGTCGGCGGCAACACCGGCAACAGGGCCGGCAAGTGCGCCGGCAAGAGGGGAGCCGCAGTAGATCAGTGTGAATCAAGGTTAGGAAACCAGGATGTCAGCAGCAGTCGATCTGAGTTTCGAATTCTTCCCGCCCCGCGATGACAAGGCGCAGGCTGGACTCACACGCACGTTCAGCGCCCTGCAGTCGCTGCAGCCCGATTACTGCTCCGTGACCTACGGAGCGGGCGGCTCCACGCGCGACGGCACCATGCAGACCGTCTGCGATCTGCAGGAACGGGGCGTGCCGACCGCCGCACATCTGTCGATGGGCGTCGACGACGAGGCGCACATCGGCGACATGCTGTCCGCGTACCGCGCGAGCGGTATCAGTCGCATCGTCGCGCTGCGCGGCGACGCGACCAGCGGCGCGGGTCCGCAGCGCACCCGCTACGCCGAGGAACTGGTGCGCTTCATCCGCGCGCACTCGGGCGATCACTTTCACGTCTCGGTCGCGGCCTATCCGGAGACGCACCCTGACGCGAGCAGCCCGGACGCGGATCTGGCGTACTTTCGCCGCAAGGTAGAGGCCGGCGCAGACGCCGCCATCACCCAGTACTTCTACAACCCGGCCGCGTACTACGACTTCGTCGAGCGCGTGCGGAGCGCAGGCGTCACGATCCCGATCATTCCCGGCATCATGCCCATCACGAATCACGCATCGCTGGTGCGCTTTTCGGAGCGCGCGGGCGCGGACATTCCGCGCTGGATCGGCAAGCGGCTGGAGCAGCTTGCGGACGACAAGGCCGGTCTGAAGGCGTTCGGTCTGCAGGTCGTCACCGAGCTGTGTGAGGAGCTGCTGCGCAACGGCGCGCCGGGGCTGCACTTCTACACGCTCAATCGCGCCCAGGCGACCAAGGCCATCGTCGCCAATCTGGGCCTGCGCGCCAACCCGGACATTGCGGACCGGGTCGCCTAAACGCGCGGCGGCGGCACGCCGTCTCTGCGGCCCGGCGTAGCGTGCGCGAGCGCCCTCGCCGCCGGCTGCACATCGACGCGACTCTGCGCGCCAACGAGCGCGTCACTCTGGAGCGAGATCGAGCCCACTACCTGACGCGCGTGCTGCGCCTGGATCGCGGCGCAGCGGTCACGCTGTTCAACGGCGACGGCCTCGACTATGACGGCGTTATCGTCGACATCGCGCGCAACCAGGCGGTCATCGAAATCGAAACAACCCAGGCCGCTCGGTCGGGTCTCGATCCCGCAGTGGTGATCGCGCTGCCCATCCTCAAGGGCGAGCGCATGGACTTTGCGCTGCAGAAGGCGACCGAACTGGGCGCCTCGCGCTTTCTGCTGACAACGTGCAGCCGCGGCGATGTCGCGCTCAGCGCCGATCGTCTCGACAATCGTTTGCGCCACTGGCTGGGCGTCGTGCGCAGCGCCTGCGAGCAGTGCGGCCGCGCGACCGTACCGACCATCGAGCCGCCGCGCCCGCTGCGCGAACGACTCGCCGACTCCGGCCCCCTCGCCGTCTGCCTCGATGCCAGCGGCGAGCCGCCGCAGGTCGCCCTGACGCGTTCGCAGTGGCGCGGAGAGCTGCGCCTGTTCAGCGGTCCTGAGGGCGGCTTCGCCGCCGACGAACTGGAGGCGCTGTCGGGCGCAGCGCAACTGGTGAGACACGGCGCGCTGACCCTGCGCGCCGAGACGGCACCACTCGTCGGCCTGACGCTGGTGGGCGCCCTGCGGGAATTGAGTTAGGGGTGAGGGGGCAAGCAGAGCCCCTGACGCGGCGCTAGCCGGTGCGGCGCAACAGCGACAGCAGCTGGTTCTCGATGTACGCGAGATCCGGGATTCGCACCGACTCAGTACCGAGATGGGCCGCCGCGCGCTCGGCGGCGCCCAGCGTCTCGTCCACTTCGGCCACGTCCTCTTCGCCCACCTGCACGATCCGCGGCAGGCCGTCGATCGCAAACGCATAGAACGACTGGCCGCTCGGCGAGCCGCAGCGGTTCATCACGGCGAGACAGGACGCCGCAGTGGCGGGCTCCTGCTCGTTGAGCGCCTCGAAGCGCAGGACGGGGATCTTGCTGCCGCGCCAGCCGACGACGCCCAACAGCCAGGGTGGCATGCCGGGCACGGGCCGCAACTGTCGCCACGGCATCACCTCGGCCACGCACACGCTCGGCAGCAGCAGCGACGTGGCGCCCAGCCGCATCACCACGCAGCTCAAGTCGCCCGCCAGCACGTTTTCTACGATTGCTGCCATAGGTGAACGTCCTAGTGCGCTTTCTCGCTGATCAGTTCATCGATCAGCTCGAGTAGTTCGTTTTCCTGGAACGGCTTGCCCAGGGTGCGATTAACGCCCAGCTCGCGCGCGCGATCTTGGTGTTTCTGCCCTGTGCGCGAGCTGATCATGATGATCGGCAGCTCAGCGAGCCAAGGATCGTGACGCACCTGCCGCGCGACTTCGAAACCGTCCATGCGCGGCATCTCGATGTCGAGCAGGATGATGTCCGGGCGGCGTTCCTGCAGCTGCGCGACGGCCTCGACGCCGTCCTTCGCGACCATCACGTTCATGCCCTGGCGCTCGAGCAGTCGACTCGTCACCTTGCGCACCGTGACCGAGTCGTCGACGACCAGTACCCAGCGCGTAGAGTCGTTTTCGACCCGCGGCGGCTGTTCGGGCTTGTTCGGACTGCGGCTGCGCATGAGCGCGTGCAGATCCAGAATCACGACGACGCTGCCGTCGCCCAGAATCGTCGCGCCGGATATGCCGCCGACGCCCGCGAACTGCGGTCCGAGGCTCTTCACCACGATCTCGCGGCTGCCCTGCACGCTGTCGACGTGCAGCGCGACGGATCGATCGCCGGAACGCACCAGCACGACGGGCACCGAGTTCGTCTGTTCGAGTCGCTGCTGCGTCAGCTCGCGTCCCAGGTAGTCGCCGAGGTAGCGTACGCGGTAGGGAACGCCCGCGTACTCGAACATCTGCGCGTCGTTACCGCGCAGCGTTTCGAGCTCGCTGGGGTTCAGCAGCACGATGCCCTCGATCGTGTTCAGGCCGATCGCGTAGCGATCTTCGCCGACCGTGACCATGAGCGCGCGATTGACGCTGACGGTAAACGGCAGCCGCACCGTGAAGGTCGTGCCCTTGCCCGGCGTCGAGGCGATGCTGATCTCGCCGCCTAGCTGCTGCACCTCGCTGTGCACCACGTCCATGCCAACGCCGCGACCGGAAATCTGGGTGAGCGCCTTGGCGGTACTGAACCCTGGCGCGAGGATGAACTCCAGCACCTGCTCGTCGGCGAGTTGAGCGTTGTGCGCCATCAGACCGCGCTCGATCGCCTTGGCGCGGACGTTCTCCACGTCGATACCGGCGCCGTCGTCGCTGATCTCGATGACGACGTCGCCGCCCTCGCGCGACAGCTTTAGATTGATTCTGCCGATCGTCGGTTTGCCGAAGTTGTGCCGCATCTCCGGCGCTTCGATGCCGTGATCGATCGCGTTGCGCAGCATGTGCTCAAGCGGCGGCACCATGCGTTCCAGAACGCTGCGGTCCAGCTCGCCCTCGGCGTTGTAGGCGTGGAACTCGATCTGCTTGCCCACCTCGGTGGACACCTGACGCACGATGCGGCGCAGGCGCGGCATCAGGCGCGAGAAGGGCACCATGCGCGTGCGCATCAGGCCTTCCTGCAGCTCGGTGTTTAGCCGCGCCTGCTGCAGCAGCAGCGTCTCCGCCTCGCGCGTTCGATAGCGCAACGTCTCTTTCAGATCCAGCATGTCCGTCGCCGATTCGGTCAGCGAACGCGTCAACTGCTGCATCTGGGAATAACGATCCATCTCCAGCGGATCGAACTCTTCGTCTTCGGGGCCCATCAGCCGCTCGCCGCCCGAGGTCAGGCGCGACTCGGTTTCGATCTCGAGCCGGCGCAGCTGCTCGCGCACGCGGTCGATGGTGACCTCCATCTCCTCGAGCGCGCCGCTGAAATCGCTGATGCCCTGCTCGATCCGCGCTCGCGTGATGCTGGCCTCGCCGGCGAGATTCACCAGCTCCTCGAGCAGGTTCGACGCGACCCTGACCTTCTCTTGGCCGCCGCGATCGCGATCGTCGTCGCCCGGGTCCGCGCTGAAGCCGGGTGCTTCGGGCTGCGGCAGCGACACCGCTGAGGCGCCCTCGGGCTGCGGCGCTTCCAGTCCCTCGAGCACCCAGTCTTCTTCGGTCTCGCCGTCGAGTTCGACCGTTTCGATGTTGTCGACTTCGTCGTCTATGGCCAGCACCGCTGCGGCATCCGCAGCCGCCTGCAGCGCGGCCGTTTCGGGCGCATCGTCGAGCGCCGCGGCGGCCTCATCAAACGCCTCATCGGGCGCGTCGATGGGCGCCCCTGCGGGAACTTCCGCAGGCGTCTCTTGGGCGGAATCAACCGGCGCGAACGCGGGTTCGCCGGGCCACTCGCCCGCCTCCGCTTCCTCCGGTTCATCGGCGTCGACGTGATCGATCAGCGCGTCTGCCGCATCTTCGGCATCCGCGTCGTCCCACATCGGCGTCAGCGTAACGGGCGCTGCGTCTGCCGCACTCGGCGCAGGCGTTTCATCCGGCGCGGACTGGATCGGGGCCTCGTCAGGGGTTTCGGTGCCCGCCGCCACATCGCCCTCGGGTCGCAGCGGCAGATCGGCGCCGGTCTCGCGAATGCGCGCCAGCGCGACCACCAGTTCGTCGTGGTGTACCTGCACCGTTGCGAGCGAGTCGGCGTCGATCGCGTCAGGCGCGTTCTTTAACTCGATCAGCCGCGACTCGAACTCGTGCGCCTGGTCGCCATACACGGGCAGCCCGGCCAGCCGCGCACCGCCCTTGAGCGTGTGCAGCCCGCGCAGCAGCGTGTCGAGCGGCGCGGCATCCCGCGGATCGCTCTGCCAGTTGTGCAGGGCATGATCCAGCAGCTCGCAGATCTCTTCGGCCTCTTCGAAGAAGATGTCGAGAATTTCGGGATCGATCGGCTCGGCGCTCGCCTCGGTCTGGGAACTGGCAGGCGTAAAGTCGGCAAAGCCCAGCGGATCCTCTTCCTCGGGATCGGCAGGTGCGGACGCGGCAGCATCGAATTCCGGTGCGCGGTCCTCGTCGTCGTCGATATCAGCGCCAAGATCGCTGAGGTCGAACGAGTCATCAAAATCAAACGGCATCGCCTCGACGGCTTCCGGCGGCTGTTCGTCTTCCGACTCGACCGGTGCCGCGCCTGCATCCGCGGAGGCCGCGGCGACCGGCGAGCCCGGTGGATCGATCGGAAACTCGCCGGAGTCGAAACCAAAATTGTCTTCGTCGTCGACGGCCAGGGCGCCCAGATCCAGATCGTCCGAGCTGGGACGCGCAAAGTCGTCCTCGAAATCGAGCAGATTCGCCAGCGAATCGCTGCGCATGGCCGCCGGCTCTTCGGGCTGCGGCTCGTCGAGCAGCGATTCGAGGTGACTGACCGAGGACGCCACGCCCGGCGCGGGCTGTTCGGCGGCGAGCGCATCGAGCGCCAGCAGCAGATCTTGATGCGCGGCCAGCAGCGCGTTGAAGCGGGCGCTCGACAGCGGCGCGTCGATCCAGGCGTCATAGGCGCGGGTAATGACATCCGCCAGGTGGGTGAGCGATAGCGACTGCTGGTTCGCCTGGACGCTTGTCAGCGCCGCGCGCATGCGATCGGTTGCGTCCAGATCGATCTTGCCGTCGCGCCAGTTGGCCAAGAACTCCGCGGCGTCGACCAGCGCGTCAGCCGCGGCTAGATCGACCGTACCGGGGGCATCGGGCGCGTCGGTCTGCCACAGCTGGGCGAGCAACCGCTGCGCCTCGGCGGTGAACAGGCCGACCTCGTCGTCGGCCGCAATCTCGCCCGCGGCGCTGTTGCCGGACAGCCGTTTTTCGAGTGCGTAAACGCCTTCGCGCACAAAAGCCAGATTGTCGCCATCGAGGCGCTCCGCGCCACCGCGCATCACGGCCGTGCAGACGTCCTGCATCGATTCGGCAATCGCGGCGACGTCTCGTTCCTGAGCGGTAGAGGCGCTGCCCGCAATCGTGTGCAGCGCGCGCGCAAATTCGCTCGACAGACTGAGCTCGCCGCCGTCGAAGGAGCGTGCGATGGCCGCCTGCAGAACCCCAAGGTGTTCCTGCGCCTCGGCCGCGAACACCTCTTCGGCGCTCGGCGCGGGCGGCTCGGGCTGCGCCAACGGCTCTTCGGTCGAGGTCTGGCCGGCGTCGACCGGCTCGCTGTCGCCAAACAGCGGGGGCAGCGCGACAAGCTCGTCGCGTGGCGCGGCGGTGGGCGCGGCCTCGGGGGTTTCCGGCAGGTCATCGAAGCCCGTGTCATCGAAGATAGGAAAGTCTTCCTCATCCAGCGCGTCGGGAGCGGTGGCCTCTCCGTCGAGCGCCGACTCGGAGAACACCGGCGACTCGTCCGCCGGGCTCGGCTCCGCGAGCTGGGTCTGCAGCGTTCCGCCAGACGCAAGCACGTCGGCGTCTTCTATGAGGCGCAGGCTGGCGCTCGTCGGCTCGCCGTTGTTGGTCGCAAACAGGTCGCGCAGATCGCGCAGGGTTGTGCACGCGCGACCCACCAACAGCAGGTGGTCTTCGGTGGCAGACAGCGTGCCTTCGAGCACCCGATTGAGCATGTTCTCCACCGCCCAACCGAGCTCGCCGATCGCCTGCGCGCCGACCATGCGGCCGCTGCCCTTCAGCGTGTGGAAACCGCGCCGGATCTCGCCCAGCGTGTCGGCATCGGCGAGATTCGCGGACCAGTTTGGCAGCGCCGCCTCGAGGGTTTCTAAAACCTCGTCGACCTCTTCGCAGAAGACCTCGATGATCTCGTCGTCGGGGCCCCGCGACTCGCTTATTGGTTCCAGCATCGGTTCCAGAGTCGGTTCCGTAACCTCCGGCGCCGCAGCGTCGGCCGCGGCATCATCGACGGCCATCTCGAAGGCTGCGTCCTGCGCCTGTGTCTCTAGCTGGGAGGGAATCGCATCGATGTCCGCCAAACCAAAGGGTTCGACGTCGACAGGCGGCGGTGCCTCGCGGACGTTGGGCGGGGTCGCAGGCTCGGGCGCGAAGTCGACGACATCGAGACGCGGTGGCTCGGCGTCATCTTCGGGATCGATCAGCTCGAAATCGCCGAAGTCGTCGGCGGCGGCGTCAAACGCTGCTGGGTGTTCGGCGACGGCCACCGGTTGTTCGTCGGGCAGTTCCGATGGTAAATCGGCGGGTAAATCGTCCGGTAGATCAAAGACGCTCGGTCCGGCGCTCGCGTCGCCGGGCTGCGGCTCGTCGTCCAGCGCTTCCAGCTCGAACGTTAGCTCGTCCGTCGGCTCCGAATCCTCGGCGGACACCAAGGGTGCGGCCGTCGACGGCTCGGCTGGTTCGATCGATAGCGGCGGCGTCTCCTCGGAAACGGGCTCGACGGCGTCCAGCGTCGGTATGGCGCGGTCCGCGAACGTCGGCTGCGTATCGTCCGCGGCGAGATCGTCGTCCAGCTGCAGCTCGAAGTCGCCGGCATCCGCCTCGGGCGCGTCATCACCGCTATCCACCGCCAGTGCGGCGCTGGCGGCCGGCGCGTCGATCTGAATCCCGAGGGTCTGCAGCCGCTCTCGGACCGCGTCGAGCGCGAAGACCTGATTGCCGCCGCCGGCTTCGAACAGTCGCTCCAGCGAGTAGTCGATGCCGCTGAGCGCATCGGCGAACGCATCGAGCTCCTGGCCGTCGGGCTGGTGGCCCGCCAGCAGCCTCGTGGTCAGGTACGCCCGGCAGCCGGACAGCAGTCCGGCGAGCTCTTCGAGCGGCACCATCGCCAGCGCGCCCTCGACCGCCTGCAACAGTCCTGGCACGTCTTCGAGCTTGCCGGTGTCCCAGTTGTTGGCGACGAAATCAACGACGCACTGTTTGACGTGATCGATACCGCCGCGCGCCTCTTGCAGCACCGCGAGCTGGGCGCCGCTAAAGATCTGTGGCGCGATGGCCCGCTCGGCCGGCGCGACGCCGGCGTCGCTGCCGAGCTCTTCTTCCGCGCGCAGCAGGGCGCTCGCAACGCCCAGCACGACTGATTCGTCGACCCGATTCTCCGCGGCCATCTCGCGCACGGTTTGGCGCTGACTCTGCATGATCGATTCGAGATCTCGCTCGCCGAGCAGGGCGAGCGTTGACGCCATCCGATCGAGCGGTTCGGTAACGTCGAGCAGTTCCTGGGTATCGGTACTGCCGGCGCGCACAAACATATCGAGCTTGTCGCGCACGCCGCTGAGCTCTTCGCGAATGACGGTCGCGGCCTGCTCCAACGCCTCGCGGGGTCGCGGCGTCTTGCGCTGCGCAGCGGGTGTACCCACCGCCGCCTCTATCTCGGCGACCTCAGCCCGGGCGGCGCCCCTGCGCTCTGTTTCGCGCAGCAGGTCGCGGGTCAGCGCGGCGGGGAGCGGCGCGGAGAGCACGGCCTCGCCGTCGCCAGCCAGGCTGCGCAGTTCGTTATCGATGCGTCGCAGCAGATCCAGCGAGGCGGCCTCGCAGAGATAGGCCGGCATGTCGCCGATGCTCTTCGCAAACAGGCGCAGCGCGCGCCACAGCGTCGCGACGGGCGCGCCTTCGCAAATGCGTTCGAGGCTGATAGCAACCTTGGTCAGGCGGTCGAGCGTGTCCGCGTCAACGCGCCTCTGCAGCACCATCAGCATCACCTGCTGATAGGCCTTGCGAATGCGACCGGACTTCTCCTGGCCGTCTATAGAGCGAAAGCGCGCGATGACCGGCGCGACTTCCGCAGCGCTCAGCGGTTCTGGGTCGCCCGCGTCCATAACGAGCGCTGACTCGCCGCAGCAGCTGCGCAGCTCGTTGATGTAGGGCATGACGAGCGACGGGTCGTCGACGCCATTGCGCTGGATCTCTTCGATGAATACCGGCAGCTGCAGGATGCTCTGCATCAGCACCTGCTCGCCCATTCGCGCGTCGTGAATGGAGCCATTGAGCAGCGCCTGGGCGGTCCGCTCCATGTGCTCGGCAAGCTGGGTGACGGCATCGAGCTCCAGCATCTTCAGCGTGCCGTGCACCTGATGCAGCTGGGTCAGACAAGAGCGCAGCCGCGTCTCTTCGCGGCCACCCTCGGCGTAGGTCTCGAGCGCCTGACGCGCCTGATCGAGCGTGTTGTCGAGTTCGCCTCGTATCCAGTCGAGGGCAAACTTGTCTCTGTTCATCATCTACAGCTTGCTACCGTTGGCCTGCTTCGCGCCGCCAGTCTGAATGCCTATGTCCCTGTGTCTGATCAGCCCGCAGATACTTTGTGCTCGGGCAGCCGGAAGCCTTCGACCGACTTGTGCATCTCGTTCGCCATCGTGGTCAGCTCGACGATCGACTGACTGGTGGCCGTCGTGCTGCCGGCGGTCTCTTCGGTGATCTTCTTGATGGAGCTCATCGTCTTCGAGACCTCGCTGGCGGAGTTCGCCTGCAGCTTGGCCGCCTCGGAGATGTTGCCAATCAGGCTCGCAAGCGACGTCGATACGCTCTCGATCTCGCCCAACGCTACGCCGGCATCCTGCGCCTTGTGCGCGCCTGAGACGACCTCTGACGTCGTCTGCTCCATGGAGGTTACCGCCTCGTTGGTATCGGTCTGAATGGTCTTGACCAGCGCGGCGATCTGCTTGGTCGCGGCGCTGGAGCGCTCCGCCAGGCGCTGGACCTCGTCCGCGACAACCGCGAAACCGCGGCCCGCATCGCCGGCCATCGACGCCTGAATCGCCGCGTTCAGCGACAGTATGTTGGTCTGGTCGGCAATATCGTTGATCAGCGAGACGATGTCACCAATCTCCTGGCTCGATTCGCCCAGTCGCTTGATGCGCTTGGAGGTTTCCTGAATCTGCGAGCGAATGTTGTCCATGCCCGTGATCGTGCCGTGCACGACCTCAGAGCCCTTGGTCGCGATCTCGACCGCGCGGTTGGCGACCGCGGCAGATTCGGACGCGTGACCCGATACCTGATCGATCGAGTTCGCCATCTCGTTGATCTCGCTCGATGCCTCTGAGATCTGCTGCGCCTGTTCATCGGCGGCCTTCTCGAGGTTGCTGGCGGTGCTCTGCGTCTGCGACGCGGCCTTCGCCACCTGTACGGAGACCGACTTGATGTTGGCCACCAGGCCGCGCATCTGATCGATCGCGTAGTTGATGGAATCCGCGATCGCGCCCGTGAAGTTCTCGGTGACCGACGCATGCACGGTCAGGTCGCCTTCGGCGAGATCCGCGAGTTCGTCGAGCAGCTGCAGGATCGCTGCCTGATTGCGCTCGTTCTGCGACGCCTGCTCCAGCAGGCGTCGGCGGGTATCCCGGACCATCATGACGCTGATAATGCCGACCAACACGATGCTCGCCACTGCGAGAATCAAGGCCGGACTGCTGAGCACATCGATTCCATCGCGGACGATGAAGAACGCCATGCCGACCATTGCGCAGACCGTCAAAAACATCATGCCGACGATCGTTGGGGATAACTTGCCACTGTTCATGCGATTGCCTGTCTAGTGTCTCTTTACGACAAAGTTGTTGTTAGTTAACGCCGCGCCTACTGCGCGACCAGTTCCGCGACTTCAAAGAAGCGCGGGCCGCGCACCAACGAGCGCAGACTCACCACGTGAAAAACGCGGCCGCCGAGCCGGAACGCGCCGCGCATGTAAGGCTGCAGTGCGTCCAGGCCATCGAGGACCACGTCTTCAAAGGATTCTTCTACAAACTGCTGCATGCCGAGGGACTGCTCGACCAGCAGGCCGACGACGAGTTCGTCGTCTTCGACGATCATGACTTTCCAGTCGCGACGCGGCGTCGTCGTGGGCAGCGCCAGATAGGCCGCCAGGTCAACGATGGGCACGAGCCTGCCGCGCACGTTGGCAACGCCCAGCATCCAGGCTTTGACGCGCGGCAGCGTGGTAACGCGCGGCGGATTGATGATCTCGACGACTTCGCCGATGACCGACACGAGACGGGTGCCGGCGAGCTGGAAGCCGAGACCACGCCAGACGGGCTGGTCGTCTTCCTGCTTGGGCAGCGGAGCCGCATTGCGATACGTGTCGCCGTGCATCTCGCGCAGAATGTCCAGTACTGGCGCGCCGCTCATCGTTGGATTTCGCCTGTGAACCTCTCAGGTACGGAATTCATGGTCTAACGTCTCCCTACGCCGCGCTGCGAACTGCTTCTCTGTCGGTTCCCAGCGCCGTCGCTCGCGATCAGCTCGCAACGAGATCTTTCACAAGCGTGAGAATCTCCTTTTGATTTACCGGTTTCGTCACGTAGCCGGAGGCTCCCTGACGCTCGCCCCAGATGCGGTCGGCCTGCTGGGACTTGTTTGAAACAATCACGATCGGAATGTGACGCGTCGTATCGGCGCGGGTCAGCTCGCGCGTCGCCTGAAAGCCGTTGACGCCGGGCATGACGACATCCATCAGGATGATGTCGGGCTGCTCGCGCCCTGCCACTTCGATACCGCGGGAGGCGCTGTCCGCTGTCAGAACCTGATGGCCGTGCTTCGAAAGCAGGGTCGACATCTGTTCGACATCGGTTCGAGAATCATCGACGACGAGGATACGGGCCATACTTCAACCTCAATGCACCAGATTCCGAATGGTGCCAAGCAGTTCTTCCTTGCTGAACGGCTTGGTCAGATACTGGTCCGAACCGACAATGCGGCCTTTCGCCCGGTCGAAGAGGCCGTCCTTACTGGACAGCATCACCACCGGCGTAGTCTTAAATTCGCTGTTGTTCTTGATCAGCGCACAGGTCTGATAGCCGTCGAGACGCGGCATCATGATGTCGACGAAGATGATCTCCGGTCGCGAGTTGGCGATCTTCGCGAGCGCGTCGAAGCCATCGGTCGCGGTAATCACGTCGAAGCCTTCCTTCGACAGCAGGTTCTCGGCGCTGCGACGGATGGTCTTGCTATCGTCTATGACTAGAACCTTGACAGTATTTGCGCTCTGATCCATCCGGTCCATCCTGTCCTTTTCCCCATGAGCCCGTTGAACGCGCCGCGTCCTCGGGTCTGCTCATCGATGAGCTGAGAGTACCGACCCCGCCAGACGAGCGCTGCGCACTCGTCCGCATGCCCGCCTTCTGACAGGCCGCGAGTGACCCGATCGCCATGGTCCTCCCACTGTTCGCGCGTTGTATCACGATTTTCTGCAAGCCTTCCATAAGTGGCGGTCAGGAAAGGGATTTTGGTCTCATTTCCAAAGATTAGCCCGGCGCTCGACGAACAGGTAAATTGGCGGGCGTCGCCGGGTCGCGAAACTCGGCACTGGGGCCCGACGCCGCCCTGCCGGGAACGGCCGCCCCACCCACTACACCGGACTACACCGGACACAACGGATAAGGACCCGCGCAGATGCCCCATGTCGCCGTGCTCATGGATCCGCTCGAGACGCTGTCGCTGAAGAAGGACAGCACGCTGGCGATGCTGCGCGCCGCTCAGCTGCGCGGCTGGGAAGTCAGCTACCTGCAGCAGGGCGATCTGTATCTGGAGGCAGGCACCGTGCGGGGCGCGCTGCGACGGGTGCGCCTGCGCGACGACTTCGCGGCGACTCTGGATCCCGCGGTGGCGGGCGAGGACTGGTATGAACTCGCGGACGTCACGACCAGCGACTTCAGCGACGTCGACGTCGTGCTGATGCGCAAGGACCCGCCGTTCGACATGGAGTACATCTACTCCACCTATCTGCTGGAGCGACTCGAGCGCGCCGGGGTTCACGTCCTGAACCGCCCGCAGAGCCTGCGCGACTGCAATGAAAAGCTGTTCGCCACCGAATTCCCGCAGTGCTGCCCGCCGCTTCTGGTCAGCCGTGACATGCAGCGCCTGCGGGACTTTCACGCCGAACACGAAGACGTCATCTACAAGCGCCTCGACGGCATGGGCGGTATGAGCATCTTCCGCGCCCAGCCTGGTGATCCGAACCTCAGCGTCATTCTGGAAACCCTGACCGTGCGTGGCAGCCAGCAGATCATGGCGCAGCGCTACTTGCCGGAGATTGTGGACGGCGACAAGCGCATCCTGTTGATCGACGGCGAGCCGGTGCCCTACGCGCTCGCACGGGTGCCGCTGGCGGGCGAATCCCGGGGCAACCTGGCGGCCGGCGGTACGGGTCGCGGTCAGCCGCTGTCCGATCGCGATCGATGGATCACCGAGCAGATCGGACCCGAGCTGCGGCGCCGCGGGCTGCTGTTCGTCGGCATCGACGTCATCGGCGACTATCTCACCGAGATCAACGTGACCTGCCCGACGTGTATTCGTGAACTGGATCAACAGTTCGGGCTGGATATCGCCGGTAAGCTCTTCGACCGAATCGATTCGCTTCTGACGACCTGACCCCCGAGCTGAACCGGATGCCCAGCCTCGAAATCACGGCCAATGATCGCCTGAGTTTTACCGCCGTTGTGGCCATCGCGCTGCACGCCGCCCTGATTCTCGGCGTGGGCTTTAGCTGGCAGCTGCAGCAGCCGTCGAGCCCCACCATCGAGGTCACGCTGACCCAGGCCGACGACGAGACCGCGCCCGCCGAGGCGGACTTCATTGCCACGACCAACCAGCTCGGCAGCGGCGATGCGAGCGAGGTGCTGGAAAAAACGACCACCTCGGAGGCGGACTTCGTCGCCAACGTGGTTCAGGACGTGATGCCCGAGCCCGTGCTGGTGCTGCCGGAGGACGCGGCAGAAGAGCTGGAGGCGCAGCTTACCACCGCGACCTCCAACGACTGGTCCGTCAATCCCGACTCGGAGGATCCCACGGATCCCCAGCAGGGCCTGAACAGCAAGACGATCGAGGAGCTGGCCCGCGAGATCGCGAGCCTGGAGGCGCGTCTCGCCGAGGAGGCGCAGCAGCAGGCGAAGGGGCCACGGGTGCGGCGCCTGACCAGCGTCTCGGCGCGGCGCACTGCGGACGCGGCCTATCTGCGGTCGTGGAGGCGCAAGGTCGAGTCGGTCGGCAACCTCAACTATCCGGCCGAGGCGCGCCAGCGCCAGCTATACGGTGACCTGACGCTGCTCGTCACGATACGTCCGGACGGCAGCCTGAAAGACGTGCGCGTGCTGCGCTCATCGGGACACAGCGTGCTGGACGACGCCGCTCTGCGGATCGTCCGCCTCGCCGCACCCTACCCGCCGTTTCCCGTGGAGATGCGCCGCTCTACCGATCTGCTGGAGATCGTGCGCTCTTGGCAGTTCAGGCCGCGACATGCCAACAGCTGACTTCAGCCTCGC
Source organism: Pseudomonadota bacterium (assembly GCA_039029135.1). Lineage (GTDB taxonomy): Bacteria > Pseudomonadota > Gammaproteobacteria > Pseudomonadales > Azotimanducaceae > JALZVT01. The sequence continues at coordinate 75,055 of JBCCGT010000018.1, read as the reverse complement.
GGGACAGTTTCTCATCGCCATGCCAGATCTGGCGGGCAGCTACTTCGGCGCGACCCTGACGCTCATGTGCGAGCACGACGACCAGGGCGCGCTGGGGCTGGTCGTCAATCGACCGACGAACGTCGGCATGGATCAGCTCTTCGACGAGCTGGACATGACGATGCCCGAGCATCTGGACGACGCGCCGCCGACGGTTTACGAGGGCGGGCCGGTCGGCCAAGAGCGCGGCTTCGTGCTGCACCGCAGCGCGGTCGTGGGCATGCCGAGCCTCGAGGTCACCAGCGACATCTATCTGTCCGGCGCGAGCGAGATCCTGCGCAGCGTCGCGTTCGAGCAGCCGCCGGCGGACTACCTCGTGCTACTCGGCTACGCCGGCTGGGGCGCGGGGCAGCTCGAAGAGGAGCTGAAGGACAACGCCTGGCTGACCTGCCCCGCCACCAGCGAGATCGTGTTCGAGGCGAAGCCAGAGGCGCGCATTCAAAAAGCTGCCGCCCAGCTCGGCGTCGACTACGCGCTGCTGGCAGCACCCGGGCATGCCTGAACCGCAGGATTCCGAGGCAGGGGCGAGCGCGACCGGCGGCGCAGCGTTGACCGTGCTGGCCTTCGATTTCGGCAGTCGCTGGATTGGGGTCGCGAGTGGCCAGTCAATCACCGGGCAAGGCACGCGCGTGACGACTCTAACGGCACGCCGGGGCCAGGCCGATCGCACGCAGCTACAGACTCTGATCGACGACTATCGTCCCGACGTACTGGTCGTGGGTTTGCCGCTCAACATGGACGGCACCGAGAGCGCGATGAGCACACGAGCGCGCCGGTTTGCGCGCTATCTGGAAAAGACCTTCGATGTACCGACGGCACTCGCCGACGAGCGATTGACCAGCCGCGAGGGCGGCGATCACGAAGGGGCGGCGGTGCTGATCGCGCAGGCGTATCTGGCGGGGGCGACGACACATTCCGACTAAACCGCGCCGACACCCCCTCTCGCGCCGGTGCCAGCAGGCCCGCAATGATCAATACCGCATCGCCCCACAGCCGCCGATAAACCGAGGCGATCGGAACCCTTTCTTTGCGTTGTGTTCTCTATAGTGCGACGGAAAAGATTGGTCGGGACTCTCGGCATGTACAAGCACAGTCTCCGCTTCCTGACGATGCTGATCTGCTGCCACGCCGGCGCCGCGTTCGGTGGCTGTGGCGACGACGCGGCCGCGATGCGCTATCTGCGCGGCATCGATGCGATGGACTGGTCAACGATGCGTGCTCTGCTCGCGGGCGATGCGCGCTACACAGACCCGACCATGAGCCACTACGATCGACCGCCCATCGAGCTTCGCGGCGCCGACGACATCGTCGATTTCTGGCGGACCTCCTCGGCAGAGTCAGGCACCTCGGAGATCGACTACCGCATTACCGGCTGTTTCGAGACCGCGGGCTATTCGATCGTCAACATGGACATACGAATCTCGGTTGCCGGCGCCTACTGGGACGTCGCCAAAGATACGATCGTCATCCCCGGAAAAGTGCTGTCGATAATTCGGGTTGTCGACGATCGCATCGCCGAGCATCACGACTATGTCGACTACGCGGAGGCCGACAGGATCGTTGCGGCGCTGCAGTCGAAATACGGCCGGGCGACGCCCGGCAACTGAAGGCGACTGAACAGCGCGACGGCCGCCGCTATTCGCCGCGAAACTCCGGCTTCCGCTTGTCGGCGAATGCGGCCACCGCTTCCTTGTGATCCCTCGTTGTGCGCGCTTTCAGCAGACGATCGGCCTCTCGCTCTATCGCAGAATCGTGATCGATGAACAGCGCCTCGTCGAGATTGTCCTTGATGTAGCCGTGCGCGATGCCAGGTCCCGCAGCGAACTCCGCCGCCCAGGCGATCGCCTCGGCGCGCAGGCCATCTGCAGGCACAAGACGATTCACGAGCCCCAGCGTCAGCGCCTCCTCGGCATCGACGCGGCGCGACGACAGCATGAGCTCACGCGCCCGGGCGGGACCGACCGTCCGGGTGAGCAGCCAGGCGATGCCGTAGTCTCCGGACAAACCGATCTGCGCGTAGCCGGTCGTCAGAAAACCGCGCTCACTCGCGATGCGCATGTCACACGCGAGCGCTATGGCCATACCGGCACCGGCGGCGGCACCCGGCAGCGCGGCGATGGTCGGCTTTCTGAGTCTGTAGAGCGCGCCGCCACCCGCGCGGTGGCGGCGGATAAGATCTTCGATCTGGCGCTGGGCCGGCGCGGGAGTGGCGCTCCTGTCGTTCATCGCTTTGACGTCACCGCCCGCGCAAAACGCCGTGCCGGCGCCGGTAAGCAGCACGGCACCGACGTGATCGGCCTCGGCGACCCACGCCAGTCCGGCGGCGAGCGCGCCGGAAATCTCCGGAGACAGCGCATTGCGGGCAGCGGGTCGGTTCAGCGTGAAGATACACACCCTGCCCTCGACGTCGCACAAGAGCTGTTCGGTACCTGAGTCGAAGATCTCCATCGCAGGCTTCCTCCGAAGTCCGTGGGCTTTGCGGTTAGGATGCCAGAATCGGCGACTGTCGATCGATGCGCGAGCGAAGGCCAGGCGATTTCTCCGGCCGCTAAACCGACGATATCTCACCAGTGGCGGGTGATGGCAGACCCTGCCGTGCGCCTTGCCGGCCACACAGTAATCGCTAGGCGCGATTGCGCAGCGCGCCGATGATCTCGCCGGCGCCGCTCACCACCTCGGCGTCCGTCGGCGCGCAGACCTTCAGGTTCATCAGCCTGCAGCCGGCGTCGACGTGCCCAGCTAGCTGGGCGGCAACCTCATCGGGGCGGCCGTAGGGCGTGTACTTTTCGAAGCGCTCGAACGGAATCTTGTAGAACGCCTCCATCTCGGCGGCGACGACACGACGGGCCTCCTCGCGCGTATCGGCCACGCCGACCCAGGGCTGATAGCCGTGCAGCCAGTCGACCTGGCCGCGTCCGGCGGCTTCAGCCTCGTCCGCGATGATGCCGAGCGCCTCGCGATAGCGACGCTCAGAGCACCACACGCCGATCCAGCCGTCCCCCAACCGACCCGCGCGCTTCAGCGCGGCATTCGAGCGGCCGCCGACGACGATGGGAATGCGCGGTTCGATGGCGGGCCGAATCCGGGCGGCCTCGACCGCGAAGAACTCGCCCGCGAAGTCGACGGGTTGACCGCTCATCAGCGCCCGAATCAGCTCGAGCGATTCGTTCATGCGCCGACCGCGCGTGCTGGGGTCTACGCCGCAGACCTCGATCTCGTGACGATCCTCGCCGCCGATGCCAACGCCGAACAGCATGCGGCCGGGCGCGATCTTGTGCATGGTCGCAAGCTGACGCGCCACCGGCAGCGGGTGCCGCAGCGGCAGCAGGTAGATGCTGATCATGACGTTGAGCGTCGGATGTAGCTGGCTGAGTGCCGCGACCTCCACGAAGCCGTCGGTGCCAGAGCCGTCGTGAAACGACACGTGATCCGCGAGGTACAGGTGATCGATGCCGGCGGCGACTATTTCAGCCGTGGCCTCGGCGCGGGCGTCGAGCGGCAGCGACCAGAAACCGGGAGGGGCAACAAGACCGGCTCGCAGGCCGGCAGACGTCTCGGTGGGCATGCGGGTACTTCCTCCTGGCGACTGTGCCAGGGGTCATCGCGCCGGACTATCGGGCGCGCAGAGGAAGCACAGGGTTTGGGACTCAGCGGAAGCTTACGGAATCCTGCTCCTCTTCCTCAAGCGATAGCGTGTCCGCAGAGGACATCGCGGCCGCCTGCCCCTCCTCGTTGTCGAGCTTGATCATCAGGCGCAGATCGTTCGGCGAATCCGCGTGCGCGATGACCGTGTCGTAGCTGACGTCGCCACCCTTGTAGAGCTTGAAGAGGGCCTGATCGAAGGTCTGCATGCCGAGCTCTTCGGACTTGCTCATCAGCGACTTCAGTTCGTGCACCTCGCCCTTGCGCATGATGTCCTGGGAGCGCGGCGTGTTGATCAGCACCTCGATGGCCGCGCGGCGCCCTTTGCCGTCGACCGTCGGCAGCAGCTGCTGCGCCACGACGGCTTTGAGGTTCAGCGACATGTCCATCCAGACCTGCGAATGACGATCGGCAGGAAAGAAGTGGATGATGCGGTCGAGCGCCTGGTTTGCGTTGTTCGCGTGCAGCGTGCACAGGCACAGGTGGCCCGTTTCGGCGAACGCGAGCGCGTACTCCATGGTTTCGCGGGTACGCACCTCGCCGATCATGATGACGTCGGGCGCCTGGCGCAACGTGTTCTTCAGGGCGATCTCGAAGCTCTCGGTATCGACGCCCACTTCGCGCTGGGTGACGATGCAGCCGTGGTGCTGGTGGATGAATTCGATCGGGTCCTCGATGGTGATGATGTGGCCGCTCGAATTTTCGTTGCGGTGACCGATCATCGCGGCGAGCGACGTCGACTTACCGGTACCGGTGGCGCCCACGAAGATGATGAGGCCGCGCTTGGTCATCGCGAGCTCGTCGATGATCGGCGGCAGCGACAGGTCTGAGGTTTTCGGGATGTTCACCTCGATGCGACGCAGCACCATGCCGACCAGGTTGCGCTGATAGAACGCGCTGACCCGAAACCGTCCCAGGCCACGCGTGTTGATTGCGAAATTGCATTCCTTCTCGGCCAGGAATGCTTCCTGCTGCTCGCGGTTCATGATGCCCAGCACGATGTCGCGCGCCTCTTCCGGCGCGAGCGGCGCCTTGCTCGCCGCATAGATCTTGCCGTTGATCTTCAGCGATGGCGGTTTGCCGGCGGTGATGAATACGTCCGAGGCGCCCTTCTCGACGACCAGTTTCAGCAAGCGATCAAATTCCATCGATTATCCTAACGTGCTGTTGTCCTTTGGCGCCGCGGCGGTCGCGGCGTTGCGAGAATCGGAAGCTAAGCGGCTCCCTTTCCCAGGAGTCCGGGGAGCGGTTGTCGCCCCTAGAAGTTCTCCGGCATCTTCGCCTTTTCTTTCGCCGCCTCGCGCGTGACCTGGCGCTTCGTCACCAGATTCTCCAGGCACTGGTCCAGCGTCTGCATGCCGAGCGAGCCGCCGGTCTGGATCGCCGAGTACATCTGCGCGATCTTGTCTTCACGAATCAGGTTTCGAATGGCCGGCGTACCGATCATGATCTCGTGCGCGGCAACCCGACCGCCGCCGGTCTTCTTCAACAGGGTCTGTGCGACGACGGCCTGCAGCGACTCTGACAGCATGGAGCGCACCATGTCTTTCTCGTCCGCGGGAAAGACGTCGACCACGCGGTCGATGGTCTTGGCCGCCGACGTGGTGTGCAGGGTGCCGAACACGAGGTGGCCTGTCTCCGCTGCGGTGAGGGCGAGGCGGATCGTCTCGAGGTCGCGCAGCTCGCCGACCAAGATGATGTCGGGGTCCTCGCGCAGCGCCGAACGTAGCGCTTCGTTGAAGCCGTGCGTATCGCGATGCACCTCGCGCTGGTTAACGAGACACTTCTTGGATTCGTGGACGAATTCGATCGGGTCCTCGATCGTCAGAATATGGTCGTAGCGGTTGTCGTTGATGTAGTCGACCATGGCCGCCAGCGTCGTACTCTTGCCCGAGCCCGTCGGTCCGGTCACCAGCACCAGCCCGCGCGGCACCATCGAGATGTCCTTGAACACCTGGCCCATGCCGAGGTCTTCCATGGACAGGACCTTGGAGGGAATCGTCCGAAACACGGCACCCGCACCGCGGTTCTGGTTGAACGCGTTCACCCGGAAGCGGGCGACGCCCGGCACCTCGAACGAAAAGTCGGTTTCCAGGAACTCCTCGAAGTCCTTGCGCTGCTTGTCGTTCATGATCTCGTAGATCAGCTGGTGCACCTCGCCGTGATCGAGCGGCGGCAGGTTGATGCGGCGCACGTCGCCGTCCACGCGGATCATGGGCGGCAGCCCGGCGGAGAGGTGCAGGTCCGACGCGCCCTGTTTGGCGCTGAAGGCGAGCAGTTCGGTAATGTCCATCTCAGATCCCCTGGGGGTTTGCTGGTTAAGGTCCGCGAGGCCTGTCCGCAGGTCGCTTGCGCAGTACGCCGAGCCCCAGGGACTCCAGCGCGCGCGTCGCGGCCGTCAAGTTTAAACGGTCCTTCAGGAAGCAGAGGGTATACTTCATGCTTCGCAGCCGCGCAGGCCCAGTGGCTGGCCGGCTTGAGACCCAGTTGGCATTTCTCGGCAGGCCGCCGGCGCGTCCAAGCCCATCCGGCACCCTCTAGGGGCTACTAGGGGCTACGGGCGAAAGAGACGGACAAAAGAAACGGACGAGACCGGCGATCAGAGCGATAGCGCAACCACAGACGTAACATCAGCAGTATCGAACGCCTCCGGCCAATCCCGTGCACCCCACAAGTGATGCAACCCCCATCGGCCAACGCTATCTCGACGCGTGCGAGCAGATTGCCGCCTGCGCGCGGGCGAGCGAGCGCCCCGACGACGACGTGCGGCTGCTGTGCGTCAGCAAGACCCGCACAGCGGAAGAAGTGCGCGCGGCCTACGCGGCCGGCGCGCGGGACTTCGGCGAGAACTATCTGCAGGACGCGCTGCCGAAGCTCGACCGGCTGGCGAGTCTTGAGGACATTCAATGGCACTTCATTGGGCGCGTGCAGTCGAACAAGACCCGTCAGATCGCCGGGCGTTTCGACTGGCTGCACACGCTGGACCGACCGCGCATCGCGCGACGCCTGAACGAGCAGCGCGAGGACGATCGACCACCGCTGAACGTCTGCCTGCAGGTCAACCTGCACCACGAGTCGCAGAAGGCTGGCTGCCCCGCGGAGGCGCTGCCCGACCTGATCGCCACGATCGCCGAATTGCCCAGACTGCGACTGCGCGGCTTGATGGTGCTGCCAGCAACCAGCGTCGATCCGGCAGAGGCCTTCGCTAGCCTGCGGGCGCTGCACGCGCAGCTCTCGGTTACCGGCGCGGCGGGCGATTATTGGGACACGCTGTCCATGGGCATGAGCGGCGACTACCATGCCGCGATCGCCGCCGGCAGCACCGTGGTGCGCCTCGGCACCGCGATCTTCGGGCCGCGCACGCCGGCCGCCGGCGCGTAGGCCGGTCCCGGCGGGTCAAAGTCGAACAGCAGATCTCATAGGGCAACATCAATGACGAAAATCAGCTTCGTTGGCGCCGGCAATATGGCTCAGGCACTGATCGGCGGGCTGCTGCGCGCCGGACATCCGGCGAGCGAACTGCACGCGGCCGACCCCGTCGCCGCCGCACGCGACGCGGTGGCGACGCTCGGCGTGGCCGCGACCGACGATAACGCGGCGGCGGTTGCCGATAGTGAGGTTGTGCTGCTGGCGGTCAAGCCGCAGGTGCTGGCTCAGGTGCTCGCACCCCTGCACGACGCGATTCCCGAAGGCGCGCTGGTGATGTCCATCGTTGCCGGGATGCCGCTCGCCGCGATCGAGGCGCTGCTGCGCCCGGGCCAGCCGGTCGTGCGCTGCATGCCCAACACCCCGGCGCTGCTCAGCGCCGGCATCACCGGCATGTTCGCCAATAGGGCGGTCAGCCCAGATCAGCGCGCTCAGGCCGAGACCCTCGCGGGGGCGGCCGGCGAGTGGGTGTGGGTGGATGAAGAGCGCCAGCTCGATGCGGTGACCGCCGTGTCCGGCAGCGGCCCGGCGTACTTCTTCTATCTGATGGAGGCCATGATCGAGGCGGGCGTCGAACTAGGGCTGGACGCGGAGCTGGCGCGCCGCCTGACCGTCAGCACCGCGGCCGGTGCGGCGGCGATGGCCAATCAACCCGACGCCGTGCCCGGTGTTTTAAGGCAAAATGTCACCTCGCCCGGTGGCACCACCGAAGCCGCGCTGAACCACTTCGAGGCGCAGGCGCTCGCGCGTCACATTCGCGCAGCGCTGACGGCAGCGGATCGGCGCGCCGCAGAACTGGCCAAGGAGTTTTCTTGATGAGCCATTCGCTCGCCTACATTCTCGATATTCTGGCGCAGCTGGTCTCCGTCCTGTTCGTCGCGCGTTTTCTGCTGCAGGCGTCGCGAGCGAACTTCTACAACCCGATCTCTCAGGCCATCGTGCAGATCACCGACCCGGTGCTGAAGCCGCTGCGGCTGATCATCCCACCGTTTCGCAACTTCGACATCGCCTCCCTCGTTGCGGTGTGGATACTGCTCGCGCTGTTCGACTACGCCAAGCTGTCGATCGCCGCCGACTACTCGCCCGGCGCTCTGAAGCTCATGGTGCTGGCGTTCTTCGAGGTACTGCGCTTTATCCTGCAGACCTACTGGCTCTTGATTCTGATCTCCATCATCGCGAGTTTCCTCGCGCCCGCCAGCGATCACCCGCTGCTGCAGCTGATCCGCGAGATCGTGGATCCGATCCTCGAACCCGCGCGGCGCCTGATCCCGCCGCTCGCCGGTCTCGATTTTTCACCGATTCTGGTGTTCATCGTCATCGGCCTGCTGCAGGACAGCATCATTCCGCAGATCACGCAGGGCGTGCTCAACGCGCTGTGACGTGTCCCGCTACGCGACCGACCACTCCGTAGGCATCGTTACGCCCAGGACCTTCGACGGTCCCGGGCCGCTTGCGCTGCGCAGCGGCACGACGCTTGAGCGCTTCAGCCTCGTCTACGAGACCTACGGCGAACTGAACGCGGCCCGCAACAATGCGCTGCTCATCTGTCACGCCCTGTCCGGTCATCACCACGCGGCCGGGCGGTACGCCGACGACGACGTCAAGCCGGGCTGGTGGGACAACTGCATCGGCCCCGGCAAGCCGATCGATACGAATCGCTTCTATGTGGTCAGCCTCAACAATCTGGGCGGCTGCCACGGCTCGACGGGACCCTCCACCGTCGACCCCGCGACGGGCGCGCCCTACGGTCCAGATTTTCCAATCGTCACCGTTCCCGACTGGGTGAACAGCCAGGCGCTGCTGGCCGATCACCTAGGCATCGAACGATTCGCCGCAGTTGTCGGCGGCAGCCTCGGCGGCATGCAGGCACTGCAGTGGAGCATCGCTTACCCGGAAAGGCTCGCGAACGCCGTCATCATCGCGGCCGCCCCCAAGCTGTCCGCGCAGAACATCGCGTTCAACGAAATCGCCCGCCATGCGATCACTTCCGATCCGGATTTTCACGCCGGCCGCTATCGCGAAAGCGAGGCTAACCCGGACCTCGGTCTCGCGCTTGCGCGCATGATCGGCCACGTCACCTATCTTTCGGATAGCGGCATGGGCTCACGTTTCGGGCGCGAGCTGAAGTCGGGCGATCTCGAACTGGCCCAGGACGTCGAGTTTCAGGTGGAGAGCTACCTGCAGTACCAGGGTCGCAACTTCTCGAAGGCGTTCGACGCCAACACCTATGTGCTGATGACACGCGCGCTGGACTATTTCGATCCCGCGCACGATCACGGCGGCGATCTGGCCGCCGCGCTCGCGCCGGTGACGGCGAAGTTTCTGGTGATGTCGTTTTCAACGGACTGGCGCTTCTCGCCAAGTCGTTCCGAAGAGATCGTCGACGCGCTGGTCGCCGCGCGCCGGGAGGTTGCATACGCCAGCATCGACAGCCAGCACGGCCACGATTCGTTTCTGCTGCCGCTCGATCGCTACTTCGACGTGCTGGGCGACTTTCTCGCCCGCGCGCACGACGACGTCGAACGCGGGAGCGACCGCTAATGCGCGCCGACCTGAAGATCATCGCCGGTCAGGTGCAGCCGGAATGGCGCGTGCTGGATCTGGGCTGTGGCAGCGGCGAACTGCTCGCACACCTGAAGGCGACAAAGCGCGTCAACGGTTATGGCCTCGACTTCGACGCAGACAACATCGGCGCCTGCATCCGTGCCGGGGTCAACGTCCTAGAGCAGGATCTGAACGAGGGGCTTGCCAACTTCGAGGACGACAGCTTCGACCTGGTCGTCATGACCGAGACCATCCAGGCCGTTGCGGACCCCGTGTTGATGCTGCAGGAGATGCTGCGCATTGCGAGCAACTGCATCGTCACGTTCCCCAACTTCGGCTACTGGCGCTGCCGCGCGCACCTGGCGCTGCGCGGCCGCATGCCCATGGCCAAGCATCTGCCAAACGACTGGCACGACACGCCCAACATTCACCTATGCACGTTCAGGGATTTCGAGGCGCTGTGTGAAGATCACCGGCTGCCGATCGCCGAGCGTTTCGTCGTCGACGCCGACTATCACGCGAGCCCCCTGATGCAGTGGCTGCCGAATCTGTTCGGACTGACCGCTTACTACCGGCTGACGCGCGACTCACACGGCCGCGACGCCGGCACCGATAGGGTGTAGCGTGCCGACCGCCCTCAGGAGGATAAACGGGTGAACAATTTGACGCCCCACAGCGCAACGTCGCAACCCACGCATCGAGCCAGGACGGGCGCGTTGCTGCGCGTCTGCCTCGCCGCGACCCTGTGGTGCTGCGCGATTGGCGCGCAAGCAGAACAAACCCTGCAGGCTGGTGCGTACACCGTGCACCACATCGCGTTCACGTCGACCTTTTTGGAACCTGCCATCGCGCGCAAGTACGACATCAAGCGGCGTCGCAATCGCGCCGTCATCAACCTATCTGTGCTCGACGACGCGGGCGACGCGCACACGGCGGAGTTCGAGGGCACGGTGACGAACCTGCCCGGCCAGGTGCTGCCACTGCGTTTCAAGGAAGTGCGCGACGGCGAAGCCATCTACTACATCGCCCAGACCGTCTTCAGCGATCAGGAAATCCTGCGCTTCAACATCACGATGAACAAAGACGGCCGCAGCTATCCGCTGAAGTTCACCCAGAAGATGTACTGGGAGAACTGATGAAGCTGCTGCTCGCTACGGGTAACGCCGGCAAGCTGCGCGAGTTCAGGCGGTTACTGGAGCCGCTCGGTCATTCACTGGCCTCGCTGGCCGATCTGGGCCTGACGCAGGCGCCAGAGCCGGCATCGACCTTCGTCGAGAACGCGCTGCTGAAGGCGCGCTCGGGCTGCGCCGCCAGTGGGCTGCCCACGCTCGCAGACGATTCGGGCATCGTCGTACCCACGCTCGGCGGCGCGCCCGGGGTGCACTCCGCCCGCTACGCCGAGGACGAGGTCGGCCCAGACAATCAGAACCGCAGCCCCGGCAACAGCCCGGACACCGACAACAACGCGAGACTGCTGCGCGAGCTCGACGGCGTCACGGACCGGCGCGCCTACTTTTATTGCGTGCTGGTCCTGTTGCGCGACGCGGACGACCCGGTGCCGCTGATCGCGTCCGGCGCCTGGCACGGCGCTATCGGCCGCGCACCCGAGGGCGCGAACGGCTTCGGCTATGACCCTCTGTTTCGCTGTGCCAGCGACGGGAGGAGTGCCGCGACCTTGAGCCCGGACGAGAAATCCGCGCGCAGCCATCGCGGCCACGCCTGGCGGCAACTGCGTGACCAGCTCGACCAGCTCTGAAGCGCACTCCCCAGATCCGCAAAGGCTGCCGCCCGTCGGGCTGTACGTGCACCTCCCCTGGTGCGTCCGCAAATGCCCCTACTGCGATTTCAACTCGCACGAGCTGAACGACCCGCTGGACGACTCCCAAGCGCGCGACTACCTGGATCTGCTGCTCGCGGACTGGCGGATGCAGCGGACGGCGCTGCGGGATCGCCGCGTCGACACGATCTTCTTCGGCGGCGGCACGCCGAGTCTGCTGCCGCCCTGGCTGTTCCAGGGTCTGATCGACGAGATCGGGCCAGCGCTGTCACCCGAGGCCGAGATCACGATGGAGGCCAATCCCGGCACGCTGGAGCAGGGCGACCTGGGCGGCTTCCGAGATGCAGGCGTCAATCGCCTGTCGCTCGGCGTGCAGTCGTTCCACCAGGCGAGCCTTGAGGCGCTCGGCCGCATACACAGCGTCGCGGACGCCACACGCGCGATCGAGGAGGCCCATCGCGTCGGCTTTACGCGCATCAATCTGGATCTGATGCACGGGCTGCCGGAGCAGGATACGGCGGCAGCCGCTCGCGACATCGAGCGCGCCATCGACAGCGGCGTCGACCACGTCTCCTACTATCAGCTCACCATCGAGCCCAAGACGGCGTTCGCCCGGCGACCGCCCGAGCTCCCCGACGAGGACACGCTCGCGGCAATCGAGGAGGACGGTCTGGCGGCCCTCGGCGCCGCTGGCTTCGAGCGCTACGAGATCTCTGCCTATGCGAAGGCCGGCCAGGCCTGTCGACACAACCGCAACTACTGGGCGTTCGGCGACTACATCGGCATCGGCGCCGGCGCGCACGGCAAGCTGACGGAGCGCGCGGCCGCGCCTGAGTCTGGGGCAGCTGCGTTTCACATTGAGCGCACGAGCCGCCCGCGCCAGCCGCGGCTGTACGCACGCGCGGTGAACGCCGGCAGCGCGCCGGATACCCAACCGGTACCGGAAGATCAGATCGGGGTCGAGTTTCTGCTGGGCGCGCTGCGCCTCCTCGACGGGGTGGACGAGGACCTGTTCGCGACAAGATCTGGGCTGCCGCTGGCCGCTATCGCAAAACCGTTACAGGACCTGCGACGGCGTCGACTGCTGGCGCCACGGCGACTGCAGCTCACGCCGCTCGGACGGCGTTTTCTGGATTCCGTGGTCGCCGAGTTCTTACCCGCTGGGTAGCGGTCAAGCGGCGCATCGCTCGATTCGCGATCGGCTGCCGGTCGGTGCGCAGCAACCCGCTTCGATTACAAGCCGAAAGCCCGCGCGATCAGTCGCAGCCCGACCAGCAGCATAACGAGCCAGGTTCCGACGTTGCCGATCACCCGGGTCTTCGGCAAGGGTCCTTCCTGCTGAATGCCGTGCGCGTGGCAAAGTCGCGCAACCAGCAGTAGACCGCAGAGCGCGTGGATCCACAGCGCCGCCAGGCCGCAGAAGTACAGCACCACGATGCCCAACAGCACGAACGGCACGTACTCGATGTTGTTGCCGTGGGCCCGGATCGCCCGCTCCAGGCGCTCCGGAGTGTACTCGTCTTTGCCCGCGTTCAGCCGGTGGCGCGTAACGTTGAGCGCCAGCACCAGCGTCAGGATCAGGTGCGCTCCCACCCACAGCGCCAGCGCGCTCAGTCGGTCTTCGATCAATGGTCGTTCCCCCCAGTCTTGGTTACGCGCAGTCTACACACCCGCCGCCTCAGGGCTCGTTCGCAACGCGCTCGAGCTTGAGATCCCAGACGTCGTGCCCCAGGCGCTGGCCGCGCGCCTCGAAGCGAGTCACGGGACGGTCGTCAGGGCGCGGCGCGAAGCCCGCCGCGAGGTTTCGAAGCCGTGGCTCGCCCTGGGCGCATTCCAGCATCCACTCCGCATAGGACTGCCAGTCCGTCGCCAGATGCAGCAGGCCACCAGGCTCCAGCGCGTTCGCGAACACCGCCAGCGTATCCGGCTGCACGATTCTTCGCGACGCGTGTCGCTTCTTCGGCCACGGATCCGGAAAGTAGATGTGAATCTCTCGCACCGACGCCGCCGGCAGCCAGCGTTCGAAGATCTCCCGCGCATCCGCCTCCAATACACGCACGTTGGTCGCGCCGGCTTCTTCGAGTTGGAGCAGCAGCGAGCCGATGCCCGGCTGGTAGACCTCGATGCCCAGCAGCCGCCAGTCCTGACGCTCGAGCGCCCACTCCGCGAGCGCCTGCCCCATGCCGAAGCCGATCTCGACGCCGAGCGGCGCGGGCTCTCGATCCGCCGAGTAGTCTTCGAAGGAGGTGTCTTGCGGTTCGATGACGAAGCGCGTTTGCAGGGTTTCCAGCGCTCGCGCCTGACCCCGCGTCATGCGTCCGCGACGCCGGACATAGACCTGACGCGGGTGTTGGCTGGCTTCGGTTTGGGTCGTGCTAGACGGGACTGGCGCGCGTTCGTCACCCGATGGCGCGGCTTGCTCCGCGTCGGTCTCCCCTTCCCTGCCGCTCATCGCTCAGCCCGGACGGCCGAGCGCGTGCCAGACGATGAGCCCCCAGCCCGCCAGCAGCGCCGTGCCGCCGATCGGCGTCACCGGACCCAGCCAGCGCGGTCCGCCGAGCGCGAGCCAATAGAGACTGCCGCTGAACATCAGCATGCCGAGCAGAAAGGCAATCGCCGGACCTGCCATCGATGCGCCGCTCGCCCGCCACCAGGCGGCGAGGCCAAGCAGCGCCGCGCTGTGTACAAGGTGATAGAGCACCGCGGTATCCCAAGCGGACAGCGTGTCGGCGGCGAGCAGACGGGGTTTGAGGGCATGCGCGCCGAAGGCGCCAAGACCAACGGCCAGCAGGCCATTCAGCCCGGCGGCGGCGAGAGCCCACGCGGCAGACACGGCGGGCCGTCAGGCCTCAAGCACGAGGGACTTTTTCAGTTTCTTCATGGCGTTCTTTTCGAGCTGCCGAATGCGCTCGGCAGACACACCATAACGGTCGGCCAGTTCCTGCAGGGTGAGCTTGGTTTCGCTCAGCCAGCGTGACTGGACGATATCCTGGCTGCGCTTATCGAGCGCGGCGAACGCCTGGGCCAGATCGGCTGCGGCGGCGGTCTGCCAGTCGTTTTCCACGACCAGATCTTCCGGGTTCGCCGAATTGTCCTCGAGATAGTGGACCGGGGCGGCCGGGGCTTCTTCGTCGTCCGTCTGCGCCGGGCCGTCGAACGACAGGTCGAAGGCCGCGAGACGGCTCTCCATCTGACTGACGGTCGCGACCGGCACGCCGAGATCGTCGGCAACGGCCTCGGCCTCCTCGGCCGACAGCCAGCCGAGGCGCTTCTTCTGGCCGCGCAGGTTGAAGAACAGCTTGCGCTGCGCCTTGGTCGTGGCGACCTTGACGATGCGCCAGTTGCGGATGATGTACTCGTGCATCTCCGCCTTGATCCAGTGCACGGCGAACGACACGAGGCGCACGCCGACGGAAGGGTCGAAGCGCTTCACGGCCTTCATCAGGCCGACGTTGCCTTCCTGCACCAGATCGCCCAGGGGCAGGCCGTAGCCCTGATAAGAGCGCGCGAGGTGAACCACAAAGCGCAGATGACCGAGCACGAGCTCGCGCGCGGCGTCGAGGTCTTCGTGATGGAAGTAGCGTTCGGCGAGCGCGCGCTCCTCCTCCGCGCTGAGCACGGGGATACCACGCACGGTGCTGATATAGCCATCGAGGTCGCGGCCTGGCGAAAGGGCATGCACGGCCATGACTTGTGTCGACATGAGTTGGATCTACCTCTTCAGACGGGGCAATTTTAGCACTCTCATACTGAGACTGCTAAAAGCGGTCGCGGTTCCGCGACCTGAGTCGCACGCCCGACCAACACAACCTATTGTTTTACATGCGTTTTTTATCGTCTTGGCGACGACCAGGCACACTCCGCCCAGTTTTCGTCAGACAATCTCGATAGCATCGAGTCGGCTGCGGCTCGCCAGCAGGGCGCCAAACAGCCCCAGCAGCGCACCGAGCAGCAGCACGCCTGCGAGGAAGCTGGGGTCGAAGCCCGCCACTTTCAAGTCCCCGCCGTAGCTTTCTAGCAGCCGCACCAGCGGCCCCTCCAGCGCAACCAACGCCAGCGACAGCACCATCAGTGCGAGCAGGGCGCCGCCGAGCCCGTAGAGAATGCCGAAATACAAGAACGGCCGGCGCAGGAACGCCGGCGACGCGCCGACGAGCTTCTGCACCCGCAGCTCGTCCAGCCGCGCCTCGATGGCGAGGCGCACCGAGGCCGCGGTCACGAGCACCGCGCCCACCGCGAACAGCACGCCGATCAGCAGGCCGAGCCGCTTCACCAGGGTCGTGAGCGCGGCCAGCCGCTCGAGCCAGTGTTTTTCCACCACCACCAGATCGACGCCGGCCGCCCCCTCGAAGCGTTCCGCAAGCTCCTGCAGATCCAGCAGGTCGGCAAATCCCACCAGCGACAGCTTCAGCGAGTGCGGCAGCGGGTTGTCGTCCAGCAGCTCCAGGGCATTCGCGAGGCCCGCGAAGGACTCGAACTCCCGCAGCGCGGTCGCCGGATCGATGCTGTTGACGTCGGCCACCAGCCGCGACTCTCGCGCCAGGCGCACGCCCGCCTCGATCTGTTCCGGCGTCGCGTCGAGCGTGAAGTAGACGCTGAGGCCAACGCGACCCTGCCATTCGTCGTCGGCGACCGCCAGATTGCGCTGCAGCAGGTACAGCCCGGCCGGCAGGGCCAGCGCGATGCCGATCAACAGCCACACGAGCAGCGATGTCGACAGATGCTCTGTGATAAAGCTCAGGCTCTCGCGCGCGTCCCGCCAGTGATCGCGCCACCAGGCGAAGGGCGAGCGCGATGCGCGCGGCCAGGGCAGCGCGCGGCTACGCGCCACGGTGCGATTCGCCCCCATTGGGTGCCGCGAGGTCGGCGACGCCCGCCAGGTCGCGCAGCAGATGCCCACGAGACAGCTCGATGATGCGGCTGCCGAGGGCGTTGATCAGCTCGCGGTCGTGGCTGGCGACGATCACCGTCGTGCCCACCTGCTGAAACTGCTGAAACAGCGCCATGATGTCGCGCGACAGCTCCGGGTCGAGATTGCCGGTGGGCTCGTCCGCGAGCAGGATCTTGGGGCGGTTCACCACTGCGCGCGCGATCCCGACCCGCTGCTGTTCGCCGGTGGACAGCGCGCTGGGCAGCGTCCGCTCCTTCTCCAGCAGCCCAACCCTCGAGAGCGCCGCGCGCACGCGGCGGGCGGCCTCGCGCTCGCGCATGCCGCCGACCCTCAGCGGCAGGGCGACGTTGTCATAGACGGTGCGATTCGCGAGCAGGTGGTGATCCTGAAAGACGGCGCCCAGATGACGCCGGTAGTCCGGCAGCGCACGCTCCGGTAGCCGCGCCACGTCGACGCCGTTCACTTCTATGGCGCCCTGCGAGGGCCGCTCGAGCTGCAGCAGCAGCCGCAGGAAGGTGCTCTTACCGGCGCCCGAGTGGCCGGTGAGGAACGTCATCGACCCCGCGGGGATACGCACCGACACGTCGGCCAGCGCGTCCATGCCATTGCCGTAGCGCTTGCTGACGCCGCGAAATTCGATGCTACCCATGAACGCTCGTCAGTCCCGATCAAGCAGCGCGCTGACGAAGGGCTCGGGCTCGAACGGCCGCAGGTCTTCCACCGCCTCGCCCACGCCGACGAAGTAGACCGGCAGGCGCCGCTCGCCCAGCGCGTGCGCCAGCGCAAACAGCACCCCGGCCTTTGCCGTGCCGTCGAGCTTGGTCAGCACCAGCCCCGTAACGCCCACCGTGTCGTGAAATTCGCGCAGCTGGCTCAATGCGTTCTGTCCAACACCGCCATCGAGCACCAGGATCACCTCGTGGGGCGCCTGGTCGTCGATGCGCGCCACGACGCGGCGAATCTTCGCCAACTCGTCCATCAGGTTGCTCTTCGCCTGCAGGCGCCCGGCCGTGTCAGCGAGCACCACGTCGACCCCGCGGGAGCGTCCGGCCTGCACGGCATCGAACACCACCGAGGCGCTGTCGCTGCCCTGCGCCTGGGCGACGACCGGGACATCGTTGCGTTCGCCCCAGGTCTGCAGCTGTTCGACCGCCGCCGCGCGGAAGGTGTCGCCGGCCGCGAGCATGACCGCGCGGCCCTCGGACTTCAGGCGGTGCGCGAGCTTGCCGATCGTCGTCGTCTTGCCGACGCCGTTGACCCCGACGAAGAACACGACGCAGGGCTTGCTCTCCACCGTTACTGAAAACTCACCCGTCATGGGTGCGAGCATGTCGAGTAAGACCTCGCCCAGCGCGCCGTGCAGGGCAACGGTGTCGTTCAGCTCGCGCCGCTTCACGCGCGCGGTCAGGCGCTCCATGATTGCGGCGGTGGCGTCGATCCCGACGTCGGTCACCAGCAGCGCAGTCTCGAGTTCGTCGAGCACGTCGTCGCTGATCTCTTTTTCGCCGAGCAGCAGGTTGCCGACGCCCGAGCCGAGCTGCTCGCGGGTTTTGCTCAGGCCGCGCTTGAAGCGCTTCCACAGCCCGCCGCGCTCTTCGCTACCCGGCTGCGAATCCCCTGCGTCGCTCGACATTGAGTCAGTTTCCGTCAAGATTTTCTCATGCAACGAAATACGATCCGCATTATCGGCGGTAAGTGGAAAGCGCGAAAGGTACGCTTTCCCGACGCTCGCGGTCTGCGCCCGAGCGCAGATCGCACCCGGGAGACGCTGTTCAACTGGCTGCTGCCGCAGCTGCCCGGCGCGCGCTGCCTGGACCTGTTCGCGGGCTCGGGCGCGCTGGGTCTCGAGGCGCTGTCGCGCGGCGCCGCCGGCGTCGACTTTGTCGAGCACAGCGCGCGCGTCGCCCGCGCGCTGCGCGACAACCTCGTAACACTGCAGGAACGCGCAGCAGACCAGGAGCCACCCGCGCGCGTCGAACAGTCAGACGCGTTCGCCTTCCTGCGCCGCGCTCGCGGATCGATCCGCTATGACATCGTGCTCGTCGATCCGCCCTTTGCGGACCAGCTCGTGCCGCGCGTGCTGCGCGAGCTCACACAGGACCTGCTCGCGGACGGCGCGCTGGTGTACGTCGAGACCGCCTGGCAGACGCCCGCCGACTGGCCGCCAGCCTGGACGGTGGTCCGCGAAAAACGCTTCGGGGATGCCCGCGCGACGCTGCTGGCTCTTGCGGGCTGAGGGCCGCTCCCGCGCCCAGCGCGACACTTTGCGCGTCTCGAATCGCTTCGCTAGTATCGCGAATCAGGCCGCATATGAGGCCGCTGGCGACAGGGGAGCGCCGCCATCACACTCAGCAGTTCAGGCGTCAGCCGCACCGTTATCTATCCGGGTTCGTTCAACCCGATCACCAACGGCCACACCGATCTGGTGCGTCGAGCACTCAATCTGTTCGATCACGTGATCCTCGCGATCGGCACGTCCGCGCAGAAAGACCCGGCGGCCTACCACGCGAAGCGCATCCAGCTATGCGAGACGGTACTTGCAGAGTACGGCGATCGGGTCACCGTCGAGGCGTTCAGCGGGCTGCTCGTCGAATTCGTCAAGCGCAAGGAGACGCGCTTCATCCTGCGCGGTCTGCGCAACATGATGGACTTCGACTACGAATTTCAGATGGCCGAGATGAACCAGTCACTCGATCCCGACATCGAGTACGTGTTCCTGCCGACATCGCACGACTGCTCGTTCATCTCATCGACGCTGGTGCGCGAGATCGCAGGCCTCGGCGGCGACATCTCGCAGTTCGTGCATCCGGTGGTCGTAGAGACCCTGCAGGGTTAGCGGATCTCGTCTTCCTTGCCGCGGAAGCGCTCGGGGCGACCCGCGCGGTCACAGCCGAGGCAGCGCACAAAGGTCTCACGCGCCGGATCAATGACTAGCTTGTCAGCGGCCGCATCGACGTTACCGCCGAGCGCGCTGAAGGGCAGCGTCGCGACGAAAGCGACGACGCCGATGGCGGTCGTCACCGCACCGATCGGGCGCGCGATGGCCGCGTCGACCAGCATTTCACCGCCGTTAGGCTCGTCTTCGGGGCCGGCAAAGGCCTTCGTCGGCGTGAGCGTCGCGGCCAGGAGGGACGCGGCAACAATCAGAGCAACGTGCTTCATCTAAAAGTCCTTGGAAAAGTCCTTGTTCTTGGACCCGCGGTGCTGCCGCTTGGGCAGCCGGGGTTTGCATAGGATTGAACCCGTAGTGGGTTCAATCGCCATTCACAGCAGGATCATGCCCGCCACCCTCGCCACCCTCGATGGGCCGCGCGACCCGAGTCGATCCATCGACCGAGTCTAGCACCGGGTCCGATTGAATCCGCGTGGTGGTTGGCACTTCGGACAGTACACGGTCGCACGCTGCCCGAGACGCAGATCCGTAAGCGCGCTATCGCAGAGCGTGCACTGTTCGCCCTCGCGGCCGTAGACGTTCAGCGACTGCTTGAAGTAACCGCGGTCGCCGGCGCTGCCGACGTAATCACGCAGCGTGGTGCCACCCATCTGTATCGCGGCGAGCAGGACCTGGCGAATGGACGCCGCCAGTGCCGTGTAGGCCGGCAGCGACAGGCTGCCGGCCGGCACGGTCGGCCGAATCCCGGCGAGGAACAGGGCCTCGTTCGCGTAGATGTTGCCGACCCCGACCACAACCGCGCTGTTCATGATGAAGTTCTTGACCGCGACGCGCTTGCCGCGCGCCAGAGCCTTCAGGTGCGCGCCGTCGAACGCTTCGCCCAGCGGCTCGACGCCGAGATTCGCGAGCAGGAAGTGGCGCTCCAGCGGCTCATCGAGATAGTGCACGCTGCCGAAGCGTCGGGGATCATGCAGCCGTAGAGCGCTGTCGTCGTCCAACACCAAATCGATGTGGTCGTGCTTGCGCGGCGGGGTATCGGCCGGCACGACCCGCAGCGATCCCGACATGCCCAGATGCACGATCAAACCGGCGCCTTCGCAGCGCAGCAGCAGATATTTGCCGCGTCGATCGATGCGCTCCATCCGACGCCCGCGCAGGTGCTCCGGCAGTTCGACCGGCCAGCGCAGCCGGGCGTCGCGCACCACCCAGTCGCTGATCTCACGGCCAACGACCGCGTCTTCGATACCGCGACGCGTGGTTTCGACTTCGGGAAGCTCCGGCATGGCGTGTCTGGTGGGTGATCAGCTAAGCGGGCAGCTTACCCGCACGGCACCAGCAGCGGGAAACCGCAGCAACCAGCAGGGGTCGGGGCCCGTGGTGGAGACAGGCACGGAGAGTGGGTGAATTGACCGCGGCAGCAAGGCGGCACGGTAGAACTTGGCTGGAAGGACGGCGAGCCGTCGGGTAGCGGCGTCGGCGCGCCGCGGTCGGTCCGGCTCGGCGGGACCGACCAGGCGAACAGATCGCTACTTGATCTTCGCTTCCTTGTAGATCACGTGCTTGCGTACGACCGGGTCGTACTTCTTGATCTCGAACTTGTCGGGCATCGTGCGCTTGTTCTTGTCGGTCGTGTAGTAATGACCGGTGCCTGCCGTCGATACCAGTTTGATCTTGTCGCGCATGGTGACTGTTCCTTTCGGATGTCTCTTCGGTTGCCGATCCCAAGATCAGCGCATTTTGGAATGGATTGAAGTGGGCTGGAATCCGGCCTCTTGGCCGCAGACCGGTCTGGGCTGTGCCTCAGACCTTCTCGCCACGCTTACGCATGTCGGCGAGGACCACGTCGATGCCTTTCTTGTCGATGATGCGCATGCCCTTGGCGGAGACGCGCAGGCGCACGAAGCGCTTCTCGTCTTCTACCCAGAAGCGATGATAGTGCAGGTTCGGCAGGAACCGACGCCGGGTTCTGTTATTGGCGTGGCTCACGTTGTTGCCGACTGCCGGGCGCTTGCCGGTGACCTGGCACACCTGAGACATGACGCTGACCTCATGACCGCGAGAAAAAAGGAGCGCGAGTCTACCCTCGCCACCCCGCGCGGGCAAGTCGCCGAGTGGGCACTTTCGGTCGCTGATCCCGTCGCTCTTTGGCGCTCTTTGGCGCTCTTTGGCGCTCTTTCACCACCGTCCACCCCCGAAACACCCCCGAACACGCTCTTTCAGGGTCTCGCGGTCGCGACAGGAACACCCGGTGCCTAGATCAGGCCCCGCTCGGCCAGCGACACCGCCCGCCCCTGGCCGACCACAAAGTGATCCAGGACCCGCACGTCGACCTCGCACAGTAACTTGACCAGCCGTTCGGTCAGCGCGATATCGGCCGCTGACGGCTCGGGATTGCCCGACGGATGGTTGTGCGCCAGAACCAGCGCCGCCGCGTTGTTGAGCAGCGCCCGGCGCAGGACCTCGCGCGGGTAGACCTGGGCCCGGTCGACGCTGCCGGCGAACAGCTCCTCGAAGCCGAGCAGCCGATGCCGCGCGTTGAGGAACATGGCCGCAAAGATCTCTCGCGGTCGCCCCGCCAGCCGCCGCGTTAGAAAGCGCTCGGCGCTGCGCGCATCCGCGATCAGGCCGCCGTGCTCCAACCGGGCCCGCTCATAGCGTTCGGCCAGCGGCAGCAGCGTCTTGAGCCTCGCGACCCGGCACGTCCCCAAACCCGGCCAGGCGAGCAGCGCGGCGGGTCGCGCGTCCAGTACCCCGCGCAGGCCGCCGAATTCGTCGAGCAGGCCCTCCGCGACGGTCGACTTGACGCCCGGACCCAGCAGCAGGCCGAGCAGCTCGCCGTCGGCCAGATCGTCACCGCCCCGCCGCAGCAGCGCCTCACTTTGCAACTTCACCCATATCCACCCATGTTCACCCCTATCCGCCCCTATCACCCGTCCATCGATCGCGCCGGTATATCCTCGCGGCGCGACGTACCGTTCGGCAGCGGTCAGTGGCACCCATCCCTGTGCGACAATCTCCTCGCCGGCCGCCGCGAGCCACTCCAGAGGCGCGCCCCCCTTACGGGACCGCCCGCATGGGCCACGGACGACGACACCGGGGATGGTAAAGTCGCGCTGTCCGCCGGTCGCCGGCGCTGTCCCACCGCTGAATCCGCAACCAGACCGAACCCACTAGATGACCGACACGCCCGAACCCCCAAGCGCCGATCTCAGCGGCAAACGCATACTGCTGGGAATCAGCGGCGGCATCGCGGCCTACAAGACGCCCGATCTCGTCCGGCGCCTGCGCGCCGCCGGTGCCGACGTCCAGGTGGTCATGACTCGCTCGGCGCATCAATTTGTCACCGCCACCAGCCTGCAAGCGGTGGCCGGCGCTGCGGTACGCACCGATCTTTGGGACGCCGCGGCGGAGGCGGCCATGGGACACATCGAACTGGCCCGCTGGGCCGATGCGGTGCTGATCGCACCGGCCACGGCCAACTGCATCGCGAAGCTGGCGCAGGGCCTCGCCGACGATCTGCTGAGCACCCTGTGTCTCGCGACGACCTCCCCCATCTATATCGCCCCGGCGATGAACGTCCGCATGTGGCAGCACCCCAGAACCCAGCGCAATCTGGCGACGCTCGCGGCGACCGCGGGCACGCCGATCATTCTGGGACCGGCTAGCGGTGCCCAGGCATGCGGAGAAACCGGTCCCGGCCGCATGCTGGAGCCCGCGGAGATCGTCGAGCAGCTGGGCCAAGGGCTCGAGGCCACCGCGCCGCTGCTCGCCGGCCGCAGGGTCCTGATCACGGCCGGGCCCACCCGCGAACCGATCGACCCGGTGCGCTTTATCTCCAATCGCAGCTCCGGGCGTCAGGGCTACGCCCTCGCTGCAGCCGCGGCGCGCATGGGCGCGAACGTCACGCTCGTCAGCGGACCAACCGCGCTCGATTGCCCGCAGGGGGTGCGCCGCATCGACGTGCTGAGCGCCACAGACATGCTGGCCGCCGTCCTGGCCGAGGTCGAACAGGGCACCGATCTGTTTATCGCGGTCGCGGCCGTTGCGGACTACCGCGTCGCAACGATCGCCGAGCAGAAGATCAAGAAGACCGATCAGGCGAGCCGCAATGGCATGCAGCTGGATCTGGTCGAGAACCCAGACATCGTCGCGACCGTGGCCGGACTGGAGGACGGGCCCGTGACCGTCGGGTTCGCGGCAGAAACCCACGACGGCCTGGCGCACGCGCGCGCCAAGCGGGCTCGCAAGGGACTGGATCTGATTGCGCTCAACGACGTCGCGGATGCATCCATCGGCTTCCGCAGCGAAGACAACGCGCTGACCCTCATCTGGGCAGACGGCGAGCAGACGCTGCCCAAGGCACCCAAGTCGGCCATCGCCAGCGCGCTGCTCACGGAGGTTCATCGGCTCTTTCTAAGCGCCGACTGAGCCGCGCTCACGCCGCCGCGAGGGCCGGCGAACCCTTCTGCAAACGCCTCGCAAAGCGTGCCTGTGTCATAGCCAGCCCGGTGGTGCCGGCGTACGATTAAACACTCGCTCAATAGGTGCGATCTCGCGATAAGGGGAGAGCCGTTTTGGCACGTTCGCAGCCACGCAAGGCGGGCAAGCTGACAAGATTTCCGCTGACCGCAGCGCTCATCGGCCTGGCCGGTCTGATGGGTGCTTTCGCGCTGCTGTATTTCTCGGTCTTTGCCCAGGCCAACGACAGCGTCGGCCGCACGGTCGCCAACAATCAGGTCGACCTCGTTGCGGCCAACATCAATTCGCGCTACCGCGAACTGCGCACCGTCCTGCAGCGCATGGCGGATACGGGCACCGCGCGCGCCGCCGCCGGCGGTGATGTCGGGGCCAGCGCGAGCCTTGTCAGCGACGTCTACAACGCGTTCCCGCTGGCGCGCCGGGTCGACGTGATCCAGGCCGGACGCGCGGCCGTCGACCGCGACGCCGAAGTGCCGATCAGCTTTGCCGCACTGGACCTGATCCGCCGCGCCGAAAAGGCGCCCTTCGTCGGCCCGGAGGCCGCCGTCAAGCCCAAGGGTGTCGTGTTCGCGGCGGCCGCCATCGAAAACGAGGGCGACACCGCGGGCGTGCTGTTCGTCGGCATGGCCCTCGACTGGCTATTGGGCGGCAGCGCAAACGACCCCGCGCTGTACGGCCGCCTGCAGCTCCACCAGGCCATGGAGAGCGGCGCGCCGAACATCCTGCTGGACGTCGGCAGCGGCGACGAGCCGGGGGAGGCGGCGCCGAGCCGCGATCTGGACATTCCCGGCTGGCGCATCGTCGTGGCGCCGGGCAGCGGTGCCGCGGTGACCGCGCCGCTCGACCTCGCGCTGCCTGCGGGGATCGGCGTCGTCGGTCTGCTCGCGGGCATCGCGATCGCCTACATGCGTCTGCAGGCCAGCCTGACCGCGGACGCCCGACTCCTCGGCGACCAGGCAAGCAAACTGCTGCGCGGACGCGCAAGCGTGCCCGACCGCTATCGGCTGCAGCTATTTCAGGATCTGGCCGGCCGCGTGCACGAAGCAAGCGGCGGCAAGGCTGCGGCGCGCGCCGCCGAAGCAGAACCCCCCGCAGCCGTACCCGCAAAGGTCAATGCAGATCCGGCCGAAGCCGGCGAATCGACCGCCGCCGAGACCAACGCGGCCCTCACCGAACCGGCAGTCGAGGAAGAAGACGGCCTGGGGATCACTCCCGCGATGCTGCCCGACGACAACTTCGGCATCGACGTGTCCGAGGGCGCGTCGCCGGTCGACATGGGCATGTCGCTTGATCCAACCATTTTTCGCGCCTACGACGTGCGCGGCGTCGTCGGCAAGACCCTATCGGACGAGGTGGCGTACTGGCTCGGTCGCGCCTATGCCTCCGAGTATCTCGACGGCGCGCAGGACGACGCGCCCGGCACCGTCATGGTCGGCCGCGACGGCCGCCTGACGAGCACCGCCCTCGCGGTGAACCTCTGTCGCGGCCTCAGCGAGGGCGGCCTGACGGTCATGGACGTGGGCCAGGTCGCGACGCCGATGCTGTACTTCGCTTCGCAGGTCATGGGCAGTGGCAACGGCATCATGGTCACCGGCTCGCACAATCCTCCCGAGTACAACGGCTTCAAGCTGATGCTCCGCGGCGACACGCTCGCCGAAGAGCGCATCCAGGCGCTGCACCGGCGCCTGGTCGACAACGATTTGAGCGAAGAGAGCGACACGCCGGGCGACATCACCGCGATCAGCATCGACGCGGACTACATCGACCGGATCAGCTCGGACATCGCGCTGGCGCAGTCGCTGAAAGTCGTCGTCGACTGCGGCAACGGCGTCGCCGGCGACTTCGCGCCAGCACTGCTGACGGCGCTGGGCTGCGAGGTCATCCCCCTGTACTGCGACGTCGACGGCAACTTCCCAAACCATCACCCGGATCCAGCGGTCCCCGCCAACCTTGAGGATCTCGTGACAGTCGTCGAGGCCGAGCAGGCGGATCTGGGCCTGGCCTTCGACGGCGACGGCGACCGCCTCGGCGTGGTCACCGACCGCGGCGAAATCGTGCCGGCAGACCGCCTGCTCATGCTGTTCGCCCGCGACATCGTCAGCCGCAATCCGGGCGCCGACGTGATCTTCGACGTGAAGTGTTCGAGGCACCTGAACACACTGGTCGCCGAGAACGGGGGCCGCCCCGTCATGTGGAAGACCGGCCACGCGCACATGAAGGCGAAACTCAAAGAGACCGGCGCGCTGCTGGCGGGTGAATTCAGCGGCCACATCGCGTTCGGGGAACGCTGGTATGGATTCGACGACGCGCTCTACGCCGCAGCGCGGCTGCTCGAGATACTCGCCGCAGACGCCGAGCGTCCCGCAGAGCTGTTCGCCGCGCTGCCCCAAAGTGTGAGCACCGATGAAATCACCATCGACACAACCGACGCAGAGAAGTTCGATATCGTCGAGCGCTTTCGCGACAACGGCGACTGGGGCGCCGGCACGGTCACTGACATAGACGGCGTGCGCGTCGACTTCGAATACGGCTGGGGACTCCTGCGCGCCTCGAACACGGCACCGAAGCTGACGCTGCGTTTTGAGGCCGATACCGAATCCAGCCTCCAGGTGGTGCAAACCGTGTTCCGATCTCAGCTCGCGGCCGTCGACTCAAGCCTGACGTTCTAACCCCTCCCCCCGGCGGGCATCGAGGGTACGGGCCGCTTCGCCGCAACACGCACCGCGCATTTTTCGCATACGCAATTCGGCGGCGTGGCTTACACTGGCGCACCCTTACAGGAGAGATTGTGCGCCCATGCCCAGCGAGCCCCACTCACGCGACACTGCCACACCGGCGGACACCGCGCGGGTACTGATCGAGGCGCTGCCCTATATCCAGCGTTTTCACGGCTCAACCGTCGTCATCAAGTATGGCGGCCACGCGATGGTCGACGACGAACTGAAGCGCACGTTCGCACGCGACATCGTGATGCTGAAGCTGGTGGGCATCAATCCGCTGATCGTGCACGGCGGGGGTCCGCAGATCGGAGCGCTGCTGACCAAACTGAATATTCCCACGCGGTTCGTCGGCGGCATGCGCGTCACCGACGAGGCCACCATGGACGTCGTCGAGATGGTGCTGGGTGGCCTGGTCAACCAGGAAATCGTCAGCAACATCAACGCCCAGGGCGGACGCGCGGTCGGCGTAACGGGCAAGGACGGCGGGCTGATCCTCGCGAACAGACTAAAGGTACGCGACCCGGAAGCCGCCGCGACCAGCTCGGCCATCATCGACATCGGCCACGTTGGGGAAGTGGCCAAGGTCAACGCCGAGATCCTCGACAACTTGGTCGGCGGCGGTTTCGTCCCCATCGTTGCGCCAATCGGCGTCGGCGAAGACGGAACGGCCTACAACATCAACGCCGACATCGTCGCGGGCAAGATCGCGAGCTGTATCGGCGCCGAAAAGCTGCTGTTACTCACCGACACGCCGGGCATTCTCGACGCGTCGGGCCAGACGGTGACCGGCGTGACCCCGGCGGGCATTGCCAGGCTCGCCGCTGACGGGGTTATCAAGGGAGGCATGCTGCCAAAGACCCAGTGCGCGGTAGAGGCCGTGGAGAGCGGCGTGAAAACGGCCACGATCATCGATGGGACGGTGCCCCACGCCCTGCTGCTCGAGCTGCTGACGGACGCCGGCGTCGGCACCCAAATCGTCAGCGACGCATCGAGTGAAGTCATAAGGGACGACAATGCCTGAGCGCCGCGACCGAAAGCGACAGATCCTGGAGGCTTTCCTGCGCATGCTGGAGGAACAGCCCGGCGGCCGCATCACCACCGCGAGCCTGGCGGCAGAGGTGGGCGTTTCGGAGGCCGCCCTGTACCGCCATTTCCCCAGCAAGGCCAAGATGATCGACGGCCTGCTGGAGTTCGCCGAAGACACGATGTTTCCGCTGATCACTCGGGTTTTGGTGGACGAGACCGAGGTCGAGCGGCGCTGCTACCACATCACGACCCTGGTGCTGACCTTCGTCGAGCGCAATCCGGGTTTTGGCCGGCTGTTCGTCGGCGATGCGCTCATGGGTGAGACCGAGCGCCTGCGCACCCGCGTGCGGCAGCTATTCGAGCGCCTAGAAACACAGCTGCGTCAGGTCATTCGCGAGGCGCAGGCGGTCCGCACCGAGCGTTCGCAGTATGGACCGAACGATATCGCCAACCTGATGCTCAGCGCGGCCGAGGGGCGGATTCTGCAGTTCGTACGCTCAGATTTTAAGTCCCGCCCAACCGATGCCTGGCAGATCCAGTGGCAGATCCTGGCGCGGTCGCTGACGGCCTGACACTTTGGGACTGACGGGCTGCACCGCCGGACGTAACCGAGATGCGCGGGGCGCAATCGCTTTGGATCAGTGGCTTGGGAATAGCGGCTCTCAGCCGCTGAAAAGGGCGGCGCTCAGCCGCTGGGGGTAGCGACTTCTAGCCGCTGACACGTGCCATGCGCAGGCTGCGGAAGACTTCCCGATCGGCAGCGTGTCGCTCGCGCTCGACTTCCTTTTCTTCCACGCGTTTCTCGACTTCACGCTCGAGCGTTCGGAGCTGGTCGTTCATCGTCGCGATGCTGTTGAGGATCTTCTCGGGCACCGTGTTGCCCGCGCGTTCGATGCGCGCGGCCTGACCCTCGAGCCGCGATCGCTGGCTCTCGAGGTGCAGAATGTTCGCGCGGGTGTTTTCGATCGTCGTGTCGATCGACTGCAGCGCCATGCTCAGCGCGTGGTCGATGTCTTCTTCGGATCCATACAGCAGATTAACCCGGCGCTCCGCCGCTTCGCGTTCCGCGCGCTCGGCCTTGGCGCGATTGAACGCCTCGCGTTCCTCTTCCGACGGCTGGGGGGCGACGGTCTTAACCACCCGACCCGTGGCATCGAGCACGTGATAGCCGTGGGGAACGCGTTCCGCCGGCACCGAGCTCGCAATCACCCAGCTACCCTGGGTGTCCTTGTATCGAAACAGCTGCGCCGCAGAAGCCGTCAGCGGGGCGAGCGTCAGCAGCAGCGCGCCGCCCGCAATGAACATCGTTTTCAGCTGCATCCAGTCCTTGCGCATCGATCCAATGATCTCCAGTTCAAATCAGCCATCGCGGCCAGCTATTGACCGGTCCAGTGACCGCTCCGCATAACGGCCTATTTCGCGGTCTGGGGGCCGGCGGCTACTCGGCCGTCGTCAGTGCGACGCAGTGCTCGCTATGGTAGTCGCTCAATGACTGTAAAGCTTCCGAATGACCCTGCCCGTCGTCAAGGACACGGATCACATCCTCTATCGTGGCGATGCTGGCGACCGCCAACCCGGCTTCCGTGCCGAGCGCCTCGACGGCCGTAACGCCGCCCTCCAGCCGCTCGCGACGGTCGAGTGCGATCAGCACACCAACCGGAATGCCGCCCGCCGCGCGCACGATGGCGAGCGCCTCGCGCACCGCCGTGCCCGCCGTCAGCACATCATCAAGAATCGCCACCCGCTGGCCTTCAAGCGCAGCGCCCACCAGGGCGCCACCTTCGCCGTGGGTCTTGGCCTCCTTGCGGTTGTAGGCCACGCCAAGATTCGGCCCGCCCCGCTGCACCAGCGCCGTCGCCGCGGCGACCGCGATCGGAATGCCCTTGTACGCGGGGCCGAAGACCACGTCGGGCTGCCAGTCCTGCACGGCCAGCGCGTCGGCGTAGGCCTCGCCGAGACTCGCGAGTCCGGCGGCATCGCGAATCATGCCCATGTTGAAGAAGTACGGGCTGCGGCGCCCCGACTTGAGCTCGAATTCGCCAAACTGCAGTACCTGCTGGGCAAGCGCCCAGCGAACGAAATCCCGCGCGATCCCAGCGCGCACGTCCGCCCGCACTTCCGGCGGCGTCGTCACGCCAAAGCCTCCCGCTGGGCCGCGAACAACGTCGCTATTCCGCCCCGAGCCAGACCGAGCAGAGCGGTCAGCTCCGCATCCTGAAAGGGCGCCTGCTCGGCGGTGCCCTGAATCTCGATGAAGCCGCCGTCGGCAACCATCACCACGTTCATATCGGTGCCCGCGTTCGAGTCCTCCGCATAGTCCAGATCGAGCACCGGCTGTCCCTGCCAGATGCCCACGGATACAGATGCCACAAGCTGGGTGAATGCGACCTGAACGCCGACCTTTTGCAGGGCCAGCCCAAGCGCGACGCAGCCCCCGGTGATCGACGCGGTGCGGGTACCGCCGTCGGCCTGCAGCACGTCGCAGTCGATGCGTACGGTACGCTCACCCAGCGCCTGCATGTCGACGGCGGCACGCAGCGACCGACCGATCAGCCGCTGGATCTCGACGGTGCGGCCACTCTGTTTGCCGCGCGCGGCCTCGCGATCGACGCGTGTATGGGTCGACCCGGGCAGCATGCCGTATTCGGCCGTGACCCAGCCCACGCCCTTGCCGCGCAGAAAGGGTGGCACGCGTTCCTCGACGCTGGCCGTGCACAGCACGCGCGTGCCGCCGAACTCGACCAGCACCGATCCCGCCGCGTGGCTCGTGAAGCCGGGCGTGAAGCGCACGGCACGCAGCTCATCAGCGGCGCGGCCACTGGGACGTGGGATAGCGGCCGCCGAGACAACAGGGGTATCGGGGGTGTCGCTGGATCCAGCACTCATACAGATCTCCGTTGCTTTCACCCGCGCAGAGACGCCGCGCGGGTGCGCGGGGATTATACGCGTGTCGCCGTGCGCCCTTTCCAGCTCGGCGCAGCGGGTTGAATGACCGCCAGTTGATCCGCAGCATCAAGGAGACAACCGGAGCAGTCCTGCAGGCCATGCGGGGAGCCGCGGCGCGCTCGCGCGCCGTCAGAGCGCGGCGACGGATACTGCTACACTCGCGCGAGCTATGAAAAACAACCATCTCTTCAGCATGACCGCCTACGCGCGCCACCAGGTGGACACACCGGTGGGCAGCGCCGTGTGGGAGCTGCGCACCGTCAACCACCGCTTTCTGGACGTCAGCATTCACCTGCCGGAGGACGCGCGACATCTGGAGTTCGGCGCCCGCGAGGCCGTACGCCGGTCGATCCGCCGCGGCAAGCTGGACGCGACGCTAAAGCTCACCAGCAATCGCAACAAGGCACAGCTCGAGATCGATCGGCCCGTGCTGCTGCAACTCCTGGCGACGGTCGAACAGATCCGACGGGACGCGCCGGAATTCGGCGCGCTCGATCCGCTGGAGCTGCTGCGCTGGCCCGGCGTGGTGATCGATGACACGAGCGCCAGCGAGGAGACCGACGGCCTGCTGCTGGCGGCCTTCGA
This sequence comes from Pseudomonadota bacterium, assembly GCA_039029135.1. Taxonomy (GTDB): domain Bacteria; phylum Pseudomonadota; class Gammaproteobacteria; order Pseudomonadales; family Azotimanducaceae; genus JALZVT01. Next base: position 44,087 of record JBCCGT010000018.1, on the reverse strand, counting down.
GGCCGCGCTCGAACAGCTTGCCGGCAGCCGCGCCCGCGAGGGCGAGGCGCTGCGAGAAACCATCGCGAGCCGACTGGATGAGATCGATCGCCTGACCACGGCGCTCGAGCTGCTCGCCAGCGAAGTCGTGCCTGCCCTGGAAAAGCGCCTGCGCGAGCGCGTGGTTCGGCTGTCGATCGAGGTGCCACCCGACCGCCTGGCGCAGGAAGTCGTGATGGCCGCGGGCCGCGCCGACGTGGCCGAGGAGCTGGACCGGCTGCGCACCCACGTCGTCGAGGCGCGCCGCGCGCTGGACGCGCCGGGACCACACGGGCGGCGACTCGATTTCCTCACCCAGGAGCTCAATCGCGAGGCCAATACACTAGCCAGCAAGGCGATCGCCGCAACCTCGGCGGCCCGCGCCGTCGATCTGAAGCTCGCCATCGAACAGATTCGCGAACAGGTGCAGAACGTCGAATGAGCGATGCCGGGCTGCTGCTCGTCGTCGCGGCACCCTCCGGGGCAGGCAAGACGAGCCTGGTGCGCCGACTCCTGGAGACTGACCCCGCCGTACGCCTGTCCATCTCGCACACGACGCGCCCCATACGCCCGGGCGAGACCGACGGCGAGCACTATCAGTTCGTAGCTCGCGAGACCTTCGACGCCATGGTGACGGCGGGCGAATTCGTCGAATACGCGGACGTGTTCGGCCACCTGTACGGCACCGCCGCGCAAAACATCGCCGTGCCGCTCGCCGCCGGTCAGGACCTGCTGCTCGAGATCGACTGGCAGGGCGCCGAGCAGGTGCGCGAGCGATTCCCCGAGGCGCTTACGGTTTTTGTTCTGCCCCCGTCCCGGGCCACGCTGAACGAGCGTTTGCGTCGACGCGGTCAGGACAGCCCCGACGTCATCGAACGCCGCACCCGCCAGGCGCGCGCCGACATGACCCACTACAGCAACTTCGACTACCTGGTGGTGAACGACGACTTCGACGTCGCGGCCGCAGACCTCGAGGCCATCGTGCGCGCAGAGCGGCTGCGCCAGCGCCAGGCCGGGCGCCGGCTGGCCGGCCTGCTGGCAGAACTGCTCGCTTGAGCCCCCCGCCCGCGGCGGTTAAACTCCGCCGCCCTCGATCGCACGGGAATCCCCATGGCTCGCATCACCGTCGAAGACTGCCTAGACCACGTCGACAACCGTTTTGAGCTCGTGCTCGTCGCGACCCGGCGCGCGCGCCAGATCTACAACCGCGGCGTCGAACCGCTGGTAGATGAAGAAAACGACAAGCCGACGGTCATCGCGCTGCGCGAGGTCGCAGAGGGCCTGATCAACGAGGAAATGCTTGACGCGAATGAGGTCACGCCAGAGGATGAGATCGTCGAAGCTCCCTTCGGCGCGGGGCCAGCCGGGATCGGTCTGGGCGCGGATGGCGAGCAGGGTCTCGGCGTCGGGGGTTCGGCGGCTGGCCCATCTGCTGGACCATCTATAGGTACGCCACTCGATGAGGGCAGCTCCGACTTCTGAGTCAAACACCCTAACTCGACTACGCGAGGCGGCGCAGCGCGACGCCGCTCCCGCCAGCATCGATTCGCTCGCGCGCCGGCTGGGCGAATACCTCGACGACGATCAGATCGACACGGTTCGCGCTGCCTACCAATACGCCCACAGCGCCCACGACGGCCAAAGCCGCCGCACCGGACACGACTACATCACTCACCCCCTTGCGGTCGCCAACATTCTGGCCGGCATGCGCATGGACCATCAGACCGTGTGCGCCGCGCTGCTGCACGACGTCATCGAGGATACGGGTGTTGCCAAGCGAGAGATCTCTTCGCGCTTCGGCGAGGCCGTAGCGGAAATCGTCGACGGCGTGTCGAAGCTCGGCATCATGTTCAACTCGCGCGCCGAGGCGCAGGCCGAGAACTTTCAGAAGATGGCCATGGCAATGGCGCGAGACCTGCGCGTCATCATGGTCAAACTGGCGGACCGCCTGCACAACATGCGCACCATCGGCGTCATGCCGATGGAGAAGCGCAAACGCATCGCGCGTGAGACGCTCGACTTTTACGCGCCGATCGCCAATCGCCTCGGCATCCACAGCATGATGGTCGAGTTCGAGGAACTGGGCTTCAAGGCGCTGTACCCGCTGCGCGCCGAGCGCATCGAGCAGGCGGTGCGGGAATCGCGCGGCAACCGCAAGGCGCTGATGGCCGAGGTCGCGCAGTCGATCGAGTCGGCGCTGGCGCGGGACAAGATCGGCGCGGAGCTGATCAGCCGCGAAAAACACCTGTACTCGATTTACCGCAAGATGCGCACTCGGCGCAAAGGCTTCGCCGAGATCATGGACGTGTTCGGTTACCGGATCGTGGTCGAGGACGTCGACGCCTGCTACCGCGTGCTCGGCGTGGTGCACAACCTCTACAAGCCCGTCGCGAATCGCTTTAAGGACTATATCGCGATTCCGAAAGCGAACGGCTACCAGAGCCTGCACACGACGCTGTTCGGCATGCACGGCGTACCGATCGAGGTGCAGATCCGCACGCGGCAAATGGAGTCCGTCGCCGAGCACGGCATCGCGGGCCACTGGCTGTACAAATCCGAGGAGGCCAGCGCGCACGGCAATCAGCGCACCAGGCGCTGGGTCAAGGATCTGCTGGACATGCAGCAGGCGGCAGGCAACTCCCTCGAGTTCATCGAGAACTTCAAGATCGACCTGTTCCCGGACGAGGTCTACGTCTTCACGCCGACCGGCGACATCCTGGAGCTGCCGCGCGGCGCCTGCCCCATCGATTTCGCGTACGCCGTGCACACCGCGATCGGTAACAGCTGCGTCGCCTGTCGCGTCGACCGCAATCTGGTGCCGCTGTCCGTCCAGCTTGAGAGCGGCCAGACCGTCGAAATCATTACGGCGGACGACGCGCGACCCAATCCAGACTGGCTGAGCTTCGCGGTGTCGGGCAAGGCCCGCGGCGCGATTCGTCAGGCACTGAAAGAACAACAGCGCGCGGAGTCTGTCGCGCTTGGCCGGCGCTTGCTCAATCGCTCGCTCGCCAACGCCAACACCAGCATCAAGGACTTCGACTTTCGGCGTCTGCGCCGGGTGCTCAGCGAATTTGGCGTGCGCCGCCTGGACGATCTGCTGGAATCCATCGGCATCGGTAACCTGATGGCCTACATCGTGGCGCAAAAACTGCTGGCGGCGGACGACCGGCCGTTCGAGGCGATCGACGTTGATCACGGCGGCCCGGTCGCCATCCGCGGCGGCGACGGCCTGGTCATCAGCTACGGCCAGTGCTGCGGGCCGGTACCCGGCGACGCGATCGTCGGCCACATGACGCCCGGCAAGGGCTTCGTGGTCCACATCGAGACCTGCCACAACATCGCAGAGATCCGCAGACGAACCCCCAACGAGATCATCCCCGCCCGCTGGACCCACAACCCGCCCGGCGAGTTCGACACGCTGCTGCGCATCCAGGTGGAACGCCAGAAGGGCGTCATCGCCGAGATCGCCGCGACCATCACCGAGGTGGACGCCGGCGTAGAGAACATAAAGGCAGAGGACCGCAGCGCCCGCATTACGAGCATCCTCGCGGAGGTATCTGTGCGTAACCGCAATCACTTGGCGCGGCTGATGAAGCGACTGCGCAAGATCAAGAGCGTGCACGGCCTGTCGCGGGTCGTGCAGTAGGGTGCAATAGGGCTCGATAGCGTGGAGCCGGACGCGCACATGGCCGCGCACATAACCGCGCAAGAGTAACGCCGGCGTGGAAGGGACAGCGCCGGTCACGGCACTCACGGGCGTCGGTCCGAAGGTCGCGGAAAAACTCGAACGCATCGGCGTCTTCTGCGTGCGCGATCTCCTGCTGCACTTGCCCCTGCGCTACGAGGATCGAACGCGCTACGTCGATCTCGCCCGACTCCAGGCCGGCGAGCCGGCGCTGTTTCACGGCGAGATCGTCGAAGCCCGCGTGCTGTTCGGCCGCCGTCGCTCCCTGCTCCTCACGCTGTACGACGGCAGCGGCTATCTGCGCGTTCGCTTCTTTCACTTCTCGCGCCGGCAGCAGGACGATCTGCAGGCCGGGGCTCGCCTGCGCGGCTTCGGCGAGCCACGCTGGCAGCGCGACGGTCTGGAGGTCGTGCACCCCGACTACCGCATGATCGGCGCGCAGCTACCGCCGCCCGACGGCGAACTTGCGCCCGTGTATCCGACGACCGAGGGTCTGGGCCAGGCGCGCCTGCAGCGCCTGATCGGCCAGGCGCTCGAGATCGGCTGGGACGGCTTCGAACTGGACGCGCTGCCGAGCATCGCCGCCGCGATCGAGCTCCTGCACGCGCCGCCGCCCGACATCGACGAGGCTGCACTCGAGGCCGCGCGCGATCGAGTGGCCGTCGACGAGCTGCTGGCCCACCACCTGCTGCTGCGCGAACGGCAGGCCGTACGCGAACGCGAGCGCACGCGACCCTTGGGTCAGGCCGGCGGTCTGGGGCGCGAGCTGCATCGCCGTCTCGGCTTCGAGCTGACCGGCGCGCAGAAACGCTGCCTGCGCGAGATCTTCGCCGACCTGGATCGAGAGATTCCGATGCTGCGGCTGGTGCAGGGCGACGTCGGTTCCGGCAAGACCATACTCGCCGCTTTCGCGGCCATCCGCGCAACCGAACACGGCGCCCAGACCGCCGTGCTCGCGCCGACGGAGATTCTCGCCGAACAGCACTATTTGAACTTCGTCGACTGGCTGGCACCGCTGGGCATCGAGGTCACGCTGCTGACGGGCCGACTCGGCGCCGCGGATCAGCGCGCGGCTCGACAGGCCATCGCAGAGGGCAGGACCCAGGTCGCCATCGGCACCCACGCGCTGTTTCAGCGCAGCGTGGAGTTCGCTGAACTGGCGCTCGTGATCATCGACGAACAGCACCGCTTCGGCGTCCACCAGCGACTGCGTCTGCGGCACAAGGGCAGCCTGCCGCACCAGCTCGTCATGACCGCGACACCGATTCCGCGCACGCTCACCATGGCGTTCTACGCGGACCTGGACGTATCGGTCATCGACGAACTGCCCCCGGGCCGACAAACGATCGAGACCCGCGTGCTGCCGGACACCCGCCGCGAGGAGGTCGTGGAATGGCTTGCGGAGCGGCTCGCACGCGGCGACCAGGCGTACTGGGTCACCAGCCTGATCGAGCCCGGCGAGGATACGAGTCTGGTCAGCGCAGAGGCCCACTCCGAATGGCTCCGCGAGGTGCTGCCCGGTGTGTCCACCGCCACGCTGCACGGTCGCCTGCACGCCAACGACAAGCAGGCCATCATGGCAAGCTTCAAGGCGGGCGAGATTGCCCTGCTGGTGGCCACGACCGTGGTCGAGGTCGGCGTCGACGTCCCGAACGCGAGCGTCATGGTGATCGAAAACGCGGAGCGTTTCGGCCTGGCCCAGCTGCATCAGCTCCGCGGGCGAGTCGGTCGGGGCAGCCGCAAGAGTTTCTGCGTCCTGCTGCACGCGGGCACGCCCGGCGAGCACGCGAGCGCCCGCCTGGATGTGATGCGCGAGACCAACGACGGCTTTCGCATCGCCGAGCGAGATCTGGAAATTCGCGGACCGGGCGATGTACTGGGCACGCGCCAGACCGGCGAGCAGCGGTTTCGGATCGCGGACCCGCTGCGCGATGCCCCCCTTCTCGGCCAGGTTCGCAGCCTCGGCGATCGCCTGCTCGCGGACCAACCGGACGCGGTGCGGGCGCTGCTGGCAACCTGGGCCAGCATCGAGCGCGGCTACGGCAGCGTATGAGCGGTCTTGTGACGTCGCGCAAACCCCAATGGCGACAGCAGCGCCAAACCGCGCCTTGCAGAACGGTTACATTTCCGCAACGAACGGTTCACCGAACGTTCACTAGAATCTTGGTGTGATCCGGTGTGTAGTCCGGGACCGCGCGGCGCTCGCCATGCGCTGTGGCCGCCCGACCCCAGGCCCGTCGGCTCGGCGATTGGCTTAGCACTTCGAGGTGAACTCGGATATGTCCGGGTATCGATGACGGGCGTAAAAGGACACTGTACCGGAGCCACTGGCGATGCGAGACTTGCAAGCTGACAACCCGGTGCCCTGCGCACCTGTCGGAGGCAGTATGAGCCGACCTCTCAGCCCCAGCGTATTGGAAGAAGAAAACCGGGCGTTCGCGGGCACCAACGGCGTCAGTTCCCGGAACCGGGCGCATCGCTTCGTTCCGGCCTTCCGCGACACTGCAACCGGCCGGGTTGAGATTGCGAGATTCGCCAACGGCAAACCCGCCAACGCCCACGTGCTCACCGGACTGCCCAGCGCCTGGGCCGCACGCCTGGGCCCGGAGGGCGAAATCGCCGAACTGCTGCCCACGATCTGCGCCGGCTTCGTCCGCGACGACGTCTTCTATACGCGCGAGGAAGCTGCGGCCGCCTGCCCCACCAGCGACGAGTAGCACGCCCGCGTAACCTGCCTGCGGCTCAGCGTTCGGCGCGCGGAAACAGCAGACTCAGATTGTTCGCCGGCATAGCGACGCGCTCCGGCGCCGCGAATCCCGCGTCGGCGGCCCGTTCGATGAGCCACTCGACATCACGAATGCCACTCTCCGGATCGCGTTCACGTAGCACGCGATCGAACTCGACGTTACCTGCCGACAGATGGCGGCCGTCAACGCGATAGGGGCCGTACAGATACAGCAGTCCGCCGGGCAACAGCGCGCCCGCCGCGGATTCGAGCAGCCGCTCGGTCACCGCCTGCGAGACGATGTGCACCAGATTGATCACCACGACCGCATCGAAGGTTTCTTTGGGCCAGTCATCCTGGGCCGCGATCGCCAGCGGCGCGGCGACGTTAGCGAGCTGCCGCGCCTGCGCGCGCGCGGCGATCGATGCACGCATGCGCGCATCGGGTTCGCTCGGCTGAAAGCGGGTCTCGGGCAGGGCCGCGGCCAGCGCCTCGACGTGCTGGCCCGGCCCGCTGGCAATCTCCAGAACCCGGTCGCCCGCGCGCAGGCGCTGCCGCAAGAGGGCCAGGATCGGGGCCTTGTTCCGCTCTCCGGCGGGGTGGGTAACAATGGCGCTCATCGTTGCAGTGTAATCAGCAGGGAACGAGCGCGAAACGAGCGCCAACGCCACTCGTTAGGAGACAGCATGCGAGATCAGCGCAGAAGACACGACGGCGGTTCGACCTTTGAGAGCCAGTTCGCCTATTCGAGAGCCGTCTGCGACGGTCGCCTGGTCCACGTCTCTGGCACGACCGGCTACGACTACGGCAGCGGGGCCATCGACCCGGACCCGGGCGCGCAGACCCACCAGTGTTTCCGCAACATACAACACGCCCTCGCGCAGCTCGGCAGCGATCTAAGCCGCGCGGTCCGCGTGCGTTACATCATCGCCAACGCCGCGGATGTCGACGCCTGCACGGCGGTGTTCCCGGAGTACATGAGCGAGGCCCGGCCTGCCGCGACGCTGTTGATCGCAGGTCTGCTAGACCCCGCGATGAAGATTGAGATCGAGCTGACGGCGCTCACCGCAGACGCAAGGGAGGCGGACGCGGGGTGAGGCGGCAGGGTCAGGCGTTGTCGGTCTCGACCGCCCCTGCCCGCAGTGCGATCTGGGTGTTCAAAACCTCCAGATCGTTGACGTGCTCCGCCAGATCCACCGGCTCCGACCAGGGCGACTCGAACAGCGTGCCCGGCTCGACGCGCGCCAGCGGATCGATCTTCGGCCCGTGTAGCGCCATGCCAAACACCGCGGGGCGGCGCGTCGAGTCGATGTAGGCGCGCACGTTGGGACGCGAACTGATCAGCGAGTGGAATTGCACGAACGTCGGAAATCGGGCCAGCGCGTCGGGGAAAAAGGCGCGCAGTTCATCGAACAGCGCGAACGCCAGAAAGTCCACGTGGCTCGCCCGCTCGCCGACCCAGAATTCGCTGACGCCCCGCAGATACAGGCGCTCTAGATCGCGCAGCAGTTCGTGCAGTTCGTGCTGCAGAAAGGGCTCGGGGTCACGGGCGTAGTCTTCCTGCCAGCCGAATTGCCAGAGGATTTCCTGGACCTCGGCAAGCGCGAACTGCGCCTCGTCATAGGGTGCCTGGGCTACTGGGTCGGCGGGCATGACCCCGACGCTGCGGGCGAGATAGCGCAAAATCGCCTGGCTCTGGTTGATGCTGACGGCATCGTCGTGAAAATGCGGCAACACCCGCAGCGTGAGCATCTTGCTCAGCGTCTCCCAATTCTGCTGGGATCGAATGCGGCGATCGCGAAAGGCGAAGCCCCGATCGACGCACAGCAGCCTGACCGCCTCGACGCGTCCGCGCATGTCGAAGTAGGTCAGAGAGGGAAGGCTGTCTGTCATGTGTTCTCCAGGATACCGGCGGCCTCGGCCCGCAGAGCCCGCGCACTCAAAGTACCCGGCTTTCGCCCCTACGCGTCGGCGATCAGCGTATAGGACCGTCGCTCGACACTCTACCTCAGAGAGCGACAGGTGACCTAGCCAGGCCCGAGCGATCGAGGCAGCCAGAGCATGCGGGATCACCGCGGGGCGCTCGGATTGAGATCCTGGCCGGGTCTGGCAGACTCGGGGCATGCGTTTATCGATCCGCAGACTGCGCCCTCGCGGCAGCACCCGCCTGCCACGCCCCACTATCCGCAGCGCTACACGATGAGCGAATCCGCCGACGAAGGTTCGATCAGCAAGCGACACGCCCTGACGTTCGTCACGATCACGGTGCTCATCGACGTGATCGGCTTCGGCATTGTCATGCCGGTGATTCCCGCGTTCTTAATGGAAATCACGGGGACGGATCTCGCGTCGGCTTCGCGCTGGGGCGGTCGTCTACTGGTCGTGTACGCCGTACTGCAGTTTCTCTTCGCACCCGTGCTCGGCAACTTGAGCGATCGCTTCGGTCGGCGGCCGCTGCTGCTGGTGTCGCTGTTCATGTTTGGCGTCAACTACCTCATCAGCGCGTTCGCCGCCTCGCTTGCGGTGCTGTTCATCGGCCGCATGCTGACCGGTATCGCGGCCTCCACCTACTCCGTTGCGAACGCACTCGTCGCCGACGTTTCCCCGCCGGAAGAGCGCGCGCAGAACTTCGGACTGCTGGGCATGGCGTTCGGCATCGGCTTCATACTCGGGCCGACCATCGGCGGTTTCCTCGGCGAATGGGATACGCGGGCGCCGTTCTTCGTCGCCGCCGCGCTGGCGTTCGTGAACGCCGCATACGGCTTTTTCGCACTCAAAGAGACGCTGCCAGAGGCCCGCAGACGCCCTTTCGATCTGCGCCGCGCCAATCCGGTTGGCGCGTTGCTGCAAATTCGCCGCTATCCGGTGCTCACCTGGGTGTTGGTCGCGTTGCTGGTGTACAACGTCTCGCACCACGTTTATCCGAGTAACTGGAACTTCTACACGATCGAGAAATTTGGCTGGAGCGAAATCGATATTGGCCTGTCCATGGGCCTGGTCGGCGTGCTCATGGCGATCGTCCAAGGCTGGCTGATCCGTATCGTGATCCCCAGGCTGGGCGAACATCGGACCGCGTTCGTCGGCATGTCAGCGGCCGTGCTGGCCTACATTGGCATCGCCTTCGCGCCAAATTCGCTGACGGTCTATCTGTGGTGCGTCGTGTCCTCGCTCGCCGGCCTGGTCATGCCCGCGCTACAGGGCATCATGTCAAACACCGTCGATCAGTCGGAGCAGGGGGAACTGCAGGGCATACTGGCAAGCTTGGCAGCCGTCGGCGCCATCTTCGGACCGCTGCTGATGACCGAGACTTTCGCGCTGTTCACCGGCAGCAACGCGCCGGTCTACTTTCCCGGAGCTGCCTTCATCGTCGCCGGGGCGCTTGCTTTCGTGAGTGTCACGATCTTCGCGGGCAACGTGCGGCGACTGGCTACGAGCTGATGTCGACCAATCTTGATCGAGCTCGCTAGCGCGGTATCAGGCCGTAGAGCACCTTATTCTTCACCATGAACCAGATGGCGGCGATCGCGGCCGTGTGCATCAGGGTGTTGGCCCAGAAGTTCTCTGCCTCGTGCCAGGGGGTCAGGCTGGCAGCGAGCACGAAAAACACGTGCACGATAAAAACATACAGCGACGCCTGACCGATAGGAATGAAGAGCCAGCCGAAGGCGCGCTGCAGGGGTACCCAGAAGCGAGTCAAAAGCCCCATGACCACCATGAACAGCGCGAGATTGTTGGCGATCCGGCCGAGGCCGAGTTTGCTTTTGGAGAAGAACTCGCCGTGAATCTGGTAGAACGTGCCCGAGTCTATCCAGTCGAGCTTCGCCCAATCCGGCAGCACTGGGTTCGGGTTGTTCATCGCGTACAGCCAGAACCCGGTACTGATTGCCAAGGCGATCCAGAAGGCGACGCGTCCCGTCGTACCGGAGAACAGCGAGAAGATGGTGTCTTTGTGGAAGCCCAGAACCATCGCATGCACAAACAGGAGCTGCCAGGCCAAAAGCGGGAAGGCGTACTCGAACTGGGCGCCGGTGGGGCGCATGGGTGCCGCCCAGAACAGCGCATACAGCACCCAGCTCAAGCCGATGACCAGCAGCGCGCGCCCCTTGTGCAGGGCAAACAGAATCAGCGGCGCCGCTAGCAACAGCACAAAATACAGCCCCATCACCTGGAACTGATGGGGGCCGGAGCGCAGCAGCAGGATCTGCTTGACCCAGAACTTCAGCGGCGCCTCGGCGCTGGGGTACAGCGGAAACACCTCCTTGGTACCCGGATTGACCCACTGCATGATGGCCTGGGCGTCGATGAACGGCAGCAGATTCAGCGCGGCGACCAGCAGCACCACGGTTATCGCGACCCGATAGAGCTGTATCGAGCGATCGAACATCTTGCCCGCGCAGAAGGCAAAGCCGTCGCGATGCAGCTTGGCCCCGTAGACCATCCCCAACACCATGCCAGACATGGCGACGAAGCCCTCGGCGCTGGAGATGACCCCGACACGTTCCCAGACCAGAAAGCTGTAGAGCGAGTAGTACTCCATGTGCACGGTGATCACGATCATCATGATCATGCCGCGAATGTAGTCGATGCGTAGGTCGCGCCGGGATTCCGCCACGTATCGCCAGCTGGACGTCAATTCAGACCAGTTGGGGAAAACGCCGCCCGGAGCCTGAGATCTGTTTGCCGCCGCCTCTGCAACTGTTTGATTCACGCTGACTTCTCGCTTTTTAACATCGTCAGTCTAGTCGTCACTTGGTGACTTACAGCGTGGCGAGACGCCGGATCGTTGCTATTACTTCAGGGCGAGAACCAGTTACTTAATCCGCGTGCGCAACTTCGAACAAATCGAGAAATCACTCCGCTGCCTGATGCTGCTGGCCTTGTCCTGGTGGACGCTGTCAGCGACGAGTGCGCGAGCCGACGACGAGGTGATGCAGGGATTCCTCAACTCCTTCGACATCCCCATCAGCGATCTGCTCGTCAAAAAGCACGACTCTGAGGTGAGAAATCTATTTAGCGGTCTGAGCGTAGGCCTTGCATACACCATGCCCGCGACGCGGGTGCAGAGAGAGCTCGGACTCGTGAGGGACGGCGGCCGGCAGCTCGCCTCGCCGACGCTTTCTGTGAACTTCAAGTACACGATCGTCGGCTCGTGGTTCATCGGCGGTGCGGTGCCGTTCTATCAGAATCCCGATCGCCAACAGCCGTGGAACCCGGACTTCACCTATTGTTTCGGCTACAGCGACTGGCGCCCCTATACGATCAGCCTCACCTACTGCAACTACGGCGGCAATAGATTCAAGCCGGGAGAGGGGAGAAAGGCGACGCGCTTTGACCAAGGGGGCTGGTCGCTGGGCTACAAGTTTCCACTGCCCAAACGCTGGCAGCAGGCGCTGCTCTTCGATCAGAGCGGCTCCATCGGCTGCAACACCGGGTTTAGCTACGTTAAGAACTTCACGGACGCGGTAACCAACGAAGAGAGGCTGCACAAGAAGAAGCTGTCGTTCGGCTGCAAGTACACCATCTGGGGCTGGTGGTACCTCAACTTCGCCGTCAACTACTACCCGGACAAGTCACAGAAGCAGCCCTGGGATCCGGACTACACCTATGGCTTCGGTTACTTCGACTGGCACCCCGGCAAGATCTCGGTGCAGTACAACAACTACTCGGGCAATCGCTTCGACGGCAAACCCGCCGAGGGTACGGGAAAGTTCAGCAACGGCAGCTTTTCTGTGAGCTGGAGCATGAGTTTCTGATTCCCACAAGCAACTTCATCCGTCTCTGCTAAACCTTCGATACGACCACACCCTGCACCGACGTCCATAGGAGTGACTCATGTTGATGGATTCAAGGGAAGAGAACGGCAAGCTCGTGTTATGTCTCGAGCAGGAGAGACTCGACTCCGCGATCGCCGTGGATTTCAAGAATGCGCTGTTCTCACACATAGACAACGGCCAGACCCGAATCGTGTTCGACATGTCGAACATCAAGTTCGTGGATAGCTCCGGTCTCGGCGCACTCGTATCCGCGCTCAAGAAGATAGGCGGAACCGGCGAGCTCTGTGTGAGCTGCGTCAACCCCGCCGTCATGACCGTGTTCGAGATGACGCGACTGAACAAGGTTTTCAAGATCCACGAAGACACCGACACTGCGGTAGCGGCGTGACACCATGAAGGCAATGATCCTAGCGGCGGGCAAGGGGACGCGCATGCGTCCACTGACTTACCTCGCGCCCAAACCGATGGTCTCAATTGCCAGGGTTCCGGTCATGGAAACCCTGATCAAGCATCTCGCCAAGGCAGGTGTTACGGAGATCGTGGTCAATTCGAGTTACCTCTCCCATCACCTCGAGAACTACTTCAGGGACGGCCACCAGTGGGGCGTCAACATCGGCATGTCTTTCGAGGGCTACATCGAAAACGGCAGCCTGACCGCCATCGCTATCGGCAGTGCGGGGGGCATCAAGAAGATTCAGGAGTTCAGCGGCTTCTTCGATGAGCCGTTCCTGGTGCTATGCGGCGATGCCTATGTCGACTTCGACGTCGCCGCCTTCGAGAAATTTCACAACGACCGCGGCGCGATCGCGAGCCTGCTGATGCAGGACGTGCCGCGCGATGCGGTCAGCGAGTACGGCGTTGTCCAGGCCGATACGGACGGGCGAATTCAACAGTTTCAGGAGAAGCCGACGCCCGAGGAAGCGGTCGCCACCACCGTCAACACGGGAATCTACCTGTTTTCACCCGAGGCGATCGATCTGATACCCGTCGGCGAAACCTACGACATCGGCGGCGATCTTTTTCCGGATCTCGTCAGCAAGAATCTACCGTTCTATGCGATGTGTCAGGACTTCAATTGGCTGGATATCGGCGGCATTCGAGACTTCTTCACCTGCCAGGCTCGCGTGCTGCAGGGCGAAATACCCTCGTTCGAGATACCCGGCGAGCAAATACACGATCAGGTCTGGGTCGGGCAGAACTGTCAGATCGAGACAGCGGAGGGCGCTCTCAAGAACGGTGTCCTCATCGGGTCGAGCTCAAAGATCGACCCGGGCGTGGTGATCGACGGTCCGGCGATCATCGGCGCCAACTGTCATGTCGGTTCCGGCGCCCGGCTGAGCAACGTCTTCATCGACGATCACATACGCATCGCCCCCGGTGCGGAGCTGAAGGACGTGATCATTGCCGGTGGCTACGTTGTTCATCCCGACGGCGAGTCCAGCTACTGGTCGGACTCGCTCGATTGCGTCAGCGACTCGAGATCTCAGGACGGTACGTCGGCTCAGCAGTCCACCGCGCGAAACACACCCATGAATCTCAGGTACTCTGCATGAGCTCTGCGCACTTCAGGATCAGCAGCGAGTACGAGAACGTCGGCACGATCTGCGCCGACATCCTCCAACTCGTCAGCGCCAACGTCTCCGAACAGAAGGCCAATGAAGTGCACATCGGTCTCTCGGAAGCCCTCAACAACGTCATCGAGCACAGCTATCAGGAGCGCTCCGGGCAGCCGATCGAAGTGGAGTGCAATGTCGATCCGTCGGCGATCGTTATCAATATCAGCGACTTCGGTAACGGCATGTCGGAGGATGCGTTTCTCGCCCGGCCCGCGGAGCTGTGCATCGACGACCCGGACGACCTTGAGTCATTGCCCGAGGGCGGCATGGGTATTGCGCTCATCAAGTCCTGTATGGACAAGACCAGCTATAGCCGCGGGGGACGCGAGCACGGCAATCGGCTGACGCTGGTCAAGAATCGCTGATCCTAATGAGGCGCGCCGCACGCCTCCTCTTCTGCGCGCTGTCAATCGTCGGCGCGGCGCACGGCGGTGCGACGCCGATCCAGTCGAAGCCGACCCATACGGACGTCTCTCTGAACGGCCGGTGGCAGTTTCAGATTGCCGACCTGCAACCCCTGGACGCCTACCGCACCGAAACGGACACCCGCCACTGGCGGCGCATCGAGGTTCCGGCAAACTGGTACAACGAAGGCATCGAGCATGCGGGCCGCGCCTGGTATCGACGGACGTTTCGCGCCACCACCGGGCCAGACGACATCTTCGTACTGCGCTTTTCGGGCGTCGACTACGCGGCCGACGCGTGGGTGAACGAACAACACGTCGGTTTCCATGAGGGCTATTTCTCGGCATTCGAGTTCGACGTCTCCGAGGCACTCGCGGATCGTTCGCGACACACGTTAGCCGTACTGGTCGATAGCCCGAACGAAGCACCGGGTCCAAGCTGGAGCCTGCATAAGCGGCTGATCAAGGGGGTGCTCGGTCACCACGACACCCGTCCCGGCGGCGCGTGGAGCCAGCGCGGACAGGACGCGAACACGGGGGGTATCTGGGACGCAGTAACGCTGCGCCGCGCGAGTGGCGTCTATCTCGCCGCACCGTCGATTACCCCGCGGATCCAGGCGGATGCGAACGGCCTAGCGGCCACCGTCGATATACGGGGCACCGCGCCGTACTGGCGCGGACTGTCACGCGCAAACCTAGCCCTGATCGTAGAGCCTCTCGACGGCAAGGGTCCGCGGCAACGAATCGAGCTTGGCACGATATCGACGCGCAAGCGCGAGTACCGCACCCGCCTATCGGTGGATAGTCCAAGACTCTGGTGGCCGCACGGCCGTGGCGACGCGGTCATGTATCGGGCAACGGTGGTCGCCACCGACGAGCAAGGCAGAGAGCGCCACCGCGTCGAGGCCGAGTTCGGGCTGCGGGATTTCAGGCGCGACGCGAACGGCCACTGGGCGATCAACGGCAAGCGCCTGTTTCTGAAGGGCACCAACTATATCGCGAGCCAATGGAAGAGTGAGATGACGCGCGCCAAGTACGCGCGCGACATTGAACTGATGCAGGCGGCCAACATCAACATCGTCCGCGTCCACGCCCACGTCGAGGCAAAACGCTTTTACGAGGAGGCGGACAGGCGTGGGCTGCTGGTCTGGCAGGACTTTCCGCTCCAGTGGGGCTACGAGGAAACCGAGCGATTCCGCCGCGCGGCGCGCACCCAACTCGTCGAGATGCTGCGCGGATTCAACAATCACCCTTCGATCGTCGTCTGGAGCCTGCACAACGAGCCGCCCTGGGATGCGGACTGGATGCGCTGGAAATACGACGACTACGACGATAAGCAGAACCGCAGGCTTGATCAGTATCTGTTCAACGTCGCGCGCCAGGAAGAGGACTCGCGCTACGTCCACATGGTCTCGCAAACCGCAGAGCATCCTTGGTTCGGTTGGTACTCTGGATCGATCGATACGTTCGCCAAACCAACGCAGCAGTCGCTGATCACAGAGTACGGCGCCCAGGCGTTGCCGAGGGCGTCGTCGTTGAAACGCATCTTCGGCTCGCGCGATCCCTTCCCGCGCACGGAATCCGACTGGAAACGCTGGGAGTACCACAATTTTCAGCGCAAAGAGACGTTCGAGAACGCCAAGCTCGCGAAACCAACCAATCTGGACGAGTTCATCGATTCGACCCAGACCTACCAGGCCGATCTCATTCGCTTCGCCGTCGCCTCCTATCGTCGGCAGATGTACGACCCCGTTGGCGGCATCTTTCAGTTCATGTTCGTGGAGGATTGGCCATCCGTAAACTGGGGCATCGTCGACTACTACCGACAGCCGAAGCCAGGCTACGACGCGCTGCGGCACAGCTACTCCCCGCTGCTGGCGATGGCGGCACCGAGAACCAGACGCTTTAAGACCAAGCAGGTTTCGATCCCCGTGTGGCTTGCGAGCGACCTGTGGCAGGACGTCGAGTCGGTGACGATCCGGGCCCAGCTCCGCACCGAAGCTGGCGAGCTGGTCTCTGAGCGGGTGTTCGTCGCGACCGCCCACGCGGACTCGTCGAATCAGATTGCCGAGCTAGACTTTTCCCTGTCGACCGGAAGCTATGTGCTGCGTCTGCTCACCGAGGCACCAGAGCATGTTCCCGTCCAGCATGACTTGCCGTTCAGGGTGCTGACCAATGACTAACGTCCACCGCCACCGCGCTGTTCGCCGGTTCATCGTCGCCGCGCTACTAGCCTTAAGCTCGAACGCATCGGCCGCGCTGCAGATCGCGGAGAACCAGCTTGGCTATCTGCCTAACGCCGCGAAATCCGTCAGGCTGCTGAGCGACAGAAAGCGCGCCGCGATCAAGTACAGCCTGCGCGGGAGGCAGCTTAGTAAGACGGGCAAATCCAGTGCGTTCACGTTCGAGCCGCTCGCTCAGACCTGGGTCGCGACAATCGATCTGAGCGATATTCGCCAGGTAGGCAATCACGTCCTGCGCGTGGGCGACCAGACGGTAGACATCATCGTCGCGGACACGGTGTACCGAAACGTACTGCAGAAACTGCTGCGCTCCTACTTCCTGCAGCGCTGCGGCGTCGCCCTGGCCGACGGCTATACGGGGCTTGAGCACCTCAAGTGTCATCACGAGGATGGCGTCGTCGATCGCTCGAACGAGATTGATGACGGCGGCACCCGTATCGACGCCAGCGGCGGCTGGCACGACGCCGGCGACTACGGCAAGTACGTGAGCACCACCGCGGTCGCGCTGATTGAGCTGCTGCATCAATACGAGTCTTTTCCGCGCTTCTTCGCCAACATCAATCAATACACGCCAGCCAATCAGAACGGTGTTCCCGACATCCTCGACGAGGCAATTGTCGGCCTGAACTGGCTCACGAAGATGCAGCGCGGAGACGGCGCGTTCTATCGCAAGCTGTCTGGCAAGTCCTGGCCGAAACTGGTTCCGCCCGATCAGGATAACCAGACGCGTTGGCTGTTCGGGATCGCCACCGACGATACGGCCAAGGCGGTAGCCGCACTCGCCGCAGGATCGCGTGTGTTGAAACGCATCAGCCCGACAGCGTCCCGCCGCTATATGAAGGCCGCTAAGCGGGGCTGGCGATACCTGGAGAAACACCCGGACTTCGAGATCGACCTGGGCGAAGAGGATGACAAGGGTTCCGGCCCCTACCGGGCCAACAAGATCGACAAGGAACCCTCGCTGTCTAACGACCGCGACGATCGAATCGCCGCGGCGGTTGAGCTGTACTTCACCGCCCGCGACAGCCGCTATCTGAAGGCCGTCAGCAATGACCTGCAGCAGGCGCCGATCGACCTGTTCGAGTGGAAGAATCCCTCGCTGATCGCCATCGCTCGTCTGCTGCACGGCAAGCCCCCGCGCGGCTACGCCGACACGCTCGCGGGTCTGCGGGAGCGGGTCGTCGCGAGAGCAGACGAGGCGATCGAGCGGACCGAGAGCAATCGGTTTGGGTTAGCCAATCTTCGAATCGTCTGGGGATCCAACAAGATGATCGCCGAGGAGGGCAACCTGCTGCTGTTGGCATACGGCATCACCGCCGATGACAAGTACCTGGCGGCCGCCGCTGCGCAGCTGCACTACCTGTTCGGCAGCAATCCTCAGCGTCTGGTATTCGTCACGGGCGTCGGGTTACGGCGCGTGGAGCACATCAGTCATATCTTCGCCCGCGCGGAGAAGCTGGACATACCGGGGCTGTTCGTGGGCGGCGCGAACGAGCTTGCGCAGGCCGGTATAGCACCAAAAGACGCAGCACTCTTGAGCTACGCAGACGACGGCGCGTCCTACGCGACCAACGAATACGCCATCGACTACAACTCGGCCCTGATCGCGCTGCTCGGCAACATGATGAATGCGAACGAGAGCCTCTATCCTTGAGAACCACCCCACAGTGTTAGACGGCGACGCCCACTGAGAGCGGCCGAATATCGGCGTTGTACTACGCTAATTTCAGCAACCTTTTAGGTAAAGAAGGACCGCCGTGGGTTTCTATTTTGACAAGTTCGAAGATCGCCGACCGCAGGACCCCGTGCCCTATTCGGCAGGTCGCGAGCTTCTCTGGCAGTTTCTCGCAACCGTAAATCTGACGCTCGGCGCCTGGTACATCCACTGGCGGTGGACCGATTCGCTGAACTTCGACGCGCTGTGGTTCGCCATACCGCTGGTGATAGCAGAGACCTGCGCCTACATCGGTCTGCTGCTGTTCACCTTCAACCTATGGAAGACCAGGGACACCCCCAAACAGGCGCCGCCACGCAGCGTCTCCGAGGTCTCGGAGGAACTCATCGGCGGCGACCGCGATCTGAGCGTCGATGTGTTCTTTCCGACCTACGACGAGGAACCAGAGCTGGTACGGCTGAGCATCGCCGACGCCAAGAGAGTCCGCTATCCACACGACATCGACATCAAGATTCACGTGCTGGACGACGGAAAGCGAGAAGAGATGAAGGCCGTCGCCGAAGAAGAGGGCGTCAACTACATCACGCGCGAGTCGAACATTGGCTTCAAGGCCGGCAACATGCGCAACGCGATGGAGCAGACGACGGGCGACTTCATCGTCATCTGCGATGCGGACACGCGACCCTTCCCGTCGATACTAGAGAACACGCTGGGCTACTTCCGCGATCCGAAGGTCGCGTGGGTGCAGACGCCTCAATGGTTCTATGACATTCCCGAGGGTCAGCCGCTGGAAGAGTATCTGCGCGGTTATCTGGGTTTCGTCGGCGTGGGCATAGCCAAGATCTACCAGCTCTTCATGGGTCGAACCACGGTTGGGTACGATCCCTTCGACAACGATCCTGCGATGTTTTACGACGTTCTACAGCGGCGCAGAAACTGGTGCAACGCAAGCTTCTGCTGCGGTGCCGGCTCGATACACCGACGCGACGCGGTCATGGAGGCTGCGCTGAAGGCCTACGCCTTGCAAGTGTCGAAGGAAGCAGACGATCTCTCTGCCGAAATCGAAGACGAGTCCATTCGCGGCGACTTCGAAGACATGGTCACCCAGCAAGCGGCGATCGAGACGGAGTTTACCCCCTACAAGTTTCACGTCTCCGAGGACATCTACACCTCGATGGTCCTGCACAGCGACCGGGATCGGGGCTGGAAATCCGTGTTTCATCCGAAGATCGAGTCCAAGATGCTGTCGCCGCAGGATCTCGAGACCTGGATCATCCAGCGTTTCAAGTACGCCGGGGGCACGATCGACATCTGCAAGAACGACAACCCGCTGCTGGAATCCGGCTTCTCGATCAAGCAGCGGTTGATGTACGCAGCGACTATGTGGAGCTACTTCGGCGGGATCTGGAACATCATCTTCCTGCTGTCGCCGATCATCTTCATGTTCACCCTGGTTGCGCCGGTACACGCGTACACGATGGATTTCTTTCTGCACATTTTGCCGTTCATCTTCGCCAACGAGCTGGCCTTCATGGTCGGCACCTGGGGCATCTCCGGATACAAGGGCAAGGCGACCTACCTCGCATTCTTCCCGATCAATCTGAAGGCCATCTGGACGGTACTGAAGGGCGAGCAGATCAAGTTCCCGACGACGGCTAAGGAGCGTCAGGAAGGCAACTTCGCCAAGCACGCGATTCCACAGATGACCATCGTCGCGCTGACGCTCGCCGGCATCGCGTTCGTGTGGACCGGCTACGTCAACGGTTGGCACACGAACCTGTCGGGCGCCATCGCGAATACTTTCTGGGGGCTGAACAACGTGGTCGCGATGAGCGGCTGGATCAGCTCTGCTTTCTGGCAACCGCCCGCCGAGGATTCGTCCGATGCGTTGGACGGCGGGGCCACTACGTCCACACAAGAAACCGGCCTGGCTGGAGCGGCAACATGAGCTTCTACGAAAACCTACTGAAGGCGCGGCATCACATCATCTTTCTGCTAGGCCTCGCCTGCGCATCCGGCATCGTCGTTTACATCGAGAAGCTGCAGCTTGCCGACGCTGAGTTCAGGGCCAGCCTGCTCGAGGTCGAGCCGACCGAGGGCCTCGCGCTGCCGGTACGCGGCAAGCTGGACGACGAGTCGCGCGAATGGGCGGAGATCGCCTGGCAGTACTTCGAGAACAATACCAACCCCGATACCGGCATGGTGAACTCGGTGAACGCCTACCCCGCCGCCACGATGTGGGACACGGCCTCCTACATGATGGGTCTGATCGCGGCCGAGCGCCTGGGGATCATCGACACCGAGAACTTCGACAACCGGGTCACCAAGCTGTTGGCCTCGCTAGCGAGCATGGAACTGTTCGAGGACAAGCTGCCGAACAAGTCGTACAACACCTTCACCATGGCGATGGTCGACTACGAAAACAACGCGACCGAAGACGGCATCGGCTGGTCCGCTATCGACGTCGGTCGCGTCCTGGTGCCCCTGAATATCCTCGTCTGGAACTACCCGGAGCACACGGCGGCGGTTACGGCCGTGGTCGAGCGCTGGGATCTCGAGGCGATGATCCAGGACGGCGTCATGATCGGCGCGGCCGTCAACGCCGAGGGCGAGACGGACTACGTCCAGGAGGGCCGAATCGGCTACGAGGAGTACGCGGCCAAGACGTTGAGCATCATGGGCTTCGACGTCTCGCGCGCGCTGCGCTACGTGGATTTCCTCGAGTACGAGGACATCTACGACATCGAGATCCCCGTCGACCTGCGCGATCCCGAAGTCTACGAGGCGCACAACTATGTGGTCAGCGAATCCTACGTGCTGGACGGACTCGAGTTCGGCTGGGACCGAATCTCAAAAGAGTTCGCCTATCGCGTCTATCTGGCGCAGGAGGCGCGCTTCGAGGAAACCGGCATCCTCACGGCGGTCAGCGAGGACAACATCGATGAGGCGCCCTACTTCGTCTACAACACCGTGTTCACCTCGGGCAAAGCTTGGAACGCCATCACGGAAGACGGCGACGATGCCAGCAACTGGCGTTCGCTGAGTACGAAGGCGGCGTTCGGCTGGCATGCGCTGTACGACAACGAGTACACGGCGAAGTTGATGGAGAAGGCCAGCGAGCTGCACGACCCGGAGATGGGTTTCTACTCGGGCTGGTACGAGGTCATGGGTCGCCCGAACAAGGCACTGACCGCGAACACCAACGGCATCGTGCTGGAGAGCCTGGCCTATCGCGAACTCGGCCCGCTGCTATCGATTCACAAGCCCCTGCTGGAAGCTGAGCTCGAGTCGCCGTTCGAAACCGCACAAGTGCCGGAGGTTCCGGCGTCAGAGACCGCAGCCCCAGCCGAGCAAGTGGCAGCCGAACAAGTGATGGCCGACGCCCCGCCCGTCGAAGAACTGGCGGCCGACGTAGCGCCCGCCGAGGAGCTTGAGGCTGCGGTCGCCGCTGACACCACCGAAATCTGATAGCCGTCTTCTGTCCAAGCCAAGCGAGTACCTATGAAGTTCGCCCGCACTCTGGTCTGCATCCTGACACTGTCCCTGCTCGGGGGCTGCGGTGTCGTACGCACCATCCAGACCATCAACCAGCCCGTTCTGGAACCGGCGAGCACGGCGGCCAGCTACGAGCGCCTGAAAAACGCCGATCATCTGGCCGTCGAGGAACCGGAGAAGTCGTCCGGTCACATCGGTCGCCGGGGCGAGCTCACGGAAGAAGAAGAGCAGATGGCTCGCACGGCATGGAAATACTTCGAGAACAACTATCAGAAAGAGACGGGACTGATTAACGCGGTCAACAACTACCCGTCCGTGACCATGTGGGACCTCGCTTCCTATCTGGGGGCGCTGGTTTCGGCGTTCGAGCTGCAGATCATCGACAAGACCGAGTTCGACAACCGCGTGCGCACCCTGTGGCGCACCCTGAACAAGGTCGAGCTGTTTCGCGACGAACTGCCGAACAAGGCCTACCACACCAAGACCGGCGCCAAGGTCGACTACACCAACAAGCCCGGCGAGATCGGTTTTTCCGCGCTCGATCTAGGTCGTTTCCTGGTCTGGTCGAAGATCATCAAAGAACGCTATCCCGAGCACAGCAACGCGATCGACCAGTTCGTGCTGCGCTGGAAGTTTTGCAACGTGGTCAAGGAGGGCACGCTGTACGGCTCGTACATCGACAAAGAGTCGAAGGGCACGCGCTACGTGCAGGAGGGTCGTCTGGGCTACGAGGAGTACGCGTCGAAAGGCTTCCAGCTATGGGGCTTCGACACCTGGAAGGCGTCGCTGCAGGACCCCTATGACGTGATACCGCTGTATGGCGTCGACGTGCCCTACGACACCCGGGATCCGCGCATGCTGTCGGCGCACAACTACGTCGTCACCGAAAGCTACGTGCTGGACGGTATCGAGATGAACTGGGATCTCGCGACCGACCGCGTCAGCACGAACCACCATCACACCGACCTGTGGGCGGCGCGGGCCGCGCGAGCGATCTACCAGGTGCAGGAGAATCGCTACAAGGCGACTGGCATATTGACCGCGCGCACAGAGCACCAGCTCGATAAGGCGCCCTACTTCGTCTACGACACGATCTACACCGACGGCTATCCGTGGAACACGATTACCGAAACGGGCCGCTATGTACCGGAGTTCAGCTCGATCGCGGTGAAGGGCGCGGTCGGCCTCTGGGGTCTGTGGGACACCAGCTACACCGATATCCTGTTCCGCGCCGTGCAGGGCGCGAACAACCCGGAGAAGGGGTTCTTCGAGGGCATCTATGAAAACGGCACGGGCATGATCGAGACCTACACCGCGAACAACAACGGCATACTGCTCGAGGTGCTGCTGCACAAGGTGCAGGGCAAGCTGCTGCAGTTTTCGCGTCGCGTGTCGCTGTGGGACAGGACCGTCGAGAACGTCTTCGCGACGCCGGAGATCTCCAGCAGCTGCCTGCCGTCATCGGAACTGGAGTGCGAACTAAAGGGAACCTGCGAGAAGCCACTACATCGGCGCCTGTTCCCGACCTCGCAGTGAGCAGCCGATGGGGGCGATGCGGGTCACCATCCTCGCCTGTCTGCTGTTCGCCACGAACGGCTGCGGCGTCATCGTGCGCCAGGTGGATTCGCGCCTGGACCAGCTCGGCACGTCCCAGTGGTTCGTTCAGGGGCGCCGCGCCCAGCTAAACGACGACGAGAAGGCATGGGCCGAAACCGCGTGGAAGTACTTTAACTTCAACTACAACGCGACCACCGGGCTCGTGAACTCCGCCGACAAACAACAGCTCGTCACCATGTGGACCGTGGCCGACACCATCAGTGCGACGCACACGGCGCACGTCCTCGAGTTTATCGATACCAAGACGTTCGACGAGCGCATCAGCACGCTGCTCGGCTTCCTGAACGGCATGTCGCTGTTCCAGGATCGGCTGCCGAACCGTTTCTATGACGCGTCCACCGGCAAGAAGGTCGATGGCAAGAAACGGCCCAACGAAGTCGGCTGGTCCGCGGTCGACATCGGTCGGTTACTCGTCTGGCTGAAGATCCTGCAGATCGAATATCCCTACCTCGGCGAGTACGTCGACAAGGCCGTGCTGCGCTGGAACTTCTGCGATCTGATCGACAACTGCGGCGCGCTCTATGGCGGGCGCCTGGTCGGTAAGGACGTCAAGCTGATCCAGGAGGGTCGTCTCGGCTACGAGGAATACGCAGCACTCGGCTACAACATCTGGGGGTTCGATACGGCGCTGGCATCGACCATCGAACCCTACGGCCGGATACGCATTCAGAACCAGGAGGTTTTCTACGATCTGCGCGATCCGCGCAAGACGGGCAACTATGCGCCCGTGCTGACGGGGCCGTACCTGTATTCTGGACTGGAGTTCAACTGGGATCGCCCCGGCGACATCTCGAGCTTTGACAGCCAGCACTCGAATCGCGTAATGGCAAAGCTCGCACATGCGATCTATCGCGCTCAGGAATCCCGGTTTCGCAACCTGCGGATTCAGACCGCGCGAACCGATCACGCCTCTGAGAAAACGCCGAAACCGGTGCTGGACTCCATCTTCGCCGACGGCTTTCAGTGGAACACGATTCTCGAAAACGGCGAGCACAAACCGGACCTTGCACTGGTCGCGACCAAGGCGGTATTCGGCATGTGGGCGCTGTGGGACACCTCCTACACCCAGCAGCTCATCCTCGCGATCAAGGAACTGCACAGCAAGGACCGCGGCTGGTTCGAGGGGCGCTACGAACGCAGCGGCGCGTACGACCGTACGATCACGGCCTCGACGAACGCGATGGTGCTGGAGGCGATCCTCTACAAATCGCGCGGCAAGCTGTACACCGGACCCAACAATCCGACGTACATGGAAGCGCTGCTGGCCGACATCTTCAAGCAACCCAACCGCTGTTTTCCGCCGGAGCGAACCCAGTGCGACATCAATTGATCGAGCTCAGGCGGAGACGCCACCATCGCGGCGCCCCGGTCGTGCCCCGACTTCGGTCGCTGCTGGGTGCAGCGCTGCTCGCGACGACGATCAGCGCGGGTGCGCACCAGCGCATACTGTCTGGCGATGAGGCGTTCGCCGCCGGCGACTACGCGCGCGCCGCCTATCTGTGGGAGACCGACGCGCGCAGCATCCTGCGCAATTCGCGCACGCCGTACGACCGCCGCGTCGGCGCGTTTGCGCTGGTGCTCGCCAGCATGTCCGCGTCGACCGCAAGGGATGCGCGCGCCTATGCGCTGTGGGGCGAGGCGGTCGGTATCTACGCCGAGCTAGGGCTGACCTGGTCATCCGAGGCGCAGCAGTATCGCGATCAACTCGCCGGTATCAACGCCGCCGCCGCGGTGCAGACCGAGCTACAGGAAGGGCCAGGCGTCACGGTCGATGCCAACGAACAGCGGCTGCTCGCGCTGCAGGTGACCGGCATCTTCAACTACGACCAGCCACCGGCAGGGCTGAGCGTCGTGGCATCGCCGGAATTCGATGCGGAGCCGCCGACGGATGGCGCGTTCGAACAGCGTCGGCCGAGCAATCTGATCGCCGGCCGCATCGCCGCGCCGCCCGGCGAGGAACCGCCCACGGCCGACGCACCGGTGGACCCGCCCGCGGGCCCCACAGCCGCGACCGTCGTCCCGCGGGAACGGCTGCCCGCCGGTAAACGCCCGACGCCGCCGCCGCGGCGCGTGCCGAGCGATCTATCGGTCGCTGCCATCGGTGAAGATTACGCGATCACTAACCGCGGCAGCATCGCACAAGAGCGACAGCTCACCGACGCCCAGCTCGAGTGGGCGCGCTCCGCCTGGCTGTACTTCGAATCCGTGGAGCAGCCCGCGACGGGGCTAGTCGACACCCATCCGGGATACGGCTTTGTGTCGAGCTGGGACATCGCCGATCAGTTCGTCGCGCTCATCAGCGCGCACCAGCTAGAGATCATCACCGACCTGGCATTCGATCAGCGCGTCAATCTGTTACTGGGAACGCTCGACGAGATACCGCTGTACAAGGACATGCTGCCGAACCGCAACTACACGGCGAACACCGCGGAGTTGGTGGACGCATCGGGGCGCCCCGTCCCCGTGGGCAGCGGCTGGTCTGCGATCGACGTCGGTCGCATGCTGGTCTGGCTGAAAGTGCTGAGCGTCTACTACCCCGACTACAGAGACCCTGCAGAGCACGTCGTTTCGCGCTGGAAGCTGGATGAGGCGATCGCCGGCAACGGCCTCGTCGGCGTGCTCAACGACGGCGGCAAGGAAGAACGCTTCCAGGAAGGCCGGTTCGGCTTAGAGCAGTACGCCGCGCGCGGCTTTCAGCTATGGGGCGTCGACATCGGTGCAGCGGACAACTACGCCGAGACGCGTCTGATCGAATTCGATAATCGACAGCTACGCGTCGACACGCGACCCAACAGTCCGGCCAACGCGTTTCCACTGCTATTGATCGCCACCGAGTTCGGCCTCTGGGACGACGAACTGAAAACCGCCTTCGACACGGCGATGGCGATCAAACTCGATCTGCTGCGCCAGACCGGCAAGATCTATGCGCTGTCCGATTATCACGTGGATCGCGCGCCCTGGTTCGCGAACGCGACCTTCGGCGACAACCAAGACCGATGGATCAGCGTATCCGTTGACGGGGCGCGCCTGCCGGATGCCGTCAGCTCGCTGATGACGACCAAGGCGGTGTTCCTGATGGCGTCGCTGACCGAGGACGCGGACGCAGAGCCGCTGTATCGCGCGGCCGGCGCGCTCGCACATCCGGAGTTCGGCTTCTTCGAGGGCCGCTACGTCGACGGCTCGATCAACAAGACGTCGAGCTCTACCACCAACGCCGCCGTGCTGCAGTCGCTGTGGTTTACCAAGCGGGCGGGCAAGCCGTTTCTGAGCGTGCAGCGTGGCTCGGGCGCGCGCGACGACGGCGAGCGCCGCGCGCTGGCCATTCGCAACTACTGACCATCCACCGGGTAAAAAAGAAAGGACAAGCATGATCGACCTGGGTATCGCCGGGCGCGGACGGAAAGCGCGCGTCGCCAGCAACAGCACAGACAGGTGCAGTGCGATTCGAGATCGGGTGTTGCGTGCGCTTGCCTGCGCGCTGTTAAGCGTGATCGCGACCGCGGCAAAGGCAGACTGGCAAGCGCTGCCGATAGAGTTGGACAAGGCGCGCTACGAGGCTGCCCTGTACACCCCAGCGAGCGCCGCCCTGGCCGACGGCGCCGCGCGACCGCCGGTCGTGCTGTTCCTGCACGGCGCCGGAGAGCGCGGCCAGGATCTGAAGCTCGCGCGCTCTGTGGGGCTGCCCGCCATCATGCAGCTTCCGGAAGAGGCGGTAGTGGTCGCGCCACAGGTGCCCGCGAAGGCCTGGTGGACGGACCCACCGATGATGCGCCTGGCCATGGCAACGCTGGAGCGCGCGCTGGCAGTAACCAAAGGCGACCGTAACCGCGTGTATCTGGCCGGCGTATCGATGGGCGGACACGGCGCGCTGCATCTGGCCGCGCGTTATCCCGACACCTTCGCCGCAACGCTGAGCGTCTGCCCGCGTCTCGGGCGGCCGAACTATCTGGAACCGGTAAAGGGCATCCCGGCAGACCCCGCGGCGCTCGGCGTCGAGCTGGCGTCGATGCCGCTGTGGCTGTTCCACGGCGACCGCGACAAGATCGTCCCCGTGCGCAATTCCCAGCAGCTCTACGCGGCGCTGGAACGGTTGGACGCGCCGGTTCGCTTCACCGAGTTTGCCGACGCGCCCCACGCGATCTGGGATCGGGTCTTTCGCGCGAAGGCACCCCTCGACTGGCTGTTCAGTCACGCCCGCAACTAAGCGCGCCCGATTCGCGACATCGACGCGCGGGCTTCGCGCCGACGCGCTGACGCTCGCCTTCACAGTTTCCGACCCTCGCCGATTTGGTCTGACGAGCGTGACCTGTAGCCGGGTTTCGCTGCGCCCTCGCGCCCACAATCCCGACGGGATTTGGGACTGGGTGGGATCGGGATGCGCGA
This sequence comes from Pseudomonadota bacterium, assembly GCA_039029135.1. Lineage (GTDB taxonomy): Bacteria > Pseudomonadota > Gammaproteobacteria > Pseudomonadales > Azotimanducaceae > JALZVT01. The sequence goes on along the minus strand of JBCCGT010000018.1, from coordinate 16,452 downwards.
CCGACTGTGGCTGCTGTTCTTTGCAACGCTGCTGTGCGTGATCTGGTGGACCCTGCAGCCCGTCGAGCTCCTGCGCCACAGCCAACGCAGCGCCGTCGCGTTGACGCACGCCGGTATTGATCTGGCCACTCGTAGCACGCCGGAAGTCGAGATACCCGGCGTGGCCGAGACCGTGGCGGCCGCAACACTGACGAACTGTGCTGTGCGCGCCTGCCGCAGCCTACCGCCGCGCCCCACACAAGCGAACACCGCGGCACGGGAGCTGATGACCCGCACCAGGGCGGCCCTGATCCCGGGCCATGCGCCGACCACGCAGGCGTCCGCCGCCGCTGACGATCAGTGGCCCGCGGCCCCGCTCACCTTGGTCGCCGCCGCGCCAGCGCGACCGGCGCTGCCCCAGCTAGCCGCCGCGTTCGATGCTCTGGATGCGTCCGATGCCGAGAGCGCGGACCCCGAACAGATCGCGGAGCAATCGACCCCCACCGAAATTGGGAAACAGGACGCGGCCGCATTGACCGCGCGGGACAATACCCAGCCCGCGGTCGCTGCGCGACGGGTGCCGCGCATGAACGGACCCTGGCTCCCGACCACCACGCAGGTCGGGCTGCCGGAGACGCCCGCAGGCAGACGCCAGACCCTGAACTGCGCGCATGACGCGCACAAGCAGTGGCGCCTGAACGCGGCGGTCAGCCACCGCGCCTACGAAGAGAGGCTGCTCGTGTGTCGTTACCCGAACCGGGTCACCATCGCGGTGGACTGGCGCACCTCAGAAGTTTGCGCGCCGGCGCTGGAACTCAGCGTTGGGAAGGAAGTCCAGCTGGCACGACCCGTAGCCGAGCGCCGTCGGCACGACACCGATTCGATCGTGCTGCGCTTCGAGGACGGGCATCTATTGGTGCGCTGCGAGAACCGGCGCTGGGCGGTGCAGCAGCAGGGCATGATCGCCCTGCGCTAGCGTGTGACGAGGAATACCGCCAGGCCGCGGGATCGACGCCTCGCGGAGACGGGAGCTAGAACGCCGCCGCTACGTCCCCGGACTTGGGGACCACCTGGATGTTGCGAATCTGCACCCGCGCGCGGCCGCCCTTGACGTAGGACGCACCGCGCAGGCCGATCTCGAACGACAGCATCGTCACCATCCGGCCATCGAACTTCTCGTTGCCGAGATTCGTATTGCCGCCATAGATGAACTTGAACCAGGAACCGTCGCGCAGCGGAACGCTAAAGCGCTCCCAGGCCTGACCGGCATCGACGCACTGGAAATCGTATTCGAGCTGCGGCTTGCCGTATCCCCAGACCTCGCCGTCGTGCTCCATCATGCGCACGCCGACGCAGGCAGACTGCGGGGACCGCAACTCGAACTCGAGAGACGCGTTGTCAGGGATCAGCTCAGGCGTCTTGTCCTTGGGCGCCACCTCGACGCTGACGCCGTAGCCCGCGCGCTCGAACTCGACGTCGAGATAGGGCATGCCGTCGTCGCGGGCGACGGCGGCGCGGGCCCATGCTGTGCCCTTCGGGTTGTGCTGCGCCGCATCAGGATCGGCCCAGATTCGGGCTAGCGTATCGGCATCGGAATAGAAGTCCTGAAACACCCCGTCCGTTGCCTTCTGTCCCTGGGCGGGCTGCAGGCCTTGATACAGGTACAAGTCGGGCGTGCTCGCGCAGCCGCCCAGCAGCGCGCCGGAAAGAAGGAGAGGCAGAGAACGCCGGCGTGCCGCGCGGCCTGACCAGATATGCATAGCTTTACCCGCAAGGAAAACGAAACTCCAAGCAGGTATAGCAGCGAAAACTCGCGGCGCCGGATCGCGCTACCCGGTTTGAGCAGCAGGTAACAGGACGGGTTGCGCTACGCCGACAGATCGGTCGACGGCAGCGCGGGCAGCGGCTTGTCTTCGCCGTCATCTTCGACAACGGCCTCCCGCGCGTGCTGGCGGTAGCCGCTGTCGATCACATCGAGCGCTCGCTGCAGTCCATCACCCGTGAGGCGCTTGCCATCGATCTCAATCGTCATTGCGCCAAAGCGCGCGTCCGCATCGAGTTCGATGATCAGCCGGGTGTTGTGACCCCGCGCCTTGTCGTAGCCGATGATCTCGCTCGCCGTACCGTGCCGACCAAAACCGGTCGGGGTGACGAGGCTGAACACATCGATTTCCCGGCCGTGCATCGCCAGCATCGCCTGCAGCGAGTCAACCGCCTCCGGCGACGCCAGCTCCGGAAACTGCACGAGATGGCGCTGACCGTGAACCTGAATAAAGCTCAGCGGTTCGATGGCGACGCCTTCATCCGCGACGCTGACGGCTTGCCCCAAAGATAGCCCAACCAACAGCAGAAGCTGTTCGACTGCATGAATCATCCGTTCCCCCGGGGCGCGGTGTAGTCCGCGCTCTATTCGATGGGGAACAGACTACGCGGCCGTTCAAAAAGCCGTCAATCGATCAGCACAGAGTGCTGACAAAGCGACGGTTTCCCGACGCCCGCGCTCGTGATGTACGCACGTTCAGCGCGCTGTGCGCCAGCGCACAACGCGACAGCCGGTACCGAGCGAGTGCCGCGGCCTCTACTACGCTGAAGAAAGCGCCTTCTATTTGTCTATGGCCAGCGCTACGGCCAGCGCCATGGCCCGCGGCGAGCGCTCGCGTTCGATGTTAGCCCGCCGCGAGACAGGTGCGCGATGGCCACCGAGAATTCCAGGAGACAAGGATCATGAAGCAGCTGATCTTTCAACTCGGCACCAACAACTGGCAGCGCGGCGACGAATTCGCCCCGGGTTCCGGCATCCTCCACGAGTGTCATCACAAGGCTCTCAACGAGCTCCCCGAGACTGTCGCCTACTCCGTATATCCCTCGCAGACGCAGACCTCGAACGATCCGCTCGTGTCCATACTGCAGCTACCCCACGAGATTCCGATCTGCGAATCGGTTTCGCCGGTCAGCTCGTATCGCTTTCACTCCATGACCGAGAAGGAGTTCGACGACTTCCGCGCTCTCGTTGGTCGCTTCGCCGCCGCCGAAATCGCGCGAGCGGAAGAAGCCGCAGGCGTCGCGGTCACGACCGCGATCGCCCATCACAGCTTTCTCAATCCACTGGTATTGCTCGACATCAATCGCGCTCGCGCGGCAGCCGGTCTGCAGACCTTTCAGATACTGTGCTACGTCCACGGCACCGCGCTAAAGATGTTCGCCCACGAGAAGCGCGGCGTGGATCCCGAGTATCCGCCGCGCTTTCTGCCGCTGATGCAGGAAGAGGGCGTCTTCGATCCCGAACGTGGCGTCGATGCCTGTGCGGCCATATCGGCAGAGCAACTCGACAAGATCGCCGACGTGTTTCCGGAATTTCCGCGCGAACGCATGATCCTGTCGCTCAACGGTTACAACCAGGATGTGTTCAAGCACAAGCGCTACACGAGCGTCGAACGCAACAGGATACTGCGCTCTCTGAAGCTGGCGCCAAGCTGCGTTGATCCGCTGCCGGGTCGTATCGACTCCGATCCGGACGCGGTGGTCGTGTTCTGCGGCAAGTTCGCGGACTGGAAACGGCTGGACGCCGTGCTGGAGGCCGCGAAGCGCTACGAAGAATCGCACAACTACGCGACACTGATCATCGGCTCCGGTCCGCAGGACGCCATCGATCACTATCATCGCATGGCCTACGAGACACTGAAGCTACGCAACACCTGGTTTCTCGGCCCGCAGCCGCAGTCGGAGATCGCGCGGATCAACGCGCTGGCGGACGTGGGCGTCTATCCCTCGCGCAATGAGCCGTTCGGACTGGTGCTTGTAGAGTGCATGGCGACCGGCACGCCCGTCATCGGCATGAACTCCGGCGGACCCCGCGACTTCGTATCCGACGACGTCGGCGTCCTGTTACCGGAGGCTGAGGGCGCCGAGCTCAGCGAATCGCTGAGCGAGGCCATCCGCCAGTCGATCAGCGAATCCTGGAAGTCCTCTAAGGGAGAGACCGCGGCGGCCTTCGCCAAGGAACGCTTCAGCGTGTCGTCGCAGGTCAGCGAGCTCATGCAGGACTTTGATGCCATCACGCGGAAACGCACCGAAGTGCGCAGAGCGTCCTGACGAGTCAGATATGTCCCAACTGATAAACCAGCAACATTACTTCGAATTCGCCGGCGAGCTGGACGCGGAGACGCTGACCATGCTGCGCGATCTGTTCCTGCAGGAAAACGGCGAGTACTGCGATCGGATCGCCGACCTCACGAAGCTGGGCGCGCTCAAGGAGATCGGGGCGATCATGCACTCGCTGAAAAGCAGCGCGGCCACGTTCGGCTGCTCCACGCTAGCAGAACGATCCGCAGACCTGGAGATGCGCGCCAAGGCGGACGATGAATCGATACTCGGCGAGATGGACGACTTCCTGCAGCTTGCGCGCGCCACATTCGATGCGTTCGCGAATCTGCCGGCGGCCGCGTAACAGCGTCGATCGATGCACCTATTACTGGATCAACACCTCGACAATGAATCCGCGTGGCGCGCTTGCGAGCGACGCCTGAAAACGCTGTTCGCGACCTGCGGCGTGGCCACCACGGACGCGTCACAGGTCCGCAACATCGTCAGCGTCGCGCAGAGCAAGCGCGAGGGCGGCTGTCACGTACACATCGAGCGCCTGGCCCGCGATCTGAAGGTGGTCATCAACGTGCGCGCGGATGAGGAGCCGTTGATCTGGCACTTCGACAATCCTGACTTCGTCAGCACCATAGAAGGCAATACCGAGACGGTGTCCGTCATCCTCAGGGGCGACAGCAAGTCCAAGCGTCACCATATCGCGGTCGTCGACGACGATCGACTCTATCGGGTTCTGATAGAAAACTACCTGAGCGCCGAGTTCGACGTGTCGCTGTTCGAAAACGGCAGGGAAGCGCTGGAGGGCATCGCCGACACCGAACCGGACCTGGTGCTGTGCGACATCGAGATGCCGCTGATGAACGGCTGGGAGCTGCGGCACGCGCTGTTGAGCAAGAAGTCGACGGCGGCCATACCCTTCGTTTTTCTGACGGGAAACGATGACGACGTGCAGCAGGCCCAGGCCAGCGGGTCGGCGGTAGACGACTTCCTGTCCAAACCGATACAGAAGGTTGCGCTCACCAACTGCATCAATCGCGTGTTGACGCGGGTCGAACACTTGAAGCAGCAGCTCTCGGATCGACTCGACGAACGCATCACGCGTCGCCTGGCCCCGGAAACGCCGAGCGTGCGCGCCGACTACTCGGCCGCGCTGTTCAGCCGCTGCCATTCGGCGGGCGGCGGCGACTTCCTGTTCGCCCGCGAGACCGAGGACGGCCAGACGCTGATCGTGCTGGGCGACGTCATGGGACACGACGAGGCCGCGCACTTCTTTTGCTATGCCCACATGGGCTTCCTGTATGGATTGTTCCACGCGGGAACGCCGCCGGAGAGCCCGGCACAGTGCCTGGAGCTGCTGAATACGGCGATGCTGAACCACAACCTGTATTCGGAGTCGATGGTAACGCTGACCGCCGCCCTTCTGGGTCCGGATGGCAAGGTGGCCGTCGCCTGCGCGGGGCATCCGCCGCCCATCGTGCTGAAGCCCAACGGCGAACTGCACGAATTGGAAGTGTCCGGCTGTATCCCGGGCGTCATCGAGCACACCGAGTACATCGAGACCGAGGTAACGCTGGACTCAAGGGAGCGGCTGTTGCTGTACAGCGACGGTCTGTTCGACGCGCTGCAGAACGACCTGTCGATTCAGGAGGCGCTGACCGAGGTCCAGAAGGTGCTGCAGGGCAACGCGGAGTCGGAGGTCGGCAAACTGGTGGAGGCGGTGGAGGCGCGTTTCACGAGCGCAGATCTTGGGGACGACGTGACGCTCCTGGCGCTGGAGGCGGCGGCTTAGGTACCCCCCTAGCACGCGACGCTCTGCATCTGGCGAAGTTCGGATTCGCCCACGCTTCCGGGCGACGTCGCGTTTTCCGCCTGCCGGGCGGTTGCGCTAGAGTCCGCGAGAACTGATCGCTGTCCACGGATGAACCATGCGCAAATCAATCATTGTCATCGCTCTGACTATCGGGGCGGCGACGACCCGGGCCGAGTGGCCGACGCTTGAAGGCCCATACCTCGGCCAGCCACCGCCGGGCATGACGCCAGAGACATTCGCCCCGGGGTTAATCTCGCTGGATGGGGAGCGCGAGCTGAACTCGGTGTTTTCCCCCAACGGCCGCATTTTCATGTTCTCTCGCCTAATCGGCGACAGCTTCAAGATGTTCTTCTCGCGCCAGCGCGCCGACGGCACCTGGCAGGAGCCGCGCATGGCGGCGCCGTCGAAAACCTATCCGGGTCACGCCGACGTCGATATGGCGTTCTCGCCCGACGGCGGCTGGCTGTACTTCATTTCGACGCGACCGCTGCCGGGCTACTCGCTGGAGCGCCACAACATCTGGCGCAGCAAGGTCACGCGACAGGGTCTATTGGCACCGGAGCCGCTAGGCGATCACATCAACGGCGCCGATAACGAGCTGTATCCCTGGCTGGTCGCCGACGGCAGCCTGTACTTTGCCGCAACGCGCGCAGACAGCCTTGGCGGGCGCGACAACTACCGCGCTCAGCACCTCGACGGCGGCTTCGAAAGCCCGGCCAACCTCGGTCCAGGCGTCAATAGCGAGGCCGCCGAAGGTGACATCTACGTCAGCCCAGACGAGTCGTATCTGATCCACGTCGCAAGCGGTCGACCCGACGGGCTCGGCGACTCGGACCTGTATATCAGCTTCAAACAGCCCGACGGCTCCTGGGGCGACGACGTTCACATGGGCAACACAATCAACTCGCCCGATCGCGATTACTGCCCGGTCGTCACTCCGGACGGCGCCTACTTCTTCTTCACACGGGGTGACGACATCGTCTGGGTGGACGCTGCCGTTCTTGAGCGTTTCCGGCGTTGAGTCGAGCCGGCGAATCAAGGAGCCGGAACATTTCATTGAACGTGTTCATTTAATGCGCTAGGCTAGTCGCTCTGCCGGCGAGCCGGCGTGTCATAACGGACAATGCGCCATGACCGATTCCTACCAGCCCATCATCGATCGCGAGTTTGCTGAGAAATTCCTCCGCGCGGCAGACGACCCATTCGCTTATCCCGTCTACCTGCTGTTCCATGAGTTTTGGGCAGGCGCACCGCAGAGCGCCATCGATGGCTATCTCGAAACCCTGCACGGCCTGCCAGGGGCCGAGGCCTTTCTGGCTGAGCGCCACCTGCCGGAACCTCTGACCATGGATGACCTTGCCGCCTGCGCGCCGGGGACGCTCGGCCATGCCTTTCGTCGGTTTGTTGTCGACGGCGATCTGACCGAATCGCTGGCCCGCGATTACAAGGCCTTCAACGAACAGCTCACCTCGCAGGGCGCCCTGGATCGGCTGCCCGAGGACCTCTCCTACACCATCGTGCGCGGCTTCCAGATGCACGACATGCTGCACGTCATCACCGGCCACGACGCCTCGCCCCTCGGGGAACTCGGAATGGCAGCCTTCCACTTCGCCCAGCTGCGCTTTCCGTACCACGCCATTCGCATGGCGGTGACCATGGCGCATCTGGCGTTTGTGCAGCCTGGCCACACCGAGAGCGCGATGGATGCGATCAGCCGCGGCTGGCTGATGGGCCGCAGCATCGACAACATTCACTTCGTGAAGTGGGAGCAGGAGCTGCACACGCCGCTGGACGACATTCGGGCTCGCGTCGGCGTAACGCCGATGCTGGCACAGGCCGCGTAAAGCATGCCGTGAGAAGGTCTCGCCCGCAGGATAAGATATATCTATTTCCATAGAGCCTTTTAGTACAGATATATCTATCTTTTAAATTGACAAAAGAGCAGTTATTCCTTATCTTTTATAGCTAAAACAAGCTCATGGCTGGCCCCGTGAAAGCAGACGATAGAGCCCTTGCCCGCAAGCATCTTGATAAGAAATTGAGCCCACTGCGCGGCTCACATGCACTTGCGCGCCCACCTAAAGGATGGGTGAAGGTTATTCGCGATGCGCTGGGTATGACCGCCGAACAGCTCGCTTTGCGAATTGGGGTTACAAAGCCGCGCATCTATGAGATCGAAAGGTCTGAAGCCAGCAATTCCATCACGCTTGAATCCCTCGAGCGCGCTGCGCATGCCATGGACTGCCAGCTGGTCTATGCCTTTGTCCCGCGCGAGCCTTTGGAAGACACGATCAATAACCGCGCGCAGCGCATCGCCAGAAAACGCATCGAAGCCGCCTCTCACACCATGGCGCTGGAGGATCAAGCAGTTGAGAGTGATGTGCGTGAGCAACAGATCAGAGCGCTTGCAGCCGAACTCTTGCAGGGGCGCGCCTCCCAGATTTGGGAGGAGGAATGAGTGATCCGCTTCTTCCCGAAGATGATGGGCAAACGCCGCTAAGCGCAGAAGATCTGGAGGGGTTAATCCCCTCGCACATCACGCTGCGCGGTGAGCTGAATGAAGCTGAGCAGGCCAATATCGTCTCAGCGCAGAGCTGGGCCTTTAAGCGCAACAACAACGTTCTGAGCGCTGATTTCCTCAACGATCTACATTAGCGTATGTTCGGGCGCGTCTGGAATTGGGCGGGGAAATTTCGCCATAGCAACAAAAATATCGGCATCGAGGCCTATCTCATCCCCACCGAGCTGAAGAATGTTCTGGATGATGCACAGTATTGGATTGAGCATAAGACCTACGAGCCCGATGAGATTGCGGCGCGGTTCCATCACCGGCTGGTCTACATCCACCCCTATCCGAACGGTAATGGCCGCCACGCAAGAATGGCAGCTGATTTACTCCTGAGATCAATGGGCCAGGAACCCTTCAGCTGGGGATCAACGAACCTCACCGATGCCGGGCAGACACGCTCGTCCTATATCGATGCGCTGCGCGCTGCTGATAAGCACGACATCGAGACGCTGCTTCGTTTCGTGCGAAGCTAGTAGGCAGGGGTTTCCCTTAGGCTGCGCCGAAGGTACGGCCCCCTCTCACAGCTTCAGCTACGCTGAAGCTGCTGTCGGGTAGCGCTTTCGCGCAGCGAAAGCGCTTGGCGCGCCCGAGAGGATTCGAACCTCTGACCTTTGGCTCCGGAGGCCAACGCTCTATCCAGCTGAGCTACGGGCGCAAGATCTGCCGAGGGTGGATCGGCGGACTTATCCCGGTGCAGGGTGCGCCGGGGCCGGTGAGCATACAGGATCGGCGAGCCAGTAAAAGCCCTGCGCCAGGCGGTGGCGTCCGACTCGCCGCGGACGGCCTACAGCCCCAATACCGCCTTCGCTATCACGTTGCGCTGAATCTCGTTGGACCCACCGTAGATGCTGGAGGCGCGGCCGAAGTTGTAGTTGCTGATCGCGCGCAGCGTGTGCGCTGGCCCTGGACCCTCTCCCGCCGGATCGGCGATCTCACCCATCTCGAAGGGCAGCGCGTAGTAGCCCGCCGACTCGACACCCAGCTCCTGCAGGTTCTGTTGCAGCTCCGTCCCCAAAATTTTCAGCGCCGAGGCCGCATCGCCCGGGCTGTTGCCGGACGAAAGCTCCGCGAGCACGCGAGCCTCCATCGCCGCCAGCGCCTCGAGCCTCACCTCACCCGCCGCGAGCCTGCCGGCGAACGCGTCGTCCTCGCCGAGCCCGGGCGACAGGCCGCCGATCTGCCCGCGCAGCGCGCGGGTCGCGTTCTGGCTGCCGGCGACGCCGGCGATGCCAGCTCGCTCGTGACCGAGCAGATACTTGGCATAGGTCCAGCCCAGATTCTCGTCGCCGATGCGGTTCGCAGCCGGTACCCGAACTTCGGTGAAGTAAACCTCGTTGAGATGGTGCAGCCCGTCGATGGAGACGATGGGCCGAACCTCGATGCCCGGCGTTTGCATGTCGATCAACAGGAAGCTGATGCCGCGCTGGGGCTTGGACGTCGGATCCGTGCGCACGAGCGCAAAGATCCAGTCGGCCTTGTGGGCATTGGTGGTCCAGATCTTCTGGCCGTTCACTACATAGTCGTCGCCGTCGCGCACGGCGGCCGTCTTCAGGCTGGCAAGATCCGAGCCGCTGCCGGGCTCGGAATAACCCTGGCACCACCAGACGCTGCCGTCGAGGATGCCGGGCAAGTGCTCGCGCTGCTGTTCGTCGGTGCCGAACGCGCATAGCACCGGACCGACCATGCCCAGCCCGAACGGCATCAGCATCGGCGCGCCCGCGCGGGCGAGCTCGGTTTCGAACAGGTGGCGCTGCGCCACGCCCCAGCCGGTGCCGCCGTACTCCACGGGCCAGTCGGGCGCGATCCAGCCGCGTTCGTACAGCTTGCGGTGCCACGCTGCACCCGCCTCCCGCGGGATGCCGAAGCCGGTCGCCGCCGCGGCGCGCAGCTCGTCGGTCAGCTCCCGATCCAGGAACTCGCGCACTTCGGCGCGCAGCGCGTCCAGCCCTTCGTTCGTCGTCTCGGTCATCAGGCAGTTCTCCCAGGCGGCGTTGGCCGCGCGACAAGCTGCTAGTCTAGCGCGTCTGAGCGCCGCCTTCGGAGCGCGGCGCCGCAAAAGGAGGGGGAACACAACGATGAACGGCAACGAGTACGTCGCGAAGATATTGAAGCAGGAAGGTGTCGAGCTCATCACCTGCTATCCCAGCAATCCGCTGATCGAGACCGCCGCGATCGAAGGCATACGACCGGTGGCGTTTCGCCACGAGCGCGGCGCAATCATGGCGGCCGACGGCATCAGCCGAACCAGCGATCGACAGCGTTTCGGCGTCGCTGCCATTCAGTCGCAGGCGGGCGCCGAAAACGCGATGGGCGGCATCGCCCAGGCGTACGCCGACAACGTTCCGGTGCTGGTGCTGCCGGGCGGGGTGTTCCTCAATCAGATCGCCGTGAAGCCCAACTTCGCCGCGGTTCACAACTACGGCAACATCACGAAATCGGTCGAGGCCATCTACCGACCGGAGGACGTCGGCAGCGCCATGCGCCGGGCGTTCAACGCGCTCAGGAACGGTCCCGGTGGACCCGTCGTCGTCGAGCTGACGGCCGACGTGCTCGAGGCAGAGGTGCCGGAGTCTGCCCAGGACTACGCGTCGCCGGGCGTTCACCGGGCGCAGCCCGCCGCGGGCGAAATCAAGGATGCGGTGACCGCGCTGCTGAACGCCAAGCGGCCGCTCATCTGGGCCGGCCAGGGCGTGCTGATGTCCGGCGCAAGCGGCGCGCTGACCGAGCTGGCAGAACTCACCGGCATACCCGTGTTTTGCACCATGCCCGGCAAGTCGGCGATGGACGAACGACACCCGCTGTGTCTCGGCGCGGGCAGCGGACTGACGACCATGCAGGCCGGCAAGTGGCAGAAGGAGAGCGACCTGATCCTCGCGCTGGGATCGAGTCTGACGCGTACCTTCTACGGCCAGCCGATTCGCAAGCGCGCTGAGAAAACCCTGATTCAGAACACCGACGACGCATCGGCCATTAACAAAGACGAGCGCGTCGACATCGGCCTGCTCGGCGATACGCGACTGACGATCGAGGCGCTGATCGAAGAGGTCAAGGCGCAGGTCGGCGATACGCGACGCGCCGCAGCGGATGCGATCGCGCAGGAGATCGCCGCGACGTCGGCGGCATGGATGGAAGAGTGGCGACCGCTGCTGCACAGCGACGCGACGCCCATCAACACCTACCGGGTGATACAGGAGATCAACGCCAACATCGATCCGGAAAACAGCATCGTCACCCACGACGCCGGCGCGCCGCGCGACTCGATCGTGCCCTTCTTTACGGCGACCGCGCCGCACAGCTACGTGGGCTGGGGCAAGACGACGCACCTCGGGTTCGGCATTCCCCTGATGATAGGCGCGAAGATGGCGCATCCGGACAAGTTCTGCCTCAACCTGATGGGCGACGGCGCGTTCGGCATGTCCGGATTGGATATCGAAACCGCGGCGCGCTCGGGTTTCGCGATCACTACCGTCGTGTTGAACAACGGCGGCATGGCGACCTATCCGGGGGGTTTCCCGAACGCGCGCGAAACCTACGGCGTCTCCCACATGCAGGGCAACTACGCGGAGATCGCCCAGGGCATGGGCGCGGTCGGGATCGAAGTGCGCAAGCCGCAGGAGCTCGCGGCGGCGATTCGGCGGGCGCGGGAGCTGAACGCGGACGGTCAAACCGTGCTGATCGACGTGCACTCGGACATGGAGGCGAAAAAGTCGCGCTACTGAGCGCGACGTCCGAAGCTCGCGGCGGCGAGAACACCGCCTTCTCCGCTGCGAACAAGAGCGTGAACAAGGAGGACGCATGACCACAAAACCGCGCAGGACCCAGGCGAACAACAAGACCCAGCCGACGCACAAAGACGTGCGGCGGTTCATCGATCAGGTCGACCATAAGGGGCGACGCGAGGACGCCGACGTGCTGCTGACGATGATGCAGCGGGTGACGGGAGAGGCGGCGACCCTGTGGGGACCGTCGATCGTCGGCTTCGGCCGCTACCACTACGTCTACGACAGCGGCCGCGAGGGCGATCACTTCCTGACCGGCTTCGCGCCGCGCAAAGCCAACATGGTCGTGTACGTGATGCCGGGCTTTAGCGACTACAAGCGGCAGCTCGCGCGCCTGGGAAAACACAAGACCGGCGCGAGCTGTCTGTATCTGGGCCGTCTCGCCGGCGTCGATCTGTCGGTGCTGGAAGACCTGGTCGCCGATTCAGTCGCGGTGATGCGCGAGCGCTATCAGGTGACGTGAACCAGCCGTAGCAACTGACGCGATCCGTAGCGTTGTGGCTGCAGCCTGTTGGCGATGCCAGCGCAGCAGAGAGCCATGCGAAGCACCATCCGAAGTGCCTGCCCGGTAGCCAGCCGCCCTCAGGGAATCGACTGACTACCGGCCCGGCTGGGCGCACCGTCGAATCTAGCGTTCGATACCGGTGCGCCGCTCCCCTCCGCAACTCCCGTGCGATCTATGCGGGCAATGGCCTTGCGGCCGCTGGTCTACGGACCGCTAGTTGAGGCGACGGGCGTACACCTCCAGACCGTAGATGCGCAGCGTCTTGGTACCGACGTTGCGGATCGATACATAGCGACCGATCAGACCTTCGGTCATGCCGCAGACCCTCAGCATCGTCGGCACGTTGCCGCCGTTACCGAGTAGCGTGCAGGTCGCGTCGACGCCACCCGTTACCTCGCCGTCGTTGTCGAGCGAGTTGCCGACGCGGATCTCGAAGTCATAGTCGCGGTTGTCGCGCGGTGCCAAGAGCAGCTGCGTCAGCTCGCGTTCCGCGCCCAGATCCAGCGTGATCCAGCTCTTGTTCAGATTGCCGCTGTCGTTCCAGTGCGTGGACAGATCCTGGCTGCCGTCGCCCAGGGTGTCGATCGCCCGGTCGCTAGCGGAGGCACGCACGCCTACCGCCTCGACCGTGACCGCCACCTGTTCTTCGTCCGGCGCCTCGCCCGCGAACACCGACTGGGTGGCGCTCGCCGTCTCGCCGTCGTTATCCGTGACCGTCAGCGTGACGGTGAAATCACCGCCGACGCTATAGGTGTGCGAAGGCATCGCGTCCGTCGAGGTGTTGCCATCGCCAAAGTCCCAGTCGTAGGCGACGATCGAACCGTTCGAATCGCTGGAGCCGCTGGCGTCGAAGATCAGCGTCAGCGGATCGGCACCGTCCTGGGCACTGGTGAACTGCGCAACCGGTTCGGTCGGCGGCGTCAGCTCCACGTGCACCTCGGCGCCGTAGACGCGGAAGTTCTGATCGGCCATGACCGTGACGTAGCGACCCATCGTCGTCGGCAGCGCACACTCCAGCAGCGCTTCCGGCCGGGTCGTATCCAGATCAGCCGTGACGCAGGTGACCGGCGTGACGCCATCGACCTTGCCGCCATCGAGCTCGTCACCGACGAAGATCATCAGCTGATACTCGCGGTCGCGACGCGGGGCGATGAACAGCTTCGCCACCGGCTCGCTCGTACCCAGATCCAGCGTGAACCAGGTGTTGGCCGCGTTACCACCGCTCGTCCACTGGGTCAGCAGATTCTGCGAGCCGTCGCCCGACTCATCGATGATCAGGCCTTGGCTCGACGCCCGGCCGCCAACCGCCGCAACGGTCACGGCAGCCTTGCCGGTCGGCACCGTCACGCCCGCCGCAACGATCTGCTGCAGGACGCCCACGCCGCCGTCGTTATCGGTCACGGTGAGCGTGACCTGATAGTTGTCCGCGCCGCCGTAGGTGTGAGTCGGCATGGGGCCAGAGCCCGTGTTGCCGTCGCCGAAGTCCCAGTCGTAGGCAACGATGGCGCCGTCCACATCGACAGAGGCGCTCGCGTCGAAGACGACCGTCAGCGAATCGGGCGGCGTCTGCGTGGCGCTGAAGGCGGGCATCGGCTCCTGATTCAGCGGCGTCGCATTGAAGAACTCGGCGCCGTGCAGACGGAAGGAGGCGACGTCCGTCGACTCCAGCGTCACATAGCGACCGGTGACCGGCGCAAAGGTGCACGGGATGGTCTCGGTGGGCGTGGCCGGGCCGAGATCCGGCGTCGCACACACCGCCGCCGGGGCTGCCTGAACCTTGCCATTGACCAGCGTGTCGCCAACGACGACCTCGATGTTGTACGCACGGTCGGTGCGCGGCGCCAGATGGGCCTCACCGATCGTCTGCGAAGAACCGAGGTCGATGGTCACCCAGGCGGTGGCCGTGACGTGGTCGTTCACCCAGAAGGTCGACAGATCCAGGCTGCCGTCGGGCAGTCGGTCGATGACGCGAGCCCCATCCGCGAGATTCGCGCCGGCCGCGACGACCGAGACGATCGGGAACGCGACGTCGAACGTCATGTCGGTCGACGTGCTGTCGCCATCGTCATCGGTGACCGTCAGCGTCACCGTGTAGGTGCCTTCTGCCGTATAGGTGTGCGTCGGGTTGACGCCCGTAGCCGTGCTGCCGTCGCCGAAGCCCCAGTCGTAGCTTACGATCGAACCGTCCGCATCGCTGGACGCTGCCGCATCGAACGCGATCTGCAGCGAAGCGCCGAGCTGCTCGAACGTAAAGTCCGCGGTCGGAAGCTGATTCGGCAGCACGATCGACAGGGTCGCCACGTCGGAGGTAATCGAACCACCGAGGTTGGTCACAACAACGGTGTACTCGTCGCCATTGTTGATAGAGAGCACGTTGCCGATCGTGTAGGTCGTGCCCACGACGCCGGCGATGTCTACGCCGTTACGACGCCACTGGTAGGTGAGCGGGCCGAAGCCGCTGGCGCTGACCGAGAAGCTCACGCTGTTGCCTTCGAACACCTCGATCGACAGCGGCTGCTGGTCGATGACCGGCGGCAGCGGCGGCTGCGCGTCGACGGTTTCCGTCACGGTTGACGTCGCGCCCTGGTCGTCGGTGACCGTCAGCGAGACCGTATAGGTGCCGATCGTAGTGTACTCGTGGCTCGCGGTCATGCCGGTCGTCGTCGTGCCGTCGCCGAAGTTCCATTCGTAGGAAACGATCGTGCCGTTGGCATCGCTGGAGCCGCTGGCGTCGACGTTGACGCTGAACGGAATGCGCGACTCAGTGACGTCGATCGCGAAGCTGGCGACCGGCGCGAAGTTGGTAACGACGTTCTGGATCGCTACCGAGGAGAAGCCGCGGTCGTCGGTTACCGTCACCGTCACCTGGTAGCTGCCGGCGTTGGCGTAATCGTGGGTAACGATAGGCGCGCCGCCGGTGACGACCGTGCCATCACCGAAGTCGAAGCGGTATTCCACGATGGTACCGAAAGCGTCCGAGCTGGCGGTGGCGTCCGCGGTCAGCGTATTCGGCAGCAGGAACATGGTCGCGCTCAGGTCCAGGGCCGCGATCGGCGCCGCGTCGGCGGTGACCATTGCGCTCGCGGTGCTCGACGCGCCGTCGTCGTCGGTGACCGTCACGGTGACCGTAAAGACGCCCGTCGTGGTGTAGGTATGCGAAGCGCTGGCGCCGCCGTCCATCAGCGTCGTGCCATCACCGAAGTCCCAGTCGTAGCGAACAATGGTGCCGAACTCATCGGTCGAACCCGAGGCATCCGCTGTCACAGCAAGCGGGGCGAGGCCCAGCGTGACGTCGAGCGACAGCGCGGCGACCGGAACGGTATTGACCCGAATGTCGGTGGTCAGCGTATCCGTGGCGCCGTTGTCGTCGGTCACGGTCAGCGAGACAACGTAGTCGCCGGGGGCCGCATAGTCGTGATTCACGGTAGCGCTCGCACCCGAGGTGCTGTCGCCGTCGCCGAAGTCAAAGCTGTAGTCCACGATGTTGCCGAAAGCATCGGTACTGGCGGACGCATCGAACATGACCATGAGCGGAACCAGACCGGTCATCGGCGTCGCGCTGAGCGCGGCCACCGGCGCCGTGTTCGCAGTCACCGTGACACTGGCGGTATCGCTGACGCCGTCGTCGTCCGTCACGGTCAACGTGATCGTATAAACGCCGGCCGCCGTGAAGATGTGGCTCAGCGCCGCAGCACCGTCCATTGCGACGTTG
>JBCCGT010000017.1:0-108986 GCA_039029135.1 Pseudomonadota bacterium | reverse complement strand
GACGTCGCACAGCGTGCTGACTTCACCGATGGTGAAGTAGCGTTTGCCGGGAATCGCCGGCAACTCGTTATTCTGGCTGGTCTCCAGCATGTTTCGCGTAAGCTATCCGTATGAGGTGATTCTAGCGCTTGCCTGTAGTTTTGGTTTTAACCTGAACGACGATCGCGTTGTTGTTCTCGCTTTCGCTACTTTCGCTACTTTCGCTACTTTCGCTACTTTCGCTACTTTCGCTACTTTCGCTACTTTCGCTACTTTCGCTACTTTCGCTACTTTCGCTACTTTCGAGCCACCGGCCGTTGCCGTCAATCGCTCTTCCCGCCCGACTCCTGGCTGCCTGACCTGTTACGGTCCGGCGCGATCATCTTCAAGCGAGCCGCCACTATTGTGGTCTGTTTGACGACGTTTGTCTGCGCTCTTGTTTCCTCAAAACGCGCAATTTCTATCTTTTTTTGGTGTTTTTCTTTCTACTTGGATCTAGTTTTCTATCTGTCGTTCTGCTTGCGGCCTCGCTCGGAGTGGCTCGCAGCGGCTTGCAGTGGCGCGCAACTGCGACGCGCCTGATTCTCGACGTTCTCGCGAAGACGTTTTCTCAACGCTTTCGCGAGGACATAGCGAGACGCGGTGTTACCGTCTGTAGCATGCTTCGAAATTCTCGCAGCACGCAGGTTCACGAACTCGTCGACGGATCCGTCGCAGCGTCATCACCGGCATAGGCTTCGACCCGTGCCTTGAGTTTCTGCCCAGGCCGAAAGGTCACTACGCGGCGCGACGTAATGGGAATCTCTTCTCCCGTCTTGGGGTTGCGCCCCGGCCGCTGGCCCTTGTCCCGAAGATCGAAGTTGCCGAAGCCGGACAGCTTCACCTGTTCGTTGCGTTCGAGCGCGCAGCGAACCTCTTCGAAGAACAGTTCCACGATCTCCTTGGCCTCGCGCTTGTTGAGCCCAAGCTCATCGAACAGCCGGTCTGCCATCTGGGCTTTGGTAAGGGCAGCCACTAGTGCCGCGCACCCATGGCTGCAACGCCGATCCAGGCTGCGCGCGGGCATTGCGTGATGCTGCCGATCCTTCCCATCTTCTTCAGCTCTTCGTTGCGCCGTTGTCCAGTCCGATTACGCAGCGCTATCGTGGCCAGCGGCATAGACTTGCTCGCATGCGGCCAGCCCCCTGCCGCAAGGCGCAGAGCGCCCTGCGGTCAGGTATCGAGTCGATAGTGCCTGTGTCCTGGGGTCAGTGCCCCGTTGCCTCCCCCGGCAATCCGGCGGCTTATGCCGCTCTGTTTCAGCTGTCTCTGCTGCAGCAGGCGCTTGCGCTAGCACCGCAGAATGAGCACAGTTTGGGCCCCACTCGCGCCTATGTCAGCCGTTTTGCTCAGCGCGAACCTGGCGCGAACGTGCTGGCGTGTGTCGGCCTGACGATAGGCGGACGCTAACCTAAGACCCTGCTAGCGCAGTCGCGCACCGCACTGGTCTGCCAAAGCAGCCACCGCACGATCAACGAAAGCGCCGATTTCAGCGTCCGTTAGGGTCGCCGAAGGGGATTGCAACGTCAACCCTAGCGCAACGCTTTTTTCATTAGAATCAATACCTTTGCCGGTGTACACATCAAATAACGTGAAGTGCACCAGGTTTTCGGCGAGGGCCTCGCGACAGACCTGTTCCAGCTTTGCGCCCGGCAGCGAGCGCGCCACCAGCAGCGCCAGATCGCGGCGCACGCGAGGAAATCGCGACAGCGGCGAAAAGGCAGGTTTCGTGCGCGTGAGGATAGTGGCGCAGTCCAGTTCGAACACAAAGGCTGGTCCGCCTAGTTCAAAGCGCTCCTCCAGCTGGGGATGCAGGCGGCCCATGCGCCCCAGCGTGACCTGTGCCGTCGCGTCGACAAGTCGCGCGGCCTGCCCCGGATGCAGCGCCGGGTGGTCGATCGGTTCGGCATTCAGCCCCGCCCAGCCGAGCTGCTCCAGCAGCCGTTCGATGTCGCCCTTCAGGTCGAAGAAGTCGACGCCCTGCGCCGGCGCCGACCAGGATTCGGGTGCCCGCGAGCCCAGGATCAGCCCGGCGACCATCTGCGTTTGCTGCAGACCCTGCTCGCCAGGCGTGAAGCTCAGGCCGATCTCGAACAGTCGCAGGCGATCCGCCTGTCGCGCCACGTTGCGGCGCGCGCCATCGATCAAGCCGGGCAGCAGGCTCGTGCGCATTGCAGACAGATCCACCGACATGGGGTTGGCGAGGGTCAGCGGCGCCATTCCGGGCTCTACGGCATCGACCAGAACCGGGTCCAAAAAGCTGTAGCTGATGGTCTCCTGATAGCCGAGGTCCACCAACAGCTCGCGCAGCCGCCGATCGCTGGTCTGCTCGATTGCGACCGAACCGAGGGCCAGCGGCTGGCTCGGCCGCCGCGCCTCGACGTTGTTGTAGCCGTAAACGCGACAGACCTCTTCAACCAGATCCGCCTCGATGGCGATATCGAAGCGGTGGCTGGGCGCACGTATCGTCCAGCGAACGTCGTCATCGTCCAGGGCACGATCCGTCACCTCGAACTGTAGTTGGGCAAAGATGCGGTCCACCTCGGCGGCGTCAATGCGGATGCCCAGCAGCTTCTCGAGCCGTGCGAGTCCGACAGCCACCTCGCGCCGCTCGGGCAGGTGGTTGCGATCCTCGGTGACCACGATCGGTCCCGGCTCGCCGCCGCAGACCTCGAGCAGCAGCGCCGTGGCGCGTTCGACCGCCAGTTCCTGCAGCTCGAAGTCGACCCCTCGCTCGTAGCGATGTGACGCGTCCGTGTGCAGACCATAGCGCCGCGCGGTGCCCGCCAGCGCCAGTTGATCGAAAAACGCGCACTCCAGGAACACATCTTCGGTGTTCGCGCCGATGCCGCTGCGCTCGCCGCCCATGACCCCGGCGAGCGCCACCGGCCCGCTGTCGTCCGTAATCAGCAGGGTCTCGGCGTCGGGCTCGATCTCTCGACCATCCAGCAGCGTCAGCCGATCGCCAGCGCGCGCCATACGCACGTCGATGCCACCGGAGAGGCGCGCGAGATCGAAGGCGTGCATCGGCTGACCCAGTTCCAGCATCACATAGTTGGTGACATCGACCGTGGGGTCGATCTCACGCAGACCGGCACGACGCAGCTTCTCGACCAACCATCTGGGCGAGCTGGCCTGCGGATCGATGCCGCGGATCACCCGGCCGAGATAGCGCGGACAGCCCGAGGGATCGCTCAGCCTGACGGGAAAGCTCGCGTCGCAGGTCGGCGCAACGACTGGAATCTGCGGCTCCGTCAGCGGCACGTCGTTGAGCAGCGCCACCTCGCGGGCCACGCCGCGAATCGACAGGCAGTCGCCGCGGTTGGGCGTCAGATCGAGCTCGATTCGACTGTCGTCCAACGCCAGCGCCTCACGCAGATCGGCGCCGGGCGTCAGCCCAGCCGGCAATTCCATGATGCCGTCGTGATCGTCGCCGATCGCGAGTTCTCGGTCGCTGCAGAGCATGCCGAAGGACTCGATGCCGCGCAGCTTGGCGCGGCGAATCTTCATGCCATCCGGCAGCCGCGCGCCAACTCGCGCGTAGGCGACGAAAAGTCCTGCGCGCACGTTGGGTGCGCCGCAGACGACCCGGTTGATCGCGTCACCGTCGTAGACCTCGCAGACGGACAGCTTGTCGGCATCCGGGTGCGGCTCGACGCCGCGCACCTCGGCGACGACCACGTCGCTAAACTCGCCCGCAACCGGCTCGACCCCATCGACCTCGAGACCCGCCATCGTGAGCTGCTCGGTGAGGCCATCGCGGTCCAGCGCCGGATCGACCCACTCGCGCAGCCAGCTTTCGCTGAACTTCATCGGAACTGCTCCAGAAAGCGGACGTCGTTGTCGAAGAACAGCCGCAGGTCATCGACCTCATACAGCAGCATCGCCAGGCGATCGCCGCCAAAGCCGAACGCATAGCCGCTGTAGACCTGTGGATCGATCCCTGACATCGACAACACGTTAGGGTGCACGAGGCCGCAGCCCATGACCTCAAGCCAGCCGGTATGACTGCAGACCCGACAGCCCGCGCCGCCACAGTGTACGCAAGCGACATCGACCTCTGCCGACGGCTCGGTAAACGGGAAATAGGACGGTCGAAAGCGTACGGCCAGATCGCGCTCGAAGAAGCGCTGCAGAAAGTCGATCACCGTGCCCTTGAGATCGGCGAAGCTGACGTCGGTATCGACGACCAGTCCCTCGACCTGATGAAACATCGGCGTGTGCGTCAAGTCGGAGTCGCGCCGATAGACGCGGCCCGGGCAAATGACCCGAATCGGCGGCTCGCTGTCTTCCATGACGCGCACCTGTACCGGCGAGGTGTGCGTGCGCAAAAGCGACCCGTCGCCGAAATAGAAGGTGTCATGCATCGCCCGCGCGGGATGATGCGGGGGAATGTTGAGCGCCTCGAAGTTGTGATAGTCGTCCTCGACCTCGGGGCCTGCGACCACGTCGTAGCCCGCGCGCACGAAGATATCGGAGATCCGATCCAGCACCTGTGTAACCGGGTGCAGACTGCCGGCGCTCTGCCGGCGACCCGGCAGCGTGATATCAACACGATCCCGGGCGAGCGATTCGGCAAGCTGTTCCGCGGCCAGCGCGTCGCCCGCACTGGTCAGGGCCTGTTGCAGGGATTCTTTGCCCGCGTTGATCAGCGCGCCCGCGGCCGGCCGCTCGTCGGCTGCCAGCTTGCCCAGTTGCTTTAAGAGCGCGGTGAGCGCGCCCTTCTTGCCGAGATAGCGAACCCGCACAGTGTCGAGCGCCGCGGTCCCGTCGGCGGCGGCGACCTCGTCAAGCGCGCGCGCGACGAGCGCGTCCACCTCCGCTGCAATCGGATGGCTCACGGGTTCCCCCTGTTTACGTAGTCAAAGGCCCCTGTTCGAAGGCGATCAGCGCGGCCGCAGCGACGCCAGACGGCGTCGCGCTGTGCGCGGCGCGCATGACCGCGGCGCAGCGATCTGGCGTGATCAGGCCGCGAGCGCGGTCTTGGCCTGCTCGGCCAGGGCCGCAAAGGCCTCGCGCTCGTGCAGGGCCAGATCGGCCAGCACTTTACGGTCCACCTCGATGTCGGCCTTGTTCAGCCCGTCGATCAGCCGGCTGTATGACAGCCCGTGTTCGCGCGCAGCAGCGTTGATGCGCACGATCCACAGCGAACGAAACTGACGCTTTTTCTGGCGCCGATCGCGGTAGGCGTATTGGCCCGCCTTAATGACGGCCTGCTTCGCGACTTTGAATTGGCGGCTGCGGGCACCGTAGTAGCCTTTCGCCTGCTTCAGAACCTTCTTTCTGCGCGCCCGGGAGGCGACGCCACGCTTGACTCTTGGCATCTAAACTCTCCTAGCGGGCTTTCTTGGGCAGCATGCGATCGAGCAGCTTCGCATCGCCCGGCGCGACCTCTTCGAGGCCCCGGAGCTGACGCTTACGCTTCGAACTCATCTTGGTAAGGATGTGGTTGCGATAGGCCTGACGGTGTTTAAAACCGTTGGCGGTACGACGGAACCGCTTCGCGGCCCCGCGATTGGTTTTCATCTTGGGCATGTTAGCTCCACGCATTCATACAATTTCTTGGCACTCGCCTGCCCGGGTGGACCTGCGACCCTTTGGTCGCACAGCGATGCCATCGTTTTATTTTTTTGTCAGTCGCCCTGGGGGCGTCTGAACCGTCGGCGCTCGCGGCACCGCGCTTCTACTTATTTATCGTTCTAGTGGTTGTTTTTATTTTTCTCGCTTCGAAGTTCCAAGCCCTAAGTTCACAAAGAACAGGCGCTCGCTACTTCTTCTTTCTCGGCGCCAATACCATGATGACCTGTCGACCCTCGAAGCGCGGTTCGGTTTCGACCGTCCCGTACTCTTCGAGGTCTGTTTCGATCCGCGACATCAGATTCATGCCGATCTCGGGATGAACCACTTCGCGACCGCGAAATCGCAGGGAAACCTTGGCCTTGTCGCCTTCTTCGAGAAAGCGCACCAGGTTGCGTAGTTTGACCTGATAGTCGCCTTCTTCGGTGCCCGGGCGGAACTTCATCTCCTTGACCTGGGTCTGCTTCTGTTTCTTCTTCTGCGCCGCCTTCACTTTCTTCTGTTCGAAGACGTGCTTGCCGTAGTCCATGATCTTGCAGACCGGGGGTTCGGCATCGGGCGAAATCAGCACCAGATCCAGGGCTGCGCGGCGTGCCGCGCCAAGAGCCTCATCCCGCGAGACGATGCCCACCTGGGCCCCGTCCGCGCCAATTAAGCGTACGTTGTTCACTCGGATGTCTTCGTTCAACAGCGAGCGATCAGCGCGCTTTGCACCTTTCTTAATATGTCATCTCCATTACCAGGGAAGCACCGATCGCCGGCCATCCCATCGGACGTGCCGGCTGAATCGCAGGCGCGGGCATATCCCAAGCGACCGGCAACTCGGCGGGCGCGATTGTAACGCCAGCGCAGGCACAGGACAAGGCGCGATCGAATCACCTAAGGCATTGTTCCGCAAGGCATTTCATCGCTTGCTCCGCCCCTCATCCAACGGGTCGACGAGCGTCGATCGCGCAGCGTCGGACAATTCACGTTCCTGCCGTCGGCGCTGGTGGCGCCGCTCACGAGCCTGGCGTTCCACCACCAATCGACGCAGCGCGCGCTGACGCGTGTCGAGCCACGCCAACTGCTCGCGCGCGGCCGACTCGTGACGGCGCTCTTCCCGCAGCACCTGGGCCTGGGCATCGACGGCAAGCCGCAGCCGGTCGAGAAACACCCGCCGGTCCGCCATCGCCACGCCCCGCACACCGGGCGCCTGTGTATGGACCGCCTGCAGGTGCCCGGCAAGCTGCGCGTGGCGGGCCTGCGCGGCGCCAGTTGCCTGCAGGCGCGTCGCGAGCTGCCGCAGGCCGGCCTGACGCTGGCGCTCGGCAAGCTCAAGCAGCAGTTCGAGCTGACGTCGGCGACGGCGCACTAACATCCTCGGTAGGTACAGCCGTCGCTCCCGCCGGCAACTCGCCGCTAGCCGGCTGGGTGACCGGATGGGTGGGCGACTCGGTGCTCTCAACGAGGGCCTCCAGGGCCGCCAGCGAGGTTGCGTAGTCGACCCGCTCGGCCGGCGCCTGACGTTGGAACGCCTCAAGCCGCGGCCACAGCGCCAACGCCTCATCGACCAGCGGATCGCTGCCGGCGACATAGGCGCCGACGGCGACCAGGTCGCGATTGTCCTGGTAGGCGCTGACGAGACGACGAAACTTCAGTGCCGCCGCCTGCTGCGCCGGGGTCGCCAGCTTATCGAACAGTCGGCTCGCGGAGGCCGGGATATCGATTGCCGGGTACACCCCGCCGTTGGCCAGTTCCCGCGACAGCAGTATGTGACCATCGAGCACCGCGCGGGCAGCATCCGCGATGGGATCGTCGGGATCGTCCGCCTCGACCAGCACCGTGTAGACGGCGGTAATAGACCCCTCGCCCAACCGACCGTTGCCAGCGCGTTCGCACAGCGCAGGCAGTTTCGCGAACACGGACGGCGGATAGCCGCGCGTCACGGGCGGCTCACCGATCGCAAGCGCGATCTCGCGCTGGGCCTGGGCGTAGCGGGTCAGCGAGTCCATCAGCAGCAGCACGTTCAGGCCGGCGGCCCGATAGTCCTCGGCCAGCCGGGTCGCATAGAGCGCGCCGTGCATCCGCTTCAGGGGCGGATCGTCCGCCGGTGAGGCGACGACCACCGCGCGCGCGAGACCGGCCTCGCCGAGGCAGTCCTCCACAAACTCGCGCACCTCCCTGCCCCGTTCGCCAATCAGTCCGACCACGACGACGTCTGCAGCGGTATGCCGCGTCAGCATGCCGAGCAGAACGCTCTTGCCGACGCCGCTGCCGGCGAATAATCCAACGCGCTGCCCCTGTCCCAACGGCAGCAGCGTGTTCAGCGTGCGTACCCCGACGTCCAGCGGCGTCACGATGGGCGCTCGATCGAAGGGGTTGATCGGCGTTGCCTCGCGGCGAATGCGGCCGTCCGTGCCGATGCCGCCGAGGCCGTCCAGCGGTCGGCCCGCCGCGTCTACCACGCGGCCGAGAATCCCCGCGCCGCCCGGCAGCGCCGCGGCGCGGCGGCTGACGCTGACGCGCGCCCGGCTGGCGAGCCCGGCAAGCTGGCCAGTAGGCATTAGCTGCAGTCGATCGCCGTTGAAACCGACCACTTGGGCCTCGATGCTGCCACCGTCGACGCGTGCGACCTCGCACGTGGCGCCTATGGGCGCCTCGCAGCCCGCCGCTTCCAACGTCAGCCCTACCATGCGGGTCAGCTCACCGGCGGCTGTCAGGCGAGTGACCTCTTCAAGCCGCTGCAGATGGCTTCGCAGCCTCGCGGCGCGCTCGCTCACTCGCGTTCGTCGGCCAGCAAATCCGCCAGCGTGCGATCGATGCGCGTCTGCAGCCGGGCATCGACCTGCGCGTGTTCGCCGGCGACGATCACGTCTCCGGGCTCCAGCGCCGTGTCCTCGACGAGCTGCCAGGCGAGCGAGCGCTCGTCGAGCGCATAGGCGTCGCGAACGATGCTCGCATCGCGCGGGTGCAGTCGCACCGCAACCTCGCGTTCGGCGATTGGCAGCGCGCGCAGCGCCTCGCGCAGCACGCCGACGACGTGCGACGCGTCGAGCTGCAGTTCGCGGCGCACCAGCTGACCCGCGAGCCGAGTGGCGAACTCGAGCAGCGCCTCATCGACCTCGCGTTCGAGCTGATCGAGCGGCTCGGCGAACGCCCCCAGCACATGTTCGAGCCGCTCCAGCGTGTCGGCGAGCTGCTGCCGCCCCGCGCTCAGCCCGGCGCTGCGTCCCGCGTCGAAGCCGGCGGCGTAGCCTTCTTTGTGACGCGCCTGCAGCGTCGCCTCGCTCAGCGGACCTCGACCCGCATCGAAGTGCGGCGCGAGCCAGCGCGCGCCGAGCTCTGCCGACTCGTGGGAATCAGACATATTCTTCTCCTCCGCCGCCCAGGTTCAGCTTGCCGTCTTCCGCCATCTGCAGCGCGACGGCCAGTATTTCTTTCTGCGCCTCTTCAACTTCCGACAGCCGCACGGGTCCGCGCGCCTCCATGTCCTCGCGCAGGATCTCCGCAGCGCGGCTCGACATGTTGCCGAGGATGAGATCGCTGGTTTTCTTTTCCGCTCCCTTCAGCGCGACGCCCAAGAGATCACCGTTGATCTCTCGCAGCAGCGCCTGCATGCCGCGATCATCGAGATCGCCGAGCGAATCGAAGACGAACATCAGTTCTTTAATCTCGCCGCCCAATTCGTCGTCGACGCTACCGATGCGCTCCATGATGTCCGCTTCGACGTTAGGGCCCATCTGCAGCACGATCTCTGCGGCGGCGCGCCTGCCACCCAGCTCCTCGGCACCGTCGTCACGGCTGGCGCTGATCCGGCGCTCGATAATCTCGTCGAGTTCCATGAGCGCGGAGCTCTGTACGCCCTGCAGCGTTGCGATGCGCATGACGACATCCGCGCGACGTTGCTCGCTCATGCCGAGCAACACCGCCGCCGCGCGCTCGTGTGAGAGCTGCGAGACGACGACGGCGGCGACCTGGGGATGCTCTGGGGCGATGATGTCGGCGACGAGCTGCGGCTCCATCCATTTCAGCGCCTCCAGACCATTGGTCTTGCGCCCCTGCAGGATGCGATCGAGGAGCCGCTCGGCCGCCTCTTCGCCCATCGCAGCGACCAGCACAGAGCGCAGATATTCTTCGGTACCGATCCCTAGCGAGGTGTGCTTCACCACGTCTTCTGCGAACGCGCTGGCGATGTCCTGTACCTGCTCGGAGGACACATGACGTATGGCCGACATCGCCCGACCGATGGCCTGCACCTCCTGCTGGTTGACGTACTTCAACACCTCGGCCGCCGCCGCCTCGCCCATCGACATGAGCAGGATCGCCGCCCGACGGCTGCCGCTTAGCGGGTCAGCGTCAGTCATCGGCGGCCACCCACTCCTTGACGACCTGCGCGACCCGCTTGGGATCATTGCTGGCCAGATCCTGGGCCAGCAGCAGCGGGTCCTGTCGCGGCGGTGCGACCACTTCCAGCATTCCACCGTCCGTCACCGTGGCCTGCGTGCCCGGCGGCAGGGCGGCCGCTCCACCGACCGGTGACAGACGCGCGGTGACCGCCGCCTGATGCGCACTCAACAGGCCGTTGATAAGCGGACGCACGACCAGAAATACGAGCGCCAGCAGCACGATGAGCGCGACCACCAGCTTGGCCGCGTCAACCACCCAGGGCTGCTCCCACAGCGGTGGCGCCTGCGCTTCCTCCGGCGCTTCGGCCTTGAAGAACGGCACGTTGATCAGGTTTACGGTATCGCCGCGCGCGGCGTCGAAGCCGACCGCGTCCTGAATGACGCTGCGAATCTCGTCGAGCTGTTCTTCGCTGAGCGGCACGGCCTCGGGCACGGCGGCTGCTGCATCCTCCTCGGCGCTGTCCGCCGCGGTTTCCTCGGCCTCCGTACCCGCAGACGCCGTTGCCGGCGCTGGAGCAGGGACATAGTCGAGCACGACGGCAACCGACAGGCGCTCAATGCCGCCGCGGGACGCCTTGGTGCGGCTAATCACCCGGTCGACCTCGTAGTTGCGCACGCTGTCTCGGCTGGAGCGCACTTCGCGCGGCGGCGGCGCCGGTTCGGTACCGTTGACCACGTCGCCCACGGACGCGGTGGGCGGCTGGTTCGTGAGGGCACCGGGTACGCCCAGCGCCGCGCGCTCGCCGCTGGTTTCGGACTCTTGCGATTGCTCGCTGCGAACGACCTGACTCGCGGGGTCGAAGCGCTCCGCAGTGCTCTCGGTCTCAGCGAAATCGAGCTGCGCAACCACGGTCGTACGCGATCGGCCTTGCCCAAGAATGGGCGCCAGCAGCGCGTCCACGTTTGCCGCGAGGTCGCGCTCCAGCCGGCGCTTGAACTCGAATTCTTCGTTCGCGGCACCCAGCGGATCGCGGCTGTTGCCGCTCAACATCGCGCTGTTCTGATCAAGTATCGTCACGTTGTTGGCCGCAAGCTCCGGTACGCTGGAGGCGACGAGATGCACGATCGCCTGCACCTGGTTGCGCTCTAGCGTGCGTCCCGGAAACAGCTTGACCACCACGGACGCGGTCGGCGGCGTGCGATCGCGCACGAAAGCCGACTGTCGCGGGAGACCGAGCGTCACGGCGGCGGACTTCACCGCGTTCAGCTCGCTGATGACACCGGCCAGCTTGTTTTCGAGCGCATGGGTATAAAACTTGGATTCCATAAACTGACTGGTGGAGTAGCCGGAGCCCTCGTACAGCGACTCCACGCTGACGCCGCGGCTCTGCGGCAATCCCTGGCCCGCGAGCAGCAGGCGCGCGCGAGAGAGAGCGCCGGCGGCGACCGTAATGGCACCCGTCTGGGCGTCGTAGCGGTAGTCGATGTCCGCCCCTTCCAGCGCGTTCGAGATCGGCGCCACCTCAGCAGGGTCGACGCTGGGGAACAGCACCTTGTGCTCGGGTTGCTGCAGCCACAGCACCGCCGCGACGCCGATCGCGACCGCGGCGGCAAGACCGACCAGCAGCAGTAGCTGGCGCGCGCCGGCGGCCACGTCGATGCCCGACAGCGCCGCGTTGGGGACAGTGGTATCCGCTTCAGCCATTGCTCGCTATCACTAGACCGGCATGTTCATGACTTCCTGGTACGCGCTGACCAGCCGATTGCGCACCTCGGAGACTGCGGTGAAGCCGATGTTGGCCTTCTGTAGGTTGATCATCACTTCGGTCAGGTCCACGTCGGTCGCGCCGGAGTCGAAGCGGCGCGCGAGCTCGCCCGCTCGCATCTGCGTCTCGTTGACGGCATCGATGCCCTGGCGAAGCAGCGAGGCGAACTGAGCAGGTTCCGCCGCGGCCTGCTCGGCCGGCGACGCAACGCCAAGCTCGCGGCTGAGGGCGCGCATCTGCGACAGAAGCTGCTGATTGGAGATGCCGTCGATCATGTCGTGATCACGCCGTTACGCGTTCTAGCGAACCTAGCCATTGGCCAACGCCTCTGCTTCGCGAATGCGCGCCAGCTTGTGCCGCAGCGTCCGTGGACTGATCCCGAGACGCTGTGCGGCAAGCGCGCGATTGCCCGCAACGGCATCTAGCGTCGAAGCGATGACGCGCTCTTCAAACAGCCGTACCTGTTCCTCGAGGCACAGCTCGCTGCCAGAGTCTGGCACGGTGTCGACGGTCGACTCTTCGTGCGCCGCTTCAAACAACAGATCGCCCTCGTCGAGCACAAAACTGCGCCGGGAGGCGAGCGCAACCGAGCGCTGGACGACGTTTTCCAGCTCGCGCACGTTGCCTGGCCAGTGGTAGTCGAGCAACTTTCGCCGCGCGCAATCCGTCAGCAGAATGTCGCGCCCCGTCTTGTCGAGCAGGTGATCGACGAGCGGCAGTATGTCGCGCGGCCGTTCACGCAGCGGTATGAGCATGAGTGGCAGTACGTTCAGCCGATAGTAGAGGTCTTCGCGGAAGTTACCGTCGGCCACCTCTTGCTTGAGATTGCGGTTGGTCGTGGCGAACACTCGAACATCAAGCGCGAGCGTCGTGCGTCCGCCGAGCCGCTCGACCTCGCGCTCCTGGATAACCCGCAACAATTTCGCCTGCAGCGACAGCGGCATTTCGGTGAGCTCATCCAGAAGTATCGAGCCGCCGTGTGCCTGCTCGAACTTACCGGCATGCGCGCTTGTCGCGCCGGTGAACGCACCACGCTCATAGCCGAACAGCAGCGCCTCCAGCATCTGCTCGGGAATCGCGGCACAGTTGATCGCGATGAACGGCCCGTCGCGACGGGGCGATGCCGCGTGTATGAAACGCGCGAACACCTCTTTCCCCGTACCGCTCTCCCCGCTGATCATCACGGACAGATCGTTGCCCGCAAGGCGCCGGGCAAAGGCGAGCGTCGCGACGGAATTGGGGTCAACTGCTATGGGTGACAACATGCTCAAGGGGCGCCAACTGCGGCTTGCGGCCGTAGACAGATCAAGCCGCTAGCCGGCGCTTGCGGAGTTTTTCAACCAGCGTGGTACGGCCGATACCAAGCAGCCTGGCCGCATCGGCGACAACGCCGTCGGCGCGTTCCATCGCGAGGTCGATGTAGCGGGATTCGACCGCCGCGAGCCGAGTGCGCAGATCGATACCCTGGGGCGGCAACGCATCACCGGACGGTTCGGGGCGGGACCGGTTCATGATCAGCTCGGCCGGCAGCGCGGCGTCATCGATGACGCCGTCGCTCGACAGGATGGACAGCCGTTCAATGAGATTGCCCAACTCGCGAACGTTACCCGGCCAGGCGTAGCTCGCGAGCAGTTCCAGCGCTGCCGCCGTAAACTCTAGCGGTTTACCGTGCAGCGTCGGATGTTCCGCGGCGATCTCGCGTGCAAGCTCCGGGATGTCTTCGCAGCGATCGCGCAGCGGCGGAACGTCTATCGGGAACACGTTGAGCCGATAGTAAAGATCCGCCCGGAACCGACCCTCGGCCACCGCATCGCGCAGATCTCTGTGCGTCGCGGCGACGATTCGCACGTCGCAGTCGAGCGTCTCGCTGCCACCAACGCGCTCGTAGGTTCGCTCCTGCAGCACGCGCAGAAGCTTCACCTGCATATCCAGACTCATGTCCCCGATCTCGTCGAGGAACAGCGTGCCGCCGGCAGCTAGCTCGAAGCGTCCCTTACGACGACTCACGGCACCGGTGAAGGCACCGCGTTCGTGTCCGAAGAGCTCGCTCTCCAGCAGGTCTGGCGGTATCGCGCCGCAGTTGACGGGCACGAAAACGCGCCGGCGACGATTCGACTGGGCATGTATGCTGCGCGCGACGCGCTCCTTGCCTGTTCCAGACTCGCCGAGCAGCAGCACCGTCGCATCGAACGGCGCGACTCGCGAGATCAGACTGTTGACCGCGGTGATGGCAGCAGACGAACCGCTGGGCCGCGGCCATTTCGCAGCCGCGACCACTTCGGGATGGATCTCGTCACTGAGTCGATCGGTAGTGGGCTTTGCGTCGAAAACTTGACGCGAACGGCCGGGGCTGTCGATTTCTGCAAGCACGCAAAGTCGCTCTCAACACGCTGTCAAAGAAGTATAGACAGCGCACGCACGACGCAAGCCGCGCGCGACAATTCGTGCACACCAACAAAAAACCAGTATTTTTGCTACTCTGCGCGCCGCTTGGACTGGCGCGCAGGCACTTTTTGTACTACACGCTATTCACCTCTGTAGGCCTTTCTCGCCACATCGGCGCGTCGCGTGCGCTCCAGCTCCTCACCCAAAACCTGCTTGGACGCATTGAGCTGTTTAATCAGTTCATGGTGCGCATGCAGAAAATCCGTCAAGACCTGCTCGGGTGACTCCGCCGGTCGAGTCGCCAGCCGCTGCAGCGCGGAGCGCAGCACCGCGGCATGCACACCGGCCTGCTCCCAGTCCTCGCGCGAGATGTCCGCTCGCAGCGCCTGCAGCGCGACCTGTGCGTCTTCAACGGCCGCCGTGTTGTTCATGACTCCTCCGCAGTGGCGCCGATCACGTCCCAGGCCGTCTTGATCTCACGCAGCAGGCTTGCGGACTCGTTGAGGCGCGACGGATCATCCGCAAGATTGGCCTCGAGCAACCGACGGGCGATGTAGTCATAGAGGTCGCCCAGATTTCGGCTGATCTCACCACCCTCCGGATTCAGGCTGATGCGCAGCCCCTCGACAATGGAGATCGCCTTGCCGATCTGTTCGCCCTTGCCGGCCACGTCGCCGCGCGAGATGCAGCCCATGGCGGTATGGATCCGCTCAAGAGCGCCATCCAGCAGCATCTGGATCAGTCGATGCGGATCCGCATCATCCACGTTGAACGCCGTGTTTACGCTGCGATAGGCGGCGAGCGCCTCTGCGTTGCTCATCTGGGATGTCCTTGTGCTTTAGCTACCACTGCCTGGTAGCCCTGCGAGCTGTTGCGCCAGAAAGGCGCTGGTGTTGTTGAGTTCCCCGATCAGGGTGTCCAACGCGATGAACTGCGCGCGCGTACGGGCCTCGAAAGCTTCGACGCGGCGCTCGATAACCTCTCGTCGCTCGCCGAATCGCTCAATCTGGGCATCCAGAGTGTCGGTCGCGGCCGTGATACGACCGTCCTCATCCAGATAGCTCTCGATGCGGGCGTTGAGCCGCGACGCCAGCCCGTCGTCCCCCGCAAACAGCCGCCCGATGTCGTTGAAACCGGCATCGAAGGCGGCATCGAGGCGCTCGGCGTCGATGCTCAGTTCTCCCGATACCGAACTGGTAATACCGATGTCCGCCAGCGCTTGGAAACCCGCGTTGAGCTGGGTGTCTCGCGCAGCGGCGAGTTCGCGCAGCTCTGAGGAAATGCCACGCACGCTGGATTCGCCGAAGAGCGGGCCAGAGCTCTGCGTCTCCAGATCGAAGCGTGTCTGCTGTCGCAGCGTGGCGAGCATGTTGTTGTAACCGTCAACGAACGTGCCGAGCGCGGCGCGCGCGCCTTCGCGATCGAACGTGATGGTGGCCTGTTCCGTTGCGGCCGCATCGGCTTTCAACAGCGTCAACGACACGCGATCGATGGCGTCCGTAATGATGTTGGACGCACTGGTGACGCGCAGGCCATCGATCGTGAGACTCGCGTCCGCGCCCGCCGTCAGTTCGACGAGGTTCTGGGTGCCGCCGCTGCTGTAGTCCAGCTGCGCGAGTCCGCCGTCTCCGCCCGTACCAGAGACGCTGATTGATCCCGCGACGCCGGATTCCAGGGCGGTGAGGATCAGGTGCGTGCCGTCGTCCGAGTTCACCAGGCTGGCCCGCACGATCTCGTTCGTGGGCTCCGCATTGATCGCATCGCGAATGGCCTCGATAGACGCATTCTCGGTATCGATCGCGATGGAGAAGCCACCCTGGGCGCTCGCGATCGCCAGACTCCCCGTCCCGACGACCGTATCGGGCCCGTCAAAAGCCGCCGAGCGCAGCTTATTGCTGGTCGCCAGTTGATCGATGACGATGTCATAGACGCCGGCGGCGGATGCCGTGTCAGCCGTCAGCGTAAAGGCCTCTTCGTTGCTGGTCTGGACCACGCGACCCTGAAAGCCGTCCTGCGACTGCAGCGGTTCCAACACGGACTGAAACGCGGAGAGCGAACCGCTGAAGACGCTGAAGGCACTGAGCTTGCCCTGAGCAATCGCCTGCTGCGACTCCAGGGGACCGGAGATCGACTGCCGCTCTGCCTCGACGAGCTGACTCACCAGCGCACCGAGATCGATGCCAGAAGCAATACCGAGCGTTGAGATTCGTTCCACTCGGCGCTCCTAAGCTTCGATGTCCAGCAGGCCGGCGAGAGCGTCGCCGTCCTCGGACCCGAGCCGTTCCGCCAGCCGCAGCGCCTGTTCGCTGGGAATCTGGCGGATGACCTCCTGGGTCTCGCCGTCGACCACGGTGACGACCGTGCGTCCTGATGCATCGTCGACGCTGAAGCGAAGGTCTCGATTCAGATTGCGAGCGAGCTCAGTGAGGCTCTCGGCAACCTGCGACAGCTCTCGCACCGACGGCGGCGCTTCGACTCTCGGCTCCTCCGTGACCAGGCGCTGCGGGCCCTGCGTCGGGTCTGCGGCCTGCTTCTCCTGGGCTTTGGCGCGAACGGCGCTCGCCACGCCCTCATCGGGTGCACCACGCGGACGCAGCGGACGCTCCTGCGCAGACGCAGCGGGCGGGCCTTGAATAGGTAAGGAACTGTTCATGATTTGCCACCGATGCCGCGGAGAAACGAGTTCTCCGCGGTCTTCAGCTCATCGCGTGTACAGGTCTTGAGTTCTGGCGTGCGTCCGGGACCGGGTCCAGCTCAGCCCCAGGCGTTCACCCTCGCGTCGCTTAGTTCAGGAGACCGAGCACAACCTGCGGCTGCGCATTCGCCTGCGCGAGAATCGATACGCCGGCCTGCTGCAGAATCTGCGCTCGCGTCAGCGCGGCCGTCTCGGCAGCGAAGTCGGCGTCCTGAATTCGGGACCGCGAGGCCGACAGGTTCTCGGAGACCGTCTGCAGGTTTGCGATTGTCGACTCGAAGCGATTCTGAATGGCGCCAAAGTTGCTGCGCAGCGAGTTCACGGCGCTCAGCGCAGAGTCGACCCGCTGTATCGCGTCGTTCGACGAGGTGACATCCAGAACGTCGACCTGGGTCAGCGTTGTGGAGTCCACGGTGATCACCTGACCATCGGTGAAGCCGATGTTTGCCGCCTGGCTCGCGCCATTGATCTGGATCGCCTCAGCGGCCGAGAGCGAGATGGTGCCGCGCTGAATGCCGTTGGCTGTGTCTACTCCGTCTCCGGTATTACCGGTGTTGGTCTCCTGGAGGTCGATGTTTCTGCCGTCAGAGGTCGAGAAGGTGATCACGCCGCCGTCGACTGTTAGAGAAACACCGGTCTCCGCCGTCCTCAGGTTGGCCGCGTTCGCCACGGTGAAGGCGTCCACGGTTTCCGCAGCAGTCGTGTTCGAATACACCGTCACGCCGTTCAGGGCGAGCGTGTAGTTACCCGAACCGCCGATCGTGACGTCGTCGAACGCGGCGGAATCGACGAGAGAGTTCGACGCCGAAGCGGTGAGCCCGGAGACGCCGGAGCCATTGATCGCAAACGCTTTGGCAAAGGCGCTATCCGAGGTTTGCCCGGCACCAGTACCGACGACCGATCCCTGGATGCCCACCGCGGCGGACGTCCCGATGGCAATAGTGACTTGGTTGTCGGTAATCGCGGCAGAAGTTACCGCGCCACCTGTCGCGCTCGCGATCTGGCCGAGCGCGTCGGCGGTCACGCCGGTGTTCAGCGTCAGCGCGATCGTCTCGCCGACGTTGGCGCCGATCTGGAACGCGGCGGTGCCGAAGGTGCCGTCGAGCACCTTCTGGTTATTGAACGAGGTCTGGCGTGCGATGCGGTCGATCTCGTCGATGCGCTGCTGGACTTCGAGGTCCAGCGCCGCGCGATCGCCCGCCGAGTTGGTCGCATTAGCCGACTGAATGGCCAACTCGCGAATCCGCTGCAGGTTGTTCGTCACCTCCTCCAGCGCGCTCTCCGCGGTCTGTGACAGCGAGATGCCGTCGCTGGCGTTGCGGACAGCCTGATTGAGGCCACGAATCTGGGTCGTGAAGCGCTCCGCGATCGCCAGCCCGGCGGCATCGTCCTTCGCACTGTTGATCCGCAAGCCCGTCGAGAGCCGCTCCAGAGAGGTCGCCAGCGCGGACTGGGTACCGCCCAGATTGCGTTGCGCGTTCAGCGACAAAACGTTGGTATTGATGCCTAGTACCATGATGTCGGCTCCTGTTGTGTCAATTGCCGTGGAGGCACGTCAGTCGCACCTCGCTATGAGACCTGTATCGGTTGCCGCGCGGATTTCTGAAGCCATGTCAGTCAAACTGTGCAGACCGTCACGCAAAGGACGGCTAGGCCTGTCCAACGCACAGGAACACTTCCGCCGTCAGCGTTAGAGAAAATTGAAGAGCGAGAGGTTTTGCGTACGGGCGAAAGACTGCTGCGCGGCCTGCAGGCTGGTGAGCTGCAGATTCAGATCACTGATCGCCGTCGCGAGATCCGTATCCGCCAGGGTCGAGCGCGTCGCGCGGAGCTCCAGATCGAGCTGCGAATGGGCAAGCGTCTGGTCTTCTATCGCGTTCAGCCGAACCCCCACATCCGCGCGCACCTCGACCAGTCGCACCAGGGCCTGATCGAGATTCTCCAGTCCGCTGTTGAGCTCCGAGCGGACGATCGCGAGCCCCGCCTCATCGACGCTTCCCCGGTCGAGTGCGGCGATAATGCGATCCAGAGACGCGAACACATCCTGGCGCGCCCGCGCGTCGAGCGCGAGGGTATCGCCGGCCGCCGGGGCACCGTCAAATTCGATCAGCACGCCCTGCGTCGCCAGGACGTCGCTGCCATCCAGCGTACCCGTATCCACAATGACGCCGCCGGGATCCGTCGCCACCTCGAAATCGGTTTCGCTGGTGAAGGTGATGACGTAGTCGTCCTGGGTAAACGCGGTCGGGTCGGCAACGCTCGTGGCGCGCACCGCAAGCGTCCCAGTGTTGACACCTGTGGACACCTCGAAGTCGCCGTTGCCAGCCGGCAGCGCAAGCAAGACGCGGCTACCCGGGTCGCCGTCGACGACGCGACGCTGCGCGCCGATCTGCAGTTCGCGTTCATTGCGATCGCCAAAGTACTGTACGCTGCCGCCGACCTCGACGAAGGGCAGCGTCGTGCTCTTCAAGCCCGCGAAGACGAATTCGCCCTGGCCGTCCCGAGTATTGCCGAGATCGATCAGGGTGTTGCGCAGCCCAACGATCTCGGCAGCGATAAGGCTTCGCGTCTCGCTGCTTTGCGTCGCGTTTGCGCCTTGCACGACCAGTTCCCTGACCCGCTGCAGCAGATCCGTCATGCCGGCGAGGGCGCCTTCCTCTATGTTGAGGCGGTCCGCCGCGCGCCCGCCGTTACGGTCGTATTGCGCAAGTCGGGCCAGCGAATCGTCAATCCCGCGAATGCGGGCGCTGGACAGCGGATCATCGGACGGCGTGCCAATGCGCTGTCCCGAGCTGATCTGATTTTGCAGCCCGGCGATCGCCACCTGCCGTTCTTGGATGTTGCCGATTGCCTGGCGGATTAGGGCCGCGGTAGATACGCGCATCGACGAGCCTCCTCGCAGTGGGTTTTGGCAATCTGCTAGCGGCCAACGGCATTGAGCAGGGTCTGGAACAGGCCGCTGGCAACCGCGATCATGCGCGCCGAGGCCTCGTAGGCCTGCTGATAGCGCAGCATGTTCGTCGCTTCCTCGTCCAGATTGACCCCGGACGTCGCCTCCAGCTCGGCGATAGATGCGTCCGTGATCGTCGCCTGTGCATCGCGGGTAACGTTTGCCTGTCGAGCCTCGTTCGCAACGAATGCGGCCAGATCGCCAAAGGCATCGTTGACGCTGAGCGATCCGCCCTCCAGCAGCGGGTCATCGAGGCTAGCAGCCATCGCCAGTGCGTTCTGATTGTCGCCCACCCCACCGACGTTCTCGTCGATGGTAAAGGTGTCCCCAGCCGCAGGCGTGCCGGACAG
This sequence comes from Pseudomonadota bacterium, assembly GCA_039029135.1. Lineage (GTDB taxonomy): Bacteria > Pseudomonadota > Gammaproteobacteria > Pseudomonadales > Azotimanducaceae > JALZVT01. The sequence continues at coordinate 88,917 of JBCCGT010000017.1, read as the reverse complement.
GAACAACCGAAAACCGTTGAGCTCGATCGGGTCATCCTCCGCGTGCGCGAAGGCACCGCTGCCGTTCACCTGAAACGTATCGGCGTCAAGAAACACGACGGTCACGCCGCTGAGTAGGTTGGGATCATTGAAGTCGGTGATCTCGAACGACGAGACGGCGGCCGTGCCGGAATTCAGATCCGCCGTCTCAACCACCAGCGGGGCCGCGGCGGCGATTTGCTGAGGCCGATCGAAGCGCACGGCGAAGTCAGACGGCGCGTTGTGTGCCGGGCGAATCAAGAAGCTGTCGCCGGCCTGTGGCGTCGCACTCAGAGAGATGCTGACCCCGCCGCCCACCAGCGGGTTACCCGCGCTGCCGTTGCCGCTTAGCGCAATGTTGCTGCCGTCCGCGACGCTGGTCATCTGATAGAACGCACCGTTGTAGGTGAGCTCGTAGTCACCGGCGGGCAGCGCGGCGACATCGAAAACGTTGACAGAGGCCGTCACACCCCCGTCGTTGTACTGGCTGGCGATGATCTCGGGGTCGCCCGTGCGAAACAGGTTGACGCCGTAGTTGCCTTCCAGGTCAAAGCCCTGACGCTGCAGATCATTGACGGCGTCCGCCAGTCCAAGCATCAGACGACCCAATCGGCTGCGCGCCGGATCGAGCACTTCCGCCTGCGTGTTCAGCAAGCCACCGATCTCGCCTCCGCTGATGCCGTTGGCAACGACGCCGTTGCCGCCGGCGTCAGCCACAAGGACGTCGACGCCAACGCCGCCATACTCGGCGGGTGCGACGCTGAGTTCGCGGCTCTGGGTGTCGATCACGAGCGCCTGGCCGTCGTCCAGAAACACATTCAGCGCGCCTGCGCTCGTCTCGGTCGCGTTGACCGAGACAAGCTGCGACAGCTGTCGCAGGGCGAGATCCCGCTGGTCCAATAGATCGTTCGGCGATCCGCCGGTCCCCGCACCGGCATTGACAATACCCAGATTCAGGGTCGCGATGGTCTCGGTAAGCCCGTTGATTTCTGCCGCGGTCGCGCGGATGCGATCCGCAGTGAAGCGTTCGAGGTTGTCGAAGCGACGGTCCAGACTTTGCACGCGGTCGGCAAGCGAACTCGCATCGCCCAATAGCACCTGCCGCGCGGGCAGCGACGAGGGATCGTCAGCGACGGCCTGCAACGCGTTGTAGAACTCTCGCAATCCGCCGGCGACGCCGTTATCGACGTCAGCGAGCAGGCGATCGACTTCGTTCGCGATGTCAGCGAAGGCGCTGACCCGGCCCAGATCTGTGACGTTCTCCCGTACGGCGTTTGCCTGAAAGTCACTCAGAACGCGGGTCACAGAGTCGAGCTCCACGCCGCGCCCTATGGCCGTTCGCCCGATGCCATTGGGTTCGACGGCGCTAAAGTTCACCCGCTGGCGCGAAAAGCCCTCGGTGTTCACATTCGCGATGTTGTGCGTCGTGGTCGCAAGCCCACGCTGATGCGCGAGCAGACCGCTGAGCGCGGTGTTTAGTATATTCGCCAACTAACCGGCCTCTCTTAAGCAAGCCTCTTAGAATTTATCGGCCGAACCCGCCAAATCTTGAGCAGCGCTGAGCTGCTCGATCATCACATCCGCGAGGCGCAGCCCGTCGCCCTGAGAGATCTCAAGCGCCAACTGCTGATCGTAAAGATCGCGAAAAAACTCCGACTGCGAAGAATCCAGAATCCCGCCGCCAAAGCTTGCATCGCGCATCGCCTTGATGGTCATTTGCAGAAACACCGCAGAGAACTGTTCGGCCGCTTCGCGCAGGCCTTGTTGCGGGTCGAGCTTCGCCTCCTGGCGGAGGCTCTCGAGACTGGAGAAGTCCGTGTAGACCGGCGGCGCTAGCATGATCAGATCACCAACAGTTCGGCGTGCAGAGAGCCTGCTTGCTTGAGCGCTTCCAATATAGCGACCAGATCGCCGGGCGCGGCCCCAACTTCGTTTACGGCCCGCACGATTTCGTCCAGACTGACGCCGGGTTCGAAGAGGAACATGCGTCCTTCTTCCTCTGTGATGCTAACCGTCGAGTTATCGACGACCGTGGTTTCCCCCTCGCTGAAGGGTGCCGGCTGACTCACACCGATATTCTCCTTGATCGTGACGATCAACGAGCCGTGCGCCACCGCAGCAGGGGACACGCGAACATTGCTACCGATCACGACGGTGCCGGTGCGGGAGTTCACGATCACCTTCGCAGGCGCATCGCCAGGGGCGATCTCGAGATTCTCCAGCACCGCCAGATAGCTGATGCGCTGACTAGGGTCGGTCGGCGCGCGCACTTCGACGGACATCGCATCAAGCGCGGTCGCCGTCGCCGGACCGATTTCGCTATTGATACGTTTCGCGAGCCGCGCGGCGCTGGTGAAGTCAGGCGTGTTCAGGTTTAGCGTCACCGTCGCCCGCTGCGCGAAGTCGCTGGGCACCGCCTTCTCGACAATCGCGCCATTGGGCACGCGCCCAACGCTGGGAACGTTGATTGTGATGCGCGAGCCGTCCTGGCCGGTCGCATCGATGCCGCCGACAACGAGATTGCCCTGCGCGATGGCATACACCTGACCATCGACGCCCTTCAACGGCGTGATCAAGAGGCTGCCGCCGCGCAGGCTGCGTGCATTGGCAATAGAGGACACCGTGATGTCGATCTTCTGCCCCGGTTTGGCGAAGGCCGGCAACTCGGCGTGCACGCTGACCGCAGCGACGTTGCGCAACTGCGGGTCTACGTCCGCTGGAATCACTATACCGAGCTGCACGAGCATGTTTTTCAATGCCTGTACCGTGAACGGCGCCTGAGACGTCTGATCGCCGGTTCTGTCGAGCCCCACGACCAGGCCGAAGCCGATAAGCTGATTGCTGCGGACGCCGGCAAAGCTGGCCAAGTCCTTCACGCGCTCGGCCGCGGCCGGAACGCTGCCGAGCGCCAGCAGCGCCAGCAGCGTCAGACGGTCAAAGTTCAATAGTCCACGCATCAGTGCGTAAAGCTCCAGGGCGAGTTGAAAAAGCGCTGCAGAAAGCCCATGCGGTTGGCGTCTTCGAGCGCGCCGCGTCCCCCGTAGGCGATGCTGGCGTCGGCGATTCGGTCCGAGTTGATGGTGTTGGTCGACGTGATGTCCTGGGGACGCACGATGCCTGTGACCACGACCGATTCGATGCCCTGATTCAGCTTGATGCGCTTGCGTCCCTGGACCCGCAGGTAGCCGTTCGCATAGCGCTCGACAACCACCACCGCGAGGCTGCCTTCCAGCGCATTGCTCTGTGTCGCCTGACCAGAGCCGTCGAAGGTGTTGGAACTGCCTAGCGCGTTGGATAGCAGCGGGACCCCATTGCGGGTTACCGGATACCCAGCGATCGTGCCGGGATTGACCGTGACCTCAGAGTCCTTGGTCGTGCTGGTCGAAGCACTCTTGGTCGCGTCCATTCGCTCTACCAGCAACACCGTGAGCATGTCGCCCACGTTCTTGGCTCGCACGTCATCGAACAGGTTGAGCGACGCGCTGCCGGTATACAGCGAACCTGACGTCGGCTTCGCGGTGGGCAGCGTCGGGATGGGCATGGGCTCGAGCGGCTCGATGGCTTCGCTAAACGTCGAGCATGCGCAGACCAGCTGCACGCCCAGCGCCACTGCGACGATTCGGATTAGGCGCATAAGGACAAGCTCATCAGAGGTTGTTGTTGACGTATTGCAGCATCTGGTCGGTCGTCGATATCGCCTTGGAGTTCATCTCGTATGCCCGCTGCGTCTCGATCATGGTGACGAGTTCTTCCACTACGTTGACGTTCGATCCCTCCAGAAATCCCTGTTCCAGTAGACCTAATCCATTCAGGCCGGGTGTGCCCGTCGTTGGCGGACCACTCGCGCCGGTCTCGACATACAGATTGTCACCGCGCGGCTGCAGACCGCCCGGATTGATGAAGTCGGCGAGCTGGATGGAACCAATCGGGGTCGGCGTTGGTGAACCGGCGACCTGGGCGGTCATGGTGCCGTCGTTCGCGATCGTCAGACTCAGCATGTTGGGCGGCACGGACAGACCCGGCTGCAGCGTGAAGCCATTGGCAGTAACGATAGTGCCGTCGGAATCGATCTGGAAAGAGCCATCGCGCGTATAGCCGGTTGTGCCATCGGGTAACAGGATCTCGAAAAAACCGCGACCGTTTACCGCGATATCGAGGCCGTTTCCGGTATTCGTCAGGCCGCCCTGACTGAAGGAACGCTCGGTGGCCACGATGCGCACGCCCGTACCGAGATGCAGACCCGTCGGGTACTCTGTTTCCTGCGACGTCTGGCCACCGACCTGCTGAATGTTCTGATAGATCAGGTCTTCGAACACCGGCCGACCACGCTTGAATCCGGTGGTACTGACGTTCGCCAGGTTGTTCGCAATCACGCTCATGCGCGTCTGCTGTGCGTCGAGGCCCGTCTTGGCGGCCCAGAGTGCGATATTCATGTCAGCTCCTTTAGCTCAGGCGCATCATGCTGGTAGCGGACTGCGCGTTGTCGTCTGCCGTCTCGATCACCTTGACCTGCAGCTCGTACTGCCGCGCGAGTTCGATCATGTGGACCATCGCGCCGACCACGCTGACGTTGCTGGCCTCGAGCGTGCCGCTGGTGACGAACATGCTGGCGTCATCGAACACGCGCCCGCCGTCGATCACGCGCATCAGGCCGTCGTCGCCCTTGGTCAGCTGCTCGGGTTCGAGATGGACCAGCTTCAGCCGGTCCACCACGGCAATCGCTTCTGGTCCTTGTCCGATGGGCACAATCGAGATGGTGCCGTCGTGCCCAACCGTTATTTCCTTGTGGGGCGGCACCGCGATGGGACCGCTGACACCAATGACCGGCAGGTTCGTCGCGGTTGTCATCTGGCCGATGGCATTGATGCGCAGGTCGCCGGCCTTGGTGTAGGCCTCGCTGCCGTCCGGCGCCTGTACGGTGAGCCAGCCGCCGGGGCCGGGTGCAACATCCAACGGATTGCCTGTGGTGATCAGCTCGCCCTGACGCGCGTTCCAGCCGCCGGGACGAACCTGCGCATTAATGCGACTGCCGAGATAGCCTGGCCCATTGATCTGCAGGCTCTCGATGTCGTGCAGATCGGCCTTGAAACCGGTCGTCGTCGAGTTGGCGAGGTTATGGCTGTTTATGGCCTGCGCCATCATGATCTGCTTGGCACCGGTCATCGCGATGTAGGCGGCTTCGTCCATCGGCTAGCCCTATCTCAGGTTAATGATGGTTTGGGTGATCTGGTCGGTCGTCGAGATCACCTGAGCGTTGGCCTGGAAGTTTCGCTGCGCGCTGATCATGTTCACGAGCTGCGCCGTCAGATCCACGTTCGACGCCTCGAGGGCGCCGGACTGGATCAGGCCGAAACTCGAAGTGCCCGCCTCCCCCTGCAGCACCTCACCCGAGCCAAAGGTCTCGATCCAGTTGGTGTCGCCGATCTGACCCAGATTGTCCACGCTGACGAAGTTCGCTAGCGCCACCTTGCCCAGCTCCGACGTTCGACCGTTATCAAAGCGCGCGAAAACCACTCCGCTGGCGTCGATCTCGATGCCCGTCAATCGACCGGCTGCCAGCCCATCCTGACTCAGCGCGTTGACACTGTAGTCGCCGCCGAACTGAGTAGTCTGCTGGATGTCGAGGTTGATGGTGAGCGGATCGGCCCCGTTGGTCAGCGGCAGTGCCGGATGCGCGATGATGCCGCCGACCGGGGTCACTAGTTGGCCTCCTGCGTCAAATGCAATGGTGTTGGGCGGCGAGACCGCGACGCCGTCTACGAACAGGTGCGCGTCCCATTCATTGGGCACGGCTGTCTTCACATAGAACACCGAGGCCGTGTGCGTCGCACCCAGCGAATCGTGAATGGTGATAGAGGTCGTGTGATTGAAACTCAAGGGGTCGGTCGTATCGAAGGTGGGGTTGTCCGGCACCGGGCTGTCCGCCGGCAGGTTGACCCCCATGACCACGTTCTCGGTGGCAACCGGCGGATTCTGCTCCGTGATGAGCTGCAGATCGGTCAGGCCGCCGGTGTTAAACGTGCCGTTACCGACCGGGGGATAGACCTGCAGGCGTCGTCCGTCGACGTCGCCGACGAAGCCCTCTCGATCGACGGTGAACTGACCCGCGCGCGTGTATTGCAGCGCGCCGTTATCGCTCAGCGTGAAGAAGCCCTGCCCGGTCACCGCGAGATCAAGACTGTTGCCGGTAAAGTCGACGTTGCCCTGAGTGAACTCCTGTCGCACGTTACTCAACCGCACGCCGTTACCGATCTGATTGCTGGCCACTGAATCCGACGCGACGGCGAAGATCTCCGCGAACTCCGGGCGCGACTGTTTGAAACCGTTCGTGGATGCGTTAGCGATGTTGTTCGCGGTGACGGAAAGGTCATCCGACGCCGCGTTGAGCCCGCTCAGGGCGATCGCAAAAGACATAGCTACTTCCTCTATTCAGATTTGATCTTTGTCAGGCTCTGGCGCGGCTATCAACTAGTTGCCTATGCGTCGCACTTCGGACAGCGGCAATTCACCCAGGCCATTAACTTCGAGCCGCACGCCACCCCCCGCCCCCAGAGCGACGCTGTCCACGCGCGCACCGACCAGCACGGGCACCTGTGTTCCTGCTGCCGAATCCGTCGCGAATGCCTGCAGCGTGTACGCGCCGCGTGGCGCCTGCGTGCCGTCGGCCAGTCGACCATCCCAGGAGAAGTTCGCCAGACCCGCGCCCTGGCCACCCAGATCCAGTACGGCCACCTGGGCGCCGCTGGCATCCAGCACGCGGACCTCCAGGTTCTGCGCCGGCGCCGCCAGTTCAACGGCGCCCCGCAGGCCGCCGTCGCCGAGCTGGCCCACGCTGCCCGGGACTAGCACCTCACGCCCGATCAGGGAGGACGCCTGTAGCGCCTGATCCGAGAAGAGCGAATCCGCCATTTGCTGGAAGCTCTGCTGCAGCTCTTCGATTCCAGACACCGTCCCGAACTGGGCGAGCTGCCCCAGGAAGTCGCCGTTTTCCAAAGGCTGAAAAGGGTCCTGATTAGAAAACTGCGCGACCATCAGCTCGAGAAAGTTCTCCTGCTGTAGCGTCCCCTGCGTTGTGGGATTACGCAGCTCGGGCTGTCGCAGCAGACCGAGATTCTCCAGAGTGCCTGTTTCAATCATCTTCGCGCTCCTGATCGTTGACCGTTGTTGGGGCTAGCTGCTACTGACCCAGCCGGAGCGTGCCGAGCAGCATCTCCTTCGCCGTGTTGAGCGCCTCCACGTTGCTCTGATAGCTGCGCGCGGCGGAGAGCATGTCGACCATCTCTTCCACCGCATTAACATTGGCGCCATAGGTGTATCCGGCCCTATCCGCTAGCGGGTGATCCGGCTGGTAGCGGCGAATGGCGGGCGCATCCGAGATTGCCATGCCGCGCACGCGAACACCGGCATTCGCCTCCGGCAAATCCGAGCGCGACTCCAGCAGCACCGTCTCGAATACCGGCCGACGAGCCCGGTAGACGGCTGCCTCGTTGCCGGCGACGCTTTCGGCGTTGGCCAGGTTGCTGGACGTCGCGTTGAGCCGCAGGCTCTGGGCGCGCATGCCGGAGCCCGCTAGATCGAATACGCTGTACAAAGACATCTGTCGTTCCTTATCCGTCGCTAGTAGAAAGAACCGCACCTAGCAAAAAAACTACCTAGTAGCAGGGACCTAGCGTCCGGCGCCGCCGGTCAGCGCATCGCGTATCGCGTTGATCCTGCCGTTTAGAAAAGTAAGGCTCGCCTGATACTCCACGGCATTGCGGGAGAACTTGGCCTGCTCCACCTCCGTTTCGACCGTGTTGCCGTCGAGCGTTGGTTGATGCGGATAGCGATAGAGCGCGGGGCCTGTCGACAGCGTTCTCTCGCCCGTACCCAGGTGTGCGCTGTGCGTGCTTACGGTCGACAGCGTCGCGTTCGCGCCGGAGAGCGCCGCATCAAAGCTGAGATCGCGCGCCAGGTAGCCCGGGGTGTCGGCATTGGCAAGATTGGACGCCAGTACGCGACTACGAGCGCCGCGGAACGCGAGCGCCTGCGCGTGCACGCCCAGCGCGTCGTCGAGGAATCCGCCTAAAGACATTGGGTTCGTCTACTCACTGTTTGCTTTCCTTTCCACTACAGCTCGACGCGATAGGCTCGGTTCGATACCACAAGCGCGTCGGAACTCTGTTGTCGTGCGGGAGTAGCAACCGGCCGCGCTATTGCTTGCGCTGACTAGCGACTCGCCACACTCGCCCACGCAGGGGCGAGCAAGTCCCGTGCCAATCACACCTGGACATAAACCTGCAGCACTGCGCGCGCTGGCGCGATGCATGGGGCGCGATCGATCCCAACACCTGGCAAGTCCTTGCCGGCAATGGCAATCGTCTGCCGCAGGCACGGCGTTCGAACGTCCACATCGGTAGTAGATTCTCTACGCCTGTTCTCGGGCGTTTCTACCGCACGCGTGTCGATCGAAATTTCCCTGCTATTTTTCTAGAACTTCGGGCAAACGCGACACAAGCCAAAAGCGGACACTACTAGTGCGATCTCATGGAAAAACAACGCTAACCGTGAGTGCGGTACTGCTCTCGCTGGTCTACGCGAGCGAACTTGCGGCCGACTACCGAGCTCAGTCTTTGCAGTCCATCCAGGAAGCCGCGCAGCAGCACGTCCGGGAGCGTCACCGCACTGGGGGACGAGTCGACACGCTAGTGGCGACAATAGATCCGCGGCTGCGCATGCGTGCATGCAGCAAGCCTTTGGAGACGTTCGAGGCCAACGAAGGGCGCGGCAAGGCGCGCACCGTGGGCGTACGCTGCAACGGCTCGCACCCCTGGAAACTCTATGTCCCCGTCACGGTGCGCGAGCTGCGTCCGGTCGTCGTCGCTGCCCGGCCCATCGAGCGTGGCGCGACCCTGACTCGCGAGGCGCTGAGGATCGAGGAGCGCGACGTGACCCGGCTACACGTGGCGTATATCTCTGAGCTCGCGAGCGCGATAGGTAAGGTCGTCACTCGTCCGGTTGCGGCAGCCGCGCCGATCCTAATCGGTCAGTTGCAGGCCGAACGCGTGATTCGTAGAGGCCAGCAGGTCAGCCTGCTGGCGCAGGGTCCAGGCGTCGCGGTACGCATGTCCGGTGTCGCGCTCAACGATGCCGCGTTAAATGAACGCATTCAGGTTCGCAACAGCGCTTCGGAGCGCATCGTGGAGGGCCGGGTGAAATCGTCAGACACCGTGGAGATCGATCTGTGATCGAACCGACAGATCCTAAAGTCCTGCTGCCGCCGGCCGTTAAAGGCAGCAACGAGTTCGCGCAGGGTTCCCAGCGCATGGTCAGCAAGATCAATTCGGGCGTCGTGGGCACCAATAGCCCCCGAGCGCCGCAGTCCACGCCCAACGCGGCCGCACGGCCAGCCGGACCGGTCGGCAACGCCGCAGAACAGCCGGATCGAGTCACGCTGACAGACACAGCACGCTTGCTGCAGGCGCTAGAGGGCGCGCTCGACGATCAGCCCGTGCTCGATACCGCACGGATCGAACAGGCGCGCGCGGCGCTCGCCGCTGGCAACTACCAGATCGATGCTGACTCGATTGCCAACAAGCTTCTGCAACTGGAAGGCAGCCCAAGACCATGACCCGCGACCGCGCACCGACCGTTTTTGACAAGGCAGCCCTAGAACGGCTGTTGGGCGAACTGCGCGAGTGCCTAGAGGCCGAACATGTCGCCATACGCGAACGCGCGCATACAAGCGTCGCGGAACTGAGCGAAACCAAGGGTGCGCTGATCGGAGCGATCGAACGCATGGGCGGGACCAGCGTAGAAGACCCCGGAATTCACCGACTGCTGACGGAATGTCGCCACAAGAACGAGGTGAACGGGTCATTAATTCGTCTGCGCAGGCGCGAAGCCGAGCGCGTCCTGGATGCCATCACTGGTACCGCAGCCGAAGATCGACTGTACGATGCGTTCGGTAGTTCCGAATCGGGGCGCCGCACGGGATCTCTCGGCGAAGCCTGAGTCGAAAACACTAAGCAAGACGACAAAACCACTCAGGGTACGCAGAAGCCCAAGCCACGATAGCGCACACTTGCACTCCGCCCAGCAGTTGGAGGCGCAAGTGTCACAACCAGAACGTCGGGGTGCCGTTCGCAAACGCGCGCGTACCCAAGCCTATCTTCATCATCCTTCTCTACCGACGCACGCTTTTCAGACCCGTGACATGAGCGCGGGCGGCGTGTTCATCGAATCCAGCGCCAGACTAGACGTCCAACAGGGCGATCAGTTTCCCATCACGTTTGCCGTCGACGTGGACGGCGTCACCCGCCTGCACCAGTTCATCGCGACCGTCGCGCAGCGCGAAGCCGACGGGCTGGGTCTGCGCATCGTTCCCGCCTGACGACGACGCGGGGACGACACGCATCCGATAGCCCGGCCCGAGAATTGCTGCCTCGGCTGTTGCTCGCGCAGAACGCAGCGACAAACAGGTCCAAGGCAGAAGCGCTAGCGAGAACGATGCCGGTAAATGCAATTCTGGCAGAAGAATTGCAACCAACCTCTGTGAATGGGGCAAGCCCGCGGGTCTGGATGACAATCCTTAGCCCTAGCGAGGTCGCCCAACAAAGCAGAACGACGGATACCCAGGCCACAAAACAGTGCTGCCGATCATTCCCATAGCGCCATCGGGCTCGACCACGTCGGCCGGCCTGGCCGTACCCGCCACAGGCTCGGTCGGCAAACCCGCGAGATCCCCGCTAACGGGTGTGAGCGAAAGCGCGCTGCGCGACGAGTTAACGACCGCGTCGCCATCCGGCGACACGTTGAGTCCAGAAAACCCCTTTGCGCGCCTGCTCACCGACGCGCTGGACGCATCTCAGCGACGCGTTGACGGCACTACGGACATCGGCGCAAGGACGAGCGCCGAATCCTTGACCAATGCTGCCGACGAACTCGCGGCCGCGGCGGCGGACGCGTCGATCGCTGGTCTGGCGCAAGTCACACCGCCCACCGGCGTCATTGGATCTGACGGAACGGCTCGCACTGCCGGTACGAGCGCCGCCACAGCGTCGCTGCAGTTGACGTTGATCGACGGCGAACAACCACTGGCGCCAACCTTTCCCGGACAGGCGGCCGGCAGCCCCTTGCCGAGTAGCGGCAACACGCTGCCGCCAACGGTTCAGAATCCGATCACACCCACCGAGGGCATCGCGTCGCTGAGCCCACCACCGACAACGCTGCCGACCGACAATCGGCGGCTGCTGAGTTCACTCGCAAGCACTGACCGGCCGGTATCCACCGAGCGAGCAGAGCCGTCGCTCGCCGGAGTACCGCTGCTGGTGGCTGCAAGCGCGCCGCCAACAACCGGCGTCCTTAGCAGCACGGCTCCCCTATTGGTCAGCACCACGGCTGTTCCGACCCCTACGCCTTTTGCAGACCAACTCGCCGCGCTGACGCTGCAAGGCCAGCAGGACGCCGAACTGCGTCTGAGTCCGCCTCACTTGGGAAACATCAACGTTCGCATCAGCGTTAGCGGCGATCAGGCGAGCGTCCTGCTGATCGCGCCAAACCCTGAGGTGCGTTCGCTCGTGGAGGCCTCGTTACCACGATTGGCAGAACTCCTGAGTGAATCCGGCATCAGCCTGGGTGATACCTCGGTCGCGGACGGCAGCGCACAGCAGCAGACGTTCGACAGCTCCCCGTTCTCAAGCAGCATTGGGCAAGCAGAGGAACCTCCGCCCGGCTCAGAGCTGAGCGTCGCACTGCGCGCCCAGACACACGAACGGACACTCGATCTGTACGTGTAGAAACCGCGTCAAGACACCGACGGCTGGCGCCAGAATTCCGTGCCGCCTCAGCAACGCTCATCGGCAAGCGTTAACAATCAATGACTTAACGCGCACGCGCCACTGGCACGTCGATTGCAAATCTTCATCGAAACAACCGAGCGCAGTCGTTCGCGTTACATCGGCTGCGGCTTCTCGATTCACGCGTACGCAATAAGCGCTACCGACCGGCACAGCAGTTTCGCGAGCGACACGCTCAGCGCGGAAAGCGAAATTCGCGCAACGGCCAAAAACGATTAGCCACATCGACGCGACCGCGGCGTCGATCATGTCAGGGACCCATTGAGCCAATGGCAGAAGAAGACAATCCGGCGCCGGCCCCCGCCGCCAAGCTCGGCATCGTACAGATCGTCATCATCGTCGTGCTCGTCGGCGCCACCCAGGTCGGTGTGGCCTTCCTGCTCGACATCATCAAGCCCCCACCGCCGCCACCCGCAGCGGAAGGGGCCGCCGCACCCGCCCCAGAGAGTCTCGAACCGGCGAACTATTTGCCGCTGGATCCGGCATTGGTCGTGAACTTCGATCACAACGGCAAGGGTCGGTTTCTGCAAACCACGGTGCAGGTCATGACCCGAAACACCGCGGTACTGGAAGAAGCACGTACCCATAGCCCCGCGATCCGCTCCGCCCTGATTTCATTGCTGGGCGGCATCGACTACGACACCGTGATGGCACCCGGCGGTAAGGACCAGCTTCAGTTCGAAGCGCTTGAGGTCGCGAACGGCGTGCTCGAAAAGCTCGCGGGCAGCGAACCGCTAGAGTCGCTGTACTTCACCAGCTTTGTCATTCAGTAGCCCGGCATGAGCGACGACGTTCTCACCGCCGAAGAGATTGATGCGCTGTTGTCTGGCCTGCGCTCCGGGAACATCGCTCTGCAGGCCCCCGCGGCGTTCAGCGGCACGGTCGAAGAACTGGATCTAACAGCGGGCGATCCGATTGTCCGCAGCGACATGCCATCGCTAGGGCACATCGACCAGCTGTTTGCCCGATACCTACAGAAAGATCTGCGCGAGCTGCTCAACGAAGGTGTCACCGCGGAACCAGCAGAGGCCGGCACACAGAAGTTCCGCGAGTACGCGGCCAGCCTGCCGGTGCCGACATCGATGAATCTTGTATTCGTCGAAGACGACGGTGCCAGCATGATGATCGTGCTGAGCCAGGAACTCATCGCGTCGTTCGTCGACTTCTACTTCGGCGGCAGCGCGCGAGGCCTGGAAGCGGATCCTAAGGAAGAGTTCTCGCCGACGGAACTCGGCATCGTCACACGCCTTCTGCACCTGGCCTTCGACAATCTAGGACGCGCGTGGGCCGGCGTCATGCCGCTGCGCCTGCGCCTGTCGCGGCAGGAAAATCATCCGCAGTTCTGCAGCTTTTTCTCGGACACCGAACCCGTGCACATCAGCCGCACGGACATCGAACTCAGCGAAGACCTGGTCGTACAGATAGCGACGGTCTTGCCCGTCAGCATGCTCGAGCCGCTGCGCGAGGCATTGGAATCGAGCGCCCGGGGTAGCCAGGAAGATCAGCGCGAGGCGTGGCGCGCCGCCTTTCGTCAAAGCATGGGCGATGCCGGGATCGATCTGAACGTCGATATCGCCGGCACACGTCTGCCGCTGGCTGCACTCATGCGACTGCAGCCAGGAGACGTCATGCCCGTCGAGATGTTCGAGCAGGTCACGCTGTGCGCCGGGGGTGTGCCGCTGCTGCAGGGACAGTTCGGCATCAAGAACGGGCGCAACGCCATACAGATTCGAGGTCGCGCCGATGCGTGACGTAGCCCACCCGCAAACACCGAGTGGAGTGAGATGAGCGAAGCCGAGAATACGCCGGAAGACGAGGCGCCGGGTAGCGAGCAGGAACAGGCCGCCTGGGACGAACTACGCGAGGAAGGCGCCGCCGCCGAGGCGGAGGCATCGAGCGCCGTCGCCCCGCCGCAGGACCTGGACCTGAATCTGATTCTGAAAGTCGAGGTCGACGTCGCGCTGCAGGTCGGTCGCACGCGCATGTGCGTACACGAACTCATGCAGCTCAACAACGGTTCCATCGTCGAACTGGATCGAATCGCCGGCGAGCCGCTGGACGTGCTGGTGAACGGCACGCTCATCGCGCGCGGCGATGTGGTGGTCGTCAACGGCAGCTACGGCATCAGACTGAGCGAAGTCGTCAGTCCAACAGAACGCATCCGCAAGGCGAGCGAGTAGCGGTGCGCGGGTCTCCACTCTCTCTGCAGCAGGACTGGGGCGGCCAGACACTCGAGATGTTTGGTGCGCTAGTCTGCGTGCTGGGCGTGGTGCTGCTATGCGCCTGGCTGCTCAGACGCGCGCCGCTTGGCGCCGGCGGCAGAATCGGCGAGCTCCGCGTCGTGGGTGTGCTCACCCTCGGCCAGCGGGAGCGGCTGCTGGTCGTGCAGGTGGGCGCCGAGCAGGTGCTGCTGGGCGTGAGCGCGGCTGGCATCGAACATCTGCTGACGCTGGACGAACCGCTGAGCGATCGCACCGCAGAAGCGCCGGAATTCAAAAGCGCGCTGCGGTCGCTGGTCGCCAAGGCTACCGGACCGTGAAGTCGGCACTGCCCTATTGGCTCGCCGCGACGGCGCTCGCATTAGCCGCAACGCCGGGCTATGCGGCGGATGCGGCGGCGCTGCCCATCGAGTCGCTGTTCGCCAACAGCACGGGAGAAGACGGCCCCGGCTATTCGCTGACGCTGCAGATCCTGGCGCTAATGACCGCGCTGACGCTGCTGCCCGCGATCTTGCTCATGATGACGTCTTTCACGCGCATCATCATCGTCCTGAGCATACTCCGCCAGGCCCTGGGCACCGTGCAGACGCCACCGAACCAGGTGTTGATAGGACTCGCGCTGTTCTTGACGCTGTTCGTTATGACCCCGGTGCTGGAGCGCGTCTACTCCGCTGGCGTCGCCCCGTACATCGCGGGCGAGATGCAGATCGACGGCGCCTACACGGCGGGTATGCAGCCGCTGCGAGAGTTCATGCTGGGGCAGACACGCGAAGCAGACATCGAACTGTTCGCGGGCATCGCCAACCGCGGCGCCTTCGCGCAACCGGCAGACGTGCCCATTTCGATACTCGTTCCCGCGTTCGTCACGAGCGAGCTGAAGACCGCCTTTCAGATTGGTTTCTTGATCTTCATCCCTTTCGTGGTCATCGATCTGGTCGTTGCCAGCACGCTGATGTCGATGGGCATGATGATGCTGTCTCCCATGCTCGTGTCGCTGCCATTCAAGATCATGCTGTTCGTGCTCGTCGACGGCTGGACGCTCTTGATGAGCACGCTGGCCGGAAGCTTCTTTCTCTGATGGAGAGCCACCTTGTCCCCCGAAACTGTTGTCAGCATCGGTCAGCAGGCGCTGTACGTCATGGTGCTGCTGGCCACCCCCATGCTCGGCGCGGCGCTTGTGGTCGGGCTGTTGATCGGCATGTTGCAGGCCGCGACCCAGATCAACGAGATGACGCTGTCATTCATCCCGAAGCTGATCGCGCTGGTCGGCGTGCTATGGATCCTCGGCCGTTGGATGCTGGGGATCATCACCGGCTATACCAGCACCCTGCTGCGCGACATTCCGTTCCTCATCGGTTGAAACATGAGCGAACTGGATCAGCTAGAAGCCCTGATCGGCGCGTTCCTGCTGCCCTTCATCCGCATCGCGGCAACCGTGATGGTGGCGCCGCTGTTCGGCTCGCGGCTCATCACGCCGCGCATACGAATCGCGCTGTCGCTCGCGATAGCGGCGCTGCTCGCACCCGTGTTCGTCGCCGAGGGCGCGAGCGTGCCGCTGCGCGAGACGCCGCTGCTCGCCGTCGCCCAGGAGATACTGCTGGGTGTCACGATGGGCTTTCTGGTGCAGATGATATTCGACGCGGTCATCGTCGGCAGCCAGACGATCGCCACCAGCATGGGACTGGGATTCGCGACCATGGTGGATCCCCAGCGGGGCGTCAACGTTCCGGTGCTGTCGCAGTTCTTCTTACTGCTCACCACGCTGATGTTTCTGGCGCTCGACGGTCACCATGCGCTACTCGAGGCACTCGCGGCGAGCTTTCGCACGCTGCCGCCCGGCGCTGCGGTCCTGACGCCGGATGCCGCCTGGCAGGTCGCAAACTGGGGCAGTCAGATGTTCGCGGGCGCGCTGTTGATCGCGCTGCCTGCGGTGACGGCGCTACTGATCGTAAACCTCGGGTACGGGGTCATCAGCAGAGCTGCGCCCACGCTGAACCTGTTCGCGGTCGGTCTACCCGTCAGCATGCTGCTGGGCTTCGTCATCCTACAAATCGCGATGGACAACGTGCTCGCCGTGCTGACGCGCATGCTGGAGACCACCTTCGGTCAGTTCGCGAACTGGTTTCCGCTGTAGGTCGTTGCCGTGGCTGAATCCGAAGACCGCAGCACTGAGCCCACAGAGGCGCCAACGCCGAAGCGACTGCGCGATGCGCGCGATAAAGGGCAAATCGCGCGTTCGCGCGAACTGACCACGATGGCAGTCACGCTTTCCGCAGCGGCAACGATCTATGTGTTCGGCGACACCATGCTGGATAGCCTCGTCGACATGTTCTCGGGTGGCCTGAGTATCGACCGCGAGATGGCGACCGATCCGCGTCTGATGTTTGCGCCACTGGCTAATGCGACGACGGCGAGCGCGGCGCTGCTGCTGCCGCTCCTGATCGTCGTGACGATCGTATCGATACTCTCGCCGATGGCGCTCGGTGGCTGGTCGTTTTCCGTCGAGGCGCTGGCGTTCAAAGGCGAACGGATCAATCCGCTTAAGGGCTTGAAGCGCCTGTTCGCGATGCGCGGCTTGGTCGAACTGCTGAAAGCGCTGGCGAAGTTCCTGTTGGTCGCCGCGATCGGCATCGTCGTGCTGCAGAGCATGACCGAGTCGCTGTTAGCGCTGGGACGCCAACCGCTAGTCGCCGCGATCAGCAGCTCAGGCATGTTGATGAGCCTCGCGTTCGTCCTCTTCAGCACCGGTCTCATCATCATCGCGGCGGTCGATGTGCCCTTCCAGCGCTGGGACCACGAGAAAAAGCTGCGCATGACCCGTCAGGAGGTTCGCGACGAGGCGAAAGAGATCGAGGGTCGACCGGAGGTTCGCGCCCGCATACGCCAGTTGCAGCAGGAGGCAGCCGGCAGACGCATGTTGGACGACATTCCCGAGGCAACCGTCGTGATCACGAACCCGACGCACTTCGCTGTCGCGCTGCGCTATGAGGCGGAGCACATGAACGCGCCAATCGTCGTTGCGAAGGGCGCGGATCTGCTCGCCGCGCGCATACGCGAACGCGCGAACGAACATCGGGTACCGATCTTCGAGGCGCCACCGCTGGCGCGCGCACTGTTCAGGACGGCAGAAATCGGCGAGGAGATCCCGGCAGATCTCTACATCGCCGTCGCGCAGGTGCTGAGCTATCTGTTCCAGCTAGACGCCTATATGGCACGCGGCGGCGCCGAACCGCGGCGCCCGACGATCGACGTCGAGGGCGACGAGCCTGAGGGGACTGTCTGATGCGGCGCCTGCTCGCATTGCTTGAGCCGCACGTAAACCACGCGATGGGCGCGCCGGTGTTCCTGCTGCTACTGCTCGCGATGATGATGCTGCCGCTGCCCGCGGTGGCACTGGACCTGTTGTTCACCTTCAACATCGCTCTATCGCTAGTGATCATACTGGCGGTTTTCTATGTCCGCAGGCCGCTGGAGCTTGCGATCTTTCCGACCATCTTGCTGCTCGTCACACTGCTGCGGTTGGCGCTGAACATCGCCTCGACCAGGGTGGTGCTACTCAAGGGGCACGAGGGCACCGATGCGGCCGGCAAGGTAATCGAGGCCTTCGGCGAATTCGTCATCGGCGGCAACTACACGATCGGTCTGGTCGTGTTTGCGATACTTGTGATCATCAACTTCGTGGTCGTGACCAAGGGTGCAGGCCGCGTATCGGAGGTGACCGCCCGCTTCACCCTGGACGCCATGCCGGGTCGCCAGATGGCCATCGACGCCGACCTGAACGCCGGGATCATCGATCAGGAACAGGCATCGGCGCGGCGCGCCGAGATTCGCGAAGAGGCCGACTTCTTCGGCGCGATGGACGGTGCCAGCAAGTTTGTCCGCGGAGACGCGGTCGCGGGCATCCTGATCTTGCTCGTAAACATCATCGGCGGACTCGCGATTGGCACACTGCAACACGGCCTGCCGCTGGCTGAGGCCGTCGAAAACTACACGCTGCTTACTATTGGCGACGGGCTGGTCGCCCAGATTCCCTCCCTGCTCCTGTCGACCGGTACCGCGGTCATCGTCACGCGCATGTCCTCCGATCAGGACATGGGCGAACAGGTCATCAACCAGCTGATCAGTGAACCGCGCGTGCTGTTCGTAGCCGGCGGCGTACTGTTTCTGCTCGGACTGGTGCCGGGCATGCCCAATCTCGTCTTTCTACTATTGGGCGGCGGCGGACTAGCGATCGCGTGGCAGCGCCGCCGACGCGCCCAGATGAGCGCGCGCGCCGAGCAGGCGGCAGAGCCACCGCCCGCGCCGCCGACGCCGAGCGAGCTGAGTTGGGACGACGTCGAGGCCGCAGACCTGCTCGGTCTCGAGGTGGGTTATCGGCTGATACCGCTGGTCGACAGCGAGCAGGATGGCCCACTGGTGAGCAAGATCCGCAGCATCCGGCGCAATCTGACCCAGGAACTCGGCTTTCTCATTCCGTCGGTGCACATCCGAGACAATCTCGACCTCGCGCCTGGGGCCTATCGCATCTTGCTGAACGGCGTACCCGTCGCAACCGGCGAAGTGCACCCGGGCAAGGAACTCGCCATCGACCCTGGCGGCGTCGCGGGTCAGCCCTCCGGGATACCGACCAAGGATCCTACGTTCGGGCTGGACGCCGTCTGGGTCGACACCGGCAACAGCGAGCACGCGCGCACCCTGGGCTACACCGTCGTCGATGCGAGCACGGTGGTGGGCACCCATCTCAGCCAGATCATCAAGACGAGCGCCCATCGTCTGCTCGGTCATACACAGACACAGGAGCTGCTCGATCGCCTCACCGTCAATGCGCCCAAGGCGCTGCAGGAGGTGGTGCCTGCGGTAATGACACTCGCTCAGCTCAACCGTGTGCTGCAGGACCTGCTCAAAGAGGGCATTCCGATTCGGGATATGCGCAGCATCGTGGAAACGCTCGCGGAGCAGGCGGCCTACGGCACGGACCCTGCGGCTCTGCTGGCGGCGGTCAGACGCGCGATCGCGCCCTCAATCGTGCACAGGATCAATGGCCTGGCCAAAGAGATGCCCGCATTCACGCTGGCGCCGCAGCTCGAGCAGATTCTGCAGGATTCGATGCGCGGCACGCGCCCCGCCGGTTTGTCCGCCGGCCTGGAGGGCCAGATCGCAAACGCACCCGCGCTGCCCCACGGCGACGATCAACCCGGGCTCGATCCGCAGCTTGCCGACCAGCTACAGCAGGCGCTCGCCAACGAAACCCAGCGCCGCGAGGCGGCGGGCGAGCCCGCCGTGCTGCTGGTGCCCCCCGCCATTCGCGCCTGGCTCGCACGCTTTGTACGCCAGGGCATCCCGGCGCTGAACGTGCTGGCCTACAACGAAGTTCCAGACGACAGACGCGTCAGGGTCGTCGCCACCGTGGGCGGCTAAGAGAGGACGAGCGATGAAAATCATGCGACACCGCGCCGCGACGAGTCGAGAGGCGCTGGAGAAGGTCAAGCGCGAGCAGGGACCCGACGCCGTCATCCTGAACAACGAACAGACCGAGGACGGCGGCGTCGAGGTGGTGGCAGCGACGGACTATGACGCAGCGCTGCTGCATCAGCAGTTCGGTCCCGCGCCGACCACTGATGCCGCACCGGAGGTAACCGGAGCGTCGGCGAGCGCCGCTCGCGCAGACGCGGGCGTCAATCGCCTCGAAAGCGAGATGCACTCGCTGCGCCACGTCGTATTTGAACAGCTTGCGGAACTCACCAGCAGCGAGTTGGCGCACCGGCATCCGGCGCGGGCGGGCCTCATGCGCAGCCTCGAACGCCTTGGCCTCGCGCAGGATCTGATCAGAGAACTGGCGACGACGCAGGCACAGGACGCCGATCCGGACAGCGTCTGGCGCACCGCCATCAGCGAATTCGCCAACCGCATTCCACTGCTACCCACGGACCCGTGCGCGGTCGGCGGCATATTCGCGTTCATCGGCCCTACCGGGGTCGGCAAGACCAGCACGATCGGCAAGCTCGCCGCCCGTCATGCGATCGAACACGGGCACGACAGCGTGGCGTTGATCAACTGCGACCACCTGCGCATCGGCGCGCACACGCAGCTCGAACGCATGGGCGCGCTGCTGAACATTCCGGTCCAGCCCATCCGCACGATCAACGAGCTAGGCAGCACGCTGAGCTGCCTTGCTGCAAAACGCCTGGTCCTGATCGACACGCCGGGCTTCGCGCCGCGCGATCCCGCCCTGTTCGACTTTCTGCATGAGCTGCAGTCGAGCCATGAGCGCCTGCGCGCGCTGATCACACTCGCCGCAAACGCGTCGCGTGCCAGCCAGTTGGATGCGCTGCGGCAGTTTCAAGCGCAAACCACGGCGGCGCTGGTGCTCACCAAAATCGACGAGGCGACCAGCCTTGGGCCCGCTCTTTCGGCTGCCATTAGCACAAATCGTCCCATCGCCTATACCTGTGAAGGGCAGCGTGTTCCGGAGGACATTCGCTCCGCGCACGACCATCGCGCGGGGCTGGTCGGCAAGGCGGTCACGCTGATGCACGAGTTTGGAGCCGATTCGTCAAGCAGCTACCCGACTTCGCAAGCGCAGGAGACGATACATGACAGCTAAGGCGGTCTCAGGGACTGCGCAAGCGCTCAGGCAAACGCCCGAGCCCGGCCGAACCGACATCCATGCTGACGGCATTCCCAACCGCGCGGCGCGAGCCCTGGTACCGCGTCGGCCGAGCCTGGTGCTCGCGATCACTGGCGGCAAGGGCGGCGTCGGCAAGACGACGATCGCCGTCAATTTGGGCGCGGCGCTGGCGCGCCTGGGTAAGGAAACACTCCTGCTGGACGCGGATCTGGGACTGGCCAACATCGACGTCGCCCTGGGCGTGCAGCCGCGCCTCAACCTGTCCCACATGCTGGCCGGCGAGTGTTCTATACAGGATCTGCTCATTCCGGTGGAGCGCCATCTGACCATCGTCCCCGCCGCGTCCGGTATCTCGCGCATGGCCGACCTCGGCGTGAGAGAACAGGCCGGGATCGTGCACAGCTTCTGTCAGCTCGAGCAGCAGGTGGACTGCCTGATACTCGACTGTGCACCGGGCGTCGGTCAGCCCGCGGTGCGACTCGCGGCTGCCGCACACGAGGTCATCGTCGTCGTGCAGGACGAGCCCGCTTCCGTCACGGACGCCTACGGGCTGATCAAGGTGATGAATCGCGACCACGGCGTGGAGCGCTTCCGGATACTGGTGAATCGCGCCGCGTCCGCACAACAAACGAGCCGGGTGTTCGAGCAGTTGGCGAAAGTTGCGGAGCGATTTCTGCGGGTGACCCTGCGGTCGATCGGCAGCATTCCCAATGATCCCTTTGTCCGTCGCGCAGCGCGGGAACAGCGCAGCCTGCTCGCGAGCTTTCCATCCTGTCCGGCCGCCCGCGCGTTCGATCGCCTGGCAAAGCGCGTCGGCCAGCTAACGCCACCCACAGATCCCGGCGGCCAGCTCGAGTTCTTCCTGGAGCGTCGCCTGCGCGCCGAACGCAACAAGCGGGGCCTGTAGTGGCCCATCCCTCCCACGATCCCACGGCGGCGTTTTCGGATGCAGCGGATGATCCGGGGGGACTGATTCTCGAGCACGCGGAGCTGGTGAAACGCATCGCCTATCACCTGGTGAACCGGCTGCCGGCGAGCGTCGACGTCAACGACCTGATCCAGGCCGGCATGCTTGGGCTGCTGCTGGCGGGGCGCACGTTCAGGGAGGGCCAGGGCGCGAGCTTCGAAACCTATGCAGGCATCCGCATCCGCGGCGCGATGCTCGACGAGGTACGCCGCAGCGACTGGACGCCGCGCTCCGTGTATCGAAAGCTGCGCGAGATCGGCGCCGCGACCGCAAAGATTGAAGCCGCGACGGGCGCCCCGGCCAAAGATCAGGACATCGCAAACGAGCTCGGCGTGAGCCTGGACGACTACCACGCGACGCTGCGTGACGGCGCGTCGGCGCGACTCTTCAGCCTGGACGACACCGAGCGGGACGGCGATCCGATCGACGCCGAGGCGGATCCGGACCTGGAACCACACCGTCAGGCCGACGAACGCACCAAGCAAGAACGCCTCGCCGATTGCATACGCGGTCTGCCGGAACGCGAGCGATTGGTGATGTCGCTGTACTACGACGACGAACTCAACATGCGCGAGATCGGCGAAGTCCTGTCCGTCACCGAGTCGCGCGTTTCCCAGATTCACGCGAGCGCGATCAAGCGCCTGCGCGATCTGCTCAACCGCTGAGATCCATACCATGACGCTAGCACCACTAGTCGCGATACTGCTCATTATGACGCTCGCCGCTGAGGCGGCATTGCTGGCCTTCGCGCTCACAAGGCTTTCGCAGACCGAGCGCGCTCTCACCCGCGCGTTGGGTGACATCGTCACGCTGCAGCGCAGCCACACCCGCCACTCAGAGGCGCAGCTCGAGGCGCAGGGCGTGCTACGACGCATAGAAGAACGCGTGCAGCTACTCACCGAGCGGGATCTGCGCTCGGAGCGCGAGTCGCCACGCGACTATGACAAGGCCCAACGACTGGCCATAGAGGGTGCGAGCGCCGAGCGTCTACGCACCGAATGCGGCGTGTCCGCCAACGAGGCTAAGCTGTTGGTCAAGCTGCACGCGCCCGTCGACATCGAGGCGACCCTAGAGAACATGCTGTCAACCTATGGCGGCGGTTCGCCGGAAGCGCAGACTCCCCCCGGCGAGCAAATTGCTATCGCCTAGCGCCGCTACGGTGTCTCGTCTAGCTTTGTTTGCGTCGCTGTTGCGGGCGACTCGCCCGGCGCTCCTTGCGGCGACCGAGTCTGATCCAGCATGAAGTCCTCATCGTGGATAAAGTAGCTCTTGTCGCCCTGGTAGATCGAAATGTCGACACGCCGATTGCGCGCGCGGCCTTCGCGCGTGGCGTTCGATGCAAGCGGCACCGTATCGGCATGTCCCGCAGCAATGAAGCGGGAGGCGTCTAGGCCGCCACTGCCCATAATGCCGTGCAACACGGACGCCGCCCGCGCCGTGGACAAATCCCAGTTGGAGCGAAAACGGCCCGTGGAGATGGGTAGATTGTCGGTGTGTCCAGCCACGCGTACGATCCCGGAGGTCTTCCTCAGCTGATCGTTGATTTTCTTCAGCACCGGCAGGAAATCCCGCTTGATACTGGCGGAACCCAGCAGAAAAGAGCCGCGCTCTTGTATGTGTATGATCGTCTGCTCCCCCACCGCGCGCACCAGCACCTTGCCCTGTTTTATTTCCTCCGACAGTGCCTCCGCGATACGCTTGACGCTTTCCTCAGCCTTCTGCTTGCGCTGCTCTTCTTTTTCCTTCGCTTCCTTCCACGCGTCAATGTCCGCCGGGTCCGAGAATCGCAGCGTGTTCTTGGTCGAGTCGATCGTAAACTGGCGCACCTGATTCAGCGCCGTGGGCTTAGGCTCGCCGGGGCTGAATTCCTTCGCCACGATGCTCGTGCCTTTCGGGATCTGCTTGACCTTAATCTCGGCCTGTACGCCGAAGGCCTGCCGCATCGACCCGGCGAGCTGCTTGAATTTGGCCACGTCCATTTCCGAAAAAGACAGCAGCAGGACAAAGAAACAGAGCAACAGCGTGGACAGATCCGCGAAGGTCGTCATCCACGCCGGCGCACCAGGTGGGCCTTCGTCAGCGGACTCGGCTTCTTCGCTCACGCTCAGGCCGCCTCTTTCGCATCCGCATCGCGCTTGGACGTCGGCAGATAGTTTTTCAGTAGGCTCTCAATAACGCGCGGGTTCTGACTGTCCTGGATACCCGCAATCGCATCGATGATCAGCGACTTGCTGCGCCGCTCCTCCTTGCTGCGAAGACCCAGCTTGTCGGCGATCGGCATCGCGAACATATTCGCGATAACGGCGCCGTACAGTGTGGTCAGCAGCGCGACGGCCATGGCGGGCGCGATCTGCTTCGGATCGTCTAGGGTGGACAGCATCTGCACCAGGCCGATGAGCGTGCCGATCATGCCCATCGCGGGGGCAGTATCGCCAATCGCCATATAGATGCGCTTACCCTCGTCGTGGCGGGCGACGGCGAGTACCATGTCTTTGGTGAGGATCGCACGCACAACTTCCTGGTCGTGCCCGTCGATCACCAGATCGATCCCCTGTTTCATGAACGGGTTGTCGATCTCCGCCTCTTCCAGCGACAAAATGCCGTCCTTGCGCGCGATGGTCGCGAGCTCGACGGATTTTTCGATCAGCTCTTCCGCAGTCTCCTGCTTAAACGAGAACGCCTTGACCGCCACTTTCGTGGCCGCCAAGAACTGACCGAGGCTGAACCGAATCATCACCGCCATCAGCGTGCCGGCAATCACGATGACCAGCGACGGAACGTTGACGAAGACGATCGGCTGGCCGCCAAGCAGGATCGTGACGGCGACCACGGCCGCTGCCCCGACGAGGCCGATGAGAGTAGCGATATCCAAGGATCAAACCTCGCGGTTCTTCAAACGCGGTGACGGCATACCCGAGCGCGACTTGAGCCTGTTCGGACCGGCACGCACCAAGACGCGCGTTGTTTCACAGCGCGCCCGGCACTGATTCGCAGCGTGGTCGGCCGGCCCCTGCCGCGTTAATCTGGCGGTCGCCGGAAAGCATAGGAAAGACAGCATTGCGCGAGATCGGTTTGTTGGGACTTGGTGCGATGGGTCGCAACCTGGCGCTGAACTTCGTCGACCAGGGCACAAAGGTCGTTGCGTGGGACAAGGCGCCCCAGGCAGGCCGGGAACTGCACGCCGGCGTGCAGCGCTGCGAGAGCCTGAACGCCGTTGTCGACCAACTCTCGCCCCCGCGCTGCATCGTCCTCATGGTCCCCGCGGGCGGGCCGGTCGACGACGTATTAGAGCAACTGCTGGAACGACTGGACTCGGGTGACTGCGTGGTCGATGCGGGCAACAGCCTGTTCAGTGAGACTCGTCGCCGCAGCGAGCGCGCGCGACCCAGCGGCGTGCACTTCGTTGGCCTGGGCGTCTCCGGCGGTCCGAGCGGGGCGCGTCAGGGACCAAGCATGATGTTCGGCGGTCCGGAAGGGGCGTGGCGCTCGCTGCGGCCGCTGCTCGAGGCGTCCGCCGCCGAGGGTCCTTTGGGTCCCTGCGTCGCGCGCTTGGGCGATGACGGCGCCGGGCATTTTGTGAAGATGGTGCACAACGGCATCGAGTACGCCGATATGCAGCTGCTGGCCGAGATCACGGACCTGCTCGGCGACGCGCTGGAGATGTCCTATGCGCAGATCGCCGATCTTTTCGAGCATTGGCAAAGCGGCGAACACCAGTCGTTCCTGCTCGAGATCACCATACGCATACTGCGCACCCGCGCCCCTGACGGTGAGCGCCTGTTGGATCACGTCGCAGACCGCGCCGGGCAGAAAGGCACTGGACGCTGGACGGTCGCGACGGCGCTAGAACTGGGTGTGCCCGTACCCGCCATCGCCGCGGCGGTGGACGCCCGCGCCCTCTCCGGCCGCAGCGCCAACCGCGATGGGCTGCGCGCCCAGGCCGGCCGCCTGACGACAACGAACCGACTGTCGCTGCGGCGCCTGGACAGCGCCGCGCTGCTCGCACGCCTCGCCATCTACGCGCAGGGACTGCAGCTGATGCAAGCCGGCGCGGCCGAGTACGGCTGGCCCTTTGCCCAGTCAGAGCCCCTGCGACTGTGGACGGCCGGCTGCATCATCCGCGCGGAGCTACTGCAGACGGCGCTGGCCGCGCTGGACGACGAGCCGGATGCCGAAAACCTGCTATTCACCGCGATGCTGCGCGAGCGCGTCGGACGGGCGCTGCCCGATCTCGCCCACGTGGTGCGCCACGCGGCGGCCAACGGCGTGCCGACACCGGTCCTGTCGTCGACGCTCGGCTGGCTGCAGACCGCCACGCGCGAACGGCTGCCGCAGCACCTGATCGCCGCCCAGCGCGACGCCTTTGGACAGCACGGCTATCGGCGCCGCGACGGCACGGCGTCGGCGCACGCGGACGGATTGCATCGCGACGGCTGGAGCGGCAACTGATGACACGTGCCGCACGCAGCATCGTCCTCATGGGGGTCAGCGGCTGTGGCAAGACGACCGTGGGCAGCGCGTTGGCGGCCCGCCTGGAACTGCCGTTTCATGACGCCGACGATTTTCACCCGACCAGCAGTATCGACAAGATGGCCGCGGGCGAACCCCTGACCGACGCCGATCGGGCGCCCTGGCTCGACCGCCTGGCGGCTCTGATCAGCGAGGAGGGTCCCGTCGTACTCGCCTGCAGCGCGCTGCGCCGGACCTATCGGGAGACGCTGCGAGCGGGGAATCGCGTCGAGTTCGTCCATCTGGTGGTGGACGCGGAGACAGTGCGCGCGAGGATTTCGGCCAGAGAGCATCACTACATGCCCGCCGCGCTGGTCGAGAGCCAGTTCGCGACCCTCGAGACGCCCCAGCGGGCGCTGCGCGTTGATGGGACCGAGCCGCTGGAGCCGCTGGTCAACCGCCTCGCCGAGCGTTTCGGCGCCCGGGAGTCCTAGGGGTTGGGCGACGCCGAGCAGAGTGCTAAAGTTGCGCCCCCGCGAGGGTCGGCGACGCCGAACTTCCCCGTAGGCGCGTAGCTCAGTTGGTTAGAGCGCTACCTTGACATGGTAGAGGTCACCAGTTCGAATCTGGTCGTGCCTACCAATTTTCTGCCGGCTTTGTGGCCACCCTGGGGTACTCCCGCTGCACCATTGTCCGGTTCGTCACTGTCCAACCTATTCTTCTGTTTAAGAACCCACGAAGCTCTCAGGTTACTTTTCCGCCAGCTCTTTTCCGAGCAAGTCATCGGCTGAAACCGCACACGGCATCTGTGTATTGTCATCTGACCGCGACCTGGTCATGCCCCGACTTATTCCCAAAATGCCGCCATCTCTATTCCGGCTGACCGGCGGGATCGGCTGGAACACCTATGCCGATACATTACTCGGTCCGCCCAGTGTCTCGAACGCCTGTCACAGCGCCCTGATGGCCGGGTTCAATGGCGACTCAAGCGCCCATTTCGTGATGGCACCACGCAGTTTGTGTTCACGCCGGAAGAGTTCATTGCTCGGCCGGCCGCACTCGTTCCCAGACCACAGCACAACCTCACCAGATATATCGCTCTTTCGCGGCGCGAAAGAGCTACCCGACAGCAGCTTCAGCAGCGCTGAAGCTGTGAGAGGGATGGTGTGTTAGCCCCCTGTGCAGCACTTCGATCCCGGATCGTCCCTGCCGGACGAGGCGGATAAAAAGGTCGGAGGAGCTTCCGAAAACGAAGAAAAGACTCAGCTCTGGCCACCGCCTCGCCAGCGGATCAGACTCCAAAACAGCAAACCATCGCCCCGATCACCTGGGCCACACATCTGAAACGGGTCTTCAACATTGACATCACCCATTGCCCGCACTGCGGTGGTCGGTTGCGGGTCATCGCTGAAATTACCGACCCTCATGTCATACACACGATTCTTGAGCACCTTAAACATCGGGCGTGCACAGTAGACACCGCACGAGCGCCACCTGCTGCCACGCCAAAGCTCCCTCCGCCCGCCGTGGACCACGACACCCTTACGGCCTGACGTCAGATCCCGGAACTCATCTCAAGACCTTCGTCCGACAAAGATCGGAGGGTTCTTCACACCCAACAGCACCCGACAAACGCAGCAACGAGGCGCACACTGGTACGCTGGTCGCAAAACGACCGCAGGCCCTGTCAGACTTGCTCCCGGTTGCGCATAAGAAGAACACAACCTGATGCTGACGACTCTTCAGAGCTGCTGAAACCAAATCGGGCATACTTGCTCCGTGCCTCTGACAAACAGGTTATCTTTCCTATCCCCTCGCTCATCCACTTATCTGGTCTCTGTCTTGTGGGGGAAGGGAGTAGGGGGTAGGGAGTAGGGAGTAGGGAGCGATTGACAACGCCTGAACGAGGGGGCGGGCTCGACCGAAATTGTGTTTCCGTGTGGACTAGTTTGATCCTTTGCGCGATCGTATTTTAAACAAGTTCGAACCGGGCTTAGAGATTTATGGCATATCAGCTTCAGAAAAACCTTAGCGCTACGAGGTACGACCGCTGGCAGGTGCGTTCTCTTGCAGGACTGGCGACACACGTCACGGTTGGCGGGATAGCGCAGTTATTCGAGTTCCGTCCGGTCGGCGAGCGGACCGCCTTTCAATTCTTGTTCTTAGGCGGCGGATTGGGTGTTGGCGCATCGGTTGGCGTAGGGAGTACCGGTTTTCCTATGCCGCACCAGTTCCTGGCTGACACTGCTCAGTTAGTCGGATTCGCCTTCGTGGAGGCAGGTCGCGGCATGCTAGGGATGAAACCGCGGCCAATCCCTGAGGTCGGCTGGCAGGAAGACATAACAGGTTTTGCCAACCTTGAATCTGGCCCCTTCTCGGCTCTTGATCTACACCTCTCTGGTGGTCGACTGACCGCCGGCTCTGCGTCGATCGCCATGGGTTATTCCACCGGATTTATTACTGCGTTCTCGACAACCGTTACCTGGTTTGACTCACAACCGATCGCGGGCCATGACAAATTTCTCGGCATATCCGGTCAGGCGGGTGGAGTAGGGGCAGGCGTGCATGCAAACGTTGGGATCTGGCTCCATGTGCAGCAATAAGGTGCCATCGCAGTAGAGCGTATCGCGTGCAGACGCCTGGCATTCTAATCAAACCAATCGAACTTTCGGGGCGCCAATGCGAATTTCTGTTCGGCCCGCAACTGGTCAGCAAACACTCTTGGAGTTCCAGGTCGGAAAAGCTCTGGAAGACTGCACTTATCCCGGCATCCGGCAGTGTTTCGCTATAGCGGGACGTCGGCACAGCTTCATGATCTGCACTCATGTAAGTCCGGGATCAACAGCCGCAGAAATTGAGGCCACTTTTCGCGAGATGCGCGAGCTGGGTGGTAATTGGGTCTCGTCTTGGCATGTGATCGGTCCCTTCTCGCACTTCTTCAACACGACGACAGCGCCGTGGAAATCGGTCCAGCAGGTTCGCAACACTTTTAAGGAATCGTTCGGCGACACCGGTGCGGACCACTGGATTCTTGACGTCTCAAAACCGCGTGATGAGAAAGTTCCGCGAGCTGAGTTCGATGGGATCAAGACCAGTTTGGGCTACATCGACATCAGGGCGGATCTTGCGATCGCTGACAATAAGATTCGCTTCTACTACCGGGGCGAGAAAGGCGCACAGCGACCATGGACGCGGCTATACAACAAGAGTTTCAGGCGCTTCTAAGGTTGGTACTCGCGGCGACACCTCCGCCTGCCGAACGCCCTGCTCATCAGCAGAAAGATTCGGTCCGAAATTCCGGCAAGCTTCGGCCAACTGTACGGGAACCGTGCATTCCGTCGGAATTGCGATGCGCAAGCGCAGCTGTGAATTGAGACGTGGCGCGCGCGACGAGGTGTGCGTGCACTTGGAGTGGGGAGTGAATTCGGCATGCAATCCAGTGCTGCTCCGAGTCCGGGACGCATGCCGCCCGACCGTTCGATTACGCGACTTGCAACTTCTTGTTCGGTGTTCGGCCTAGACAGAATTGCAACGGGCTTGCGCAGAGTCTATGCCATACTCGGTTGCAGCGGTGAGTCGCCACTCGCCGACATCCTCCTACTCGAACGGAGAATTCACCTGCCGTGCCGACCACGCCGTCCTGGCCTGGGGTTTACGTCGAAGAACTTGCCAGCGGAGTTCGCACGATTCCCCTTGTCGCCACTTCGGTGACAGCCTTCGTCGGTCGCACGCTACGCGGCGAAGAGAGCGCGCCCATTCGCCTCAGCAGTTGGAGCGACTTCGAACGCCAGTGCGGAGGTCTCTGGGTTGACAGCGAGCTCGGTTACTCTGTCTACCAGTTCTTCCTGAACGGAGGCTCGACCGCACTCGTGTCTCGGGTTACGGATTCGGAGGCCCAGGCCGCTTCCGTGACCCTGACGTCGACGGCGGGCGACCTCGTGCTTGCCGCCTCCAGTGCTGGCGAGTGGGGAAATCGGATCCGCGTGAGCGTCGATCACGGCACCGCAGGGACCCCTACCGCGACCACCGACACCAACCACTTCCACCTCGCGATCGACGAGATAGACCCCGAAGTTCTGGCCTCTACCGGCAACTACATGCGCTCGATCGTGACGCGGGAGAGCTTCCCCAACGTCTCGATCGAGGCGACCGCGAGCCGCAGCGTCACCACGATTCTCGCCCAGCAGTCCGCGCTTGCGCGCGTGACGACGGTCCCCGCGGCACGGCCGACTGGGACATCGGCCATTGCTGCGATGACCAACGGAAACGACGGAACCGTAGCGGGGATGGTCAAAGGCGACTGGGACGCTGCGATCGATCGCCTCAAGCGCGCCGACATCGTCAATCTCGTCTGCATCCCTCCGCTGAATCGGACCAGTGATATTGGGGCCCCCGTTTGGACGAAAGCCTCCGAGTGGTGTCGCGAGCATCTTGCGATGCTCCTGATCGACCCCCCGTCCTCGTGGACCAGCGCGCAGAATGCGGCCGACCTCACGGGCCTGACGAGCCTGCGCGATCGCAACACGGCGTTCTACTTCCCGCGGATCGTTGCGCCGGATCCGCTCCAATCGAACGTCCCGAGGCCGTTCGCACCGACCGGTGCCGTGGCCGGTGTTATCTCCCGAACCGACGCTACCCACGGCGCCTGGAAGCCCCCCGCAGGAAACGAGGCCGTTCTACGCGGGGTGACCGGCCTCGAGCAGAGCTTGACTGCGGCCAGCGTCGGGCTCATCAACCGGCAGGGCGTCAACGCACTGCGGGTCCAGCCCGCGAGCGGCCCCGTGGTTTGGGGCGCGCGGACCAGTGTCGGCGCTGATGCGATGGCCTCGGATTGGAAGTACCTTCCCGTCAGGCGCACGGGGCTCATCATCGAGGAGGCGATCTCCCGCGGGCTGCAATGGGCGGTCTTCGAACCGAACGGCGAGCGGCTCTGGGGACAGATTCGCCTCGCCGTCGACTCGTTCATGCATCAGCTTTTCCGCCAGGGAGTGTTTCAGGGCAACAAGCCGAGCGAGGCATATCTCGTGCGCTGCGATGAGACGACGACGACCCAGACCGACATATACAATGGCACCGTCAACGTGATCGTGGGCTTCGCTCCGCTCAAGGCTGCGGAATTCGTGATCCTCTCCTACGAGCAGGTCGCCGGACAGGTCGCGTCCTGAGGCGATGCCGACGACCTACACCGCCTCCGGCGTTTACGTCCACGAGCTTCCGAGCGGCAGCCGCAGGATTTCGGGCGTCTTCACGTTGCTCACCGCGTCCGTGGGACTCCCCGACCGCGAGCCGATGCATACGCCCAGCAAGGTCAAGAGCGATTACATGCCAACGCGTGGATACCCTCCGCGAAGACGAAATCCCAAGGACTCAACCACGCCGCAGTCGACCGGGTCGCGGCAGTGCCCTGACCCTCTCTCCGACTCAACCTCCCCGGCCACCGCGCCACGGATCTGGGCGCAGCGCCCGACGCGCCTGTTCAGAGTTGTCTGCGGAGAAGCCTAGGGTGAAGGGGTCCGGGGGCGGCAGCTAAGGCGGAGGAGCTGTAGGGCGAGGGTGTTTTGGATGCCTTTGAGGCCGTCGTAGGCCAGAACGCAAAGAGCCGCCCGTGAGGCGGCTCTTTCGTAGGGTATTGGTGGAGGCGGCGTCCAATCAATAACGCGCCCAACCCGTTGATCTCTAAAGGTATGGGTGGATAGCGATCCACAATTGCCTACTACAGTGCCTACTGTTCTTGCCTCCCTATCCACCACAGAGGAGACCAAGTCATGCACGATCACAGTAGCCCCGCCGCGCTAGTCGATTCGATTCCCGAAGAGGCTAAATCGGAAACAGAACCCGCATCCCCGGGGCGTGAGAACGGCCGCAGCCACTCAGACCACCTCACAGAGCGACAGCAACGCTACCTACAAGCGATCCGGCAGGATGCACCAACCGACCCATGGCATACGCCCGACTCCCTGGCCGATGAGTTGGGGCACCTCGACGACGTAGACGGGGCCGCGGCGCCCATGGCGACATGTAGGCAGTCGTTGGTGCTCGCAGCGGCCACGACGGCACTGCAGCAGGAGGGGGCCAGCTCCTCGCAGGAGCAACAGGATGCGGTGTTGCAAGCCGCGTTCAAGCACGCTCTGCGTGCCGATGCTGTCCGCATGAACCTTTTCATGCTGGATTACATCCGCGAACAGAACCCGAATGCTGATCAACTCATCTTGGAACAGGCAGCTTTGGCAAAGCCAAAGCTGTGAGAGGGGTGCTTCGTACTACCCCACCACCCAATACCCCCCAATCATCAACACCGGCGTTGCAATCAGCGTCCGCAGCACGAACACGGCGCCCAGCACACCCAGACCCACGGGCAGCGTCGAGCGCAGCACGATCAGTACGAATTCGGACAGAAACACGAGCTGCGCCACCGCCAGTCCACCGAGCACGAAATGCCAGAACGGATCGTCCAGGCGCGCCGCCACCAGCGCGGGCATGAACTGATCAAAGAACCCCACGACAAACCCCGGCGCGATCGCGGTCGAGGACGCGACGCCGAAGGCATCGAGAAGCGCGCTCACAGGCCACGCCAGCCAATCGAACACAGCGGTATGAAACATCAGCACCGCCGCCAGGGTCGCAAGCACCATGGACGGGCCGATCACGGCAAACGCGGTGAACACATAGTTGCGCAGCGCCGTTTGAACATAGGCGCGAAAACCCGGTGCTGTTGCCGCACGCGCAACGGCCGCCTCGGCAGCCGCCGCAAGCCCGCTGCCCCGCGACGACCCGTCGTCAGGAGATTGACCAATCACCCGGTCTTCGGGTAGCCGCGCCAACGGTGGGATCCTCGCCAGCACCGCGGCGCAGACGAAGCAGGCCGCCAGCACGCTGAGGTACCAGCCGAAAAACAGCGTCTCCAGCCCGGCCACATCGGCGATCAAGATACAAAACGGGATCGAGACAATGGAAAAATTGCACGCGATCGTCGCCGCCTCTCGGGTGCTGTAGTAGCCGCGCTCGTATTGGGACAGCGTCATCAGTAGGCCGATCGACGACGCCGAGACGATGGATGCAAGGGTGTCGACTGCGGCGCGACCCGGCAGCCGGAACAGCCACTCGAAGGGTCTGCGCGCGAGCGTGCCCACGTACTCCAGCAGGCCGTAGTCGGTGATGAGTGGCAGCAGCGCGATGCCGACGACGAAGATGAGAAACATGCTCAAACCGATGTCGTTGAACACGGTGACTCCAGTGTCGGGCGCAATCAGCAGCGCAGGACCCAGGTCGCAGTAGACCAGCAGGCCCAGCACAAAGCCGAGCCAGCGCAGCAGCACCCAGGGCCAGCCGGTATCGAATGCCGCCACCGCCAGCCCGCCGGCGCACCGCACACCAAGCCGCCACGCGAGCGCCCCGACGGCGGCCACGCCGAGCTGCATCAAAAGGAGCTCAAACAGCCATTGTCCTGCCAACGATCGAAGCCCGTCAGTCAGAAGCGCAAACACAATGGTCTGGCGTTCGTCGGTCAGCACCGGGCAAAAGAACACAATCACGCCGAGCAACGACGGCAGCAGAAAACGTCGCATCGCTACGCGACTCTCCAGTTAGTCAATCCCCTCTCCGCCCATGTTGACCGATTTCGCGGCTGCAGGAAAAACCCCTACACTGAGGGACGAGCGTTCTCAGGGATCAGGAGAGATCATGACAGACACAGCGACCGCCGCGAGCAGTACCTACACCCGGGAAACCCAGGAGGCCGTCGACAGCCTGCCGCTGGAGCAGATCGATGTCAGCAACGCGCGCCTGTACGGCGACGATACCTGGCGTCCCTACTTCGCCCGGCTGCGCCGTGAGGATCCGGTGCACTACTGCCCAGACAGCGCCTCCGGCCCGTTCTGGTCCATCACGCGGCATGCCGACATCATGGCAGTGGACACCAATCACGAGGTGTTCTCGAGCGAGGCCAAGGGTATATCGATCGCCGACGTCGAGCGCGAGGAAAACGCGCTGGAGCTCGAAAACTTCATTGCAATGGACGAGCCCCGCCACGGGCAGCAGCGCAGCGTCGTATCGCCCAGCGTTGCGCCGCGCAACCTCGCGAACATGGAGTCGCTGATACGCGACAACGTGAACGATATCCTCGACGGTCTGCCTGTCGGCACGACCTTCGACTGGGTCGATCATGTCGCCGTCGAACTCACCGCGCGCATGCTGGCCGTGCTGTTCGACTTTCCAATGCAGGACCGCCGAAAACTGATTCGCTGGTCGGATATCACGACCGCCAACGAACAACTGATGGGCGAGGACGCGCCGATCTCCAACGAGGACCGACTACGCGAACTCGGCGAATGCGTTGTGGCCTTCACTGAACTATGGAATCGGCGCAAGGCTCAGCCAGAGCCGGGTTTCGATCTGGTCAGCATGCTCGCGAACGGCGAGGCCACGAAAAACATGGCGGACAACCCCGCCGAGTTCCTGGGCAATCTGCTTCTTCTCATCGTGGGGGGCAACGACACGACCCGCAATACGATCAGCGGCGGCGTTTTGGCGCTCAACGAGTTCCCGGATCAATACGACCTACTGCGCGGCCGCGTCGAGCTGATTCCGAACATGGTCAGCGAGATGGTACGCTGGCAAACCTCGGTGATTCATATGCGCAGAACGGCGCTCGTCGACGCAGAGCTGGGCGGAAAGACCATAAGTGCGGGCGACAAGGTGGTCATGTGGTACCTGTCCGGCAATCGCGACGAGAGCAAATTCGACAACCCGGACAAGCTCATCATTGACCGCAAGAACGCACGCCAGCACGTCGCCTTCGGCTTCGGCGTGCATCGCTGCATGGGAAATCGCCTGGCGGAAATTCAGCTACGGGTTTTGTGGGAAGAGATCATGCAGCGCTACCAGATGGTCGAGGTGACCGGCCCGGTTGTGCGCAGCCCGAACAATTTCATCCGCGGTATCGCTGAACTGCCCGTTCAACTGCACGCGCTGTAGCTGCTGTAGCTGTAGAAGTAGAGCCATGCACCAATCCACGGAACCGAGGTAATGCCTGATCCCGACTCGATGACCAACCTTCTGAAGGCGCACGGTGCCAAGCTGTCGGCCGTGAAAGCGAACAAGCTGCTGCTGCAGCTCGGACTGCTGGAAGAAAAATCTCGACCCAGCAGCAAGTACCCCGACAAGGTCAAGAAATACAAGGCACTGACCGAGGCGGGACTGGCATTCGGTGAAAATCGCGAGAACCCGCAGAGCGAAGAGACAACGCCCGTGTACTTTCGCGATAGCTTCGCAGACCTACTGCTGCGCATGCAGGCGAGACTGGACGACTAGGCGCTGTCACCGCGACAACGCGACGCCTGCGAAACACTCAGATCGATATAGGAACGCCAGCCCATGGCCGACGACCCGCCCGCACTGCGCCCCGAATCTCGCGTGGTCCATCCCAGTCCTCCAAACCCAACCAGCGGCGCCGTGATGCCGGGTATTGAGGTATCGACGACCTTCGCGCGCGACGAGCAGTACGATCTGCTGAACAGGCACCATGCGTACATTCGGGACGAGAACCCGACGTTTAGACTGGCGGAAACCGTGCTAACGGAACTCGAACACGGCAGCGACACGCTGCTGTTCTCCTCCGGCATGGCGGCTGGAATGGCGATCGTGCAGGCACTGGCTCCCGGCGACCAAATTGTGGTCCCGGAGGTCATGTACTGGTCGCTGCGCAACTGGATGGAAGACTTCAGCGCCAAATGGGGTATCGGACTCGTAAAGTTCGATGGTAGCGATCCAGGCGCGGCCCCACAGGCACTCGCCGATGCCCTCGCTAACCCGACCACAGGCGCGCGCCGCGTGGTCTGGCTCGAATCCCCGGCGAACCCCGTGTGGAATCTGATCGACATCGAGGCCTGTGCCCGCGTCGCTCACGGCAAGGGCGCCATCGTTGTGTGCGACGCCACCGCGGCAACGCCGGTGCTGACGCGACCGCTAGACCTCGGTGCGGACATCGTCATGCATTCGGCGACCAAGTACCTCAACGGCCACAGCGACGTGCTGGCGGGTGCGCTCATCACCCGCGAAAAGACCCCGTTCTGGCGACTAGTGAAACGCGCCCGCGCAGAAAATGGAGCGATCCTGGGATCGTTCGAGGCCTGGCTGCTGCAGCGCGGCATGCGCACGCTGTTTCTGCGCGTGCGTGCGGCAAGCGCCAATGCGCTGCAGATTGCGCGGCACTTCGAATCCCACCCTCGAGTCGAACGCGTGCTCTATCCCGGCCTGCCTAGCCACCCGGGTCACGAGATCGCCCTGCGACAGATGCACGGCGGGTTCGGTGGCATGCTGTCGCTCCTCGTCAAGGGCGGGGCCGATGCCGCGCTAGCAACCATTGGTCGTTGCAAGCTGTTCGTGCGCGCCACGTCGATCGGCGGCGTGGAGAGTCTCATCGAGCACCGCCCGACCATCGAGGGCCCGCGCAGCCCAATACCCCAGAACCTGCTGCGGATATCGGTGGGCATAGAAGCGGTAGAGGATCTGATCGCGGATCTCGAGCAGGCGCTCGACTAACGCGCAACCGCGACGATTCCACCGCGGCGATGTGACGCCGTTCACAACAGCGCGAGGCCGAAAACGGTCGGGTGACTAGACTCAAGGTGCAGCCCGCCACCGGAGTCAATGCCATCAACTTGCAGGCCACAAAAGCGGCTGATCGTCGGCCTACCCTGCTGACCGTCGACGACGAAGCGAACATTTGCAAGGCGCTCAAGCGCGCGCTGCGTAAGCTGCCGGTGAACGTCATTACCGCAGCGTCGGGCAAGGAAGGCCTGGCTCTGCTCGAGGCCGAACCGATCGACATCGTCTTCTCTGACATGCTGATGCCAGAGATGACGGGCGCGGAATTTCTCGCGCAGGTGGCCACGCTCTATCCGGCGACCAAGCGAGTACTCTTGACGGGCTACTCGGACATCGAATCCACCGTACGTGCGATCAACGAGGGCAAGATCTCGACCTATCTGTCGAAGCCCTGGGACGACACACGGCTCATCGAGGTGGCACAGGACCTGATCGAGCAAATCGACGCTCGAAGGGAACGCGACCATCTGCGCGCGCTGACGCAGCAGCAGGCGGAACATCTCAAGACGCTTAACGGCGAGCTTGAGGCCCGCGTCGAGCGACGCACCCTGGCGCTGAATCAGTCCCACTCACAGCTCGAAGCCGCCGTAAAGGAACTCGCTGACGGACACAACGCGATGGTCGACCTGATCGCGAGCATCGTCGAACTACGGGATCCCGAGGGTTGTGCCGATCTCGACCAGAAGCGCGCTCTGGCGCTGGCGGTCGCCGAGGAAGCGGGTCTGGACGCCGAGGCAGTCGATGCGCTGCGCCACGCCACGTTGCTACATCGGCTCGGTCGAGTGGGTCTCGCGGATCACCTCCTGGAGATTCCCTCACGACTGCTGCGCGATGAAAAGCGCGCGGAATTCGAGCAGCATCCCGTGTTGGCCGAAGCGCTGCTGATGCGTATGCCCAAACTCGCCCACGCCGCGCGGATCATCCGCAATCAGCACGAACGCCACGGGGGTGAGGGCTACCCCGACGGCAGAGTCGGCGACGGGATCCCACTCGAATCACAGATCCTGGCGCTCGCGCGCGACTACCACGATCTGCTGGCCGGTCGCCTAGAGGCGCGCGCACTAACGCCCGCAGAGGCGATTGGCTTCATTCGCGACGCGGCGGGCGAGCGCTATGCGCCAAGCCTCATTGAGCATTTCGAGGTCGCGCTGCAGCGGGTGGACGATACGGATATCGAGCTGCTGGAAATCCGCATGGACCCGCGCATGCTGACTCCGGGAATGCGGCTCAGCCGGCCGCTGCTGACACCCGCAGGCGTTCTGGTTCTGAACAAGGACCTGGTCCTGACCGATGCCGTGATTGGCAAGATCATCAACCTCTCGGAATCGGTGCGCGGCGACCTGAACATCTACATACACAAGGACTAGCGCCGCCGGCGCGATGAGGATCGAATCGTGAAAGGCGTGGTTTTCAATATCTTGGGCGAGATGGTCGAGGAACAGTTCGGCATCGCCGCTTGGGATGCGCTCCTACAACAGACCGAACTGGACGGCGAATTCGTCGCGACGGAATCCTACGCCGACGAGGACCTGTTCGCGCTGGTCGGTGCGGCTTCTGAGGCAACGGGTTTCGACGCGAACGATCTCGTGTTCGCTTTCGGCCGCTACATGGTGCCGTACTTCTTCGAAAACTATCCGGAGTTCTTCAAACCCGAGTACTCGCTGCGGGAGTTTCTATTGACCGTCGATTCGGTCATCCACGTCGAGGTTCGCAAACTGATGCCGGAAGCCAACCTGCCTAGCTTCGACTATGGTGATGACGACCTCCGCGAGCTGACCATGACGTATCGTTCACCGAGAAAGCTTTGCCGGCTCGCAGAGGGACTCATCCAGGGCGCCGCCGATCACTACAAGACCAGCTTCGAGCTCGATCACAGCGTCTGTATGCACGACGGCGGCGATCACTGCACGCTGAAGCTTCGCCTTGCTGCATGAACACCGCGCCCTCGCCCCCAGAACCCTCGGCGGGCGCGCTGGAGAACGCCTTCAGGCGCGAGCGCAACAGGCGCAAGAAGGCTGAACGCCTGCTGGAGGATCGCGCCCGCGAACTCTACCAGTCCAACTGTCAGCTCCAGGAAGCGATCGAAAATCTGGAGCGGAATCAGGAACAGCTCGTCCAGCAAGAGAAGATGGCCTCGCTGGGCGTGATGTCAGCGGGCGTCGCTCACGAGATCAACAATCCAATCGGTTTCGTACAGAGCAATCTCAACACGCTGGCCGAGTACCTGCCAACGCTGATTCGCGCCGTAGAGTTGGCCGACGGGGCGCAGTCGAGTGAACTCGCCGAGTTTCGCGATCACTGCAGAGAGGAAGAGCTTGACTATGTCGCAACGGACGCGCTCGAACTGATCGACGAAACCCGCACGGGCCTGGAGCGCATCAAGACCATCGTCGACAGCCTGAAGACGTTCGCCCACACGGGCGATGAGCACCACACACCGATCAATCTGAATGACTGCGCGCGCTCCGCGCTGACCCTCGCGAGAAATCAGCTCAAGTACCGGTGCGAGGTGATCGAGAGTTACGATTGCCAGGCCATGTCCATGGGCGACAGCGGCAGGCTGGTGCAGGTCCTGCTGAACCTCATCGTCAACGCCGGTCAGGCCATCGAGGAAGGCGGGAAGATCGCTGTGCGCAGCTTCGACGGCGACAAGGAGTGTGTGATCGAAGTCGAAGACAACGGCGTCGGTATCGAACCCGAACACATGAACAAGCTGTTCGAACCATTCTTCACCACCAAACCGGTAGGAGAAGGGACCGGACTCGGCCTGTCGATCTCTTTCGGGATCATCCAGGAGATGGGTGGTCGCCTGGAAGTCGACAGCGAACCGGGCAGCGGCAGCACCTTTCGCGTTTGCCTACCCATTGCGCAGACGCGAACGGACTGAACAGGGACGCCCGCCGAGGCGTCACTCAGGGTCGGCGCCATACTTTGCGCGATGCAGTTCCCGCGCTTGCTGCAGCCAGTTATCGCGATCAATTCGACCCTTGAAGCGCAGCCGCTCGTCGAGCCAGTCGATGTCATCACGCGTCAGTGCGGCCACCTGTCGAAACTGATAGATGCCCAGCGAGTTCAGGAGGCCGCTAAGTTTCTTACCGATGCCGCTGATGGCCTGCAGATCATCGACCTCGGCTGGGGCCGACGTGAGAAATCGCGTGGCGTCCGATCCGGCCGCTGTCTCAACAACCGACCCGACGCCAGACTGCCCACGCTCCGGCCGGTCGGATGCCGTGAAGCTGACGTCTGGGGTGCGGCGCTGTTCCG
Source organism: Pseudomonadota bacterium (assembly GCA_039029135.1). Taxonomy (GTDB): domain Bacteria; phylum Pseudomonadota; class Gammaproteobacteria; order Pseudomonadales; family Azotimanducaceae; genus JALZVT01. Next base: position 48,930 of record JBCCGT010000017.1, on the reverse strand, counting down.
CCAGTTCCACGTGCGGCGCTGATGCGGCGCCACCGGCGGCAGCCGTACCGGCGTGCAGGGACGCCAGAATCGCCGCGTCGTGATCGCCCCGGTCGCCGCGGTGCTGCGCTTCGAGCCGGTCGATGCGCTCTTGTTTGCGACGTAAGTCGGCGAGCGCCTGACGCCGCGCTGACTCGCTGATCCGCAGCGTGCTGCGAGCATCCCCATCCGCCGCCCCAGGTGAGCGCGCGCCGAGCGCAGCCAGCGCGCGTCTGCCGGTGGCGCGCTCGGCCGCCGCCTGGGCGCCGGCGGTATCCAAGCGTGCGCCGACCAGTCGCAGCTGTTCTCGTAGGCGCGCCTGCTCCTGATCGAGCTGACGACGCGCAGAGTTGGCCAGTCGCAGTTCCGTACGGGCCAGTTCGCGATCCGCGGCCTGGCTGTCGCTGCGCTGTTGGGAAGCGGCGAGGTCCCGCTGCAGCTGCGCAATCAGGGCGTCCTGACTCGCCGTGGAGCGCACTCGCTCGCGCGCGTCGCGCTCGACCTGTGCTGCGCGATCGCGCAACTGCTCGATGGTCAGCTCCCGACTACGAAGGTCGCCGTTGAGACTAACAATAGTGGCATCCTGTGAGGCAATCCGGTTCGCCGCCGCGGCGTTGGCGCTGTCCTTCGCGTCGCTCTCCGCCTGCCGTACACTTGCAAGCTCGGCTTGCAGCGCCTCACGCTCCCGGGTGCCTGCCGCAGTCAGCTCATCCAGCGTGGACTGCAGACCTTGGCTGGTCGCCTGCCCGGCCGCGATTTCCGCCTCCGCCGCGCTCAGTCGCGTCACGCGTTCGTTGAGGTCTTTTTTCACCTCTTCCAGCTCAATGACGTGGGTTTCCTGTGCAGCCATCAGTTCCGTTCGTGCACCGTCGAGCGATTCCTGGGCGACACGCAGCTCCGCGACCACCTCGTCGCGTTCCCCTGTCGCGGACTGTAGCTGTGACTCGAGTTCGGGCACTCGCTCGCGCCAGGTATCGCGATCCAGCGTCAGATTCAGAACCTGTTCGTCGCGCTCAGCGATCGTCTTCTCCAGCGGGGGGATCGAATCACGCACGCTGACAAGTTCCGCATCGATGGCGCCAAGGCGACTGTCCCGATCGCTAACCATCTGCTCCAGCGAACCGATGCGCCCGTCCGCGTCGTCGAGACGGGTTTCATAGCCCTGCTGCATCTTCACAGCACCTATGCGCCGCAGCAGCCAGCCGATCGCGATGCCCAGCAGAAACGCGAGTAGCAGGCAGACCAGGATTTTGCCGAGTAAGTAGCTCATTGTGGGTTCCTTACGACGCGAAATTCGATGCGACGGTTTTGACGGCGGCCGTTGGTGGTCGCGTTGCTGGCAATCGGCTGGCTGGCGCCGAAGCCCGCGACCTCGATGCGCGCGCGCTCCGCGCCGCGCTCGACGAGGTATCGGCGTACCGCTTCGGCGCGCCTGAGACTCAGGCGCTCGTTGAGCGCGGCGTCGCCCGTGGCATCCGTGTGGCCTGCAATGACGATGGCGACGTCGCAGGCCTGCAGCACCTCCAGCAATCGATTCAGCAGGGGCAGGCTATTGGCCTCGATCACCGCACGGCCGGAGGCAAAGCGGATCGTCCGCAGATTTAAGGCATCGTCGAACGCGGCCTGACAGCCGACGGCCGTCGGTTCCGGTGACGCCAGCCGCAGATCGATCGCGCGTCCACGCAGCGGTCCATTCGAATCCAGCAGCCCGACGCGCGACTCGTACGCCGCCCGTGCCTCGTAGGTGGTCCACTCAGCGGAGACATCGATTCCGGCTTCGCTGATGTCGAGCCGGGCGCTCTGCGCATCGGCCAATCCCGGCAACAGCGCCTCTGCGGTGTCCAGGAGATCTTGCGTGCCGATGGCATCCGCGCCGCTCACGACAAATCCTGGCAGACGCTGACCCAGCCATAGAAGCAGTGACTGTTCGCCAAGATCCGTGCCGATCGCGTCGACCCCACTGAGCGTCGCCGTGCGACCCGTCCCATCGAATGCGAGCGACAGCGACGTGCTCTCCGGGGGCGCGGCCGTTGTCTCCGGCGAGTTATTCGGCGTGACCGCCTGAGGCAACCGCTCGACGGCCAAGTCGTCAACGTCGGACAAATCGGGCTCGGTGCGCAGGGGCGTCGCGTCGGGCGCCGGGGGTGGAACAAACGCCTCGACGCCAAGGGCGCTGTCGACCCGCAGCACGTGCGGCAGCGCGGCCACAGTCGCGATCGCGCGATCGCGAAGCGACTCGTCGGCCACTCTGCCCGCCAGCGCGACGAACTGCCCGTCCGCGCTGGCGGTGATGCTATCGAACCCGGCGTCGGTCAGGGCGCTCTGGGCGTCGGCCTGGATCTCCGCTTCGATGTGCTCGGCGTGGCGGATGCACCAGGCGAAGATCAGCCCGATCCCGAGCAGACCAAAGAACATGGTCAATACGCGACCCATCGATCCTCCTATCGTGTCCCCGTACAGCTTTTGGCGCGACCCCTCGAGCGTATTCTGGCACGTCTGCTGACGCGCCATAAACAGTGCAAAATCGATGCAAAATCCGCTAGATAACGCGTAATCTTCCCGTGCTGAGTCAAGGCATTGTAAATTCAGCGTCACAGCGATTGCGTTGCCGGCTAGCACTGGTTGAATACGCCCGACGCGATGCTTGATGACGTTCGCTCTCTTTCGTGATGCGATTTCTGAGCCACACGACAGGCGAACGGCGACTGGCGGGCATCTGCGGACATCCGCGGAAACAGGCGGACATCCGCAAAAAAAGGCGGGCATGTCGACTCAGCGTTCTCAGCACCCTGACGGGAAATCTCGCCGGGATGACGCCGAGACAAGAGGGGGGACGCCTCGACTCAGGTTACCAAGGGGTTCGAAAAGGACACCGAAAAGGATTCATAGAAGGGTCAACAGGAGAATTACTTTGATGATACGGACAATAGCCACGAGCGCACTCGTGCTCACCATGGCGGCGTGCAGCAGCACCGGCACGACGACCACATCCACCAGCACCGCGAGCAGTGGCGCCAGCGGTTCCGCAAGCGACAGCGCTCGAATTCGCGAACTTGAGGCCGAACTGCGCGCCAGCGAAGATCGCGTCGCCGCGCTGCGGGGTCAGGTTGATAGCAGCTCCGAAGGCGGCAACATGCGCGTTGCTAACCCTGGCGACCTGTTTCCACCCAACGCCCGCGCGGGCGAGTGCTATGCACGCGTCTTGATTCCTGAGCGCTTCCGCTCGACCGAAGAGCGCGTGCTCGTGAAAGAAGCGTCCGAGGACGTCTCGATCATTCCGGCGCGCTACGAATCCGGCACCGAGCGCGTCCTGACGAAAGAGGCCAGTTCTCGACTGGAAGTCATTCCGGCAACCTACGAGACGGTCACCGAGCGCGTCCTGGTCCGTCCGGCTAGCAAGAAGATCGTTGAAGTCCCCGCGACCTACCGCACGGTGCAGGAGCGCGTTCTCGACAAGCCGGCTTACACAGTCTGGAAGAAGGGCAACCCGAACCAGTTCGGCAACTCCGTCGTGTCGCAATCCGTAAACGGTACCGGCGAGGTCATGTGCCTGGTCGAAGTCCCGGCCTCTTACAAGACGATCACCAAGCAGGTCGTTGACACCAAGGCGAGCACTCGCGAAATCGAGGTTCCCGCTGAATACAAGACGGTCAAGCGACGCGCGCTGAAGACGCCCGCAAGCACCCGCGAGGTATCGATCCCCGCAGAGTACGGCACCGTCAAGGTGACCAAGCTGGTCGAACCCGCGCGCGAAGTGCGCAAGCCGATTCCGGCCCAGTACCGCACCGTCACGCGCACCGAGAAGATCTCTGAGGCGCAGATGGCCTGGCAGACGGTACTGTGTGACGTGAACGCCACCCGCGACAACGTATCCGCTCTGCAGCGCGCGCTGCGCAAGGCCGGCTACACCGTCGACGTCGACGGCCTGCTCGGACCGGGCACGATCAAAGCGGTTAACCGCTACGCGGCGTCCAAGAACATCCCGCAGGGCCAGAACTATGTGCCGGTCGATGTCCTGAAGAGCTTGGGTCTCAGCTTCTAACGTCAGCCTTTCGTCGAGCCCGCCAGGCGGGCTCACCTGCCGAGGGCTCCGGCAGCACTGGTCTGCGACCAGGTGCCGACAACAAGCCAAAGCCCCGCCAGCGAAATGCCGGCGGGGCTTTTTTTGCGACCAATCACCGACGGCGCGACCCAAACGGTCGAGTTCCCCTCGCGCGCGCGCGGGCGCTATGCTGCGCGCAGGTGGCATTGAGAGGGAGCGTCAATCATGCACGGTTACAGCAGCAGCGAGCGCCGGGCGCTCATCGACGCCGGGGATCGCGGCATGGCCGTCGCCTGGCACGCGGCGCGCCGACCGGATGAGATGGCGGTAGCGTCCCGCTTCGGCTCCCGCACCTTCGCCGAGCTGAACGCGCGCGCCAACCAGCTCGCACACAGGCTGCGCGAGGCGGGCCTGCATTCCAACGACGCGATCGCCATCGTGATGCGCAATCGACCCGAGTTCATCGAGGCGATGTGCGCCGCCTATCGCATCGGCCTGCGCTTCACGCCGATCAATTTTCACCTACAGGGCGACGAGATCGGCTACATCGTCGACAACTGCGAGGCCAAGGCATTCATCGCCGACGCCACGCTCGGCGGTCCGCCGATCGAGGCGCTCGCGAGCGCGCCCGGTGCCTCGCTCCGCCTCAGCGTCGGCGGACCGCTGGCCGGCTTCGACGCGCTAGACGACTGGCTTGCCGGCGTGCCGGAGACCGATGTCGCCGACCCCGAACTTGGCAATCGCATGCTCTACACCTCGGGCACCACGGGCCGTCCCAAAGGGGTGTATCGCCGCGAGGCCATCGCCGAGCCTCCGCAGTGGGAGGACGTCGCGCCTGCCGGCTACCGCGCGGCGGGCGACCGCAATCTGTGCACGGGGCCGGCCTATCACGCCGCGCCGCTGGCCATCGACATCAACCGGCCACTGAATGCGGGCGCCGGCATCGTAATGATGGACAAGTGGGACGCCGAGGAAACGCTGGCGCTCATCGAGCAGCATCGAATCACACACTGCCATATGGTCGCGACGATGTTTCATAGGCTACTGGCCTTGCCGGACGACGTGCGCAATCGCTATGACATCTCGAGCCTGCGCTACGTCGTACACGGCGCGGCGCCCTGCCCTGTGCACGTCAAGCGAGCGATGATCGACTGGTTCGGCCCGATCATCTGGGAGTACTACGCGGCGACCGAAGGCGGCGGCGGATTTCTGATTGGCTCGGAGGAGTGGCTGACCAAACCCGGAACGGTGGGCAGACCCGGACCGGAGTTCGACAACCGCATTCTCGACGACGACGGCAACGAGGTCGGCGCGAACGTCGTGGGCACCATCTACATGCGGGCGCCGGAACGCGGCCAGTTCGAATACTTCAACGACAGCGAGAAAACGGGCAAGTCCTACCGCGACGGCTACTTCACGCTCGGCGACATGGGCTATTTCGATGCCGACGGCTATCTGTTTCTCACCGGCCGCAGCGCCGAACTCATTATCTCTGGTGGGGTAAACATCTACCCACAGGAAGTAGACAGCGCCATCCAGTCACACCCCGCCGTGCTTGATCTGTGTACCGTCGGCGTACCGAATGACGAGTGGGGCGAAGAGGTGTTGACCGTAGTGCAGATCCATCCCGGTCATGTCGCCGACGACGCGCTGGCCGCCGAACTGATCAGCTGGGCCCGAGAGCGCCTCGCGCACTTCAAGTGCCCGCGTCGCGTGCTGTTCGCAGACGACTTGCCGCGCCTGCCGTCGGGCAAGATTCAGCGCCGCCACGTCAGGGACGCCTACCGCGACACGTGATCCGCGCTACGCATCCTCAACGACGATCCCCAGCGCATCGAGCAGCACCAGCGCCTGCTCAACGCTGACGCGCGCGCCGCTAAGGTCGACCGTGCGCGGGTCCAGATTGTTGAACCGCGCGCCGCGCAGATCGGCGCCGACGAGGGTCAGCGCGTTGGATTCGATGTTAGTCAGGTCGCTGCCGCTCAGGTCCGCCTCCGTCAGGTCGACCCGATGCAGCACGGCATGTGCCAGCCGGCAGTCGCGCAGCGTCGTGCCTGTGAGGGTCACGCCCGTGAAGTCCGCGTAGGCGAGATTGCAGTCGCTGGCCTCGAAGGCAAAGCGCGTGTTGTTGCGACCGATCGCAAGCCCTACATCCAGGAGGGAAAAATCGGCGCCCTGGGCCTGACAGCGCAGCAGCGACAGGCCGTGCGCGTTCGCGCGTTCGAAGGTGACGGTGGTCAGATCGCAGCCCACAAAGCGCGCGTCGCGCAGCTCGGCATAGCGGAAGTCGGCGGCCGCGTCGTCCACGAAAAACACGCAGGTCTGGAAACTGGACTCGCGGAGGTTGGCGCCACGCAGGCTGGCCCGCTCGAAGGTGCAGCCGCTAAACACAGTCCCTTCGAGGTCGATCGATCCGAATACCGTGTCGACGAAGCGGCAGTCGATGAAGCGACGATCGTTGAGCGACTGCGGCCAAGCGAAGGCGCCACTGAACTCGACATCCTCCAGCGCGCCGTCGACCGCGAGGGCCCGCTCCAGCGCGCGGGCGTCGGCCACGGCGTCTCCCATCGTTAGCCCGCGCTGGCCTGGTTCAGTCCCTGATCGCGCAGCTGCGAGAGCTCGTCGCGCAGCGCCGCCGCCTCCTCGAACTCCAGGTTCTTGGCATGTTCGAGCATTTGCTTCTCCAGCTCGCCGAGCAGTTTGCCGAGCTGCTTCGGATCTTTCGGCACCTCGCGGGTCCGCTCCGGCGCCTGTCGCGCCCCCCGGCCCTTGCCTTTGCCCTTACCGGCCGGTGCGACGCGCGCGCCCTCCATGATGTCGGCGATCTGTTTGCTGACCGTTCTGGGCACCACGCCGTGTTCGGCGTTGAACGCGAGCTGTTTCTCACGGCGCCGACTGGTCTCGCCGATGGCCTTCTCCATAGAGCCGGTCATCTTGTCGGCATACAGGAGCGCGCGGCCGTTGACGTTGCGCGCCGCGCGACCGATGGTCTGGATCAGCGAGCGTTCGGCGCGCAGAAAGCCTTCCTTGTCGGCATCCAGGATCGCGACGAGCGAGACCTCGGGCATGTCGAGCCCCTCGCGCAGCAGGTTGATACCGACCAACACGTCGAACTCGCCAAGGCGCAGATCGCGTATGATCTCCATGCGCTCCACCGTGTCGATATCCGAGTGCAGGTAGCGTACGGCGACGCCGTGTTCGTCCAGATATTCGGTGAGATCCTCTGCCATGCGCTTGGTGAGCGTTGTCACCAGCACACGCTCTTCTTTCTCAACGGTCAACCGAATCTCGCCCAGCAGGTCGTCGACTTGGGTCGAGGCCGGGCGCACGATCACGTCCGGATCGACGAGGCCCGTCGGCCGCACCACCTGCTCGACGATCGCGCCCTGCATCTCGGCCTCGTAGTCGCCGGGGGTCGCCGACACGAAGATGGCCTGCGGCGCGAGCGCCTCCCACTCGTTAAAGCGCAGCGGTCGATTGTCGAGCGCCGACGGCAAGCGAAAGCCGAACTCGACCAGCGTCTCCTTGCGCGAGCGGTCGCCCTTGTACATGCCGCCCACCTGCGGAACGGTGACGTGTGATTCGTCGATCACGAGGAGCGCGTCCGTCGGCAGATAGTCGAACAGCGTCGGCGGCGGCTCGCCGGCCTCGCGTCCGGACAGATAGCGCGAGTAATTCTCGATGCCGTTGCAGTAGCCCAGCTCCTTGATCATCTCCAGGTCGTAGCGGGTGCGCTGCTCGAGCCGCTGCGCCTCGACGAGCTTGTCGTTGTCCTTCAGCCAGTTCAGGCGATCGACCATCTCGTCGCGAATGTCGTCCAGGACGCCCAGCACCCGATCGCGCGGCGTGACGTAGTGCGACGTCGGAAACACGGTGTAGCGGGCCACCTTCTGAATCAGCTCGCCCGTCAGCGGGTCAAACAGCGACAGGTTGTCCACCTCTTCATCGAACAGCTCGACCCGCAGCGCCTCGCGTTCGCTCTCGGCGGGGTAGATGTCGATGACGTCGCCGCGCACGCGATAGGTGCCACGGCTAAAGGCCATATCGTTGCGGGTGTACTGCAGCTCAGCCAGCCGGCGCACGATCAGCCGCTGGTCATAGCGATCGCCTCGATCCAGGTGCAGCACCATCTGGTGATAGCTCTCGGGATCGCCCAGGCCATAGATCGAGGAAACTGAGGCGACGATGACGCAGTCGCGGCGTTCCAGTAGCGCCTTGGTCGCCGACAGCCGCATCTGTTCGATGTGGGCGTTGATCGATGAATCTTTTTCGATGTAGGTGTCCGAGGCCGGCACGTAGGCCTCGGGCTGATAGTAGTCGTAGTAGGAAACGAAGTACTCGACGGCGTTATTGGGAAAGAACTCCTTGAACTCGCCGTAGAGCTGCGCCGCCAGCGTCTTGTTCGGCGCCATCACGATGGCCGGGCGCTGGACCCGCTCGATGACGTTGGCGATCGTGAAGGTCTTGCCCGAGCCGGTCACGCCGAGCAGCGTCTGATGGCTGAGCCCCGACTCCAGGCCGTCGACCAGCGCCTCGATCGCCCTGGGCTGATCGCCCGCTGGCTTGTAATTGGAAACTACCTGCAACCGGGCTTTGGTTTTGGGCATGAACGCGCCACTCGCGGGCTAAGATAACCGGATGATCGATATTACCACCGACCTCTCCGGCAGCGGACCTGCGCCGGCAGACGCTCCTGACAGCACGCCGGCAGCGACTCGGGCCGACCCCGCCGCAGGGGCAGATGCGGACACGCAGACGGCGCGGAACAGAGGTCGCGGCGCGCACTATCCCTGGCAGATTCCCCTGCTCGGCTGGCGCGACGTGCTGCTGCGCGTCTATCACGAGTCCCACGCCGACAACCTGACGCTGATCGCGGCGGGCATGGCGTTCTACGCGATGCTGTCGGTGGCGCCGGCGCTCGCGTTCATCATCTCGCTGTACGGTCTCCTGGTGTCGCCGGAACAGCTACAGGCGCAGATGCTGGTGCTGTCGAGCTATCTGCCCGGCGACGCCCAGGTGCTGGTACAGGATCAGCTCGCGGAACTGGTGACCACCCAGACCCGCAACCTCGGCTGGAGTCTGGGCGTGTCGGCGACCATCTCGCTATGGAGCGCATCGCGCGCGATGAAGTCGCTCTTTATGGGCCTGAACGCCGTCTACGACGAGATCGAGACCCGGCCCTGGATCATCGTGATGGGGCAGTCGCTGCTGTTCACGCTCATCGGCATCGTCGTTCTGCTGCTGGTGATATCGACCATGGCCATTCTGCCCGCGCTGCTCGCGTACCTGCCGCTCAACGAGGCCGGTGAGGTGCTGTTCCATACGTCTAGCTTTCTGATCGTTTCCGGCGTGGTGCTGGGCGGGCTCGCCGTGCTGTATCGCTTCGGTCCATCGCGGACGCGGCCGCGCTGGCGCTGGGTGGCCGTCGGCGCGCTGGTGGCTTGGCTCGCCTGGGGCCTGGCCTCCGCGGGCTTGTCCTGGTACGTGGGCAACTTCGACAGCTATCAGCGCACGTACGGCGCGCTGGGCGCGGTGGCGATATTGCTCATGTGGTTTTTCGTGTCGGCATACGCCGTACTGATCGGCGGCGAGCTCAACGCCGAGCTGGAGCACCAGACGGAGATCGATTCCACCGTTGGCGAGGCCCGGCCTATGGGCGAACGCGGCGCGCTCATGGCGGATACCGTGGGACACGTGCCGAGCTGGCGGCGCACCGGAACCTGACGGCGGCGCGCTAGTAGACGTCGCGCTGGTAGCGGCCATCGCGCCTGAGCGCGCCGACGTAGTCCTGGGCCGCTGCCTCGGAATGCCCCCCGGCCGCGCGCACCACCTCGTGCAGCGCCGCATCGACCGCGACCGCCATCTCCTCGGCGTCGCCGCAGACATAGAAGTGGCCGCCCTCCTGCAGCCACGCATAGAGCTCTGCTGAATGCTCCAGCATGCGTTGCTGGACGTAGAATTTTTCGGACTGATCGCGGGAAAACGCGAGATCCAGGCGCGTGAGCGTGCCATCCCGCCGCAGCGCTTCGAACTCTTCGCCGTAGAGGAAATCGCTCTCCCGGTTCCAGTCGCCGAACAACAGCCAATTTTTTCCGCTCGCGCCCTGCGCGCGGCGGTGCTGGAGAAAGGCGCGAAACGGGGCAACGCCGGTGCCCGGCCCAACCATGATCACCGGCAGGTCGGTGGCCTTGGGCAACCGAAAACGAGGGTTCGGTAACACAAACACATCCGCCCGATCTCCCGGGCGCAGTCCGTCGGCCAGCCAGGTCGATGCGACGCCGCGATGCAGGCGGTCGCGATGCTGCCAGCGCACCGTCGCCACCGTCATGTGTATCTCGTCCGGGTGGGTAAGCGGGCTGGAGGCAATCGAATAGGTGCGGTGTCGCAGTGGCTGCAGCAGGCCGAGAAAGACCGCCGGCTCGATCCGCAGCCGCGCGTCGCGCGCCAGCAGATCGTAGATGTCGTGGCCCCACAGAAACGCACTCAGCTCGCCCGCCTCTCGACACGCATAGGCTCGGTTAAGTTCGGCGTCCGCGCCCTGTTCGGCCAGAAACGCGATCAGCGACTGCGACGGCGCGGTGATGTCGAAGCGGCGCTGCAGCAGTTCGAGAAGCGGCGCGTCGAACCCCGGGACCGGATCATAAGGACCCGCGCCCAGGCGACGAATCAACTGCCGCACCAGATCCATGTGGTTGACGGGCACCAGTCCGATGCCATCGCCCGGCGCATACGCCAGGCCGCTGCCCGCCAGACCGAACGCGTAGTGCCGCACGTCTTTGGCAGAGGCCTTTCCCGACAGCCTGACCATGTCCGTCATGCGCGCCGAGAACGGCTGCTCTCGGGACCACCGCGATCCGTCGCCGCCCGCGACGACAACGGCGGCGCTACCCTCGCCTACCCGCTCGAGTCCGTCGGTTAAGCGCGGCAGGTTGGCCCGCAGCCAGGCGTGCGCCGGCGGCTCGAAGTCGAAGTCGCAGTCGATCCGAGGTGCTAGGCGCGCAGCGCCCAGCACCTCAAGCCGTGCATCGATGGTCTTGCCGGCCTGACAGAAGTTGTCGTAGGCCGTGTCGCCCAGACCGAGGACCGCAAAACCCAACGCGCCAAGATCAGGCGCGTCCGGAGCGAACAGCGCGGCGCCGAAATCGAGTGCCGCGTCCGGCAGATCGCCATCGCCCGTCGTGGAGATGACCACGAGACAGCGGCGCATCGCCTGCATTTCCTGCATCGACACCCTATCCAGCTCGGCGAGTTGGACCGCAACGCCGGACGCCGCACACAGGCGCGCCGCCTGTTCGGCAAGAAACTCCGCGTTACCCGTCTGGGTGGCGAACAGTATGTGCAGGCTGGCTGCAGCCTCGCTCAAGCGAAACAACCGCGATGCGAATCATTCTTGATTATTGCAGAGGCCGTGGGGAATTGCGCCTGGACGATCGGCGTCGGCCAGGCGGGCGAACGGGCGGTAGCGACGCCGCGCGACCGCCCGCCTGCACTACTTCAGCATGATTTCGCGCAGCCGGTACTCACCGGTGATCGTGCGCACCTTAGGGTACTCGCTGCTGATTTCGCGGGCAGACTCCTGCGCCTTCTCGCCCCACTTTTTCATGAACGCGTTGTAGCGCCGCTTTGAGGGCTCCAGGTCCGCTGCGTTCTTGAAGTACACCAGCAGCACCAGGTTGAAGTCCCCACTCTCGGGCAGCTCGCTGCCGAAGATGCGGTAGTTCTCGATATGACCCAGGCTCTTGGCCACCTCGTTGGAAGCGACCCAGGTCTCTTTGAGCCCCTCGAGGTACAGATCCCCCATGTTGGCGTCGACCTTGATCGTCGTCATGGAAATGATCTCCGTGCCGAGATCGTAGTCCTTGTAGACCTCAAGATCCGCCGCGGCCTGAGCAGCGAAGAACAGGCCGACCGTGGCGAGTGCGACTATGCGTAGCGTTTTCATAGCTAACCTCCTGTTGTGGAGGCGCAATAATCAGACAATAGCGACCTACGATCTGTCATCAGGATGACAGATCGTCCGCTTGAGCGGATCGCGGAGTGAGTCGCGGTTGGGAAGGCTGGCGCGTAAACGGTCGCTGTAACGCGCCTACACCAGCCGAAACTCAAACCCGCAAAGGTGCAGGGACGCTCCCGCGCGCGCTCGGTCGGTGGCGACCAGATCCGCGGCGGCCAACCCGTCGCCGCGTCCGTCGAGAGCGGGCGTGAAGCGGATCTCCGCGTCATCCAGCGCGATGCTGCCACCGATCGCCGGTCGCCCGACCGCCGCGGACCAGCGCTGCGCCATCGCCTCGGGATTCTCCGCCTGAATGTCGATCGCCACGATTTCACCGACGACGCCATCGAGAGAATGGTAGCGCCAGTCCTGGCCCGCCCACATCCAGCTATCGGGCGGATCGGCCTCGTCCAGCGACAGGATCGCCCCGCCAACGTCCTTGGGGTGTAGATGAATGCCGTGGATCGAGGTGCCACGATCCTTCAACTCGCCGTCGTGCACGACGCGCATGCCGGCTGCCTCAACGCGTGCCTTGTGCGCGACGACGTCGTCCGTCTGCAGCAGCACCATGTAACCGCCCTCGCCGCGCCGGTCGAGAAAGCGCCCGGCGGTCGTACCCGGCTGCTTCGGGGCGACGATCTCCAGCAGTTGATCGCCGATCGCGTATAGACCGTGACGCAGACCGAAGTGAGCCAGTCCGGGGTCTCGGTAGCAGACTTCGAGCCCCAGCTGCTCGCAAACCGCTCGCTCCGCCTCGCGCAGCTCATTGGTCACCAGCGCAATCTGTCGCAGACGCATCATCCCCGTTCCTCCCTTTATCACCGCCGTTAACACGCCAAATAGTAACCCCTCCGCAGGGCACCGCGGTCTTTCGGCACCGACCCGCTGGAGAACACTCGCCAGTTTCACGCAGCAAGCAGGTTGGCGCCTCGTGAAAGAACTGAATCTGCGTCAACAGCGCATGGAGACTTCCCGCTTCAAGGCGGCATTCGCCAGAGGTTGGTAAGTGGATCGCGAGTTCACGATCAGTTGCTGGATCGGACCGGAAGGGCCGAGCCTTGCAGCAACAGGGCGTGCGTTGGACTGACCGAAGATCAAATCGGCGCCGTTCGTTAGAACGCCCGTCCAGACTCAACAATCAGTGCCTCGATCGCATCAAGCTTGACGGCGGGAAACAGAAACGAGGCGTCGGGCGCGGACAGGATGAATCCGTCCACAGCGTCCTTCGTCCGATAAAGGCCCGGGCAGTAGGCTTGCGGCACGGGCTGTGAGGGCCTGCAGCGGGCGATACCCTGGACACAGAGACCGGACTCGCACCTGGGACCCAAGCGCCGCGTGCGCTCAAGCACGCGAAGCTCATATTGAAAGCTGGCCAACAGCGTGTCGGTGATGAAGACCTGCTGGTTCGTCGTCGAGTTGCGCAGCTCTATCAGCACGCCGCGGACCTGCTCGCCCTCTCGGGTCGAGACGGCGATCGCTGTCACTGAGGCCGTCGCATCGGCGCTTTCTATTGAACCGATGGACCGCCGCCAGAGCGCCTCCGCGCCTTCTGCCGAGGCGGCAACGCCCAGCGACGTAGGAAACGGCACAGACGCCTCCTTCGCCGCGAGTTGGACGGTTGCGGAAGCGCTCGACGCGGAGCAGAGCGAAACAACTACGATGGCGGCGCTCAAAGCAGCGGCGGCATTCATATCAAATCCATCGTCCTGAGGAACGTTCCGAGAAATCCGGACTTCGTCACCAAGCCGGCAACCGTGCTTTCAACAGTTCTCACGGATCGATCCCGAGCAGAAATCTGTAGATCTCCACCATCGCCAAGGTATCAAGCCTGCAGTAGCCGCGCAGGCTCTGCGCTATCGCGTCGCCGGTCTCGCCCGTCGAATCCACCATCTTGCGCCAGGCATCCATCGCGGCTGCGCCGTCTTGAACGTCTAGCGCCTCGTAGCTGAGATCGGGGCAGACGACGGGCAACACCTTCTTGATCGACGTCGAGCCGCCAAAGCGGGCATCAACGTACGCATCCTTGAAGACGTCTTCGAGATCGACCATCCGCCGATTGAGCTCATCCAGAAAGTCGGCTCGTTCGGGAAACAGCCGCGCCATCTCAGTGTTCTGCGTGCGCTCGAAGGACGCATGCCAAGACAGAACGCTACCTTGCAGACCCAGATCTGTCACCAGCCGATCGAGCAGCCTGTCCGGCAAACGGGCCTCCCGCTCCAGGTACTCGCGATGCTCGAGCGCGCCGTCTGCGCGCAGAATATGCAGCGAATACTGCACGACGAAGTGTCGGTGTGGTCGCGTGCCATCGAGGAAAGGAACAGCCGCCGAGTAGGTCTCGTAGTCCAGGAAGTACAGTGGAAAGCGCAGCGCATCGAGAAATCGACGTACGCCCGCCCGATCGATGTTGGGCGCTCCGGCCTTCGCAGAGCGAACCAACGCCGCCTGTTTCGCGCTCAGCCCGTGGTCGTCCGGGATCAGCCGCAGGTCGTGCAGCCCAGCCGCCAGCAGACGCGCGCGTGCGGTGTCGCGCAATCTGGGCAGGCTATACAGCGATAGTGCTGGTAGGTCCGGATTGAAAAACGCAAAAGCATCGCAGTGCTGAGCGCGGGACCGCTCCAGACAGCTGCACCCCGAACGATCGATATCGGCCTGCTGCAGCAGCGCCAGCGCAGAATCCATCTCGACCGCCGTATCCGCCTCAATGGCACGGACGCGCGGCGTCACGTCCTCAAACACCAGCAGTTCTTCGGGCCTGACGTCGCCCGCGCGGACGTAGTTACCGTTCAGATAAACAAGGTAGACAGCGTCGATCGCTTGGCCGCTGCGCTCGGCGCAAATGATCTGGAAGCAGGCATCCTTCAGGTGGTTGTGGGAGGCATCGGTCTTTACCCTGGTGGAGGACTTGATCTCATACAGTATGCGCTGTCCGTCTGCGTTTACCTCGAACGCATCCGCACGCGCATAGAGCCCATCCGACGTTTCGAAGACCCGCTGCAGATCCGCCGTGCGCCCCTGAGCCTGGGCAAAGTACTTCGCCACGACGCGCTCAACCTCGTAGCCTTCATCGATGAGCTTCTGCAAGAATGCGGAGGTCTCGCCCGTGGGATAGGCATCAGGTTCGTTGAGCAGCAGCCAAAGCGACTTGGGGCATCTGAGATACTGGATGAAATTCGTTTTGGTTAGCCGCACGGCATTCCCCGGGTGTTAACCACTGCGTTCCTGGATGCTCGTCCCGATCTCAGTCGGCAGTTTGCGGTGGCCGTGCGTCTACCAAAGTAGACCAAGCTTTATCGCAAGGCGTACAGCGGTCTCGCGGTAGCAGAAAATCGTTGATTGGCACACGGGCCGTCATCGCAAGGACCCTAGCACGATAGGCGCGCGAAGCGCACAAACTCAGTGGACGCACCGCTTCTTGCTTTCGGGTCCGGCGAGGACTAGCGTCAGGACTCGTCCCTGCCGAGACGAAACGCACTTCGAGGAAGCGCCAATGAACAATCCAGACGATGTGTTGAGCCTGAGCAGCAGTTTGTCGAAGTTCGACCTCGACAACCCCTACCAGCAGTCCGCGTACGACAATTTCATCAACGGCGATTTCGTGGCGCCGCAGTCTGGCGAGTACTTCGACAACGTCACGCCCATCACCGGGACCGCGTTTTGCCAGGTCGCCCGCTCCGGCGAAGCCGACATCGAGGCGGCCCTCGACGCCGCACACGCCGCCGCCGACGCCTGGGGTCGCACATCGCCGGCCGAACGCGCCGGCATTCTGAACAAGATCGCGGACCGGCTGGAAGCCAACCTGCAAACGCTGGCCGTCGCCGAGAGCATCGACAACGGCAAGCCGATTCGCGAAACAACGGCCGCCGATCTGCCCTTGGCCATCGACCACTTTCGCTACTTCGCGGCCTGTATTCGCACCGAAGAAGGATCGATATCGGAAATCGATGCGCAGCACTACGCGTATCACTTTCACGAGCCGCTCGGCGTCGTCGGCCAGATCATTCCCTGGAACTTTCCGCTGCTGATGGCGGTGTGGAAGCTGGCGCCGGCGCTCGCCGCGGGTAACTGTGTCGTCTTGAAGCCCGCCGAACAGACGCCCGCCTCAATCATGGTGATGATGGGGCTGATCGCCGATCTGCTGCCGGCCGGCGTCGTCAACGTCGTCAACGGCTTCGGCCTGGAGGCCGGCAAGCCGCTGGCCTCGAGCAGCCGGGTCGCGAAGGTCGCGTTTACCGGCGAGACCACGACCGGCCGCATGATCATGCAGTACGCGAGTCAGAACATCATTCCGGTCACGCTGGAACTCGGCGGCAAGAGTCCGAACGTCTTCTTCGAGGACGTCATGAATCAGGACGACGCGTTCTTCGACAAGTGTCTGGAGGGGTTCACCATGTTCGCCCTCAACCAGGGCGAGGTCTGCACCTGCCCTAGTCGGGCGCTGATCCAGGAATCGATCTACAGCGACTTCATGGCGCGCGCGCTGGAGCGGGTAAAGGCCATCAAGCAGGGGCATCCGCTAGCCGCCGACACCATGCTCGGCGCGCAGTGCTCCCAGGAACAGATGGAGAAGATCACCAGCTATCTGCAGCTCGGGCGCGACGAGGGCGCCGAGGTGCTGGCCGGCGGCAAGCGCGCAGAACTCGACGGGGAATTGGCGGGCGGCTTTTACATCGAGCCGACCGTGTTCAAGGGCGAAAACGGCATGCGGATCTTCCAAGAAGAGATCTTCGGTCCCGTCGTCTCCGTGACGACCTTCAAGGACGAAGCCGACGCGCTGGCGATCGCCAACGACACGCTGTACGGACTGGGCGCGGGCGTCTGGACCAGAGACGCCAGCCGGGCGTTTCGCATGGGGCGCGGCATCAAGGCCGGACGGGTGTGGACCAACTGCTATCACCACTACCCTGCGCACGCCGCGTTCGGCGGCTACAAGAGTTCCGGGATCGGCCGCGAAAACCACAAGATGATGCTCGAACACTATCGGCAGACGAAAAATCTGCTGGTGTCTTACGACGAGAATCCCATGGGCTTCTTCTAGCGCGATGGCGGCAGCAGACGCCATCGCCGGCGGCGTGACCGCAACCGCGGCAGCGCTCGAGCTGATTCGCGAGATTCGTCAGCGCCACGGCGACGATCTGATCTTTCACCAGTCGGGCGGCTGCTGCGACGGCAGCTCGCCGATGTGCCTGCCGCGCAGCGATTTTCCGCTCGGGTCGGTGGACCATCAGCTCGGCGAGATCGGCGGCGTGCCGTTCTACATGAGCGCCGAACAGTTCGAGCGCTGGTCACACACGCAGCTCATCATCGATGTCGTGCCGGGCATCGGCGGCATGTTCTCGCTCGACAACGGCACGGGACGGCGTTTTCTGACGCGCTCTGAGGTCTGCGACGCGGGCGAGACCGGCGCCGCCTGAACCCCGGGCAAAGACAGGCAGGCGCACGTAAGTCGTTGCGTCGTCTACCGTTTTTCGTCGCCGTGCAGACGCGCGAGCGCTAGACAACACCCTGTGCTTGCAAGACCATGGCGCCGTTCATTCACTATCAGGATAAAGCGATGTACCGGACCCTGGGTCTTACGAACAATCTCGCCGCGCGCGCGGGCGTCTTGCTGCTCGCCGGGATCGCCCTGCTGGGCTGCGGCGACTCTGCGTCGACGAACGACGCGACCGCAGCGGCGGCCGATGCGGCGAGCCAGGTACAGGACGCTGCGCAGGACGCCGCAAAAAGCGCGGCTGCCACGGTAGCAGCTGCGGTAGACGACGTGGCTGAGACCGTCGCTGGGGCGTCAGACTGCGAAGCAACGGTCACAGTCGGCGACACCCTCATGTTCGACGTCACCGAACTCACCGCGTCGTTGTCCTGCGGCACGTTTAGCCTGACCCTGAAGCACACCGGCAACATGCCGGCGGCGACGATGGGTCACAACTGGGTTCTGGTGCCGAAGGGCACCGCACAGGAAATCGGCATGGCGGGAATCGCCGCCGGTGCCGAGGCTGGCTACGTGCCCCCCGACGATCGCGTGATCGCCAAGACAAAGGTCATCGGCGGCGGCGAAACCGACACCATTAGCTTCGCGCTGGACATGCCCGCCGGAGAGTACACCTACGTCTGTACCTTCCCGGGTCACTGGGTCGCGATGCGCGGCACGCTGACCGTCATCTAGCCGGCGGCGAACGCACACCAATGCAGCGCGCGGCCGGCTACCACAGCCAGGCCGCGCCGCGCACGCCAGAGCTGTCGCCAAAACGCGGCGCGACCAGCTCGGTTGCACAGTCTGGGCTGAAGAGGAACGGTCCCCAGAGCGCCGGCACCCGCTCGTACAGCCAGCGCTGATTCGACAGCCCGCCCCCGAGCACGACGACGTCCGGATCCAGTAGATTGATGACCTGCGCGAGCGCGCGCGCCAGCAGGCTGGCATAGAGTTCCCGAACGTCGCGCAGCTCGGGTGCTGAGAACACGTCCCGCGCGCTGACCTCGCGACCCGTCAGCTGGCTGACGATGCGACCCAGCGCGGGGCCAGACAGAAACGTCTCAACGCAGCCGCGCCGACCGCAGTAGCAATCCATCGGGACCAGCTCATCCTCGCGCGGCGCACCGCCACTACCGAGATAAGGCATCGGCGTATGGCCCCACTCTCCCGCGATAGCGTTCGGTCCCCGCAGCAGCTTCTGTCGCACGACGATGCCGCCGCCCACGCCCGTGCCCAGGATCACGCCGAACACGGTCGCCGCGCCGCTAGCCGCG
The DNA here is from genome assembly GCA_039029135.1 of Pseudomonadota bacterium. Lineage (GTDB taxonomy): Bacteria > Pseudomonadota > Gammaproteobacteria > Pseudomonadales > Azotimanducaceae > JALZVT01. Next base: position 30,136 of record JBCCGT010000017.1, on the reverse strand, counting down.
CCGTCGGTCGCCTCCGACAGCGCAAAGCAATCGGCATCGTTCGCAATACGCACCCGCTGGCCGAGCCGTAGCTGCAGGTCGGCAAGCAGCGGCCGACCGTTCAGCACGACGCTGTTGCAGTTCTTCATGGTCCCCGTGGCTGGCTGCAGCGCGCCGGGCGTACCGCAGCCCACGCGCAACGCGCCCCGAGGTTGCCCGACTTCAGTCTCCAGGGATTCGACGAGCGCACCGATCGCCTCGATGATCGCGTCATAGCTGTGGCTGGGCGAATCCACCCGCCGCCGCAGCGCGATCTTGCCGGCATCGTCCAGCACGATACCCTCGATCTTAGTGCCGCCCAGATCGATGCCGACACGCATGGCTCAATCGACCGGCTTGCTGCCGATCCTGCGGGCGATGACGTAGGCGACCCCGCCCAGGGCGAAGATTGCGACCCCCCAGCCGGCCTCGGCGGGGTTCTCGCGCACCACGTAGAAGGCGGTCCACAGTGTAATGCCGAGGTAGATCAAGGCAGGCAGCGGATACAGCGGTACGCGGAACGGGCGCTCTAGATCGGGCTCTGTACGACGCAGCACGAACAGCGCAACAACCACCGCCGCGGTATTGACCGCCAGCGTGAAACCGGCAAACAGCAAAATCGCCTCAAAGGAAGCGCTAACGATGAACGCGAGCGTCAGCAGCCCCTGCACCATGACCGCGTTGCGGGGCACGCCGCTCGCGTTGGTGCGACCGAGTGCGGCGAACAGCGGATAGTCCTCGCCGACGACCTGCAAAACCCTGGGACCGGCGAGGGTCATAGCACTAACCGTGGAGATCAGCAGGGCCGACAGCAACAGCCCCATGATGCTCGCGCCGACACCGCCAAACGCATGCTGTGCCGAGATAAAGCCCACCTCGACCTGCCCCGCCATCGCCGCCATCGGCGCCGTCAGCAAAAACGTGGCGTTCAGCAGCAGATACAGCAACAGCACTACCGCCGTACCGATGACCAGCACGGGCGCGAGCGATTTCTGCGGCGCGGCCAGCTCGCCGCTGAGGTAGGTCGCGGCGTTCCAGCCTGTGTACGCGTAGCTCACGTAGATCAGCGACACCGCGAACGCGCCGCCGGTCAGCAAGGCACCGTCCCCCGCGGCCGGCGCGAAGGACACCGGCTGCACGGCCGGCACGAGCCAGAGCGCGAGCGCGCAGAAGCCGACGATCAGCGCGATCTTCAGCCAGGTGAACCAGCGCTGGGTTGCCCCGCTGCTGCGACGGCTGCTGGCGTGCAGCGCAATCAGCGCGACCACGAGCACGCAGGCGGCAACCGTGCGATTGAGCCCGGGAAAAACGGAATCGAGGTAGGCCGCAAAGGTCATGGCCGCGAGAGCCGAGGGCGCCGCGAAACCGATAGTGGCCGAGACCCAGCCCGCGACGAATCCAAGCGAAGGGTGCAGCACCCGGCCGAGGAAGTGATACTCGCCGCCGGATCGCGGTAGGGCTGAACCAAGCTCCGCGTAGCAGAGGGCGCCGCACAGCGCGGTGACGCCACCGACGACCCACAACAGCAGCAGCACGAACGGCGAGCGAATATCCGCTAGCTGAAAGCCGAGACTCGTGAACACGCCGGTACCGATCATGTTGGCCATGACGACGGCGATGGCAGTCGCCGGGGTATAGAAAGACTTGGAGGCTTCGCTCACGGGTGCCGACACAACCTGGAAGGCGCTAATGTAGCCGCGTTGCGGCCGGATTACAGCCGTCAGAGCGCGCCGACGGAGCGCAGGACCAGCCGCGCGCCCAGGCCCAGCGAGACCAGGAACACGGACGTGCCAAGCAGGTTCGCGAGCCATCCATTGCGATGTTCGCCGAGCAGCGCTCGCTGATTGACGGCGTACAACAAGAACCCGCCGATCACTGGCAGCAGCAGCCCATTCGCGAACTGTGCGGCAACGATGATGCTGATGGGTTTCACGCCGCTTAGCGCGAAGCCGGCACCGATGAGCAGCACGCTGAGGCTGATGATGCGAAACAGCGTCGCGGCGGGCAGGCGCCGCGCCGGAAAGATCTCGGTGACGGCGAACGCCGTTGCCATGGGGGCCGTCAAGGCGCTGCTAAATCCGGCGGCCAGCAGACCGGCACCCAGCAGATAGCGCGACGCCGAGCCGAACAGCGGCTCGAGCTGCACCGCCATGTCGACGGCGCTGTCCGCGCGCAGGCCGCGCGCGAACAGGCCGGCAGACGCGGTCGACACGATGAGGATAGACACCAGCCCGCCGAGTCCGATTGACAGCATCGAGTCGGTGCGCGCCGCGGCGAGGTCCTCAGCGCCGCGCCAGCGCGCCTTGGCGGCAGATGCGTGCAGGAACAGGTTATAAGGCACGACCGTCGTGCCGATGAGCGCAACGACGGTCAGCAGACTGCCTGCCGGTAGCGTCGGCACGACCAGCCCGCGACCGATCGCCGCGAGGTCGGGGTCGCTTGCGACGAAGCTGCCGACGAAGGCGCAGGCCATGAACGCGACAAGCCCGATCAGCAGCTTCTCGACCTGGCGATAGCTGCCATACCACAGCGCGAGACCGGCGAGCAGCGACAGTCCCCCGACGGTCGGCGCCGTCAGGTCTGTCGCATCACCGAGCATGGCCTCAACGCCGAGCGCCGCGCCGGATAGATTGCCCGCCTGATAGGCCGCGTTACCGGCATAGAGCGCGACCAGAATGATCGCAAACAGCGGCCAGCGAAACGCCGACCGGCCAAGCAGAGAGGCCAGCGCCTCGCCGAGTCCCAGCCGGGAGATCGTGCCCAGGCGGCCGGCCATCTCCTGAAAGACGATGGTCGCGATCGTGGCGAAGACCAGCGCCCACAGCAGCGCGTAGCCGTAGTTGGCGCCGGCCAGCGTGCAGACCGTCACGGTGCCCGGGCCGATAAAGGCGGCGGCGACCAGCGCACCCGGGCCGATCTGCCGAAGTTTCTGCAATGCCATCGTCTGCGATCGCCCGATCGGCGTCGCGCTCCCCTCTGCCTGCCGCTAGTAGGTCGCTGTGAGGCGAACTACGCCCGCCAGCGGAACCACCGCGCCGCCAGCGACTGCGCGAGCGGCGTGAATCGAGTGCGATTGTACGCATCGGCCAAGCGTTTCAGATACTCGGATCGCGTCGGGTAGGCGAAGATCGTCTTGCCAGCGGCCGCAAGCCCGAGTCCATTGCTCATCAGCAGGCAGATCGGGGAGAGCTGCTCGCCCGCGTCGTGCCCAACGATCACCGCGCCGAGAATCTTGTCGGTGCCCGACGCCGTCCAGACTTCGGCAAAGCCGACGTCGTCGGACTCCGCCTTGCCTCGATCGAGTTCGTCGAAGCGCACGCGATAGGTATCGAAGGCGACGCCCGCCGCGTCGAGCTGCGCCGGCGTCTGCCCCACGCCCGACACCTCCGGGCTGGTATAGGTGCTATGCGGCACGACCAGCGCATCGACCTTCGCCGTGGGGGCGAACAGCGTGTTCTGAATTAGCGCCCGCGCCTGCGCGTCCGCGTGGTGCGTGAACTGCAGCTGCGCCGCGCAGTCGCCCGCCGCATAGATCTTGGCGTTCGCGGTGCGCAGTTTCGCATCCACCTCGATCAGCCCGCGATCGCTGAGCTTGACGCCGACGGCGTCGAGGTTGAGGCCGTCGGTGTTCGGCCGCCGGCCGAGCGCGACGAGCACTTCGTCTGCCTCGATACGCGTTTCCCCGTTGTCGACCACGACGGGTCCGTCTTCCGCCGCGCGCTCGACGGACTGCACGCCGGCACCCAGGTGCAGCGTCACGCCGCTGGCGGTAAGGGCCTCGGCCACCGCGATGCTGGCGGCCGCGGGCTCCAGCGCAAGCACCTGATCGGCCATCTCGAACAGGTGCACCTCGACGCCCAGTCGCGCAAACGCCTGCGCCAGCTCGCACCCGATCGGTCCGCCGCCCAGCACGGCCAGGCGCGCAGGCCTCGCGCGCAGCTCGAAGATCGATTCGTTGGTCAGCGGCCGAGCCTCGCGCAGGCCGGGTATCGGCGGCACGGCGGCGGCAGCACCCGTGCAGATGGCATAGCGCCGCGCGTTGATCACGGTGTCGCCCACTCGCAGCGAGCCGTCCGCCGCGAAGCTGGCATCGCCCAGAAACACGTCGGCGCCGGCCTCGGTGTAGCGGTCGACCGAGTCGTGCGGCGCAATGGAGGCGCGCACCCGACGCAGGTGTTCGAAGGCGCCGTCGAAGTCGCCTGGATGCTCCGCGCTGTACGCCAGCAGACACTTGGAGGGGACGCAGCCCACGTTGAGACAGTCGCCGCCCATCCGATGACGTTCGATCAGCGCGACGTTTGCGCCGAGACCGGCGGCGCCGATGCTGCTGATGAGCCCGGCGGGGCCGGCACCGATCACCGCCAGGTGATAGCGCGACTTGGGTGTGGGGTTGGTGTAGTCCGTGGGTTCGAGGGCGGCCTTCCACTGCGCGTCGTATTCGGCACCCGGATACTCGATGCTGACCGGATTGTTCATGCCGTCGCCTCCGTCGTTGCGTCGCCGTCCAGTTCCGCGTTCAGCGCCTTGGTTGCAAAGCGTGTGATGAACACCGTCAGCACCAGCGTCGCCGCCAGGCCGACATAGAACAGCCAGTTACCGGCCTCGCCGCTGCCGCCGTCGAACAGCGACGACAGGTCCTGGGCGACGGAACCAAGGTATACATACAGCAGCGTGCCCGGAATCATGCCGATCCAGCTCGCGAGCACGTAGTGCGGGAATTTCACCGACGTGATGCCGAGCGCGTAGTTCAGCAGGTTGAACGGAAAGACCGGCGACAGTCGGGTCAGCAGCACCAGCACGAAGCCGCGATCCTCCACGGCCGCATCGAGCGCGGCGAAGCGCGCGTTACCCGCGATACGCTGCTTGATCCAGTCGCGCGCGAAGGTACGGCCCAACAGGAAGGCGCAGCTCGCGCCAACCACGCTGCCGACAGCTACCAGCGCGTAGCCAAACGGCACGCCAAACAGAAAGCCGGCGGCGAGCGTCAGCAGCGAACCGGGCAACAGCAGCACCGTCGCCGCGATGTACACGACCACGAACACCGCCCAGGAAAAGGTGCGATTGGCGTCCACCCACGCCAGCAGCGCCGTGATCCACTCCGCCACGGGCAACAGGAACGCGGCGGCCAGCAGCGCCGCCAGCGCCCCGACCAGGATCAAGGGTTTCCGATTGGGTCCCGCTGGCGCCTCGATCGCGCCGTCTGATTCGCTCACAAACAATCTCGCTCTGTTTTGCTCTGTTTTCTCTGTTTCCCGGCAGAGCATTGGCCCGTCCCGCCCTGCTCTGCCCTTTCCTTGCGACCATCGCAGGTCCGCGTAGTTCACCCGCGTGACCACACAGGTTCTATACTGCCCTATCGCAAGAGAGGGAGGAGAGATCATGACGGATGCCCTGATGCTGCACGGCGCGCCGGGCTCGCCCTACACCCGCAAAATGCTGGCGGTGCTGCGCTATCGCCGCATCCCCTATCGGCTGATCGTCGATCGCGAGGCGCATCCCGAGCTGCCGACGCCGAAGGTGCAGCTCCTGCCGACGTTCTTCTTGCCAAGCGACGACGGCGAACTCGAAGCCGTGGTCGATTCCACGCCGCTGATTCGCCGCTTCGACTCGGAGTTTGCCGGCCGTGAAATCGTCCCGAACGATCCCGTCCTCGCGTTCATCGATGAGCTGATCGAGGACTACGGCGACGAGTGGCTCACCAAGGCCATGTTCCACTATCGCTGGTACTACGAAGCCGACATCGAGCGCGGCGGCGAGATCCTGCCGCGCTGGCGCGGCATCTCGAAACCGGAGGCCGAGATTCAGGCGATGAAATCGTTCATCCAGGAACGCCAGATCTCGCGCCTGTACGTCGTCGGCTCCAACGATACGACCGCGCCGGTCATCGAGGCGAGCTACGGACGCTTTCTGACGCTGATGTCACGGCTGCTGGAGCGGCGTCCCTTCGTGCTCGGCGATCGTCCCGGCTCCGCCGACTTCGCGCTCTATGGGCAGCTCACCGCGCTGACCGCATTCGATCCGACGCCGATGGCGCTCGCCTATGAGACCGCCCCGCGAGTCTGCGCCTGGGTGCAGCTCATGGAGGACCTGTCGGGTTCACCGGCAGAACCGGACGGCTGGCTCACGCGCGACGAGATGGCTGCGCATCTCGGCGAATTCATCGGCGAGATCGGCCGCGTGTATGCCCCGGCGCTGCTCGCGAATCACGCGGCAATACAGGACGGCGCCGAACAGGTGCAGACCAGTATCGACGGTCAGCCCTGGGTACAGCCGCCGTTTCCCTATCAGGCGCGCTGTCTGATGGCGCTGCGGACCAGCTATCACCGGCTGGGCGATGCCGATCGCGCGGCGGTGGATGCATTGCTGGCGGGGAGCGGCGTGGACGCTCTGTTCGTACCGCCCGCCTGATCAGGACGCGGCGGCGAGCGCCTTAGCGAGCCGCTTTTCCGCGATTGGCCGGTGCATGCCGACGAGACGCTGGTCGTCGTGCCAGCGCTGCCAGTGCGCGTCTCGCGCCGGGGGTTCGGCCACCCAGTCGGCAAACCAGTCGAGCAGCAGCGTCTGTGCCTCGATCAAGAGCTTGAGGGACTCAGTACTCGCGAGCTCCGCGGTAGCGAGACCCTCGGCGAGTTCGCGCGCCAGTTCCAACCGCTCGACGTCGTGGCGCAGAACCAGAAAGTGCCCGCAGTGCGCGAGCACGAGACAGCGCGCCTCGACGAACGCAAAGGCGCCGAACACGCGCTCGCCGTCGAGCAGATTCGTCGCGTCCAGCGCGACCGCGTCGAAGCGCGCACCGCCCTGCTCCAGCTCCGGCAGAAAGCGACCCCCCGTGCGAGGCTCGACGGCGACCCCCGCGACATCGGCGGCGAGCACCACGTCCCGCGTGCGTCCGGGCTCGTCCCGAAGCGTTGCGTTCACCACCAGAAAATCCAGATCCGACGCCGCGGCCAGCCAGCTCTTGCTGCCCTGCAGCGACGCGCCGTCGCCGCCGAGCGACAGCCAGCAGGTGGGCTCACCCGACGCCTCGCGACGCTCGCTGACCAGGTAGCTGCCCCAGCCGCGGTACGCGCCAACGTCGAAGCACTGACGCACCGCCGCCTGATAGCCCGCGACAAACACCCACGCCGCACGGTCGGCCAGGGCGCCGCCGGCCATCGCCATCGCGGTGGGTCCAAGCGCGCTCGTGCCCGCCGCGTCCCAAGCGGATCGAAAAGACGCCTGATCGGCATGCTCTGCGTAACCTGTCATCCGGCCCTGTCTCCCGTCGTTACCTGATCGGGCCAGCCCGCGGCCAACCTCATTTCGCGAGATAAGGCTGCATATCCGCCGCAAAAGCCGGATGCGCGGCCAGCTTCAGCGCGTGCGCGATCGCCTGCGGAAACGCGCTCTGCGCGTCCGCACGCAGTTCGGCTGCGATGCGCGGCACCATCGCACCGTCGCCTTCCCCGCCGAAGGTCGCGCGCGCGGCCATCTTGGGTTCGCGCGAAAACAGCGCCAACTCGCAGGCGAAGCAGATGTCGGCGAGGGTCAGCGCAGCGCCGCACAGATAGCCCTCGCCCTGCGCGAGCGCGCGCTCCATGCCGCCCATGTACACCGCGTAGCTGTCGCGCATGCGCTCATGCAGTTCGCGGGACACGCTGCCGCCACCCAGCGCGAGCAGGTAGTGCTGCGAGTCCCGCGCGAACGCGAGCGATGCGTCCAGAAAGCCATCGATGCGTGACGCGGAATACGGATCCGCCCCGTACAGACCGACGTCGGGCGCGGCCCTGGCGACGGCGCGCATGATGCTGTTGGATTCGAATACGCCGGTCGCGCCGTCGGGGCTGAACGCCGCCGGCACCGTGCCGAACGGCTGGGTCGCGAGGAAGGCGTCGGTCTTGTACAGCGTCGTTTTGAACCCGGTGTGACTCTGGCGCGCACTGGCGGCGTGTTCGGCCTTACCCGCCTCGTCCAAAGGTCTCGCGTCGAAATCCCACAGCCAGTTGGCGAGCTCCGGCGGCTTCGCGCCGCGCACGTCGATGTCGACGCCAGCGATCCGCGCCGTGATCTGCGCCTTCCACAGCCGCGGGTTGGGCAGGTAGGTGAAAATGCGCAGCACGGGCTGCGCGCTCTTGTCGACGTTCGCTGCTTCAGACATGCGGCATGACCTCCCGCGCGATGCACTCGATGTTCTCGAACCGGGTATCGAAGTTCGGCAGCACCATCACCTGATGCAGACCGGCGGCGCCCAGCGACTGCAGGCGCTCGATCAGGTCGTCGCGCGTGCCGATCAGGCAGGTGCTGGTCAGCACCTTGGGCGTCAGGAAACGCTCTTCTTCTTCCAGCACCCAGCAGTTGTGCCCACCGTGAATACGCTGGTGGCGGCGCTCGGCGGGATAGCTTTCCAGCAGCGTCGTGTAGTCCTCCCAAATCTCCGCCAGCGCGTTCGGCGGCTGGTGCCCGAAGTTGCGGAACTGATCAAACGCGTAGTGAATCGCGGCCATCGCCATGGCGCCGCACTCGGATTTAACGCGGGGCGAGTCGACTGCCTCGCCGGGCTCCAGCACCACCGCGGCTGCCAGCGCGGTCGTCTTGAAGTTGTCGCGATCAACGTCGCGCCCCGCCGCCCGCGCGCCTTCGCCGATGTAGTGCCAGATCGATTGCATGGCGTCCGGATTTGCGGCCAGCGCGAGCACGGCGCCGTCGCCGTACTGGCCGGCCAGGCCCAGCGACTTCGGACCGAAGCCCGACACGTACATCGGGATGGGATCGTCGAAGTTCACGAATCCCTTGTCCGGCATGATGTGCACGATCGGCGCGCTGGCGTCGCCGTGCCGATAGTCGGCCTCCTCGCCGCGCAAGAGCGGCCGCATCGTCGCGAGATACTCACCGAAGGCCTTGATGCGCTGCGGCGGCAGGCCCATCACGCGCATCGCCGTGTTCCCGGCGCCTACACCAAAGAAGGTGCGGCCGGGGGCCAGCGCGTTGATGGTCGCGATGCCTGCCGCGTTGACCGGCGCCGGCCGCGTGCCGCTGACGGCGACGCCGGTGCCCAGATGAATCCGCGACGTGCGCGTCGCGGCCAGCGCGAGCGTCGCATAGCAGTCCGACCAAAGCATCTGGCTGTCGGCCAGCCATGCGTGGCTATAGCCCAATTCTTCCGCGCGAACGACGTAATCGATGTCCCCGATGTGGGACGCAACGCATACCCCAAGCTCCATGGCTCCCTCCCAAGGTTCTTTCCCCGGTCCAGTGTAACCACAGCTGCCCGTCTGCGGTCTATTCGACGTCCGGCCAGCCTTCCGCCAGCAGCCGGTCAATGACCGCACCGACGTCAGCGTCCGCCAGCGCGCCGCGCAGCACCTCCGACGCGCATAGATTGAGCGCGGCCGGCAGTTGCGCCACAGACCGGTTATAGCGCCCCAACAGCGCCTCATCGCGTTCTAGGACGGCGAGCGCGAGCGGTGGGCTCAATACCTGCGCGGTCTCCAGCACGTCGAACGCCAGCACGTTGTGCAAGTGGCCGAGAAATTTCGGTCCCGCGAGCTGCGGCACCATCTCGCCCGTGTGGCGGCGCAGCAGGCGCGCGGCGGCAAACCGATAGAACGGCAGCACGGCGCCGCCGCTGGTGAACGCCATGCAGGCGTTGTGAATCTGCCGGCGGGTCTTGAGCCGTTTGCCCTCCCACTGTAGCCAGAACTCGCGACCAAACAGCGCGTCGTCGACGTCCGGCAGCGAGAAGGTCTCCGGAGACAGAATCAGCATGTCCGCATCCAGCCATGCGACGCGATCGGCGCCCGCCGCCAGTTCCGCCTCTAGCGCGAGCAGCCGCGCGAGATCGCTCGCCACCACCGGCTGGCCGGCCGTCTTCGCCCTTATCGCAGGCGGCAACAGCGCAAACAGCTCATCGCCGAGGAAGCGATACTCGAACCCCTGCGCGGCGCACCAGGCGCGCACGCTGGCGAGCGTTGCCCCAAGCCAGGGATGCGGCAGGGGCTGGCGGTGAGATTGCACGACGACGGTGCGAGGCATAGCGCGATTCCGAGTGTGTCAGATGAGCGGGCGGCACTCGCGAGCTTCCCGAAGCGAGGCGCGAATTGCCAGCGTGGCCGACCGATCTCGCTGTTGACACCCGGGCCAGCCGCGCGACACTCAGGCGATGGAAATCTTCGAGCTGAGCGCTCGCGCGCTGTCCACCGCGCTGCAGCACCGCGAGCTGTCCGCCGTCGAGGTCATGCGCGCCTGCCTCGCACGGATCGAGTCGGTCAACCCAAAGGTAAACGCGATCGTCAGCGCCGTGGACGAAGACGCCGCACTGGCGCTGGCGCGCGCGGCGGACGCGGCGCTCGACGCCGGAGGGGCCCCGCCCCTGACCGGCTTTCCGCACGCGGTGAAGGATCTCGCCGACGTCGCCGGCCTGCCGACGACGCACGGCTCGCCGCTGTTCGCGGACAGGGCTCGCGAGCGCCCGGCGCGCAGTGATTCGCTGCTCGCCGCCAGACTGCGCGCGGCGGGCGTCTGCTTCATCGGCAAGACCAACACACCCGAATTCGGCTTCGGCTCGCACACGTTCAACCCGGTGTTCGGCACCACCCGCAATCCACACGACACGAGCCGCAGCGCCGGCGGCAGCAGCGGCGGCGCCGCAGCGGCACTCGCAACCCGGATGCTGCCGCTGGCCGACGGCAGCGACTTCGGCGGCAGCCTCAGGAACCCGGCCAGCTTCTGCGGCGTGGTCGGTCTGCGCCCCAGCGTCGGTCGCGTCGCCGGCGAGGCGCTGGCGGGCTGGGCTGCGCGCATCGGCGTGCAGGGACCGATGGCGCGCAGCGTCGACGACGTGGCCTTGCTGCTGTCCGTGCTGGCCGGTCCTGACCCGATCGATCCGCTGGCTGACTCGACGCCCGGCAGCGCGTTCGCAGCGCCGCTAGCAGCGCGGGACTACCGCGGCGCGCGCATCGGCTGGACGGCAGACTTCGGCGCCTACCCGGTCGAGGCGGAAGTCGCCGCCGTGTGCGAATCGGCCATCGCCAAAGCCGTGGCCGCCGTGGGCGCCGACCTGGACGCCACGCATCCCGACATCGACGGCGCGATGGCGGTCTTTCAGACCCAGCGCGCGGCGGCGGTGCGCACCCTCGCGCTGACGTTAGAGCGCAGCTTTCCCGGCTGGCGCGACGTCACGAAGGACACCGCGGTATGGAACTTCGAGCAGGGGCTCGCGCTCGACATGGATGCCTTCCACGCGAGCGAGCTGCAGCGCACGGCGATCCGGCGACGCTTCGTCGACTTCTTCGCCAGCCTCGACTTTCTCATCCTGCCGACCGTGCAGGTGCTGCCGTTCGACGCCGAAGAACCCTACGTCAGCAGCATCAACGGTCAGCCGATGCCAACCTATCTGGATTGGATGACGAGCTGCTGCGTCATCTCCATCACCGATCTGCCCGCGATCTCGATTCCCGTCGGTCGCAGCGCCAGCGGTCTGCCGATCGGCGCGCAGATCGTGGGTCCGCCAAGAGCCGATCGGGCGCTGCTCGAGTTCGCCCACGCTCTGGAAAGCGCGCTCGACTTCGACACCTGACCCGGTACGCCCACCCCTGCGAAGAGTCACCGCAGCGGCGACCGCAAGGAGGCCGAGCAACAGGCATAATGGCCGCTGCTGGTTGTTGGGAAGAAACGGATGGGCGCACCGCTGGATGACGTCACTATCGTAGAGATCGATAACTGGATGGCCGCGCCCAGCGCCTGCGCCATCTTTGCCGACATGGGCGCGCAGGTCATCAAGGTCGAGCCGCTGTCGGGCGATCCGATGCGCAACATGTCGCGCCCGCCAAAGTTTGCAGAACCAAACGAGGCGTTGCAGGACTACGACTTTCAGTTCGACGTGGACAATCGTGGCAAGCGCTCGATCGGCGTCGCGCTCGACACCGACGCGGGCATCGAGATCGTGCACCGTCTGGTCGAGCAGGCGGACGTGTTCGTCTGCAACCTGCTCGCCCGCCGACAGCAAAAATTCAGGCTCGACGCCGAGAGCCTGTTCAAGCGCAACCCGCGCCTCGTCCACGCCACCCTGACCGGCTACGGTACGACGGGCCCCGAGGCTTGGCGACCCGGCTACGACATCACCGCGTTCTTCGGTCGCTCTGGGCTGTATGACGCCTCGCGCGAGGGGGACGACGGCGAGGTCGGCTGGGCGCGGCCGGCCCAGGGCGATCACACGACTGGCATCGCCCTGGTCGCCGGCGTGCTGGCGGCGCTGCGCCAGGCCGAACGCACCGGCGAGGGACAGCAGGTCGAGACCTCGCTGTTCGAGGCCGCCATCTGGACCCAGGCGAGCGACTACGCGGTCACGGCCGTCGACCGGGCGCCGGTGCGCAGACGAGCGCGGCCGAACATGCTCAACATCACCTCGAATCGATTTCCTTGCGGCGACGGCAACTGGGTCGTCTTCAACATGCCCGAGCCGTCAGCATGGTCGAAGTTTGCGCGCGTGATCGGACTCGAGGACCTGATCGAAGACGAGCGCTTCGCGACGCCGGGCGACCGCTATCGCGCGATGCCGGAGCTGGTGGCGCTGGTCGACGCGGCGCTGGCCGCAAAGTCACGCGACGAATGGGGCGAGGTCTTCGACGCCAACGGCATCATCTGGGGACCCGTGCTGGGCCTGCACGAAGTGGCGATTGACCCGCAGGCGGAGGCGATCGGCATGTTTCCCTCGATCACCGGCGCCGACGCCGGCACCTACCGCACGGTTAACGCGCCGATGCGCTTCGCCAACGCCGAGGTGCAGCCGCGTGGGCCGGCTCCCGTGCTCGGCGCCGACACGCGTGACGTGCTCGCGCGCGCCGGCTTCGACGCGGCGGCCATCGACCAGCTGATTAGCGACGGCGTCGTCATCGCGACCCGGTGACCGCCCCCTTGTGCACCTGCTGCGGCGAGCGGCTGGCGCCCTGCTACCGCGATCTACGCGACACCCTGCACGCGACGCCGGGCCGCTGGGATCTTTGGCACTGCCCGTCCGGCTGCGGCAGCGCCCGGCTCTGGCCGCCGCCGGATTCGCAAACGCTCGCGGCCGCCTACGCTGACTATCACACCCACCGCAGTCCTGCGGATGCGCCAGCCGAGGCAAACAGCGGGGATCGGGCGCTCGGCGCCAGCGCAAGACTGTGGCATCGGATACAGGCCGCTCGCTGGCACGATCGCTTCGGCTACCGCGTCGCGGTAACACCGGCAGGCCGCATCGGTAGCGCGCTGCTGCGGCTCTGGCCTGGTCGGTTGGCCGATCTCGACGCGGGCGTGTTCTTTCTGAGTGCACCCGCGGCGGGCACGACGGCAGAACCACCGCGCCTGCTCGAGTTCGGCTGCGGCGACGGCGCGCTGTTGACGCGCATGCAGGCGCTCGGCTGGGCGACACTCGGCACGGACACCGACCCGGTGGCGGTGACTCACGCTCGATCGCGCGGGCTCGAGGTAATCGAGGGTGGTCTGGAAGACGTCGAGGGCGCGCGGCGCTTCGATGCCATCGTCGGCAAGCACGTCATCGAACACGTCGGCGAACCCGCTAGGGCGCTGGCCCACGCCCGCACCCTGCTGCAGCCGGGCGGCCGCCTGCTGCTCACTACGCCGAACCTGCTGGGTTCTGGTCACCGGCGCTGGCGGCGCGACTGGCGCGGCCTGGAGCCGCCCAGACATCTGCATCTGTTTACGGCCGAAGGACTAACGCGGTTGCTGCAAGACGCGGGCTTCGAGATTGTCGAGCTGCGCACGACCGGCCGCGCTCGCTCTGCCGCCCGGGCGAGCCGCGCCCAGCGCCGCCACAGTCAGGGGCGGCCGCCGCTGGCCGGCTGGCTGGCCGCGCTGCTGGCCGAAGCCGAGGAGTTCGGCGATGCCTGGTTCGCGGGAAAACTGCGCGGCAACGAGCTGCTGGTCAGCGCGCGAGCGCTGCCGTGACGCTGCAGGTCGCCGCGCTGACCGGTGGCAGGCAGGTACCCTCTGCCCGCTTTCGCGTCCGGGAGCTGATCGAGCCACTGGCCAGCCAGGAGATCGCGGTGCGCGAGTTCGTGCCCGCTGTGTCCAAGTACCCACCGACATCCAGGGCGGCGCGGCCGCTATGGTTCGCAGGCGCCCTCGCCGCGCGCCTGCCTGGCGTGCTCGGCAGCCACGCCTGTGAGGTGACGCTGCTGCAGCGCGAGCTGCTGTCGACGCTGATCACGCTGGAGTCGTTGACGCGCCGGCCGCGCGTGCTGGACGTCGACGACGCCATCTTTTTGCGCCGGGACGGCAAAACCGCCCGGCGCCTGGCGCAGCGCGTGGATGCGATCGTGTGCGGCAACGACTATCTCGCCGATTGGTTCAGCCAGCACCACGACCGCGTCAGCGTCGTGCCGACAGGGATCGATACCCGGCGTTTCGTGCCAGGCAAAAAGGACGCCAACCAACAGGAAACCGTGGTCGTCGGCTGGACCGGCAGCCGCGGCAACTTGCGCTATCTGGAGGCGATCGCCCCCGCCCTGACCGCGGCGATGGCCGCAGCACCCGTGCTGCGTTTGCACGTGGTGTGCGACGCCCCGCCGCACCTGCCCGGCGTGGACCCCGCGCGCGTCACCTTTATTCCCTGGCAGGCCGCGACCGAGGTCCGGTCCGTGCAGGGCTTCGACATCGGCATCATGCCGCTCAACGACGGCCCCTGGGAGCGGGGCAAGTGCGCGTTCAAGCTGTTGCAATACCTGGCCTGCGGAGTGCCGGTGGTCGCCTCCCCCGTCGGCGCCAACCAGACGCTGCTCGACGCCGCATCCATAGGCCATGCCGCCACCACCAACGCCGAGTGGCGCGACGCGCTGCTGGCGCTGTCGGGCGATGCGTCGCGGCGCGAGCGCCTCGGCCAGACCGGGCGCGAGCTCATGATCGAGCGCTACGACACGCGGGTCGTCGCGGCCGCCCTGGGCCGTGCCTTGCGGCAGGCGTTGTGAGCGCCGAAGGCACCGGCCCCAGGGTGTCACAAAACTGTCATCTGAGCGCTCGTTAGGTATAATAATCTTCAATATTTCAATATCTTACAGCGCTTTCGAGGCCAGTTTTCGCGATTCGCCTCGGACCGTGAGGGGCCGGCAGTCACACAGGCGTAACAGTGGTTTCCGACAATCTGCGCCCGCCGGCGGCGGCCCAGGTACCGCGTGTGCACCCCGCCGGCGCCAGCAACACGACCGAACCAAGCGGACGCTCCATGCGTAATCTCTCCACCCAGGACTGGCTGATCCTCGGCGCCCTCGTCGGCGCCGGCGCGCTGCTGGTCGGCGCGCTCAGCGAGGCGTCCAGCGGCTGGGGCGTCGCGGCAGGGCTCGCGGTCTGGAGCGCGCTGCAGAATCGCCAGCGACGGCGCCTGCAGCGATGGTCGCTGCGGCCGCTGGGCCGGCCGCGTCCCCTGCTCGACTCCTGGCAGGATATCGCCGAGCGACCCTATCAGCGCCTGCGCGACGAGCGCGAACGCTCGCGCCGCTACCTGCGCCGCCTGCGCGAACTCGTCACGCTGGGCGAGGCCATCCCGGACGCCACGCTGCTGGTCGGTCCGAACGGCGAATTAGAAGACTTCAACGAGGCCGCGCAGTCGCTGTTAAATCTCGAGTCCGGCGATCGCGGCCTGAGCCTGATCAGCGTGGTGCGTGATCCCGACTTCGTCGGCTTCGTCAGTCCCGAGGCGGAAGAGTCGCAGATCGAGTTTCCGTCCCCCTATCATCTGGGCCGCAGTCTGGAGGCACGCCGCTTCGCCGCCGAGGAAGGGCGGACCATCGTCCTCGTGCGGGATATCACCGAGCTCAATCGCCTGCTGACGATGCGGCAGGACTTCATCGCCAACGTCTCGCACGAGCTGCGCACACCGATCACGGTGATCGCCGGCTATCTCGAGGCGCTCGAAGACCCCGCAGAGTCCGAAGAGACCCGGCTCGCCATCGCGACGCGCCTGCGCGCGCCGCTCGGCCGCATGCAGAGCCTGGTCGCAGATCTGATGCTGCTGGCGCGCCTCGAGTCGACGCCCACCACCCAGGATCCGGAACCCGTGCCGCTGGGCGCGCTGATCGAGCGCGCGGTCAGGGAGGTGCAGGGCGTGGCCGGCGCGGAGTACGAGTTTGAGGTAGACATCCGCAGCGATCGGCGCGTCATCGGCTCCGAGATGGAGCTCTATTCTGTCTGCCAGAACCTGCTGTCCAACGCGATTCGCTACAGCCCCGACGGCGGCGTGATACGCGCCGTCTATTCCGACTCTACGCGGGGCGTGCGCCTGGAGGTCAGCGACACGGGGATCGGCATCGCGCCGGAGCACATCGATCGCATCACCGAGCGCTTCTACCGGGTCGACATGGCGGGCTCGCGACGCAGCGGTGGTACGGGACTCGGCCTCGCGATCGTGAAGCATGTGCTGCGTCGGCACGACTCGCTGCTGGGCGTGACGAGCCAGCTCGGTGAAGGCAGCCGCTTCTGGTGCGACTTTGAGGCCGTCGAGCCGCAGGATCAGGCGCTCGCCGGTGGCTGATTTGCGGGCGGCGCAGAGCAGGCTGGCGACGCGAACCAGGCTCGCGGCGCTTGTCGGCGCCCTGGTCTGGCTGAGTGCCTGCACACCGGCAAGCGACGACACCGCAACCGAGGTCGTGCGCGCGGCGAGCGGCGGCGAGCCGATCTCCGTGCTGAGCCTCGCCAGCGCACAGCCGACCCAGGACGCGCGGCGCTACGAGCTGCAACCCTACGTCCGCCAGCCGGGCATCAACGGCAAGCTGTCGACCACCGGCTCGGACACCATATCGAGCCTCATGACGCTGTGGGCCGAGGCGTTCAAGCACGCCTACCCGAACGTCAACATCGAGGTGCAGGTCGCCGGGTCTTCAACGGCGCCGCCGGCGCTGACCGAAGGAACGGTGAACTTTGGCCCGATGAGCCGAGCGATGAAGGATCGAGAGATCGAAGCCTTCGAATCGCGCCACGGCTATCGTCCGACCGCCGTGCGGGTGGCGCTGGATGCGCTGGCGGTGTTCGTTCACAAGGACAATCCGCTGCGCACGCTGACGCTCGATCAAGTCGACGCGATCTTCTCGATGACTCGTCGCTGCGGCAGCGCGCAGGCGATCGATGAGTGGGGCGGCGTCGGGCTTGCCGGCAGTTGGGAGAACCGCCCGATCCAGCTTTTTGGGCGCAACTCGGTCTCCGGCACCTACGGCTACTTCAAGCGGGTGGCGCTGTGTTCGGGGGACTTTAGGTCCTCGGTCAACGAGCAGCCGGGCTCCGCGTCCGTCGTGCAGGCGGTGTCCTCATCGCTGAACGGCATCGGCTATTCGGGCATGGGTTATCTGACCTCAGGCGTCAACGCCCTCGGCGTCGCGACAGATTCGGGCGTGATCCACGCTAGCACCGCCACCGCGCGCTCGGGCGCCTATCCGCTGACGCGCTATCTGTACATCTACATGGACCGGCGGCCGGGCGACGTGCTGCCCGAGGTCGAGCGCGAGTTCCTGCGCATGGTGCTGTCCGCTCAGGGTCAGGCAATCGTTGCTAAGGACGGGTTCATCCCCCTCGCCCCGCGCATCGCGCAGGCCGAGCTGGATCAATTGGGCTAGCCGATGACGCCGCCCAATCACACGAGCCGCGAACGTTGGCGTCGGCAGGTCGATCTGGCGACTCGGTTGTTGATCGGCAGCGGCGGCGTCATGGTGATCACGACCATCGCGCTGATATTCGCCTATCTGTTTCTGATCGCCGCGCCGCTGTTCCTGCCGGCGAGCGTCGAACCGCTCGCGCCGGTGTCAGCGCTCAGTCCGGACGCCGGCGCCGTGCGCCTCGTCGACAGTAACGAAAGCGGCGAGGTAGTGTTCGCGGCACGAGCCAACGGCAACCTCGAGTTTTACGCCGCCCGCGACGGCAGCCGCATCGCCGCCTTTACGCTGGATCGCCCCATCGCCTCAGCCAGGCGGCTGAGTCCCACGACCGATCACTACGAGCTGCGCGACGCCGATGGCGGTCTCTGGCTGGCGCGCGTGCGCTACCCGGTGAGCTTCGCGGGCGACAGGCGACAGATCGGCACGGCGATCGACTTTCCGTTCGGCGCCGAACCCTTGTTTCGCGTGACGAACGCATCATTCGATCTCCTGCGCGACGACGACAGGTTGATCCTGGTCGCGCTCGATCAACCGGGGTCGCTGCGCGTCGTCGAACGCAGCGTTGCCAGCGGCATGCGCCGAGAGCGCACGGTCGAGCTAACAACGTCTCCGACGCGCGTCATCCTCGGACCGCGCGGACGCCTGTGTTACCTGCTCGACGCGCGCGGTGGGTTAGAGATCCGGGAACTGCAGGACGCATCGACGCCGGTGTTCATCGGCAGCCTGCGGCCGACGGACGCGGAGATCAGCGCAATCGAGCCGCTGCTCGGGCGCTATTCGCTCGTCGTGGCGGACACGCGCGGTCAGGTCACACAGTGGATGCTGATCAGCGAGTCGGGCGCGAGCCGCATGGCGCCCGTTCGCCGCTTCGACGTCTCCGACGAGAGCGCGGCCAGCACGGCGAGCGCCAACATCGTCCGCATCGTCGCCGAGCCCCGGCGCAAGGGATTTGCCACGATTCGCAGCGACGGCGCCGTCAGTCTCGTCTATCCGACGTCGCAGCGAGTAGTCGCCCGCGCAAACGACCTGGCACCGGGCTCCCCGACGAGCGCGACCATCGCGCCCCGCTCCGACGTGCTCATGATTGCCAACGCCGGATCGATCGCCCGCATACGACTCGACAATCCTCATCCCGAGATCTCGCTATCCGCGCTCTGGGGCCGCGTCTGGTACGAAAGCTACAGCGAACCGGTGTATAGCTGGCAATCCTCGGCCGCGGAAACCGATTTCGAACCGAAGTTTTCGCTCTCCCCGCTACTGCTGGGCACCATCAAGGCGGCGACCTATGCGCTGGTCCTGGCGATACCGTTCGCGCTGATGGCGGCGATCTACACCGCCGTCTTCATGGCGCCCAGGATGCGCGCCATCGTCAAGCCAGGCATCGAGACGATGGCCGCACTGCCGACGGTCGTACTCGGTTTCATCGGTGGCCTGTGGCTGGCGCCGGTGGTCGAGGCGAATCTCGCCGGCGTCGTAGCGCTGGTTGTCGTTCTGCCCGTCGGCGTATTCCTGGGCGCCCTCGCTTGGTCGCGACTGCCGGCGTCGCTCACGGTTCGCTGGGACGGCTGGTATGGACTGCTCGCCATTCCGCTGATCATCGCGATCGTGACCACGGCGCTGCACCTCGGACCATTGGTCGAGGCAGCGCTGCTGGGCGGCGATGCGCGGCTGTGGCTGAGCGAGACCCTCGGACTCGGCTTCGATCAGCGCAACGCCCTGGTCGTCGGCCTCATCATGGGCCTCGCGGTCATGCCGACCATCTTCACGATTGCGGAGGATGCGCTGCACAGCGTGCCCACAGGAATGGTCAACGGCTCGCTCGCGCTGGGCGCAACGAAATGGCAAACCCTCACACGGGTGATTCTGCTCACCGCCAGCCCCGGCATCTTCTCGGCGATTACCATCGGTATGGGCCGCGCCGTCGGCGAAACGATGATCGTGCTGATGGCCACCGGCAACACGCCGCTCATGAACTTCAATCTGTTCGAAGGCATGCGCACCTTCGCCGCCAACATTGCGGTCGAGATGCCGGAATCCGAAGTCGGCAGTACGCACTTCCGCCTGCTGTTTCTAACGGCGCTGGTGCTGTTTCTGATCACCTTCGCACTCAACACCATCGCCGAAGTCGTGCGTCAGCGTCTGCGCAAAAGGTACGCGCAGCCATGAGCCCACATACGGCAAGGGATACGGCAAGCGGTACGCGGCAGACAATCGGCTGGTTCGCGCAGGGAGAGCCCTGGATCTGGCTGCAGGCGGCCGCGCTCGCCGCCAGCCTCTGCGCCGTCGTCGGTCTGCTCGGGCTGATCGCGGTAAACGGCCTGGGCCACTTCTGGCCTGCGGACGTCGTCCGCTTCGAGACCCGCGACGGCACGGCGGTATACGGCGAGCGCTTCGCGACCGATGCGCTGCCTTATCGCCAGTACGTCGAGTCCGGCGGCGAGCCGTTTCCTGCGGTGACCGCCGAAGTGGTGCGCCATCTGGTGAAAACCGGCAACCGCCGGCAGGCGCCGCCCGATTTTCGCTGGCTGTTCGAGCACGACATTGTGCGCGCGACGACCCCGGCCGAACTGCTGGTCGTGGAACGCACCGAATGGGGCAACGCGTATGGCAGGCCGCTGGCCCTGCGCCTCACCGACGTCGAGGGCGAGCAGACGGTCGAACGCGCGATCACGACACCCGCTGAGATCGCGACCCGGCTTCACACGCTGGTGCGCGGCGCGGCCGATGCCCGCGCGGCAGCGCGAGCGTTCGAGCGCGATGAGCTGAACCGGCTCAACTACGAGCGAGCGCTCGCGATCGAGGGTCGCCAACGTGACGCCGACGACGACGACGCGCGTATCGCCGCGCTCGACGCGGCCTACGCGGCGGCCGAGAGACGGTTGTTCGAGCTGCGCGCCAGCGCGGCCCGGGGCACGCTGCAGCTCGGGCTGCCCGACGGCACGACACTGGACGTTCCGCTAGCGACAATCATCGACGCCTGGCAGCCCAACCAGATGAACGCGGTGGAAAAACTCGCGCGCTATCTGCGCGCGCTGTGGCTGTTCCTGAGCGGCGACCCACGCGAGGCCAACACCGAAGGCGGCATATTCCCCGCGATATTCGGCACGGTTCTGATGGTCATGCTGATGGCGGTGCTGGTGACGCCGTTCGGCGTCATCGCCGCGCTCTATCTGCACGAGTACGCACGCCAAGGCCCGCTCGTGCGCCTGATTCGCATCTGTGTGAACAACCTGGCCGGCGTGCCTTCCATCGTGTACGGCGTCTTCGGGCTTGGGTTTCTCGTCTACTTTCTCGGCGGCGGTATCGATCAGCTCCTGTTTAGCGACAGCCTGCCTGCGCCAACCTTCGGCACCCCGGGACTGCTGTGGGCATCGCTCACGCTCGCCCTGCTGACGGTCCCGGTCGTCATCGTGTCGACCGAGGAGGGCCTCGCGCGCATCCCGCGAGCGCTGCGTGACGGCAGCCTGGCGCTGGGCGCGACGCGCGCGGAAACGCTGTTTCGAATCGTCATACCGGCGGCGCTGCCGACGATGCTAACCGGCGTCATCCTGGCCGTCGCCAGAGCCGCCGGTGAGGTGGCGCCTTTGATGCTCGTCGGCGTCGTCAAACTCGCGCCGGCGCTGCCGGTCGACGGCGTGTTTCCGTATCTGCATCTCGAGCGCAAGTTCATGCACCTCGGCTTTCATATTTACGACGTCGGTTTTCAAAGCCCCAACGTCGAAGCGGCGCAGCCGCTAGTCTACGCAACGGCATTGCTGCTAGTGTTGATCGTCATCGGTCTCAACCTCGGCGCCATTGGTCTGCGCAATCGCCTGCAGCGACGCTACCGCGACCTGGAAGCCGTGTGATGACTATCGGCGTGGCTATCCGTTTGACCATCCACGTGTATAAGAACTGTGTGATGGACAGCGGTCCGCCCCTTACAACAGTCCGCCGCGCGCCACGCCGGTCGTCGCGCGGCCGGCACCACCAACAGCCCACCAAACTGCCGGAGTGACTGACAGCCTTGGCCGAACCCGTTGCACAATCCAAAGACATCGACGCCAGCGAAGCGGCGCGCCCGGTGAGCCTGTCCGTGCGCGACCTGCGCGTGTCCTATGGCGACGTGACCGCGCTGGACGGCATCAGCCTGGACGTGCCGCGCAACGAGGTGACGGCGTTTATCGGCCCCTCGGGTTGCGGCAAATCGACGCTACTGCGCAGCTTCAATCGCATGAACGAGCTCATCGAGGGCGTGACCACCAGCGGCAGCGTCAAACTCGACGGCGCGGAGGTCTACGATCCCGGCGTCGACCTGACCGACTTGCGGCGGCGCGTCGGAATCGTGTTCCAGCGCCCCAACCCGTTCCCCAAAACCGTGTTCGAAAACGTGGCCTATGGGCTGCGCATTCACGGCGACGTGGACAAGGCAGATATTCCCGATCGGGTCGAATGGGCGCTGCGCTCGGCGGCGCTTTGGGACGAAGTCAAAGACCGACTGCGTGTGTCCGCGCTGGAGCTATCCGGCGGCCAACAGCAGCGACTGGTAATCGCGCGCGCCATCGCCATTCGCCCTTCGGTCCTGCTGCTCGACGAGCCGGCGTCGTCGCTCGATCCGATCTCGACCCTCAAGATCGAGGAGCTGATCAACCAGCTAAAGACCGAGTACTCCATCGTCATCGTGACCCACAACATGCAGCAGGCCGCGCGGGTCTCGGACAACACGGCGTTTCTGTATCTTGGCCAGCTGATAGAGTTTGACGAGACCGTAAAGATCTTTCGCAACCCCGGCAACCAGCAGACCGAAGATTACATTACCGGCCGCTACGGCTGAGCCAGATGGCATGAACCGGCACATATCCGAACAATTTGACGCAGAGCTGAACGCCGCCCACCAGGCGCTGATGGGCATGGGCGGACTCGTGGAGCGGCAGTTGGACAACGCGTGCACCGCGCTGGTGACTCACGATCGCGACCTGGCGCTGTCGGTGCGCGAACAGGAGTCTCGCGTCAATCAGTTCGAGCTGGAGCTCGACGACCAGTGCACCACGATCATCGCTCGTCGCCAGCCGACGGCCAGCGACCTGCGCGTGATTCTGGGCATGCTGAAATCGGTCACCGATCTGGAACGCATCGGCGACGAAGCGAATCGGATCGCTAAGATGGCGCTGAAAATCGCGGATCTGGGTACCCCCGCCGATCGCTACGCAGAGTTCAGGGATCTGCACCACGAGATCAAGAGCATGCTGGCCGAGTCGCTCGACGCCTTCGCGCGCCAGGACGCGGAGCTCGCCGTGCGGGTGATCGAATCCGACGAGGCAGTAGACGCGCACTACGGCGCGCTGGTCGCCCATCACACCGAGCACATGCGCTCCAACCCACAGACGCTGGAGCACCCGCTGAACGTGATCTGGGCCGCGCGCGCGCTGGAACGCGCCGGGGATCATGCCAAGAACATCTGCGAGTCGGTGGTCTACCAGGTCGAGGGGCGCGACGTGCGACACCCCAAGCTGCAGCAGAACGCGCCTTGACCGGCGCCGTCGACGCGGCGCCAGCGGCCGAGCTTACCGACCACGCCGACGCCACGCGCACGCCGCGGCTCGCGGCCGGGCAGACGTCTTTTCTGACCCTACGCGACGGGGCGCGCGTGCGCATCGCGAGGTTTCCTGCCGCCGACGCGTCACCGCGCGCGCACATCCTGATCATGCCGGGTTACAGCGAGTTCATAGAAAAGTACCTGGAAGTCATCGACGATCTGCTGCAGCGCGGCTTCGCGGTCGTGTGCTTCGATTGGCGCGGCCAGGGACTGTCTACCCGCGCCCATCCGCTGCGCCGCGGCTGGGTGCTCGATTTCGATCAGTACCTGGATGACGTCGAGGAGATCGTCGCATTCTGTGATCTCGCCGCACCCCTGATCGGCCTCGGCCACTCGATGGGCGGCCACCTGCTGATTCGCACGCTGCAGCGCAACCGCCTGCCCTTCAAGGCCGCGGCCGTCACCGCACCGATGCAGGGCCTGAAGGGCTTGCCGACGCCGCTGGCGCGCGCCGTCGCCTGGCTGGCTGACACCCTCGGGTTCGGTGAGCGCTACGCGGGTACTGCCACGGACACCGACCCACACGGACCACACCAGCCGCTGTCGAGCGATCCGGCCCGAATCGAACGCTGGCGCGGCTATTTGCGCGCCGACAAACAGCTAATCACCCATCCCGTGACCTATCACTGGATTCGCGTCGCCGCGCGATCGATGGCGCAGTCGATGCGCACAGAACTGGGCGCACAGATCCGCACGCCGCTGCTGATCGTCAACCCGAGCGCGGACACGCTGGTGGAACCAAAAGCGGCGCGACGTTTCACGGCGAACTGCGATGCTGCGACGCTGGCTGAAGTCCCCACCAGCGAACACGAGATCCTGCACGAGGTCGATTCGCTGCGGGACGCTTTCTGGCGTCATTTCGATGCGTTCGTCGACGGCGTTCTGGAAGCACCGACGACAGGCGGCTAAGTCCCGCTTGACGCTGCGCGGCACGCCGCGCGAGCATCAGTACACCATCGCAGAGATCGGGGGAGAGCCGGCGGTGCAGCATTCACCGACACAGGTTCGGCGTGTAAGCGTTCCGGGCACAGTTCGGGGCACAACTCGCGGAACAAAAAGCGCGCGCGGCGCCGCGATCTCGCGCGGACTCGCGGCGCTCGTGCTCGGCGCCGCGCTGGCACACGCCGCCGGCGTTGCGGCAGACGCGTATCGCGCCCCGCGTGGTCCAGGGGGCGAGCATCCCGACCTCAACGGCATCTGGCAGGCGCTCAGCAGCGCGCACTACGACATCGAGCGACACGCGGCGCGCAGCTCGCTGGCCGAGCGCCCGGGTCCCGTCGGACCCGTGCCCAGCATCAAGACCCTGTATCTTGGCGCCGTCGGCGCGGTGCCAGCCGGGCACGGCATCGTGCGCGACGGCGTGTTGCCCTATCTGCCCGACGCGCGGGCGCGCCAGCAGGACAACCGGGCGAACTGGCTGCAGCGAGACCCTGAGATCTCCTGCTACCTCCCGGGCATACCGCGGTCGACCTACATGCCCTACCCGTTTCAGATCCTGCAGGGCGCAGACAGCCTGTTCGTCGCGTACGAATACGCCGGTGCCGTACGGGAGATCTACCTCGAGGATCCGGGCGAGGCGCCCATCGATTCGTGGATGGGCCAGAGCGTCGGTCGCTGGGAGGGAGATACGCTGGTGGTGACGGTGACGGCGCAGAACGACCAAACCTGGTTCG
Source organism: Pseudomonadota bacterium (assembly GCA_039029135.1). Classification (GTDB taxonomy): domain Bacteria; phylum Pseudomonadota; class Gammaproteobacteria; order Pseudomonadales; family Azotimanducaceae; genus JALZVT01. The sequence goes on along the minus strand of JBCCGT010000017.1, from coordinate 5,255 downwards.
ATCGGGCCGGCAATCACCACAGCGCTGCCATGGTCGTCACCGAGCGCTTCACGCCTATGGGGCCGAATCATCTGCGCTACGAGGCGCGCATCGAGGATCCGCAGACGTTCACGCGGCCGTGGACCATCGAACTGCCGCTGTATAGGCGCATGGAGGCCGACGCGCGATTGCTTGAGTTTCGCTGCGTCGAGTTTGTCGAAGAGCTCATGTACGGCGAGTTTCGCCGCGAGCCACTGCCACGGTGAACGGCTGCCATGCAACGCATAGACAAGACAGACGCCGCTGCCGCGCCGGCAGCAGACGAACAAGGAGGCCAGCCATGCAGCGCCGCCGACGCCCCCGCTTCATAGAACGGCTCTCGGCCGGCGCGCTCCGCGTGCTGCTGCCGAGCGTCCTGCTCGCGGCGTGCGCCGCCGACGGCGATAGCGCGCCCCAACAGCGCAGCGCGGCAACGGTGCCGGACTTCTCCGGCACCTACAACATCGCCACGCTGACGCCGGTCCAGCGACCGCGGGCGTTCGGCGACAAGCTGTTTCTCACCGAAGCCGAAGCCGAGCAACTGATCGCGGCGGATCGGGCGCTGGCCGACGCCGACGCGCTCGCCTCGGATCCAAATCGCGAAGCACCACCCACCGGCGGCGATGGCTCCGAAGGCGCCGCAGGCAACGTTGGCGGCTACAACCAGTTCTGGATCGACAACGGCGATAGCGTCATCGAAGTCGACGGCAAGTTTCGCACCTCGATCATTACCGATCCCGCCAACGGGCGGCGGCCCGAGTTCACGCCGGCGGGCTTAGCCGCCTGGCGCAAGCTGGTCGCGTCTTTTCGCGACAACGACGGCACGGCCTGGTGGCATCCCGGACCGGGTCCCTACGACAATCCGGAGCAGCGTCCGCTCGCAGAGCGCTGCCTGTTGGGCTTCGGCTCGACGTCGGGACCGCCCATGTTTCCGGTGCTGTACAACAATCTGAAGCGCATCGTCCAGACGCCGGATCACATCATGATCCTGAACGAGATGGTCCACGACGCCCGCATCATTCGCCTGAACGCGCAGCACGCTCCCACCGAGGAGCGTTCGCTGATGGGCGACTCGATCGGCTGGTTCGAAGACGATGTACTGGTCGTGGAGACCACCAATTTCCGGGATCACAACGCGCTGCGGGCGACGACCGCCCTGCGCGTGATCGAACGCTTCGAAAAGCGTGCCGAAGGCGGTCTGATGTATCGCTTTACGGTGACGGATCCGAACACCTGGACGCGATCGTGGGGCGGCGAGTACCCCTGGCCCAGCAGCACGGATCGCGTGTATGAGTACGCCTGTCACGAGGCGAACTACGCGCTGGGCAACATCCTCCGCGGCGCGCGCCGCCTGGAGGCGGAGGCCGCCGCGCCCTGAGTCGCCTAGAGCCGGAGAGAACGGGCGCGTCGGACCGAGAGCCGCGCGACGTTGTACAATCAGCGCAACCCTCCTTCAGACCGGGCCGCAGCAGCCACAGGAGTACTGACCCATGAGCAGCCGCATTGGACCCCTCGCATTCGCCTTCGCCGCCGGCGCGCTGGCCGCCGTCGCGGCTGCGCCTACCGCGCGCGCGCATCACGCGTTCGGCGCCGAGTTCGATCCCAATCGGCCGCTGGTGCTCAAGGGTCCGGTCACCAAGGTGGAGTGGGTTAATCCGCACGCGTGGATCCACCTGGAGCACACCAACGATGCCGGTGAGAAAGAGGCCTGGATGGTCGAGGGCGGCACGCCAAACACGCTGATCAGACGCGGTTTCACTAAGACGTCGTTACAGCCCGGCACGGTGATCGTCGTCGATGGCTATCAAAGCAAAGATCTGTCCAATCGCGCGAACGGCCGAGACGTCACCTTCGAGGACGGCCGCAAGCTGTTCCTTGGTTCGTCCGGCACCGGCGCGCCGCGCGACGGCCGCGACCCCAACGAACCGGTTCGCCGCAAACGCAACTGAGTCGGCGCCCCCTGGCGCACCGCCGCGTTCGACAGCGCCGGACAGGCCGTCTTCTGTCGGTCCACTGCGTCGCACCCATCGGTTAAAGTGACGCCCATCGCGCTTCACTGGTCACAGCTACATCCATGTCTCTCAGATCCACCAACAGATCCACTCGATCGGACCTGCGAGCGCTGCTGCTGGCGCTGGGCTGCGCCGTACTCGGACTCGCCGCCTGCAGCGACGAACGCGGCGACACCCCGGCGCCCACGGCGACCAGCGCGCCCGCTGCGGCTGCGCCGGCCGAGGCCCGCGAAACCGCCGACCTCGTGCTGCGCGGCGGATTGATCGAGACGGTTGATGCCAAGCTCGGTCGCGTCGCGGCCGTCGCCGTACGTGGTGCGACCATCCTCGCCGCGGGCAGCGACGAACAGATCGAGCCGTACATCGGCGCGGATACGGAGGTGATCGAACTCGACGGCCGGCTGGTCACGCCCGGCTTTATCGAGGGCCACGGCCACTTCATGAGCCTCGGCCGTGCGAAACAGATACTGGACTTGTCCACCGCCGAATCCTGGTCAGATATCGTCACGCAGGTTGCCCGCGCCGCGGATAGCGCCGCAGAGGGCGAGTGGATCCTCGGCCGCGGCTGGCACCAGGAGAAGTGGAGCGCCGTGCCCGAGGGGGCGGTCGAGGGCGTCCCGACACACGACACGCTGAGCGCGATCTCGGAAGCCAATCCGGTGCTGCTCGGACACGCCAGCGGCCACGCCGCCTTCGTCAATCGCGCCGCGCTGGCCGCCGCCGGCATCGACGCAAGCACGGTCGACCCTTTCGGCGGCACGATCGTTCGCGACGCCGCGGGCAATCCGACCGGGCTGCTGCGGGAAAAGGCGGAGGACCTGGTCGCGGCCGTGGTGGCCGAGGTGGAGGCCCGCAGAGATCCCGAGGAGATCGAGCGAGTAAACCGCGATCGGGTACGCCTGGCCGGCCAGGAAGCGCTGCGCCACGGCGTCACCTCGTTCCACGATGCGGGCGCCAGCTTCGAGACGATCGAGTTTCTCGGCAACCTCGAAGATGAGGGCGCGCTGCCGATCCGCCTCTACGTGATGGTGCGCGGCGAGAGCAACGACGACATGGCCGCGAAGCTCGCCGAGGTGAAGCGAGTCGCCGACGGTGACGACTATCTGACCGTGCGGTCGATCAAGCGGCAGATCGACGGCGCGCTGGGCGCACACGGCGCCTGGCTGCTGGATCCCTACGAGGATCTGCCCGCCAGCATCGGCCTGGTGCTCGAGCCCGTCGCCGAGATCGAGCGGACTGCAGAGATCGCGATCGCCAACGGCTATCAGGTGAACACGCACGCCATCGGAACGCGCGCGAATCGCGAGACGCTGGATTTGTATGAACGAGCCTGGCAGGCCGCAGAGGTATCGGGCAAGGACCTGCGCTGGCGCATCGAACACGCCCAGCACGTTCACCCAGATGACGTGCCGCGCTTTGGCAGCCTCGGCGTGATCGCGGCCATGCAGGGCATCCACTGCACCAGCGACGGGCCCTGGATAGCGGCCCGCCTAGGCGAGGAGCGCACCGGCATCACCTCCTATCCGTGGCGAGATCTGATCCGCACCGGCGCCACGCTAGGCAACGGCACCGACGTGCCGGTAGAGCCGATCGATGCGCTGGCGTCGTTCCACGCCAGCGTCACGCGAATCATGAAAAACGGCGAAGTGTTCTATCCGCGCAACGTGCTCACCCGCGAGGAGGCGCTCGCGAGTTACACCATCAACAATGCCTATGCCGCGTTCGAGGAACACCTGAAAGGCAGCATCACCCCCGGCAAGCTCGCCGATCTGGTCGTGCTGTCAGCGGACATCATGACGATTCCCGTCGAAGAGATCCTCACCACCCAGATCGACTACACGATTCTGGGCGGCAAGGTTCGCTACGCGCGCGCTCCCTGAGCGCGCTCAGGCGAGGCGCAATCCCGCAGAGGCTTAGGCAGTGCCCGCGTCTTCGGGCACGAACGGCAGGGAAGAGTGGTGCAACACAATGCGCAGCGTGCCCTCGGCGTCCTTCTTGTAGCCCCAGCTCTTGTCGACCTTGGTGACGTTGCCGTCCTTGTCGGTAAACGTGACCCAGCCCATCCACATCGCCACGTCGCCCTGGATAAAGCTGGCCGACGACTCGGAAACGACCTGGCGCCAGCTTTTCAGCCCAAAGCCCCCGTCGAGCGGATACTGGTCGTTGTGGCCCACGAAATAGGACAGCGCACCTTCCCGCGTTGGGCGAAACGTCTGCTCGCCGCTGGCGAGGGTTGGCTTGAACAGCACTGGACCCAGGTTGTAGCCGTAGGCGGCGTCTAGCGCGCCGTTGGCCAATTCCGTCGCGGCCTCGATGCCTTGCTCGTCGTACGCGGTTGAGATGGCGACAAGGGCATCGCCCCAGATCTTGCGAGCGTCAGCGAGTTCCTGTTCCGTGATATCGGTGCTCATTCATGTCTCCTGGTGAGCGTTGAGTGGATCGGCAACCGGATGCTAGCCAAGCTGCGCGGCGCGGGTCAAAGCCTCGACGCCCGGCGTCGAATCAGCGGTCGCGTGCGTGCCGCGCCGACCCCGTAGATCGTGCATCGCGCGCGGCGAAGCGCCGCTGCAACAGAGCCCGCAGCGGCTCGCAGCGCGCGTGCGGCGGCGCGACTAAGGGCACACCGCCAGCCGCATCGCCCGTCGCACAGCCGTCGTCAGAAGTGTAGAACAACGGCTGTCGTAAGCCGGTGCCACGCGTGTGCGCGAGTGCCCTTTCACGCGCCTCGCGCGCCGCGAGGGTGCGTCGCCGCGCGTCGTCTAGCACCCCGCCGATGACAACGAGTTCATAGCCCGGCGGCAAGCGTATGTCTGCATCGAACGCCGCGAGCGGCGCCACGCCCACGCTGGCAAACAGCGCCGCCGCCACGGCCTCCGCTCGACGAGCGTGCCCCGCGGCGTCGCCGTCGACGGTCAGCAGCAGCCAGCTACGCGGACCGGGCGGTTCCGGCAGCCGCTGCAGCGCGTGTTCCAGTCGCGCGCGCCCGGCTTGGAAGGCGGCGAGCACCAGGAACAGGCCCACCAGCAAGGCCAAGGCCCGCAACGATCGCACGGCAATCACGCGCGAATTGATAGCCGGCGTTGCTGCCGGCGGCGCGGCTGCTTGGCCAGCAATGACGAACTCCGCTGCACAACCCCTGTACCTCCACACTAGGCGCGCTAAGCCCGGTCCGTCTGTAGGGGATCGACTCGCCCAGCCGCAGGAGCACTCCGCATCAGTAGAGGT
>JBCCGT010000016.1:0-121659 GCA_039029135.1 Pseudomonadota bacterium | reverse complement strand
GTCGTGACTCTGACCCCCACTCTAACCCCGACTCTGACCCCAGCTCATCTCCCCACCCCATCCTCCCCAACCGAAACCACGAACCCCATGCGCATCGGCGTCGTCAGCGATACCCACAACAACCTGAAGAACGTGCAGCGCATCGTCGAGCTGTTCAACGAGGCGGGCGTCGAGCGGATCATCCACACGGGCGACATTTCCCAAGCCAAGACGCTGGACGTGCTGGCCGGTCTGGAGGCACCGATGGTCGGCGTGTTCGGCAACAACGATCAGGAGCGCGACAGCCTCGACGCGGCCTGCGCGACCCACGGTTTCGAGTTTATCGACCCGCCGCTGTTCCTCGACTGGGCCGGTCGCCGGATCGTGGTCGTGCACGACCCGCTGGAGCTAGAGCCGATCGCGCCGTTGGATCAGGACCTAGTGCTGCACGGGCACACGCATCGGCAGCGCATCGAGCGCGCCGCGGGGCAGCTCATCTTTAATCCGGGAGAGTGCGCTGGGCACATGAAGGGTCTGAACGCGATCGGCGTCGTAGATCTGGACACGCTCGAGCCGACGATTCTGAATTTCTAGGTCGGCGACGCCGCGGCCTCAGTCGGTCGCATCGGCCTCCATCATGACGAAGTTGCCGCAGCCGTCCTCGAACACGTTGTCGATACCCCATTCGGGGCGATTGAGATCCGGGCGCAGCGTCACGCCGCGCGACTCGAGCCGCGCCAGCTCCGCCGCAGGGTCGGCCGCGCTGAAGACGATGATGGGCATGTTGGCGTCGTGTGCGGCCTGCTGGTAGGGCTCCGCGAAGTTGCCCTTGCAGGGTTCCAGCAGGATCGCGGTGCCCTGCGGATCTTCGGGCGCGGCGACGATAGCGAGCTGATTCTCCGGCTCGAACGTTTTCGATACGAAGCCCAGCCGGGTCGTGTAGATCTCGTGCGCTGCGACGGGATCGGGAACCGGTACGCTGACCAATGCAATCTTCACGCTGTCACCTCCCTGGTGCTTGTCGCAAGGCGCCGCCTCCGGCGGCGGCGTTCAGCCGGTCGGGATAGCGGCTAAGAGCCGCCCAGAATAGCGGCTTTCAGCCGCCCGGAGAGCGGCTATTAGCCGCCTTGCATGCCTTCCAGTATGCGCAGGATGCGCCGCGCGTTGGCGCCCAGATCGCTCTGGCCGACGCGCGACACCGAGCGCACGTCGATGCGGCTGCCGCCGGCCGCCGGCCGTACCCGCACGACCACGTCGTCCTTGAAGCCGAACCAGAACGAGGTGTAGGTCGCCTCGATGCTGCTACCCCCCGCGTCGGTGCCGATGATCTCCAACCCCATGTCTTCCAGCACCGTCTGCGCCCGCGCAATCGCGGCCTCAGGAGCCAGCGACGAGTCGAGCGGTTTGACGTCCGGGTACGCGGCCTGCTGCTGCGGGGCGAGCGTGGCCGCGTCGTAGTCGAGCGAGTTGCTGTCCACGCCGCGCAGGGCGCCCGCGCGCTGAAACACCGGCGGATCGTCGACGTCGGTCGAGATGTTGTGGATCGGCGGCACCGAGAAGGCCGCGTTTGCCTGCACGCCCATCACCGCCAGTATCAGCGCCGCGATCACGCCGCCCGTGACCAGTACGGGGCGATCGACGTCGAGGCTGTTACGGCGTGCAACCAGATAACCGAAGATCGCGACGATCAGGCCGATGGCCGCCAGCACGACGGCACCGAACAGGCACATCAGACCAAACTGAAACCCCCAGATGCCGAACCGGGTACCGAGCGGCCCGAGCACGAGCAGCGCCAGCGCGATGATGCCGCCGATGAGGGTGGCCCGAGACCACCAGCGTGGTTGATTGCTGTCTGCCTGATCCATTCCGATATACCCCGTTCTCTTGTTATTCCTGTTATTCCGCCGTTATTCCGCCTGCGGCTGCGCCGCTGTGCCCGCTGGCCCCCGATGTCGTCGCCTTCCCCGGCGCAACGCGTCGAGCAGTTCCCCAATCTCGCCGCAGGCTACGCGTGCCTAGACGCTGGTGGCGCCGCCGTCGATGACCATGTTCTGCCCGGTCATGAAGGCACCGGCGCGCGAAGCAAGAAAGACAGCCGCCCCGGCCACCTCCTCCGGCTCGCCGATCCGCCGCAGCGGATCGCCGGAGGTACGCTTCTGCAGCGTCTCAGGATTCTCCCACAACGCCCGCGCAAAGTCGGTGCGGATAAGGCCGGGCGAAATCGCGTTGACGCGAATGTTGTGAGGCCCGTATTCGGCCGCCAGGTTGCGTACCAGCTGCAAGTCGGCGGCCTTGGATATGGCGTAGGCGCCGAGGTCCGTGCTGCCGCGCAGCCCGCCGATGGACGACACGACGATGACCACGCCGTCGCCGCGCTCGACCATCTCCGGCAGCACCATGTGACACAGCCAGTGATTGGACTGGATGTTGATGCTCATGACCTTCTCGAACGCGGAGTCCGGAATGTCGCGGGACGCGCCGTAGAAGGGGTTAACGGCAGCGTTGCACACCAGCACGTCGATCTGGCCAAGCTGCTCCCGGGTCTCGCTCACCAGGCGTTCCAGCGCCGCCTTGTCGCCGATGTGGGCCGGTATCGACACGGCGCCCCCTGGCTTGCCCTCGAGCTCGGCGTTGATCGCGGCGGCCACGTCATCGCAGACGTCGGCCTTGCGGCTGGAAATCACGACCCGCGCCCCCGCGCGCGCCATCTCTTCGGCGATGGCGCGGCCGATGCCCTTGCTGGAACCGGTGATCAGCGCCACCTTGCCGGTCATATCGAACAGTGTTGAAGACACGCGCTTTCCCCCTGACCCATCGAAACCCCACGTCCGCGTAAGGGTAGCCTGCCGGCGGTCGCAGTTCACCTGTGGCCGCGGCAACGCGGCCGATCCAGCTAGCGACATTTACCCGCGAGACCCGAGTTTCGGTATAGTCCCGGCCCCGCGGCGAACACAGGCTTCGCCGCCGTGATCCGTCGACACTCTGGGAGCCAATAACGTGCCCGCAAACACCATGGAAGAGCTGGTCGCTCTGTGCAAACGCCGGGGCTTCATGTTTCAGAACAGCGACATCTATGGCGGGCTGCAGGGTGTGTACGACTACGGCCCGCTGGGCATCGAGCTGAAGAACAATCTGAAGGCCGCGTGGTGGCGCTCGATGGTGTACGAGCGCGACGACGTCGAGGGCCTGGACGCCGCGATCCTGACCAACCGGCAAGTGCTGAAGTACTCCGGCCACGAGGCCACCTTCAGCGACCCCCTGGTCGACTGCCGCAACTGCAAGGCGCGCTGGCGCGCCGACCATCTCGAATCGGATCAGTGCCCGAGCTGCGGCGCGCGCGACCTCACCGAACCCCGCCCCTTCAACATGATGTTCAAGACCAACGTCGGTCCCGTCGACGACGGCAGCGGCCTCGCCTATCTGCGACCCGAGACGGCGCAGGCGATCTTCACCAACTTCAAGAACGTTGTGGACTCGACCGCGCGCCGCCCGCCGTTCGGCATCGCCCAGATCGGCAAGGCGTTTCGCAACGAGATCACGCCGCGCAACTTCATCTTTCGCGTGCGCGAGTTCGAGCAGATGGAGCTCGAGTTCTTCGTCGAGCCCGGTACCGACGACGAGTGGCACAACCACTGGGTCGAGGCGCGCCTCGACTGGTGGGCGCGCCAGGGCGTGCCGCGCGAGCGGATCGAGCTGCTGAATGTCACCGGCGACGATCTGGCCCATTACTCGAAGGCCACCGTGGATCTGATGTACCACTTCCCCCACGGCGTCGAGGAGCTGGAGGGCATCGCCAACCGCACCGACTTCGATCTGGGTTCGCACACCAAGAACCAGGGCGACCTCAACCTGTCGGCCAGCGTCATGGACAACGCCGACAGCAACACCCGTCTCGCGATTCAAAATCCCGAGACTAAAGAGTGGGTCGTGCCCTACGTCATCGAGCCCTCCGCCGGCGTCGACCGTGGCGTGCTGGCCGTGCTGAACGAGGCCTACCGGGTCGAGACGCTGGAGAAGGGTGAGCGCACGCTGCTGTCCTTACCCGCGCATCTGGCGCCGATCAAGGCGGCAGTGATTCCGCTGAAGCGCAATCACGAGGGCATCGTCGAGCGCGCGCGCGCGATCAAGAATGAGCTGCAAGCACTCGGCCTGGGTCGAGTGCTGTTTGAAAACACGGGCAACATCGGCAAGGCGTATCGGCGTCACGACGAGGTCGGCACGCCGCTGTGCATCACGGTCGATTTTCAGACGATCGAAGAAGACGACACAGTGACGATTCGCGAACGCGACACGATGGAGCAGAGCCGGGTTGCGCGCGCCGATCTAGCGGCGGTCTTACAGGAGCGGCTACAGGCGGGCTAGCCGCTGCGTCCGTAGACGTCTTCGAAGCGGACGATGTCGTCCTCACCCAGCGCCCGCGGCCACTGCACGGGCGCTACCCTCAGATCGCGTTATCAGCCGCTGCGGCCGTAAACGTCTTCGAAGCGAACGATATCGTCCTCACCCAGATAAGAACCAACCTGAACCTCGATCAGCTCCAGCGGCAGCTTGCCGGGGTTGGTCAGTCGGTGCGTCGCGCCGAGCGGAATGTAGATGCTCTCGTTTTCCGACAGCACGTGCTCTTCTTCGTCGCGATGCACGACTGCCGTGCCGGTCACGACGATCCAGTGTTCGGCCCGGTGATAGTGCATCTGTAGCGACAGGCTCGCGCCCGGTTTCACGCGAATGCGCTTGACCTGATAGCGCTCGCCCACCTCGACGGACTCGTAGCTGCCCCAGGGTCGGAAGACCTCGGTGTGCGTGATGTGCTCCTCGCGCCCGCGCGCGCCGAGTTCTTTCACCAGCTTGCCGACTTCCTTCACCTTGTCGCGGCTGGCGATCAGCACGGCGTCCGGTGTTTCGATCGCGACAATGCCCTCGACGCCGACCGCGGCGACCAGCCGTGATTGCGACACCAATAGCGACTCGCGGGTGTCTTCCGTCAGCACGTCGCCGATGCAGGCGTTGTCGCCCTCGTCCTTGTCGCTGATGTCCCACAGCGCGGACCAGGAACCCACGTCGTTCCAGCCGAAGTCGACGGGCATTATCAGCGCCTTGTCGGTGCGCTCCATGACCGCGTAGTCGATCGACTGGGACGGCGAATCTTCGAATTTCTTGCTGGGACGGAAGAAATCCAGGTCGGCCTCGCCGGCGGCCATCGACTCGGTGACGCAGGCGTGCATCTCGGGCTCGAACTTTTGCAGCTCGGCGAGATAGGCATCCGCCCGAAACACGAACATGCCGCTGTTCCAAAAGTGGCGGCCCGATTCGACGAACCCCCGCGCGCGCTCCGCGTCGGGCTTTTCGTGAAACGCATCGACCGTAAACACGCCGCGCCGGGTTTCGTCCGTCGATTTTTCGATATAACCAAACTGCGTGTTTGGAAATTCAGGCCGGATGCCGAAGGTCAGCAGTCCGCCTCCGGCGACCGCGTCGGTTGCGTCGGACAATGCGCGGCGAAAACAGTCCGCCTCCATGATGGCGTGATCAGACGGCAGCACGGCAAGTACCGCATCGGGGTCGTTGCGCAGCGCAAAACTCGCGGCAAGGCCGATCGCCGGCGCCGTGTTGCGGGCGGCAGGCTCAAGAATGATGCCGCTCCATTCAATACCGGCCTCGCGACACTGTTCGGCGACCATGAATCGCATGTCTTCACCGCAAATCACGATCGGTGCGGCGTGGGGCATCGGGTCGAGTCGCGTAAGCGTGTTCTGCAGCAGCGACTCATCGCCCAGCAGGCGATGGAACTGTTTCGGAAACAGCTTCCGCGACAGCGGCCACAGTCGCGTGCCGGAGCCACCGGCGAGCACGACTGGCACAACTTTAGTCATGTAGATTCCCCATCAAAATGATAAGCAGCGCACATTTCCCATCCAGTAGGCGCATTGCCTTGGCCAAGGGCCATTGCTAGAGTCTCGGCCACTGCCCTGCCGCCATCGTAGATAGCTTTGCATTCGGACGAACACCGACCCGTGCGCATATTGCATGTGTACCGCACCTATTTTCCTGATTCTCAGGGCGGCCTTGAAGAGGTCATTCGGCAGATTTGTCTCAATACCAAGGCCCACGGTGTTTTGAGTCGGGTCCTCGCGCTGAGTAACGATGCGCGACCACAGATTGTAAGACGCGACGAGGGTCGGGTATACCGCGCGCACCTCGACGCAGAGGTCGCCTCCTGCAGCGTTTCCTTCAGCGCGCTGCGCACCTTCAAGCGGCTCGTGGCTTGGGCCGATGTGGTGCACTACCACTTTCCCTGGCCGTTCGCCGATGTGCTGCACTTCGCCGCGCGCGTTAACAAGCCCGCGCTGCTGACCTATCACTCCGACATCGTGCGCCAACGATTTCTGAACCGGTTGTACGCGCCGCTGATGAATCGGTTCTTGGGGTCGGTCGATCGAATCGTTTGCACGTCGCCCAACTACTTCGCCACCTCGCCCGTGCTGTCGCAGTTTTCAGACAAGGTCGAGATCGTGCCGATCGGTCTGAACAAGGCGTCTTATCCCGACAACAGCGCGGACGATCTCGTCGCGGCGGAACAGCGCTATGGCCGCAATTTCTTCTTGTTCGTCGGCGTGCTGCGCTATTACAAGGGCCTGCACATACTGCTCGACGCGATTAAGGACGCGCCCTACTCGGTTGTCATCGTCGGCTCGGGCCCTACCGAAGAAGAGCTGAAGGCAAAGGCGCGTAAGCTCGGTCTGAACAACCTGATTTTCGCAGGCCGCGTAAACGACGCGACCAAGGTCGCGCTGTTCAAACTGGCGCGCGCGGTGGTCTTTCCTTCTTACCTGCGCTCCGAGGCATTCGGCGTCACGCTGCTAGAAGGCGCGATGTACAGCCGCGCGCTGATTTCAACGGAGGTCGGCTCCGGCACGTCGCACGTGAACATTGACGGCGAAACGGGCTTTGTCGTGCCGCCGGGCTCGGCGACCGACCTACGCAGCGCGATGGATCAGCTGCACTATCGCCCAGAGCTCGCGACGCTGATGGGCAAGCGCGCGCACGCCCGCTACGAAAAGCTCTTTACCGGCAGTCTCATGGGCACCCGCTACGCTGAGCTGTATCGCGAGTTGCTCAATTTGCCGGAACCGCGCGACGTCGTCACCGAAAGTCCGATGGAGATCGAGACGTTCGCCGACAACGACCAGCCGCGTCGCAGCGTACCGCTGGCCGCCAACTCCGCGCTGGCCGAACCCAGCGAAGTCTAGGGAAACTTTCGAAGCAGCATGGGCTCTCTGCGCGTCGCGGTCGACGCCCGGCCGCTGGCCCATCCGTACACCGGCATCGGTCAGTATCTGCGGCGGCTCATGAACGAGCTGCTGGAGATCAGCGCGCATCGCTACTTCCTGTACGGCAACGGCGCGGACATCGCGCCGCCGGCGCGCTGGGCAGACGTCGTGTGGCGCACGACCCGCCACAGCGCACCGCTGCTCAACCATGCGCACGCCCGGTTCACGTTCCCGCGCTGGGCCCGCGCAGACGAGGCCGACGTGTACTTCGCGCCGCGGCATTTTCTGCCGCCGTTGCCCGTCGGCATGGCCGGCGTCCTGACGATTCACGATCTGGTCTGGCGCACCCATCCCGACACGATGCGTATGGGAGGACGCGCGTTGGAGCGCCGGACCACGCCGGCGTCCATCGCCAGGGCGGATCAGCTTTTGACCACGACAGAGAGCGTCCGCCAAGACGTCGTTGCACTGACGCCGGACGCGGACGAGCGCCTGCGCGTCGCGCCGCTGGCTCCGACGATCGAGCCCGAGCAACCAAACGCAGCTACGGCTGATCCCCACGACGCACCTAGATCGGCTGTAGCGCGGCCGTTCGCCGAACCCTACTTCGTGTTTTGCGGCACCATGGAACCGAGGAAAAATCTCGGGCGCCTGCTGGCGGCCTACGCCTCGCTCGTGGACGACGACAACCCGCCGCGGCAACGCATGTTGATCATCTCGAGCGGCGGCTGGCACAACGACACCGTCAAGGCGGCGGCGGAACGGTTGGGCGAGCGCGTCGCCGTAGTCGCGGACGCGGATGACGCTGATAAAACCGCGCTGATCGCGGCGGCCGACTTCCTGGTGCAGCCGTCGCTGCACGAGGGCTTCGGCCTGCCCGTCGCGGACGCGCTGGCACTCGGCACGCCGGTGCTCGCCGCAAACACGGGCGCGTTGCCAGAGGTTGCCGCAGACGCGGCCCTATACGTCGACCCTGCGTCGACCTCTGACATTCAGGACAAGCTCAACCGCATGTGCGCGGACGCCAATCTGCGCGCCGACCTCGCGGCGGCGGCCAGGCGCCGGGCGGCAGAATTTAGTTGGCGCCGCACGGCCGAGATCACGCTGGCCGCCATCGAAGATGCGGCAGCGGGCAGGGGCAGACGCGTTTAGCTGCGCAGCCCCGGGTGCCAGCGCAGCCCGAGCGCCAGCGCCACGGGCAGCCAGAACAAAAACCAGGTATCACTGATCTTGTCGACCAGCTCGTGCCCGTCCAGCAGATAGCTCGGCAGGCCGACGGCGAGTATGGCGAGGCCAAGCTTGGCATCGCCCAGAGCGTAGTTTTTCAAAAGCTCGCGCAGCGTGCGCAGAATCAGCCAGACAAACAGGACGAGCCCAAACACGCCGCCCTGAAACAGGACCGCCAGATACATGCTGTGCGGGTGTTGCAGAATCGCATGTCCGATATCGACGTCGTCGACGGTCGCGATGCCGTTGCCGAACCAGGGCGCGTCGGCCACGCGCTCCAGCGTCACCCGCCACAAAACCTCGCGAAAACTGTCGCCGCGCGGCAGCAGCCGACGGACCGATTCCGGATCGTCGACGAACTGCAGTACGAGCGTCGCTGCCGCAATCGCGGCGACACAGGCGAGCGCGCCGATAACGGCGACGAAGACGCCGACCCGGCGCAGCGTATGCGCCGCGAGCAGCACCAAAACGCCGGACAGCACCGACACCCACGCGTTTAGCGAGTTCGTCAGCCAGACGGCGACGGCCAGCAGCGCAACGCAGCACAGCCCCACGGCCGTCCACAGCGGTGTACGACGCTGCAGGAGCGCGTGCGCAATCATTATCAGTGCCGCGCCGTAGACCAGACCCGCCACCACGTGCGTATCGAGCTGGCCGAGCCCGTTCAGGCGACCGTCTTCCGGCGGATAGAGATAGAACAGCGGAATCGTTAGCAGCGCGAGCGTGGCCGCCGCAACCCCGAGCGCGAGACCCAGGCCGCGCTGGACCTCGCCGCGCAGCTGGCACTCCGCGGCCGCGACGACGAAGCAGAAGATCAGCAGGCCGCGCGCGCCGTAGGTCAGCACCTCTCGCGGTTCGAACGGTGTGGACCAGAGCGTCGTCAGCGGCAGATAGATCAGCAGCGCGACGACGGGCCACACCATCGGGCAGTGAAAGACATCGCGCCAGGCGGAGACGCGCAACAGCATCGCGAGCGCCAGGATGTAGGTGACGAGGCTCGCGGCACTCTGGGAAGACAGCAGCAGCACCGCCACGAAGCAGGCAATGATCAGCCAGGCGTTGAGGGCGATGCGGTCGATGTGGGCTCCGGGAGATCGTGGCGATGTGGTGAGATGAGCGAGGTGAAAAGAACTCCCCTCTCACAGCTTTGGCTGCGCCAAAGCTGCTGTCGGGTAGCGCTTTCGCGTAGCGAAAGCGCTTGGTGGGCCCACCAGGACTCGAACCTGGGACCTACGGATTATGAGTCCGCTGCTCTAACCAACTGAGCTATAGGCCCGGACGGCGGATGCTAGCATGGGACAGGCCCACTCGTGACGCTCTTTGGTGGCTCCCCGACACGCCCAGGACCCGCGGGCAAGCGACCCTGATTCCCACGCGACTTGTTGCCGTCAGTGAGACCGTTTTCGCAAGTTGCCCACGACGCCCTGCTAGACTCGGCGCGGTAACTGCGACAGGACAGTCGCGCGGGCACACTCGGCAGGACGGCGGACTTGCGAATCCAGCTATGAAGATTCTCGTCACCGGCGGCGCCGGCTTCATCGGCTCCGCGCTCGTCCGGCATCTCGTCTGCGACCTGCAGTACGAGGTGTGTACGGTCGACAAACTGACCTACGCAGGTCACCGGGCCAACCTGTCGGCCTGCGACGGGCACAGCAATCACCGCCTGGTCGAGCTGGATGTCTGCGAGCGCGACGCGCTGCGCGCGCTGTGCGCCGACTGGCGGCCGGACGCGATTGCCCACCTGGCCGCCGAATCGCACGTGGATCGCTCGATCGACGCGCCGGCCGAGTTTCTGCACACCAACGTGCTCGGCACCTTCAACGTGCTGGAGGCGGCGCGCGGCTGCGGCGCGACGCGCGTGCTGCACGTGTCGACCGATGAGGTCTACGGCTCGCTGGGCGAACGCGGCGCCTTCGACGAGGCGTCGCCACGCGAGCCGAATTCGCCGTACTCCGCGACCAAGGCGGCCGCCGATCATCTCGCGCGCGCCTGGCACAAGACCTACGGCGCGCCGGTGATCGTCTCAAACTGCTCCAACAACTACGGGCCGTATCAGCATCCAGAGAAGCTGATACCGCTCGCGATTCGCCGCGCGCTGAGCGACGAGCCCATTCCGCTGTACGGCGATGGTCAGCAGGTGCGCGACTGGCTGCACGTCGACGATCACGTGCGCGCGCTGACGATGCTGTTAGAGCGCGGCGCGCCCGGCAGCGCCTACAACATCGGCGCCCGCACCGAGCGGACCAATCTCGAAGTCGCACAGACGGTGCTGCACGCAGTCGCGGCGCGACGCGGTCTGGCGAGCGACGCGCTCGATCATCTGCTGCGCTTCGTTGCCGATCGACCCGGTCACGATCGTCGCTATGCGATCGACCCGTCGCGGATCGAGGCCGACTTCGGTTTCCGGGCGCGGCACGACTTCGACGACGGCGTGCGCGCCACGGTCGACTGGTACGCCGACAATGCCGCCTGGTGCGAAGCCGTTGGGTACGGCGGCGAACGTCTCGGTCTGAACCTATCGGCCGCGAGCGGTGCCGCGAGATGAAGGGCATCGTACTGGCGGGTGGACAGGGTACGCGCCTGCATCCGGTGACCCGCGTGCTGTGCAAACAGCTGCTGCCCGTCTACGACAAGCCCATGATCTACTATCCGCTGACCACGCTGATGCTGGCCGGTCTGCGCGACGTGCTGGTGATCTCCACGCCCGAGGACACGCCGCGGTTCGAGGCACTCCTCGGCGACGGTGATCGCTGGGGCATGCGCCTGCGTTACGCCGTGCAGGATGCGCCGCGCGGCCTGGCCGACGCGTTTCGGGTGGGCGCGGAGTTTCTCGACGGCGACGGCTGCACGATGGTGCTGGGCGACAACCTGTTCTTCGGCGCCGATCTATCCGCGCTGCTCTGCGAGGCGCTCGCCGCGAACACGGGCGCGACCATCTTCGCAAGCCAGGTGCGCGATCCCGAGCGCTTCGGCGTCATCGAATTCGACGCCGCGGACAATCCCGTCGCGATCGTCGAGAAGCCCGCCGTCGCGCCGTCGCGCTACGCGGTCACCGGACTGTACGTCTACGACGGCAACGTCACCCGCTACGCGGCCGACCTGCGCCCGTCGGCGCGCGGCGAGCTGGAGATCTCGGAGCTGAACCAGCGCTATCTCGACGAGCGCGCGCTGACGGTCTGTCGTCTGCCGCGCGGCATGGCCTGGCTGGACGCCGGCACCCACGACTCGCTGCTGGAGGCCGCGCAGTTCGTGCAGACCATCGAACATCGACAGGCCATCAAGATCGCCTGCCCCGAGGAGATCAGCTGGCGCGCGGGCTGGATCGACGACGACCGCCTGCGCGGGCTCGCAGACGCGTATCCGAAGGGGGCCTACGGCGATTATCTGCGCGCGCTGTTACACGAGACGCCGAGCGGCGAGGGCGACCGTGCAAGTTGAGAGCACGCCGCTTCCCGGCGTCCGGCTGATTCGGCCCGCGATCCACCGCGACGGCCGAGGCTATCTGCAGGAGACCTGGCAGCAGCCGCGCTACGCCGCGGCCGGCATCGACGCGCCGTTCGTGCAGACCAACCACGCGCACTCCGCGCGCCACGTGCTGCGCGGCCTGCACGCCCAGGCGCACAGTCCCCAGGGCAAGCTGGTCTATGCGCTGCGCGGCACCATCTGGGACGTCGTCGCCGACCCGCGCCCCGACTCGGCGAGCTATGGGCGCTGGTTCGGCGTCGAACTGAACGACGTCGAGCACACCCAGCTATACGTGCCGCCCGGCTATCTGCACGGATTCATCGTGCTGAGCGAAACCGCTGACGTGCTCTATCAGTGCACCGCGACCTACCTCGCGGACGCCCAGCGCGGCGTGCGCTGGGACGACGATGAACTGGCGATCGACTGGCCGCTGAACGGGGCGCAGCCGCTGCTGTCTGCCCAGGACGCAGCACTCGGCGGCCTCGCGGACTACAACCGCGCGACGTGAGCCAGGCGGCAAACAGCCCGCTCGGCATACTCGGCGGCGGCGGCCAGCTCGGCCACGCGCTGCGCGCGCGCGCCACGGCGGCCAGCGTCGCCGTCACCGCGCCGTCCAGCGCGGAGGTCGACGTGCGCGACCGCGACAGCGTCGAGCGTTGGCTGGCGCGCGATCGACCCACGCGCATTATCAACGCCGCCGCGTTCACCGCGGTTGACGCGGCCGAGTCGAATCGCGCGGCAGCATTCGCCGTCAACGGCGTCGGTGCGGGGCACGTCGCCGCGGCCGCTGCTGCAACCGGCGCGCGGCTGGTATTCGTATCGACGGACTATGTGTTTGCCGACGCAACGGGCGACGTGACGGAAAACGAACCCACGAACCCCACGAGCGTCTACGGCGAAAGCAAACGCGCCGGCGAGGAAGCGACGCTGTCGCGAGGCGGCGCCGTGCTGCGGGTGAGCTGGCTGTTCGGCGCGCACGGCCACAACTTCGTGAAGACGATCCTGCGCAGGGCTCGCGCGGGCGAGGCGCTGCGGGTCGTCGACGATCAGCGCGGCGTGCCGAACGCGGCCACGGGCGTGGCTGCGGCGCTGCTCGACCTCAGCGCGCGCGACGACGCGCGCGGCATCTATCACTACGCGGGCACGCCCGGCGTGAGCTGGCACGGGTTCGCCGCGGAGATTCTAAGGCGCGCGCAGCCTCTAGGCCTGGTGCCGGAAGACGTGGCGCTGTCTTCTTGCAGCAGCGCGGAGCTTGCGCAGCCGGCGCGCAGGCCGGAAGACGTCATACTACGCGGCACGCAGCTGCGGGACGCGCTGGGCACACCGCTCGCCGACTGGCGCCCAGAGTTGGACGCGCTGCTGCGACGCATCGCGGCAGAGCCGACG
Source organism: Pseudomonadota bacterium (assembly GCA_039029135.1). Classification (GTDB taxonomy): domain Bacteria; phylum Pseudomonadota; class Gammaproteobacteria; order Pseudomonadales; family Azotimanducaceae; genus JALZVT01. The sequence goes on along the minus strand of JBCCGT010000016.1, from coordinate 108,334 downwards.
CTGCTCGACTAGATCGACGAGAACGAAGACGAAAACGAAAACGAAAACGAAAAAGGCCGGCGATTGCCGGCCTTTTCCAGAGCGATTAGCGTCTACTGGTTGCTCTTAGGGTCGCCCGCCGCTCTCGCCCTGCTCGTCCAGGAACGACCGCAGGTGCTCCGAACGGCTCGGGTGCCGCAGCTTGCGCAGCGCCTTCGCCTCGATCTGGCGAATGCGCTCGCGCGTGACGTCGAACTGCTTGCCGACCTCTTCCAGCGTGTGATCGGTGTTCATGTCGATACCGAAACGCATGCGCAGCACCTTCGCCTCGCGCGCGGTCAGGCCGCCAAGGACTTCCTTGGTGGCTTCCTTCAGGCCTTCGCCCGTCGCGAGGTCGACCGGCGAACCGATGGTCGGGTCTTCGATGAAATCGCCCAGATGCGAATCTTCGTCGTCGCCGATGGGCGTCTCCATCGAGATCGGCTCTTTCGCGATCTTCAGTACCTTGCGCACTTTCTCTTCCGGCATCTCCATGCGCTCGCCGAGTTCCTCCGGCGTTGGTTCGCGACCCATCTCCTGCAGCATCTGTCGCGAGACGCGATTCAGCTTGTTGATGGTCTCGATCATGTGCACCGGAATACGAATGGTGCGCGCCTGGTCGGCGATAGAGCGCGTAATGGCCTGGCGGATCCACCAGGTCGCGTAGGTCGAAAACTTGTAGCCGCGTCGGTACTCGAACTTGTCGACCGCCTTCATCAGGCCGATGTTGCCTTCCTGAATCAGATCGAGGAACTGCAGGCCCCGGTTCGTGTACTTCTTCGCGATCGAAATCACGAGGCGCAGGTTCGCCTCGACCATGTCTTTCTTGGCGCGGCGCGCCTTGGCTTCGCCCAGCGACATGCGCCGGTTGATGTCCTTGATCTCGGCAACGGTCAGGCCAACGGCGGCCTCGATCTGCTTCAGCTTTTTCTGCGAGCGCAGCAGCTCGTCCTTGTGCTTCTCGAGCGCCGACGAATAGTCTTTCTTCGCCTTGATGTGCTTGTTGATCCAGGTAACGCTGGTCTCGTGGCCCGGGAAGTCCTTCAGGAACGCGCTGCGCGGCATGCGCGCCGTACGCACGCACAGGCTCATGATGTTGCGCTCGTGGCGACGCACGCGATCGAGCGCGGAGCGGGCCAGATCAACGATCTCGTCGTAGTGGCGCGGCACCAGCTTAAAGCAGCAGAACGCCTCGCCGAGCTTGACCATCTCTTTCTTGACGGCCTCGTCGCTGCGATTGCCCTTCGCCGCCGTGATGGCTTTGTGCGTCGCGTTGTAGTGGCGCTTCAGCTTGGTAAAGCGCTTCTTGGCCTCGACGGGATCGGGGCCCTTCGGTCCCTCGTCTTCGTCTTTTTCGGCCTTCTTGCCGGCCTCAGACGGGACCACCTGGGGTGCCGCCGGGACATGCTCGGTCGGATCCAGATAGCCCACTAGCAGGTCGGCCAGACGCTCTTCTTTGGCGACGTCGGCGTAGGTGTCGAGAATGTACTCGCACGCGCCGGGAAAGGCGGCGAGCGCGGTCAGAACATCGCGGATGCCTTCTTCGATGCGCTTGGCGATCGCGATCTCACCCTCGCGGGTCAGCAGTTCAACCGTGCCCATCTCACGCATGTACATGCGCACGGGGTCGGTCGTGCGGCCGGCCTCGGTTTCGACCGCGGCCAGCGCGGCGGCGGCCTCTTCGGCTGCGAGTTCGTCCGCCGTGTTTTCCTCGGCGCTGATCAGCTCATCGGCATCCGGCGCGGTCTCGTACACGGTGATGCCCATGTCGTTGATCATGCGGATGATGTCTTCGATCTGATCCGGATCGGAGATGTCGTCGGGCAGGTGATCGTTCACCTCGGCGTAGGTCAGGAAGCCCTGCTCCTTACCCTTGGCGATCAGTTCCTTGAGTCTGGATTCCTGCTGCTTGATGCTGCTCGCGCTCATAAGACCTCGTCTTCTTTTATCGACCGATCCGCCCAGGGGCGGGTCGCGCTGCCAGATCGTCGCCTCGACGTGTCGTCGCGCGGAGCCGTGTCCGCCGACGTGTCACCCCCAACCGAGGCGCGCGAATCACCGGGTTCGACCTGGCCGCACCCGAGACCGACGCGCTCCGCCGCCGCAGCGGACCGAGGAACGTCTGCCCTGTCGCAATGCGCTGTCGCACTGCTGATGGATAATGGAGAAACAACACCTTGCCTGGTGCCGGTAGATCCGCGCGTCATGGCCTTGACGTATGACTCGTACGTCCGGCCCGTAACCCGGGGCTGCCAGCGTATCCCTGACGGGGAGGCAACGATGCGTGTCTGGTTCCGGCGAGAGTTTATGCCGGTTACCGGTAGCGGGCTGCACCGCCTTGGTGCGCCGCGAACGCGCCATTATACCCATTGCATGCGTTTTCACCACGCCAATTCTAGTGCTCTGGTCGCGGTCTGCGGCCGAATGCAGCCGTTTATTCCCAATTATTCGGATTGCTTCCGATTTATTTTGTCCGACAGGCGAAAGCGTGCGCTGACACCCAAACGCCCGTAAGAACACTGACGGTAATGGGGGCGGTTGCCGCCGACCTCAAGGCTGTCGGCGCTCCCGCCAGCCGTCGGCGGACCCTGCCTAGCCCGCCAAAATCTGGCCGCGATAGGCGTCCGTGTAACCCGAGGTTTCGTTCCAGGCCACCGCACCGCCGATCACTACGGTGTCGACGCCCAGGGCGTCGCGAACATAGCGATGGCCGTCGCCCGGGACATCCTGCACGTAATACTCGGGACCGCGACCGATCGCGTCCGGATCGAAGACCGTCACATCCGCCGCGTAGCCGGCGCGCAGCAGGCCCCGGTTCGACAGCCCCCAGATGCTCGCCGTGTCGTGGGTGATTTTCTTCACCGCCGCCTCGAGCCCGAGCGCCGCGTGCTCGCGCACGAACTGGCTGAACAGATAGCCGGTGTCGCCATAGGTCGAGAACGACAGGATGTGCGCGCCGCCGTCGCTGGCCCCGATGTGCACATTGGGATCATTCAGCAGCTCGCCCACCTTGGCGTCGTCGTTGTGCCCCATGTCCGCCGCCAGGAAGTGCGCCTGCAGGTCTTCTTCCAGCGACAGCTCGATCATGGTTTCGACAAGGCCTTTGCCGCGGGCAGCAGCGATGTCTGCGAGCGTCTTGCCCACGAGCGGCTGGTTGGCCTCGGTCTGGACCTGCCGCAGCACCAGTCGCGACCAGAGCGCGCTCATGCCGCCGCCCTCTGCCTCGGCGATGAGCTGCGGTCGCCGCTCGAGATCGCTGAAGGCCGCGACGATGTCGTCGTGGGTGCCGAAGCGCATGATGCCGTACCAGGTGGGGTAGCGGATGAACAAGAGGCTCGGCACCTCAAAGCAGAAGCTGATGTCTATCGGCCGTGTCTGCACCTGCGGCCAGACGCGCGCGCCGGCGGCCATTTGCTCCTTGACCCGCGCCATAACCTTGTCGACCGCGCCGTTGTCGTCCGCGTTGACAAACAGCGGCGACAGAGTCGTCGCAATGCCGTGCTTGCGGGAGATATCTGCCAGCTGATCCACGCGGGCGACCGTCAGGTCGGCGTCGTAGAACTCGTGCACCACCTGCAGCAGGCGACCGTGTTCGCTCAGCACCTCGCACAGCGCGTCCAGCTCCACCGCATCTGCGTAGCGGCTGGGTACCGGCTGCAGCGTCTCGTCCATATCGACGAAGCTGGTGGACAGCCCGACCGCGCCGACCTGCAGGCACTCCGCCAGCAGCGCCTGCATCTCATTGATTTCTTCACGGGTCGCGCAGCGCTGCATCGATGCATCGCCCATGACCCACAGCCGCAGCACGCTGTGCCCAACCAGTGGTGCGACGTTGATCTGCAAATCTTTAGAGATGCGCGCGACGAACTCCTCGAAGGTTTCCCAGTTCCACTCCACGCCCTCTTCGAATGCCTTCAGCGGCATCTCCTCGATCTGGTTGAACATGCCGACCAGCTTCATGCGATGCTCGGCCTTCAGGGGCGCCAGCGACAACGAACAGTTCCCCGGCACGATCGTGGTGACGCCGTGTTCGATGGCAGGCTTCGCCGCACCGTCCCACAAAAGCTGCGCGTCAAAGTGGGTGTGCGGGTCAATGAAGCCGGGGGCGATCACCTTGCCCGTCGCGTCGATGCTGCGCGCCGCCGACTCGGTCACGCGACCGACCCGAGCGATGCGGCCGTCGCGAATGCCCACATCGCCCTGATAGGCCGGCAGGCCGCTGCCGTCGACGATCGTTCCGTTCTTAATCACCAAATCAAGCATGTGTGCCTCCTGAGAAGCGGTTGTAGCTGAGACTCAGCGCATCGCGCACCTTGCGCCAGTCGTGACCGTTCAAGTCGCTGAGCGTATCGGCTGCGCAGCTCGCCATCAGAGCCTGGCTGGCCATCGCATCCAGCGTCACCTCTGTGGTGCCGCCGTTGTCGTAGATCATGGTCACCGCCAGCTCCGCGACGCCGTCGTGGGCCGCGATGACACGCGCCGAATGGATTCGCGCGCTCATGCCCGACGCGCGTTCACTGCCCCGGGGCGTTCACCGGCGCCTCGAGAAAAATGATGTCGCTGGGCAGGATGGGGTTGCCGGCACGCGGCGAGTCGGCCGGCGCGGCGGGTCGCATGAAGACGTGGAAGTTCCAGCTCTGCAGCGCCTCCGCCGCCTCCGAAGCGGGTAGCTCGGGCAGCTCACGTGCCGCGATGGTGGCCCAGGTGTCTTCCGCCGTCGGGCGGATGAAGCGCCGCTGCGCCGGCAGGGTGCCTGCGGGCGTAATCGTCATGCTCAAGTCCTCCCCAGCGATCAGCGCCCCCAGTATAGGCGCATTGACTCGGTCCGCCGACCGCGGGTAAGGGTGGGTGTTCAGGTTTGGTCCAACGGGAATCGGCGTACGCGTCGTCTCTGCGACGCCCGCGCGGGCCATCCCTGGCCGCTGACGCCCGCACAGTCCCTGAGCGTTTTCTAACGCCTGCTCAGTCGGACAGCGACGCCAGAAAGCCGAGCATCTGAGCGATCGCGGCCGCTAACGGGCTAGCGTCCGCGGGGGCGAGGAGGCCGCTGGCGACGAAGCCGTCGATGTCGGCGACCATCTGATTCAGCACCGGCATGGCCGCCGCCACCTTGTCCTGCTCCGACAGGCTGGAGGCCCCAATGCCGGCGAGCGTGTCGAGGCGCCCATCGAGCGTGGTGCGCTGGGACTGCTGCAGCGGCGCTTGCGACAACGCCGCGACGAGCATGCCGACCATGGCATCCCCCGACCCTGCCTGCGCATCGCCGCTGGGCGCGGGCGATCCGCAGGCGCCGATCGACGGACAGGGCTGCGGCTCGGCAAGCGCTAGGAACGCCACGAAGTGGTCGCTCGTGTCGCCGTCATTGTTGGCGTCGATGCCCGCGCGATGCTCCCACTGGCGAAACATCAATCCCGTCTGGTTGACGCCGTACTCGCTCGCCTCGGGCAGGTAGTGAACCTCGCCGCTGCGCCAATTGCGCACTGCGGTCAGCCAGTCCCAGCGCGTGTCGCCGTCGCCGTTCACATCAACATCGATCAGGTTCTCGGCGGTGTAATAGGCCACGAAATCGTCCTTCACATCGATCTGTTTGCCGCCGCTGAAACCCAGATAGCTGGACTCGGCTCGCGTGAGATCGTGCGTGAACACGAGCTGGCGAGCAGACAGTCGGCCGTCGCCGTCCAGATCCTCGCCGAACGTGGACTCGTGCATGCGCAGCACCAGCCGCTGACCGTCGAGCCCCGGATAGGACCAGGGGTCGATCGTCGCATGATCGGGCAGCGCGACCACCGGCGTCGTCGCGCCAGTCGCGGTGTCGAACACGACGATCACGGCGTCGTCCTGATCACCGTCGGCATTCACATCACGCGCCGCCGCAGATTCCGACACGGTCGTGGCGATCTGACCCTGATCCACCACGGCATAGGGTGCAACCAGTCCGGTGTCGTGGGTCGCTCCTGAATCGATATCGAAGTAGCGCACGACATAGTCGTTCGTGTCGCCATCGCCGTTCAGATCTTCGCGAACGGCGTGCTCACGCTGCGTAAAGCTGATCAAATTCTCGCTGATGCTGTAGCTGCGAAGTTTGCCAAGACTGCCGGTGTTGATGTGCGGCTGGATGTCGGTGTAGCGGACCACGTCGTGTTCAATGCCGTAGTAGCCGAGCACAACGTCACCGCGATCGCCGTCGCCGTCGCCGGTGAGATCTTCGCCGACGTACGCCTCGTGTTGCAGGAATAACACGTGATAACCGTCGGTCTCGATCCGAAAGTTATAGACGGCCAGGCCTGTGTTGATGACCGGACCGCCGGCGACCGCGCGATAGCGCAGCACGGCATCGTTGAGCAATCCGTCGCCGTTGAGATCGGTGCCGATCTGGCGCTCAACGGTCAGCATCGCGATATGCGAATCACCGACCGCGGCATAGCTGCCGATGCCGACGATGTCCAGGGGCGGCGTTTGCGCCATCGCGAGCGGTGCCCTCGCTGTTGTGCCAATGGCGGCGCTCAGCGCAAGCGCGGTCAAGCCGCGCGCACGCAGCGGCGAACAGGAATTAAATCCGAAACGGTACATCTTAGTTCCTTATTGCTGTTGAGAATTGCCAGTCTGAACTCCTCTAGGCTGCCGCGCAGAGCGCGGCCAGGTTCTGCGAACGCGCCCGGCGTAAGCCCGTATGAAGCGCGCAACACATACGCTATCCGGCTGCACACGGGCACAACATCGCTCAAAAGAATGACGCGGCAGTCTCTGTGCGTCCGCGCACGCATTTCGCATGGCGTCGCCTCGGCGAGTGTTTTACTGTGCTTGCGTGGATAGCGAGTTCGAGCGGCGAGACAGACTACGAGTGGAGCAGGCGCGACTGCTCCACCGCTACGCGCCGCTGACGCTGTTCGGCGCGAGTGGGCTGAGTATTGGTACTGCGGTTACGCTTGCGATCGACAACGGTTGGCGGCTGCTGGGCTGGTGGCTGGCGATCGTGCTCGCGCTGCTGTTGGGGCGGACCCTCGATCACTACCTCATCGGCGCGCGCGATCTCGTGCGCTATGCGCGTCGCGCCACCTGGCACGCCGCCGCGCTGGGTGTTGCTTGGGGTGCGATCGCCCCGTTGCTGTTGCCCGACGCAGATCTGCTCACTATGACGAGCCTGACGATCTCGGCGGTCGGCGTGCTGGCGGGCGCGACCGTCTGCACCGCCATCTGGTATCCCGCGTTCGTCGCTTTCACCCTGCCGCTGTCCGTCTTACTCGCCTACGGCATCACCCAGGTCGGTTCCGACTACGCGTATCTCGCGCTCGTCGGTCTGGGCTATGGCGGTCTGAACCTGCTCTTTGGTTTGGGGATCGCGCGCGTTCAGCGAGCGTCGCTGCGAACGCAGATCGAGAACGAGTCACTCTTAGGCCAGGTCCGAACGGAGAAAGAACGAGCCGAGGCGGCCAATCGAGCGAAGTCGCGTTTTTTCGCGGCGGCCAGTCACGATCTGCGCCAGCCGGTACACGCCGTACAGCTTTATCTCGATCTGCTGACAGAGGACGCGCAGCAGACAGCGGGGTTGGTGGGTCGTATTCGGCGCGCGCTCGGCAGCCTGAACGAGCAGCTCGACGGCATCCTGGACATCGCACAGCTCGACGCAGCGGTTGAAGCCGTCGAGGCGGCGCCCTTCGACGCGGCGAGCTGGCTCAGAGACATTGCCGAACGCCATCGCCCGCAGGCACACAGCCAGAGTCTGCGGCTGGTTGTCGACGCGCCGGAAACGTTAGGTGTCCACACTGACCCCCGCCTACTGGAACGCGTGCTCGACAACCTGCTCTCCAACGCGCTGCGCTACACCGAATCGGGAAGCGTTCGCTGCACGCTCGCACCAAACGCCGCCGGGGTGTCGCTACAAGTGCAGGACACGGGCATTGGCATCGCGATCCAGGATCAGGACAGAGTCTTCGATGAGTTCTATCAGGTGGACAATCCGGGCCGCGAGCGCGAGCAGGGCCTGGGGCTCGGCCTCGCCATTGTGAAACGGTTGTGTGCTCGGCTCGACATCGCGATGCGTCTGCATTCGGCGCCCGGCGCGGGGACCACGGTCAGCCTGCAGCTCGAGAGCGCGACCCTGCAGCGCCCAGAGCGAACGAACCAGCCGGATCCGAGCGGCACGCTGTGGGGCTGGCGCGTGCTATTGATCGAGAACGACGCCTTGGTCGCCGATGCGTCCCGTGCCTTGTTCGATAGCTGGGGCTGCGAAACACGCGTAGCGACAAACGCGCTGGAGGCCGAAGCGGCATGCGCGCTGGGCGTCGACGTCGCGGTCGCCGACCAGCGACTAGGTAACGACGAGACCGGCGTCGCGATCCTGCAGCGGCTCGCGCAATTCGCTTGCCCCGGGTTGCTCGTTACCGGCGACACCTCCGTCGAAACGCTCGCGGCGCTCAAAGAATCCGGTTTTCCCGTGCTGCACAAACCGCTGGACGCCGCGACGTTCAAAGCGGCTCTGTTGTCTGTGCCTCGATACTCGCCCAACCGGGCTGAAAACAGTTCAGGCGAGAGAGTCGATCAGTCCCCGAGCCGCAGCCACTCGAACACAGTGCGTGCGGTTGCCGACGCCGAGTGATCTAAACAGGGCGCGTGCGTGGGACTTTACGGTGTGCTCGGTCAGCGACAGGGCGCCGGCAATCTCGCGGTTTGACAGTCCCTCGGCCATCAGCTGCAGGACGCGCTGCTGGCCCGGCGTGATGCCATGGCTGTCGCGCTGCGGTTCCAGACGACTGGCGCTGGCACTCGGCGGAAAGAATAGCTGCCCGGACAGCACCGCGTGTATCGCCGCTCGAATCCTGGCCGCGCCGTATGACTTGGGAATGAACCCGCGAGCGCCGAGCTTGCGGCCTCTCTCGATGCGCTTGGCGTCCGCCTCCGCGCTCAACAGGACAGCGGCCGGCGCGCAGTCGGGCAGGCGTTCGAGCAGTTCCAGGCCGTCCATGTCGGGCAGGTTCAAGTCGATGATCAAGAGATCGAGCGCTGCGCCGGCAGCGATTCGTGACAGCGCCAGCGATGCGTTACGCGCGTGCTCCACCTGCGCGGCGTCACCAAGCAGCAGCGTGAGACCATCACGGAAGATCGGATGATCTTCCACAATCAATACGCGTGGAATGCCATTATCTGGCTGTTCAGCTTCCGTCTGCATGCCTGTTTTCGCCCCGACGGCTCGCACCGGAGCTCTGCGTCAATGGCTCGCACGCTGGCGCCGGTCGGCGCCGCGCGCGGATCTGTGTCATCCCTGACCTAATTGTGATTGTAGCGCGAGCAGGCGGCGTCGCTTCACTCGAAAGTATGAAGTTTCGCCGCCAAAGCGCCGGCAGCGCTACGGCTGCTGTTCGACGAGCAGCAGGTTCAGCAGCTGGCTCGGGTCATCCGGTGCGCGGCCGACGCAGGACAGAACCGTCGCGTCGCGCACCAGCACGTTGCAGGCGAGCGGCGTGCTGTCCGCACCATCGACTAGCGTGCCGGTGAGCTGTCCGGGCAGCGGCAGGTTAAGCGTGCCGGTCAGCTCGACGCCAAATGTCTCGCCGCTCGTCTCTCCGCTGGCAACGTCCATCAGCTCCGCCGCGCACGAACCGGCGTCGCATTGGGCGGTGAACGCACGCGTCGGCGCCTCGGCCAGTTCCTCGCTGCCGCTGAAAGCGATGCCTGCGTAGGCACCATCGATGTCCGCCACGGCGTCTATCGGCTCGCTAGGCAGCGCAAAGATGATGCTGCCGTCGTCTTCGTCGGGCTGCACGTGAACGATGGCGCCGCCGTTGTCCGTGAGATAGATATTCGCGTCGGGGACGCGCATGAGGCCCTGCTCACAGGTGCCGGTGCCGATGGCAGACGGGCCTTGGTCTGTGAATTCGGCATCCAGCGCGAACCTGTGACTGACGACCGCATTCCCGCTCGCGGGATCGAAGGTAAATCCCCCGAACAGGTCGGCGTCCGCGTCGGACGCATCGAGCTCGGAGCGACCGCGAACGGTGTTCCAGATACTGTTCATCACCTCGTTCGGGCAGTCGCCCGCAGTGACCATGCTGATGAAGCCATCGGCGTCGGTTGGCTGCAGGAAAAACGCCAGCCCCGGCGCCTCCAGCCCCCAGGCCGTGTCGCCCGGTTCGGGAGCGCCCTCGCCATCGGCCTCCGCGACCGTCATGTTGATGAAACCCGCCGCCGTTCGTTGATAGTCGCCGCCGACGGTCATCGCCACCTCGCCGTCGAGGGTGGGTTGAAAGCTAATCTGAAACTCGCCATCCGAGCCGAGCTCGATTTCCCAGTGCGAACCCGGTCCCGCATAGCGCGCGTCCTCACCGCTGAACGGCGGCGCCGCGGGGGGATTGGCGGGGGGATTGGCGGGAGGATCGGCGGGTGAGTCAGCAGGCGGCAGAGAAGGTGTACTTCCACCGCAGCCGATCAGAGAGACGATGAGCAGCGCGAGCAGAGCGAGCGTCATCCAAGCCATGTGCGCAGAGCGCTGTTGAAGGCGGGTAGGCATGTCCGTGTTCCTGTGACTAGGGAACAGCGAACCTAGCTACACGACTAAGGGCCAACCATTAATCGAAAGAATGAGACGCAGCGCCGTGCGCACCAGGTCACACACAGTTTGCGGGCGCTTGTCTCAGTTCGAGTCCGCCGTCGTTGGCGACATCTGGACTGCGAGCACTCAGAACACCAGCGCGAAACAAACCCCACCGCCCGGATTGTCCCTATAGCTGATCGATCCGCCGTGCGCGGCCATCATCTGCCGGCTCAACGCCAAACCAATGCCGCTGCCTTCACGTCGAGTGGTGAAAAAAGGCACAAAAACGCGCTGACCGATCTCTGGATCTATGCCTGCGCCGTTGTCGCAAACCTCGACGATGACGTGCCCTTGCTTGTTCACGGCGCCGCGCATCTCAACCAGACCGTCGCCGCGCGCGGCGACCGCGTTACCCGCATTTCGCAGCAGATTGATGAGAATCTGCTCCACCATCTGCTCATCGGCGTAAAGCATGAGTTCGGGCGGCGCGGTTCGGCTCGCGAGCCGTGGTCCGTCGTCCCCCCAATCCTGCGCGACTATTCGGCTCACATCGGCGAACAGATCCGCGATCGCGAAGCGCGTCTTCTGCGGCGTCGGCGGCCGCGTCAACTGCCGATAGTTGGCCACGAAGTTCATCAATCCATCGGCGCGACGCGCGACGGTGTCCACGGCATCGCGGGCGTCACGCAGCTCATCCACTACCTCGGGCTCCGCGGCGACCTTGCGCCGCGCGTCGTCGACCAGATCTACGGCGGTTCGGGCCAGCGATGTCACCGGCGTGATGGTGTTCATGATCTCGTGGGTCAGCACGCGCACCAGATCCTGCCAGGCGCTGAGCTGCATGCCATCAAGCTCGGTTTGGATGTTCTGCATGCTGATCAGGCGCTCGCTTTCGGAACCTATCGTGATTTCACTGACCGAGATCGTCAGCTGCTGCTGCATCTGGTCCGCGACAAACCGCGCGAGCACCCGCTCGCCTGGCTGCACCGTGGCCAGCTTGGCGTAGAAGTCGTCGCCGAACTGCGCGGTATCCGCAAGCGACTGCACGCGGTGACTGCCGAACAATCGTCTGGCCGCGTTGTTCCACATCACCAAGCGCTGATCGCTGTAAACGGAGACGAGCGGCACCGGCACCTGCTCGAACAGCGCGCGCAAGTGGCGCAGCTCTCGCTCATGCTCCGCGCGGTCCTCACGAAAGCGGTCGAGTATGTCGGTAAAGGTGTCCCCCAGCCCCTCGAACCCTGCGCCCATGTGCTGAAAGCGAAAACGCTGCCCGTAGTCGGCGTAGCGCGCAGCGTCCAAGAATCGCGTGACCTCCTGATTGGTCTTCGAGACGTAACGAAATACTTCCCAGCCCGCGGCGACGGTGATGAACGCCGCCAGCAGGGTCGCCGCCTGAAAGCCAGGTGTCACAACTAGCCAGCCTGTCAGCAGCAGCCCGGCAAAAACCCCACACAGGCGCAGCGTGAGCAACAGGCTGAAACGCTGAAACCCCATCGCTAGAGCCCGTGTTTTTCCATCCGCCGATACACGGCGGCCCTACTGAGCCCGAGCTCTCTAGCCGCGTGACTGACGTTGTAACGATGACGCGTCAGCGCGCGCTGAATCGTCTGTTTCTCTACGCGGTCGAGATTAAGGTCATCGGCTGACTCATGCGCGTCGCGGATCGTGCCCGTCGCGGCGCCTGGCGGCGCCATCTGTATGTCCCCGGCCTGCAGCTCATCGCCGGTCGCCATGATGGTTGCGCGCTCGATCGCGTGGCGCAACGCGCGAATGTTGCCCGGCCATAAAGACGCCTGCATCGCGCTCATGGCCTCTGCTGAGAACGCCCGCGCGGGGCGATCGTATTTACGCGCGTAGTGCGCCGCGTAGTGTTCGGCGAGCTGTGGAATGTCGGCTTGGCGCTCGCGCAGGGGCGGCAGCTCGATTTCAACCGTATTGAGCCGAAACAACAGATCCTGACGAAACCTCCGTTCGTCGTTTAACTGCGGGCGCGGCAGGTTGGTCGCGGCGATGACGCGCGCGTCGAAATCGATCGACCTGCTTGAGCCCACCGGGCGCACCTGGCGCTGTTCCAGCACCGTGAGCAGTTTGGCCTGCAGGTGCTGGGGCAGATTACCCACCTCGTCAAGAAACAGGGTGCCGCCGTGCGCGGCCTGGATGCAGCCGACTTTGTCGGCCTTCGCATCGGTGAACGCCCCTTTCACATGACCGAACAATTCTGATTCGAAGAGCGTCTCGGGCACGGCGCCCAGATCCACCGACATGAACGCCTCATCGGCTCGCGCCGATTGCGCGTGCAACGCGCGCGCAGCCAGTTCCTTGCCGGTACCGTGCTCGCCCAGAATCAGCACGTTGGCATCGGTCGGGGCTGCCCGCTCGATCACGCTGTGCACAAACTGCATGGCTGGGGAGTCGCCCAGCATCGGCTGGTTGGCGCCCATCGAGGCCACCAGCGCTGTGTTCGCCCGTTTTAGCTGCCGCGCCTCGGAGCGCAACGCGCGCAGCTTGACCGCCGCCGAGATCGTCGCGACCACCTTCTCGTTCTGCCAGGGCTTGGCGATGAAGTCGGTGGCACCCAACTTCATGGCTTCCACCGCCACGTCGACGCCGCCGTGGGCCGTGATCATGACCACCACGGCATCCGGGTCGAGTTCGATGATGCGCTGCAGCCAGTGGAAGCCCTGCCTGCCGCTGGACTCGCCCGGCCCAAAGTTCATATCCAGCAGGATCACGCTGTAGTCGCAGCGCGTCATCATCGCGGGTATCTCGCCGGGCTCGGCGCAGGCGTCCACCCGCTCGAAGTGCCGCCTCAGCAGCAGCTTGCTCGCAGTAAGAATGTCCTCATCGTCGTCAACGATCAGTATCGCGGTCACTCAGGCTACCTCGCGTAACTGTTCGATATCGTACACCTCTCGTTGAAAAGTGTTCGTTAGCGAACAGGTACAAGGGTTTGTGCCAACGAAATATCGAACAAAAACAAATACATAGATACTGGCATGGGGTTTGCTCGAACGGCCTGTAACGAGAGATTGTGCACAGGTCCCGCAGCCAGCCATGGAAGTTGTCCCCTCGCAAGAACGCGCAACGATCGGCGACATCGAGTCGGGCACCAGCGGCCGCCAGCGCGCCGCCTCAGGCGCCGGCATGGATCGCGCGGTCGCGAAACGCAGCTGGCTGCGGCGTCATCTCGGCGCGCTGATCCTGGCCGTTCTCGTCGTGCTTGGCATCGCCTGGTGGCTCTGGTCTACGCCGACCGGCCGATCTCTCACGCTCAACGATTCGCGCATCGTCGTCTCTCCTGTAACCCAGGGCGTGTTCGAAGACTTCGTCCCCATCAGAAGTCGGGTGACGCCCAGACGCACGGTCTTTCTGGATGCCATCGAGGGCGGCCGGGTCGAGCGCAAGCTGGTAGAAGACGGCGCCCTGGTCGAGGCCGGCGAGTTGATCGTGGTGCTGTCCAACACCTCGCTGCAGCTGTCGGTGACGCAGAACGAGGCCATGGTTACCGAACAGCTCAACAACATGCGCACCATCGAGCTGCAGTTGGAGCAGAACCGGCTGCAGCACAAGCGCAACCTGGTGGAGCTGGATTATCAGATCAAGCGCCTGGAACGTCAGATCGCGCGCTTCGAATCGCTGGACAACGCCGGCGTCGCGATCAAGAGCCAGTTGGAAGATGCCCAGGACGAGCTGCAGTACTTCCGCAATCGGCGGGAGGTAACGCTGGAGAGTCAGGCAACTGACGCCCGCCTGCAGGAAACCCAGCTCGCGTTCCTGCAGAAGACCGGTGGTCAGCTCGAAGAGAATCTGGCTTTCGCCCGGCAAAATCTCGACGCGCTCAACGTCACCGCGCCGGTCGCCGGCAAGCTCTCTGGCCTCGATCTGGAAGTGGGGCAGAGCATCCAGCGCGGCGGGCGTCTGGGGCAGGTCGACGATCCGCAGAACTTCAAGCTGCGCGCCAGCGTCGACGAGTATTACCTGCGCCGGGTCGACCTTGGGCAGTCGGCCGTTTACGAGACCGGCGGCCGGCGCTATCCACTGAGCGTCAGCAAGATCTATCCACAGGTCAACAACGGCCAGTTCGAGATCGATCTGCAGTTTCAAGGCGAGCAGCCTGATGGCATCCGCCGCGGCCAGACCATGCAGACCCGGCTGACTCTGGGCGACGCGACGGACGCGCGCCTGATCCCCAACGGCGCCTTCTACGCGGACACCGGTGGGCAGTGGATCTTCGTCGTGAACGATGCCGGGACCGAGGCCGTGCGACGCAGCGTACGTCTAGGGCGGCGCAACTCGCGCTACATCGAAGTTCTGGACGGACTGGAGGTTGGCGAGGAAGTCGTGACCAGCCCCTATACCAACTACCGCGAAGTCGACCGCCTGAACCTGACGGCGAACTAGACACTTAGAGAAAACCTGGGAGCCCTCATGATCAAGCTGAACAATCTGTCGAAGATCTACCGCACCGACGAGGTGGAGACTGTCGCCCTCGACAACATCAGCATCGACATCGACACGGGAGAGTTCGTTGCCGTCATGGGGCCGTCGGGCTGCGGCAAGTCGACACTGCTGAACATCGTCGGCATGCTGGATACCCCTTCCCAGGGTCAGTACGTGTTCCAGGGCGAGGATGTCTCCGACTACGGCGAAGCTCGTCTGTCAGATATTCGCAAGCGCAACATCGGTTTCATCTTTCAGTCCTTCAATCTGATCGACGAGCTGACCGTCGCCGAGAACATCGAGCTCGCGCTGCTCTATCACGACATCGCCGTATCCGAGCGCCGGGACCGTGTCGCCAGCATCATGGACAAGGTCGGCATCGCACACCGGGCCAAGCACCTGCCCACCCAGCTCTCGGGCGGCCAGCAGCAGCGCGTCGCCGTGGCGCGCGCCGTGGTCGGACATCAGGGCCTGATTCTCGCCGACGAGCCCACCGGTAATCTGGACAGCGCCCACGGGCAAGAGGTGATGGAGATGCTGCAAGGGTTGAACGAGGAGGGCACGACCATCGTGATGGTCACGCATAGCCCGGCACACGCGGACTACGCACGCCGCACCATCAACCTCTTCGACGGCCACGTCGTTACGGAAGACCTGCGCGCCGCCGTCTAATCAGCGCCACCATCGGGAGATCCGCATGTTCGCCAACTATCTGATCATCGCGTGGCGCCAGTTGCTGAAGAACAAACTGTACGCCGCCATCAACATCATCGGCCTCGTCACCGGCCTGTCGATCTACCTGTTCGGCACCCTGCTGGTTGAGTACGAGGAATCGCACGACCAGTTCTTCGCCAACGCAGAACGAACCTTTACCGCCGCCTCGGTGTTTTCGCCAGCGGCCGGGGTGGGGGTAAGTATGAACGATGGCATCTTCACCGCGTTCGGCCCGTTGATCAAAAGCGACGTTCCCGAGATCGAGGCCGTGGCGCGCACCGTGCGGCGCGAGTATCTGGTCTCTGTAGACGATCGACAGTTCTACGAGCACATTCGTTTTGCAGACCCCGATCTGCTGAAGATCTTCGACTTCGACTACATCGTCGGCGATGCCCAGGCGCTTGACGACCCGGCTGGCGTGCTGATGACCGAGCAGTCGGCAAACAAGCTGTTCGGCAGCACACAGGTGCTCGGCAAAACGCTGACGCTCGATCACGACACGCCCCTGCACGTCGCCGCGGTGATCGCCGAACTGCCACCGAATACACACCTGATGTCCTCACTATTCAACGCACAGTTTCCGTTTGGCCTGGTCGCGCCGCTGCAGGCATTGCATCGCGCCGCCGACTACGAGCTGGAAGGCAACTGGAACAACCTGTCCATGGGCGATATGACGTACATGCTGTTCCCTGCAGGCAGCACCGTGGATCAGGTGCAGTCGAGGCTAGACGGCGTCTACGACGCGCACATGCCGGAGAACAACAGAAGACTCGTCACCGGCCTATCAGTGCGAACGTTGGGACAGGCCAATACGATTCTTTACGACACGGTCGGCATGCCGATTCTTAGCTCGTTGAAGGTACTGGCACTGATGGTGTTGATCGTCGCTATCGTTAACTACACCAATTTGGCGACCGCGCAGTCACTCGCTCGAACTCGCGAGGTCGGACTGCGCAAAACGCTGGGTGCGACGCGCAAACAGCTGCTGGTTCAATTCTTGGTGGAGAGCGTTTGCGTCGCCGCGATTTCGATGTTGATCGCGCTGGCGGTACTCGAGATCGGCGTGCAGCTATTCAACGGCGCAACCGGCCGCGGTCTGGCACTCGACTATCTCGACATTCTGCCCTGGCTCATCGGCACGACCGTCTTGGTAGGCCTGATCGCCGGCGCCTACCCCGCCTACCTCATCACCGGCGCCACGCCGATCACGGCCCTGCGCGGCTCCGCCACCGCGCGCACCGGCGGGGGGCTGTTCCGCAACCTCATGCTCGGGCTGCAGTTCACCATCTCCGTCTTCATGCTGGCGATGGTGATCGTCGTCTACTTTCAAAACCAGAAAGTAGAGGCGTCGGGCGACATGTATCCGCGCTCCCAGATACTCACGTTGCACCGTCTCGGCCTCGAGTCCATCCGCCAGCGTCAGCAGACCCTGCGCAACGAGCTGCTCAACGTCCCTGGTGTCAGCCACGTGAGTTATTCCAGCCAAATACCGTTCGAACAAAGCCAATCGGAATTCGGCGTTGGAGCCGTGCAGGGCGATACCGCCGGCGAGTTCCCGCTGATGCAGATCGATATCGATGAGCACTTTCTGTCGGCGTACGACATACCGCTGCTAGCGGGGCGCGACGTCAGCCGCGATATCGCCAACGACACCCGACGCGACGGCGCGCTCGAGCTGAACGTCATCGTGAACGAGACGGCCCTCGCACGATTGGGCTTCGGTAGTGCAGCAGCGTCTGTGGGTCTGAACTTCTACGACTTCCCGGATCCCGACGTGCGCGGCGTACGCACCTACACCATCGTCGGCGTGGTGCCGGACCAGAACTTCCAGGGCTTCCACAACGAGATCAAGCCCATGGTGTTCATCATGGATCCCGAGGAGTTCCGCATCGCGAGCGTTCGCGTCGAGGCCGGGTACTCCATGATCCGCGCAGTCAGCCAGATCGAATCCATCTGGGAAACACTGGTTCCCGAATACCCCATGCAATCCAGGTTTCTGGATGAGACCTTTGAGGACGTCTTCTTCGTGCTGCGACTGATGCAGCAGGCGCTCGCCGGTTTCTCGGGCGTGGCGCTGCTGCTCAGCGCCATCGGCCTGTTCGGCCTCGCGGCATTTATGGCCGAGGGCCGCACCAGAGAGATTGGGCTGCGCAAGGTGATGGGCGCAAACATCTCGCAAATCGTGCGCCTGCTTATCTGGCAGTTCTCACGCCCTGTGATGTGGTCGCTGCTGCTCGCGTTGCCGCTCGCGTACTTCGCGTCGAACATCTATCTGAATTTCTTTGCCGATCGCATCGAGGCGCAGGCACCCATCGTCGCAATCGCCGGAATACTGGCCGTGCTGTTCGCCTGGGTGATCGTGGCTGTCCACGCGATACGGATCGCCCGCGCCAATCCCATTCATGCGTTGCGCTACGAGTAGGTGCAGGTGTTGCGATAGGCACTCAGGCTGCGGATTCCGTCAACCGTTCAAACCCGGTGTCGGCCTGGAGGACTTGCGCTCTTCCCGGTAGCGGCCGGTTCATCCAGAGCGCCGCCGTAGTACCTCGATAGAGCGCTTCTTGCGGCCATGGTACGCCCCATCGATATGTCCGAAACGCCTTGGTGGATCCCACGCTACCGTCGCGCACTCGTGCCGCCAAGGCCCGCACGAATGGACGCTCCGAACAGCTGAGAGAATTCCCCCGCGCAGGACAGTCTCAAGAAGCGATGGTTGATTCCTGCTCAACGGCAGCCCGCCATTGAGCCCATCGGCAAGAGGGACTGGCGATGACGACAGACGGTCAATGTCGAAAAAAGGGAGAAGAGAGCGCTGCCTCCTTTTCCACCGTTTTCGAAGCAGAGCTATGCGCAGTCCGCAAACGACGATCCAGGCTGCAAAAGTCTCGAAGCGAAAACGAGGCAGATGAAAACGAATCCAAACCCACGAAGCCCTGTGACGACGTATCCGGCTCGCTGTTTGGCATCGCGCTCTCCGGAGGCGGAATTCGCAGCGCGACTTTCAATCTGGGCATATTGCAGGCGCTGGCGAAAGAGGGCCTGCTGACAAAGGCCGACTATCTATCGACAAACTCGGGTGGCGGGTACATTGGCAGCTGGCTCACTGCCTGGATTCACAAAGAAGACCCGCGCGACAAAGCAACCCCTGGCATAGAGCGCGTCCAGGATTCCCTGGCGGCGTCTCTAGGCCGCCCGACGACGGAAACGCCTCAGATCGCCTGGCTTCGCGCTTTCAGCAACTACCTGACTCCACGGGTCGGCCTGCTCAGCGGCGACACCTGGATGGCGATCGCGACCTACTTGCGCAACATGCTGATCAATTTGCTAATCGCCTGCAGCGCGATCGCGTTCGTCCTGCTGATGCCGTATTTCCTCCTCACTCTCAGCGATTACGCCGAAGGCGAGTACTTGCTCTATTTCTTCGGAGTCGTCGGCGCGATCCTTGCCGCCTTCACGTTTCTGCAACAGGTCAAACGAGTGAGTCATTCGACCGGCCATTTGCAGAAAGCCGAGCTGCAAACGAGGCTGATCTTACCACTGCTGATTGCAAGCATAGCCCTCTCGCGGTTTCACTCGCTGGAACACGAGACCTTCACGTTTTTCGAAATCCTTACTCCGCTCGTTTTGGCGCCATTGGCATACGCCGGCGCGTGGCTGCTCGTCGGGTTGGCTATTCAGCTGTCCTGGAATACGACGCGTGAAGAAAAGACACTCTGGTTGGTCGTCGCAATCGCATCCGTGATTCCTGCGGCGATCGGCAGCGGCTTGCTCTTCGTGCTGCTCGACAAGATCGAGATTGGCCTGCCACTCCACGAGCTTATCTATCTACCGCCGGCGGTACTCGCTAGCTACCTGATCGTAGCCATGCTGCACTTAGGGCTAATCGGAAATCGGTTTGGGGAAGCCCAGCGCCAGTGGTGGAGCCGTCTCGGCGGATGGATCCTGGGCTATGCCTGCGCCTGGCTGGTATTCACGGGTATCGCCATTCTTTCACCCGAGATCGATTGGGGCGTGCAACTTGGGGCTCTACTCGGCGGCACCTGGCTGAGCGCTTCCATCCTGGGCGCCTTCGTCGGCAATCAACAGGGCAATGCATCCTCAGCGCTCAAGCAGCTGATCATCAGCCTGGCTCCCATCGTCTTCATTCTAGGTCTGCTCGTTGTCCTGACTCTGTTACTGGACGCAGCGTCGCTGCTGGACAGTCTCTGGAGCGTGATTGGTGGGATGTTCGGACTATTGTCCGTCGCGGCACTATTCAGCCTGCGGGCGAACATCAACACTTTCTCGTTGCACAACTTCTATCGCTCACGACTGGTTCGCGCCTATATCGGCGCGTCGGACGAACAGACACGAGAGAGATCTCATCCCTTCATCGGCTTCGACGAGTCGCTGGACGTGGATCTGAAGCTACTGAATCCGCAGCTGGAATATTCTGGGCCAATACAGATCCTCAACACCGCGTTGAACCTCGTTGGCGAACATAGCCTGGACTGGCAGGAGCGCCGGGCCAATTCGTTTGCGTTCACGCCGCTGTTTAGCGGCTATACCAGCAGTGATCCCGACGGCAAGGAAATCAGCGCATACCAAAAGACCGCCGATATAGGTAGCAAGGACCAGGCAGAGGACATGACGCTCGGACTCGCCATGGGCATCTCTGGCGCCGCCGTCAGCCCGAACATGGGCTCGCAGTCCTCATCCACGCTCGCTTTTCTGCTCACTCTATTCAACGTTCGACTGGGCTGGTGGTTTGGCAATACGAACAATAAGGTCGACTATGTCAGCCCCCTTACCGGCTTTCGCTACCTTATAAGGGAGCTATTCAGCCTCTCCAGTGCTAGCTCCAAGTTCATCTACCTTTCAGACGGGGGCCACTTCGAAAACACGGCGGTGTACGAGCTGATTCGCAGGGAGTGCCGCTTCATTTTGAGCACGGACTGCGGCGCCGATCCCGATTGGAAGTTTGCCGACCTTGGAAATCTGATGCGCAAGGCGAGGGTTGACCTGGGCGCCAGAATCGAACTAGACGTTTCCCCGCTTCTACCTTCCGAACGCTTCTCCGAGGCGCACTGCGTGGTCGGCAAGATTCACTATAAGAGTGGCAAGACAGGCTATCTTCTGTACATCAAGCCTTCGCTGACCGGTCACGAGCCGCAGGATGTGCAGCAGTACGCACTCGCCAACAGCACTTTTCCGCAGCAGACCACCGCCGATCAGTTCTTCGATGAGAGCCAGTTCGAGAGCTATCGAGCGCTGGGGCAATACATTGGCCGGACGGTGTTTCGCAACGCCACGGAAGACAATAGGCGCAATCTGGAAACACTGTTCGTCGACTTGAGACGCACGTGGCATGCATCTAGCGCCCACGTCTCGTCCTCGTTCACCCGGCACGCGGAAGCGCTTGATCGACTGTTCGTTTCACTTCGGAATGACACAGATCTGCACTTTCTCAGCAAACAGATCTACCCGGAATGGCGGTCGCTAACGAATCACGACGCGGGCCCCCAACCGCTCAAAGAGGCGGCAGGCATTCCTGCGGCGCCAATAGAGCAGCAGAAGGGCTTCTACTTCTGCAACTCACTGATTCAGCTCATGGAAAACGTTTATCTCGATCTGAATCTCGAGTGGGAATGGAATCACCCAGATAACGCCGGCTGGATGAATCTGTTTCAGCACTGGACATGGTCCAGCATGTTCACGGCCACCTGGGCGATTTCTGCGCCAACCTACGGGGATCGCTTCTGCAGCTTCGTTGAGAGACACCTGGATGTTCAGCCTGCTCGCCTCAGCGTCAAGATGGTGGGTACGGTCGGCGGGATTGGCAAGAAAGCCCTCAACTTCGCCGAGATTGAAGACCTTGAGGATCACGTTTTCGAAAGCACGTACCAGGTCTGGACATCCATACTAACGACAAGCCTACCCGGCACGACGCAGAAGGTAGAGTTCACCTGCGGCTACGCAATCACCGGCGAAGAGCAGGACACTGAATGTCTGCAACACCTGCGCATCCAATCGCACTTGCGACGGAACGGGCTGGCCCTGCAAACGGTCATCGGGCTCATAAAGGCAATTCCAAGTCTGGGTCTTCCGCCTGATGCGCAGCACCATACTTCGCCAGCAGCCGCCACGATGCGGCACATCTTCGAGTCAGCGAGGAGGTATCTTCGCAGGGACTAATGGGGCATCGCAGCGAGGCGTAGGCGCCTATCGTCGCGATCGCGGGAGTTTTGGCGGTGCTGTTCGCCTGGGTGATCGTGGCCGTCCACGCAATACGGATCGCCCGCGCAAATTCCATTCATGCGTTGCGCTACGAGTAGGCCCTGGCGATTCGGCATGCGCTCAGCACGCCGATTCGGTCAACCATTCGACCCCGGCGTCGGCTTGCGCGACTTGCGCTCTTCCCAGTAGCGGCCCAGTTCGTCCAGGCCACCGCCGTCCTCGCGCATGGCGGCTAGCAGTCGACGGCGTTCCCCGTCGGCGCGCAGCTTCAGCAGACTGTCGAGCCCTTCGGCGAACTCGGCGGCAGGATCGTCCGGCGGCAGCTCGCGCACCCTATTGGCGAGCGCCGAAAAACGCGCACCTTCGGGTCGGTCGGCAAAGTAGCCAAGCGCCTCAGCCGTTCCCCTAGGCTCGCCGGTGGCGCCGCCGCGCAGGTAGTCAATCACCTCGACCAGAATCCCGCCGAGCGGCCGCAGTTCCTGCAGGCGCGTCTCCTCCAGGGACTGCGCGAGATCGGGCTGCGCCAGCAGCAGACCCAGCAGCCGCTCGGTCAGGCGCGAGTTGCGCGCCGGCGCCGGCTTCGGCGGGACGTCCGCAGGCGGCGCGGTTTTGGCGGCCGGGGCCAAGCGATCCGCGCTCGTGCCCATGAGCGAAGCCAGCCGCTCGCGCAGCAAATCGCGCAACAGTCCTGCGGGGACCTGCTCTATCAGCGGCGTCGCCAGATAGCCGAGCCGGGCGCGACCGTCCAACGACTCGAGATCCAAGCCCTGCCGCAGATTCTCGAACAGGTAATCGAGCGCGGACAGCGCTCCGCCCGCGCGTTCCCGAAAGCGGGCAACCCCCTCCTTGCGCACCAACGTATCCGGGTCTTCGCCGTCGGGCAGGAACATGAAGTTCAGCCGCCGACCGTCTTTCAGAGTGGGCAACGCGGACTGCAGAGCCTTCCACGCCGCCGCCCTACCCGCCCGATCGCCGTCGAAGCAGCACACCACCGTCGGCGCGAAGCGGTACAGCTTCTCGAAGTGGGTCGTCGAGGTCGCGGTGCCGAGGCTCGCGACCGCGTTCGGTATGCCGGCCTGGGCCAGGGCAATTACGTCCATATAGCCTTCGACGACGATCAGTTCGTCGATCTGGCGCAGCGCCTGGCGCGCCTCGAACAGGCCATAGAGCTCCTGCCCCTTGTGAAAGATCTCGGTCTCGGGGGAGTTCAGGTACTTCGGCTCGCCGTCGCCCAGCACCCGCCCGCCGAAGCCGATGATGCGCCCGCGCGTGTCGCGAATCGGGAACATCACGCGGTTGCGAAAGCGGTCGTAGCGGCGGCCACGGTCGTTTTCGCTCAGCAGTCCGGCGTCGAGCGCGGTCTTCTCTTTGATGCCCACACCGCGGGTCATGGAGTCCCAGGCCTCGGGCGCGTAACCCAGGCCGAAGTCGCGCGCGACGATGCCCGTCAGGCCGCGGCCACGCAGGTAGTCGATCGCCGGCTGGTGCACGCGCAGCTGTTTCTGAAAGTAGCTCGACGCTTTCTCCAGCGCCTCGAACAGCCCCTTGTCCGGCAGCGGTCGCGACGGGCCGCCGCCCTCGCGCTGCACCTCTACGCCGGCGCGATTCGCCAGAAACTCCACCGCCGGGACGAACTCCAGCCGGTCGTACTCCATCAGAAAGGTCAGGGCGGTGCCGGATGCGCCGCAGCCGAAGCAGTGATAGAACTGCTTATCGGGCGAGACGCTGAAAGACGGCGTCTTCTCGTCGTGAAACGGACACAGGCCAGAATAGTTCTTGCCGGCTTTCTTCAGCGGCACGCGCTCGTCGATCAGCGCCACGATGTCGGTGCGATCGATGAGGTCGTTGATGAAGCTCTGCGGGATGCGGCCGGACATAGGGAGAGCCTACCGGCGATCAGGAAATGAGGGAATGCGCGGTCGCCGTTTGACCGGCCGATTTCGCCGGCGGGCGCGCGTCGCCGCCCGCCGGCTGGAGTTGGGTACGCTCAGCCCAGCTTCGCCCTGACCTGGGCGCTGACGGCGCCCATGTCCGCGCGGCCCGCCAACTCGCCGCTCAGCCGACCCATCACCGCACCCATGTCTTTCATCGATGACGCGCCGGTGGCCTCGATCGCCGCGGCGATCGCCGCCTCGATCTCGGCAGCGTCGAGCTGCGCCGGCAAGAACTCCTGCACGATGCCGAGCTCGAACTCTTCTGTCGCCACCAGATCGTCGCGGCCAGCATCGCTGTAGGCGGCGATGGAGTCACGGCGCTGCTTCTGCATGCGTGTCAGCAGCGTGATGATGGTGTCGTCGTCCGGGGTTTCGCGCTTGTCCACCTCGAACTGCTTGATCTCCGCGTTGATGAGGCGCAGCGCGGCGAGCCGTTCTTTGTCCCGCGCCTTCATCGCGGCCTTGGTTGCGGCATCGATCGCCGCTCGTATCTCACTCATCGATCTGTCTCCCTTCGATGGACCCGCTGTGTCTGTGCGCGGGCTAGTGCCTGCCCAGACGAGGCAGCCGGCGTCAGACGCACACAGAAAAACGCCCGTGGCAGTTGCCCGCCACGAGCGCTCGACGTTCGAAGCTAGCGACTGAGGTGGCTAGTAGGACTTCTCGAAGCGGCGCGCCTCGCGCTGCAGCTTCTTCAGGTGGCGCTTCACGGCGGCGGCCGCCTTGCGCTTGCGAACGGCCGTGGGCTTCTCGTAGAACTCGCGTCGCCGGACCTCCGACAGTACACCTGCCTTTTCACAGGACCGCTTGAAGCGGCGCAGGGCGACATCGAAAGGCTCGTTCTCTTTGACTCGTACGTGCGGCATGCGCGCGAAAGCTCTCGGCTGAAAATTCGGACCGCGGATTTTAGGGGGGTGGGGTGAGGGTTGCAAGTCGCGCCGCGCGCAGTTTTCGGGGGCCGCGTCCCAGAGTCCAGCTTCCCCCGAGGTGACCCGATCTCCCCCGAGGAGCACCGGTCATCGATCTGGTCCATTCTGTCTGTGCGCCTGCGGCCAGCAAAGTCGACATCCCTCGCGGGCGCGCGCCTCGCGTACACTCTCACTCCCGCGCTCAAGCCCTGCGCCAGCGACCACATTCTCGCCCCATGCTCATCCTTGGCATCGAAACCTCCTGCGACGAGACGGGCCTTGCGCTCTACGACGCCACGAAACCGCCAGCCGAGCGCCTGCGCGCCGACGCGCTGTTCAGCCAGGTCGAGCTGCACGCCGAGTACGGCGGGGTCGTGCCGGAGCTGGCCTCGCGCGATCACATCCGGCGCCTGACGCCGCTGCTGACCGAGCTGCTCGAACGCGCCGATGCCAGCCTAGATGACCTGGGCGGCATCGCCTATACCAGCGGCCCCGGCCTGATGGGCGCGCTGATGGTCGGCGCCGCATTCGGCCGCACCCTGGCGTGGGCGCTCGACATCCCCGCGATCGCGGTGCATCACATGGAGGGACACCTGCTGGCGCCGCTACTCGGCATGGAGGACGAGGTCGCGCTGCCGTTCACCGCGCTCTTAGTGTCCGGGGGCCATACCCAGCTCGTCGCCGCCGAAGCGATCGGCGACTACCGCCTGCTGGGCGAATCGGTGGATGACGCGGCCGGCGAGGCGTTCGACAAGACCGCGAAGCTGCTCGGGCTGGGCTACCCGGGGGGCCCCGCGATCGCCAGGCTGGCCCTCGAGGGGGACCCGCAGCGCTTTCGCTTCCCGCGCCCGATGACCGATCGACCGGGCCTGGACTTCAGCTTCAGCGGCCTGAAGACGTTCGCGCGAACGACGATCGAAGCGCTCGAGCCGCTCAGCGATGGCGACCGCGCGGACGTCGCGCGGGCCTTCGAGGACGCCGTCGTGGACACCCTGGTGATCAAGTGCCAGCGCGCGCTGAAGTCGACGGGCCACCAGGATCTGGTCATTGCCGGGGGAGTGAGCGCTAACCAACAGCTGCGCGAGCAGCTCCACGCTCGTCTCGACGGGCGCGTCCACTACGCGCCCCACGACCTGTGTACCGACAACGGCGCCATGATCGCCTACGCCGGCTGGCACCGGCTGCAGGCCGGCGAGACCAGCCGGCTGGCGATCGATACCCGCGCCCGCTGGCCGATCACCGAACTGGCCGTTCCCGGTGCCTGATCGCATTCTCATCCGCGACCTCGCCGTCGAGTGCGTCATCGGCTGCAATGCCTGGGAGCGCGAGGTGCGCCAGGCCCTGGTGTTTGAGATTGACCTGACGCGCGACTGCAGCGCGGCCGGTGCGAGCGACGATCTGCGCGACACGATCGACTACGGCGCGGTGGCCCAGCGCGTCACCGAGATCGCCATCGCGACCGAGGCCAGGCTGATCGAGCACCTGGCGGAGACGGTGGCGGCGGCGCTGCTGAAGGAATTCAGCATCGCGACCGTGCGCGTTCGGCTCTGGAAGCCGACCGCGCTGGCGGGCGCGACGCGGGTGGCGGTAGATATCGAGCGCAGCCGGGCGTGACTCGGCGATCGACGCGTCAGGCCAGCGCCGCGGCGATCGCCTCCAACCGCAGCGCCTGAATCGCGCGCCCGAGCTCGGGGCCCGGTTCGACGGGCGGCTGCACGTCGCGCGCACCCAAGGCCGCAACGCGCGCCGAGAGATCGAGGAGCCGCTCGGGCGCGGGCGCCTCGACCAGCGCCAGGGCCGTGCCCAGGTCTTCGAGTCGCTCCGTGGCCGACTTTTGCAGCACGCCTGCCGTCTGCAGCGCGCCGAGCAGCGCCTCGGGCACCGCGCCGGGCCAGTCGCCCAGCCGTTCGCCCTCCTCGGCGAGCAGCAGCGCGAGGCGCTGATAGCGCAGCGGCGCCTTCAGGCGCGTCGCCAGAGCCGCCACCGCCGCGGTCGGCAGTAGCAGGCCGAGCGCGGCGAAGCGCGCCAGCGCGCCGTCGCCCGGCAGCCGGGGGGCCGCGTCCAGCGCCTCAAGCTCCCCGAACCAGGGCCGCAGCGCATCGACCGCGGCCAGTTCGGCAAAGAACCGCGCCCCGTCGGAGCGAACGAGGGTCTTGTGGAGTTCCTGCCAGACCCGCTCGGCCGGCAGCTCATCGAGCGCGCCCGCGGCTGCCATATCGGCAAGCAGCGTGCGCGTCTCGGCGACGATCTGAAAGTCGAGCTGGGCCGCGAAGCGCGCGGCGCGCAGGATACGCAGCGGATCTTCGGCGAACGCGTCGGAAACGTGCCGCAAACGTGCCGCGCGCAGATCGGCAACACCGCCATAGGGATCGACCAAGTCGCCCGCCGCCGTGCGCGCGATGGCATTGACCGTCAGGTCCCGGCGCTCGAGATCCTCTTCCAGCGTCACGTCCACGCCGGCGTGACAGACGAAGCCCAGATGGCCGGCGCCGACCTTGCGCTCGGTGCGCGCCAACGCGTATTCCTCGTGCGTCTGGGGGTGCAGAAACACGGGAAAATCGCGGCCGACCTGCTCGAAGCCGGCCTGCAGCATGGCCTCCGGGGTCGTGCCGACCACGACCCAGTCCCGGTCGCCGACGGGCCGGCCGAGCAGCTCGTCGCGCACGGCGCCGCCGACCAGATAGACCTCGCCCGGGATCTTCATTGCGCCGCCACGCTGATGCGCTCACCGCTCTCGACGTTCAGCGCGGTTAGCGTGCGACCCCAGACGCAGCCGGTGTCGACGGCCTGCGCCCAGTCGACGCCGGTCTCGCCCTCCAGCGCCGCCCAGTGGCCGAACACGACCCGCCGGCCAAGCGGCACGGCTCGCGCGACCCGATACCAGGGCCGATAGCCAGCCGGCGCGTCCGCGAGCGCGCCCTTGTTGTCGAAGTCCGCGGTGCCGTCCGGGCGCAGCAGACGCAGCCGGGTGAGCTGATTGACGACGTAGCGCGTCCGCTCGACCCCGGGCTCGGCATCGTCCCAGCGGTTCGGCTCGCCGCCATACATGCGCTCGAAGAACAGCGTATGGCTCGGATCGGCGTAAACCGCCTGTGCCTCGGCGGCGCGCTCGCTCGCCTGCGCAAGCGTCCAGTCCGGCGGTATGCCCGCGTGCACGAGCACGGCGCCCAGCCGCGCGTCGTCGTGCAGCAGCGGCTGCCGCCGCAGCCAGCCGGCCAGCTCGTCGCGATCCGGCGCATCGAGAACGTCCTGCAGGGTGTCGGAGCGGCGGAGGCTGTGACCGCCAAAGATGACGGCGAGCAGGTGCAGATCGTGATTGCCGAGCACGACCGCCGCCGCATCGCCCAGATCGCGGACTTTGCGCAGCACGCCCAGGTTATCGGGACCGCGGTTGACCAGATCGCCGACAAGCCACAGCCGATCGCTACCCGGCCGAAAGTCGAGCCGTTTGAGCAGCGCAGCAAACTCCGCGGCGCAGCCCTGGATGTCGCCGATTGCGTAGGTGGCCATGAATAGTGGGGGCTAGTGCAGCGCGTTCGGGCGAAACAGACCGAAGGTCGGTATGGGCACGTCGAACAGGCGACCGTCGTCGGCCTGAAACTCATAGGAGCCGCGCATGCTGCCGACCTCGGTCTCCAGCACCGCGCCGCTCGTGTAGCGAAACGACTGTCCCGGCGGAATGCGCGGCTGCTGACCCACGACACCCGCGCCGCGCACTTCCTGCTCGTCGCCGTTACCGTCGGCGATGATCCAGTGGCGGTTCAATAGCTGCGCCGCCTCGTCGCTGCCGTTGGTGATCGTGATCGTGTACGCAAACACGAACCGCCCGTCGGCAGGCTTGGAGTCCGATTCGAGGTAGCTGGTCTCGACGGCCACCTCGATGGCCTGTCCGGGGCTTTGATTCACAGCGTGTTCCGACGCTTGGCACTGGCGCGGAGTCTATCAGCCTCGCGCGGCAATCTGGTTGGCGAGGGCGACGAAGTCATCGAGCGTCACGCTTTCGGGCCGCACGCCGGGCGCCAGACCGCAGGCCGCGAAGTCCGGCGCAAACTCGCGCAGGCTGTTCGCGAGCGTCTTGCGCCGCTGGTTGAACGCAGCGGCAACGACCCGATCGAACAGCGAACGGTCGGTCACCGCCGGCGGCCGTTCCAGCGGAACCAGCCGCACCACCCGGGACCACACCCGCGGCGGCGGGTCGAAAGCGTCGGGCGGCACGTCCAGCAGCGTCTCGACACGCCAGCCGAGCTGCAGCGCGACCGACAGCCGCCCCCATGCCTTGCTGCCCGGCTGTGCGGCGAGCCGCGCCGCCATCTCCCGCTGCAGCATCACGTGTACGTCGCGCACCAAGTCGGGGACCTCGCCGATCTTCAACAACAGCGGCGACGACAGGTTATAGGGCAGGTTGCCGACGACGCGCCAGCCGCCGCCGGCGAAGCGCTGCCTGAAGTCGAGCTGCAGCACATCGGCGCTAACCAGTTCGAGATTCGCAAAGCGCGCCGTCAGCCCATCGATGAGATCACGATCCAGTTCGACGGCATGCAGCCGCGCCAGCTCCGCCGCGAGCGGCTCCGTCAGCGCTCCGTGACCGGGTCCGATCTCGAACACGCGATCATCCGGGTGTGGATTCACTGCGGCGACGATGCGATCGATCACCGCCTCGTCCACAAGGAAGTTCTGACCGAAGCGCTTGCGGGCGCGGACCACGTCTCAGCCCGCCAGCCGCCGTGCGAGGGTCAGCGCGCAGGCGACAGAGCCCGTGTCCGCCCGGCCCGTGCCGGCAATATCGAGCGCGGTGCCGTGATCGACGCTCGTGCGAACGAAGGGCAGGCCGAGCGTGACGTTGACCGCCTGACCGAAACCCGCGTGCTTCAGTACCGGCAGACCCTGGTCGTGATACATCGCGAAGACCGCATCCAGCGCCTCGAGCCGCGTATGCGTGAACAGCGCATCGGCCGGGACGGGGCCATCGAGATCCATGCCCGCGGCGCGCAGTTCGCGCAGCGTCGGCTCGATGATCTCGCGCTCTTCCGTACCCAGGTGCCCGCCCTCGCCCGCGTGCGGATTCAAACCGGCGACGCCGATGCGAGGGCTTGCTATCCCGAAGCGTGCGCGCAGGCCGGCGTCCAGAATCTTGAGGCGTCTTCGCAGTAATTCGGGCGTGATCGCATCCGCAACCGCGCGCAGCGGCAGGTGCGTGGTCGCGAGCGCTACCCGCAGATCGTCGGCGACCAGCAGCATCAGCACGTCGTCGACGCCGGCACGGGCGCACAGGTGTTCGGTGTGGCCGCTGAAGGGAATGCCGGCGTCGTTCAGCACCGACTTCTGCATCGGACCCGTGACCAGGCCCGCGGCCGTGCCGGCGAGCACCGCGTCGATCGCGCGATCGAGTGCTGCGAGCGTGGCGGCCGCGTTGGCCCGATCGGGTTCGCCCGCGACCGCGGGTACTTGCAGCGGCACGTCGAGAACGGTGAGCGCGCCCGCGGCGCGGGTCGGCCGTTCGATGCGATCGTCGATGGCGAGCGGCAGCTCGAGCTGCGCCGCGCGCTCCGCGAGCAGGGTCGCGGAGCCGACGGCAAACCAGCTATCGCCGCGCTCAGCCTGCGCAAGCGCGATCACCAGCTCTGGGCCGATGCCCGCGGGTTCTCCCGGCGTCAGCGCGAGAGGCAGGGAACTCACGTCAGGCGCTACTCGGCACCCGGCAGGCGAACGTCGACGAAGGCTTCGTCGCGCAGCTCTTTCAGCCACGCCTGCAGCTCGTCCTGATAGCGCTGCTGATGCAGGATCTGCAGCGCCTTCTGCTTGGCGGCCTCCTCGGACATATCCTGTTCGCGGCGCTCCATCACCTGCAGCACGTGCCAACCGAACTGCGACTTGAACGGTTTGCTAATCGCGCCGATCGCGGTCGCGTCCATGATGGCGGCAAACTGGGGCACGAAATCCTCGGCCTGGGACCAGCCGAGGTCGCCGCCCTTCAGGCCGCTGCCCGGATCCTCAGAGTGTTCTTTGGCGAGCTCCGCGAAATCCGCGCCGTCCAGCAGCTGTTGGTGCAGGTCGCGCATCGCGTCGCGCGTTTCGCGGTCGGTGCGGATTTCTGTCGGGCGCATCAGGATGTGGCGCACGTTGGTCTGCTGGGCGCGCTCCATGCTGCTGCCGCGGCGTTCCAACAGCTTGATGATGTGATAGCCGCGTCCGCTCTTGATCGGATCGGCAACCTCATCCGGCTGCATCTCGAGCGCGCGTTCCGCGTACAGCGAGGGCAGCTCGCCGGCACGGCGCCAACCGAGATCGCCGCCGTCGAGAGCGTTGCTCGCGGCCGAGTTGGTGACGGCGAGATTCGCGAAGTCCGCGCCGTCGCGCAGCGTTGCGACCAGTTCGTTCGCCTTCTGCCGCGCGCGCTGCACGGTCTCTTCGGACGCTTCCTCGTCGATCTCCAGGATGATGTGCGCGAGCCGGAATTGATCGGACAGCAGCGCCTCGTAAAAGGGCGAGTCCAGGATCGTCTGCACGTCCGCTTCGCTGATCTGCACGCGGCGATTCACGCGCGAGCGCTGCACGCGTTCGATCAGCATTTCGCGCTGCACGCGCAGACGAAAATCGGCGTAGGTCACGCCATCCTGCGCCAGCGCCTGCTGGAACTGGTCGAGGCTCAGTCGATTCTGTCTGGCGTAGGACATCACCGCCTGGGTCAGGGTCTCGTCGTCCACCTGAATGCCTCTGCGCGCCGCCTCCTGCACCTGGGCGCTTTCCAGAATCAGGCGTTCGAGCACCTGCGAGATCAGCACCTCATCAGGCGGCGGCTGAATGTCGTTCACCTCCATCTGCTTCTTGACCTCGGTGACGCGGCGCACGAGTTCAGAGCCGAGCACGACATCCTCATCGACCACGGCGACGATGCGGTCGAGTTCGCGCAGCGCGGCTTCGGCGGGCACGGGCAGCGCGGCCATGCCGAGCGCGCAGCCTGCCGTCACCAGCGCCCCGAAATAGGAGCGCAAGCGGCGAGACAAGGCCAGATAGCTACTGATCATTTGCACGAAATCCTCTGATACTGCGTTGCATCAACTGGTCGACCTTGGTGCCAAATCCGGCCAGACCCTTGAACACGAACTGGAAGAATACACCCTCGTCGACATCGACCCGATCGAGCCGCACGGTCGATGGGTTCTCAATGAAACGCCGGCCGATGAGCCGAAACTGCCAGCAGCAGTCGTTGTATTCCAGACCCACAAAGCCGTCGATAGTTCGATTGCGCTCGATGTCCTGATTCCAGCGGCCGATGGCCGACCAGCGCCGGGTCAGCGGCCAGACGACCGATATGTCCGTCTGCACCAGGTCCTCGATGCGGTTCTTGCGGATGCCAACATTGAAGATGTGTCGGTTGTCGCTGCGATAGTTCGCCGCAAAACCGCCCAGGTCCAGCTCGTTGTCGTGATGGTCATAGACGAACGACGCGGTGACGGACCAGCGACGCCACAGCCGAGATGAGAGCTGGCCGGCCAGCGCCGACGTCGACTGGCGCTCGTCCGCACCCGGCGCGCCAGATAGCGTCACCGTGCGATCGCGCAGATGAAAGATCTCGCCGATGGATGCCCGCAGCACCTCGCGGCCGCTGCGGGCATCGACGAACGCGGTGGACACGCCCACAGACACCTGGCTCGCATCGCCGATCCGATCGATCCCCGCGAAACGATTCAGCCGGAACAGCTGGTTGTAGCTGAAGGTCAGCGGACTCGCGTCGAAGCGCGGCAGGTTCGCCTGGTCCGCGCGCTCCTGATAAAGATAAAACAGCCGCGGTTCCAGCGTCTGAATCATGTCGCGACCCAGCAGCCGCGTATCGCGTTCGAAGAACAGGCCGCCGTCGAAACTGGCGTAGCCGATGTTGCGCTCGGGCTCGTCGTCGACGCCGACCGGCACGTTCTTCAGGTTATAGCGCGTGGCGCGATAACCGCCCGTGACATCGATGAATGCATAGGGCCAGCGCAGGGGCAGGCGCAGCTCCGGCTGCAGATGATAGCGCTCGCCGGTAATACGATTGGTGCCGGTGAAGCCATCGACGTCGCGGTCGAAGGACACCGCCTGCGCGGTTGTGGTCAGGCGCAGTCCCCGCGGCAGGGCGACGCTGTAATCCAGGTCGAGCTGCGGCACGCGCTGATAGACGTCAGCGAAGATGTCGTCTAGGCGCTGAAATCGCTGGGCCCAAAGGCGCGCACCAAAGTTGTTTCTGCGATAGCGGATTTCTCCGCGACGCTCCAGCTCGACCTGACTGGAGACCGCGAGGCCGGTGCCCAAATCGCGAAAGTAGTCCGGATCGGAGACCGCCGCGTAGTCGACGATCGTCTGCCAGTCACCGCGTCCGCCCTGGTGCTGCACGCGATACAGCCAGCGATCGGCTTCGTCGAACGGCTCGGTGAGGCCAAGCTCGTTAAAGTCGCTGCGATCGAGTTCGCCGTCGAAGCGATCGTCGTGGCGCAGGATCGCGCCGCCGATCTCGGTAACGCCATAGGTGCTCAGGTGGCGGGCCTCGCCCTCCAGCATGAAGCCGCGCTTGGTAAGGATGCGCGGCGTCAGCGTCGCGTCGTAGTTCGGCGCCAGATTGAAGTAGTAGGGGGCAGAAAAGTCGAAGCCGTCTTCGCCGCCGAAGCCGATGTTGGGGAACAGCCAACCGGACTGGCGATCGTCCTTCACGGGAAAGCGAATCCACGGCAGGTAGAAGACGGGCACGTCCTTGATTCGCACGGTGGCGCGCCGCGCGGTGCCGAACACCGCGCCGTCGGCGACGTCGATGCTGCGCGCGTCGATGCGCCACAGATTGCTGCCCGGCTCGCAGCGCGTGACCGAGCCGTCGTCGACGTGCAGGTCGCCGTCGCCGCTGCGCGTGACCCGGTCTGCGTCGCCGCGCAGACCGGACTCGGGAAGCAGATACTCGACGCCCGCAAGGCTCGCGGCCTGGGTGTCCAGATCGATGTCCGCGGTGGCGCCCACCAGCACCGTCGTCGGGTCGGCCAGCCGCACCGAGCCGCGCAGCTCGGCGCGCTCGGAGTCCTCGAAGAGGGTCGCCGCATCCGTCCGCACCGTGCGATTGCCACGGCGAATGAAGACATCGCCCTCGAGATCGATGCGCTCGTCGATAACATATGTGGCACGATCGGCCTCGGCCTGAGTCGGCAGCGTCGCCGCATCGACGTCCGTCGGATAGGGCGCCGCCACCGGGCGATACACGCCGTCACACCAGACCGCCAGACCGCGCCGCGCCCGGGCATCCAGCTCATCGCGTGGAATCCAGAAGTCATCCAGCAAGGTCGCGGCCGCCTGCGGTGCCGCGGGCTCGCCGGGCTCAACAGCCTCGCCCTGTGCCGGCCAGGCGAGCGCGAGCAGTCCGGCCACCAGCAGCGTACGGACAGGCGCGGTCTTTTCAGCGGCCAGGGCGTCGAACATGTCGGGTTGGCTGGTGAGGGAGGATGGCTGTGAAGCGGGCGATGGTAGGGGCAGGGATGGCCTGGGGCAAATCACCGGCGCGCGGCTATGATGCGCGCATGACCGCAAACGCAACGCTGCCGCCCGCCGCCGCGGCGTGGCTGGACAAGACCCTGGAGCGCCACGCCGAATCGCCGGCGGACCGCATCGAGCCACTGGCCGTGGAGGCGAGCACGCGCCTGTTTTTTCGCGTCCACGCAGGCGCGACCACGCGCGTCCTGATGTGCTCGCCGCCCGCTACGGAAAACAACGCCGCGTTCGTCGCGGTAGCCGAGCTGCTGGCCCGCCACGGCGTCGGCGTGCCCGACATACTCGCGCACGATGTCGATGCCGGTCTGCTGCTGTTGACCGACCTCGGCAGCCGCCACTTCGGTGATCTGTACGCCGCGGGCGATGCCCAGCGCTGCTTGGACGCCGCAGAGGCGACCCTCGCGCAGCTGCGCGCTCTGCCGACCGACGCCGTGCCCGACTACACCCCGGCGCGGCTGAGCGACGAGCTGGACATCTGCATCGACTGGCTCGTGCGGCCGACCGACAGCGCGCTGCCTGATGCGCTGTTCGAGCCGGCGCGCGAAGGGCTGCTCGCCAACGCCGCGGATCAGGAACAGGTGTTCGTGCACCGCGACTTTCACTGCCGCAATCTGCTGCTGCGCGCCGACGACAGCGTCGGGGTCGTAGATTTTCAGGACGCGCTCATCGGGCCGGAACACTACGATCGCGCATCGCTGTTGTACGACTGCTATTGGCGCTTCGACGACGACACGATCGCGCGGCATGCGCCGAGCGAATCCTGGCGCATGGAGCGCCTGGCGATCCAGCGCCAGCTGAAGGCGGTGGGCATCTTCGCGCGCCTGGCGAGCCGCGACGACAAGACCACGCACCTCCGCTACATCGACGACGTGCTCGCCTGCACGATTTCGCTGTGCGCGCGCCAGGACTCGGCGCCGCTGCGCCGACTGGGCGAATGGTTGGAGGCGACGCTCGCACCGAACGCGCGGCGGTGGGTGGCGGCGCGCTCGTGCTGACCACGGCGATGATTCTCGCCGCGGGCCGCGGCAGCCGGCTCGCACCGCTAACCGACGAACTACCGAAGCCGCTGCTCGACGTGCACGGCCAGCCGTTGATCGAGCGCCAGGTTGTTGCGCTCGCGGCAGCCGGATACGAGCGCGTCGTCATCAATTTGTTTCACCTGGGCCAGATGATCGAGGCCGCGCTGGGCGATGGCTCCCGCTTCGGCGTAGAGATCGTCTACAGCCGCGAGCCCGAGCCGCTGGAGACCGGCGGCGCGCTGGCCTACGCGCGGGATCTGCTGGGCGAGGCGCCGTTCGCGCTGATCAACGGCGACATCTGGACCGACTTCGACTTCGCCGCGCTGCCCACGCCGGGTCCGCACGTCGACGCGCACCTCGTGCTGACACCGGCGACAGCGGCGCAGCGCGACGAGGGCGACTTCGCGCTCGCCCACCGGCGCGTGCACCGTCCGCAGGCGGTTGCCGACAGGACATGGGTGTACTGCGGCATCAGCGCGATGACCTGCGGACTGATCGGCGACCGCACCGGGCGACATTCGCTGCGCGAGCCGCTGTTTGTCGCCGCCGCCGCCGGCCGCCTCTCCGGTCAGGCGTTCTACGGCGAGTGGATCGACATCGGCACGCCCGCCCAACTGCGTCGCGCCCGCGGCGCCTGAATCTGCGACAATGCCGCCCCGCGCCGCCCGAGCAAGTTGCCCCATGGAACCCTGGATCGCCCCGTCCATTCTCGCCGCCGATTTCGCCCGCCTCGGCGAAGAGGTCGACGCGGTGTTGGCGGCCGGCGCCGACATGATCCATTTCGATGTCATGGACAACCACTATGTGCCCAACCTGACGATCGGGTCGCTGGTGCTGGATTCGCTGCGCCGCTACGGCGTGACGGCGCCGATCGACGTTCACCTGATGGTGAAGCCGGTCGATCGGCTGATCGACGACTTCATCGACAGCGGCGCGGATATCATCACCGTGCACCCAGAGTCGACAGAGCACCTGCACCGAACGCTGCAGGCCATCGCGGACGGCGGCAAGCAGGCCGGGCTGGTGTTCAATCCCGCAACGCCGCTCGCGGTACTGGCGGAAGTGATCGACATGATCGATCTGGTGCTGATCATGTCAGTGAATCCGGGCTTCGGCGGTCAGTCGTTCATCCCCAGCAGCCTCGACAAGCTGCGCGAAGCGCGCGAGCTGATCGAGGCCAGCGGCCGCGACATTCGCCTGCAGGTCGACGGCGGTATCAAGATCGACAATATCGCGCAGGCCGCAGAGGCCGGCGCCGACACCTTTGTCGCCGGCTCGGCGATATTCGGGGCCGACGACTACGCGGCGACGATCGCCAGGATGCGGGCGGAACTCGCCAGCGTCACCTAGCGCCAGACCGATGCACTTCTGCCTCCGCGACTATCCGGCGTATCTGTTCGATCTCGACGGCACGCTCGTCGACAGCGCACCGGACATTCACGCCGCGCTGAACTTCACCCTGAGCAACAGCGGCCACCCCACGGTCGAGCCGGCGCAAACCCGCGACTTCGTTGGCATGGGTTCGCGCGCGCTGCTGCGCCGCGCGCTGGATCATCACGGGCGTCAGGACGTCGACCACGAGCCTATGCTCGACACCTTTCTCGACTACTACGAACGCAACATCGCGGTGCATTCGCGACCGTTCCCGCAGACCGTCGAGACGCTTGCGGCGTTGCATGAGCGCGGCAAAGGATTGGCCGTGGTGACCAACAAGTACGATCGCCTGACACGGCGGGTGCTGGACGAACTCGCGCTTAGCCCGTACTTCAGCAGCATCGTCTGCAGCGATACGGTGCCCCACTCGAAACCGGCCGCGGATCCGGCGCTCGTCGCCTGCGCGGCCCTGGGCGTCGCGCCGAACGATGCGCTGTTCGTCGGCGATGCCAGCCCCGACGTTGGCTGCGCGCGCGCGGCGGGCTGCGACGTCGTCGTCGTGCGCGACGGCTACAACAACGGCATACCGGCTGAGGATCTAGGCGCCGATGCCGTCATCAATTCACTCGCGGACATACTGCTCAACAGCCATGCCTGAGACCGATGACATCCGGGGCGGCGCGCGCGGCGCCGACGATCTGCGGCGCCTTGCGGAGCAGGGCTTCAACCGCGTGCCGATCGTGCACGAGGTGCTGGCGGATCTCGACACACCGCTATCCGTCTATCTAAAACTCGCCTCCGGACCCTATTCCTACCTGCTGGAATCTGCGCAGGGCGGAGAGAAGTGGGGGCGTTACTCCATCATCGGGCTGCCTGCGCGCACCGTGGTCAGCATCCGCGGCAGCGAGATATCCGTGCTGGTGGACGGCGAGGAAACGGAGCATCACACGGCCAGCGATCCGATTGCGTTCGTCGAATCGTTCCACGCTCGCTATCGCGTGCCGGAGCTGCCGGACCTGCCGCGTTTCTGCGGCGGTCTCGTCGGCTACTTCGGCTACGACACCGTGCGCTACGTCGAGAAGCGGCTGCGCGACTCGGCGCCGCCCGATCCGATAGGCACGCCCGACATACTGCTGATGGTCAGCGATGAGATCGTCATCTTCGACAACCTGCGCGGCACGATGCAGCTCATATCGTTGGTCGATCCGCAGCAGCCCAACATTTACGATGACACGATCGAAAGGCTGACGAAGCGCGCGCGGACCCTGCAGGAGCCGCTGACGCCGCCCGCGCCCAGCCAGGCGAATCAACGCGTCGAGGAAAGCGATTTCGCAAGCGAATTCGGCGAGGAACGATTCAAGAACGCCGTCGAGAACATCCGCGAATACATCAGAGCGGGCGACGTCATGCAGGTGGTGCTGGCCCAGCGCATGAGCCTGCCGTTCAACGCCGAGCCGATCGAGATGTACCGCGCGCTGCGACACCTGAACCCGTCGCCGTACATGTACTTCATGGACCTGGATGGCTTTCAGATCGTCAGCTCGTCGCCAGAGATCCTGGCGCGAGTCGAGGATGGCCGCGTCACGAACAGACCGCTGGCCGGCACGCGACGACGCGGCCACACCGCCAGCGAGGACAAGGCGCTTGAAGAGGAGTTGCTCGCCGATCCCAAGGAACGCGCCGAACACCTGATGCTGATCGACCTCGCGCGCAACGACGTCGGCCGCATCGCCGAGACGGGGACGGTCGAGGTGACCGAGCAGTTTGTTATCGAGCGCTATTCGCACGTGATGCATATCTCGAGCAACGTCGAGGCAACGCTGAAGCCGGGTGCCACCTGCTTCGACGTGCTGCGCGCAACGCTTCCCGTCGGCACGCTGTCGGGCGCCCCGAAGGTCCGCGCGATGGAGATCATCGACGAGCTGGAGCCCAGCAAGCGCGGCGTATACGGCGGGGCGGTGGGCTACATCGGCTGGAACGGCAACATGGACACCGCGATCGCGATTCGTCCCGCGGTGATCCAGGACGGCACCCTGTACATCGCCGCCGGCGGCGGCGTGGTTGCCGACTCAGTGAGTCGGCTGGAATGGAAAGAGTCGATGAACAAGGGACGGGCGATATTCCGCGCCGCGGCGCTCGCCGAGAATCGACTGATACTGCAGCAGCCGGAAGACTAGACGCGGATCGAACACCGGGCGCTCACGGGCCGACTCAGTGCGCCGGTCGCGCGACGCGCCGACTTTGTGACGCATAGCGCAGGTCCGCTCTGCGCCAATCGACATTTTCGCGGTTGCCGGTCAAGCACCGCTCAAAACTCTCGCCTCATCCATCAGCCGGCCGTCTCGCACGCACGCCGTGCGCACAGGCGCTCAGCGAATCGTGACTCCTGCCGCAGCGTCTAAACCTAAGTCGCTAGACAATAAGGAAAAGCGCTCTTTGCGCTAACCAAACTGCTGGATAGTCGACACCGAAATGGAAACTTCGCGTTTCAATATCATCGCGGCGGGCACCTGCTGCTTTGCGGCGCTCGCCTGGATGACCGTCACTGAAGCCGCGCCGCGCGTCGAGGCAGAGATCACGCAGCGCGCGGAGCAAATCGCCGAGGACGGCCAGGATCTCGCGTGGACGGCGGCCGCGGTCGAGGGCCAGGACATCACGCTGCGCGGCTACGTGCCCGACTCCCGTGCTTACCAGCGCGCGGAATCGATGGCCGCCGCGATTCCCGGCGCGGGCAAGATCGAAAACGAGATCCTCCTCGCCGGTCGTCACAACGACTGCCAGGGTCGGCTGGACACCATGCTGACTTACGAGCGCGTCCAGTTCGAACCCGACCGCGACGTTATTAGCGAGAACAGCCACTTCCTGCTGAAGATGGTGGCAGAGGTGCTGCGCAACTGCGAAGACGACGTGCGCATCGATGCGCACACCGCCGACGGCGGCTCGCGCGGATCTGAACAAGTACTGAGCGACCTGCGTGCGACCGCCGTGCGCAGCTACCTGACCCGGCACGGCGTCGATCCCGACATGCTGAGTACCGTGGGCCACGGCTCCAGCGTGCCGATCTACGACAACGAATCCGAACAAGGACGGCTAGGCAACCAACGCGTGGAGTTCGTGGTGCTGGAGAAGAATTCATGATGTATCTGGCCACCAAGATGGTGGCGTACCTCACCGGTGCGCTGATCACGGGATTCGCGATGGGCTGGTTGCTGCAGCATCGGCGCGCGCGCAAGCTGCGCCGCGAGCTGAACTCGGTGGTGCTGGACACCAAGAAGAAGATACCCGCGCTGGAGGGCGAGGTCGCAAATCGCGACCTGCAGATCCGCCGGCTGGAAGAAAAGATGATCGAGCTGCGCGAGCAGCCGGGCTTTTCGCAGCCGGCCGACGACGCCGAGCACGAGCGCCAAATTGCCGAACTACAGCAGCGAATCATCGACCTGGAAACCGAGCTGCAATCGCACGCGCAGGACGACGACGAGCCGCTGCTGGATCTGCCGGACGACGCCGGTCTCGAGATTGATGACGAAGAGCTGCAGAGCGACGACGAGTTTCTCTCGGACATCTCCGACATCTTCGAAGAAGACGGCGATCCGTCGCTAAACGATCCGTTCTCTGCCGACGATGACGTGCAGAACAGCGGCGAAGAGGACGGCGGCATCTCCGAGAGCGAATTCCTGGACGCCGATCTCGGCGCGCCCGACGCCGATAAAGACCAGGCGGCGGAGCTGCGCGATCAGCTCGAAGCGCTGCAGGCGCGCTGCGACAGCAACGAGAAAACCGTAACCGTGCTGAACCAGCAGCTCGAACTCGCGCGCCTCGCCAACGAACGAATCCTGCGCGAACTGCAGGAATACAAGGAAGGTGATCCCACGCCCGGCGACGACATCGCCACTGCCTGAGACCCGATAGCCATGCCCAACGCGCTACCCGCCAAGCCGGAACTCAACGACATCCAGCGCCACGCGCTGTTCGAGGCCTGCGCACGTCAGGCCGACGTGCTTGGCGGCGACGAACGCACCGCGGACTATTTCTTTCGCCGCGCCCAGGCGTCCCGCGTCTGGTTCTCTGCCTATGGCCAGCTCACCGTCGCTGACATGGAGCTGGAGGACTGGTGCGGCGCCATCGCCTGGCAGGCGCCCGGTATAGACGACCCGAATCAACCTGGCCGCAAGCGGGCCCGAGCGTCCCGCCTGCGCGTCCGCAACGGACACTAGGCACCCTTCTGAAGGCCGGTCTTCCCGCCTGCCCCGATACGGGGCGCTGACCTGGACGTGCCGATGCGGCGCGGTCTTGAGACGCGGCCGCCGCGGTGTACACTGCAACCGTGATCTACTCTTCGACCATCGCTGACGCTGATGCGGCAACCCTCGCGTTGCCGCGCCGCCGCGTACAGCCGCTTCCCGGACGCCTTTGGCGTCGCCTGGACTAAACCCGGATCTTGCCCGGCGCCTTGCGCGTCGCCCCCGCAAACACCAGGCGCCGACTTGACTTTGTCGGCCGCTGCGAAGGACCCGTCCCATGCTGCTGATGATCGACAACTACGACTCCTTTACCTACAACATCGTCCAATACCTCGGCGAGCTCGGCGCCGACGTGGTCGTGCACCGCAACGACGAGATCACTATCGCCGAGATCGAACAATTGGCTCCCGAGAAGATCGTGCTGTCACCGGGGCCCTGCACGCCGAACGAGGCCGGCATCTCGATGGCCGTCGTACAACATTTCGGCGGCAAGATTCCGCTGTTCGGCATCTGTCTCGGTCATCAGAGCATCGGCCAGGTGTTCGGTGGCGACGTCGTGCGCGCCCACGACGTCATGCACGGCAAGGTCAGCGACATCTATCACGGCGGCCTGGGCGTGTTCGAGGGCCTGCCGTCGCCGCTACCCGCGACGCGCTACCACTCGCTGATCGTGGCCCGCGACACGCTGCCGGACTGTCTGGAGATTACCGCCTGGACGGAACGGGACGGCGAGATCGACGAGATCATGGGCTTTCGGCATCGCGAACAGCCTATCGAGGGCCTGCAGTTTCATCCCGAGTCGATCATGACGCCCAGCGGCCACGATCTGCTGCGCAATTTTCTCACCCGCGGCGAGTCATAGCGCCAGGAGCTCATCCCATGGACATCTACGCCGCACTCGACGCGCTCGCGAGCCGCAACGATCTGACCCAGGCCGACAGCCGCGCGCTGTTCGGCGCCGCCATGCGCGGCGAACTGACGCCTTCCCAGCTCGGCGGTGTGTTGATGGCGCTGCGCGTCAAGGGCGAGACCGCCGACGAGCTCGCCGGCGCCGCCGAGGCCATGCGCGCCCTGTCGCTAAAGGTCGAGCT
Source organism: Pseudomonadota bacterium (assembly GCA_039029135.1). GTDB lineage: Bacteria > Pseudomonadota > Gammaproteobacteria > Pseudomonadales > Azotimanducaceae > JALZVT01. The sequence continues at coordinate 66,347 of JBCCGT010000016.1, read as the reverse complement.
CGATCTGCCCAACCTCGTCGATACCTGCGGCACCGGCGGCAGTGGTGCGAAGCTGTTCAACGTATCCACGGCCAGCGCGTTCGTGGTCGCCGCGTGCGGCGCCAACGTCGCCAAACACGGCAACCGCGCCATGACGTCAAAGTCGGGCAGCGCCGATCTGCTCGAGGCGGCCGGCGTACGGCTCGATCTAGCCCCGCAGGACATCGCAACCTGCGTGGAGCGCGCCGGCGTAGGCTTCATGTTCGCCCAGGCCCATCACAGCGCGATGCGCCACGCCGCGCCGACGCGACGGGAGCTGCGCGTGCGCACTCTGATGAACGTCTTAGGGCCGCTCACCAATCCAGCGGGCGCGCAGCATCAGCTCATCGGCGTGTTCAGCCCTGACTGGCAACAGCGCGTCATCGAAGTGCTGCGGACGCTGGGCAGCACGCGCGCGCTGTGCGTACACGGCGACGGCCTGGATGAACTGACGCTTGCCGGACCCAGCCGGGTCATCGAACTCAGCGACGGCGAGATACGCGAGTACACGATCAGCCCAGAGGACGTGGGCCTGCGCGCCCAGCCGCTCGACGGTCTGGTCAGCGACTCTCCGGAGTCGAGCCTGATCCTCGTGCGCCAGTCGCTGCGTGACGTCGACAGCCCGGCCGCCGCGATCGTCGCCTACAACGCCGGCGCCGCGCTGTATGCCGCCCGCCGCGCAGATTCCATTGCGGACGGCGTTAGCAGCGCGCGCGACGCGATCAGCGACGGCAGCGCGGCCGCGCGACTCGAGCTGCTCGCCAGCGTGAGTCAGGAGCTCGGCGGATGACGGTGCTGGACAAGATACTCGCGCGCAAACGCGAGGAAGTTAGCGAACGCAGGCGCGAGCGTTCTCTTGAGGCGGTGCGCCGCGCGGCCGAGGACGCCAACCGCACGAATCCGACTCGCGGTTTCGAGGCCGCGCTGCGCGTGGCCGCCACGCGCGACGCCGCAGGCCGCGGCGCCGTCATAGCGGAAATCAAAAAGGCGTCGCCCAGCAAGGGACTCATCCGCGAGCCCTTCGATCCGACGTCCATTGCCGAGTCGTACGAACGCGGCGGCGCCACCTGCCTGTCGGTGCTGACGGACGTCGATTTCTTCCAGGGCAGCGATCGATATCTCGAGGACGCACGCGCCGTCGTTAAGCTGCCCGTGCTGCGCAAGGATTTTATCGTCGATCCCTATCAGGTCTTCGAGACTCGCGCGCTCGGCGCCGACTGCCTGCTGCTGATCGTCGCGGCACTCCCCGATGAGGTGCTCAGCGAGCTCTATCAGACGGCGCGCGACGTTGGGCTGGACGTGCTGGTCGAGGTGCACGACGAACAGGAACTGGAGCGCGCGGACGGGCTGTCGCCCACTCTGCTAGGCGTGAACAATCGCAACCTGAAGACGTTTGAAACCACGCTGGCCACCACCGAGCGTTTGGTCGCGGACGCGTCCGCCGGTGCGCTGTTCGTCTCGGAATCCGGCATTCACAGTCGCGCCGACCTCGCGCGCCTGAATGCGGCCGGCGTGCGCTGCTTCCTGATCGGGGAGTCGTTCATGCGTGCCGATGATCCCGGCACGGCGCTGCGCGAACTGATGGTCGAGTAGCCGGTCACGACTCGCGGAATACGTCCCCCAAAACGAAAGAACCGGGTATTCCTTACGGAACACCCGGTTCGCAATTCCATTGCCGGTGACTTCGTGTCACCTGGTCCTGCCCCGCGATCCGGTCAGGGCACTAATGGAGGTCAGCGTGTGCCGAACACCACCATGGTCTTGCCCTTCACAGACACCAGTCCCTGCTCGACCAGCGTCTTCAGAACCCGGCCCACCATCTCGCGTGAGCAACCCACGATGCGGCCGATTTCCTGACGGGTAATCTTGATTTGCATGCCATCCGGATGCGTCATCGCGTCCGGCTGCTTGGCCAGTTCGAGGAGCGTGCGCGCCACGCGGCCGGTGACATCCAGAAACGCGAGGTCGCTGACTTTCTGGGTGGTCTTGGTGAGCGATTTCGCCATCTGCGCGCCGACGGCGTAGAGCAGGCGCGTGTCGCGCTCGGCGAGTTCACGGAACTTCGCGTAGCTGAGCTCTGCAACCTCACACTCGGACTTGGACTTCACCCACGCGGTGCGCGGAATGTCGGCCATGAACAGCGGCATCTCGCCGAAGAAGTCGCCCTTGTTCAGATAGGCGACGATGATCTCGCGACCGGACTCGTCTTCGACGAGAACCGTAACGGACCCTTTCTGTATGTAGTAGATCGAGTCGGACTTGTCGCCCGCGTAGATCAGGGTGCTTTTGGCCGGGTATTTGCGCCGGTGCGCAGCCGCGAGAAAAGCGTCCAGGTGAGAAGTATCTTCGGCCTGGGCATTCGCACTCATGGCAAAGCCTTTGGCCAGCGGCCGCTTGGCCGATAGGCCAGAGACCTGAGTTTTCTTAGATGCAAGCATGCTAATCGTCCCTTCGTAGTAACCTTGCGAATCGCCCTTGCGTTCACGAAAACTTGAATTGCATATTCAATGCCATGTTTGGCATCAAGGGTCGACATTGATTCTCCACAGTCTCGCGAACACAAACAGCGCATCACGACGAGCGGTGGCAAAACGCACGACAGACGGGCCAAGCGCCGGGTTTTCGCCGACCAGGCCCGCTTGAACGCTTGAAGCGCTTCACATAATTACAACCCCTAACGCCGTTCAAAACCGCGAAAACCCCCCGAAAACCCAGCATTTTTAGCGAACTGTGTCACACTTGTGCGCATCACCGCGCACCATAGACATGGGAACGACATGGCACAGCCAACCCCGATGACCGCAACCCTCACTTGGGTCGACGGTCAACGTTACGTCGCCGAATCTGCCAGCGGCCACAGCCTCGTGCTGGACGGTGACCGAAAAACTGACGCGGGACCCAGTCCCATGGAACTGGTGCTGCTCGGGATGGGCGGCTGCACCTCGTACGACGTAATCTCCATATTGCGCAAGGCGCGTCAGAATGTGACGAATTGTGTAACCCAGCTCCACGCCGAGCGCGCGGCGGACGTCCCGGCCGTATTCACGAAGATTCACGTGCACTTCGTCGTCAGTGGCGTCGATCTACAGGAGGCCGCGGTGGCCCGCGCGGTCGCCCTGTCTGCGGACAAGTACTGCAGCGCGTCAATCATGCTGGGCCGTGGCGGCGTAGAGATCAGCCACGACTTCGAGATCAGCGAGACGAACCATGGGTGAGCAGGATCCCGGCAGGCAGGGCGAATCTGCAACTCAGGGCGAGAGTGAGCTGCGCACCGCGGGCCTACGCCACGTGGCGCTGAACGTGCTGGATGTCGATCGGATGCTGTTCTTCTATCGTGACGTCCTGGGCATGGCCATCGAGTGGCGGCCCGACCCCGACAACGTCTATCTGACGTCAGGTAACGACAATCTCGCGCTGCACCGAGTCGAGGCGATCACGAGCGAACCCGCAAGCCTGGATCACATCGGCTTTATCCTGGACACGCCGGAGATCGTGGATCGCTGGTATGAACGCTTCGTCGCGCACGACATCACCATCCTGCAGGCCCCCAAGACCCATCGCGACGGGGCGCGGTCGTTCTACGCGAGCGATCCGGAGGGAACGACGGTGCAGATGATCTTCCATCCGCCGCTCGCGCCGGCCGTGGATTAGCCGCTCGGCTCAGGCACGTTCAGACGCGCTCAGACACGATAGGTCGTCGTGGTCATCACCCGCGCCAGGCGCCGCATCAGGTTGCGCTGCCAGGAGGGCAGCCGGGTCGCGCCCGCGGCAACCGCCTCGAGCTCGTGGCGGGCCTCGTCCTCGCGCATCTGCGCTAGCACCGCGCGACTCTCGTGATCCTGCTCCGGCAGCACGTCGAGGTGCTTTTCCAAATGCTCGACGACCTGCTCCTCAGTGGCCTCGACAAAGCCGAGGCTGAGCTTGTCATCGATCAGCCCGGAGATCGCGCCGATGCCCCAGGATGCCGCATAGAAGGCGGGGTTCAGGAGGGAGGGTCGCGAGTCGAGCGCCTGCAGACGCTCGGCACACCAGACGAGGTGATCGACCTCCTCCTGTCCGGCAGCCTCGAGGTGCTCGACCACTTCGGGGTCGCGGGCCACCGCGGCGGCGCCTGAATAGAGGGCCTGGGCGCACACCTCGCCGCAGTGATTAACCCGCATCAGGCCCGCGGCGTGACGCCGCTCGCGCTCGCTGAGCGGCGCGGACGTGGCTTCATTGGCGGCCGGCATCTCGCGCAGGGCTCGGCTGGTGCCGGTCAGGGTGCGCAGGGCGGTATCAATCGAGCGTATCAGGGCATCCATGAACTCACTCTAGCCGAATTCGCGCGTTACAGCCGACCAGCAGGCCAGAGCGTGGACACCGCCTGCGCCGTGGCGCGTTCAAGGCGGCGCCACCGTCGTAACTTCGCTGGGCTGCAGCTGGATCGAGTAACCGCGATGAAACAAGACCAGCATCGCCAAGTCGTCGAGACCCGCCCGCGCGAAGGGCGAGCGCATGCGCACGGGACGCCCCCGCGGCAGCGCCTGAATCGCCGCGCGTAGCTGCACGGTGGTCTGGCAGCGGCCGAGTTCGATGGCCGCGGGCCGCCGTGTCGGCTCTTGCGCAAGCGATCGCGCCAGCTCGCGAAACGCACAGTCCAGCAGCGCTAGCATCTCCTCAGCGCCGCCGCGTAGCAGTTCGGCCCCGCGCGGGGCGCTCACCCGCGCGTTGCGCGGCTGTCCGGCAATCAGTCCGTCTTCGCCGAAGAAACCGCCGGGGCCGATGACGACCTCGCCCTGCTGCGCCGCGACGCGGACGCTGCCCCGCCGTACGACAAAGAACGCATCCGCGGGGTCGCCGGCGTCGAACACCGTCGCGCCAGGCCGCGCGAGGCCCCGCCGCAGGCCCGCCACCCAGGCCTGCCAGGCGCCGCCGCCCGAGTGCCGATACAGCGCACGCAGCAGCGGGCTGGCCGCGAGTTCGCACAGCCAGTCGGGCCGGCGTCCCCCGGAAGCACCTGCGGCTGGGCCCCTGGTCACCGCCAGTCCATCGTCGCGGCGGGGCGCACTCAGGTGCAGCTGGCCACTGGCCGCATCGATCACCAACAGGGTCGCCGTGCGCTGCACGGACAGCGCGCGCACGCCGGGGTACACGCGTCGCCGCGCGATCGCCGTGCCGGCCGCGATCCGATCGCCGGTGTCTTCATCCACCAGCGTGCCGTCGATCAGATACCACCAGCCGGACAGCCGCCGCGGCGGCCGCACCAGCGTGCGGCCCGCCGGCACGCGGACCTCGCGCGCCGCGCGCGCCAGGCTGGACAGGTCTTCCCAGGCAATTCCCCGCAGCGGTTCAAAGCGACGCAGCAGCCCGAGGCGTCGAAGGTGGTCGTTGGTCATGCGTCCATGTTGCAGCGGCGGCGCCAACTGCGCTGTAGGCAGAGCGCCGTGCGCGACGTAGGCCTGCGGCCCTCGAGCGACGGTCGCGCCGCTTCTCACAACGATGCGCATCGATGCACATCGATGGGTCCAGTGGCAGGATGCTCACTCACCCCGCGCCGCTGAGGCGCGCATTCGCACCGGCGGAGGCCCATCGAACGTGGCAAAGATCGCACGCGCGCTGCGCCTGACCGACCAAGAGATCGATCACCTGCTCGGTCACGAACCGCGCCTGCGCATCGCCACGATCGGACCTGGCGCGGACATCAACCTGACGCCAATGACCTTCGGCTGGGCCGGCGGCAGGATCTACATCTACGCCCGCGGTCAGAAGGTCGCCAACCTGCGGCGTTCGCCCAACGCGACCGTGCTGGTCGACGTCGGCGAGGCCTGGCGAGAACTGCAGGGGATCATGCTGCGCGGGGAGGCGCGCGTGCTGGAGACGCCGGCAGACGAGGAAGCAGACCCACATCTGGCCGAGGCCCAGCGCAATCTTGGGCGCAAGCACGGACTCACAGACGAGGCGGGAGCAGACCAGCCCCACGCGCCCAGCGCCGCGGGCAACAGCCGGCGCTGGGTCGTGTTCTCCCCCACAACCGTCGTCAGCTGGGACAACTCGAAGCTGCCCTGACGGCGCCGTCGGGTAATCGGCCGGCCGGTGCAAAGGAGAGCGTGACGCGAAGGCGACCCCGACGCGGGCCTACGGCGACCCGTTGGAGTTGAGCTGCGCCGTCGGCTATCTTGGCGGCCGCGATGTCGGGGGAGGACCGGTCTATGCGTGCATCTTTGGCGACCGCTATCATCAGGGAAAGAACGACTGTGATGCTCGGCGTCGGCCGAACGGCGGGGCACTTGCTGCTGCTGGCGGCGATCGTGGTGAGCGCGGCCTGCGCAACCGGCGCGCCCGCCGCCGACGATGCAGAATCCGCCGACAACAGTCACCGCGACTCTCTCGACGGTCGCATGGCTGCGATCGCATCCGCCGTGCAGCTGGATTCGAACGCCGATATCGGCCTGATGGCGCGCTTTCATTTCGCGACGCACACGCGCGACTTTGCAGCGGCGCGCGCGTTCTATCGCATGCTGGGCTATACCGACGGCGTCGGCGGTTTTCCGCTGACGAACACCCATCAGATGGCGCGGGCGCTGGGCATGTTCGATGTCTGCCAGTACGAGCTGGTGGCCGGCGAGGTGATCTCGCTGCCCGGCAGTCACAACGTCGCCAACATCGATCTGCTGCAGTGGAAGACGGTGTTCAACGACGAACCGCCCTACGCGTTGCCCAATCATCTCGGCATGGCCTACGCGGCGCTGCTGACCAGCGATCTCGGCGCGGACTACGCCTTTCTGAAGTCTCGCGGCGTCGAGTTCCTATCCAAGCCTTACGGCATACCCGGCGATCGATACGCCTTCTTTCGCGATCCCGATGGCGTGCTGTACAAGCTGCTCGAGACGGCACCGCCGCACGGCGATCCCGAGGCGGACATGCACCTGACCGCGATGCCTTACATCGGCATCAACGTGTCTGATCTGGAGGCGTCGCTCGCCTTCTATCGCAGGTTCGGCTACACCCGGGTGAAACCTCTCCCGCAGACTGGCGGCACGCTCGAGGAGGCGCGCGCCTGGGGCCTTGCGCAACCCTTCCGGTTCAAGGGCGCGGACATCGCCATCGATCGCGGCGATCGGCACGTGCTGCGGCTGATCCAGTGGCTTGAGCCGTTCGACGACGAGCCGGCGTACCCGCCGCCCATCAATCACATCGGCATCAGCCGCATCGCCCTGATGGTGCCCGACATCGAGCGCGCGGTCGGCGTCCTGAAGGCGCAAGGCGTACCGTTCCTATCCGAGGTGGCGCCCTGCTGCACGGGGACGGCTGAAGACACAAGCGCGATCGTTCACGCCATCGACCCGGACGGCGTATTTCTGGAGCTGGTGGGCAACATTACGCCCCGGCCGGTCGCGCCGCCGCCTGCCGGGTGCCCGCCGCTGGAGATCAGTTACCGCAGGCCGGCTGACGGCTGGGTTTTCGGGGGTTAGATAGAGACGGTAGAGGGAACGCGAAAAAAGCGCATTCACGCCTCATCCCTGAAGCGCAAATGCGTCTCCTCCTCTGAACCCGGCGCCATTCGCCTCAAGCTTGCGCCGGGTCCCATGCCCTTCGTGTGCCGCGTCGGCGCGACCTCTCGCTCTCGTCACTCATGTCGCTGTCGCGATTTTTATGCACTGGTGTTGTACCAGTCATGCCAACCACGCTTGCCACAGCTACCGTGAGCGTGCCTCTCTCACGCCGACGCGCCCTCCGCTGGCGCTATGCACGCAGGTTCTCTCCGTCTGCGTACAAAACACGCGTAGTTTCCGACTCGTCATCCTCGTCGATCGCAACGATCGTGGCAGCTAACGACTGTTTTTCGCCGCGTCGTTACGCAGAGCCTTGAGCTCAGAAAGGGTCACGAGCGGGAAACCTCCCGCACACTCGGGCGGGAACATTGTAAACACAATTTGAATTGGATTAAAGAAAAGCGGGGATGCTGACGGTTGCACGACGTGGTGCTATGTTGCCGCCAATGTCCAAGACTCAGGTGACATCGACCGGCTCTGCGCGCGGCTCCCGCGGCTCCCGAGGTAAAGAACGGCGTCGGCGAATTTTCACAGCGCTGCACGACTGCATCATTCGCAGCGGCTACGGTCGCACAACGCTCGCCGATGTGGCGCAAAGCGCCGGCATGACGCCCAGCCACCTGCTGTACTACTTTCGCGGCAAAGAGGACATTCTCGAACAGTACTTCGCGATGGTAGCGGCGCGCTTTCTGGGGCACATCGAGGCATTCCGCAGAGAAGCACCCGAACAACAGATTCGCTCGCTCGCCGACCTGTGGTTTCGCGGTGAGACCAGCAACCGACGCGAGATCGGCTTCATGCTGGAGTGTTTTGGCGTTGCCGTGCACAACGACGTGCTGCAGGCGACCAAGGCCGATTTCGATCAACGCTGCAAAAGGCACCTGCGCCACACGTTTTCGGCCGCGCCCTCAGAGGCAGCCGCGCGGGACGCCGCCGAGATTACCTTCTCACTGATGATTGGCCTGCGTTCGGCGGTCTATTTCGATGACGACATCGGGTTAGCGGACGCCCACCGTCTGTTTCAGGACACCGCGCTGCGCCTGTGCCAGCGCTAAGCCGGCGCACTCAGCGGAGCTGCGGCAGGACGTTCTCCGCGATGTAGCGCATGCGTCGGTTACCCGACTCGACGGACTCGCCGGGAAACTGGGCCCAGAAGTGAATGTCGCGAATCATCGGATAGTCGCTCATCAGAGAGCGCAGATGTTGTATCGCCTGGTCAGCGTCCCAGAGTTCGTAGAGGCCGTTTTCTATCGCGGTCGGCGCGTCTTCGAACAGCGGCGTTGACTCCGGCGGCCCGAACGCTCCCCACTTGATGTACTCGTTGGTTTGATACAGCACGTGCTCACCGAGGGCGGCGGCCTCGCGCTCCGGGTCTTCGGCGATGATCGCCCAGCAGCCCAGTACGACCGCGCCGTCGCTCGCAGCCTTGCCCTGTTTTTCCAGCGCGCTGGCGTAAACGTCGAGCCCGATTCCACCGGTGCACAGAAACCCGTCGGCGATGCGCGCGGCGCGCTCAATCGCCGGCTCCACCATGCCCCCCAACAGAATTTTCGGCGGATCGACCGGCGCGGGGGTCACGCGAACATCGCCGACCTCGAATCGCTTGCCGCTGAAGTTAACCGGCTGCCCAGTCCAACTTCGGCGCAGTATCTCGATCCCCTCCTCGACCAGCGATGGCCGCTGCGACAGCTTGCGCCGAAACTGATCGAACTCGAGCTGGCGATAGCCGATCCCCACCCCGAGATCGAAACGTCCACCGGTACACAGCGACAGGGTCGCGGCGTCTTCCGCCAGCCGCACGGGATCGTGCAGCGGCAGCAGCATCAGATTGGTGCCGATGCGCATGCGCGTCGTTCGCGCGCCGATCGACGCGCCCAGCACCAGCGGCGACGGCGTGTAGCCGTCGTCGCAGAAGTGATGCTCGGTCAGCCAGACGGAATCGAACCCCGCGGCCTCGGCCGCAGCGATCTGGTCGAGACGCGACGCGTAGAAGGTGTCGAAGGGTTCCTGCCAGGGCGCCGGATTGCGAAAGTCGTACCAGAGTCCGAAATTGACGCCACTACTCATGCTGTTCCCCACCCTGGTCTTCATGTGTCATCAAGCTGTCGGCCGAGCGAGTCCCGATCAGCGCACGCTCGCCGTCTCGCCTCAGGATCTGCACACCGTCCACAGTGCGCGAGAACGGACGAACCTCGCTACAGGTGTGCCTCCGTAAACTCTACTAGCCGTTCGAGATACGCCTCGCGCTCCTCGATGAAGGGCGCGTGACCCACACCCTCGTACTCGACGATCTGCGCGCGCGGGTGATGCTCGCCCACCCAGCGGCCGATGTCCGGCGCGACGAAGCCGTCCGCGCTGCCTATGAACGACAACAGCGGCAGGTCCAGCGCCAAGAGCTGCTCGCGCTGGTCCAAGTCCGCCAGTTCGCCCAGCGTCGCGCCCGCCAGCGGCGACGCTTCCAGAAAAATGCGATACAGCCAGTCCTCGATCTGCACGCCGACCTCTCGGGCGCAGACCACCTTCGACAGGCCGTGCAGGAAATTGACGCGATCGGCCGCGAGTGCTGCGAGCGTCTGCGCCATGTCGTCGCGGCTGCCGCCGTGTGGAAAGTCGGGTTTTTGCACATAAGCCGGCGTCGCGCCGCCGGTCAGCACGAGCGCGCGCACCCGCGCCCCCAGCCTGGCCGCAGCCTCCACAACGACCGCGCCACCGAGCGACCAGCCATTCAACAGGACCCCGTCGAGCTCGAGCGTCTCGACCAGCGCCACCAGGTCGCCGGCGATGGCGCCGATGCCCATGTCCGCAAAGTCCTTGTCTGACCGACCGCAGCCGCGGTGATCGAACAGCACCACACGCTGGCCGGCATCGACGAGCGCCGGCACAACGTGATCCCAACAGCGCACGCCCATCCCCCAGCCATGGACGAGCACGACGGCCGTGGAGCCGCTGCCCGGCGGCCTGTGGTCTTCGAAGTAGACGCGCCTGGCGTCGCGCGCGAGGTATGCCATGTGTTCCTCCCCCTCCCGGGGCGAAGCCGCGAACCGAGTGGCGTCTAATATAGACCGACGCCACCGCATCGACAGCCTTTTTTGAATTTGGTTAAAGTCACTGAGCGATCAAGCGTTCGCAGGCAACAAGAACGGGCGGAAACCACAGGGGAGATATTGCATGAGCCGGGAGCAAACAGATTTCGATGCCATCGGCGTGGGCGCGGGATTCGCCGGTCTTGCACTGATCCACAGCCTGCGCGAGGCCGGCCAGTCGGTGCGCGTATTCGATCGCGCGAGCGATGTCGGCGGTACCTGGGCATGGAATCGCTATCCGGGCGCCGCGACCGATAGCGAGGGTTACTACTACTGCCTGACGTTTTCGAAAGAGATTCTCGACGAGTGGAGCTGGTCCGAGCGCTACCCCGGTCAGGAAGAGACCCAGCGCTACCTGCGTTTCGTCGCCGACAAGTGCGATCTGTGGCCGCACCTGCAGCTCGACACCGAGGTCGTCAGCGCCCACTTCGACGCGCAGACGGGTCGCTGGCAGGTGACAACGGGCGCTGGCGAGGTGTTTACGTGCAAATACTTCATTAGCGCGATGGGCATGATCTCGCACCCGAACGTACCGCAGATCGACGGAATCGATGCGTTCGACGGCCCCATCTTTCATTCATCACGCTGGCCCGAGGGGCTCGACTATGCCGGCAAGCGTGTCGGCATCATCGGCAGCGGCGCGACCACCGTACAGATGGTACCCGCGATGGCGGCAGACGCGGCCAGCGTCACGGTCTTCCAACGCACGCCCAACTTCGTGATGCCCGCGGTCCAGCAGACGATGACCCCAGAGCGGGAACGCGAGATCAAGGACAACTACGAAGCCATCATCGATAAGTGCCGCAATCATGTCTTCGGCATGGCGTTCGACAGCCCGGTCGGCCGCAACCTGGCGGACACCCCACCCGACGAGGTGCAGCGCATCTTCGAAGAACACTGGCCGCGCGGCAGCTTTCGCTGGGTGTTCGAGACCTTTGACGACCTGCTGTCGAACGCCGACTCGAACCAGGCCGCGGCGGATTTCATCAATAACAAGATCCGCGAGAAGGTCGACGATCCCGAGGTCGCGGAGCTGTTGATGCCGAAAGGCTATCCGCTGTTCGCAAAGCGACCGCCGCTGGATCATGGCTATTTCGAGGCGTTTAACCGCGACAACGTGCATCTCGTCGATATCAAAGACGCGGAACCGCTGAAGGAGATCACGGCCAGCGGCGTTCGTACCACCCTGCAAGACTACGACTTCGACATCGTCGTGCTGGCCACCGGCTTCAAGGCCTACACCGGCGCGCCCGAGGCGGTCGATATTCGCGGTCTGAACGGCCAGACGCTGAAGGACAAGTGGCGCGATGAATCGCAGTCGATCATGGGCGTGTGCGTCAGCGAGTTTCCCAACCTGTTTCTGATCACGGGCCCCCAGGCGCCCTTCGCGAACCTGCCCACCTCCATCGAGCAGAACGTTCGCTGGATCACCGACTGCATTCGCAAGATGGAGTCAGAGAATCAGGATCTGTTCCTGCCGCGGCGCGAGGCCGAGGACGAATGGTCGGCGCATACGGCAGAGATTCACGGCCAGACGCTAATGGCCCAGGGCGATCGGGTGAACTCCTGGATGATGGGCGCCAACATCGAGGGCAGCAAACCGCGCGTGCTGATCTATTTTGGCGGCGCGAACGTGTACTACGACCGCCTGCGCGACTCGGTCAGCGAGGGTTTTCCGGAGTTGGCGTTCGAGCGGCTGGCGGTCTGAACCGCTACTCGCGCGCGATCGCCCGATAGCCGATGTCGCGGCGCCAATAGGCATCGCGCCAGTTGATGCACGCGACGCCCGCATAAGCCCGCGCCTGCGCCGCGCTGACGCTGGCGCCGGTCCCGACCACGCACAGCACGCGCCCGCCGGCGGTGACGACGTCGCCGTTTTTCTGCGCCGTGCCGGCGTGAAAGACCTTGGCCTCGGCGTCGGCCTCCGCGAGTCCGCCGATGACCTCGCCCTTGGCATAGGCGAGCGGATAACCGCCCGCGGCCATCACGACGCCCAGCGCGGTCTCAGGGCTGAAGTCGAGCGTGACCCCGTCCAGACCGTCGCCCAGCGCCTGCAGGCAGACGGCCGCAAGATCGGACTGCAGGCGCATCATCACGGGCTGCGCCTCGGGGTCGCCGAAGCGACAGTTGAACTCGATGACTGAGGGTTCGCCCGACGCATCGATCATGAGGCCGGCATAGAGAAAGCCTTCGTAGAGATGACCCTCTGCCGCCATGCCCGCCAGGGTCGGCTCGATGATCTTGCGCATCACGCGCTCGTGCACTTCTGCGGTGATTACCGGCGCCGGCGAGTAGGCACCCATGCCGCCGGTGTTCGGGCCACGATCGCCGTCGTCGCGGGCCTTATGATCCTGCGACGTCGCGAAGGGGATGGCGCGCTCGCCGTCACAGATGCAGATGAAGCTGGCCTCTTCGCCCTCGAGAAAGTCCTCGATCACCACGCGCGCCCCGGCGGCGCCGAACGCGTTGCCGGACAGCATGTCGCGCACGGCGTCTTTCGCGGTCGCGAGCTCCCGCGCCACAACCACGCCCTTGCCCGCGGCCAGCCCGTCGGCCTTGATGACGATCGGCGCCCCGCGCTCGCGCAGATACGCAAGCGCCGGTTCGACGGCCTCGAACGTTTCATAGCGGGCCGTGGGTATGGCGTACTTGCGCAAGAAGTCCTTGGTGAAGCTCTTCGAACCCTCGAGCTGCGCCGCCGCCTTGCTGGGACCGAAACACGCGAGACCGGCCTGCTCGAACGCATCGCGTACGCCGTCGACGAGCGGTACCTCCGGACCAATTACCGTCAGATCGATGTGCTCGCGACGGGCGAAGCCCACCAGCGCCTCGAAGTCGCTAACGGCGATATCCACGTTACGTGTCTGCGGCTCTGCCGCCGTACCCGGATTGCCCGGCGCCACGAACACCTCGTCGACGCTGTCTCCCTGCCGCAGTCGCCACGCCAGCGCATGTTCGCGGCCACCACTGCCCACCACCAGAACCTTCATACGCCCCCGATCCTCAGTTGTTCGTTCGCTGTCAGCCGGTCGCTATCCGGCTGCTAGTGGCGAAAGTGCCGCGTGCACGTCAGCACCATCGCGATGCCGTGCTCGTCGGCCGCCTCGATGACCTCCGCGTCGCGCATCGAGCCGCCCGGCTGAATCACCGCGCGTATGCCGACCTCCGCCGCCGCGTCGATACTATCGCGAAACGGAAAGAAGGCGTCGCTGGCCATCACCGCACCGGCGACCTCGAAGCCCTCCTCCGCCGCCTTCATGTTGGCGATGCGGGCGCTGACGACCCGACTCATCTGACCCGCGCCGATGCCGATGGTCTGGCGCTCTTTGGCGTACACGATCGCGTTCGATTTCACGTACATGACGACGCGCCAGGCAAACTCCAGATCCGCGAGTTCGTCGGCGCTCGGCTCGCGCTTCGTGGCCACGCGCAGTTCGCCGGTGTACTCGGTCTCGTCGGCGTCCTGCACCAAGAGCCCGCCGGCGACGTGTTTGAGCGTGCGACCCATGCTGGGCAGCTGCGCGGGCCAGTCGCCGATGCTCAACACGCGCACGTTCTTTTTCTGTTTCGCGGCCTCGAGCGCGTCCTCAGCAAACGCCGGGGCAATGATCACCTCGGCGAACTGATTGCCGACAATCTCCGCCATCGTCTGCGCGTCGCAAGGACGATTGAGCGCGATGATGCCGCCAAAGGCCGACGTCCTGTCCCCGGCAAAGGCGCGCCGATAGGCGTCGCGCAAATCGTCGCCCGTCGCGACGCCGCAGGGATTGGCGTGCTTGACGATCACGCAGGCCGGATCGGTCAGCGCCTGCACACACTGCAGCGCCGCATCCGTGTCCGCGATGTTGTTGTAGCTGAGCGCCTTGCCCTGATGCTGGTCGAAGCTGCCCAGCGTGCCGACGCGGGGTCGGTCCTCGACGTAAAACGCGGCCTGCTGGTGCGGGTTCTCGCCGTAGCGCATCTCGATCGATTTGCGATAGCTGAGGTTGAGGGTGTCGGGCAATTCGTCGCCCGCAAACCAGGCGGCGATCGCCGCGTCGTAGGCGGCCGTATGGGCGTAGGTCTTGCGCGCGGCCGCCCGGCGCGCGGCGTAGTCGCTGCCGCCCGCCTGCAGTGCCGCCGCCACGGCGTCGTAGTCGTGGGGGTCGACAACTACCCAGACGTCGCGGTGATTCTTCGCCGCGCTGCGCAGCATCGCCGGTCCGCCGATGTCGATGTTCTCGATCGCCAGCTCGTCGGTCACGTCCGCGCGCGCGAGCGTGGCCTGAAAGGGATACAGATTGACGACGACCAGATCGATCGGGGCGATGTCGTGCTCTGCCATGACCCCGTCGTCGGTACCGCGACGCCCCAGAATGCCGCCGTGGATGCGCGGGTGCAGCGTCTTCACGCGACCGTCCATCATCTCCGGCGCGCCGGTGTGTGCAGACACCTCAACCGGAGACAGGCCGGCGGCGGCGAGCGCTCTGTGCGTGCCGCCCGTCGACAGTATCTCGACCCCGGCGGCGGCGAGCGCCTGACCCAGTTCGACGATGCCGCTCTTGTCCGAAACGCTCAGCAGCGCCCGCCGCGGCATGACCAAGGATTCACTCATCTAACAACTGCCCCCAAAGCAAGCGTGAGACTTCGCGGCTCAGCGGCCGCAGATGGATAACACTCGCGGTCTACGCCGCGTTTAGGTTCATGGCGCTTCGATCGGCCGCCGCTGATTCGACGCCCGCTTCGAGCGCGGCGTCGAGCATGTCGAGCTGCTCATTCGCGGCATCCGCGCGGACCGCCTGCTGGGCGAATACCGCCAGCCGCTGCCGCGCCGCTGCATCCAGGGTCGCGTGTCCCAGCGTCCACTGAATGTGTTTGCGCGCGATGCGCAGCCCTTTCGGCACGCCGTAGAACGCGTGCATGTCGACGACGATGCCGCGCAGTTCGCGCAGTCGCGTCGACACGCTCGGCGTCGGCAGCGGGCAGCCCGCGGCGAGGCTCTTCGCCAGCCAACCCGGCAGCCAAGGCGCACCGAGCGCGGCGCGGCCGATCATCACACCCGCGGCACCCGTTTGCTGCAGCACGGCGCGGGCGCCGACGAAGGTATCGATATCGCCGTTCGCAAACACGGGGATGCTAAGTCGCCGTACCAGTCGCGCGGTGGGTCCGTGATCGACGGGACCGACAAAGCGGCAGGCCCGGCTGCGGCCGTGCAGCGCCAGCGCGGCCACGCCGGCATCCTGCAGGCGCTGCCCCAGTTCGATGACGACGTCGCTGTGCGGCGTCGGTCCCGTACGCGTCTTGATCGTCACCGGCACGTCGACCGCGTCGACCACCGCGCGCGCGATGTCCACAACCAGATCAGGCGTCTCCAGCAGCGCGGAGCCGGCCGCCTTACGGCACACCTTCTTGGCCGGGCAGCCGAAGTTGATGTCGATAATCTCCGCGCCGGCTTCGACGTGACGTCGTGCGGCGTCGGCGAGCCAGCCGGGCTCCGATCCGGCGAGCTGAATGGCGTGCGGCGCGCCATCTACACGCTCGCGACGCAGACGCGACTTGTCGCTGCTCCACAGTTCGGGGCGGCTGCTGACCATCTCGCCAACCATATAGCCCACGCCGCCGCGCCAGGCCGCGCGCCGAAACGGCACGTCCGTAACGCCCGCCATCGGAGCGAGCAGCACCGGGTTGGCGATCGGCAGCGGCGAGGGCACGACTGGACGCTGTGCGCTGGTAGATGCGAGAGCCATCGGCGCTCCGCGACTGAAAGGCCGCACATCATACGCGTGCGTGGCCGCGGGCTTAAGTCAGATCTGGCGTGGGACCAGCGTCGTCGGTCAGGCGGCGCCGCTAGCGAAAGATGAGCTGATAGTTCACGGCCGACGGGCCCGGATCGTCGACCTCGATATCGATGTGTATGGGCGTGTTAACGGCCATCATCGCGCCGGGTGCGGCGAAAGCGCCGGCCAGGTATTCGTCCGGCCGAAACCGAAACGCGCGCACGGGCTCCTGCCGCACGTCGGTGAACTGCAGCTCGATCGTCGGGTACGGCTGCTCGAAGGCGGCCTCGTTGACGATCAGCGCATCGATCAGCAGCATGCCGGCGCGCGAGGGATGCTTGCGAACGGTCAGCTTGCGCGACACCAGTCGAGCGACGCTGCGTCGGACCGGCAGCTCACAGGGCAACAGCGCGCAGATGGCGCCATACACGGGGCGCATCGCGCTCGACTTGCCCCAACTGTCGAACTGCAGATAGAGCACCTGGACGATCAGCAGGACCAATGCCACCGCGGTCGCAGCGCGAAAACCAGTCGCGCCGCGCAGCCATGCAGGCAGCCAGGCAGGCCCGTCGCCGGCCCCGGGCGACACCTCGACCGTCGGGCTGACAGGCTCAACCGTCTCGATCGTCTCGGTCAACGCGGCGTCGGCCCAGCGCAGCTCGCTAGCGATATCGGCGCGCGCCTCTTCCCGCGCTTCCGCGACCGTATCGTCGCGGTCGTCGTCCAGGTCCGGCACCGCAGCGGGCGGCTCGAAGAAGGCGTCGTTCGGCGCCGCAGGCGATTCGGCTGGCGGCACGGGCTCATCCTCGCCCAGTTCCTGCAGCAGGTTTTCCAACTGCTCGAACGTCTCGCTGCCAGAGTTGCTGATGATCTCCTTGAGATCCGACTCGAAGTCCGTGCCCTGGATCTCGCGCTTCAGCACCTCGAGTTCGAGCTCAACGTCCTGAGCCGCCTTGGCCGGATCCTGCTCGCCGCCGCGATTGAGCTCCTCGTCCAGCCAGCCGCGCAGCGCCTCTTCATCGTCCAGCGCGTCGTTGATCGACACGCCCTCGCCGGTGTCCGCTGCGAGCTGGCTCGTATCAACCGATCGATCGCGCCAGTCACCCTCCGTCGGCTCGTCATCCAGCGGCTGCGCGCTCGGCTGACCGTTGTTACGGGCCAGCTCCGCGAGCATCGTCTCCAGCAGACCACCTCCACCGCGACTAGGCACTGACTCCACCTCTTCGGTGTCGGTCTCGCCCAGCAGATAGGATTCGCCGTCGAAGACGGACAGGCAGGCCCCGCAGCGCACTCGCCCGTTGGCGATGTCGAGCTGTTCCTTATTGACCCGGAAGCGCGTCTGGCAGTTCGGGCACTCGGTGACCAGACCCTGATCGGTCACGCGCCGTCCTCCGCCGACCGCACGCCGTCCAGGCGCACCCACACCCCGTCCGAACGATTGTCGTGTTCCGTCGGTGCGGTAAATTCGATGTGGGGATAGGCGGCCATAACGGCCGACGCCTGCTCGGCAAGCAAACCGGCCAGCACCAGGGATCCACCCGGGCGCAGCAGCGCCTGCAGGCGCGGGGCCAGCTCGATGAGCGGATTGGCGAGAATGTTGGCCATTACGAGATCGAAGGGCTCCGTGCCGGGACCCGTCGTGGGCCACTCGTCGGGCGCAAGGGCGACGAAGCGATCCGCGACGCCGTTGCTGTCCGCATTGTTCCGACTGGCGAGCAGCGCCTGCGGGTCGTAGTCGACACCCACCGCCGCGCCAGCGCCCAATTGTAGACTCGCGAGCGCCAGCACACCGGATCCGCAGCCATAATCGAGTACGCGATCACCTTTTCGCAGCGTCCGGCTCAGAAACTCGAGGCACAGCTGGGTGGTCGGATGCAGGCCGCTGCCGAAGGCCAGACCCGGGTCCAGCCGCAGGACCGCGACGCCGTCGGCTTCGAGCGCATCAATATCCGCGGCGGGCGTGCTGTTCGGTACCAGGCGCAGGCGCCCAGCGCCGAAAGTCAGATCGGCGAGCGGTTGCGCCAACCCAGGCGCCGGGTCGATCTCTGCGACGATCTCGACACTAAAGTCTTCAATCACGCCGCTATCGTTCAGCAATGATCGAAGTTCGCCGACCGCCTCGATATTTTGTTCCGACATCGGCCAATAACCGAAAATAGCGGCACGTTCCCAGACGTTTAGTGCGCCTGGCGCCGGCTCCCAGACCTGCTCCACGGTCTGACTCGCCCCCCTCACCACCGCCGATATCGCGCCCGCGGCCAGGCAGGCGTCCGCCAACTCCTCGCTGTGCCGACCGGCCGCGCTCAGCGTGACCTGCAGCCAGGACACCCGGCTAGCGCAGCAGAAACAGCGCCTGCCCCGCCGCGACGGGTTCGCCGTTGGCGCCGAGCACCGCGGTGATGGTCCCCGCCCGCTCGGCCGCGATGGCGTTCATCATCTTCATGCTCTCGATGATGCACAGGGTCTGACCGACGTCGACGGTATCGCCGACCTGTACGAAAGGCGCCGCCCCTGGCGTCGCGGCCACATAGAAGGTGCCGGCCAGCGGCGCGACCAACTCGGTGCCCCCGGACGCCTCTGTTGCGGCAGGCGGGGCCGGCGCGGCGGGCGGCGGCACGACGACTTCGGCGGGGACCGCAGGCGCGCTCGCCATGGGCAGCGCACGCGCGCCGCGCATCGCGATGCGCACCGATTCCTCCCCTGAGGTTACCTCCAGCTCGGCAATACCCGATTCTTCGGCCAGTTCGATGAGCTTTTTGATCTTGCGCAGGTCCACCGCTGCCCCCCTTTATCCGTTAGTTCGTTCGTTGTCAGCGTTATCAGTCGCGTGCCGAGAGACGCGTCGCCGCGAACTCCAGCGCATAGCCATAGCCCGCCACGCCCAACCCGGTAATCACGCCGACAGCCACGTCGGACAGATAAGAGTGCTGCCGAAAGGCCTCCCGCGAGTGTACGTTCGACAGATGCACCTCAACGAACGGCAGGCTGACGCCCAGCAGCGCGTCACGCAGAGCGATGCTGGTGTGGGTAAAGGCCCCTGGGTTAATGATGATGAAGCCCACGCCGTCGGCGGGGGCGCCATGGATGGCGTCGATTAACCGATGCTCGGCGTTGCTCTGCAGGCTGCTCACCGCGAGTCCGAGGGCGGCGCCGCGCTCGACCAGACCGGCGTCGATCTCTGCAAGCGTGGTATACCCGTAGACCTCAGGCTCGCGGCTGCCCAGCAGATTGAGGTTGGGTCCGTGCAGAACAAGGACCTTCGCTTTCGTCATGTTGGCGGCTCCTGTTAGCGCGACAGCGGGCTACCCTACACGATCGGCGCAACAAGCTCTAGAAAAGCAGTTTCGACGAAGTTAGCGGCTATTGGCTGGCATTTGCCTGCATGTTGGCCGAAATTGGCCCAGCATCCAACGCCGCGCGCAGGTGCCGGGACAGCCCGTCGGCGTCCAGCTCGCCCTGGACCGTGAACGCGGGCCGCACGGTGCCGCCCGGATCGAAGAAGACCATGCTAGGCGGGCCAAAGAGACCGAAGCGATCCATGAGCGCCTGATCCGAGTCGCTGTTGGCCGTGACGTCGGCGCGAATGAGGTGAAACCGGGCGAGCTGGCTCGCGACCTCGGGCTGGGGGAAGACCCGCCGCTCCATCACCTTGCAGGAGACGCACCAGTCGGCGTACAGATCCAACAGCACCGGCTTGCCGGCGGCGACGCCGGTGGCGTGCGCGGCCTCGAATTCGGCGAGCCCGGTCGTGGTGACCCACCCCCCGCCGTGCTGCTCCGCGGTCGTGCCGACCGCTGGCGCCCCGGTGGCGGCGATGGTGGCGAGCGGCCGCAGCGGGTCGACCGCGCCGCTGGCCGCGCCGATCAGCAGCAGAACGCCGTAGACGAAGGAGACCGCGCCGCCGGCTTTCCACAGCTGCGACCAGCCCGCGCGCGGCGAGAAATCGAGCGCCCCGAGATAAACGCCCACCCCGATGGCCAGCCCGGCCCAGAGCGCCAGCGTCAACCCGGCAGGGACAACACGCTCCAGCAGCCAGATGGCGACCCCCAGCAGCAGCACCCCGAAAACGGCCTTGACGGCGTTCATCCACACGCCGGCCCGCGGCAGCAGCTGATCGCCGAACGCGCCGATGACCAGCAGCGGCACGCCCATGCCGAGCGCCAGCGCGAGCAGCGCGAGTCCGCCGTACACGGCGTTGCCCGTGGACGCGATGTACGCCAACGCGCCGATCAGCGGTGCGCTGATACAGGGCGACACGACGAGGCTGGACAGGCTGCCCATGACGAAGACGCTCGGATAACGGCCGCCCTGCTGCCGCTGGCTGATGGCATTGATGCGGTTCTGCCAGCTCTGCGGCATCTGCAGCTCGTACAGGCCGAACATCGACAGGGACAGCAGCACGAACACCACCGCAAACACGCTCAGCACGGTCGGCGATTGCAGCGCGGCCTGCAGGTTCAGCTCGGCGCCGAACAGGCCCATCAGCACGCCGACCAACGCGTAGGTGAGCGCCATGCCCAGCACGTAGGCGAGCGAGAGCCGAAAGGCGCGGCCCCGGCTCGGCGTGCCTTCTGCTCCTCCCTCTCCCGCGGCCCCGCCCGTGCCCGACTGCGCGTCGCCGACGATGATGCTCGACAGTATGGGCACCATCGGCAGCACGCAGGGTGTGAAGGCCAGCAGCATGCCGGCCAGGAAGAAGGTGGCGAGCGCCTGAAGCAGGCCGCCGGATGTCAGTAGCGCGGTCAGGCGCGCTTCTTCGGTCTGCGGCGCGACTGCCACAACCGCGGGCGCAACCGAAGCCCCGACAGACGGGCCCGCCCCGGCGTCCCCAGGTGTGGCACCACCCACCGCGTTGACCAGCACCCATTTGGTCTCGGGCGGATAACACAAACCCGCGTCGGCGCAGCCCTGGTAGGTGATGCCCACCTCCAGCGGACCGGCCTGCGCGCCCGCCACCGGAATCGTCGCCTGAGCTTCCGCGTAGTACACCTCCACGTCGCCGAAGTATTCGTCGTACTTGGGCTTGCCGGCCGGAATATCGGCGGTACCCAGTGAGCCGGCGTCCTGGTCGCGCAGCTCGAAGTCGAAGGCGTGTCGATACAGGTAGTAGCCCGGCGGCATCGACCACTGCGCGACCAGCGCGCCGTCCGCTTCGCGGGTGGAAAAGTTGAAGGCCTCATCGACCTTGAGAAAGGGTTCCTCGTCCTGCTCCGCGAGCCAGTTCGCCGCGCCGTTGTTCGAGATCCCATCCGGCAGTGCCGCGGACTGCGCCCCGGGCAGCGGATCGACAAGGGGCTCCGCAGCGAGCGCCGCGCCCGCAAGCGTCCACAGCAGCAGGGTCAGCAGGAACGAACGCGCGCGGCGCGGGGATTGGAAAACTTGTGCTGTCACGATGCCTGTCACCAGCCGAGCGCGGCTCGGTCAATCATGCGCAGAGGATGCCGCCTTGGTCGCGCGTCGGGTTGAAAGCCGGTTAGACTTCCGCGCCCGGCGGAAGCCATTCGATGCGTGCATCCTACCTGATGCGTCCGCCTCCCACTGAGACAGGATATTCATGCTCAAGTTCGCCCAGCCTGGCCGCATCACAGCCGGTTGTACCGCGCTCGTGGCCGCCGTCGCGCTGTTGGCAGGAGGCTGCGCGCCGCCGCCAGAGCTGAGCACGCACAACGCGTACATCACACGACCGGTACCCGGGGCAACGCTGTCCGTGGGCTACGCCGAGGTCCGCAACAACAGTGATCGACGCATCTGCAGCAGCGGCTTTGAGTCCCCCGTGGCCGGCGCGATCGAACTGCACGAGACGAGCACAAGCGACGGGCGCTCGCGAATGCGGCGCATCAACGAGCTGTGCTTGGCACCCGGCGAACGCGCGCGCCTCGAACCCGGCGGCAAACACCTGATGCTGTTTCGTCTGACGTTACCGGACGACCTCGGCACGACAACCGTCGATTGGGTAGAGGCCGACGGCACCCGCCACAGCGGCCGCTTCGAGGTGATCGGGTTCGACGCGCTGCGCTGAGTCGGGGCCGGTTGACCGCCTGGACCGCCGCGATAGATCGGGGCGCGGCCAGCTCGACGTGCAAAGCTGGTTTAATAGTAACCACAAACCGCGCTGCCGGATCGGTCCTCGCGACCGAAATGCCGGCGGCGCCACCGCGATACGGAGACACCGCACGACCCCATGAACTGGAAATTCTGGAAAACCAGCTACTACGGCGGCGCCGATACCGGGCTCATCACCAAGATTTTTCGCGGCCTGCTAGCGCTCGCCGCCCTCTATCTACTCGCGGCCGCCATCATTGGCATCTGGTGGTCCCGGGAGCCGGGCGCATTCGACGTCAGCGCCTACGCGACCGAGCTCGCCCGCGCGGACGGCGCGACCAACCCAGAGACACCGGTGGTGGGCTATACGACCACCGCAGCACTCTATCGGGTGGCCTCGACGCTGCTGGAGAAACCCGGCGGCTATCTCACCAACGACATCGCCCCACCCGGCGTATGGCTCGACAACCAGCCGAGCTGGGAATTCGGCGTGGTCACCCAGATTCGCGACATGAGCCGCGCGATGCGACTCGACTTCTCGCGCAGCCAGAGCCAGTCGGCCGAAGATCCCGATCTGGGCGAGGCCGAGGGCAAATATTTTTTCGACGCCTCGAGCTGGATCCTGCCGCAGACCGAAGACGAGTACCGCGAGGGCAACAAGCTGGTGCGGTCTTACCTGAAGCGTCTGGCCGATCCGGCAAAAACCAAAGCGCAGTTTTATGCCCGCGCCGACAATCTGCAGAAGTGGCTGCAGGGCGTGGAGTCGCGACTCGGCAACCTGTCCCAGCAGCTGTCCGCCAGCGTGGGCAAACGACAGCTCGATCTCGGTCTCGCCGGCGATCCCAGCGCAGCCCAATCGACTAGCACCCCGAGCGAGGAAATGGTGCAGACGCCCTGGCTGGAGTTAGACAACGTGTTTTACGAAGCGCGCGGGCACACCTGGGCGCTGCTGCATTTGCTGCGCGCGATCGAGGTGGACTTCAAGGACGTGCTGGAAGACAAAAACGCGCTGGTCAGCCTCGGCCAGATCATTCGCGAGTTGGAAGGCACCCAGGAATCGGTCATGAGTCCCATGATTTTGAATGGCGAGGGACTGGGTCTGCTCGCGAATCATTCGCTGGTGATGGCGTCTTACATTTCGCGGGCGAACGCCGGCATCATCGATCTGCGCGAGCTGCTGAGTCGCGGTTGAGCGGGCGTTAACGCGCGGCGCCCGCGGCCTCGCAAAAAACCGCCGGCAAGCGGGCAACGAGCGTTCTGAACCGGTTTACGCCGAGCGCGCGTTTGGTTCTTATTCACAGCAGCGTGAAGTATCATACGCGCCGCTCAGGGGAGCCCGATCGGCAGTAACGACAACGAACCGTCGCAATCGCCGCATCGCACAGCCCGTCTTTTGCGCCGATTGCGAGCGGCGCTGCCGAATCCCGCTCGTCCGCGAGCGCGGCAACAACCGCGCTGAATTTTCCCTGACACAGACAATAACCAAGCAGGGGAACAAGGTATGTCGACTGCACTACCACCCATTTTCGGGGTCATCGGGCTCATCGCCGCATTCGTGGTGTACAGGCTCGTCATGCGCTGGGACGAGGGCTCAGACGCCGTCAAGAAGATCGGCGACGCGATTCACTCGGGCGCCATGGTGTTCATGCGCCGCGAGTACACGATGCTGGCGATGTTCGCCGCCGTGCTGATACTGCTGCTCGCCGTGGCGCCGGGCCTCGGTCTGTCGACGGCCGGCGCGTTTCTCGCCGGCGCGCTGTCATCGGCGGCCGCGGGCTGGATCGGCATGTACTCCGCCACCAAGGCCAACGTCCGCACGACGACGGCGGCCTACGAGGACGGCGCACCAGCCGCGCTGTCGGTGGCCTTCTTCGGCGGCTCCATCATGGGCCTCGCGGTCGCCTCGCTCGGCCTGCTGGGTCTGGGCCTTGTCTACTACTTCCTGGGCGGCGACCCGCACACCGCGCATCACATCCACGGCTTCGGCATGGGCGCGTCCAGCGTGGCTCTGTTCTCTCGCGTCGGTGGCGGCATCTACACCAAGAGCGCCGACGTCGGCGCCGACCTGGTCGGCAAGGTCGAGGCGGGCATTCCCGAGGACGACCCCCGCAACCCGGGCGTCATCGCGGATAACGTCGGCGACAACGTCGGCGACGTGGCGGGCATGGGCTCCGACATCTTCGAGTCCTACTGCGGCTCCATGATAGCGAGCATCGCGATCGCATCGACCCTGGCACTGACCTCGCTGACCGAACTGGCGCCCGGCATGGCCGAGGGCGACGCCCGCTCGACGCTGATGTTCGCGCCGCTGCTGCTGGCCTCCGTCGGTCTGGTCTGCTCCATCATCGGCATCGGCATCGTCCGCAGCCGCTCCAAGAGCGACCCGGCCGTCGCCCTGCGCATCGGCATGATCGTCACGCCGATCCTGTTCATCGCGGCCGCCTACTTCCTGCTACAGAACGTCGGGCTATCGAACAACATCTGGCTGTCGGTGCTGTTCGGCTCCGTCGGCGGCGTGATCATCGGCCTGGTGACCGAGTACTACACCTCGTCGAAGCCGGTTGTGCGCATCGCCGAGGCCGGCGAGACCGGTCCCGCGACCGTTCTGATCACCGGCCTCGCGGTTGGCATGCAGTCGGTCGTGATTCCGGTGCTCACCATCTGCGGGATCATCTGGATCTCCACCACGCTGGCCGGCCTGTACGGCGTTGGCCTGGCGGCTGTTGGCCTGCTCGCCACCGTCGGCATGACGATGGCGGTCGACGCCTACGGTCCCGTAGCGGACAACGCCGGTGGCATCGCCGAAATGGCGGGCCTGGGCGAGGAGACCCGCGCGATCACCGACTCGCTGGACGAGCTGGGCAACACCACCGCCGCCATGGGCAAGGGCTTTGCGATCGGCGCGGCCGCGCTGGCAGCACTGGCCATCATCGCGGCCTACGTCGAAACCATCAGCTTCGGCCGCGGCGGTGCGTTCGTGCTGCACATCGGCGATCCGAACGTGCTGATCGGCCTGTTCATCGGCGGCCTGGTGCCGTTCCTGATTGCGGCCATCACCATGACCGCCGTCGGCGACGCCGCGATGGACATGATTCAAGAGATCCGCCGCCAGTTCCGCGAGATTCCGGGGCTGCTGGAAGGCAAAGCCGAGCCCGACACCGAAAAGTGTGTCGACATCGCGACGAGCGCGGCCCTGAGGCGCATGCTGCTGCCGGGCGTCATCGCGGTCGCCGTACCGCCGGCCGTCGGCTTCGGCATCGGTGCCGAGGCATTGGGCGGCGCGCTCGGCGGCGGTCTGCTGGGCTGTGTGCTGCTCGCGCTGACCATGGCGAACGCCGGCGGTGCCTGGGACAACGCCAAGAAGTACGTCGAGAAGGGCAATCTGGGCGGCAAGGGCTCTGACGTCCACTCGGCGGCCGTTGTCGGCGACACCGTGGGCGATCCGTTCAAGGACACCTCCGGCCCCAGCATGAACATCCTGATCAACGTGATGGCGATCGTCAGTCTCGTGATCGCGCCGCTGCTGGTCTAGTTCCCGTCTCCGATCGAGGTCCGGGAGGCGCCCTGACCTCGATGTCTCAGGGTGGGCCGCCACCGGGCGGACGCCTCTTCCCAGCGGTTTCCCGCGGCCGCCGACCTTACAGCCGACGCACCATGCCCGGCGCCAGCCCGTCGAGCGTCCAGGACCCCACGCGGTAGCGAATCAGACGCAGCACGGGAAAACCGGTCGCCGCGAGCATGCGGCGAACCTGGCGGTTGCGACCTTCGCCTATCGTTAGCTCTACCCAGGTAACGGGGATGCGCCGCCGCTCGCGAATCGGCGGTTCCCGCGGCCAGAGCGCTGCGGGCTCATCGATCGCTCGACATTTGGCCGGCAGGGTCATGCCGTCCTTGAGTTCGACGCCGGCGCGCAGCGCGGCGAGCGCGTCTTCGCCCGGCAGCCCCTCGACCTGCGCCCAATAGGTTTTGGTCATCTTCGCGTCGGGATGGGAGATCTTGTGCTGCAGCGCCCCGCTGTCGGTCAGCACCAGCAGACCCTCGCTGTCTCGATCCAGCCGCCCGGCCGGATAGAAGTCGGGCTGCTCAATAAAGTCCGCCAGGGTGGGGCGGTCGTCGTGTTTGCGGAACTGGCAGAGCACGCCGAAGGGCTTGTTGAACAGCAGGACGCGGCCGGCCGCGCGCCGCGCCTCGCTCACGTCTCGGCGCGCTCCGTCTGCGGCGTACAGTCTGCGCTCGCCGCGGCGATCATCTCCTGGAATTCAGGACCTTCGGCGTCAAGGATGAGGACCCTGGCCAGGTCGAAACCGCTTTGTTGCTCTGTCAGCGCGGTCACGATGCAGCGACACAGCGGTTTCACCGTCTCTGCATCGGCACCGCCCTTGACCGCCTCCTCGGTGCAGGTTCTGGTCGCCTCGGGCACAAAGGTCTTGGCAAAGCCGGCATCGAAGTGCTGCGCCAGCCGATCGCAGCCGGCGAGGCAAAACAGGGAAAATAGGAGTGCGGTGGGTCGCATCAGAGCAGTCTACACCGCTAGGCGGCTACTCTCTGTGAGACATTCGCCCGTCGGTTCGTCTGCCCGTCGCAGAGACCGACCGCGGGTCGGTGCCGCGAGGCGGTCGAACAGCGCGCTGCTATGCGCGGGTGGAATGACTCTTAGCGAATCTTGTGGTGCAGGCTGACCTGTAGCTGACCTTTGCCGAAGTTAGCCGACTCCTGATGCATGTAGCCGAACTGCATCTTCAGGCCCGCACGCAGGCCGTAGCCCAGCGCGGCGTAGCTGCGGTTGCGATCGAACAACTGCACGCGTGCGTCGTCGCCGATGTTTCGCTCGCCGTTGATGAACACTTCGTTGTACAGCGCGAGATACAGAGACCCGGGACCCGGCGCCACGCCGTTTAGCGGCACATCGACAAACAGGGCGTAGCGAAAGCGGGTGCGAAAGTCTTGGTCGTCCACCCAGCGCTGTTCGTAGCGGAATCGGTGGCGCAGATAGAGCCAATCGGCAGGCTGATGCGACAGCAGCGCCTCTTGGTAGACGCGGTTCTCACCGGTTTCGTCGTTGCCCGGCCCGAAGGGTTCGGACGTGATGTTGGCGTAGCCGAGCGTCAACAGCGTGGACGTCATGCCTTCGGGCCGCCAGGTCAGGCCGCCGCGCAGCAGAAGCTGCTCAAGGTCATCGCCGATATCCCACTGGCGATATTGAACGTCGCCCTGCAGACCGAACCGACTGTCGCCGAAGTCCGCGTTCCAGAAGTACATGGACCACAGTCCGGCCTGGTCCTCGTCCACCTGCGCGTAGGCCGGCCAGGCAAACACGGCGGCAAACAGCACGACCGCAATGATCAGTGCGCTGGGTGCGAATAATTTTGTCACTGCTCATTCTCCTGTGGGTCAGTCGCTGCAGCCGGTTTCATTCCTCTACACTTTGACGTCTGCAAGCGGGAATCTGCCGCGATCTGGTCACGTTCGTGTCGTGCGCAATGGCCGCCGTCTACGTGCTGGCAAACAGCACCGCTGCAGCACAAAACGCTGCGGTCGACGTTCCATACCCGAAGGCAGTCTGGCAAGAAGTCACACGCGAGAGGATAAGACAAAGCCGATCTAGCGCGCAGATGGATAAGAGATCATTCGCGACCGGCCACAGGCGCGACCACCACCTCCGCCATGTGGTCTCACTAGACTGCGTCAACCCAGGGTGAGATCGACGTGAAAGTGCGTGACCTCGGCGTCGATAGAGCTGCGATCCCAATCGGAGGTGGCTGACGCAGGACATCGAACCAGTGATAGCGCGCGTCGCGATCTTGATGCAACCAAGCGCCCTGTGTGAGGGTGCCCGCTAGGGCCACGCCCCAACGGCACAGATACAGCAACGGAGCACCCATGAGCGAGCGCTATCAGAACTACACGCACCTGAGTTTCAGCTATCCGCTGCCGCGCGTGCTGCAGATCACGATCAACAGGCCAGAGCGCTACAACGCGCTCGACGAAACGGGCCACCGCGAGTTGACCTATGTCTGGCGCGAGGTCGACGAGGACCCCGACGTCGACGTCGTCGTGATCACGGGCGCGGGCAAGGCGTTCTCGGCCGGCGGCGACTTCGACATGGTCGAGCGGCTGACCGAGGACCACAACGCCCGCGTCGCCATCTGGAAAGAAGCGCGGGATCTCGTCTACAACATCATCAACTGCGGCAAACCAATCGTCAGCGCGATCAACGGCCCGGCGGTAGGGGCCGGCCTGGTCGCGGCGCTGCTCGCCGACATCTCGGTCGTCGGCAAATCGGTATCGATCACCGACGGCCACACCCGACTCGGCGTGGCCGCCGGCGACCACGCGGCGATCGTGTGGCCGCTGCTGTGTGGCATGGCGAAGGCAAAGTACTACCTGCTGACCTGCGAGCGGCTGTCCGGCGAGGAGGCGGAGCGCATCGGTCTCGTGTCGCTGTGCGTCGACGACGCCGAGCTAATGACACGGGCGCTCGGCGTCGCCGAGACGCTGCAGCAGGGCGCGCCCCAGGCGATACGCTGGACGAAATATGCGCTGAACAACTGGCTGCGCAGCGCCGGCCCGACCTACGACGCGTCGACCGCGCTGGAGATGCTCGGGTTCGCCGGTCCGGAGGCCAAAGAGGGCGTGGCCGCGTTGAAGGAAAAGCGGCAGGCCCAGTTCCCCACGACCACAAATCCCTGAGCCCGATGGGGGACCGGCTCAAGGGGACGGTAAGGGGCACTTGGGCAGCCAGCGTAATCGCCGCGCATCATGGTTCATTCAATCCACGCCGCGGTTTAACTTGGCGCTGCTGCTAGCATCAGCCCGCGGGCGCGAGCCAAGGGCTCACTGCAAACGCACCACCGGCAAAGGTATCCGCCAATGACACTCTGTCGACCATCGTCGCTACTATTCGCGCTGTGCCTGCTCGGCGCGACCCTCGCCCAGACCAAAGACGCCCACGCCCAGACGCCGCCCTGCAGCGCGGCGGGCTACAACGACTTCGATTTCTGGCTGGGCGACTGGGAGGTCAGGCAACCGGACGGTACGCTCGCGGGGACGAACGTCATCAGCAAGGAGGAAGGTAACTGCCTGATCATCGAACGCTGGCGCGGCGCGGACGGCACCACGGGACAGAGCTACAACTACTTCAATCCAGCCTCGAATCGATGGCGCCAGCTATGGGTAAGTCAGGGCGCGATCATCGACTACGAAGGCTCGCTGGTCGCGGCCGGCAAGATGCAACTGCAGGGCCGCATCGTTTATCAGGCCGACGGCCGCGAGGCCGATTTTCGAGGTACCTGGACGCGGCGGACAGACGGCTCGGTGTTGCAAGAGTTCGTCGAAAAAGACGCCGAGAGCGGCGAGTGGAACGTCTGGTTCACCGGCCTGTACACCCAGGCCAAGCCCCAGCAGACACCCTAGTCCATCGCGGGCCGCGACGATGACTGCACCCTGGTGGCTTCGAATACTGGCCAAGCTGGTACTGTCGCGCGTGCCGATCGGCTATCGAACGTTCGCGAGACTCGGTATGTTCCGCCACGGTCGCATGCACAAACCCGAGTACGCGACCGGCATCTTCACGCGCCACTTCTCCAGAGCGCACGAGCGAGTCGGTCCACCGCCACGCGATTTCGTTGCGCTCGAATTCGGGGTCGGCGATTCCATCGCCTCAGCCATCCTCGCCCGCGCGAGCGGCGCCGGCAGATGCTATCTGATCGATGCGGGCCGCTACGCGGTAGAGGACGCTCAGCCCTATCGCGATTTGGTTGACGCCCTGCGAGACGACGGCGCGAACGTTGCGGAGATTCCGCGAACCGCCACCTTCGCGGAAATTCTCGAGCGCTACGGCGGCGTGTACCTCACCGAGGGGCTGCAATCCCTGCGTCAGATTCCCGACGGCAGCGTCGACTTCGTCTGGTCGAACGCGGTGTTAGAGCACGTCCGGCGCGGGGATTTCGCGGCGGTGCAGCGTGAGCTGCGTCGCGTGATCAAACCCACCGGGATACTGTCGCATCGCGTCGACCTGAAGGACCATCTGGGCGGGGCGCTGAACAATAGGCGCCTGTCGTCGGCGCTTTGGGAACGCGACTGGTTTGCGCACTCGGGCTTCTACACCAACCGGCTGACGTTTGAGGAGATGCGCGCCACCTTCGACGCGGCCGGCTTCGCGACGGAAGTGGTGCGGGTCGATCGCTGGGAGGAACTTCCGACACCGCGATCCCGCATGGCGCGCGAGTTTCACGACCTCGACGCCGAAGCGCTATGCGTTTCCGGTTTCGACGTGCTGCTGCGCCCACGCTGATTCTCCGCGCGGTCTGCAAGCACCCGGTCAGCAACCGTCAGCGAGAAGTCAGCGCAAACGACCACCAGTGATCCGGACGCGGCGGGCTTTCGCCGGGCATAACCTTGTTCGCTCGCGTCAACCACGCGTGGTCGAGCTCGCCCGCGTCGGTCACGCGTCGCATCGTGACCGGATAGACGATGCCATTCGCGCGCAGCCGGCCGGCAGGGTTGTCGAGCGCCACGCCCGACCAATACTTGCCCGCGCAGCGCGAACAGCTCACGTACAGCCGGCCCTGACCGTCGGCCATACAGTTCAGCGTCACGGAGTGCGGCCAGCGCCCGACCTGGAGGAAGCAGCGGCGAGCGTCGTTGGCGAATGACCAGTCCTCGACGGGCGCTTCCTCGACCTCACCAAGTAGCCAGCCGCCGGGCAGCTGCTCGCACGGGCAACGCGTCTGCCAGATCACCAGTGCAAGCAGCGCAACAGTCCCGAGCACGTACGGCCAGTACTTCATGTTCGTCTCCTGCCGATCGAGGGTGCATTCACCCAGCCTGCCAGACCCAGGACGCGCTTGTCGCCCCGCGGGCAAGCTTTCGAAACGCACGCTAGGTAAGGGGGCGTACAGACCATGCCAGATCGCTGCGAGGGGCACGGCAAATGCGCGGCAAACGCGGCGACGCGCATGTCGCTTTCCCTGCGGTTCCTGTCGTAAACATCAAACCTCCGGGCGCTGTGCTGTTGGAGACTAGGCCGGAAAGTCGGGGCATGAGCGGCACGCGCATGAGCGATGAAGGCACAGACGAGGCGGGCGCAGCGGGCGCGGAAGACGCAGCAGGGGCAGACGCTGGCGGCGCGCGCGGCAGAGGCCAGCGGCGCCGACGCCGCGGCGCGGGCCGCGAGGCCAAACGCGCCGCACGTACCGCGACCGTCGCCGCCACCAGCGCGTGGATCGATCGCAAGATCCCCTACTTCGAGGTTCTGAACGAAGAAGGCATGACGCTGATCGAGGAGAACGCCGAGACGGTGCTCCAGGAGATCGGCCTCGAATTCAAGGAGTTCCCGAAGGCGCTCGAGCTGTTCAAGGACGCGGGCGCGGATGTCGACGGCGAGCGCGTGCGCTTCCCGCGCGGCCTGTGCCGCGCCATCGTGCAGGCCTCGGCGCCGAAGGAATACACCCAACACGCGCGCAATCCCGAGCGGTCCACGATTATCGGCGGCGACCGGACCGTGCTGGTCCCCGCGTACGGCCCGCCGTTCGTCCGCGATCTGGACAAGGGCCGGCGCTACGCCACGCTGGACGACTTCCAGAATTTCGTAAAGCTCGCCTACATGAGTCCCGGCCTGCACCACTCCGGCGGCACGCTGTGCGAGCCGGTCGATGTGCCGGTCAACAAGCGCCATCTGGACATGGTCTACAGCCATATCAAGTACAGCGACAAACCCTTCATGGGTTCGGTGACGGCCGCCGAACGCGCGCAGGACTCGGTGGACATGGCGAAGATCCTGTTCGGCGAGGATTTCGCGACGAACAACACCGTCATGACGAGTCTGATCAACGCCAACTCGCCGCTGACGTTCGACGCCACCATGCTCGGCGCGGCCACGGCCTATGCGGAGAACATGCAGGCGACCGTGATCTCGCCGTTTCTGCTCGCGGGCGCCATGTCCCCTGTAACGGTGGCCGGCACCTGCACGCAGATCCTCGCCGAGGCACTGGCCGGCATGGCGTATATCCAGCTCGTACGTCCGGGCGCGCCCGTCGTTTTCGGCACCTTCGCGGCAGCGGTATCCATGCAATCGGGCGCGCCGACCTTCGGCACGCCGGAGCCCAGCCTGATCATCTATGTCGTCAGCGCGCTGGCGCGGCGGCTCGGCGTGCCGTTCCGCACCGGCGGCGGCCTCGGCGCGTCGAAGATCGCGGACGCGCAGGCCGGCTACGAATCCGCCAACACGCTGCAGACCTCGGCGCTCGCGGGCGTGAACTTCATGCTGCACACGGCCGGCTGGCTTGAGGGCGGACTGTCGATGGGCTACGAGAAGTTCATGCTCGACGCCGACCAGGCCAACATGCTGGACGTGCTGCTCAAAGGCGTCGACCTCAGCGGCAACGGCCAGGCGCTGGACGCGCTGCGCGAGGTCGGCCCGGGTAATCACTTCCTCGGCGCGACCCACACCCAGGCGAACTTCGAAACCGCGTTCTACCGTTCTACTACCGCCGACAATTCCAGCTTCGAGCAGTGGGAACAGGACGGCGCGCTGGACGCGGCGCAGCGCGCGAACGCGCTGTGGAAAAAAACGCTGGCAGAGTACGAGGCGCCCGCGCTAGACCCCGCCATCGACGAGGCCCTGCAGGCGTTCATCGCCAAACGCAAGGCCGCCATGCCGGACCAGGACTACTGATGAGCGATCACAAAGAAGACTACGACGACGAGGAAGACATCGTTCTCGACGAGCTCGCGGATGACGAGCTGGTCGAGCAGATGCATAACGACCTTTACGACGGGCTCAAGGAAGAGATCGAAGAAGGCACCAACATCCTCCTGGCCCGCGGTTTGACGGCGGAGAAAGTCCTGAACGAATCGCTCGTCACCGGCATGGGAATCGTCGGGGTCGACTTTCGCGACGGCATACTGTTCGTACCCGAGGTACTGCTGGCCGCCAACGCCATGAAGGGCGGCATGGAGATCCTGCGGCCGCTGCTGGCCGAGACCGGCGTGAAGCCCATCGGCAAGATGGTGATCGGCACCGTCAAGGGCGACATCCACGACATCGGCAAGAATCTGGTGTCGATGATGATGGAGGGCGCGGGCTTCGAGGTCATCGACATCGGCATCAACAACGCCGTCGAAGACTACTTCGAGGCCCTCGAACAACACCAGCCCGACATCCTGGGCATGTCTGCCCTGCTGACCACGACAATGCCTTACATGAAGGTCGTCGTGGACGAGATGGTGAAGCAGAGCATTCGCGACGATTACATCGTGATGGTTGGCGGCGCGCCGCTGAACGAAGAGTTTGGCATCGCGGTCGGCGCGGACGGCTACTGCCGCGATGCGGCCCAGGCCGCGGAGATGGGCCCGGCGCTGATCGCTGCAAAGCGGGCGGCGGGCGCATGAAGCCGACGCTCGTCATCGCCTGCGGCGCGCTCGCGCGCGAGATCGTGCATCTCAAGCAGGCCTACGGCTGGGACCACATGGAGCTCAAATGTCTCGACGCGCGGCTGCACAACGCGCCGCATCGCATCGCCGACAAGCTGCGCGACGCGCTGGAGGAAGCCGGCGACCGCTACGCGCGCATCCTGATCGGCTACGCCGATTGTGGGACCGCCGGTGATATCGATCGACTCGCGCGCGCGTATCACGCCGAGCGCCTGCCGGGGGCCCACTGCTACGAGATCTTCGCAGGCAGCAGCGCGTTCCTCGACCTTGCGGAGCAGCATCCCGGCACCTTTTACCTGACAGATTTTCTGGCTCGATACTTCCGCCGCCTGGTGATCGAACCGCTGGGTCTGGTGCAGCACCCGCAACTACGCGACGCCTACTTCGGCAACTACGATCGGCTGGTGTATCTCGCCCAGACCAACGACGCGCGCCTGCGTAGCCAGGCCGAGGGCGCCGCACAGTTCCTCGGGCTCGAGTTTCACCAGCGCTTCACCGGCTACGGCCAGCTCAAGTCCGAGTTGGTGCGGATCGCTTCGCCATGAAACGCATCTGGGTCTATTGGCGCGACATTCCGTCGCAGGTCATCGTGCAGCGCGGCCGCACGCGGGAAAAACGCATGCTCGGCGCGCGCTTTCAGGAGGCGATCGATCGCGCCGCCATGCGCGCAGGCAAGGGCGGCAGCGACGAGTACATCGCTGAGTGGCGCAGAGAGAGCGTGCAGCTCGACGCTACCGAGTCTCTGCAGGCCATCGCAGATCGCGAGGTGGAGGCCATGGAGTCCCGCTACAGCGACGAGGAGCTGCAAGCCCTGATTCGCGCCAAGGGACAGTCGGAACCGGCAGTGGGAGGACAGTCGGCATGAGCAGCATGCGCCGCTGGTCGGTCAAACACGCGAAAGGGCTGATCAGGGTTTACGACGTCCTGGAGGACGCCGCGCTAAACCACATGCCCGAGTCTTGGCTCGACGGCCCGCTGTTTCCCGTCGAGAAGAAACTGAAAAGCGCGCTGGTCGAATCGCAAAGTTGCGGTCAGTGCATTCTGAGCTACACCGGCATGTCCTGCCCGATGAACTGCCCGAAGAAGCTGCGCAACGGCCCCTGCGGCGGCGTGCGGGCAGACGGCACCTGCGAACTCGACCCTGAGATGGACTGCGTGTGGGTGCGGGCGTGGGAGGGCAACAAGACCCTGGACGCCAGCGAGCCGCCCATACAGGTCATCCAGCCGCCCGTGGATCACCGACTACTCGGCACCTCTGCCTGGTCGCACGAGCAAAGGCGTAGGCGCGCCGAGCAGGCGCAACAGGCGCAGCAGGGATCGCACGCCGGACATCTCGCACCGACGAGCGCAGACACCGCGTGATCTTCGACGACGAGCCGCTCGTCGTCGGCGAGGGTTTTCCGATGCGAGCAGGTCACAGCTCACCCGGCAGGCTGGAGCGCGTGCTGCAGTCCGGCGCCTTCGCCATTACCGCCGAAATTTCGCCACCCGATTCCGCTGACCCTGCCGAGGTCTACCGGCGCGCCGCCATCCTGGATGGCTACGTCGACGCGATGAACGCCACGGACGGCTCCGGCGCCAACTGCCACATGTCCAGCGTCGGCATGTGCTCGCTGCTCGCCCACCGCGGCTACGCGATGGTGCTGCAGGTGTCGGCCCGCGATCGCAATCGCATCGCCATACAGGGCGACGTGCTGGGGGCGGCGGCGCTGGGCGTCGCCAACGTGCTGTGCCTGAGCGGCGACGGGGTGGACGTCGGCGATCATCCGGAAGCAAAGCCGGTGTTCGATCTCGACAGCATGTCGATGCTGGAAACCATCCGCGGCATGCGCGACGACGGCCGTTTTCTCAGCGGTCGCGAGATCACGTCGCCGCCACAGGTCTTCCTCGGCGCGGCCGCGAACCCCTTCGCGCCGCCGTTGGACTACCGACCCATGCGGCTGGCGAAGAAGATCAGGGCCGGCGCGCAGTTCATCCAAACCCAGTATTGCTATGACATTCCGCGCTTTGCCGAGTACATGAAGCAGGCCCGCGACCTGGGCTGTCACGAACGCGCCTACATCCTGCCAGGCGTGGGCCCGCTCGCCTCCGCGAAGGCCGCCGACTGGATGCGCCGCAACGTTCCCGGCGTACACATTCCCGAGACGATCATCGAACGCATGCGCGGCGCCGCAGATCAGAAGGCCGAGGGCATCAACATCTGCATCGAGATGATGCAGCAGCTAAAGGAGATCGACGGCGTCGCGGGCGTGCATATCATGGCGTATCGACAGACCCGCAAGATCGCAGAAATCGTGGAGCGCTCCGGCGTGCTCGGCGGCAGGACGCCGTGGCGTCCGGGGCAGCACCAAGGCAGCGCGACGCGCGCCGAGCCGACAGCTCAGAATCAGGGCAGCCGCTGAGCCGCGGGCCGGCCAATCCCGCGGGCGAGGTTAATCCGGAGGAACCATGGCGACATACCCAGACCAGGCCGACGCGGTGATCATCGGCGTCGGCGGCATCGTCGGCGCCTCGATCGCGCACCATCTGGTGGAAGCCGGTTGGACGAATCTGGTGGGTCTGGAGAAGTCTTCCGTGCCGACCGACATCGGCTCGACGTCTCACGCCTCCGACTTCTGCTACACCACCGGCGCCGACAAGTTCACCACCTACACCACCAAGTACAGCCAGGCGTTCTATGAGGCGCGCGGCAACTATGAGCGCATCGGCGGCCTCGAGGTCGCGCGCAAGGGCGACGCGGGTCGCGTTTCGGAGCTGCAGCGCAAGATCGGTCAGGGCAAGGCCTACGGCAGCCGCGTGTCGATGATCACGGCGGCGGAGGCGAAGGCGAAGTTCCCGCTGCTCAACGAGGACCTGATCGACTGCGCGATGTGGGACCCGGACGCCGGGCTCGTCGTCCCACGTTCGCAGACCGTCGCCGGCAATCTCGTCGATGCCGCGGTCGAGTCCGGCCACCTCAGCGTGTTCGCCCACACCCCGGCGACGCGCGTGATCATCGAAGCTGGCGCGATCACCGGGGTGGAAACGCGCCGCGGCGTGATCGCCACCGACACGGTGATCTTGTCCACCGGCATCTGGGGTCCGATCCTCGCGCAGGAGATGGGCTCACCGCTGCCCATGATGCCGCTGGAACATCCGCTGCTGTTCTTCGGTCCCTTTGATCAGCTCGAAGGCTGCGGCAAAGAGATTCTGTATCCGCTGCTGCGCGATCAGGGCAACAGCAGCTACGTGCGCGACACGGGCGATCCCTCGACGACCGAGGGCGGTCGCATCGAGTGGGGGTACTACGAGACCGACGAGCCGCGACTCGTGCATGCGCGGGACATCGTGGAACCCGAGGCGGCGCGCATGTCGCCGTCGATGCGCGATCTGTCCCTCGATCAGGTAATGGCGGCGTACGAACGCGAGATCGATATGACGCCGGTGCTCGGCGAGCTCGGCTGGGAGGAGCGGCACTCCTTCAACGGCCTGCTGTCCGTCACCGCCGATGGCGGTTCGCTCGTGGGCGAGTCGCCCGAGGTCGCGGGACTCTGGTTTGGCGAGGCGGTCTGGGTGAAGGACGGCCCGGGCATCGGCAAGGTGATCGCCGACTGGATGACCACCGGCCGCACAGAGGTCGACGCGCACGCGATCGACATCGCGCGCCTGTATCCGCTGCAGAAGACGCCCGACTTCACCTATTCGCGCTGCTATGAGATCGCGCAGAAGATCTATACGCCCGCGGTGCATCCGCGCGAACCCTTCGCCACTGGGCGACAGATGCGCGTCAGCCCGTTCTATGCGCGCGAGGTCGAACTGGGCGGCTACTTCATGGAGACAGCCGGCTGGGAACGCGCCCACGGCTATCGCGCCAACGAGGAGCGGCTGCTGCCGAAGTACCGCGATCGCGTGCCGCATCGCGCACACGAATGGGACGCCCGCCATTTCTGGGAAGTCTCGAACGCCGAGCACCTCGAGCTGAGCGAAAGCGTCGGCATGATCAACCTGTCGCACTTCGCGATCTACGACGTCTCGGGGCCGGACGCCGAGGCGCTGCTCGAATACCTGGCGGTGGCGCGCGTGGGCGGCAGCACCGCCATCGGCCGCGGCATCTACACGCACTTTCTGGACGACGTCGGCGGCATACGCGCGGACCTGACGATCGTGCGCACGGGCAAGAGCGCCTACCGCGTCATCTGCGGCGGCGACACGGGCCCGCGCGACATCTTCTGGATCAGACAGATGGCGCGACGGCGCGGCGCCAGCGTCCACATCGACGAACGCACCGAGAGCCTTGCGACGCTGGGACTGTGGGGTCCCAAGGCGCGCCAGACGCTGCAGCAGTTCGTCGCCGACCCGGACGAGCTCAGCCACGACAACTTTCCGTTCGCCACCGCGCGCGAGATCAACGTTCGCGGCGTGCCCGTCTGGGCGTTTCGAATCTCCTACGTCGGGGAACAGGGCTGGGAGCTGTACTTCCCCTTCGCCTACGGCCTGAAGATCTGGGATCTGTTCTTCGACGCGGGCGTCGTGCCCATCGGCATCGAGACCTATGCCAACAGCCGCCGCATGGAGAAGAGCTTACGTCTGCAGAACGCGGATCTAGAGACCGACTACAACCTGTTCGAGGCCGATCTGGCCAGGCCGAAGACCAAGGCGGCCAACTTCCACGGCAAGGCGGCCTATCAGGCCCAGCGCGCGAAAGATCGCCAGGATGCCTATCTGTGCACATTGACGATGACGAGCAACATCGACGGCGCCGGAGTCGCCCGCTATCCCGTTGGTGAGTGGCCGATACTGGATGCGGAAACGGGCGAGGTGCTCATCGACGCCCAGGGCCGCCGATCGACGAGCACCAGCGTCGCGTTTGGTCCGTCGCTCGGGGCGAACATCGTGCTGGGCTACATTCCGGCAGAGCGGGCCGTCGAGGGCAGCGAGTTTGTGCTCGAGTACTTCGGCGAGCACTTCCCGCTGCGGCTGGACGCGGTGGGCTATCGGGCGCTGCTGGATCCAGACAACGAGCGGCCGAAGTCCTGATTACAAGTGTTGGGCTTCCCTGTTGGCGTCGCTGCGCGTCCACATCGACATGTCGGCGATCGCCTCGATATGGGAGGTCGCGTCTCCTTGCTAGTCGAAAAGGCGCAAATCGAACTCATGCGCTAGGGAGCCTGTGAACACGCCTCGAGTGCTCAGAGGTTCCCTAGGAAAAGTCCACCAGGCGCAGCCCGACGTACCCGCAACTCAGGTTCAGCACACACAGTCCAACCACTACACAATCGCGTCGCGCGAGCAGCTGCTGCGTCAGTAATACCGCGCCTACGGGGGCGACAAAGACGTAGGTGTAGACGACGGTTTGGGCCAACTCGGCGGCCACCAGACCAACACCCTTCCAGATTCCAGTCTCGTAAACCTGATGCAGGTCGGCTAGTGCAAACACCAGCGCGAAGAAAACGCCGATCTGCAGATAGAGCCTGACTTCGGCTCTCGCGGTCTTCAGCCATGGCGCGACGAACAGACCGACTATCGGCCTGGCGGCCAATCGCCAGATGCTGCCGGGATCGGTCGTGAAGTAGAACAAGCGCAATCGGTGATTCCAGCGACTCAGCTCCCCCAACACCGGAAACCGTCGCATGCCCGGCCATCTTGCCGCAGTCAGAGTGACGAGCATGAATACCAATAGAATGACCACGGGTTCGAACAGACCGGTTGATCCCGCAATCGTCCCCATCACAAAGCCGATGAGCGCCAACAATAGCGCGCCACCCATCAGCACCCAGCGACTATCGCGATGTGCTGTCCAAACAGGCGGCACGCTGAGATCGATATCCTCTCGCGCGGGCAGGAAGGAGAGCGCGCGCGGGGGCATGCCCGACTCCTGTCTGGCCCGCTCTTCATCGTTGTGTTCATCGACTAGCGTCCGCAGGCGGAAGAAATCCCGAATCTACAGCACAAAGACCCCACCGGCGGTCAGAAAGAACAGCACCCCCGATAGCGGCTTCCCGAGATAGAACCGGTGCCCGCCCAAGAGACCGGTGAAAACCAGCAACATTTTCGCGGTACGCAGGCGCCTGGGTCGATATCGATACAACTCATCGACGACCTCTTGCGCAAAGTCTGGATCGGCCGCCATCACCATGCGTCAGTTCGCTCACCCGTCGGTTCTGCAGGATAGCCCCACTCGGCGGCCGATCTGGGATTCGAGAGGCTCCGCAGACGGCCGCGCCAAGCGCAACATCAGTCGGAGATGCGAATTTGACATTTATGTATATTATGATACAAATATGTATCATGAAGACCAACAAGAAAACGGCCACACCGGACGTCATCGCCGAGGCAGGGTTCGCCGTTCTGAGCCGCAACCCAGGGGCAAACCTCGCCGAGATCGCCGCCGCCGCAGGAGTTACTCGCGCAACGCTACACCGCTATTTTCCCTCCCGGCAGAACCTCATCGGCGAGCTGGCTCGCCGTGCGCTTCAGGAAATGGAAGACGCGGTGGCACTGGCGTGCGCAGACGCGCGCTCTGCGGGCGACGGACTGCGGCGATCCATGGCAGCATTGATACCGTTGGGTGATCGGCATGGCTTTCT
Source organism: Pseudomonadota bacterium (assembly GCA_039029135.1). Lineage (GTDB taxonomy): Bacteria > Pseudomonadota > Gammaproteobacteria > Pseudomonadales > Azotimanducaceae > JALZVT01. The sequence goes on along the minus strand of JBCCGT010000016.1, from coordinate 25,917 downwards.
CGCGCATGAGCAATTCGAGCACGACGAGTCCATAGAGCAGAGCTTTGCAAGCATTCAGTCAGAAACTGCGCGCTGGATAGATGCGGCCAAGGGTGAAGGCGAGTTCGATCCGCACATACCGACCGAGTGGATCTCTCGCGCCTATGACTACTTGCTTTATGCCGCATGGGACAGCATACGGCTAGAAGAAACAACGCCGAGTCAGGCGGCCGTACTCGCCTGGCGCACGCTGACTTCGGGCTTGGGAGAATCCGATGAGCGGCGCTGAGCTGAGCGATCTGGGCGCCACTCTAGATGACACCTTCTTTGTCATCGCCGGGCTCGTACTCGCAGTCGAGTTGGTCTTGGCCGCCTCGCGAAAGCAACTCGAAGGCCGAACATTTCTGGATATGTTCGCAAGCGTCTCGACCCAAATACCTTACCTACTGGTGGAGGTGTTCGTGCTCAGCGGCGTGTATGTAGGGTACGTGTTGGTCAGCGACGCCTACATCCACTGGACCCTGCCGCTCAACGCCTGGACCATCTTTGCCGCACTGGTCGCCTGTGACTTCGCCTATTACTGGGAGCACCGGCTCAGCCATGAGGTGCGACTGCTGTGGACCCAGCACGCGGTGCACCATTCTTCCAGGTACATGAATGTAATAGTTGCAATCCGCTTCGGACCGTTCGAGGGAGTGGCTTCCGGTCTAATCCACCTGCCGCTGGTACTGTTGGGCTTTCCACCTGAACTGGTGTTCTTCGGCATCCTGACGGTGTTGGCTTATCAGGGATGGCTGCACACCGAGTACATCGGCCGTCTCGGCATCCTCGACGAATTTCTGAATACGCCTTCGAATCACAGAGTGCATCATGGCAGCAACCCTCAATATCTAGACAAAAACTACGGCGGCATATCGATCGTCTGGGACAAACTGTTCGGCACCTACCAGCCCGAGGTAGAACCTCCGCGGTTCGGCCTGAAAAGAGACTTCGAGAGCGTGAATCCGCTGATCGTGTGGACATCGGAGTGGCCTGGACTGATCCGAGACCTACGATCAGCCGCAGGCACTAGGGAATGCCTGCGTATCCTCTTCGCCCACCCTGATTGGATAACCGAGCGACATCCCGCGGCAGCGGGTCATCAGAGCGCATCAGCGGAGTGAGAGAACAGGCATCCCTCACTCTCGGCAGCCTGGTGCATCGCCACGGTCTGGCTGTGCTTACGACCTGGACACTGCTAACCATCGAGGTTGCGCTCCTCGCGCTCATCCCACTGTTCCTGGGCAACACGATCGATGCCTTGTTGATCGAGTTGAAGATCGCCGCGTTAACCGATCTGGCATCGTTATTGTTCGCATTGATCCTGGCCGCAGTTGGGCGGCGAGCGTACGACACTCGCGCCTACGGCCGTATGAGAGCAGAGCTATGTCTGACGCTCATCGAGCGTTCGCCGGAGAAGAGTGTTTCTGCCCTGAACGCGCAGATTGAGATGGGTCGGGAGTTAGCTGATTTTCTGGAAGAGCAGACGCCGCAGCTGATCACAAGCGTCATTCAACTGCTCGCCAGCCTCATAATCCTATTCGGCTTCGGCTTCGATCTGGGCCTCGCCGGCGTTATCTCACTAACGCTCATGCCGGCTTGCTACGCTGCTTTTCACAATCGATTCTACCGGCTGAACGCAGTACTGAATGCGCTCGCGGAGGAACAGGTTGGCGTTTTGCAAGCGAGCGACGCAAGCCGTGTCGCGGCGCTGTTCGAGCATCGACGCAAGAGCGAGGTTCGACTGTCAGACGCCGACTCGTTCCTATACGGCCCGGTTTATCTAGCACTTTTCGGCCTGATCATCGCTAACCTGTGGTCTGCGAGCGCGCTCCCGAACGTCACCGCGGGCGCCATATTCGCCATCATCAGTTACTCGTGGGAAATGGTCGAATCCGGCGTGCAGCTGCCGGTCACCCTGCAACAGTGGGCCCGACTGACGGAGATTCAACAGCGCATCAACCGCTAACGCGGCCGTTACCGGTGCTGTGCAGGCGTCACCACGACAGCTCGTCACCAGCCCACGTCCAGAAACGGCCAGAGTGCTCGTTCTCCAACTCACTCGTGAGTTTGTAAATGCCAGCAGCACACTCGGCAACCGAGAGATCACCCGTTCCGCCGCTCATATCCGTCTGTACCCAACCCGGATGAACAGAGCACACCGCAATGCCGTCCGCCGCCAGCTCAATAGACAGCACCTGCATTAGTTTGTTGAGCGCTGCCTTGGAACTTCGATAAGCATGAAGGCCGGGATCGGTACGACTGAACGATGCCATGCCGGCAGACACTGTTATGACCCGAGGATTCGCGGACATAGCAAGGTTGCCCTTCAGCGCACCAATAAGACGAAACGGTGCAATAGTGTTCACTTCAAAGAGCATCCGCCATTGCTCGTAGTCCATGTTGTCAAGAGACTGCTTGCGGTGATCACCCAATACGCCGGCATTGTTGATGAGGACATCAAGACACACGCCGTCAAGGCGCTGCTGCAGCTCGCGCACGCCAGATTCGTCCGTCACATCCAATGCATGCACTTCTAGCGTGCCCTGCTGCGCTAACGTCTGAAGCGCTCCCGCTTCCGCAGGGTGCCGGCAAGTCGCCAGCACTTTGTGGCCCGCGGCGATGAAACGCTCTGCTAAACCAAGACCGATACCTCGATTCGCGCCTGTAATCAGCGTTGTCTCCATGCTCAATGTCGTCCCGATGTGCTAAGTCAGCGCGTCGCGCAGGAACTCAGTAACGCTTTCGCGTTGCGTGAGCAGATCAACGTGCTGTGGGTCAACGAGCGCCTGCAGGGCGATGCCGCGCATTATCGCAATCACGGTGAGCGCTATTGAGCGCGGCTCGATGGTCGAACGAATCGAACCATCGCGCACGCCGGTCTCGACTATGCTCATGATCTCATCCCGGGCCCTGGATTCGGTTGCTCCAAATCCGGCGCTATCGCCCGAGTTGATCGCGTTGGCCCAGATCAAAAAGAACGTACCACCCCGCGTCCCGCGAGCGTGTTTCATCCGGAAGTATTGATCGACCACGTGGAGCAGCGTCGTCAGGCCATTCATGTGTCGCTCGACCTTGATGGAGCCGGCGAACTCTCGCTGCATGCGCTCGGACAGGCGAGCGAACAGGGCACTCTTCGAACCGAAGTGGTGGCTGACTAAACCGCGACTGTAACCGGCCAGGTCACCGATCTGGGCCAGCGAGGTGCTCTCCAACCCCTGTTCGGTAATCAGCTGTTCTGCCGCGTCCAGAAGTGCCTTTTCAGCATCTTCCCGGCGGCTCCGCTGCGTACGCGGCTCACGCTTAATGGACTGCGCGCTCATGATAATACTTGTTAACGTTCAACAAGTTTGTATCATGGCGCCCAGCGACACTCAAGACTTGCCACGAAGCTAGGAGGCTGGCTGTGACAGCAATTCGATGGGCAGGCGGCGCGCTTGCCGTGATCATCGCGGCCTTGGCTGGCATCGCACTCGCCGCCCGCTTTGGCGATGGTCCGACCGGGCCGTTGATCGGCGGCGAGCTGAGGACCGGGGATTGGGTCGAGGAGCCTGTCAATGACTGGTCGTTCGCTGCCGGGCGGGATATCGAGCTCCAGCTGGACGGCGATGCCACCTCGAGAACGACCTGGTTCTTTCCTGCCGGAAAAGTGGGCTACATCCCCGCAGGCCAGACGTTTCCACCTGGCAAGCAATGGCACCAGCGCGCGGCACAACGTGGCGCCGCGGTCATTCGGATTGACGACCGCCGCTATCCCGTGCGGCTTGATCGCCTGACTGAAGAGGATTCAGCCTTCACCGAGATTGCTCAGCGGATGAAAGATGAGGGATCCGTTCCACCTGGCGGAACCGAAACGATGTGGCTCTTCGTCGTCCGTTCTCGTCCCCAGTGAGCGCGCCGCTAAATGTCTTGATCCCGCATGCGTCATGGCAGCGGGTGCGTCACGCGGTGACTGCAATGCGCGAGGTGTCGCCGATACTACTCGACGACAACGGAATCTTGATGAACGCAGACGGCGAGCCCGTCGAAGTCGAGATACATGTTGCTTGGCACAACTTCGAGATCGGGCGGTCAGCGCTGCGGACGTTCCGCGACATCCTGCGTACTTCTCATTCAATCGAGCTGGTACAGACAGCTGCGGCCGGATTGGATTCACCGTTCTTCAAGGAGCTTCTTGATCGTCAAATCACGCTCTGTAACAGCGATGCCCAGGCATTGTCCATCGCAGAGTACGCGATCGCCGGCATCTTGAATGCCTACCACGATTTTCCGGCGCGAAGGCGGATGCAAGCCGAACAATCCTGGCAACGCTATCCGTTTAGAGAGCTGTCAGGTTCGAATTGCTTGATCGTTGGATACGGAAACATCGGCAAACGCATCGCGAAGCGCTTGCTTGCTTTCGAAGTCAACGTTTCCGTCATAAGACGTTCAAGCGAGGAACTGGGCGGGATTTCGCAAACCGGCACCTTGGCAGATCTACCGGTGCTTCTACCAGAGGCAGACATCGTTGTGCTTGCCTGCGCGCTCAACGAGTCGACGAGTCAGCTGATGAATCGGCGCACGCTCGGGATTTGCAAACAGGGATGCGTTTTGGTAAACGTCGCGCGCGGCGATCTAGTCGACGAACACGCACTTCTAGAATGTCTGGACGCAGGCAAGATTCAGCACGCGGTGCTGGACGTCTTCGCTGAAGAACCGCTGCCCGAGTCACACCCATTCTGGTCGAGTGATCGAATCACTTTATCTGCACACACATCGAATGCCGGTTCCGGCCGCGAAGCGCGGGGAGACGAGCTCTTCTTGTCCAATCTCAGAGCGCTACTGGCCAAGGGTCCACTCCTGAACCACGTGAATTCACAGCCGTAAGAGTGTAGCGGTAGAGGGCCCTACAACAACCGAATTCACCGCCCCTGATCGTCGGCCCGCGAGCCGAACTCGCGCCGCTAGCGCGCCAGCCATACCCAAGACTGAAGAGCCAGCACGTGTCTCTTAAGATCAGCTTGGTTCGCGGTTGTCAGCGCTCAGCTCTGCTCATGCGCCCAAATCCTGAAAGAGGTAGCGGACGATCATGTCCGCCATTTCCGCTGCCGCGGCTTCGGTGTCCGGCGTGCCCTCATGCAGCACTGACTGAGTCGCGTTCCACTGCACCGCGTTGAGGATGACGAAAGATGCGCTGGCCCGATCTATAGACCGCAGCAGGCCACGCGTATCGAGCGCAGAGACAAACAGGTCGATTGCCACGCGGATCCTGGATCGAATGTCGTCGAAGGGCTGCTGAAACTTCGGATCCTTGAAGTAGCGCTCCCAGAGTATCCGCTGTATGCCTGGCTGCAACCTCTGGCTGTGGAACAGCGCGTCGATCAGCGATCGAACGACTTCTTCAGGCTCGCGATCGTTAAGCGTGACCGGGTCAAGTTCGCGAATCACGAAGGCAGAGATCTCCGCGGTCATGTCGTCTATCGCTTCGAGCAGGATGTCCCGCTTGTCCTTGAAGTAGGCGTACACGGTCCCGACGGCGACGCCGGCTTCGCTGGCAATCATCGCGGTGTTGGTCTCATCAAAACCGCGCGCCTCGAAACAGCGCACCGCCGCCTCCAGCACCAGGCGCCGTGTGCGCATTGCGCGCGCCTGCTGCGGCTTTCGGGGACCGGGCTGCTCGGAGCTATCGGGTTGCTGTGGCAAGGGCGGGAGCGCCATGTCGTCAGGGTACTGGAGTCTATGGGATCTGGAACAATGAGAGCATTATATGAATATGACGTCATATTTAATATAGTGTCCGTTCACCGGAGCCATCGGCGAGCCGAGCCGCCGTGCGAAAGGGTGGCCAAGTCGAAGGTGGCTCCGAACCAATGCTGGGCCGCGCCGGCGGGCGGCTGAAGGCGCGAACAGATCTACCTGCCTGCGAACGCAACATTTTTGATTAAGGAGACAACCTTGGAAGGAGCAACAATCGAACCTGAAGTGACCCAGTCATTACCCAGCGAGAAACCCCCCGCCTGGGTTAACGCGTTGGTTCGAACCGCGCTGCACACGCCAGGACTCCAAGCCCTGCTCGGCCGCCATCTGGCGGTGCTGGGGGTTACCGGTCGGCGCTCCGGGCGCGTCATCAAGATACCGGTCACGTACGCCCGGGTCGGCGGCGAGGCCATCCTGATCACGCAGCGGATTCGGCCCTGGTGGCGAAACCTGTTAGACCAGCCATCCGTCACCTTTCGCATAGCCGGCAAGACTCTCGTCGCTGAAGCCCGGCTTGTCCCGGGCACAGAAGCCCCGCTCGAACTGCTGGTCGAGTACTTCAAGCAGGTCACTCCCGCCGCGAAAAAGTTTGAGATGGCGACCGGAGATGATGGCCTCCCTGACGAGCAGGAGATCGATCGGATCCGTCCCGCGATCGTGATGATTCGAGTGCCTGTCGCCGATGGGCAGAGATCGGGGCGCTAGCGCTCGGACGAGACTCCGTCCGGAAGCCGGCGATTCAGACGTCGCGCGGCCTACGTCCTGATTGTAAGACTTGGGTTTCCGCGCTACCGTCGCCGCCGGCCCCTCAACTAGTATGAAGTCATGGAATCAGACGTAGCGGCGCCGCTGCGCGTCGGCTTTTTGCTGGTAGAAAACTTCACGCTGATGGCGCTGTCATCGGCGCTGGAGCCGCTGCGCATGGCGAACCATCTCTCGGAGCGCAAGCTCTATGACTGGACGCTGGTTAGCGCAACGCCAGATCCCGTGATGTCCAGCGGCGGCGTGCGCATGATGGCGGACGTCACCATCGCCGACGTCAAGGATTCCGCCAGCTTTGACCATGTTTTTGTACTGGCCGGACTCAACGTCGTCGAGAGCGCGCGGCCGGAAGAGCTGCGCTGGCTGAAACTGCTGGCACGGAAGAAAGTCGTGCTGGGCGGCTGCTGCACCGGTCCCTATCTGCTCGCCGAGGCGGGACTGCTCGACGGCTACGCGTGCAGCGCCCACTGGGAGTGCCTGGCGGCGCTGCAGGAAGAGCACCCGCTCGTCTACTGCAACAAGAACCTGTTTTCCTTCGATCGCGATCGCATCACCAGCAGCGGCGGCGACGTGCCGCTGCACATGATGATGAACCTCATCGGCAATCAGCACGGCGCGGCGCTGGCCGGCGCCATCTCCGAGATGTTCGTCTGCGAGCGGGTGCGCGACAGCACCGAGCCCCAGCGGCTGCGCATGGAGGTCCACCACATCGCCACCCAGCCGAAGCTCGCCGAGGCGGTGAGGCTGATGGAGGCGAACATCGAAGAACCGATCGAGATCGTCGAGATCGCCGAGTTGACCGGTCTGTCCCGGCGCCACCTGGAGCGTCTGTTCGTCTCCTATCTGAGCTGCCCGCCGAGCCGCTTCTACCTGAAGCTGCGACTGGAACGCGCCCGGCAGCTGCTGCTGCAGACGTCGCTGCCCATCGTGGAGATCGCGGCGGTCTGCGGGTTCGTGTCGGCACCCAACTTCTCGCGCTCCTACCGCAAACACATGGGCACCTCGCCCAAGGCAGAGCGCGCCCGCAAGCGCTCGCCGGCCAGCCACATGCTGCTGGTCGAGGAGGACGCGGGGCTGGTTCCGCCCAGTTCGGAGGTGGGCACCGGCAGCTTCTGAACGCCCTGCCGCGGGCGCAGCGTTTGATCGTCGATCGAACGCGCGCTTAGAATCATCAGTATGCGTGCCCTGCGAGTTGCCCAACGCCTTCGCTATCTTGCCGCCGTCCTGCTTCTGCTGGGCGGCGCACAGACCGCTGCGCACGAGGCGGAACACGGGGACGATGAGCACGAGCACTTCGGCGTTACCTGCGCGGTGGCGATCGCGGACGAGGTCAGCGGCGCGTCCGCGCCGCCGCGGTTTGTCCGACTGTCGTCGCGGCGCCACCCGCTGCGCCGCGCCGGCGCGACCCGCCCCGCGAACGGGCGACCGCGAGATACGCTCCCCCCACCGACCGGTCCGCCGCTCCATCTCCACTGAGCCATAACTAGTCGCCGCCGTCCCACCAAAGGACGGCACAGGCGCGTTCGTATTTTCGTTCAGCTGGGGAAAACCATGTTTCGCCTAACCACACGCCTGCCTGAGCAGGCGCGCGCGGTCGACCGCGCAAAACTTGATCGCTCGACCTTCAACACTCACAGACCAGGCGGCCTGCCCGCCGCTACCGCCCTGATTCTAGCCGGCGCGCTCGTCGGCGGATCGCCCGCCGAGGCGCAGACCGACGTCGCCGACCGCATCGAAGAGCAGATCTTCGTCATCGGTAAGCGCCGCGCCTACCAGGGCAACATCGAGGACCTGGAGAACCCAACCGCGGTCCAGATCATCGACGAAGAGCTGCTCCTCGACGCCGGCGCCCTGAACCTCGATCAGGCGCTCGACCTGTCCGCGTCGGTCGCGCGGCAAAACAACTTCGGTGGCCTGTGGAACGCGTTCTCGGTGCGCGGCTTCGCGGGGGACATCAACCTTCCCAGCGGCTTCCTGGTCAACGGCTTCAACGCCGGTCGCGGGTTCGCCGGGCCGAGAGACATCGCCGGCATCGAATCCATAGAGGTGCTGAAGGGACCGCGCTCCGCGCTATTCGGCCGCGGCGAACCCGGCGGCACGGTAAACCTCGTGACCAAGCGCCCCCAGTTCGAGAACGGCGGCGACATACGCGCCACGGTCGGCAAGTGGGACCAGTATCGCGTCGACCTCGACGTTCAGGGCGTATTGGGCGGCACCCAGAACGTCGGCGTGCGATTCGTCGGCTTCTATGGGGACGCCGAAAGCTTCCGCGATACCGTCGAGACCGAGCGGCTCGGCTTCTATCCATCCATCACGATCGACGCGACGGATCAGACCAGCATCACCTACGAGCTGGAGTACACCGAACAGGAGGTGCCATTCGACCGCGGCGTCGCGTTTACCGACATCGCCGGCTTCACGCCGCGCAGGACCTTCGTCGGCGAGCCGGGCGACGGCCCGATCGACACGGAAGTTGTCGGCCATCAGCTGGAGGTGCAGCACAACTTTTCCGACAACTGGAGCCTGCTGGCGGGACTCGGCTATCGCGAGACCGACTTTGAGGGCAACGCCTCTGAGCCCAACTTCGGGGGTCGACAGTCGCTGTTTACCGACGGCGAGACGCTGTCGCGCTTCTTCCGTTTTCGCGACTTCGACTCGGAGTATTTCGTTGCACGAGCGGAGATTGCGGGTGAGTTCGACACCGGCAACCTGCGCCATCGCCTACTGATCGGCGGCGACTACGACCGGTTCGAAAACGACATGTTGATCCTGCGCTTTCGACCGGGCTTCTTCGGTGCGGGCAACGACATCAGCGGGCTGGATCCCGCGGCCTACCTGCTCCTGAACGTCAACGATCCCGTCTACGACCAGTTCCCGCAGCCCGTGCCGGGGCCCAACACCGACCGCGAAGAAGAGCTGACCGGCTTCGGTTTTTACGTCCAGGATCAGATCGACCTCACAGACGCCCTGCAGGTTCGCATCGGCGTTCGTTTCGACGACTTCGAACAGGACCTCACCAATCTGCGCGCCGACCCGGTAACGACCGTATCGTCTTCCGATAACCGGTTCTCGCCGCAGGTTGGCGCGGTCTATCGCGTGAACGAGGGCCTGAGCGTTTACGCCTCCTACGGCGAGGGTTTTCGTCAGCAGGCAGGCTCTGACTTCGAGGGCAATCAGTTCGATCCCAACATCACCGAATCATTCGAATTCGGTGCGAAAGCGGAGCTGGGCGCGTTTTTCGACGATCTGACGGGCTCAGTAACGCTCGCGCTGTTCCAGGTCAAACAGAGCAACTTCCTCGTCAACGACGATCGGCCGGAGGCAACGGCGGCCGGATTCTTCTCGTTCCCCGCCGGCAAGGCACGCAGTCGCGGGATCGAGCTGGACGCAAACCTGACGACCGAAGGCGGCACCAGCCTGCTGTTGTCCTATGCCTATACCAACGCAGAGTTCACCAACAGCAATCCGGACGAGAGCTTCGGCGCGGTCATCGAAGACGGCGATCAGATGATCAATTCGCCCAAGAACCAGCTCTACCTGCAGATCAGCCAGGAGCTCAGTCTGGGCGGTCTGCCGGCCCAGATCGGCGCGGGTCTGCAGCATACCGCCAAGCGCAACGGCTGGGTTGGCTTCGACTTCGAGTTGCCGAAGTACACCACGGTGCGGCTGTTTGGCGAGATCGAGCCGGTCAGGGACGTCACGGTGCGTGTCATACTGGACAACGTCTTCGACGAGACCTTCTACACCAACTCGTTCGCCGACGTCTGGGTTCAGCCCGGCGCGCCGCGCCGCTTCGCGATATCTGCGTCGTACGCGTTTTGAGCGCAGCCGTTCCAAGACAGGCCGACGCGCATGCGTCGGCCGCGGAGGCCGACGCAATAGCTGCCGTTGGCCACACTAACGCAAGGAGTCGTGATGGCGGCCATGCTGTCGATTGAGCAATTGACGGTCGAGCGCGGTGGCAACACCGTGCTCGACAACATCAGCTTCGAAGTTACGCAGGGCGAGGTCTACGCGCTGCTCGGCGGCAACGGCGCGGGCAAATCGACGACGCTGCTCACCCTGCTCGGCTTCATCGAACCGGTATGCGGCCGCGCGACGGTGAACGGCATCGACGTGCAGAACGACACGCAGGCCGTCCGGCGACAGACGGCCTACCTGCCGGAGGCGACCAATCTCTATGGCCACCTGAGCGGGCGGGAGAACGTTGAGTATCTGTTGGAGCTCGCGGCTGTTCGGCCTGATCGGGCGGCGCTGGACGCCGCCTTCGATCAGGTGCGGCTCGCGGCGGACGCGCGCGATAGCCACATGGTGACCTACTCCAAGGGAATGCGCCAGAAGGTCGCCATCGCTAGCGCCATTCTCAGGCAGACGCCTATCCTGCTGCTAGACGAGCCGACGTCCGGCCTCGATCCGCTCGCGATCGAAGAGTTCAACGCGATCGTTGTTGATCTAGCCAGCGAGGGCAAAACCATTCTGATGGTGACTCACGATCTCTATGGTGCCTGCGAGGTCGCGCAACGCGTCGGCATTCTGCGCCACGGCAGGTTCGTCTCCGAGTTCGACGCAGCGGCCGAGCAACACGGCGGGCGCGTCTCGGCCGACGCGGTCAGACAGGCATTCATCGAGGCGGCGGTATGAGCCGCGCGATTGTACTGCGCGTCGCGCGCGAGGAATGGCGCTATTGGAGACGTTCGCGGCTGGCGCTCGTCACGCTGGGCGTGGGTCTGCTGATCATCCTGATCGCGATCGCAACGACCGCCGTGCGCGTGCAAACCGAGCACGGGGCGCGGCACGACATGCAGGCGCTGGCTGAGGCCCGGTTTCTCGAACAGCCGGCTCGGCACCCGCATCGAATGGTGCACTACGGCCACTACGTGTTCCGCGAACCGCCACCGCTCGCCGTGATTGATCCGGGCGTCGACGCGGTGACGGGAACCGTGATGTTCCTGGAGGGCCACCGGCAAAACTCGGCCACATTCTCACCGTTTTTCGCGACGGCGCTGGCCGGTGAGTTTGCCAATCTGACGCCCGCGCTCGTGTACCAACTGCTCGCGCCGCTGCTGTTGATCGTGGTTGGCTTTTCCAGCCTTGCGCGCGAGCGTGAGGCCGGCACGGACAGGCTGCTGTACGCGACATCGCTATCGCCGCTGCAGCTTTGGGGCGGCAAGGCATTGGCGCTTACCGGACTGTGCGGGCTACTCATGGTGCCGCTGTTGCTGGCAGGAACATACGCGGTTGCGACGGGCGAGAGCGGCGGCGCCACCGCGGCGCTGCTGGGCGGCTATGCGCTCTATCTGCTGATCTGGGCGCTCATCGTCGTCGGCGTATCGGCATGGTCGTCGCGGTCGGCGGCTGCGCTGCTCGGCCTGCTGGTCGCGTGGATCGTGCTGGGCGTGCTTGCCCCCGGAGTGGTTGCGTCCCTGGCAGAGCGCCAGGCGCCCACACAGGGAAAGCTGCGCACCGATCTGGAGGTTGCCCGTACGCTGCGCGACGAGGGTGACGGGCACAACGCCAGCGATCCCGCCTTCGCCTCGCTGCGCGCGGGGCTGCTGTCCCAGTACAACGTGGACAAGATCGAGGATCTGCCCGTCAATTTCCGCGGCGTGGTCGCCGAGTTCGCGGAAGCGAGGCTGACCGACATACTCAATCGCTTTGCCGAGCAGCGCCTGGAACTAGAGCGCAGACAAAGCGATGCGGCAACGTCGCTCAGCCTGCTGTCTCCGCGACTGGCGATGTCCGCCTACTCGCTGCGCATGGCAAACACCGATCTGGCACAGCTACATCAGTTTCTGCGCAGCGCAGAAGACAACCGTTTCGCCTTCGTGCAGGGTTTGAACAAGCTGCACGCGACGGACATGAGCTACGTGGACGATATCAACCGCAGTGCAAACGCCGAATCCGAGCGTCGCACGCGCCTCAACGCAGAGAATTGGCGCCTGCTGGAGAGTTTCGACGCCCCACTACCGGATGCTGCGCAGCGCATGGATCGAGCCTGGCCCGCGCTGCTGATGATGTTGCTGTGGGCCGCCGTCGGCGGCGGTCTCGGTTGCTATGGCGCGCTTCGCAGCGCCGCGAGAGTCAACGCGTGAGCGTGCTACGCGAAGCGCGCTTCGCTTGGCGCGACCGGATTCTACGGTGGACGATGGTGGCCGTGCTCGCGCTCGCCGCTTACGCCGTAGCGACGGGAATGCAGCGGGTTGCGCAGCAGCGAGACGCCGTCAGTCACCTCGTGACCCTCACGCAGCAAGATCGAACCTACGCGAACGAATCGCACCTGGAAGATCCAGGCAGCGCGGCGTACTACGGCTTTCACCTGACCTTTGAACCGCTATCGAACCTCGCCTTCGCCGCCCTCGGTCGCCGCGACGATCTGCCGTGGCAGCATCGCATCAGGGCGCTCGCGCTGGAGGGTCAAATCTATGAGAGCGACACGGGGCATCCCGAGCTCGCGATCGCTGGACGGCTCGACTATGCGTTTCTGGTCGCCGTACTGTTGCCGCTGTTCATCATTCTGTCGCTGTTCGATCTAGAGGCATCGGAGCGACGCCACGCGCGGCGCGAGCTGCTGATCGTCACGAGCCCGACAGGGCGCAGGCTGTTCGGATTGCGCGCGGCCGTTCGGGGCGCTTTTCTGTTTGCCGCGGTAACGGCGCCGCTGCTCGTTGGCGCCTGGCTCAGTCGAACGGATCTCGGCAGTCTGGCGACAGCGATCGCAGTAACCGCTTTCAGCGTCGCGGTCTGGGTTCTGCTCGCCCGCCTCGTCACAAGAACCGGCGCCGACGCCGCCACCTCCGCGATGCTCTTGGTGGGTATCTGGCTGTTGACGGTCATCGTCATTCCGCAGGCCGGCAAGCTCGTCATAGAGCGATCCGTCGCTGTACCTCAAGGTGCGGAAATTTTACTCACGCAGAGAGAGGCCGTGAACGACGCTTGGGACCTGCCAAAGGCGGCAACGATGGAACCCTTCGTCGCGCAACACCCCGAGTGGCGCGATCATGTGTCGATGTCGAAACCGTTCGAATGGAAGTGGTACTACGCCTTCCAACAGGTGGGCGATCAGATCGCCGAACCCCTCGCCCTTGACCTGCAGTCCGGTCGCGAGGCGCGCGATCGCCGCATGGGCTGGCTGGCGCTGCTATCGCCGTCTCTGATGGTCGAGCGCGTCCTGACGAGATCCGCCGGCACGGACATGCGGCAACATCTGCGCTACCTGAGCTGCGTGCGCGACTTTCACGGCCGCCTGCGACGCTTCTTCTATCCCTACCTCTTCGAAACACAAGCGTTCGGCAGCGACAGCCTCGAGCAGCTGCCGCTCTACGCGCCCTGCGGTTCCGGCTAAGCCAAGCCCGGCGGGTCCCGATCGAGCGAGCGCCCGGCTCGGGATCATGGCCCGGCGTCTAGGGCTCCGCCCGTCGCACCGATCATCCGCGGCGGACGACGACGCAGGCGCCGTTGTGGATCCGCGATCGGGGCTGTTAGCCTCGGGACCACAAATGGCGCCGCAGTCTGATGCGGCAAGAACTCACCAATGACCAAGCCTGCGTGGTCAAACATCGGGTGATCGAGATGAACAAAGTTGAGGGTTTGCACCACATTGCGCTGACGACGGCCAACATGAAGGCACAGATCGAGTACTTCACCGACAAGCTTGGGATGGAGCTGGTCGCGCTGTACTGGATGCACGGCGTGGAAAACACCTGGCACGGTTTCCTGCGGCTGAACGACGAGAGCAGCATCGCGTTCGTGTGCAACCCGGACATTGGCAAGATATCGACAACGCTCGGCGAGACGCACGCCGGCCATGCGGGCGGCAACTGCGCCCCGGGAACCATGCAGCACCTCGCGCTGAAGGTTAAGAGTCACGACGAGCTGCTCGCCATGCGCGATCGCCTGCGATCCAAAGGCGTCCCCGTGCTGGGGCCGGTGGATCACGGCCTCTGCGTCTCCATCTATTTCGCCGGTCTGGAGGGGCTAACGCTGGAGCTGTCCTATTCCGAGGCGCCAATCGATCACAAAGCCTGGATCGATCCCGAGGTCCAGGCGCTCGCCGGCATCAGCGACGAAGAACTCGCCCGTTACACTCGTTCCAGCGACTACGACGACGAGTCCGGCAAGGTCGGCCAGCCGAATCTGAGTTCTCCGGGTCCGCACATGGCGATGCCGAAAGCCGTCTACGAAGCGGTGCTGGCGGTGCCCGATGCGGTGATCTGGGACAACAGCCAACACGAGCCGCCCGTCAAGGTAGCGGAGTAGGCATCCGGGCGTCGCGCGCGCTACCCTGATCGACGGACCTTGGGGGAGGAACAGAGTGAGCGAGATGATCAGCGGCGGCTGCCTGTGCGGCGCGATCCGATTCGAGACCAGCGCGGAGCCCGCGTTTGCGCTGATGTGCCACTGCACAGACTGCCAGAAGATCAGCGGCGCGGTGGCCTACGCGGCCTATGTGGTCCCTCTCGACCAGCTCAATGTCATCGCGGGCGACCCCGCCCACTTCGACGTGCAGGCGCAGTCGGGCCGCATCAACTCGCGCCACTTTTGCACCAACTGTGGCACGCGCGTCTGGGCGGTCTTGGCGGAGCTCGGCATGGCCAGCGTCAACGGGATGGCGCTGGACAATCGCACCCACTTCCGCCCCATGGCCAATCACATGCCCGAAAGCGCGCCGACATGGTGCGCCTTCGGCGACCTGCCGACCCGATAGATCGCTGACGCCGGCCTGATCCTGGAGACAAACCGGGTTCGCCGGCGCGGCGAGAATCGTCGCGCGCCTGACGCAGACGGGCAAACTGGCCGGCGGAGCGCTGGGCGACAATGCGGGCGACCGAAATAGATACAGATCGTGCGCGCGAAGAAACAGGCATTTTCAGGCTTCAACCTCTTCCTTCAGGGCCTCACGCACCACGAGAATTGGCAGCGGCACTGGCGTAACCCGGAACCGAAGCGGCACTACGACGTCATCGTGATCGGCGGTGGCGGGCACGGCCTGGCGACCGCCTATTATCTCGCGCGCGTGCATGGCCTGAAGAATGTCGCCGTGTTGGAGAAAGGCTATCTCGGCGGCGGCAACACCGGCCGCAACACCACGATCGTGCGCTCCAACTATCTCTGGGACGCCACCGCCCATCTCTACGAACACGCGTTAAAACTCTGGGAAGGCCTGTCGCAGGAGCTGAACTACAACGTGATGTTCAGTCAGCGCGGCGTGTTGAACCTGGGACATACGCTGCAGGACATGCGGGACATCGAGCGGCGCATCTCCGCCAATCGCCTGAACGGCATCGACGGCGAGGTGCTGGACGCCGACGGAGTGAAGCGGATCGTGCCCATCATCAATACGAGCCGTAGCGCGCGCTATCCGATTCTCGGAGCGTCGTGGCAGCCGCGCGGTGGCGTCGCCCGCCACGACGCGGTGGCCTGGGGCTACGCCCGCGGCGCCGACGCGCTCGGGGTGGACCTGCTGCAGAACTGCGCGGTCACCGGGTTCGACATGGCAAACGGCCGGGTCACGGGCGTGCAGACCGATCGCTACGGCAGCATCGGCTGCGATCGTGTGGGTTCCGTCGTCGCCGGCCACTCCAGCGTCATCGCCCACCACGCGGGTTTCGAGCTGCCGCTCACATCGCATCCGCTGCAGGCGTTCGTTTCCGAACCGATCAAGCCCGTGCTGCACACCGTGGTGATGTCCAATCAGGTACACGGCTACATCTCGCAGTCTGATAAGGGCGATCTCGTCATCGGCGCCGGCATAGACGGCTACGCGGGCTACGGCCAGCGCGGCTCTTACCCCGTCATCGAGCACGCCGTCGCCGCCATCCTCGAACTGTTCCCGACATTTTCGCGCGTGCCGATGAACCGGCAGTGGGCAGGCATCGTCGACACCACGCCCGACGCCTGCCCGCTGATGGGTCCGAGCGAGGTGCCCAACCTGTTTTTCAACTGCGGCTGGGGAACGGGCGGCTTCAAGGCGACGCCGGGTTCTGGGCACGTGTTCGCGGCATGCCTCGCGAACGACGACGTGCATCCGCTGGCCAAGCCGTTCGCAATCGAGCGCTTCCACACGGGTGCGCTGGTGGACGAACACGGCGCGGCAGGGGTCGCCCACTGATGCTGAGGATCTACTGCCCGTATTGCCAGGAAGCGCGGGAGGAGGTCGAGTTTCACTACGCGGGCCAAGCGCACATCGTGCGCCCGCTGGATCCAGAGGCCTGCTCCGACGAGGCCTGGGGCCGGTATCTGTATTTTCGCAAGAACACCGCCGGCCGCGAGGCCGAGATGTGGGTACACGGCGCCGGCTGTCGAAAGTTCTTTAACGTGCTGCGCAATACGGTTAGCTACGAGATTGAGCGCACCTATCCCATGGGAGAACATCCAGAAGACTCGACGGGAGAGCGCCCAGAAGTTGACGGGGGCGGCGCGTGACCCAGACGTATCGCATCGGGGGCGGCCGTCTGATCGATCGCACGCGACCCATTACGTTCAGCTTCAACGGCAAACCGTACACGGGCTACGCGGGCGACACGCTGGCCTCGGCGCTGCTCGCGAACGGCGTGCGTATCGTCGGCCGCAGCTTCAAGTACGCGCGCCCTCGTGGGGTGATGACCGCGGGCGTAGACGAACCCAACGCGATCCTGCAGCTCGGCAGTACGCCGGGCGCCACGACGCCCAACGTACGCGCGACCGAACAGCCGCTATACGACGGGCTGGTCGCGCGCACGACGAACGGCTGGCCGTCGGTCAACTTCGATCTGATGGAATGGTTCGGCCGCGCCTTCGGGCGCTTCATGCCACCGGGTTTCTACTACAAGACCTTCATGTGGCCCGGCCCCCTGTGGCCGCTGTACGAAAAGATCGTCCGCAAGGGCGCGGGGATCGGCGAGGCCCCGACCGCGCCGGACGCAGACGCCTACGACCGGCTGCATCAGTTTTGCGACCTGCTGGTGATCGGCGGCGGTCCGGCGGGCATCCTGGCTGCCAGGACCGCGGCCGATGCGGGCGCGCGCGTGCTGCTGGTCGACGATCGCGCAGAACTAGGCGGCAACCTGCTGCTGCAACCGGCAGAGATCAACGAAACGACCGCCGCGCTGTGGCTGCAGACGCAGGTCAGCGAGCTAACGCAGCGAGACAACGTCGAGATACTAAGCGACACGACCGCCACGGGCTGGCACGACCACAACTTCGTCGTGGCCTACGAGCGCAGGCGTCGCCGGCTGCATCACAATCGCGCGCGCGTCGTGCTGCTCGCGGCCGGCGCACAGGAGCGACCGCTGGTCTATGCCAACAACGACCTGCCCGGCTGCATGACGGCAAGTGCGGTGAGCACCTACCTCCGCGACTTCGGCGTTCGGCCCGGTCACAAATTGATTGTCGCCACGTGCAACGACAGCGCGTATCAGGCGGCAATCGACTGGCGTGAGAGCGGCGGTGAGGCCGTGGTCGTCGACGCGCGCGCCGAATCGCCGCGCGCAACCGAGCTCGCCGAGCGCGGCATCGAGCTACACCGCAACGCCATCGTTATCGAGGCGGCGGGCCGGCAGCGCGTCCGTGGCGCCACGCTGCGCGCCCAGGACGACGAGCGTACGCTCAAGCTGAGCTGCGACGTACTCGCAAGCTCCGGCGGCTGGACGCCCACGGTTCATCTGTCGGCCCACTGCGGCCGCAAACCCCTCTGGCATGCGCCCAGCGGCGCCTTCGTGCCGGGAGCGGCCCCCGCCAACGCCGCGTGGGCGGGTTCGATCAACGGCCACGCTGATCTGGACAGCGTGCTGCGCGACGCGCTGGCGAACACGACAGAACTGATCGAGTCTCTCGGCTTCGAGGCGACAACAGCAGCGATAAACGTGTCGTGCGCGAAGCAGGGCGGCGACGCGCTGTACCGCGTTCCCCATCCCTCTAACCACCCGCCGCCGCAGTTCGTCGACTACCAGCTCGACGTCACGGCGACCGGCATCGAGCTCGCCAATCGCGAGGGCTTCGAGAGCGTCGAGCACATCAAGCGCTACACCGCGCTCGGCTTCGGTACGGATCAGGGCAAGCTCAGCAACGTCAACGGCATCGCGATCGCCGCCGAGGCGCGCGGCATCACGATGGCGGAGGTCGGCACGACCATGTTTCGGCCCAACTACGCGCCGGTGCCTTTCGGCGCGGTCGCGGGTCGCGAGGTCGGTCGACTATTCGATCCCGTTCGCTACACCGCAATGCAGCCCTGGCACGAGAGCAACGGCGCGCTGTTCGAGGACGTCGGCCAGTGGAAACGACCCTGGTACTACCCGCGCCAAGGCGAAACCATGCAGGAGACGCTGAACCGCGAGTGTCTGGCCGTGCGCAACGGGGTGGGCATCCTGGACGCCTCCACCCTCGGCAAGATCGATATCCAGGGTCCCGATGCGCGAGAGTTCCTCAACCGCGTCTACACCAACGCCTGGAAGAAGCTGCCCCGTGGTCAGTGCCGCTACGGCCTGATGTGCAGCGAGGACGGCATGGTGATGGACGACGGCGTGACCGCCTGTCTCGCGGACGAACACTTCGTGATGACGACCACCACCGGCGGCGCGGCGCGCGTGCTGGAGTGGCTGGAGCTGTGGCATCAAACCGAATGGCCCGAGCTGCAGGTGTACCTGAATTCCGTCACCGACCACTGGGCCACGGCGACGCTGTCGGGTCCGCACTCGCGACGGCTGCTGGCCAAACTCACCGACATGGACCTGGATTCAGATGCGTTCCCCTTCATGTCGTGGCGGCAGGGCGACGTTGCCGGCATACCCGCGCGCGTGTTCCGAATCTCGTTCACTGGCGAGCTCTCCTTTGAAGTCAACGTCAACGCGAACTACGGCCTGAAACTGTGGGAGGCGCTGATCGAGGCCGGTACGGAATTCGACATCACGCCCTACGGCACCGAGACGATGCATATCCTGCGCGCGGAGAAGGGCTTCATCATCGTCGGCCAGGACACGGATGGGTCCATCACCCCCGAAGACCTGGGCATGGGCTGGGCGCTGGCGCGAAAAAAACCGTTCTCGTTCCTGGGCAAGCGCGGCATGCAGCGCGAAGACTGTCAGCGAGCGGATCGCAAACAGCTCGTGGGCCTATTCACCGATGACCCGACGACGGTGTTGCCAGAGGGCTCGCAGATCGTCTTCGAACGCAGCGGCGAAACACCCGAGAGCATGGTCGGCCACGTCACCAGCAGCTACCACAGCGCAGCGCTCGGACGCAGCATCGCCCTCGCGCTCATCCAGGGCGGACTGCAGCGCCGCGGCGTCAAGGTATGGGTCTCGGTCGGCCCCGAACAATGGCAGCGCGCCGAGATCACCGACACCGTGTTCTATGATCCGCAAGGGGAGCGTCAGCATGTCTGAGCCCGCTGCGAACAAGATTCACCTGATGAACCAGATGGCGAGCGGCGATCTGCACCGCTCGCCGCTGCACCGCGTCGACGTAACCGCAGACGGCGGGAGCGAGCTGCGGTTTACGCTGCGCGAAAGACTCGCGCATCTCGTCATTCGCGGCGCGTCGGAATCGCTCGCACCCGCTGTGCAGGCGGCGTTCGGCCTGGCGCTGCCGATCAAACCGCTGACGAGTTCGAACAACGGCGATCTCTGCCTACGCTGGGTCAGCCCGGACGAGTGGCTGCTGACCGGACCGGAGTCGGATGCGCTGGCGCTGGAGCGCGGGCTGCGGGATGCCTGCAGCGACAGGTGCGCCGTGGTGAACGTCTCCGGCGGGCAGCTCGCCCTGACGCTGAGCGGTCCCGCCGCGAAGACGGTGCTGATGAAGTCCGTGCCCTACGATCTGCACCCGGACAACTTTCCCATCGACAAAGTGGTGACCGTGACGCTGGCAAAGGGACAGTGTCTGCTGCGCCGGATCGAGGCGGATGCCTTCGAGATGATCGTTCGTCGCAGCTTCGCCGACTACCTTTGGGACTGGCTGGCGGATGCCGGCAGCGAATTCGACGTCGCGGTCGTTCGTGACCAGTGACACCAACGAAGCGGGCCAGCGCACCGGTGGCTGCGCCTGCGGCGCCATCCGCTACCGCGTAACCGGCCCCCTGCGCCAGATCATCGCCTGCCACTGCGCGCAGTGCCGCCGCACCAGCGGTCATTTCGTCGCGGCAACGGCTTGTCGACGTCAACATCTCGAGTTGGTTAACGACTCGACGCTCAAATGGTTCCGCGCGATACCCGGTTACCGCCGCGGGTTTTGCCAGCTCTGCGGCTCGTCGCTGTTCTTCGAGGCGGACGACGAGGATCGCTGTTCCATCGCCGCCGGCTCGCTCGACGACGACTCAGGGCTGCGGATCGCCGCGCACATCTTTTGTGAGGAGCAGGGGCGCTACTACGACATCGATGGCGACACGCCACGACACGATGCGGGCGCCCACGCGGTCCCGATGCCGGACTAGCCACAACGATTGCTGACACCCCGCGCGCCCCCGCAACAACGGTGAGTCTAAGCGCGCTGCTCAGCGCCGCGGTCGGCGTCTGCGCCGCTTCGGCGCGGTCGTCGCCGCCGGCCTCGCTACCACGCGAAACAGCTCGTCGAACGGATCGCTGCGATGCGGTATCGACATCGCCGCGACGAAGTGCTCCTGAAAGTCGTCGGCAATCGCCGTCTCGATCTTCTCTATCCTGCGTACCGCGGACTCGATCTCGGCGCGCGAGTCGAGGTTCAGCAGCGCGACGCGCGCGCCCGTGCTCGCCGCGTTGCCGACGGCCGATACGCTTTCCAGCGCACAGTCGGGTATCAGACCCAACAGCATGGCGTACTTCGGATCGATGTTGCTGCCGAAGGCGCCGGCAATCTGGATCTGGTCGACGGCATCAGTGGGATAGGCATCCATTAGCAGACGCACGCCCGCGTACAGCGCCGCCTTCGCGAGCTGAATTTGGCGCACGTCGTTTTGCGTCACGGCAATCTCTGGCTGCCCGTCCTGGGCGGCGATCAAAACGAAACGATGGCTCTCGCCGTCAGGCTGCATACGCGGCGTGACATCGGCGAGACTGCCTTGCATCAGGCCGTCGGCGGAAATGACGCCCGCCAGCAGCATCTCGCCCACGGCCTCGATGATGCCGGAGCCGCAGATGCCGGTGATACCGGTCGCGGCAACGGCCGCCGCGAAACCGTCCTCATCCGACCAGGGTTCCACGCCGATCACCTTGCAGCGCACCTCGCGAGTCTGCGGATCGATTCGCAGACGCTCGATGGCACCCAGGGTCGCGCGCTGGCCCGCGCTGATCTGCGCGCCCTCGAAGGCCGGACCTGTCGGGCTGGAGCACGCGAGGACCCTGTCCTTGTTGCCCAGCACGATCTCCGCATTCGTGCCGATATCCACCAGCAGCGTTACGGGATCCTGTCGATACAGCGGATGGGCGAGTATCGCCGCCGCGCAGTCGGCACCCACATGACCGGCTATGCAGGGCGGCAGATAGACCGGGGCGGCGGGGTTTGCCGGCAGCTCTAAATCGCGCGCCTGCAGCGTCACGGCCGAGTCGACCGCCAGCGCAAACGGCGCGCCACCCAGCTCGGTGGGATCGATGCCCAGCAGCAGGTGATGCATGATCGGATTGCCGACGATGACGAACGCCAACACCTCATCGACCGGTACCTGCGCCTGCGAACAGGCGGTCAGCAGCACATCGCTCAGTGCCTCGCGGACCGCGCTCGTGAGCTCTTCTTCGCCGCCGGGATTCATCATGACGTTGGTGACGCGGCTCATCAGATCCTCGCCGTAGCGGTTCTGCGGATTCATCAGGCCGGACGATGCGACGACCCGACCGGAAACGAGATCGCACAGATGCGCGGCGATGGTTGTCGACCCGACATCGACGGCGAGCCCGTAGGCGGACTCGTGCAGTCCCGGGAACAAGGCGATCACGGTGTCATCAGCGATAGCCGCGGTGACGCGCCACTCATCCGCGCGCAGCGTCCGCTGCAGATCTGCTAACAGCGAACGATCGATACGCAGGCCGGTTCTGGACCACTGCTCGGCAAGCGCATCGAGCAGCCGCTCCGCGTCGCCGCGCGCATCGTCCAGCGTCGCGACGGGAACCTCGACATAAAAGAGTCGCACCGCGGGGTCGAGCTCGATCTCGCGCTCGTCGATGTCCTTCTTGATGACCTGGCGGTGAATCTGCGACGACGGCGGCACGTCGATCACCAGCGGACCTTCGATGCGCGCGTGACAACTCAGCCGTCGACCATCGAGACTGCCTTTGCGCTGCTCGAACTTTTGCTCGGTCGCGGTGAACGCGGAGAGATTGCCAACCGTCGAAGCAATCTGATGCTTGGGAAACTCACCCTCTGCGCACAGGATCTGGCAGCGGCCACACAGCCCGCGACCGCCGCACAGGGAATCGATATCGACGCCGAGCTGACGTGCGGCATCGAGCAGCGGCGTGCCTTCTACGAACTCCCCGCGGCGCCCGGAGGGCTGGAACACCACCGGGTACAAAGGTTGGCTCATCCCGCGCGGCGACGACGCCTTCCGCGACCCCGGCGCGCGCCTTCGCCCTCGGCGGGCGGCTCGCGATACTGGCGTATCCAGCTGGCGCAGTCCGGGTCATGGCCCATCATCACGTCGGCGCCGTACACGGCCTGCATGACCTCTTTGTGCAGCGGGTTGGTGATGGCGGACGTCATGCCAGCAGAGATCGCCATGGTCAGGAACGCACTGTTGATGCCGTTGCGGTTCGGCAGTCCGAAGCTGACGTTAGACGCACCGCAGGTCGTGTTCACGCCCAACTCGTCGCGCAGCCGGCGGACGAGGTGCATCACCTGCTTGCCGGCGCTGTTGATGGCGCCGATCGGCATGACGAGCGGGTCGACCACAACGTCCGCTGCCGGTATGCCGTGATCGGCCGCACGCTCCACGATCTTCTTGGCAACGTCGAAGCGCTCGTCGGGGTTTTCCGAGATGCCTGCCTCGTCGTTCGAAATCGCGACGACCGCCGCGCCGTGCTTTGCCACCAATGGCAGCACGCTCTCCAGGCGTTCTTCTTCGCCCGTCACCGAGTTCACCAGCGGTTTGCCCTGATAGACCGCCAGGCCTGCCTCGAGCGCGGCCACGATCGATGAGTCGATCGACAGCGGCACATCGGTGACGCCCTGCACAAGCTGCACGGCCTGGGCCAGCAGCGCGGGTTCGTCAGCGAGCGGAATACCGGCGTTCACGTCGAGCATGTGCGCACCCGCCGCGACCTGCGCGAGCGCGTCGCTTTCGACGCGCGAGAAATTGCCGTCGACCATCTCGGCCGCGAGGATCTTGCGGCCCGTAGGATTGATGCGTTCACCGATGACGACGAACGGTCGATCGAAGCCGATCACGACTTCTTTCGAGGCTGAACTAACGACTGTGTCGGTCATGCAAGCACCCGGCAGGGAGAATATGTGAGTCAATTTTCCGCAAAGCTAGCAAGCCGAGCTTGCGGCATAGCGACAGGCAATAGCGTTTCAGCGACACATATTGCTTGGCCGCCCCAGAAGCTGTCGAAAGTGCTGCCGAAAGTGCTGCAAACGCTTGACCGGCGGGCGAGACGGGGACGGTCGTAAAACCGCTGCTTAGAGCCTCAGCTGAAGACCACCGTCTTGTTGTCGTTCAGCAGTATCCGGTGTTCCGCCTGATAGCGCACCGCCCGCGCCAGAACCAGGCGCTCGACGTCGCGTCCGATCTCGGCGAGCTCCGCCGGCGACGACCGATGATCGACGCGCTCGATGCCCTGATCGATGATCGGGCCCTCGTCCAGGTCTGCCGTCACATAGTGCGCGGTGGCGCCGATCAGCTTGACGCCTCGTTCGTGGGCCTGGTGATAGGGCCGCGCCCCTTTGAAACTCGGCAGGAAGCTGTGGTGAATGTTGATGATTCGGGCCGGCATCTTCGCGCAGAAGTCGTTGGAGAGAATTTGCATGTAGCGCGCCAGCACCATGAAATCGATGCCGCGCGCCTCGACCTCGCTAAACAGTCTGGTCTCCTGCTGCGCCTTGTTGTCTTTCGTGATCGGCAGGTGAACGAAATCCACGTCATAGCGTGCGGCCAGGCCATAGTTGTCCCGATGGTTAGAGACAATGAGCGCTACGTCCACAGGCAACTCCCGGTAGTACGCGCGGTACAGCAGGTCTGCGATGCAGTGATCCGGCTTGGAGCACATGATCAGCACCTTGGGATGCACGTCGACGTCCCACAGCTCCCAGCTCATGCCGTGTTCCGCCGCAATCTCGACGAACGCCGCCTGCAGACTCGTTAGCTCGTGATCGCCGGAGAACTGCACGCGCATGAAAAATCGCCCAGTGAAGGCGTCGCCAAACTGGGAGCTGTCGATGATGTTGCAGTCGATACCCAAGAGCCAGGTCGACACGGCCTGGACGATGCCGATGTGATCGTCGCAGGAGAACGTGAGCACGAATTCGGGTGTTTTCATGGCTCGCATGGTGGCAGTTCGCGTGCGGGCCAGGGTCGCACTTTTCGTCGCCAAATTGCGCGCCTGCGACAGCGACTTCATGCGCCGATTCACCGATCGAAGCGTACACGTCACAGACGGCGCAGCGGTGCTGCGACCGGACTGCAAGCGCGCTAGGAGTCGCGTATGGT
Organism: Pseudomonadota bacterium; assembly: GCA_039029135.1. GTDB lineage: Bacteria > Pseudomonadota > Gammaproteobacteria > Pseudomonadales > Azotimanducaceae > JALZVT01. The sequence goes on along the minus strand of JBCCGT010000016.1, from coordinate 815 downwards.
AAGCCCGGGAGAGGAGGCGCTGTGACAGAAACCAGCATAGACATCGGTCACGAGATCGGTGAAGACAACGTCGAGCTGTTCGGGCTCGACGTGCACAACCCGGTGTTCATCGTCTCGGCCGGGCTGGCGGTTGCACTCGTCGTCGGCACGCTGCTGTTCGCAAGCGAGGCCAGCGAGCTGTTTGCCGCGCTGCGCACCTGGACCACCTCGACCTTCGACTGGTTCTTCCTGCTGGTCGCCAATCTGTTCGTGCTGTTTTGCCTGGCGGTCGCTTACTCGCCGCTCGGCCGCACACGCCTCGGCGGCACTGCGGCCAAGCCCGAGTACGGCTACGCGGGCTGGTTAGCCATGCTGTTCGCCGCAGGCGTCGGCATCGGCATGATGTTCTTCGGCGTGCTGGAACCCGTCACGCACACGCTCAACCCGCCGATCGGTGTCGACGCGCAGGACGTCGATGCCGCGCGGTCCGTCGGCATGGCGGCGAGCATTCTGCACTGGGGACTGCACGCCTGGGGTATCTACGCTGTCGTCGGTCTGTCCCTTGCGTACTTCAGCTTCAATCGCGGCCTGCCTCTGACACTGCGCAGCGCTTTCTATCCGATGCTCGGCGAGCGCGTCTGGGGCCGCTTCGGCCACGTCGTCGACATCGTCGCCGTGCTGGCGACCTTGTTGGGGTTGGCCACCTCGATCGGCTACGGCGCCGTGCAGATGACCGGCGGGCTGGACTATCTGTTCGGACTGTCCGCAGGCACAGGGACCCAAGTGTTGGCGATCGCGGCAATCGTGGGCATCGCGCTGATATCGGTGGTTGCCGG
>JBCCGT010000015.1:0-125571 GCA_039029135.1 Pseudomonadota bacterium | reverse complement strand
TTGTGTGGCTGTACCAACACGCAAACCATTTTTTTTTTTTTTCCGATTAGCTATCTCCCCCTTGGGCTTTTCTTATAACGTGGTGTTTCCTTCTTACGGGTAATGCGTGTGTACTCTCCCCCCTTACTCTGACTCGACTATCTCTAGATAGCGATGTACCCGATCCGTTACCGACATTCTTGCTGACACGATGATGGCAGTAGGCCTCTGTTAGAGTTTGGGTTTTGGAGGGCGCTAGCTTGGGAAAGATATACGAGGAACTGACGCCGAAACTCATAGAATTCATCACTGATCAGAAGGTGTTTTTCGTGGGTACGGCACCCATTAGTCAGGATGGGCACGTGAACATCTCGCCAAAAGGCATGGATAGCCTGAGAGTGTTGGATGCCCGAACGATCGCGTATCTTGACGTCACGGGTAGCGGTATAGAGACCGTCTCCCATATCAGGGAAAATGGACGCGTCGTTTTTATGTTCTGCGCGTTCGACGGAAAACCGTTCATCTTGCGTTTGCACGGTCAGGGGAGCGTGATCGAATCCGATCACGATGAGTTCCAGGCCCTTCGCACCCGCTTCGCGGACTTGCCCGGTCTGCGCTCGATTATCAAACTCGACATTGGGCGTATTGCTGATTCATGCGGTTGGAACGTCCCTCTCTATTCGTTTGAAGGCACACGCGACTACTACCAGACCTACGCAGACAAGCTTGGCGATGCCGGTATGCGTGAGGGTCAGTTGGCCTCCAATATGTCGAGCATTGATGGACTGCCGGGCCTGAAGCGGCCTTCGGTCCAGCCTTCTAGCCGCTCCCTCCGCCAGAACGGGATTGGTGACCAAAGCCAGAGAGCGATGTCCGGTCAGCTCGCCGCGGCGCCCATCGTTGGGTACACGGGTGAGACGTTCTTCGCACGTTGCCCTATCCTTGAACCGCTAGGACGAACGCGGCTCGATCAAGCGCAACTCAGAACCGTTGCGCTCGAAAAACTTGTCGTCCTCGTCATCCAGAAACCGCACCGACTTTTTGCTGATCAAAAGCCCGCTTTCGCGCGTCAAGGTGTGACGTATACGCGCCGGTCGATCGTCGTCGGTGCCGTTGTGCTCGTACACAAGTTGCCATTTGTCGGCCGACTCGATGGTGATGTCGGTCAGGACATAGCGCATGTGCTCGCCATTGTTGTCGCGAAAGAAGGCCTGGACGAGTTCGCCCGTGTCACGATCTATCGTGGTGAGCTCCACGGCGTAGACCAGGTTGCCGGGGTCGGTCCAGGTCAGGCGTTTTACGACGGTCGCGCCGTCCGGCGTCGCCGCGATGTTCGCTTCCATTGGAATGGCGAAGCGTTGGCCGGACTGGTAGTCCAGATAGTAGAGGCTGCCCGCCCACTTCCCGGCGGTCCCGACGAGTGCTTCGAGCGCGGACTCGTCGGCGGTGGCGGTCGTGGCGGCGATCAGCAAGAGTGCCGCGGTGATCCTGTTCAGCATGCAGACATCCTCTGTGCGTGCGTGGAGAACTGCCGCGAGACTATTCCCGCCGCACATTCATCACTTTGGTCACGCTGGCATAGGCTTGCGTCGCTCGCTAGTTCCCACCCGCGGCTGCGAGCTGTGCAACCAGCGCGTCCTCGTCTGGAAACGTACCCGTTGCGCGTTTCGAATAGACAAGCTCGCCGTCCCGTACAACCTCGAACTCGCCGCCGGAACCCGTAATGAGCGTGGCATCGATGCCCATGGCGCTCGCGATTTTTGCGGCCAGACTGACCGCTGCGGGTTGGTAGTTTCAGCTCGCGCAGTAGGTGATCTCGATCGTCACGGCGAGTGCTCCTGTTGTGTGCAACGAAAGCCTAGTGTAGCCGAGCGGACCCGGCGCGCCGCGTTCGCCTACTTCCCGGACGCCTGTGTCTCGGAGGCCTCGGCGGCCTCCAGTGCCTCCTGCCGGTTCAGCCAGGACTGCTCGATCTGTTCCAGCCGGGCCTTCAACTGTCCCTGCTCCTGCAGCCACGCGTTCAGATTCGCCTTGTTCTCGTCGCTGTAGGCATCCGGTTCTGCGAGTCTGGCCTCCAGTCGCGTCAGGTCCTCGATCAACGCCTCCATCTCGGTCTCCAGCCGCTCGATCTCGCGTCGCAGCGGGCGAGTGGCCGCCCGGCGCGCGGCGCGTTCGGCGCGGACGCGCTCGCGATCCTTGCGCGTGTTGCGCTCGGGTGGGGCGGGCTCCGCCGTCGTCGACGCTGCTGCAGCTTCTCTTGAGCTTTCGGGTTGCGCTGTCGTGGGCGCGAGATCGCCGCGCTCATAGGCGTCCAGATCCTGACCAAACTCGCGCAGCCGCCCACCGTCTACCAGCCACAGCTCGTCGACGCACTGGCGCAGCAGGTGGCGGTCGTGGGACACCAGCAGCATCGCGCCGTTGAATGCCTGCAGCGCGAACGCAAGTGCCGCCCGCATATCGAGATCGAGATGGTTGGTCGGCTCGTCGAGGATCAGCAGCGCAGGCTCGGAGGCCGCGATCAGCGCCAGCACCAGCCGCGCGCGCTCGCCGCCAGAGAACGTATCGATCGGCCGAAATACGTCGTCGCCACTGAAGCCCCAGCCACCGAGGTACGAGCGCGCCGGCGTCTCGGGCGCGAAGCGCTCTGGGTACAGCGCGCGCAGTTCCACGATCGCGCTGCGTCGGCCGTCCAGCAGCTCCATCTGGTGCTGAGCGAAGTAGCCAACCGAGCTGTGTTTTCCGCGCACGATCTGACCGGCACGAGGCTCGATCTCCCCGGCGATGGTTTTCAGCAGCGTCGACTTGCCCGCGCCGTTCTTGCCGAGCACGCCGATGCGCGCGCCGGGTTGGATCGACAGCTTCACCTCATCCAGCACGGGATGATCGGGATAGCCGAGCGCCGCGTCGTCCAGCTTCAGCACCGGCCGCGACACCTTGTCGGCGTTCGAGAAAGCGATGTCGTACGGGTTCTGCGCCTGCAGCACGGCGCTGGCGTCGAGTTTTTCCAGCGCCTTCAGCCGGCTCTGCACCTGGCGCGCCTTGCTGGCCTTCGCGCGAAAGCGATTCACGAACGCTTCGATCTGTTTGCGCTTGGCGGCGGCCTTGCGCGCCTCCGCGGCGGCGAGCGTGGCGCGCTCGGCGTATTGGCGCTCGAACGCCGAGTAGTTGCCGGCGTACTGGGTGGCGCGGCCGTTTTCCAGGTGCACGGTGTAGCCGGTCGCCCGGTCGAGGAAGTCACGATCGTGGGCGATTGTCAGCAGCGTGCCGGGAAAACTCGCGAGCCGCCGCTCGAGCCACAGCGTCGCTTCGAGATCCAGGTGGTTAGTGGGCTCGTCGAGCAGCAGCAGATCGGCGGGCGTCATCAGCGTCTGGGCCAGCGCGAGCCGCACGCGCCAGCCGCCGGAAAAGCTCTCGACCGGGTTGTTCAGGGTGTCCGCCTCGAAGCCGAGGCCGTGGAGAATCTTCGCGGCCTCGGCCTCGGCCTGATAGCCGCCGAGGTCGTCGAAGCGCTGCAGCAGGTTGGCGTGTTCCAGCTCGCGTCCCTGCTCGGAGGCCGCGCGCTCCGCTGCGCGCTCGACGTCGCGCAGCTCCGCGTGGCCGTCGATGACAAAGTCGAGCGCGCTGCGATCGCTGGCGGGCGCCTCCTGCGCCATGTGGACCACGCGCCAGCTCGACGGCACCAGGACGTTGCCCTCCTCGGGACCCAGGCGCTTGCGAATCAGGCTGAACAGCGTGGATTTGCCTGCGCCGTTGCGGCCGACCAGCGCCACGTGCTGGCCGGCGTGCACGACGAAGCTGAGATCATCGAACAGCAGACGATCGCCGCGATGCAGCACGATGTCCTGGAGTTGCAGCATGGCGGGTCGGTTCGGTTCGTCGCGCGCGTGGCGCCGTCAGTGGTAGCAGGCCGAGAGGCTACGCGCCCGTCGCGATTGAAGGAAGGGTCGCGGCAAGACCAAGAGAAGCGCGGAACACGTCCGCGCTGGTTTGCGCTAGGTGGCGGCGCTGCGGACCGCGCTGCGATGGGGGCCGGCCGCGACCGGTGCGCGCGCCGTGCGCCGCGGCTGCGTCTCGATCCACTCGATCAGCTCGAACCACTTGTCGCACTCGCTGCGATCCGCGTCGCCCTCTTGGTCGATCTCGACCACGCCGGCGCCGGCCTCGGCCGCGCGGCTATAAAGCGTGCTGTCCTGGAAAGTCGCGATGCAGGGCACGTCGAGGCACTCGAGCGAGTGCAGCAGCTTTGCCTGTATCGGGTTGTTCGGCTGCAGCCGATTGACGATGACGCCCACCGCGCGCGGCTGGGCGCGGAAGCCGCGATGGGTCAGCAGCTCGGCGATAAAGCGGGATCCGGAACGGACGTCTAGCGGTGACGGCAGCATGGGCACCAGAATCACGTCCGACTGCTTGATTAGCTGGTCGATGTTGCGTTCGCGCGCGCCGGACGGCGTGTCGATGATGATGCGCTCACAGTCGGTCGGCACCTGGTGAGAAAACGCGCGCGTCTGATACATCGACACCCGCTGATGCATCGGAATCACGGTCACGGTTGGCGCGGCGCTGTCGCGCAGCTCGTGCCAGTCAGTGCTGGAGGCCTGTGAGTCGTAGTCGACCAGGGCGGCGCTCAGCCCGCGGGACGCATAGGCGGCCGCGAGGTTGGTCGCGATGGTCGATTTTCCGCACCCGCCCTTGCCGTTGATGATGAGGATACGGCGGGTCGATTTGGATTGTTTCTGTTGTCGCTGCATGTCGCTGCACGTGCCGATAGCGGCTACGCCTCTTCTGGCCAAAGAGCCATATTTGGGCGCTTGTTGATGTCATGACCGCGCGCTCGGTTGCACGTGGCCCACGGTTGGCGCGTGCCCCATATCAATCCGCAATGGGTCACGATCCTGACCTGTGGTCGATCCCGAGCCGGTTAATGGGCTCGCGCTTCGAAGCGGTGCGGCGCGCGGACCGACCCAGGGTCGATTCCGGCTGACCGGTTTCACTTCGTCACCACCACAGCGCGCCGACCGTCTCCCGACCGGCACAGGTTCCGAAATTCTGACTGCGAGCGGGTTACCTATGTTGGTAACTTGTGGACGCAAGTATCCCTCGCCGTCGAATGTATCGAAGGCTAAGGAAAAGCGCAAAGAAATTAGTGCGTTAAGTCACCTTTCTCGATGACTTCCACTATCTTTCACTTTTTCGGCGCGCACGCCTTATATCCCCGTCACCGATTCCAACGCGTTCCCGGGAATATGTAAAGTAAGTGGTTTGTTAGTCGCGGCGGTGCAGTGCTGCAGCGGCCCTCAGCGGTCCAGTCGGCGCAGCTGCTGCGCGACCAGAAACAGCACGCCGATGAAGCCGATGAGCGCCGCCAGCGGGATCGCGATGCCGGGTACCTGCAGCCCGAACACCGGGAAGCTGTCCTCCGCGCAGTTGCCGGTGCCCATCGTCATCGCCCGCAGCACCTCCGCGATCGGCGCGAACTCGATCAGCATGCCGATGGGTGCCGTGCAGGCGGGTATCTGCTCTGGCGGCAGTGTGTAGAGATAAAGCTGGCGCAGCGCGAAGGCGAGACCCCCCAGCGCGAACAGGCCGGTCAGCAGGGACCAGCCGCGACTGGGGTGGGTGGCGTGCATCGCTGCGAATGCCGCGAACCCAGCGAGGATGAAGAACACCCGCTGCGTCAGGCACAGCGGACAGGGCTCCATATACAGCGCGTGCTCCGCGATCTGGGCGCCGCCGAGCAGCAGGGCGATCCAGAGGGCGCAGCGCGTTGCCGCCGTGCGATAGTCGGTATCGATCATGGCGTGACCACGACCTTACCGATGGCGCGCCGTTCGCTGAGTGCCCGCATGGCCTCGGCGTAGTCGGCCAGCGGATAGCTCGCGCCGATCAGCGGGTTGATCTTGCCGCTGGTAAACATGTCGAGCAGCTCGCGAAAGTTCTGCGCGTTGTCCGCGGGGTAGCGGCCGGTAAAGGCGCCATAGAACACGCCGATGACCTGACAGCTTTTCAGCAACACGAGATTGATAGGCAGCTTCGGGATGTCGCCGGCCGCGAAACCGATGACCAGCACCCGGCCGTACCAGTTGATGCAGCGCATACACTGATCGAACAGCGCCCCGCCGACCGGATCGTAGATCACGTCCGCACCCTTACCGTCGGTCAGCGCCTTCACCTTGTCTTTCAGCTCGCCGTCGCTGTAGTCAATGACCTCGTCGGCGCCGGCCGCTCGCGCGGCGTCACGCTTTTCCTGCGTGCTCGCGGCGGCGAGCACGCGCGCGCCCATGGCCTTACCGAGCTCGACCGCGGCGATCCCCACGCCTCCGCCTGCGCCCAGCACCAGCAGGTTTTCGCCGGGCTTGAGCTCTGCTCGCTGTTTCAGCGCGTAGTAGCTGGTGCCGTAGGTCGTGGAGATGCCAGCGGCCTGGGCAAAGCTCATGCCGGCGGGCTTACGGTGCAGCCTGCTGGCCGCGAGACAGATCTGCTCGACCATGCCGCCGTGACCGCAGCCGGCGAACACCTCGTCGCCGGGTGCAAAGTCGGTGACGTTGGCGCCGACCGCGTTGATGACGCCCGCCACTTCGCCGCCGGGCGCGAACGGAAACGGTGGCTTCGACTGATACTTGCCCTCGATCATCAGCACGTCGGGAAAATTCAGCGCCGTGGCGGCGACGTCGATGCGCACCTCGTCGGCGCCGGGTTCCGGCGCGGGGACCTCCGCATAGTCGAGCGATTCGGGCGGCCCGTAGGCATGACAAAGGACGGCGCGCACAGACTTCTCCAGCAGGGCAAAGCGATATCGGAGGTTACCGGCGCGCCGCCCGATGGTCTACGCGGCGGCGCGCAGGAAACGCGCGGCTTCGGCGCGCAGGCGCGGCCAGTACGCCGCGAAGTCAGTCGCCAGCGTCTCGCGCTGAGCGCGGATGAGATCCATGACCCGCGGCGCTTCCCCCTCGCGTCCGAGCCGTAAGCAAAGATGCGTGATCGCGCGTTCGATGCGCTCGGGTGTGGCGTAGTCGTGAAACAGGCGGCTGCGCTCAGCGTGCCGCAAGAACTCGACGCAGCGTGCCGGCATCGCAGCGTTGCGCAGCAGCGCGACCGGCGCGAGCTTGTCGGCGTAGGTTTCGAACGGCTCGCCGCCGGGCGCCGCCAGTTCCCCGCTGACGAGCCGCTGCGCCAGCAGGTGGTCGGCCCAGACGTCGATGATGGGCGGCGCGATGCGGCGCAAGTCCGGCCCCAAGCGCGCGGCGCTGGTCCGGAGACCGGGATCGTCGTTACTGAACGCATCGATGCGCCGATGCAGACGGATGCCGAGGGCGAGGCGCCCCGGCCACTCGTCGTCGCGTATCACGCCCTTGACGAAGTCGCCGGCTATCGCGCCCGCGATCAGATCCGGGTCATCCCCCGCCAGCACGCAGTGGGCGAGAAAGTTCACGGCAACGCTAGATAGCGTTCCAAAAACTCGTCGAACGGTTCGACTTCGGCCGCTTCCAGTGCGCGTTGTTCCGCGAGGCTGTCCTGTGCGCGCGCAGTGAATGCCTCGAGCTTCGCGCCTTCGAGCGGCGCTGCGCGAAACGCGTCGGCGTGTGCTCTCGAGCGATCGAGCGCGAAGCGATAAAACGACTGGTCGTGGTCGCGCATCGCGCTTAGCACCATCGCGGACGGCGTTCGTTCGGCGTCTTCAAGTTTCGCGCGCTGTGCGCCCACGGCATCGACCGCCTCGTCTCCCAGGAGCGTTGCTATCTGCTCGCAGGCATCGAGAATCTCGCTACCCCACTGTTGTAGCGTCAGCGCGTTGCCGTCGCGTTCGAGCTGCAACCCCGGCCGCCGCCCTTCCTCGACCACGCGGCGCTGGTTCATCGTGGCCTCTGCCGTTTCCACGCTGCTGTCGGCGGGACTGTCGCTCAGCAGGCAATAGAGTAGAAAGACGTCGACGAACCGCGCGGTCTCGAGATCGATCCCATTCGGCAGAAACGGGTTTACGTCCAGACAGCGCACCTCGACGTACTCGACGCCGCGTTTCAGCAGTGCCGTCAGCGGGCGTTCGCCCTTGTTCGTGCGGCGCTTTGGTCGAATCGTGCCGTAGAATTCGTTTTCGATTTGCAGCAGCGCCGTGTTGAGCTGCGCGTACTCGTCGCCGTCGTACTTGGGGATGGCCTCGTAGGGTTCGAACGACGTCGACAGACCGCGACGGATGGTAGCCGCGTAGGCGTCTAACGAATTGTAGGAAACGTGCAGGTCGGCCTGCGCATCGCTCGAATATCCCAGGCGGCCCATGCGCAAGCAGGTGGCCCATGGTAGATGCAAAGTACCGTTGCCTAGATCTTCCAGGCCGTGATCGTCGCGGCGAATGAATGACTGACAGATCGCTGGCGAGGCGCCGAACAGATAGATCAGCAGCCAAGAGGTGCGGCGAAAGTTCCTGATGAGATCGAGATAGCCCCGGGTTGCTGTCTGATCGTCGAACGGCTCGCCGCGCGCGTCCGCGAGCACTGGCCACAGCGCGTCAGGCAGCGAGAAGTTGTAGTGAATTCCCGAGATAGTTTGCATGGTCCGGCCGTAGCGGTGACCGAGGCCGAGACGGTATATCGTTTTCGCGCGGGCGATGTTGCTCGTCCCATAGCGACCGACGGGAATCTCGTCATCCGCCGGCAGGCGGCACGGCATGCTGGCCGTCCACAGCATCTCATCATCGAGGGCGCCGTACAGATAGCGGTGCACCGAATCGAGCTCGCCGATGCAGCCCGTGACGCTGTCGTGCACCCCGGTGATCAGCTCCGGCTGCGCTTCGCAAAAGTCGGTGGTGATTTGTGGGTGGGTCAACGCCGAGCCGAGCGACTCGGGGTGCGGCGTTAGCGCGAGATCGCCGTCTGCGGTGACTCGCAGGCTCTCTTTCTCCAGCCCGTGGCCGAGTTTCGACAGGAGCTCGGCATGGGGACGCAGGGCATCGATGATTGGCGGCACGTTCGGCTTGGTTCCTTGGCGTTGACTGCGGCACTCGCGTACGAGCACGGCAGACTATCCTGCGCCAAAGGAGGTTGGAGCGTCCAGCGGCGCGCCCGGATCGGATGCACGGCGGGGCGCAGCGCGACGGCGGCGCCGGACGCGCGATCGGTGAGTTGCGGCTAGTAGCTCGCGTCGGGTCCGGCGGCGACGATGTTGGCGTCGACCTCGAACTGCTGGAAGTTCTCGACGAACTTGCCAATCAGGCTGCGCGCGGCGTCGTCATAGGCCGCCTGATCAGACCAGGTCTGGCGCGGATTCAGAAGCCGGCTGTCGACCCCGTCGATCGATTTGGGCACGTCCAGGTTGAATCCGGGCAGGCTCTCGGTAGCGGCGCCGAGCAGGGTCCCGGACTGGATGGCCGCGATGATCGCGCGCGTGGTCGGAATGTCGAAACGCTTGCCGACGCCGTGACCACCGCCCGTCCAGCCGGTGTTGACTAGATAGACGTGCGAATCGAAGTCTTCCATGCGCTTCATCAGCAGATCGGCGTACACGCCGGCAGGGCGCGGAAAGAAGGGCGCACCGAAGCAGCTTGAAAACGTCGCGCGGTAGGGCTCGGTGGAGCCAACTTCCGTCGAACCGACAGCCGCCGTGTAGCCGGACAGGAAGTGATAGGCGGCCGCTTCTTTCGACAGGATGGCCACCGGCGGCAGCACGCCGCTCACATCGCAGGTCAGAAACACGACCGCGTGCGGCTCGCCCGCGCGATTCTCCGGGACCTTTAGTTCGATGTTGTCACGGGGATAGCAGGCGCGGGAGTTTTCGGTCATCGACGAGTCGGTGTAGTCCGGCGTGCGCGTGGATTCGTCGATCATCACGTTCTCGATGATTGCGCCGAACGAGATCGCGTCCCAGATGACGGGCTCGTTCTCTTTCGACAGGTCGATGCACTTCGCGTAGCAGCCGCCCTCGAGGTTAAACACCGTGCCTTTGCCCCAGCCGTGTTCGTCGTCGCCGATGAGATGACAATTCGGGTCGGCGGACAGCGTCGTCTTGCCCGTGCCTGACAGCCCGAAGAACAGGGTCGTCTTGCCGTCCTTGTCGACGTTGGCGCTGCAGTGCATAGGCAGCACGTCTTTTTCGGGCAGCAGAAAGTTCTGTACCGAGAACATCGCCTTCTTCATCTCGCCGGCATAGCGCATACCGGCGAGCAGTACCTTACGCTGGGCGAAGTTGATCATGACGCAGCCATCGCTGTTGGTGCCGTCGCGCTCGGGGACGCACACGAAGCGCGGCGCGTTGATGATATGCCAGGCTTTCTTGTTGCGCGGGTTGTAGTGCTCTGGCTGGATGAACATCGAGCGGCCGAAGAGCGCGTGCCAGGCGAACTCCGTCGTGACCTCGACCGGCAGATAATGCTCGTCGTCGGCGCCAACGTGCAGATGCGAAATGAAGTTGTCGGCCTCCTCCATGTGGGCGGACACCCGATCCCACAGCGCGTCGAACACAGCCGATGCAACGGGCTTGTTGCGTTCGCCCCAATTGATTGCATCGTTCGTGCTGGGCTCGTCGACGATGAAACGATCGTTCGGCGAGCGTCCGGTGCGGACGCCGGTCTCGACGACGATGGCGCCGTTGGCGGCGAAGCGGCCCTCGCCCCGGAGAACTGCGGTCTCTGCGAGCTGCGCGGGGCTGAGATCGATGTAGCGATCGTGGCTGGCCGTGTTCTCGATATCCAGAGCCATAGCTGTCACACCTTGTTCGTTGGTTGCGTTTTTGGTTGCTTGCGCGGAGATGTTCGCCTGACTGGTAAGAATCGTGACGACTTGCCTAACAATGGCTGTTTGCGCTGTCAGACCTAGCAATTTGGGTAAAGTTTAGCGGTTGTCTACGCGCTGTGCGGAGCAGCACTGCACAGGTTGGCGACAATCTGCTGGCGCCAGAGGCGCGCAGTATGCCAGAGCGGGAGGCAGGCGCTAGCCAAAAGTCCGAATGGATCAATGCACCTGTGGGTCGTCTGTCGCGAAAAGCAGGTGTGCCTCGATCGTGTCCCAATGGTATGTCGTTCCGCAGATTTCGCAGCTGATCTCGATGCCGTTGGTTTCGCTCGTCAGCTCGATGAGCTCTTCTGGACCCAGCATTTTGAGAGCGGCTTCGCTGCGTTCGCGTGAACAGCTGCATGCGAATCGCAGCGGTCGCGCGGCGTGCAGTGAGATCGTATCGCTCGCAAACAGCCGCTTGAGCAGCGTTTCGCGTTGTAAACTCAACAGTTCCGCCTCGCTGCAGGTCTGAAACAGCGCGGCCAATCGATCCCATTCCTCGCTCTCCGCGGTGCTGCTGGATGGCAGTTGTTGAAGCAACAATGCGCACACGCGTTCATCGTCGACCGCAGTCGCGACTAGCGTCGGTAGCTGTTCGGAGTTAAGAAAGTAGTGTTCGATCGCTGCCGCGATGTTGGACTTTAGCTCGACGATTCCCTGATGCAGTTCGCCGCGCTCGGGAATCAGCGAAATGGCGAGTTGGCCAGTGCCGAGCCCCAGCTCTCCGGCGGCAATTGCCGCCTCTGCGTCGTCGTCCAGGCGCGCGTAGCCGCGCAGCGTTTCGCGATTCGTACACTCGCCTAGCAGCGTGCTGATGGCGCCGTCGCCGCGCGCCTGCAGCGCCACGCGGCCGTCGAACTTGATCCCGTCCGCGAGCAGTGCGGCCACCGCCATCGCCTCGCCGACTGCACGTCGCGCCGCGTCTGGCAGCGTTTGCGAGGCAGTCGCGTCTTTCCAGGTGTCGGCAAGCGTCACGAACTGGCCGCGCGCCGCCAACACGGGAAAGCTGAAGCGCTGCAAGGTGTCGTCTTGTGGCGTGCGGACGCCATCTGATTGGCGTCGATCCGCGGACGTGTCGCGCTCGACCTCGCCAGAGTGTCGTCGGTCATCCGTCATGGTCGTCGGCCTGTTTCAGCGCCTTGAGCGCTCGTCTGCTGTGTTTGTCCGGACGGCGCTCGGGCACTTTCAATCCCGCGCGCAGCATCTGTCGATTGGCGCGCTCGGCGGCACGGCGATTGATGCTGTCCTCGGTTTCGCTGTAGAGCGTGGCGGCGACCGTCGCGCTGCCGCGTCGCTCCGCGAGTCCGGTCACCTCGACGACGAAACGTTCCTCGTTGCGGCGCACCTCGAGCGCGGTACCCACGCCGATCTCTTTGGCGGGTTTGCCGCGTTGCCCGTCGACGAGGACCTTGCCGTTTTCTATCGCGCTCTTGGCGAGCGACCGGGTCTTGAAGAAGCGCGCCGCCCACAGCCAGCGATCCAGGCGAACACGCGGAGCCTTATCTTCGACGCTCACGCGGGCAGCAGCTCGTCTAGTCGGTTGACCGTGTTCCACTCGCCCGCCGGCGTTCTCGCGGGGCGGTGCGAATCGGGCTGCGTCACATAGAACAGGTGACCGATGCCGAATCGTCGTGCCGACTCGATCACAGTTTCGTTGTCGTCGACGAACAGCGCGCGCTGCGGATCGAAGTCCTCGGCCCGCTGCAGCGAAACCCAGTACGCCTGACTTTCTTTGACCTCGCGTCGCTCGTGCGCGGTTGCGATTCGATCGAAGTGCCGGCAGATGTCTAACACGCTGTCTTTTACCGCCACGCTATCGGGGTGGGCGTTGGTCGCCAGTACAGAGCGCACCTGCAGGGTTTGCAGCGCGCGCAGAAACGACTCGCTGCCGGGTCGGTATCGAATCAGGGGCGCAAGCTCGGCGTGCAAATCAAGGATGTCCAGATCGGTGAACTCCGCCCAGTAATCCAGGCAGTAAAACTCTATGGTGGAGCGGAATTTGCGCATCTGGGCGAACAGGTGGTCGCGCGCGGCTGACAGGGTAATGTCATTTTGCTGCGCGTAGCGCTCCGGCAACGCAGCGTTCCACAGCGTGTTGTCGTAATGCAGATCGATCAGCGTGCCGTCCATGTCGAGCAGAACGATGTCGATGTCTGCCCAGTCGAATGTCTGCGGCACGCGTCTCTCCTGAAGAACGCCTATGATAGCGCAGCTCATTGTTGATCAGGCCTGCTCCATGACCGATGTGCCCCCCGATCCCTATGCGCTGCCGGTGGTCGAGGCAGCCCGCGACGTCGCGGCGAGTCGACTGTTTCGCATCGAACAGCTCGAGCTGCGATTCGACAACGGCGTACGTCGCACCTACGAGCGTCTGCCGGCGCGCGGTCGACAGGCGGTGATCGTGGTCGCCATCGACGACACCGGTCAGGTGCAGCTGGTGCAGGAGTACGCGGCGGGACTGCATCGTTATCAGCTCACGCTGCCGAAAGGTACGGCGGAGGCGAATGAGACGCTCGAGGCCGCGGCGGTTCGCGAGCTGCGCGAAGAGGTGGGGCTGGGCGCCCGGACGCTGACCTACCTGCGGCGGCTCAATATCGCGCCGAGCCATATGGGCTTCACCATCCATGTGGTGCTCGCGCAGGGACTGTACCCGGCCCCGCTCGAAGGCGACGAGCCCGAGCCGCTGGTGGTGGTGCCCTGGCCGCTGCAAGAGATCGATGCGCTGTTCCTACACGAACAGTTCGACGAGGCTCGCGCGATCGCTGCCCTGCAGCTCGCTCGACTGCGACTGGCGCAGGGCGCGCCGTTCGCGAATACGGAAACACCGGCACGAGCGCTAGCGAATGCCTGAACACGGGCGCGGAGCGCCGAACGACGTTTTATCTGACTGGACAGTTACGAATAGGAGAACCTCATGACTGACAGCACGCTGCCGAAAGCGGCCGACCTGATCGCGCTCGCCGAGCGCGCGGGCGCCGCCATTCTCGAAATCTACAACACGGACTTTGAGGTGATCGAAAAGGCGGACGAGTCGCCGCTGACTAAGGCGGACCTGGCGTCCCATGAAGTTCTGGTCGAGGGTCTGCAGGCGCTGACCCCGGACATTCCCATTCTCTCGGAAGAGTCCGCACCGCCGGAATTCGACGTGCGCCGCAACTGGACCCGCTACTGGCTGCTGGATCCGCTCGACGGCACCAAGGAGTTCGTCAATCGCAATGGCGAGTTCACGGTCAACATCGCGCTGATCGAGGGCAACCGCAGCGTCATCGGCGTGGTCGGCGTTCCCGTCCAGGACCGCGTGTTCTACGGTGACGTCAAAGCCGGTCAGACCCGCCTGGTGAAAGGCGGTGTTGAGGCTATTCTGCGCGGTCGCGTCGCCAGCGAGCGCGTCGCGAGCGGCGAAGGCGTCACCGCAGTCGCGAGTCGCAGCCATGGCGGCGAGCGGCTCGAAACCTATCTCGATTCGGTCGCCGATTCGTTCGGCGGGCTGGATCGCAAGCCGATGGGCAGCTCGCTGAAGCTGTGCACGCTGGCGGAAGGCGAGGCGGACATCTACCCGCGCCTCGGCCCCACGTCGGAGTGGGACATTGCGGCGGCAGACGCGGTCCTGACGGCTGCCGGCGGCGCGGTCTACACCTTCGACGGTCAGCGCCTGCAGTACAACGCCAAGGAATCGCTATTGAATCCGGAGTTTCTGGCCGTTGGTGACGCCAGTTTCGATTGGATTCAGAAGCTGCCCGCCCTGCCCGCGGCGGCCTAGCCGACCACCTTCGGCCGGCCGGGCGCAGCTCGCGCCGGCCGCGCTGAACGAACCCGGTCTGGCCTTTCCCGGTCTCGCAGCCGCCGTGCCGCGAGGTCCGTTTCACCCCCTGCACCCCGCCTGATTCTTGCCTGACCCGCGCGCAACCAGCCCGTAGGGGCGCGCGCAACGCACCGAGCGGCGAAATTCGCACGTGTTGGTGGTCGTCCTGGAGCTGGCCGAGTGTGTGGCCCGAGGCCGTGAGAGGTCTTGATAGATAGCCGAAGATTGGCCTCAACTAGCCGGGCTATATGGATCGTGAAATCGCCCTGCCGAGGAGAATGACACTGTATATTCATACAGCCCCGGCTAGTGAGGGCAACCAGAATAGCGCGACGGTCGAGGGAAAAAAAGCGCCACTCGCGCACGTTTGTTGTGCGATTTTGAAATCCCGAATCACATCAACGCGTTAGCGAAAGCGATTCCATATTTCCTTCATTGTTGATCGTTGCGTGTCTCGCCTCCCGCCTCGGGAGGACCGCAAAGCCCGTTCACTATCGCTCTTTTCTGCTTGAGTCTCGTCGAGTCTGGTCGAGTCTCGCCGAGCCGGGTCGGGTTCTGGCTACGCCTGGGCTGAACGCTGTTAGGGTTCGCGCGGACTGAACGAGTGCTCAGGATCCTGCCTTGCGCACCCGGTGCAATGCCCCTGGCAAGCCCGGTGCCGCGCCCGCTGCCGAGCCGCTACAAGCGCGCTACAAAAGCCTGATTAAGTCAGGCTACTGTTCCATCGGCTTCCCAGCCACACTCTCGGGCTTGAGCTAACACGTGATGCAGATCACGTTCTGACGCAGCCCGGAGCGACGCGCGATGAGTGATTCCAATGAGTTTTACGACCGCGGAGATGATGCCAACCATCAGGTGTTGGCCTATCTGAGTCGTTATCTGTTCTGGTTGGTCATGGCGGCGCTCGGCGCCGGATTCACCCTGCTGATCTGAGTCTCAGCAAACTGCGCCGAGTCGGCCGCTAGGTCGATGCGCGACGCGCGGTATTGGCCAGCAGCCAGCGACATCCCTGATCCCAGTCGTCGAACAGCTCCGCCGCCGGCAGGGCGCAAAACAGCCAATACACGGACGCTGACGTGTCCGCATCCCACTCGGGATTGACGACCACCGCGAGCGGAGCCTCTATCCGTGGTGCCAGCTCGGCGCCCAGGACGTCGCGCGCCTCGCGCCCGGTGCTGTCCGGCGCGCCGAAGCGCGCGTCTCGTAGGTCCCAGATCTGCGGCTCGCCGCCGTCAAAGGCGGGGTCGGCCAGCAATGCGGCAACGGCCTCGCTGAGACCGGTCGGCGTCACCTCGTCGCTGATGCGCACCCAGCACTCGGCATCGCCCGCGAAATCATGTTCGAACTTCATCGCGTCGCATCCTGATCCAATCGGCGCATGCTAGCCGTCGCGTCGGACAGGCACTGTGCGCCGAACCCCAGACCGACGAATTGACCCGCGTTTGCGTACGCCGCGTGCCTCTTGTTCGGCGCTTGCCGATGGGGCAGGTTGGTTAGCGCGATGAGCGGGAGGACGACGTGCAATTCGATGATTGGCTGAGCGATACCTGGCGCGAACGGCTGAGCGATCTCTGCGACAGCATCGCGGCCGGTGCGGCCGAATCGGAGCGCAGCGGGCGTCTCGCAGCGACGAGCGTCGCGGCGCTCGCGGCGGCGGGTGTGACGAACCTGTATCTGCCGCGCACGCTGGGGGGCGAAGAGGTCGACCCCGTGACCTGCGCGCTGGTCACGGAAGCCATCGCCCGCTGCGACTCCGCAGCGGCCTGGTTTGTGATGGTGGCCAACTCCCCGCGGCTGCTGGCCGCCAGCTGGCCGCAGGCGTTGGTCGAGCGCCTCTGGCGGTCTGATCCGCACACCATCGTTGCGGCCAGCGGTCACACCATGCTGCAGGGCGAGGCCTGCGGCGACCAGATCGTTGTTGACGGCACCGTGCGTTTTGCCAGCGGTGCCCATCACGCGCAGTGGATTGCGGCGCCGTGCCTGATCGCCGGCGCGACGGAGGCTGACGAGGCGCGCCGCGTGATGGCGATCGTGCCCGCCGAGCGCTGCGAGATCCTGGATGACTGGGATAGCGTTGGCATGCGCGGCACCGGCAGCAACAGCGTGCGCGTCCCCCGCGTTGCGATTCCGGCGGGTATGACCGCGCCGATCGCGGCGGAGCTGCGTGCGGCCAACGATCACTACAGCGGTCCGCTGTATCGCTGCCCCGGCCGCGTGTTGTTCGCGACCTATGTGCCGATTTCCCTCGCCACCGCGGCGCGGGCGCTCGAGGTCCTGTCTCAGCTCGCCGCGAACAAGACCCCCGCGGCGGCAGACGCACTGCTGCGCGAGCGCGCGGCGGCGCAGATGAAATACGGGCGTGCGCTCGCGGTCTATCGCTCTGCGCGCGAGTACTTTCTGGCGGCGCTGCATGAAGCCTGGGAGCGTGCGCTGCGCGGTGAGTCGGCGACGGCGCAGCAGCGCGCCGATCTGTATCTTGCGGGGACCCACGGCGTGCAGGCAGCGGCCGAAACCGTGCGCCTCGTCGCCGACGCGGCGGGGACGTCGGCCGTCGACGAGCGCGCGCCGCTGGCGCGCCTGGTGCGCGATATGGAAACCCTGCGTCAGCACGGCTTTGCCAGCGAGAACCGCTACGCCAGCGTCGCGCAGCAGCTGTGGGGCGCCCAGCTCGACTACCCGCTGCTGCTCCGTTAGCGCGATCCCGGCGCAGCGATGTGGTTTTGCCCAATCAGGTGCGAACGACGCACTCGACAACACGGGAGTAGATCGACTTGAGATGGATCGTCTACGGCGCCGGCGCGATCGGCGCCACTATCGGCGCGCGACTGCAGCTTGCGGGCGCCGACGTCGAGCTGATCGCCCGGGGCGAGCACGGCGCGCGCATGGCACGCGACGGGCTGACCTTCGTGGATCCTGGCGGCCGAACGCAGCTAGCGGTGCGCGTCAGCGAGCATCCCCGCGACCTGCGCCCGCAGCCTGAGGACGTCGTCCTGCTGTGCATGAAGACCCAGCACACGGCGAGCGCGCTGGACGATCTGCGGGCGGCAGGCTTTGGCGCAACGCCCGTGGTCTGCGTGCAGAACGGGGTCGCTAACGAGCCGCTGGTCCTGCGGCGCATGCCGCAGGTCTACGCCTCGGTGGTCAACCTGCCGGCACAGCATCTCGAACCCGGGGTCGTCGTGACCTTTGCGGCAGCGCCCGGCGCCGGCGTCCTCGATACCGGCTGCTATCCCGAAGGGGTAGACGATCGGGCGCGCGCGATTGCGAGCGGATTCACCGCGGCGGGATTCGTGGCCGAGGCCGATCCGGATGTGATGGCCCGCAAACGCGCGAAGCTGCTGCTCAATCTGGGCAACGCGCTGGAGCTGCTGCTCGCCGACGGCGACGATCGCCGGACGGCCGCACGGGTGCTGCGTAGGGAGGGCGAGGCCGCGTTCGCCGCTGCGGGGTGGCGCGTTATGCCCCTTCGGGAGTTCGTCGACCGCAGCGGCGATCAGGTGCGGCGCGGCGAGGTGCCCGACGTACCCCACGTCGGCGGCTCGACCTGGCAGAGCCTGCAGCGCGGCAGCGCCAGCAGCGAGATCGATTTCTTCAACGGCGAGGTGGCGCTGCAGGGGCGGCTGCACGGCGTCCCCACGCCCGTGAACGCGACCGTGCTGCGCCTGTCGCTGGAAGTTGTTGCCGGCCAGCGCGCGCCGCGCGCAATGGGCTGGGACGAGCTGTCGAGGCTGAGTCAGGCACCGCAGTAGGCGTCGATGTCGGAGCGCAACGTGCGTTCCTCCGCCGCGATTCTGCGCGCATGGCGCAGCGGGTAGCCGCGCCGCTTGCGATCGCGCAGCTCCCCTTGCGCGCGTCGCGCGGCGTCGCAGCGCGCAACGGCCGCGCGCTGTTTCGCGCGCTGTTCGTTGCGCTTGCGCAGCGCGTCCACGCGCGCGCGATCCTGCATGGTCGCGAGGCGTCGATTGATCGCCTGCAGGCGACGCCGCTCATCGATGTCCAGCGGCACGCTCTCGACGATCGAGTGCTCGAGATACAGCTGCCGCGACACGCTGCGCGGGCAGGGCCGGTCAGCGAAATTCACGACCCCCTGCGGATCCACGCAGCGATAGATGTTGGCGCCGGCCGGCGCGGCACCGAGCGCCAGGGCGCAGAGCAGCGCAACGCCGCAAAGGGTTGTGCAGGTTGTGGCTGTCATGGGCTGCGCACCGCGATTGAAGAGAGTCCCAGCGTGTCCCCGCGCGAGCGTCCCGACCAGCCTCCACGGCCGCAAGGGTCGTGCGTTTTTGTCGCGCCCTATCGTCAGTCGCTGTCGCGCAGATGGGCGCACAGCCCCTCGATCCGCGGCGTGATCGACGTGCCCGCGCGCTGATCCGGATCGAGCGCATCGAGCGCGTCCGCCAGACCCGCAGCCGCGCCGGGCACCTCGCGGGCGCTCGCCAGCGGCCAGCAGTCGATGCGCACGCTGAACAAGATCTCCTCGGCAGACAGGCGCCGCAGCGACTGTGTCTCGGTGCGCAGCCACAGCGCGTCGTATGGCACGCCGAGCACGCGCTCGTGGTGGGGCTGAAACAGCGTGTCGGTCTCGTGCACGAACCAGTTGCGACGTTCAAACACGCGCCCCGGTGGTAGGCGGCGCAGAAAGTCGTCGATGCGTTGACCGAGCCGGGCGTTCAGGCCGGGCACGGGCGCGTGAATCTGCTGGATCGGCTGACCCAGCTTGTCGGCCAGACGCCAGTAGGACGGCGAACACAGGCAGGCGGCAACGAGGCGATAGACGTCGTCCGCGTCGCGGCGCAGCACCAACAGATCTTCGTTGATCGCGAGCGCCACGGCGGCGAGCGTCTGCAGCGACGCCAGCGCCTGCCGGCCCGGCAGATCGGGCGTTGCCGTGAGCAGGGTTCGCGCGCCGGCGGCGTCGATCCGGCACGCGCTAGCATCGACCTCGGTCAGCAGCCCGCGCTGCGCCGCGTCGATCGGCTCGCTGGCGGCCAACACCTCGTGCGGGCGCTGGGCGAGCAGCGCGCGCTTATGCGCCAGGCGCGCGCTGGTGATGGGCTCCCATACCCAGTCGCCCACGGGCTGCAGCGCCATGCGGTAGCCGGGCTCCTGTCTCGACCACGGTGGATCACGCCAGAAGTCCGCGGCCTGTGCGGCTTGATTTTGCGGCTGCATGCGTCTGCCTGTTGTCCGCCTATTGGGTGGCCTTTTGAGTTGCTGGCCTTGTGAGTGGCTAGCCTTCTGACTGGAGAAGCTCGGTCGCCGCGCGATCCGCCCGACGGTGGTGCCGTGCTTTGCTTTCGTGGAAAGATCATAGCCCGCCGCAACGCACGCCCGGTGCGCTAGGCGCAAAGCCATCGCGAGGAGTCGATCCAGCATTCTATGACACAGGAAGACAAACAGCGCTGGAACGACCGCTACGCCGCGGGCGCGTATGAAGGACGCGAGCACCCCGCCGCTCTGCTCGAACAGTGGGTCGATAGCGCAGCCCCCGGGCGCGCGCTCGATTTGGCCTGCGGCCGCGGCCGCAACGCTCGCTACCTCGCGGCGCGCGGGTTTGCCGTGACCGCCGTCGACATCGCGGACGTGGCGATTTCCGCGGCCCGGGCACGCGCCGTCGCCGACGGTTTGGACATCGACTGGCGCGTCGCCGATCTCGATGGCGTCGGCGACGTCCCCGCGTTTGGCGACGCCTTTCAGCTCATCCTCATCATGCGCTATGCGGATCTTGCGCTCGCCGGCCGCGCCGCGCGCTGGCTGGCGCCCGGCGGTCTGCTGATCGTCGAGGCGCACGTTGGCGGCGCGCTGCACACGGACGATGTCGGCGGACCGCGCGGGGAACGCCTTCGGCTCGCACCCGGTTCGCTCGAGGCGGCGCTAGCGCCGGCGACGCTAGAGGTCTGCTACGCGCGCGAGGAGCGCGTGGTCGATCCGGATGGCGCCCCGATGGCGCTGGCTCGATTCGTCGGGCAACGGCGCGCCAGCGGCTAGGCGCTGCGCTATTGGGACGCTTCTGTCGCGTCCCTCAGCCACTCGATGGCGACGTCTGGCTGGTCGATGAACACGCCGGTCGCGCCCCAGCGCCGCAGTGTGTCCAACTCCGCGCGGGCCGTCGTCGCGACGGCGCCGCGGCTCGGTGTCAGGAACGCGGACTCCGTCCGCACGGTATAGGGATGCAGCACCAAGCCGAGTCCCGCGGCGGCCTCGGCGACCGCGCGCAGCGATCGCTTGTGCGGCCCGAGGCCAGCGGCGTAGTCGGCGCGGGCGATGCGCAGCGACGCAGAATCGGCGAACAGCGCGTAGCTCGGCTCGCGCTTGAGCGCTGCGGCCAGCGGGCCGTACGCGGCCGCGAACGCCGCGGCGTCCAACTCGCGCGCGTGGATCACATCGAACGGCGCTCGACTCGGTGGGCCCACTAGCTGTACCAGCGGCGCGTCGAAGCCGGCGGCCGGCAGCAGCTCGTGCCGCAGACGGCGCAGGGTCGCGATCTCGAAGCACTGCAAATACAGCCGCCGCGGGTCGGTGAAGCCGGTTCGCGCGAGGGTGTCGACCAGCCGCGCCGCGGTGTCCACGCCGATCGGTCGCTCGTCGCCGCCCAATCGTCTGCCGGTGTGTAAAAAATAGGTCGGGTGCTTTAGTTCGGCGTACAGGCCGACGTGAGCGTATTCGGGGCGCTGCAGCAGTGCGATCACATCCTCTAGCGTCGGCACGCGCAGCCCCGTGTGGTCTGCGCTCTCGGTGCGCAACTCGGGCAGCGGCTCCCGCGCGTACAGCGCGCGCACCTCGGCCAGCGTGAAGTCTTCGCTGAACCAACCGCGGACGTCGCGGCCGTCGATCCGCTTGGTGCCGAGACGATTCTTGAAGCGCTTGCGCTCGGCGACGTCGGTGGTGGCGCGCAGGCCGGCCGCGGTATGCATGGCCAGCGCGTTCTCGTGGCGCACGATCAGCGTGCCGTCGGCCACGGGGACGAGATCGACCTCGATGAAGTGGGCACCCTGGGCGATTGCGAGCTCGTAGGCGGCCAGCGTGTGCTCTGGGCGATAGCCGCTCGCGCCGCGATGGGCGATGACCGTGAAGGCGCCTGGGTTA
Organism: Pseudomonadota bacterium; assembly: GCA_039029135.1. GTDB lineage: Bacteria > Pseudomonadota > Gammaproteobacteria > Pseudomonadales > Azotimanducaceae > JALZVT01. The sequence continues at coordinate 103,944 of JBCCGT010000015.1, read as the reverse complement.
GCGGTTGGCGCGGGGGTTGGCGCGGGGGTGGGCGCGGGGGTGGGAGGAGAGTGTCGCGTGCTGCAGGCGCCGATAGACCACGCGACGGCGAGCCACAGCACGGCGATCGGCAGGTAGAGGCGGTTCGCGGCCAGCGGGTCGAATCGATGGTCTCGACGCAATGGGTGTTTCCTCTGCCTTCGTCCTGATGGTGTTGTGCGGGCGGCAGATCCGGTTGGTCAGCTTCGCGACGCGCGGCGGATGCGGCTGCCGGCTGCCCCGCACGCAGTTTATGCTCGGTGGACCACAGCGAGAACTCCCTTGAGCCAAGACTTCGTGACCGACCTGCGCGACGATGCGCCGACCAGTGCGACAGACAGCGGGCGGGCGATTCGGGTCGTCGCGGCCGTCCTGCGGCGGCGCGGCCGCTACCTGCTCGCCCAGCGACCGGCCGGCAAGGTCCACGCGGGTTGCTGGGAGTTTCCCGGCGGCAAGCTGGAACCCGGCGAGAACAGCGCGCTGGGCCTGCGTCGGGAGTTGGCCGAAGAGCTCGGGCTGGGACGCGTCAGCGTGCAGGCCCAACTGGCCCGGTTGGTCGGCTCGCAAGACGTCGACCTGAGCGTGCAGTTTCTCGGGGTGCGCAGCCGCGAGGCCGTGCTGCCGCTGGAGCACAGCGCGCTCGGTTGGTTTAAGCCGGCCGAGGCCCTGCTGCTGCCGCTCGCGCCGCTGGATCGCCGCTTCGTTGCCGAGTATCTGTCGACGGCACCCGAGATCGCCTAGTCGTCGCGGCCGATTTGCGCTTGGCTCTGCGGCTTTCATAATGAGGCCAGCAGAGGCGGGCACCGGCCAGGCGGCTGAGGGTCATCGCCAACCAGGCGCAGAGGGAGTACAGCTAAGCCATGTCCATATCGAAAGAAGCCGATCGCATCCGCTGTTCCAGCGATCGCGACCTGTGCAACACGCTGCTCGAAGATCGCACGGTCAAGCGGGTTAACGAGCAGCTCGAGCGGCTGCAGGAGAAGACGCCGACGGGCATTCGCCGCCGCCTGCTGGCGACCTCGGTGCGCTTGACCCGCGGCATGGCCCCGGCCCTGCACGACATGGCCGACGACTGCATCGGCAAGCTCGGCATGGAGATTCCGCTGGAGCTGTACGTGTTTGCGAGCGCGCAGTTCAACGCGATGTGCTTCAAGCCGGAGGACGGTCGCCTGTTCGTGATGTTCGCCTCGAGCCTGTTGGAAGCGTTTACCGAACCTGAGCTGCGCTTCGTCATGGGCCACGAGCTGGGCCATCACGTGTACCAGCATCACGACATTCCCATTGGCTACATCCTGCGCGGCGACACGCGCCCGGATCCGCGGCTGGCGCTGCAGCTGTTTACCTGGTCGCGCTATGCGGAGATCAGCGCCGACCGGGCCGGCGCCTACTGTGCGGGCGACCTGCAGGCCGTGGCGAGCTCGCTGTTCAAGCTGTCCTCGGGGCTTGTGGGCCGCTCGATGTACGGCGCCGGCGCCGGTGAGGACGACAACTTCATCAAGTTCAACATGGAAGACTTCCTCAACCAGGTCGACGAGATGCAGATCGAGGACGCCGAGCCCGGTGCCGGCGCGCCCAAAGAAGACTGGTTCTCGACCCATCCCTTCAGCCCCCTGCGCGTGCATGCGCTAAAGCTGTTCCATGATTCGGAGTTCATGCGCGCCGACGGCACCGATGCGGACAATCTCGAGGTGGGCGTGCAGGGGCTGATGAGCCTGATGGAGCCGAGCTATCTAGAAGGTCGCACCGAGACCGCGGAGGCCATGCGGCGGCTCCTGTTCGCGGGTGCCCTCGTGGTTGCCAACGCCCACGGCGGTATCAGCGAAGACGAGATCGCGCTGTTCGAGAAGTTTTTTGGCAAGGACGCATTCACCGACAGCCTCGATCTCGACGCGCTGGAGCGGGATCTAGCAGACCGCATCGGGCAGGTGAAGGAGCAGGCCACCGAGCCGCAGCGCATCCAGGTGCTGCGGGATCTGTGTCTGGTCGCTCGCGCCGAAGACATGATTGAAGACGAAGAGCGCGAAGTGCTGAACATGATCGCCGACGGTCTCGGCATCTCGCGCAACTTCGTCAGTCAGGCGCTGGACGCGGCCGTCGAACCCGACTAGGACGCAGCGCGCGCGGCGCCCAAACGCTGTAGCGCTTCCTGCACGTCGCCGAGCCGTACCGGTTTAGCCACAAAATCGTTCATACCGGCCGACATGCAGTTCTGCCGGTCGCCGCTGGTCGCGTTCGCCGTCATGGCGACAATGTGCGGCTGCGGCAGGCGTTGGTCGGCGCGGATCCGGCGGGTCGCCTCGAGACCGTCCAGCTCCGGCATCTGGACGTCCATCAGCACGACGTCATAGGCGCGGGTCGCCAGCGCCGTGATCGCCTCCAGACCGTTGCCGACGATGTCGGCCTCGACGCCAAGCTTCTTCAGCATCGCGGCAGCGACGCGCTGATTGACCAGATTGTCTTCGGCAATAAGAACGGCGTAGTGGCCGAAGTCGGGCAGCGCGGGCTGCGGTGCCTGCGTCACCTGCGTCTGCAAGTCGAGCGCGCGCGCCAGCGCCTGCGCGAGGTCGCGGCTGCGGATCGGTTTGTGCGCGATCGCCTTGAAGTGTTCGCGCCACTGCGAACGTACGTCCAGCGAGCTGAGCAGGACCGCCGGCGTGGGCCGCGCGTCCGGCGGCGTCTGCGCGTGCAGGCGACGGATCAGCTCGACGCCGTCCATGTCGGGCATCTGCATGTCGGTCACCACGACGGCGAAGGGCTGCGCGTTCAGTTCGATCTGCTCCTGTACCTCCACCAGCGCCGCCTGGCCGCTGGGCACCGCGACGGCGCTGCAGCCAAGCGCGCTGAGCTGCGCGCCGATGATGCGTCGGTTGGTAGCATTGTCGTCCACTGCCAGCACGCGAACCCCGCGCAGCCTGGCAACGTCGACACGGGGCTGATTCTGTGCGGCCTGGGTGAGCACGCAGAAGTGAAACGAGGTGCCGACACCGGGCTCGCTGTCGAGCCATATCTGGCCGCCCATCAGATCGACCAGTCCCCGACAGATCGAGAGCCCTAATCCGGTGCCGCCGAAGCGGCGCGTCGTGGAGCTGTCTGCCTGGGTGAAGGGTTGAAACAGGCGGGCCGCCGTGTCGCTGGGGATGCCGATGCCGGTATCGCGCACTTCGAAATCGAGTCGCAGATCCTTGCCCTGTGGCTTTACGGTCACGCCGACGAAAATCTCACCCTCGGCGGTGAACTTGGCGGCGTTGGACAGCAGGTTAACCAACACCTGCCGCAGTCGCTGCACGTCACCAACGAAACAGCGCTGCTCCCCGGTCTCGACGTGACACAGCAGCTCCACCGGTTTGTCGTGCAGCGTCGGTGCGACGATCGCCAGTGCTTCGAAGACACACTCTTCCAGTTCGAAAGCCTGCCGCTCCAGCTCTACCTGCTGTGCCTCTAGCTTCGAGAAATCGAGGATCTCGTTCAGCACGAACAGCAACGACTCGCCGGAGGAGCGAATGGTCTGCACATAGTCCTGCTGCGCCTCGTCCAGCGTCGTCTGCGACAGCAGCGACGTCATCCCAATGACGCCGTTCATCGGAGTACGGATCTCGTGACTCATGTTGGCGAGAAACTGGGTGCGCGTTATCGCGGCCTGTTCGGCCGCGTCGCGCGCGTCTTTCAGATCGTCTTCGCGCCGCTGCTGCGCCGTGATGTCGGCGAACACGCCGTAGATGGTCGCTATGCCCTGGGCGCCGCGAATCGGCTCGCCGACGAGCTGCAGTTTTAGTGGGCGCGCGCTTTGCAACGTGCGGACGTCCGCCATGATGTTGAAGCTGATGCCGTTGAGCGTCTCGGCGAAAGCGCTTCTGACGCGGCGTCGCTCGGCGGGCGGAAACAGCGAGAGCACGGTCTGCGTGTCGGCGCTGGCGGGCAGCTCGAGCATCTCGGCGCCCGCGTCGGTGACCGCCCAGCGATCTTCGTGGACGAAGAACTCCCAGCCGCCGAGTCGCGCGAGCCGCTGCGCCCGGTCGAGCAGGCGCGTCGTGTGCCGCAGCTGCATCGTGTGACGGCGGCGCTCGGTGATGTCGGCGACGCGACACAGGATGATGCGCTCGTGTCCCGCTGCAATCGGCGCGAAGCTGGCCTCTACCCAAACCTCGCGGTCACCGGTGACCTTGATCGGCATGTTGCACTCGAACGAGCCGTTCCTGATCAACCGCGCGAGCGGCTGCTGGGCGCGGTCCTCTGCGTCGGGTGCCGCGCGCGCCGCCGCCGCGATCAGCGTCGCGCCCATCGCGCTCGTATCCCCGTGACCGAACAGATCGCGCGCGCGATCGTTGACCCGCAGCACCGCCTCGCTGTCCGCCGCAAAGTACAGCAGGGCGTCCGTCGACTGCTCGAAGAGGCCGCTGAGAATCTGCTGGTTTCGTTCGTTCTCAAGCTTCATGCGCTCGATCGTGCCGATCACCAGCGCGATCAGCGCCACGAAGCAGACGATGTAGGTCGACGCGAGCGACGGCAGTATCAGCGGATCGGGTGTCGCGTTGGTCGCGACCAGCAGCACCACGGCGGCGAACGCGCAGTACCGCCGCACGTACTCGACGCGGCCGAGCAGACCGCTGATGGTTGCGACCACCAGCAGCACGCCGGCCAGCACCATCGGGTTGGCCTGGGACTGCCACAGCGCCAGCGCCGCATGCAGTGTGAACAGGTGGAAGTAGGCGACGAAGAGGCGCTGGCTCAGGCGGCTGTCAGTCAGCCCTGCGTAGCTTGCGCCCACCAGCGTTACGCCCAGCAAAACGACCAGCGCGCGGCTCCAGCCGATCAGGCCGGGCTGGTAGATGTCGGCACCCGCGCTGATCCATCCCGTCACGAGGATGATGCCGCAGCCCGCGAGCGTAGCGCGCCGCAACAGGGGCAAGGGATCGACGGTCATCCAGCAAGTCTAGACCCTGCTGCGGAACTCGCCCGGCGGTGTCAACACAGGGCGTCGCGTCAGCGTTGCGGCGCTCGGGCGCAGGCCGCGCTGCTCAGCCGAGCCCCAGAGCGCCGCGCGTGCGGTCTAGCCAGGCCGCGATGCCCGGGCGACCGGTGAGGTCGAAACCGCCCTCGTGGGCCAGCGCCGTATAGCCATAGAGGCTGATGTCGGCGACGCTCAGCGCGTCTGCGACCAGCCAGCGGGGCTCGCTTAGCGTGCGCTCCAGCAGATCGAGCGCGGCCTCACCGCGCTCGACGCGCCAGGCGTCGCGCTCGCTGGCCGCGCGCTTCTCGTAGACCATCTGGAAGCGACAAACCGCGACGTAAGGCTCGTGGCTGTACTGCTCCCAGAATAGCCACTCGTCGACCTTCGCGCGCTCGAAGGCGTCGGCCGGCAGCAGGGCAGAGTCGCGAGCGAGATAGCGAATGATCGCGTTCGACTGCGCGAGCGCCCTGCCGTCGGCGAACACCACGGTCGGCACCTGGCCGGCCGGGTTGTGCGTGAGGAAGTCATCCGTGCGCGACTGCCCCTGCATGATGTCGACGTCCACCCAGTCATAGTCGAGTCCCAGCCAGTCGGCCGTGTACTTCACCTTCAGGCAGTTGCCGGATATCAGGTCGCCGTAGATTTGCATGCGCTGCTTCTGCCTTTTGCTGTGCGTGTTGGTGTGCGTGCTGGCCGAACGCGCGCGGCGCGATGGGCCGTTCGGCGTTCGCGGATCAACGACGCATCAGCTTGCATCGTTGGTCGCTCATTGTATGGTCCGAGCTACGTCGCGACAGCGCTTTTTGACGGCGCACGAGAGAGTATTGGATGTCAGACCTGCTGGATTTCGGCCGCGATGTGCTGCGTCAGGAGGCGGCCGCGCTCGAGCGTCTGGCGAGCGGGCTCGACGCCAGCTTCGACGCCGCGCTCGAGCGTTTACTCGGCTGTTCGGGACACGTGGTGGTAACCGGCATCGGCAAGCCCTGGCTGATCGGTCAGAAGCTCAGCGCGACGCTGGCGAGCACCGGTACCCCCAGTTTCGCGCTGCATCCCGCCGAGGCGATGCACGGTGATCTGGGTCGGCTGCGCGCGGACGACGTGGTGATCGCAATGTCGAACAGCGGCGCGTCGGAGGAGCTGCTGCGCCTCGTGCCCGAGCTGCGTCGCGTTGGCTGTGCGCTGATCGCGCTGACCGGCGCGCGGGAGTCACCGCTGGCACAGGCCGCGGACGTCGTTGTCGACGTGGGCCGGGTGCGCGAAGCCTGTCCGATCGGTATGGCGCCCAGCGTGTCCACGACCGCCCTGCTAGCGCTGGGCGATGCGTTGGCGCTGGCCTTGATGAAGGCACGCAACTTTTCGCGCGCCGACTATGCGCGCTTTCATCCCGGCGGTGCGCTCGGACGCAGCCTGATGACGGTGGCCGAGGTGATGCGGAGCCTGGACGAGACCGCGGTGGTCGACGCGAGCGCCGACGTCACCGCCGCGCTCGATGCGATTACGCAGCAGCGCACTGGCGCCGCCTTTGTCACGCGCGAGTCGATCCTCGCGGGTGTCTTCACGGATGGCGACCTGCGCCGGCTCGTGCGTTCTTCGAATCTATTGACGCAGAACGTGGCGGCCGTGATGACCGCCGACTGCCGCCGAATTGTGCAGGACGCGCTGGCCACCGACGCGGTGGCGCTATTCGAGCGCTTTCGCATCGGCGAACTGCCGGTGGTGGATGCCGACGATCGGCTGCTGGGTCACGTGTCCCTGAAGGACCTCGTCGCTATGCATTTTGTCTAGCGCATCGCGTTCGCGAGCGGCCTGCTGCTTTGCAGGACGCTAGTCCATGCCGTATTCCTTGCCCGAGACCACCACATCGATGAGCGCCGGCTTGCCGCTTGCGAACGCGCGGCGCACGGCGTCGCCGAGCTCGCTCGCTTCGGTCACCTGGACGCCCTCTATGCCATAGCCGGCCGCGATATCGACGAAGCCCAGGGTGGGGTTCGTTAGATCCATGTTCGGATAGGGCTTGTTCGAATGGGTCTGGAACCGCGCGCGATAGATGTCCATGTTGTGCTTCAGCACCCGGTACTCGCGATTCGACAGGATCACGAACACGATCGGCAAATCGTGGTGGGCCGCCGTCCACAGCGCCTGGATCGAATACATGGCCGAACCGTCGCCCGACAGCGCGAGCACTGGCCGATCGGGGTGCGCCACCTGGACGCCGAGCGCGCCGGCGATGCCCTGGCCGATGCCGCCGCCGCGACCGCCGTAGTAGTCGCCGGGCTGCGAGAAATCGAAAACCCGGGCGAGTTCGACCGACGCGGTGATGGTCTCGTCGACCACGGTCGCGCCGGGGGGCAGCGCGGCCGCGATCTCGGCGAGCGCGCGGGCCGGCGCCATCGGCACGGCGTCGTGTACGCGGGCGAGACTCACCTCGGCCTGCTCATCGAGCCCCGCGCGCCGTGCGGCAAGCGCGGCATTGCGTTCCGCGACGCCCGACATGGCTTGCTCTTCGAGGCCTTCGAGGACGAGTCCGAGCGTCTGCGCCAGATCCCCGTACAGGCCGAGATCGACCGCGTAGTCCTGGCCGATGTCGGAACGCACGCGCTCGATCTGCACGCGCTTTGCGCCGTCAGGGAATGGATCCCCTTCGTCGAACCAGACCTCGTCGAACTGCGCGCCGCCAATGACCAGCACCAGATCGTGGTCCGCCAGCGCCCGGCGCATGCTGGCTGCTTCCAGCGGCAGACGGCCGACGTAGCTGGCGTGGCGATTGGGGAACGGCAGCTGGGCGCGCAGCGGTTCGTTAAACACCGGCGCACCGATCCTCTCTGCGAGCGCCACCAGACCGTGGAAGGCGCCGCCGCGCGCGACCTCGTCGCCGGCGACGATTGCGGGCGAGCGCGCGGCCGCCCGCAGCGCGCACAGATCACTGACGCCGCGAGGATCGGGCGTGACGGCGTCGAACGCGCGGCCGAAGGTGCCGGCCCTGATCTCGCTCTCCTGTTCCATGACGTCGATCGGCAGCGCGACGAACACCGGTCCCATCGGCGGTTCGCAGGCGATGCGAAACGCGCGCTGCATGAGCGGCGCCATCTCGTCGGCGCTGGCCGGCTGCGCGCTCCACTTGGTCACCGGCGCCGCCATCGCCACCAGGTCGTGGCTCAGCAGCGGGGAGCGCATGCGCATGCGGGTGTCCTGCTGGCCGGCCGTGACGACGACCGGCGAGCGCGCCTTGAGCGCGCCGTAGATGCCGCCGATGCCGTTGCCCAGACCGGGCGCCACGTGCAGGTTCAGCACGGTCGGTTTGTTGGCCGCCTGCGCATAGAAACTGGCCGCGGACGCGGCGACGCCCTCGTGCAGGTGCACGATGTAGTCGATGTCGGGATAGTCCAGCAGGCTGTCCAGCAGCGGATTCTCGGTGGTCCCCGGGTTGCCGAAAATCTTGTCGACGCCGTGCGCGAGCAGGCTGTCCATGAAAATCTGTCGACCGCGCATCGGCGTCTCCTTTTGTGTTTGCTGTCGCGGGTCTCGTCGCTGCCTGGCCGTGACCCCGGAGGTGCTCAGTGTTCGCTGAGTCCCGGTACCTCGCAGAACGGATTCAGGTCGATGCGTTTCGTGACCGCCGAATTTTGGTGCGCGCCCGCGCACCAGCTCGGCATGACCATCGAATACAGGCCGCTGCCGCCCGCCATCATCACGAGTATCTGGTCGGGATCCCGAAACGCGGCGCAGCCGTCGTCCGGGTCGCCGTGTGCGGCCGCCTGGGGCCAGATGCCGGCGAGTTCACTGCGACTGTGGCTGGTGCGCTCGCACAGGCCGCGCGCGATGGCGCCGCGATCGTAGCCCGCGTTGGTCAGCGTTTCCGCCATGTCCGGATTCAGCACGACCACGGCGCTGCCGCCGCGCAGCACTGCGTTGTTCGTTGCCAGGTTCGCAAGTCCAGTGGCCAGCACGTCGAGCAGCGCACTCGGCGTCTCGGGGTTGTCCGCGTCGCCGCTGAAGATCACCGAGTGGGGCGCCTCGGCGCCTATCACGGTGACGCACGAGTCGTCCGCTGCGAATCCGCGCGCGACGTGCAGCGGTGGCAGGGGCGAGTTTTCCTCGTCTTCCGCCAGACAGTAGGTGAACTTGCCGGGGTGGCCGAGCAGCGCCATGTCCGAGACCCCCGGACGGGCGCCGCCGATGTTGATCATGCACAGCCGCAGCGCGCGGCCGATGCTGGCGTTGGCGCGAAAGCCTGGCCCCAGCGCGCCAAACGAGGAGGCCACGTTGCAGGCGAGCCGCGCGGGGCCGTTGACGATGATCAGCGGCGCCGTGCAGTGGGTCGTGCCCTGCATCTCCGTGAGATCGAAGGCGGGATCGAGCACGGCCTCGACCGCAGCGAGCACGATCGGCATGTAGTCGGGCAGCGCGCCCGCCATCACCGCGTTGACGGCGATCTGTTCGACGGTCGCGATGCCCATCGCGGGGCCCATCTCGCCCAGCATGGCGCCGGGATCCTGACCGGAGGCCAGCACCATGCGCTCGACCCGTTCGGGCGTCGGAATGACGACGGGCAGGCCGTCGGTGCAGCCAAGCTCGTGAAGCTGCTCCAGCGCGGCCGCTTCGTCGCCGGCGTTCAGCATGCCGCTCATCGTGTGATTCGCTTCCTCAGTTTTCTAGCGCCGCGAGTATCGCCGGCACGACGCGCTCCGCAACGGCGCGCAGGTTGGCATCGCCGGTCCCCGCAACCGGGTGCGGCAGTCGCACGCGCGGGATTTCGGGCATGCCGAACGAGCGGGCGACAAAATCGCCCTGGGGCCAGAAGTCGTCGGTGACCAGCGCCACGGCGGGTATGCCGCGGCGCGCCAGATTGATGCCGTCACGCACGGTGCCGGTAGTGCAGCTGCCTCAGTGGCCGTAGGCGGCGATCGCCGCGTCCATGCCCTCGATCTCGGCGAGCATGGCCTCGGGTGCGGCGATCGAGGCGTTGCCCTTGTCGAACTGCACGACCTCGACGTTGGGGTGCTGCTCGTTCAGGACCTCCTGGATCTTCTCGAGAAAGCGCGCGGAGTCCGGAAAACCGTTGGCGAGACAGGCGACGCGGGCACGGTTGCTGCGGGCGATGTCCACGCTCAGCGTGTAGGGGTCGATTTGCACGCCAACCTCGGCGCGCGGATCGTGAAATTGAACCATGGGATTGCTCCTTCGGCGGTGATTCTAGATGCGGTGATCGCGGTAACTGACTTCCTATGCGGGATTTTGCGGTGCTAGTCGGGCAGGCCGAGCACGCGCTTGGCAAGGATATTGAGCTGCACCTCAGAGGTGCCGCCCTCGATGGAATTGGCCTTCGAGCGTAGCCAGGCCTGGGTCGTGTCCAGCTCGTCCGCGGCGAAGGCCTGGTCCTGCGCCCAGCCCAGCCCGCGGCTGCCCATCATGTCGAGCAACAGCTCGAAGCGGCGCTTGTTCTGCTCCGTGCCGTAGTACTTGAACATGGAAGATTCGGGGCCCGGGGCGATGCCGGCGGCGAGCTGCTCGGCGTTGCGCTTCATGGTCAGGCCCAGGGCGCGACTGTTCATGCCGTGGCTGAGCACGCCGTCGCGCAGGTCGTTGTTGGCGATGCGGCCGTCGCCGTCGCGGCCGGCGTAGTCGACCGCCAGGTCGCCGAGGCTGGCCTGCTGTTGGCCGCGCGCGCCGATGCCGCCGATCGACGTGCGCTCGTACTGCAGCAGGCGTTTGGCGACGGTCCAACCCTTGCCGGGCACGCTGACGACGTTCTTGCGCAGCGCGCGGACGTCGTCGAAGAAGGTCTCGCAGAACGGCGACAGCCCGCTGATCAGCAGGATCGGTTTCACGCTGACACCCGGCGAGGCCATGTCGAAGAGAATGAACGTAATGCCGTCGTGCTTCGAGGCGTTGGGATCGGTTCTGACGAGACAGAAGATCCAGTCGGCCTTGTCGGCGCCGGAGGTCCAGATCTTCTGGCCGTTGATGATGTACTCGTCGCCGTCGGCCACGGCTGACGTGCGCAGGCTGGCAAGGTCAGAGCCGGCGTTGGGCTCGCTGTAGCCCTGGCACCACCAGATCTCGCCGCGCGCGATCTTGGGCAGATGCTCGGCCTTCTGTTCCTCGGTGCCGAACTCCAATAGCGCCGGACCGATCATGCTGATGCCCATGCCTAGATGCGCGGGTCGAGCGTTTATCCGCCGCAGTTCCTCCTGCAGGACGCGATTCTCTTCCCGGTTCAGACCGGCGCCGCCGTAGGCCTGCGGCCAGGTGGGCACGGTGTAGCCGCGCTCGGCCATGCGCTCCAGCCAAATTTTGCCCTCGGGGTTTTTCCACTGGGCGCGGCGTCCCCCGCCCGGGTACTCCTCCGCCGGCATGGCCGTGCGCATGCTGGCTGGACAGTTATCCGCCAGCCAGCGGCGGACGTCCGCGCGAAACTCGGCGTGCGAGTCGTTCATCGGTTACTCCCGGATCAGGCTTCCTCTCTCCACGGGTCGATCTTACGAGACCTGCGGCTGTCGCGCTGAATTTCGTTCGGATAGTGGCATGGATGCATGGGGGGCCGAGCCCCTGAAAACGCCGCAGCCGAAGCCGCCAACGCGGCAACAGCGGCGCCCTTGTTCAACAAAATGTAAAAGTATGCAAATTACTTACAAAAATTGTCGTGCCCATCTTAAGTAATCAGCCAATAGGAATTACTCTCCTTGAGTCAAACTATTTGACATCCTGTGCGACGGAGCGCCGCGTCTCGCGCGCTCACGGCGACCGGGGGGGATCGATGGCGCGAGGGGTGACGCCCGTTGCCCGCTATCGTTGATTACTCAATCAATTAAAGGACGAGTCATGACTCAACGCTTCATGCGCTTCGGCGCGCTGCTGTTGGCGTTCGGCTACCTGTTCTCTGGTGCGGCTTACGCCAGCGATGGCGCCATCGGCGGCCAGGTCTGGTGCGACGTGAACAAGAACGGTATCCGGGACGCCCACGAGACCGACGCCTGCATCGTCAAGGTGTATCTGGATAAGAAAGACAATCCGAAGGCCTGGTTCAACACCGAAACCAACGCCGACGGCACCTATGAATTCCGCGACCTGCCCTACGGCAAGTATCGCCTGCGCTTCGAGGCGCTGCCGGGATCGCCGTTCACCAAGCCGAATCGCGGCGCCGACGACAACGTCGATAGCGACGTCAACAAGAAGGGTGCGACCAAAACCCTCAAGATCACGAGCAGCAACCCGACGATCTTCAACGTCGATGCCGGCTATACAAAGTGCCCGGACAAGTGTGTGCCGGTGCCGACCGAAGCCAACGACGATAGCGTCATGGCAGAGTTGAACGAGGCGTTCAGCATCAACGTCACGGACAACGACAGCCCCGACGGCACGGTCATGTTAGTCAGCGGCACGCTGCCTGCGGGTGTGACCCTCGAGGCGGACGGCACGCTGTCCGGCACGGCGACCGAGACGGGTACATTCGAGATCACCTACAAGCTGTCGCCCAACGAGTGCTCTGAAGATCACGCGACCGTCGTGCTGGTGGTGAAGGAGACGCCGCCGCCGCCGCCGAAGCCGAAGCGCTGTGAGGTCGAAATCGGTCATCTGCCGATTGCCGGCGTCGAAGTCCACGCGATGCACCCGGACGACTTCGCGCCCAAGTACAACCTGCTCGACGCGCACATGAACCTCGTGATTATGGTGACCGAGGCGGACTCTCGCCTGGGCATCGAGCCGCCGGACTCGCGCAACCCGAACTACGAGATCGAGTGGGAAGGTGGCCATGTGGGCTACGACGAGAGCCGCGTTGTGTTCGTCCAGGCCGTTGGTGCCGACGGCCAGGTATCCGAGAAGCGTGAGTGCAAGCGCCCGCGTCGCTCGCCGATCGCCCTCGACATGGACGGTTCGGGCAGCGTCGAGCGCATCGACACCCAGGTCGCCTTCGACTTTGCTGGCAACGGCGAGCGGGTCACGGTGGGCGAGTGGTTTGCCCCGGGCGACGGCATTCTGATCGACCGCGCGATTCCGGGCGCGATCAGCGGCGCGCATCTGTTTGGTGACCAGGCCGGGATGTACGCGGACGGCTTCGCCAAGCTGGCGCGGCGCGATGCAAACGCGGATGGCTTCGTCGCGGGTGCCGAGCTGCAGGGCCTCGCGCTGTGGACCGACGCGAACACTAACGCCGTCGCCGATGCTGGCGAAATCGGCGCGCTGCCGAACGGCGTGCGCCTGCCGACCGCGCACGTCGGCTACCTGGCGAGCGCAGAGCTTGCGAGCGGTTCCAGCGTGCTGATGGAAGACGTCTGGTTCCCCGTCGTCGCGGCGGCGGCAGAGCCGGCGACGAAAGCGAACCTGCTCGGTCAGCTGCTGGCTGCGGCGCTGCTCGCCCTGGGTCTGCTGGCGACCGGTCTGGGCGCGCGCCGCTTCAGCCGCGCCTGACGGCAACGGTAGCGCGCCGCCGCGATTGCGGCGCCGCGCTGCCCCGCCAACTAACGAGGCCGCTGGTTGCTGACCAGCGGCCTCTTTTTTTGGCTGCGCTTTTTTTTGACTTCGCCCCGCGTGGTGCGGCCGCTCAGCGTTGCGCGCCATGATCCAACTATGTGACTGTGTGGTTTTGCGCGTTGCATGGCAATGAATCGCTCGCAGTTCTCCGCCCTCCGTCAATTCCCGTTCTGCTCCTATCTGGTCGCCGCCGCCGCGCTGCTTGCCTGCTCCGCGGCCGGCGCCAATTCGTTCGTCGACGCGGCACCGCAGCGCCTGGCCGAATTCATCAGGGTCGATACGGTCAATCCGCCGGGCAACGAAACCAACGGCGTCCGCTTCTTCGCCGACATATTCGACGCCGCGGGCATCGAATATGACAGCGCCGAGTCCGCGCCGGGACGCGGCAACATCTGGGCCCGCCTGCGCGGCGGTCGCAAGCCCGGTCTCATTCTGCTGAATCACATGGACGTGGTCCCGGCTGACGCGCGCCACTGGAGCGTGCCGCCCTATGCCGGTCTGATCCGCGACGGTTTTATCTGGGGTCGCGGCGCCATCGATATGAAGGGCACGGGAATCATGCAGCTACAGGCATTCCTGCACCTCGCCGCCCGGGTGCGCGCGGGCGCCCGCCTCAATCGCGACGTCATCTTTCTGGCGACGGCGGACGAAGAGACCGGCGGTGCCCAGGGCGCCGGCTGGTTGGTTAGGCACAGATCAGAGCTGTTCAAGCGCGCGGGCTGGCTGCTCAACGAGGGGGGTTCTGTCCGGCTGACCAAACAGGCGCCCCTGTACCTGGTAGAGGTCACGCAGAAGGTGCCGGTCTGGCTGCGGCTGACGGCGACGGATCGCCCCGGGCACGGTTCTTCGCCGACGCCCACCACCGCGGTGACCCGCATCCTGCGCGCCGGCGCGCGCCTGGCGGACACGCGCTTCCCTGCTCGCGTGGTGCCAACGGTTGAGCGGATGTTTGCCGGTCTTGCGCCCTTCGAAGTCGACCAGCGGCGCCGCGCCGCGTTTGCCGACATTGCAGAGGCCAGCCGCGATGACCGCTTCCTGCGGCGACTGGCGGCGACGAATCCGGGTCTGCACGCACTGCTGCGCAACACCTGTTCGCTGACGCGCCTGGAGGGGAGCAGCAAGATCAACGTGATTCCGCCGCAGGCGTCGCTCGAGTTGGACTGCCGCATACTGCCCGATCAGGACGAAGCCGCCTTCATCGAAAAGCTGCGCGCGATAGCCAACGATCCCAACATCGTCATTGAGAAATTGATGAGTCTCAAACCCGCGGAGAGTCCCGCGGACAGCGAACTTCTGCGCGCTATTGAGCGGCTCGTGACCGACCGGGACCCGGGTGCGCGCGTGATCCCGCAGGTCTCCACGGGTTTCACAGACAGCCACTACTTTCGAACGCTGGGAATCAACAGCTACGGGCTGGGTTTCTTCATGGTGCCGCCGGAAGACGTTCGCGGCGTCCACGGCAACGACGAACGGCTGGGCGTGGCGAGTCTGAAGACCGCAACGTCTATGCTCATCGAGCTGTTGGAACGATTCGCCGTGCGCTAAGGATCGGCGGCGCGGTACCGCGGTCAATGAGGCCAGGCGTCAGAACGACGAGCGTTCGGATGATCCCCGGCTAGCTTGCTGCTAGCGGGTTCTCAAGCTCGACTTCAGATTCGGCGTTGTCGTTCGGCTCTTCCGCGAGCTGTTCCTGCAGCGCGGACAGATTGTTCTGTTCCGCGAGGCGCAGCTGCAGCGAGCGCAGCACGTCCTGATCGACGAGCGTCTGCGTCGTTGTGTCTACCTGCGCTTCGGAATGCGGGTTGTCGGCGAATGCCGGCCCGGCAGAGCCGAGTGCCACACAGAGTGTCAGTGCGGCGAGTGTTTCCCTGGTCATGATGTCAGTCCCCTGATCGACGCGGCGCAGTGTAGGCGCGAATTGCCAGTGTCTCTGCGGACTGGTTCACAGGTGTATCAGCTAAGTCGCGAACTGTGATCTGGTCGCTCGCATTGATTGCGCGATCATCGTTGTACCGCCAAGGGTCTGTCGCGTAACGCGCGCGGGCTAGGCCACGCGTCTGGCTCGCGGCGGCCGGGCGAAGGCGAAGCACAGCGCTCCGCTCAGCGTCGCGGCCGCCAACACGGTGAAGGCGAGCTCGTAGTTGCCGTAGATGTCGGCCATGACGCCGCCGATGATTGGGCCGCCGGACATGCCGAACATGACGATGAGCGAAGAGAAACCCATGATGGTGCCGAACGCAGCGGTGCCGAAGAAATCCGCGCGCATCGCCACCATTAGCGGACCGCGGGCGCCCCAGGCGAGGCCATGCACGATGCCGGCGACGGTGACCGGCCACCAGCCGTCGAAGGCGCCCGCGTGCGCCAATAGCAGCAGGGCGGCCGAGTGCCCAACCATGCAGACCACGCAGATGATGCGCTTGTCGTAGCGGTCGCCCAGATAGCCGCCGAGCGCCTGGCCGATGATCTGGCACGCGGTGATCAGCGTGACGACGCTCGCCGCCTGCAGCAGCGTGAAGTTGAGCCCCTCGTTCAAGTGGGGAATGAGGTGCACCATGACGGCGGAGACCGTGAGCAGCGCGCAGGCGTGGCCCAGCGACAGCAGCCAGAAGCCGCTGGTCCGCATCGCCTCGCGAGCCGTGAGATCGCGCCGGCTGCCCGCCGCGCCCGGGGCATCCTGCGCGATATCGGGGCGTTTCCCGTCGGGCACTTCGCCGATTTCGGCAGGACGATGCCTTACCAGCGCCGATACTGGCACGCAGACCGCCAGCACGATGAGCCCCGATACGAACGCGGTAGCGCGCCAGCCGAACTCGGTCAGCGCTACCACGAGCAGTGGTACCGCCAGACCCCCGATCGCGTAGCCGAGCTGCGATCCGGCGACCGCCTTGGAGCGATGCTGATCGAACCAGTTCACCAGGGCGACCATCAGCGTTGGAAAACCGCCCAGGCTGGAGCCGATCGCCATTAGCGCGAACGTCAGATAGAGCGTGAGGATGGAGTTCATCAGACTGAACAGCATCAGCCCGAGCCCGAATAGCAGATTGCCGACGATGAGCACGATGCGCGGGCCGAAGCGATCGGCCAGCCAACCTTGCAGCGGTCCGAGCAGACCGCTCTCCACCCGCGTCATTGCGAACGCGCCTGCCAGAACGGTCTTGGACCAGCCGAACTCGTCCTGCAGCAGCACCATGTACGCGCTGTAGCTGTTGGCAAACAGCACGGACGCGAAGAACTGAATGCCGGCTGCTGCCGCGACCAGCCACCAGCCGCGGAACACGTAGCCCTGCGGTCGGATGACGCCGTCGACGCGCTGCCAAGCCGTCTGCAAAGCGGAGCCGCCCTTGGTTGCGTGTTGGCGTGGAGTGACAGGCATAACGGTCCATCATACTGCCGACACGTGCCGCATGTTTTGACGGACTTGGGTCGTCTCTGAAAACATGGGTCGTGGGCGAGGCCGTGGGGACCAGGCGTGGCGGCAGGCGAATTACTCGGTAACCAGATGCCCGCGTTTCCGGACGCGCGCATGATCGATGCGACCCGCGCGAACGCTGACGTTGGCGCCAAGGGCGATGTCGTGCTGACGGCGGCACAGGTTGCCAGCTGGCGTGAGCGCGGTTTCGCGCTGGTGGACGGCGTGTTTCCTGCGGCCATGATCGACACGCTGGCGGACGAGGCCACGGCGGCGTTCCCAAGCGCGGACAGCGAGGCGAGTACCGCGGTGACCGGCTTTGGCAGTCACGGCGGCTTCGTTTTTCCGGCCTCACCCATCTTCAACGCGATCACGCTGCATCCGCCGCTGCTGCGTGCAATCGCTCAACTGCTCGATTTGCCGGTGACCGATCTGCGGCTCACCCAGAGTGACCTGTGGCCCAAGTACGGGCGGCGCGAGAAGCTCCACGGCGCGCAGGACGGCGAGGACCAGCGCATCCACGTCGACTACCCGAATCATCTGCTCACCCATCCGACCCCCTGGGAGCGACCGGCCGCGGTGGAGATGATTCTGTATCTGAGCGACTTTGACGACTGCGGCGGACCCACGGCCGTCGTGCCGCGTGAGGGTCCGAGTGATCCGCTGTACCCCTGGCCGATCGTCGCGACGCCCGGCGTCGCCGGCCTTGCCTACGTCAACGATCGCGAGTCGGCCGAGGCCTACATGGCGGCAGAGCAACCGGCGGCGGCGGACCTACGGTCGCGGCTGTATGCGCGCGAGCGCTACGCACGCTACCGGCCCGGCACGCTGCTGCTGTATCGGCACGATACCTGGCATCGCGGCACGCCGATGCGGCCGGGTGCGCTGCGGCTCGCTCAGAACCTCACCTACAGGCGCGCCGACGCGGAGTGGATCTCGACGCTGCATATCGGCTGGGCTTGGGCGATGTACCGCCGCGATCACGCGATGGAACAGCTGATCGCCGACGCGTCGCTCGAACAGCGCGCCGTACTCGGGTTTCCGCAGCCCGGCGCCAGCTATTGGTGCTCCAAGACCGTGGAGGCGGTGGCGGCACGGTTCGGGCCGTTCGGTATGGATATGACGCCGTACCGCGAGGCGCTGTAGCTACTCGCTGTTCGTGAGGCCGCTGTCGCCGTAGCGATCCGCGGGCCCGCGGCCGCCGGGACCCAGCCTGCCGCCCGTGCCGAAGTGTCCCTGCCCCGGCACGTGATTGAACTCCACGCGAATGCCGTCTGGATCCTCGAACAGGATCGAGTAGTAGCCGGGCGCGAAGTGCCCGCCTTCTTCGGGACCGTGGACGATGCGCGCGTCTAGCTCGTCGACGACGAACCGATAGATCGCGTCGACGTCATCGCGACTGCGAGCGCGAAAACAGAAGTGGTGCAATCCCGGCGTGTCCTGATCGAATGCGCCGGCCTTGTCGCTTGGCATGCCGCGAACCAGGATGCCGGTGCGGCTGCCGATGCAGTACACCGTGTTGTCGTTGCGCACGAGCGTGCGCATCTCCAAAAAGTGACACAGCCGTTCCCAGAACGGGACACAGGCTTCGGGATTCGCGACCGTAAGCTGAATGTGGGCGATGCCGTTGACGTCGATGGTCATGGCTGGGCTCCCCTGCGGTGGTACCACAGAGTGTCGGCGTCAGACGCGGCGGCTGTAAAGCGGCGGTTCGGCACCGCGCGCGGCTATTCCCGCTCAGTGGACGGATCCCAGTTCTCTGCCTCGACGTAGCCCTCGAGGCGCCCGGCGTGGGCGTCGAGCTCGGACTCTGTCTGTCGCAGGATCGACAGCGCCCGCGCGTCCGCGAACTGGCTGCGGATGATCTGCGGGCGGATCAAGACGATCGTCTCGGTGTTCGAGGCGTTGCGCTCGCGGTTACTGAAGAGTCGCTTCAACACGGGCGTGCGGCCGAGTATCGGCACGCGCGCATAGCCTTCGCTGGCGCTGCTCTTCATCAGCCCGCCGATGAATACGGTCTCGCCGTCCGGCACCAGAACGCTGGTCGTGACCTCGGTCGTCGTCTGCGACGGGATGCCCGCCGCGTCGACGGCACCCGTGCTGACCTCGGGATGAATGTCGAGCAGCACGCGACCGCTGGCGTCGATGTGCGGAATGACGCGCAGTATCACGCCGGATTCCAGAAACTCCACCGACTCGGTCGTGACCTGGTTGATCGTCGTCGTCACCTGATAGCCGCGGCGATCGCCGATGACGACGGACGCCTCCTCGTTGTTCAGCGCCATGAGTTTGGGCGTCGACAGGGTGCGCACGCGGCCGTCCTGGTTGAGTGCGCTGAGCGTGACGTCGACGTTTGGTGTCAGCAGATCGAAGAAGAGGCCAGCGCCGAGCGACCCGCCGGGATTCGCGATCCCGCGAGTGCCGACGACACCGCTGCCGCCGTCGCTGTTGAACAGCTTCGACCAGTCGATGCCGTAAGCGTCCTCGTTGGTCAGGGTGATTTCGAGAATGCTCGCCTCGATCAGCACCTGCAGCGGCTGCTGGTCGATGGTGTCGATCAGCCGCCGAATGCGGCCCAAGAATTCGGGCTTGTCGGAAACGACGACCGCGCGCTGCTGTGGAAAGACGCGCAGCTTGCCGTAGGCGGACAGATACTCGCGCAGGGTCTCGCCCACGACCTGGGGGTCCGCGTAGTGAATCGGGAAGTGCTCGATGCTGGTGATGTTGGAACCGGCGTAGCGGCCGACCTGGTCGCGGGGCATCACGAAGTAGGTGCCGCGCCGCTTCTCGACCGCGTGGCCGCCGGCCTCTGCGATCGAGCGAATAGCGGTGTCGGCGCTGACGTCGTACAGGCTAAGCGACACCTCGCCGCTGACGCCCTCCGCGACCAGGACGCTGAGCCGGTGCTGGCGCGCGATCATCTCCAGCGCCTCGGCGACGTCGGTCTTGCGCAGCGACATGGTGATGTCCTGGGCGTAAGCCGGGCCGGCCAGCGACCAGACGAAGAGCACGGCGGCGAGCTGTATGGCCGCGAGCTTCAGGTTGGCCGGAAGTCTCATTCGAGGGTCTCCCCATCCAGTGTCAGTTGGAAGCGTCCCTGTGGTCCCTCGAAGGTCGCGCTGCCGGCGTCGACGGCGATCAGCTGGTGGCCGTCTATGCGTTCGCCGATCACAACGATATTGCCGTCGACGTTGGCAATCGACTGTTCGCCCGCCTCAATGACGCCCTTCAGGCGCCACTGATTCTGCGCATCACTCGTGCCGCTGGCGGCGCCTGCCTGCAACGCCGTCGCGGGCCGCTCGAAGGGATTGACGACGACTTCTCGAACGGGCACGAACCGCTCTGCGGCCACCCCGCGGTCTGCGCTGGCGGTCGCGTCGATGCTCGTCGGTACAATGCACAGTACGGTGATTAGGGTGGCGGCGCGCACTAGGCCTCCTCGAATCGATAGGCGGCGAGCTGCAGCCGCGCGCGGATGAGCGGATCCGCGGCATCGCTGGTGTCGGCGGTGAGTTGCACCTCCTGGACGACGAGGAAAGCGGCATCTCGCGCCAGATCTTCCATCCAGTCCAGGATGCTGCGATAGCTCCCCTCCAGCTCCAGCCGGAACAGCGTCTCCTGATAGCGGTTGGTGCGTTCGCCCGGATTCGGCTCGATAGAGTGCATCTCCAGGTCGTGGCGCCAGGAGGCGGTCTGCAGCTTGCCGATCACGAAGGCCTCGAGGCGCGCCGCCGGCAGTCCGGCGAGCTCGCCGCGAATCCGGCGGGTTTGGCGATCGATGTCGCTGCGAGTGGCGTCGATCTCGGCGGACACGTCGATGTGCTGCGTGCTGAGCGTCTCGATGATGGCCGCGTTGTTATTGGCCGCAGCAAACTGCCGATACTGTGGCACCACGCTGCGCGTCGTAACGGCGGCTATGGCCACGATCAGCAGGCAGCCGCCGATCAGCCGCAGGAGTCGATCGTCGATGGTGCCGAGGGCGGCGAGCGCGCGGGCCGTCAGGCTGTCGAACGGTGTGTTCACTGCGGTCGCGTCTTCAGCTCTCGAGCGGCGAGCGCAAGGTGATCGCCAGCTCGAAGTCGACCACACGCTCGCCGTTCACTCGCAGCTCGCCTAGCGAAGCGCGTTCGACGTGCACCGAATCGATCGCCGGGACCGACAGCATGCGCTCCGCAAGCCCGGACAGCATGGCGTGGTTGAGCGCCTGGCCGCGGGCCGCGATCGCGGTCACCGCGCTCCAGCGCAGCACCTCGCTCGAGTCGACGTCCACGAGCGCCCGCGCCGCCGCGACCGGATCGTCTTCATCCTCGTTGACCACACCGACGCGGCGCATGCGCAGGTCGGTTAGCCAGACCTCGCCCGGCACGATCGTGTTGCCCACGAGCCGCACGATCTCGTCCGCGTGATTGCCACCGCGCAGGCCCTGCAGCAGCTGCCACTCGCCGGCTAGGCGATCGCGTTGCTCGCTGAGGTCGACCAGCTGTGCCCGCTGGCCGTCTGAGATCGACTGCTGTGCCTGCAGTTCGCCGATGCGCGCCTCGGTGTGTCGGGTCGCATAGCCGAGCGTCATGCTGGTCGCGCCGAGTCCGAGCAGGATCGCGGCGGACGTCGCCGCATAGCGAAGCAGGCCGCGGCGGCGCAGATGGCGCTCGCGATAGCCGGGGGGGATCAGGTTGAATTCGTGCTCGCTCATGCGGCCTTCAGCGCCAGTCCGGTCGCAACGGCCAGCTCGGGACCGGCCTCGAAGCCCGTGTCGCTGAACAGCGCGACGGGGTTGGGCATGGTGCCGACGGGTACACCCAGCAGCGATTCGAGCAGGCGGTCGCTGCCGGCCCAGCGGGCGAAGCTGCCGAGCAGATAGACGCGGCTGAGCCGCGCGCCGGTCGATTCGCTGCTGGCGTACAGGAGATGTCGCTGCAGATCTTCGACCAGCCGATTGAGCTGGGGTCGCAGGATCTGAATCAGTGCGCGGTTCGACTCTGCCGCCGCGTCGCGCGAATTGCCGAGCGCGGTCTTGTCGAGATTCGCGTCTCGAACAACCTGCTCGACGAGCGGCCGCTCCAGTTCGAGCTCGGTCTCCAGCGCTTGCAGCAGGGTCTCTTCGCCGAACTCCAATTCGTCGTCGGCCAGCAGGCGATTGTCCGCGATCAGCGTGACGAAACTCTTGTGTCGGCCGCAGTTGAGAATCAGCGTGTTCTGCGGCGGCAGGTCGCGCAGCAGCACCTCGACCAGGCGCCGAATGGCGATGGGACCGATCTCAAGGGCGGTCGCGTCCAGGCCGGCGCCGGTCAGGCCATCGAGAAAGTTCAGCACCGCCTCTCGTCGTGATACGGCCACCAGCGCGAGCCGCTCGCCGCCGCTTTCGCGCAGTACCTGCACGGGCATGTAGTCGGCGACGAGGTGATCCAGCTCGTCGCCCAGACGTTCGCGCAACAGCGCCGCGATCGCGGCGCCGTCACTCTGCGCGTCACGGCGCTGATAGGACACCGGCATGACGCGGATCTGGCTGGCGGGCATGGCGGCGACGGCCTGATCGCCGTGAAAACCATGGCTGCGTCGGCCGTCGCGGATCAGCTCGCGCAGCGCGTCGGGCCGCTGCAGCAGCGCGTCTTGTTGGACATCCACGGGCAGCGACGCGCAGGCGTGGATTCTAGGACCCGTGGCCGTGTTGCGCACCTGCACCATATGCAGCCGCTCCAGCGCGAGCTCGATCCCGATGGGGCCGAAGCGGTCGCTGCGAACGAAAGAGAAGGCGCGCTGCGGGTCGATTTTCATCGGTGTGTTATACGAAAAATGCCGCGCAGCTGCCGTGCCGCACTCGACAGGGGCGGCGACGGCGGCCGCAGGTTGTGACGCGGTTGTCTCTCGGTTCGGCAACTGTGGATTGCGGCGAATTCGACGCAAGTTGACTCAGCAGACGCGACCGCACTCGCAGGCCGAGGTGATGATCAGGCGAGGCTGAAACTCGTCGCTTTTCTCGTGACTGTGGTACTGATTCGGGCTGCCGCCGGGGTGCTCATCCGTCTTCAGCAGCATGCCGTAGTTGTGGTGGCGCCGCGCTATCCAGTCGCTCACGAGCTGCGTCACGTCGGCGCTGATGATTCCGGTGCCGTTGGTGACGAACGAGCCGGAGATCTCTGGGTCGAAATCGCCGCCCAGGCTCAGCCAGTCTTTGCCGGCTCGCCGCTCTTCCCAAGAAACGGCGTTCTCTCTCCACTCGTCCAGGACGCGATGTATGGTCACCGTGTCGACGCTGCCGTGATAACTGAGTTCGAGCTGCAGCGTGACCGATTCCACCTTTGTCCACGGCGGCTGATCCTCGAAATTGAACTGCAGCAGGGTGCGTATCGGCTTGCCGGACTCCGCGCTGGTCATCAGCACGTCCAGGTCACCGTACTCGTCCTTGTGCGTGCCCACTTCTCCTGTGATGTAGGCGTCCATGTCCGTGGTGCCGCCGGTGCCCAGGATTCGGGTCGTGGTCACCCGCTGGCCGTACATCGTGATCGGTCGGCCGACGATGCTGCGCGCGCCGTCGCTGGTTTCGCCTGTGACCCACAGCGTGGCGGGCGAGCCGCTCGCAGGATGAACGACGGCCGCGAACGTGCCGCCGCCGAAATTGGTTTGCGCGATGCTGGGATAGCCGCTACAGCCTGACTGGCTGGCGAGCTGGGTCGTGGCGAGCGCGTGGCCGGCTTCCGCGATGTAGCGCGCCCGCTCGATGGCGAGGGCCATGTGCGTGGTGTTGGCATCGACCGCGCCGCGTTCGACCAGCAGCATGGCGAGCGCCCCGACTGCCGCCAGCAGGAGCGCCACGGGCAACAGCAAAAAGCCGGGCGGCGATTGGCCAAACTTCTGGTGCGCGACGGCCATCAGCGCGGTGCACCGCCGACGCGCAGCGTGCGCTCGAAGCCCACCTGCGTGTCGCCGTCGCTCAGCGTCAGCGCGATGGTCACCAGGTCGTTGCGATCGGTCCCGCGCGCGCGTCGCGCGACGCGGAAGCTCGCTACGCCGGTCGCGATGACGCGCTCGGCGTAGTCGCGGCCGTCGGCGCCGCCGACGTTGGGCATCCGCTCGATCAGCTCACTGGTGTCGTTTAAGAAGTATGTAATGCTGTCCCACCAGTCCTCGTCTCTCAATCCGTCCTCGTCGTCGTCTCGAGGCAGACCTTCATCGACGGTACCATCGCCGTCGTCGTCGAAGCCTGCCCAGCCGGGTTCACCGTCGTCGTTGAGGTCTTCCTTGGGATCCTCGTCAACAGAGCCGTCGCCGTCCTCGTCGCCCCAGAACGGCAGGTCCCGGTTGACTAAATCGTCCTCGTCGTCGTCGTCTTTACCCACCTCGTCGATCAGGCCGTCGTTGTCGTCGTCGATGCCGGCGATGCCGGCCCTGTTGTCTTCGTTCGCCTCGTTCGGCAGGTCCTCGTCGACTAGCCCGTCGCCGTCGTTGTCCGCGTCCGCCACGCCGTCGAGATTTCGATCCAGCGTCGGGTCCATGACCACCGAGAGCACGCCGGGATCCCGCGTGGCCTCGTCCTGGGCAGTGGCGGGATTATCTGCGAGGGGCAGCAGCAGCTTCGGCGAGCCCCGCACCTGCGTCTCCATGCGCTGCATGGCGTAGCGGGCGCTGGCGGCGAGGTCCTGCTGCCCCAGCGTCGCCTCGCCGCTGTTCAGGCCGGCGCCAAGGAGGCGGCCGAGCGGGAGCAGGATCAGCCCGGCAAGCGCGATCACCAGCATCACTTCCAGCAGGGTCACGCCCCTGGCCCGTGCGCGACGCACGGTGAGATGGCGAGTAGTTGCTATAGCCATTAGCGGCTCACCAGCGTAGTGAGCTCGGTTTCGGAATCAGCCTCGTACACCCGGACCCAGAGCAGATCCGCGGAGCCGTTGGTGAAGGGGTCGTTGTCGCCATCGCTGTTGGTTGCGTCGTAGCGACTCAAGAACAACTCGATGCGTGGGTCCGCACCGACACCGTCCGAGAGGGTGCTGGCGGTGGTGGGTCCCGCGGCCGCAGCGTCGAGTGTGTCGAACTCGGCGGCGAGCGTGATTTCCAGTTTGGACACCAGCGCGTCCAGCACCCACTCGGCCTGCAGGCTCTGATTGGCGGCCTGCATGCCGACCGTGAGCGCGCGCATCGCGGGGACCAGCGCGACGCCCAGCAGCACGAGCACGACGAGCAGCTCGGCGAACGAAAAGCCGGCATCCGCTTTCACGCGTTGGTTCATGTTGAGCCGCTCACTCGATCGTGACCCGGCCGGTCTCGCCGTCCAGCGTGAGCGTGCGGCTGTGCGGCGACAGGTTGATTTGCAGGCTGGCCGTGTTGAGCAGGACGTCGGTTTGGCCCGCGCAGCGAACGCGACCTTGCTGATCGAACAGCAGCTCGGTGATGTTGAGGCAAGTGCCCTGAAAGCTGGCTGACGCGGAAAGCTGTACGGCTTCATCGAGATCGCTCAGCGCAACGCGATAGTCGCGTTTGGTGATCGGGTGCGCCACGATCACCGCGCTGCCGCCCGTGCCCGCGCCAATGCCCGGCAGACTGACGCCGACCTGCAGCGTGCCCGCGCTGTCCGGCAGTTTGATGACGTCGAGTGTGCGTGTACCGGTATCGATCTGGACGCCGTGCAGGTCGCCAGTCAGCGCCGCCTGAGCGCGCGCGTAGGTCAGCGCCGAGTGTAGCGCGCGCACCGCCCGATCCAGTGCGTAAGGTTTGCTCGCGGACAGTTCCGGGCGCACGACGACGGCGAGAATGCCGATAGTAAAAACGACAACGAGCAGCTCCACCAGGGTGAAGCCGCTCGCTGTTGAAAACCGACGCCGCGCTTTGCACACAAAGGTGGCTTGCATGGCCGCTGGACGCTGTTGGCCGCTGTCTTCGTGCCGGTGCCGCTTGCTGCGGCGACAACGACGTTGGCGTTAGCCTCTAGTAGCTGTCGTAGCGCTTGGCGGAGCTGTCGGTGTTGGTGTCGTTGGCGATGAAAATTCCGGATGCGGGGTCATACTTCCAGCCTCCGGCGGCGCCGTCACCCGCCATTGCCAGATTGCCGGACGCCGCGTTGCCGCGCGCTACAATGACGACAGCAGCCGAACCCGTAATGGGATTCTCGGGCATGGCTTTTTCTTTCAGGTACGGTCCGAACTTGAAGCTGCCAGCGACCGGCAGCGTGCAGGACTGCCCCTGCTTGTTCGTGTAGTTGGTGAGCTGCTCTAAGAGCGCTGCATCGGTGTCGACCGCGCCCGTGCCGGCAGTGCCACCGGTGCAGGTGCCGCCGCTGCTGACGTTCACGGCCGGGTACTCGCCGTGCTGCTGCTTGTACAGTTCTATCGCGGCGCGAATGCCCGCCAGATTGGATTTCAGGGCGGCCTCTTCGCCTTCAGTCGTGGTCGAAGAAAACTGCGGAACGACAATCGCGGCAAGCGTCGCCAGCATGATCGCGACGATCAGCAGTTCGACCAGGGTAAAACCACTCTGTGAATTCTTGTTCATTGCTTGTCCTTGCCTTCAATCCCAGGCGATCAGGGTTGGGTCTGTAGGAATTATTAAGTAACGTGGTTTGACGATCCGCGCGCTGGTTCTCAGCGGGTGTGCGACAAACCAGACACCGCGATCAATCTGTTGCGTGGTGCGGTGCTAGTAGCTGTCGAAAGAACTGTCGCTGCTGTCGAGACTCGTATCGTTCGCGATAAACAACCCAGAGCGAGGGTCGTAGAGCCAGCCGCCGGCGGCCTGGCTGCCCGTAAGAGCAAGATCACCTGCGGTGGCGCTGCTGCGCGCAATGACTTCGATAGTCGCCGAGCCAGTGATCGGATTGGCCGGAAACTCCCGCAGCTGCAGATAAGGTCCGTAGTTCGGCACGCTCTTCATGGGCTCGTCGCAGGTCCTGCCGTTGCCCGTGCTGTATTCGGTAAGCTGCTCGATAAACGCCTCGGGAGAGTCGCGGCGGCCTTTGCCCGCCAGGCCGTCCGGACAGGGGCCGCCGGATGACTGCCGGCGCGCCGGATACTCGCCGTGCTGCTGGTTGTACAGCGAGATTGCGGCGCGAACGCGAGCGACCGTTGAGCGTAGCGCGGCCTCATCGGCCTGCTGCTCGGAGTCGCTGACCAGGGGGACGACGACGGCCGCGAGCATACCGACCATCAGTGCGACGATGATCAGCTCGATGAGCGTAAAGCCGCTGCGGCGCGCGATGAGATTGGCGAACCGATGACAGGGTGTGGTGGACACGGGTGCTCGATAACCATCGCTATCGGAGAGCTTAAACGCCAATTTTGTGCCGCGTTCCCTCATCCGCGCGCGGCGCTGGTTGGCAGTGGCGCTGCGACGTCGCGCCCATTCTGCGCTGTTTCCCTCCTGCGCTGCCGGCGCCAACGCTCGCGCGGTGTCAGCCCACGCCCTGAGAGAGTTTGAAGATGGGCAGGATCAACGCGCTGACCAGTATGCTGATCAGGAAACCCATGCCGATCAGCAGGGCGGGTTCGATCAGCTTCGAGAATCGCTGCAGCCGCCGTTCCAGTTCCAGTTCGAAGTGCCGCGCGATGCGGCCGGTGACCAGCGCGAGACTGCCGCTTTCCTCCGCGGTGCGGACCATCTCGCGCGCCAGATCGGGCACCACCCGGGTACGATCGAATCCATCTGCGATGCGTCCACCCTGGGCGACATCGCTTTCGACGCTGGTGATGAAGTCCGCGTAGCTCAGGTTGTCGACGACGTCGCGACAGGCGCGCAGCGTCTCCACGACCGGCACGCCTCGCTCCAGGGCGAGACTCAGCACGCGAAACATCTGAGCGGTATACAGCTCTTGATAGACGCGACCCACACCAGGCCACGTCAGCTTCGCGCGGTCCAGGCGTCGTCGACCGTCTTCGGTGTTCAGCCACTGCACGACGCCGATCGCGATCGCGGCGATGGCAAGCACGAGGGGCGCCCAGTAGTTGGTGATGAAGTCGCTGAAGGCCAGCAACAGACGCGTCGATGCGGGCAGGCCGTCGCCGATCGAGGCGAACAGCTTTTCGAACCGCGGAAACACGAACGCCAATATGAAGATCACGACCGCGACGGAGAACGTCACTAGAAACGCAGGGTAGGTGAACGCGCTGACGAGCGCGGCGCGCAGCTCGATACGGCGGGCGTCGTCCTCGTGCAGGCGGGTCAGCACGTCGGGCAAAAAGCCGCCCTGCTCGCCGGCGGCCACCAGGCTGATGTAGGTCTTCGGAAACAGCGGATGCCCGCCCAAAGCGCCGGACAGCGACTTGCCGCCCTCGAGATCTTCGACGAGCCCGGCCAGCAAGGCGATCATGCCGCGGACTTTGGTCTGGCGCTGCATCATGGTCAGCGCCTGGTGCAGCGACAGGCCAGCCTCCAGAAACAGCGCTAGCTGCTCCGTGAAGTTCAGCCGATCGGCGTCCTTCAGCCGCCGGCCGCTGCGAACCGCGCCGGTCGGCGCCTCCTCGATCGCGCCCTGGCTTTCGTCCAGCGCCAGCGCCATCAGGCGTTCACCACGCGCGAAATTTCTTCCAAGGTCGTCACGCCGTCGAGAACGCGCAGCAGGCCGTCGTCGAACAGCGACGGCAGCTGCCGGTCGCGCACGTAGGCGGTCAGCTCATCGCGCGACGGGTTCGACATGATGAGACGCTGCAGCGCCTCGTCCGTTTCGAACGACTCGTGAATCGCCGCGCGTCCGCGGTAGCCGGAGTCGTAGCAATCCTGGCAACCGCGCCCGCGTGCCAGCTCCAGCGTGCCTTCGAGCGGCCAGCCGTAGCGTTCGCGCATGTCGCGCGGGGCGAGAAACTGGGTCTTGCAGCTCGAGCAGACCGTGCGGATCAGCCGCTGTGCAACCACGCCGATCAGCGCGGACGACAGCAGATAGGGTTCGACGCCCATGTCGATCATGCGGGTCACGGCGCTGATGCTGTCGTTGGTATGCAGCGTGGACAGCACCAGGTGACCGGTCAGTGCCGCCTGGACCGCGATCTCGGCGGTCTCGCGCTCGCGAATCTCGCCCACCATCACAACGTCCGGATCCTGACGCAGCACGTGCTTGAGGATCTTCGCAAACGACAGCCCGATGTTGTTGCGAACCTCGTTCTGATTGATCACGTCGATCTGGTACTCCACCGGGTCCTCGATGGTGACCAGGTTCTTCTCGATGGAGTTGAGGTTGTTTAGCGCGGCGTACAGGCTGGTGGTCTTGCCTGAGCCGGTGGGTCCCGTAACGAGGATCAGGCCGTGCGGGCTGTTCATGAGCTTGCGATAGACGCCCAGATTGACGGCTGACATGCCGAGCCTGTCGAGATCGAGCATCGCCTTGCTCTTGTCGAGCACGCGCAGCACCACCTTTTCGCCGAACAGTCCTGGCAATGAGCTGAAGCGCAGATCGACCGAGCGGCCCTGGGTCATCACCTGCACGCGACCGTCCTGCGGCAGTCGGCGCTCCGCGATGTCGAGGTTGGCCATGACCTTGACGCGCGAAACGACGGCGGGAAGCACCTCGGGCCGCAGGGTCATGACCTGATAGAGCACGCCGTCGATGCGAAACCGCACGCGGCAGGTATCGCGCGACGGCTCGATGTGGATATCGCTCGCGCCCTCGCGGACGGCGCGCTGGATCAACGAATTCACCAGGTTGATGATCGGACTGCCGTCCGCCAGATCGCCCGTGACGTCGAGGTCCTGGATGGCCTCGTCGACGACTTCGAAGTCTTCGTCTACCTCGGCGAGAAACTCGGTGCCGAGTTCGATGCTGCCCGAGGACTCGTCCAGCATGCTGGAGATCGCTGCCAGCGGCGACAGCACCGCGCGCACGCGGCAGCCGGTGAGATGTTCGATCTCGCGCAGCGTCGGCATGTGCTGGGGGTTGGCCGTGGCGAGCGTCAGCTCCTTGCGCACCCGAAACATCGGCAGCACCTTCAGGCGCGTCAGCGTGCGACGATCGACGATGTTGGTGAGGTCGGCGTCGAAGAGACCCGGCCGGACCGTGCTCTCGGGTACCGAGAGCTGATTCGACAGCGCCTGCAGAATATCCTGATCGGTTGCCCAACCCTGCTTAATGAGGATTTCCCCTAGCCGGGCGCTCGTCTGCTTTTGCAGCCGCAGCGCTTCCTGCAGCTGGTCGTCCGTCAGCACGCCGCGCGCGATCAGAATGTCGCCCAGTCGCTGGCGTCCGCCCGTCGCGCCTTCTTCGCCACCCGCATCGGCAACCGTCAGCCGACCGTCCAGCCCGGTGACGTGCAGCACCTCACGCAGCAGCGCGGAGACGTTCGTCAGCCGCAGGCTGCCCTGCCGTTCGCGAACCATGTCCGCCGCGTCCAGCAGGGCCTCAAGTGCTGCGCTGTTCAGCAGCCGCTGGCGCGACAGGTCGATCGTGATCTGCGTTAGCGCCTCGCCGAGGCAGGCGACAATCATCGACTGCAGCTCGTCGACGATGTCGGTGAGTGCCTCGATGGGCAGCAGCGTCGCGCGATCGCCACTGATCGACCGCAGTATGCTCTGCGCAGTGCTGGGCGCGGGGTTGCTCACGAGGCGTCGCGCAGCGCGCCGCCCGCCGAGAGCTCGCGCAGTAGCAGCTCCAGCGGCATCGGCTTGCCGAGCGCGAAGCCCTGACCATAGTCGATCTCAAGCTCGCGCAGTGCGTCCGCGGTAGCCTCGTCGACGACGAACTCGCCGACGGTCTTCAGGTCCATCGCGTGCGCCACCTCGTTGATCGCCTTGACCATCGTGGCGGCAACCGGATCCTTGCAGATGTCTTTTACGAAGACGCCGTCGATCTTCAGATAGTCGAGGTCGAGTCGCTTCAAGTACTCGAACGAGCTCAGCCCGGTGCCGAAGTCGTCGAGTGCGACGAGCACGTCCAGATCGTGGAGCTGGGCGATGAAGCGATTGGCGGTTTCGAAATCGGATAGCGCCATCGTCTCCGTGATCTCGATGCAGATGCTGCGGGGTGGCAGGGCGGCCGAGTTGAGCTGGGTGATCAGCTCCTTGAGGAAACCTTCATCCGACAGCGACTGACCCGTCATGTTGATCGTGAGGACGAAACCGGGCACGCGCTCGAATACGTCCGAGCGGCTGATGGTGTTGATCACCTGCGACACTACCCAGCGATCGATCGCGGGCATGAGCTGATAGGTCTCTGCGGCGGGCAGAAACTCACCGGGCAATATGATGTTGCCTTCGGCGTCGATCATGCGCAGCAGCACCTCCGCGTGGGGAGCGGCCACACCCTCGCCGTCGGTCAGCAGCGGGAGGATCGGCTGCGCGTAGAGTGCGAAGCGATCGTGACGCAGCGCCTCCTGCACGCTGGCAACGAGCTGCGCCTGGCCCTGCTGGGCACGAATGTTGATGTCGTCGGGGCGGTAGATCGAGAACTGACCGCTGCCGCGCTGTTTGGCGACGTTGCAGGCGAGCTTCGCCGAATTGATCAGATCCTCAACGTTCTGACCGGCGGCCTCGGGCGCGGCGATGCCAATACTGACGCTCGGCTCGAGCGCGAGTCCCTGGGGCGAGAAGTCGAGCGCCGCCAGGCGCAGGTGAATCTTGCGCGCGATAACGCCGGCCTGCTCCAGCGCGCAGTCGGTCAGCAGGATGCCGAACTCGTCGCCGCCCAGCCGGGCAACGATGTCTCGCAGCCGCACGCTCGCGCGCAGGCTGTCGGCCACGGTCTGAATGAGCAGGTCGCCCGCGTCCGTGCCGTGCGTGTCGTTCGCGACCTGCGTGCGATCAATATTCGCGTACAGAATGCAGTTGCCGTGGAGACTCAGCGGGCTGCGCAGCTCGCACTCGACTAGGTGTTCGAAACCGGCACGCGTGACCAGCCCCGTCATGCTGTCGTAGCTGGCAAGCATGATCTTCGCGACTTTCCGCGCCATGGCCTCCAGCAGGTTGCGATCGCTGTTCGTGAACGGCGGCGCGCTCGCATCGCGTGCCACCATGAGCAGGCCCGCCAGCGCCGGCGCCCCGCGCAGTATGGGCACCTTAATGCGACGCTGTTTCGGCGCCGTGTCGACCGTATGGTCGTCGTCTGGGGAGTTTACGACCTGTGCGGAATTCACCTCGAAGTTCCAGGAACGTGCGGTGGCATTCAGGTGGTCGGTCAGCTCGCGAACGCTGTGGTCCTCGAGTTTGCCGCGGTCGACGAAAAACAGCCTCTGCCGCGGCAGCGTCAGGGCGCAGAAATCGACCCCCAGATAGGCGATGCAGTTGCTGACGAGTTCCTGCAGGTAGTGCCCGGTGTCCTGAAACTGCTCGACCTGATCCTGTGTGTCGAACACCAGGTTCAGCTCTTCGTAGCGTTCGGTCAGTTCCTCGGTCAGCTCATCGATCTCCTCGCGGAGGTTGAGCTCAAGGCGTAGGGTATCGGCGATCAGGTCGGCGATGGGATCGAAAATTCGCAGCGCCTCGTCAGCGCTCAGCTCGCGCTCTGCGCTGTCGTTCGCCGAACGCGGGCCGATGCTCGCCTGCAGCTCGCAGATCACCTCATTTTGGTGATTCAGAACCTCTCGCCGAATGTCGCAGGGCTCCGCGGTCGCGTCCGCGTTGGTCTCTGGGTCGACGACGCGCAGCCGGACGTCGTGACCGGCCGCGCGCGCGGCCAGATCGGCCAGTCGCTGCAGCGTCTCCGCCGGGACGTTGATCATGCGGCGTCGCCCTCGCGGAGCCGATCGTCTAGTGCGGCGATGAGCGCCTTCGCGCTGATAGGTTTCTCGATGAAGTGCAGGTCCTTAATGGCGCGCGACCAGCCTCTGTGGTTCAGATCGGTGACGCCCGTGACCACGAAGATCGGGAACTCGCGCTCAGGCAGCTCTGCTTCCAGTGCACCGCACAGCTCTTCGCCGGTCATAACCGGCATCTCGATGTCGGTTACGAGCGCCGCCGGCTGCGATTCGCGGATGCGCTCCAGCGCGTCGCGGCCATTGTGGAAGCACTCGCAGACGTAGCCCGCTCGCTCTACCGCCATCTTCAGTACCCGCAGTGGGACGCGCTCGTCGTCTACCAGGTACACGTGCATCAGATTGCCTCCTGTATGAGATCAGCGCCCTTCCATAGCTCGATCGTGAACGTTGAGCCCACCCCCGGTTCGCTGTCGACACGGATGCTTCCGTGGTGCAGCTGGACGATCTCATTTGCCAGTGCGAGGCCAAGTCCCTGGCCGCCGCGACTGCGCGCGTCCTGGTCGTCCGCGCGATAGAACTTGTTGAAGATGTTGGTCTGGTCTTCCGCGGCGATGCCGATGCCCTGGTCCGCCACGCTGATCGAGATGGTGTCTTCGCCGTCGGCGATACCAATGGTGATCTGCGTGTCCTCGTTGGAGTACTTGATCGCGTTGGTCAGCAGATTGTTCAGCGCGATGCGCATCAGGT
This sequence comes from Pseudomonadota bacterium, assembly GCA_039029135.1. GTDB lineage: Bacteria > Pseudomonadota > Gammaproteobacteria > Pseudomonadales > Azotimanducaceae > JALZVT01. The sequence continues at coordinate 70,751 of JBCCGT010000015.1, read as the reverse complement.
CCTTGTCGATGAGGACCGCGGGCAGTTCCTGCGGAATCTCGAGATTGAATTCCAGGCGCTTTTCTACTGCGCTGCGCCGCGTAGATTCGACCGCGTCCTGGACGAGGTCGAGCAGCCGGGTGCGTGACCGATCCATCTCCATGTTGCCCATCTCGATCTGGGTCACGTTGAGCAGGTTCGCGACCAGTCTTGACAGGCGCTCGACCTCGTCGGTGATCACGTTGATTGCTTCGGTGCGGAATTCGTCGTCTTCGCCGTCCGGGCCCTTCAGGCCCTCGGCGACGAGGCTTAGGGTGTTCAGCGGCGATTTCAGTTCGTGCGATACGTGGGCGACAAACTCCGAGCGTTTCTCTTGGGCGCGAACCTCGCGCGTCGCGTCCGCCAGAAACAGCAGATAGCCCGACGTGGTGGTCGTGCCGTCCGATCCCGTGGCGATGATCGGATTGATGCTCAGCGACAGGCTGACCTGCGTGCCGGGCGGCGTCAGGATGGCTGGCTGCCGCGGCGTCTGCGAACCGCGTTCGAACTCGTCAACGATCCGATCCAGCGGCGACCACAACTGCAGACGCGACAGCGGCGTGCCGCCCGTGGTTTCGTCGATGTCGAGAAACGCGCGCGCTCGCGTGTTGGCATGATCGAGGCACTTGTCCTCGTCGAGCACGATGACGCCCACCGGCACCGTATGCAGGACGCGCTCTAGTCTCCGCAGGCGATAGGTGAGGAACCGTTCCGAGGTCACCAGCGCCTCGCTCGCGCGGCGTTCGTTCGCGCCGTCGTCGGCGACGGACTCCAGCAGGGACTGCAGTCTCGCCTGCGCGTCGGTGTCCGTTGTCCCCGCGCCCGGTGCCAGCCTCGTCTGGATGGCGTCGATCAGGGGTGCCAGCGCGCGCTGCTCGGTTCGCCGCGCCCACAGGGCCGCGACCAGCACCACGAGCGGCAGCCCGGCGCACAGCACAACGGTATAGAGGGCGGCGTCCAGACCGCGCAGCGACCAGCCGAGCAGGGCGCAGGCGAGCGCCGCGGCCAGGCCGAGCACGGTGTTGGTGGGCAAGCGTGGACCTTGTCTCGGGCTTCCGTTGCCTGCGAGTCGGCGCATGAGATCGGTGGCGTCCTTTGGTAACCCGAGGAGTCTATAGAGAGCGTGTGTTTCTATATGTGAGGCCGGACGCGACCCGCAGCAGGGTTCGGTATTGCCCGCTGGTAGGGCTAAAATTGGTGAACCAGATCGCAGAAGGGGAGTGATGTGGTCGACGCAACCACCAAGAAGACGGTCGCGGTGCAGCTACCGCGACAAGCAAATCCGGAGCAGCTCAAGGAGCGCTACGCGCTCGAACTCGAGGCGCTGGACACCATCGCAGAGATTCGCGAGATCGCGGCACCGACGCCGGAGGCCTTCGCGGCCGGCGCGCGGGATGCCGACGCGATCATCACCTCGTGGGGCATTCGTATCGATCGCTCGATCATCGAGCAGCTGGAACGCTGCGTGGTGATTGGCGTTGGCAGCGTGGGGGTCGACATGGTCGACGTAGCCGCGGCGACCGAGGCCGGAATCGTTGTCACCAACGTCCCCGATGTGTTCATCGAGGAAGTCGCCGATCACGCCATGATGCTGCTGCTGGGCGCTGCGCGGCAAACCAAGCGCATGGAAGAGATGGTGCACGCCGGCGACTGGTATCGCGGCCGCCCGCTGTTGAACCATACGCCGCGACTGCTTGGCCGCACGCTCGGCCTGCTCGGCTTCGGCAACGTGTCGCGCTGCATGCTCAAACGCGCCGCCGGCTTTGGCCTGCGGGTCCTGGCGCACGATCCCTATGTCAGCGAGCTGACAATCGGCGAGGCCGGCGCCGAGCCCGTCAGCTTCGGTGAACTGCTTGAGCGCAGCGACTATCTGTCGCTGCACGCGCCGCTCAACGACGAGACCCGGCACATTCTGAATGCCGACGCGCTCGCGCGGATGCAGCCCAGCGCGATCGTCGTCAATACGGCGCGCGGTCCGCTGATCGACGAGTCCGCGCTGATCGATGCGCTGCGTGACGGCGTCATCGCGGCGGCCGGGCTCGACGTTCTGGAACAAGAGCCGATCGATCCGGCGAATCCGCTGCTCGAGATGAGCAACGTCATCATCACGCCCCACGTCGCCTCCGCCACGGATCGGATGCGGCCAGAGACACGGCGCCGCGTCGGGCGCGAAGTCGCGCTGGTGCTGCGCCAGCGCTGGCCGATGAGCTGCGTGAATCCCACGGTCCTGCCGCGCGTGGCGCTGGAGCGTTGGCAGCCTGTCCCCATGAACCGAGGTCCGAATCGCTGACCGCCCGGGGTTCTCAAAGATCCTGTAACAAAGGTGGACTTGCGGCGGCCCAGGCCACGCCCAGACATGCGATTTAGTTATACTCGGCGCTTCAACAACGCATGGATAGGCATATGGATCTGAAGAACATGGCTGTGGAACTGCTTAAGCAGCGACTGACGGGCGGCAGCAGCAACGACGATGGTCTGCTCGGCGCGGCCGTGGGTTCGCTGCTGGGCGGCGGCGATGACAACGACGTCGATCTGGCCGGTTTGGTCGGCAAGTTCAGCGGTGGAGACATCGGCGGCGCGCTGCAGTCGTGGCTGGGCGATGGCGACAACGACAACGTTAACGGCGATCAGGTCGCGGGCGCGCTCGGCATGGACCAGGTTGCGCAGTTCGCGCAGCGCCTGGGCATCGGCGAACAGGAGGCCGCAGACGGTCTGTCCGACGTGTTGCCCCAGCTGATCGACAAGAACTCGCAGGGCGGCGATCTGCTCGGCGGCCTCGCCGGGCTCGCGTCCAAGTTCTTGAAGTAACTCCTGGGACGACGTCGCGCCGCCCCGGCTGGCCGCGAGCGGCGCGGACCTCAGGGGTGGCTGTGCACGAGGGGCGCAGGTCCCTCGGGGAGTGTCGCCGCGATCAGCTCGCGCGCCGCGGCGCTCAGCTCGGCCCAACTACCCAGAACCCCGAGATCGGTTCTGCGCAGCAGGAAATCGTCCCGGCACAGGACCATCTCCTCGCGCTGCGCGAGTTCCAGACGCTCTCGCAGCGCAGCACGAGCGGCGAACGCCTCGGCGCTCGGCCGGCTTAGATCCTGGGGCGGTGGCGGCAGGCGCAGAGCCGCGGTGTCGCCCGCGACGAAGGCTCGATCGGATTCCTGCACGACCGCGTCGATCGCCTGCTCTGCGACTGCTCGGGCGGTCGTCAGCTTGACGCCAACGATGGTGTGCAGCCCGCCAACGCCGTCCCGCTCCCGATGATCGATCACCTCGCGCGCGTTGCGCCGCAGCTCGCCGGTTTCCGTCGGCGCGTCCTCTGTTGGCACCCGACCCCAGTAGACGTGCGCGACGTCGTCGGCGGTCAGTCCGGCCGCCGGCATCGCGCCGTTCAGGTCCGCCAGAAACGCGGCCAGGTGGTGCGGGTGATCGCGCACACAGGTCGGGCCATCGACCCAGCGCTCCTGCACGGTGCCTACCACCGTCCTGCCGCGCCAGGGCACGGCAAAGTACATCCGGTTGGCGGCCGCCACCGCCTCGCCCTCAACCCGGCGGCTGCTGGGAATGGCGACCGCCTGACCCTCGAACAGCCGCTCGCGCAGCAGCACGTTCATGCTGTCGTTCAACGCGACCGGCAGCGGCTTGACCGGTGCCGTCGCGGTATAGAAATCGGTGGCCCAGGGGCCGGCGGCGTTCAGCGTATGCGCGGCCTCGATGTTCAGCGCGGCGCCTGTCAGCACATCGGTGCAACGGGCGCCGCGGCAGCGCTCGCCCTGGTAGTTCAGCGCATCGACGCGAACGTAGTTCGCGACGCAGGCGCCTTGCCGCGCCGCCTCCTGGGCGAGCGCAACACACAGCGCGCCGCTGTCCAGCAGCTGCACCTCGTGCCACAGTGCCCCGCCGCTAAGGTGTTCGACGTCGATGCCCGGTACGCGCTCTGTATAGCGCGTCCGCGACAGCACCCGGCTGCGCGGCAGATGTTGGCCGCCATTGATGCCGTGGGTGGTCGCGAGACGCAGCGCCTGGTGGATGTTAAGCCCGGCGAACAGGCCCAGCGGTCCGCGCAGCCCCCAGCCGCTGCTCGGCATCAAAAACGGTAGCGCCTCCGTGTAGTCGGGGGCCATGGCGCGCAGCAGGGCCTGTTCGCGGATGGACTCCAGCGTGCGCCCGAGCTGCAGGTACTGCAGGTAGCGCACGCCGCCGTGCATCGTTCGCAGGGAGTTGCCCGTCGTCGCGCCGCCGATATCACCCGCGTCGACCAGCGCCACGCGCAGGCCTCTGCGGCTCGCGTCGGCCGCGGCGAACACGCCGTGTCCGCCGGCGCCGACGACGAGCAGATCGAAGTGCTCGGTGGCTAGTCTGTCTAGATCGCGTCGCATGGCGAGCGGGATCATAACCGGGTGCTTCGCGACCGGGTCTTGCTTCCCATCACACCTTCCTATGACAGCTGGGCGGGGTCCCGGACAATGCCGCGACCCGGAGCCCGCGAGGTCGGGGCAGGTGGCGGCACACCGCGCGGCCTGACGGCCCCGCCTGCTATGCTGCGCGCCGGTAAACGACGACGCCGAGGGGTGGGGCTTGGAAGTCTACGACAGCGTTCTCGACATGATCGGCCACACGCCGATGCTGCGGCTCGCGGGCTACGATACGGGGCCCTGCGAGCTGTTCCTCAAGCTCGAAAATCTCAACCCGGGGGGGTCGATCAAGGATCGGATCGGGCTGGCGATGATTCGCGCGGCAGAGGCTCGGGGCGCCATCAAGCCCGGCGATACCCTGGTCGAGGCCACCGCGGGTAACACCGGCATCGGGCTGGCCCTGGCCGCCGGACAGCTTGGCTATCGACTCATCCTCGTGGTCCCCGACAAGATGAGTCAGGAGAAGGTGTTTAACCTCAAGGCCATGGGCGCTGAGGTGGTGCTGACGCGCTCGGACGTGCTCAAGGGGCACCCCCAGTACTACCAGGATCTGGGAGCCGCGATTGCGAAGCAGCGCGGCGCCTACTTCATCAATCAGTTCGCTAACCCGGACAACGCCCAGGCGCACGTGGAGACCACCGGCCCGGAGATCTGGCAGCAGCTGGAGGGCCGTGTCGATGCGGTGGTCGTCGGCGTTGGGTCGAGCGGCACGATCAGCGGCCTGGCGAATTTCTTTGGCAGCAAGGATCGCGACGTCGAACTCGTGCTCGCCGATCCGCAGGGCTCGATCCTCGCGGAGTACATCGCCAGCGGCGAACTCACCGAAGGCGGTAGCTGGTTGGTCGAGGGCATCGGCGAGGACTTCATCCCCGAGATCTGCGATTTCTCGCTGACGCGCAACGCGTACACCATCGGCGACGCAGAGTCCTTCGCCACCGGCCGCGAGCTGTTGGGTCGTACCGGTGTGCTGGCGGGCTCATCGAGCGGCACGCTCATCGCCGCCGCGCTGCGCTACTGTCGCGAGCAGACGACACCCAAGCGGGTCGTCACGTTTGTCTGCGATACCGGCAACAAGTATCTGTCGAAGCAGTACAACGATTTCTGGATGGAGGATCAGGGCTTCATCCAGCGCGAACGGACCAACGATCTGCGCGACCTGATCGGTCGTCTGCACGAGGAGCTCGCGACCGTCACCGTGGGGGTCAACGATCACCTCGCGACCGCGCACAACCGCTTGCGCAACGCAGGCTTTTCCCAGCTGCCGGTGATGCAGGACGGCGAACTGGTGGGCATCGTCAGCGAAGACGACATCATGAGCTACGCCTTCGGCGGTCCGGAGCGCTTCGGCGATTCGGTCGATAAGGTGATGCGGCGAACCTTTCTGCGCGTCGAGCCAACGCTCGGCATCAACAATCTGGTAGCGATGCTCGAGGTGCAGCCCTACGCCGCCGTGATGGACGGCGACGCGTTTCTCGGTCTGATTACTCGCGCCGATGTGCTGAACTATCTGCGCCGTGAAGCGGCCATCGCGCCGCGCCGCGAGGCCTGAAGCCGCTTGCTATCGCGCCCGCGTTGGGCGCGATTGACCGCACGGCAGCGTAGCTCCGAACTCAGTCGTCCAGCGCCGGCGCCAGGTCTCTGATGTCGATGCGGCTGGCGCTGATGACGCCTGTTTCGAGCACTTTCAGGTCGCTGCGCGGATCGGTGTCGATCGCGAGGCCCTGCATCTGGTGCCGATAGCGGCGCTCGCCGGTCGCGACGAAGCACTGCTCGTAGAACGAATGCCCTAACCGGGCGCGGCGAATCTCGACGGGATCCTCGCCGGTCGTAGACGGTTTGAACGGCAGATTCAGACTCCAGGTCACGGGCTCAGCAGGGCGGTTCGCGACGAACTCCGACCAGATGCGCTCGAGCGCTGCGTTGGTCGCGCGGCGCAGGCGCTCGAACATACCGGCCTCGAACGCGCGCGTCCTGTCCCACTGCATAAACGTGTCGCGATCGAGCTGCTGCGACAGCGCGAGACCCGGCAGACCGGCGATGTTGGCCTCGAGGCAGGCGCCGACGGTACCGGATGCGAGCAGCAGCCCGAGCCCGGCGTTCAGACCCACGTTGATGCCGGAGATCACTAGATCAGGCCGATCCGCCGCGCTGCAGAGGTTGTACAGGCCCAGGTTGACACAGTCTGCGGGTGTGCCGGTCACGAGCGTCGCCGGCTGGCCAGCGATGATCTGTTCTGCGGTCTCGATCTCGCCGTGGCGGGTCATGGACTTACCGCGCCAGGATTGTTCGCTGGCCGGCGCGGCAATCGTCAGGCGGACGCGCGGGGCGAGCCACTCCAGCAGCAGCCGAAACAGCGGCGAATCCGCGCCGTCGTCGTTGGTGACTAACACGTGCTTCATGGTTCGAGTCCGGTATGCGGTGGCGCCGAGAGACCTAACAGGCGTTTAATTCCTTGCGGTATTTTGTCAGGAATCTGGTAAATTACAGTGGCTTGGCGTGGATTCGCGATAGCGTATCAAGCTTGGGGAGCTTTGGGACAGAAGCGCCTCGGTGCTCGCTTGAACGTCCGCCGCAGCTTCTGGTGATTCGGGGGACACGGGGTACAGCGATGATGATCGGCACCACCAACTGGTCGAAGCGTATGTTTTCGAAGCGTATGGAATGCACGCGCGGTTTGCAGCGGCATCGATTCGCCCGCTGTGTCGTGACCGGTCGGCGCGCGCTCCGTGCGCTCGCAGTCTGCATCGCGCTGCTCGCGACGCCCTTCGCTCACGCCGGCCTCATCGACAACGACCTCGTCACCCTGGGCTTCTTCGGGCCGACGGAGACGGAGCTGTGCCAGACCTGCGGCGGGCTCGTCGACGTGCGGGTCGACCCGAGCGATAGCGATCTGGTCGAGCCCTATCTGCCCGGGGAGAACTGGTTTACCGTCGACGTGAATCCGGACGGCATCATCATTCAGTTCAACCGCGCCACGACCTGGGCGGCGGGCACGTTTGTCGGCCTGGTGGTTGCGGAGCTCGACTTCGAGCCCGGCTCGATGCTTGGGCCCGAATTGCTCGATGCGTTCGACGGCTTCGACGCCGACCGCCTGAGCTTCGATGATCGCAACGTGCTGTTCAACTTCGCGGGCTTGAGCGTTACGGCAGACAGCCGCATCGAAATTTCTTTCTCACCGTCGAGCACCGATCCGTCGGTACCCGAACCCAGCACGCTCGCGCTGCTTGGTCTGGGGCTGGGTCTGCTGTTGTCGTCGCGGCGGCGCGCCTTAGGGCGCTGACTCGCGGCCACCTCTTCACGCTGCGGATCGGTCTTTTCCTGCCGGTCTAGCTCCCGCTCAAAAGAGATGCGAAAACAGGCGCGAAAATCGCCGAAGGAAGAATACTGCGCGATGCGATAGACAAGCGCGCACGCCCGTCGCGTTCGTGCTCGTACCCACCCCCGTTGCCTCTTGCGCAGAAATTTTTATACTGGTGGTCCATTCAGAGTCTCAGGCATACCCGCCTGACCTAGCGTTTTCTTGGTGTCTTGGTGCAAGTCTCTTGGTGCAAGTCGCTGTTGAGAATCCCCGTTGAGTGTCGGCTATCGCTCCGTTCTGATCGTGCTGGGAGTGTCCCGCGGGCTCCGCGTGAGTTCGTCTCGGGTCGCTTTTTCCCTGTGATCCGCGCGTTTTTTTCATTGGTGTGCAGAGATATGGATGCTCTGACTGACTGCGCACACTGTCTCGGCGTGGCGCGCCGAGTGAGGGAGTCTGTATGAAGATCTATGTCGGTAACCTGCCCTGGAATACGACCGATCAAGATTTGTCCGACACTTTTTCTAAGGTCGGCGACGTCACTTCCGCAACCGTCATTACGGATCGCGAGACGGGTCGCTCGCGCGGTTTTGGGTTCGTCGAAATGGCTGACGCCGATGGCCAGCGCGCTATCGAAGAGCTCAACGGCCAGGAACTCGGCGGCCGCCCCATGCGGGTGAACGAAGCGAACGAAAGACGTCGCCGCTGGTAGTGGCCTGACCCGCCCGCTGCGCTTGTTCGGGCGAGGTCGCTTGCCGCCGTCGGCGCCGCGCCTGGCCGCGGCGCTGGCCGTGCTGGCTATTGCTCTCGCCGCGTGCGTCGACACCCGCGCGCCCTCCCGCGTCGTCGCCGATCCTTCCCCTGCTGTCGCGCCGGTTGCGTCGCGTCGCAACGTCCCGCTTGCCCAGGCGCCCGGCGTCGCGCAGGCCGTGGACGGACGCTATCTTTCCTGGCACGAACACATCATCGACCAGCAGGGTGCGGACCTGCCCGATCTCAGCGGCAGCGATGGCCTCGTCGAGGCCGATCTGGATGGCGACGGCTTTCTTGACATCGTCGCGGTGCATGAATCGGATACGGTCTACGACGGCGAACTGATTGGTCACGTGCGTATCAGCTGGGGCGGACCCGATCCGAAGCGCTGGACGCATACCACGCTTGCTGCGGGTACAGAGGCCGCAGCGGCCGAAGACGCGGCGATCGCGGACGTGAATGGCGACGGCGCGCCCGATGTGCTCGTCGCCTGCGAACTCGCGCATCTCGTCTATTTTCAGAATCCGGGTGGGGCTGCCGCGCGCCGCGCACGCTGGCCGCGCGCGCTCATCGACGTGACGCGGCATCGCGGCAGCTATATTCGCGCCTTCCTCGCGGATTTCGACGGCGACGGTCGACCCGAGGCGGTTGCCGCGAACAAGGGTGAGCAAAGCCCCGATCCGGCGACCGCCCGCCGTAGCGAGATCTCGCTGTATCTGCCGGGCGCGGACCCGCTGGATCCCGGCAACTGGCGGGAGCAGGTTCTGGGCCGCGTTCGTATTCCAATCAACGCCGAGCCTGTCGACCTGGACGGCGATGGCGATCTGGACGTCGTCGCGGGGTCGCGCGGCGAGCGACGTCTGCTGTGGTTTGAAAACCTCGGCGGGCTGGCCTTCGTCGAGCACGCCGTCACGATCGCGGATCCCCGCCCGTCGAATCGCTGGATCACTGGGTTCAATATGGCCTATGCCGATATGAACGCGGACGGACGGCTCGATATTGTCGTCAACGAGTGGCCCGACGCGCTGGTGTGGCTCGCACAGCCGGCGACGCCCGACGGTCTGTGGCGCCGTCACGAGATTGGCAGCATCGCGCCGGACCGGTTGGTCAGCGTCGCCCTGGCGGACATCGATGGCGACGGCGATCTCGATGCGTTCAGCGGGGCGTACAGCGCGGGACCGCGCGACGTCGATGGCCCGCTGGTCGGCGCCGCCGATCCGCTCGGCCGCATTAGCTGGTTCGAGCAGCGCGCGGACGGCTGGCGTCGTCACGACATCTCGCGGCGCAAGCGGGGTATGTTCGATAAGTGGTTGGTCCGCGACGTCGACGGTGACGCCGATTTGGATGTGCTGGGCACGCGCGGCAACAGCGAGCCGTACGACGGCGTGTTCTGGCTGGAACAGATTCGCAGCGAGGAGCCGCGCGCGGTGTTCCAACCTGCGCGATCCGTCGATTCCCAGCAGATGCCGCTACCGCGATGAGCTCGCGCGATCCCTCTTCAGAAGGTCCCTGGCTGGCCTGGGCGCGCCGTTTGCACGCGCTGGCGAAGACGGGCGAGCACTTTGGTGACAGCGCCTTCGATCGCGAGCGCTACGAGGAGATTCGCGGCATTGCCACGGCGATGCTCGCCGAGCTCGCCGCCCGGCCCGTGGCCGAGGTGCGCGAACTCCTGGCGGACGATCGTCGCGGCTACGATACGCCGCAGATCGACGTGCGCGGCGCGCTGATCGAAGACGATCGGATACTGCTGGTGCAGGAAAAGGCGGACGGCTGCTGGACGCTGCCTGGCGGCTACGCGGACGTCGGGTTTAGCGCCGCAGAAAACGTCGTCAAGGAGATCTGGGAAGAAGCCAACCTGCGCGTCAGGGTGACGCGTTGCATCGCGCTGCGTCACAAGGCGCGGCACCCCTATCGGCCCGACGTACGCGACTTCTACAAGCTCTTCTTTCTGTGCGAGCGCGTCGCGGCGGGCGAACCCGCTGGCGGCCTCGAGACGCTGGCGGCGGCTTTCTTCGCGCCCGATGCGCTGCCGCCGCTGTCGACGGGGCGCGTGATTGAGGCGGACATCGCACTCGCGTTCGAGATGCAGCGCGACCCGACCGCGCAGCCCGTCATCGACTAGCACGGCTGCGACTGAAAGAGGCCTTCACCCGGGCTTGATCGCGCGGGTCATAGGGTCATAGGGTGAGCGGGAGGGATTGCCCCCGCAGAGCGCTCGGGTGTGCACCGGGCAGGCAGATATCACAGTGCGGGGGAGCAACGATGGACTCATTCACCACTCAGTCTCTGGTCGGCATCGCGGCCGCGATGGCGCTCGGTGCCGGCATTGCCTGGGCCGGCAGCCATGGCAGCGTCCTGGTTGGCGGCTGGCCGGCGTTCGGGCTGTGCGTCGCGATCGCTTTTGCCGTGCAGTACGTGGGCTTCGTACCGTCGTTCCTGGCGCAGACGGAGCACTACTTCGACCTGACGGGCAGCGTCACATACGCGTTTCTCGCGGGTTTCGGGCTGCTGCTCGGCAACGGCGAGCCGCGCTCACTGCTCATTGGGGCGCTCGTGATCGTCTGGGCCGCGCGTCTGGGCAGCTTCCTGTTCATGCGCGTCAGGGCCGATGGTTCGGACGGCCGCTTCGATCGACTGAAGCCCAGCTTTCTGCGTTTCTTCATGGTGTGGAACCTGCAGGCGGCGTGGATCTCGATTACGTTCGCCGCGGGGCTGGCCGCGATGACGAGCGTGCACAGCGCGCCCCTCGGCGGGCTCGCGGCGATAGGCCTCGCGATGTGGCTTGCCGGTTTCGCGATTGAGGTCATCGCGGACCGCCAGAAGCGCGCGTTCCGCGCCGATGCGATCAACGACGGGCGGTTTATCACGAGCGGGCTGTGGTCCTGGAGCCGGCATCCCAATTACTTCGGCGAAATACTGCTGTGGGCGGGCATCTGCATGCTGGCGTATCCGGCGCTGCGCGGCTGGCAGCTTGCGGCGCTGATCTCGCCGCTGTTCGTCTACGTGCTGCTGCGTCACGTTAGCGGCGTGCCGCTGCTCGAGAGTCGCGCCAAGAAACGCTGGGGTGGCGACCCCGCTTATGAGGAATACGTCGCGCACACGCCGGTGCTGTTGTTGTCCCCGCCGAAGCGTGTCGCTGCGGCGGGCTAGCTGCCGCGATGACTGATCCGACCGTCGACCCTCAATCTGCCGCAGGTGCGCCGGGATCCAACGCGCTGTCGCCGGACGAGCTTGGCTTTTTCAAACGCAACGGCTATCTGATCGTTCGCAATGCGCTCAATGCCGAGCTGTGCGCGCGCACGCGCGAGCGACTGTGGTCTTCGCTGCCGGCGCAGAGCGACCTGCGTCGCGACGATGCCACCACGCACGTCGGCCCGTTCAGCGATGCGGATCGCCAGCTGGATGTACAGGATCTGCGCGACGGCTATCGCTGGCAGCTGCGCAGCGCGGGAACCGAGCGGCTGCTCATCGATCTCGTCTTCAGCGAACGCCTGCGCGGCATCGCGGAGGCGCTGCTGGGTCCGGGTACTTTGCAGCCCCCGAAGGTGGGTGGTTCCACGATGGGACGACAGGGGCCGGCCTGGCCGGGTGGCCCGGTCGATCCGGCGCTCGATAACGAGGGCGTGCGTGGCATCTACTGCACGCTGCCCTACGGCGATCGTCCGCGCGAGCCGGACGCCGCCCACACGGACGGCCATCCGTTCAATCTGGGGGTGGTCGGACTCATTGACGACGTGCCGCCCGATGGCGGCGCGTTCAAGGTCTGGCCGGGGTCGCATCGACGGCTCTATCCGACCTTCGCCTTGCGCTACGACCAGCCGCGCATCCCCTACTACGATCATCTGCCCAGCTACAAAGGCATCGTGCACACCGAAGCCTATCTCGAGGAGCTCGAGCGGATCGTCGCCGACACGCCGCCGGTCGACTGCCACGGCAAGAGTGGCGACGTCGTGTTCTGGCATCACCGCACTGCCCACATGGCCGGCCACAACTACTCCAGCGTGATTCGTCAGGCTGTGCTCTACGACTTCTGTCGCACCGATCTCGATGAGGCGCGGCAGGCGCCTGCGGACGCGCCGATGTGGCGCGACTGGAGCGAGGCGCTGCAGAGCGCGAGCGACACGTACCCGGAGGCGTTCGCGGCGACGCAGAACCTGCAGGTGAGCTAGCCGGCGTCCGTCTTACGCAGCTTCCACGCGTGCTCGGCCGGCCAACGGCGCGCCCACTCGTAGGGGATGCCGAACTTCTCGGTGCCGCCATCCGGTGGTGCCGTTAGCTCCAGATAGTCGAGGACCTCGAAGCCCAGTTCTCGGAACAGCGCGAGCCACTTGCCATGTGGCAGGTTGAACTCGATGCCGCCCGGCTCTATCTCTACCTGAGTCCAGTCCTGGCGATACAGATCCTCATAGCGTCGATGCAGCATCCGCTGTGCGGCGTCGCCGCTCGGCGGCATGCACAGCATGGCGAGGGGGTGATTGCCGAAAAACGTCAGCAGGCCGCCGGGGCGCAGCACGCGATGGGCCTCAGGCAGCCAGCGATAGGGGTCGCACCAGATCGCGGCGCCGTATTCGCTGAACGCAAAGTCGAACGCCCCACTCGGCAGCGGCAGTTGCTCGGCATTGGCCTGTATGAAGTGTGGCGACTGCGCGTGCCGCGCGCGCAGACCGATCGCGGTCGCCAGCTGGCGTGCGGAGTTGTCCAAACCGATGACGCGTGCGCCGCGACGGCACATCCAGGCGCTGACATAGCCGGTGCCGCAGCCGAGTTCCACGGCCCTCCAGCCCCGCATGTCTGCCGGCAGCAGCGTAAGCTCTGCCTCCGGCAGGCCCCAGATCCCCCAGCTTGGCTCGGCCGCTGCCCAACTGCGCTCGCCGGCCGCGACCCAATCGTCTGCCATGCCGTCCCAGTAGCGCCGATTCTCCAGCACATGATCGTCGGCGCTCATGCTGAAGCGCCGCTGGCGATTGTCGCATCGGCCTTTGCGGCGCCGATCAGCGCCTGCGCCCGCTGTGTGTCGCTCATCCGGTCCCAGCGCGCCAGATCGACCGCCGGTGCGAGTTCGAGCGCCAGCATCGCGAGCTGTGTGTTGTTGCGCGGCACGAAGTCAGCAGGGAAGGCCCCGGGCGCGTCCGCCAACTGGCGCGCGGCTGCCCGCGCCTGAGCGAACAGACTGCGTGCGCGCTCGGTCTCGAGATCGAAGCGCCACCGGCGAACCCGTGCGTCAACCTCGAGCTTGCGCTCGTCGCCGGTCGTCAGACCCGTGGCCGCGAAAACGCGGCAGTCATAGCGTCTACAGGTCTCCGGGCGCGCCGGGTAGATGCTGCACTGACCGGCCTCGAGCATCGGGCACTCGCCGCGCTCGTTGTAGCCCAGCACCTGATGACCCGGCAGACCCGGAGCGTCGAACAGCAGCTCCGGCGGGATCGCGGCGCGCGCGGCGCTGTCCTCGGGCGAGACGTGGATGAAGTAGCTGCTGCGGCAGCAGGCATTGCACGACCCGCACGGCACGTCACCCGGCGGGCTGCCTTCGCCGCGGCCTGGTGCCGTAGTCGCGATGTACCAGCCCTGGAACTCGCCGGCCGGTACATGCTCTGTCGGGTTCTGTTTGCTTTGCATGGCGCGTTCAGCGGTATGCGGATTTGTTTATTCTGGTGGTCGTTTTACCACGAGCGGGAGGATTCGTGACCATCGCCAATGACCCCCTGATGATTCACTACGTCCATGACATGCAGCGAGCGCTGCGGTTTTATCGCGACGTCTTCGAAGTGGATGCGACCTTCGAATCGCCCGGCTGGTCGACACTCGACTTCGGCTCCATCACCCTCGCGCTGCACATACTATCGCCGCAAACACCCGAATCGGTGCTGCCGCACGCGGGCATCAGTTTTCGCGTCGAACAAATCGAGCCCGTGCAGGCGCGCATCGAGCGCGGTGGCGGCCGGCTCGTCACCCTGCGCGAGCCGAACGAGCATGTCCCGGTGCGTGTCGCGAGCTTTCTGGATAGCGAGGGCAATAGTTTCGATCTGCGCCAGGACGCTGCGGGCTGAAAGCCTGCGGCGATCCTGTGCTGCGCTAGCTCGACTATCGACGGACCGCCGGTACGAAGCCGATGGCGTCGTAGACGGCGCTCAGCGTGGCCTGTGCGCGTTCGCGCGCCCGTTCCGCGCCGGCGGCGAGGATGGTCTCCAGACCCGCCTGATCCTCGCGAATCGCGCGGTAGCGTTCTTGCACTGGCGTCAAGAGGTCCACGACCTGCTCGGCCACGTCGCCTTTGAGCTTGCCGTACCCCTGACCTGTATAGCTTGCGACTAAAGCCTCGATCGACTGGCCGGTAATGGCGGATGAGATAGACAGCAGATTGGAGACGCCGGGCTTATCGTCGCCGTAGCGAATCTCGTTGTCGCTGTCGGTGACCGCGCGCTTGATCTTGCGCGCCATGCGTTTGGGCTCGTCGAGCAGCGTGATGATGTTCGTCTCGGTCGTATCCGACTTCGACATCTTTTTCGTGGGTTCCTGCAGGCTCATTACGCGGGCGGCGACCGTGGGGATGTGCGGCTCCGGAACGGTGAACACCTCGCCGTACAGACCGTTGAATCGCTGTGCGACGTTACGCGTCAGCTCGAGATGCTGTTTCTGATCGTCCCCTACCGGCACCGCGGTCGCCTGGTATAGCAGTATGTCTGCGGCCATCAACACGGGATAGGTAAACAGTCCTGCGTTGATGTTGTCGGTGTGGCGTGAGCTCTTGTCCTTGAACTGCGTCATCCGATTCAGTTCGCCCATCGCCGTGTAGCAGTTCAGCGTCCAGGCGAGCTCTGCGTGCTGCGGCACGTGCGACTGGATGAAGATCGCGCTGCGCTGCGGATCGATGCCGCAGGCGAGATACATGGCGACGAAGTCGAGGCAGCGCGCGGCGAACGTCTCCGGATCCTGGCGCACCGTGATCGCGTGCATGTCGACCAGCACGTAGTAGCACTCGTGGTCGTCCTGCATGGCGATCCAGTTGCGGATAGCACCCAGGTAGTTGCCCAGCGTGAGCGCTCCGGACGGCGCGATACCGCTGAGGATGGTGGGAACGGACGACATGCGAGATTCCTGTGCGAGCAGGCGACGGATTATCGGCTGCTGCTATCAGGAGCGCCAGCGCTCAGCCTGGCACGCGCTGGCCGCAAATGTGAACAGTGAAATGCTGCCGTCTCTGCCTCAGCCGTCCGCCTTCAGGCATAGCAGCGTGATGTCGTCGTTCTGCGGGTGACCGTCCATGTACTCGAACACATGATCGGCGAGCGCGCGTATCAATTCGCGTGGTGCGAGTGCGGCGTTTGCCCGCACGAATGCCTCGATGCGTTCCTTGCCGAACTGTTCGCCGTCCGCCTTCTCCGCCTCGGTTACCCCGTCGGTCATGACGAGCATGATGTCGCCGGCCTCGATGGCCAGTCCCTCCACGTTGTCGTAGGGCATGCCGGCGAACATGCCGAGCGGCAGGCCGGTTGCCTCCAGGTACTCGCACGCCTGACTCGCCGCCCGATACAGCAACATCGGCGGCTCGTGCCCGGCGCTTGCGTAGTTGAGCGTGCGGCTGGCCGCATCGTACTGACCGAAAAACAGCGTCATGAACTTGTCGTCTGGCAGATCTTCTTCTGCCAGCGTGTTGAGTTCGCCGAGTCGATCGGCGAGGTCGAGGCCCGGTTGCGGCGTCAGTCCGGTGAGTGCGCGCAGGCTGGCGCGCAGCGTTGTCGCGATCAGCGCCGCGCCGATGCCGTGGCCCGTCGCGTCGCCCAGCACGAAGGTGACGTTGTGTTCGTCGAGCGCGAGGTGGTCGAAGAAGTCGCCGCCCGATTCGTCGCAGGACAGATTCAGGCCGGCGATGACCGCGCCCTCAAGTTCCGGTGCGTCGGTCGGCAAGAGCGCCTGCTGGATGTTGCCTGCGATTTCGAGCTGCTGGCGCAGGGCCTCCTTGTCGAGCGTGTCCTGGTGCAGCAGCGCGTTGTCGATGGCCGAACTCGACAGCTCGGTAATCATGCGCAGCAGCTCAATGTCGGTGTCCTCCAGCGCCGTCGCGTTGGCGATCAGGACGCAGCCCGGGTGGCCCTTGTGCGTCGCGAGCGGCACCACGACCATGGTCGTCAAGGCGTCCAACAGCTCGACCTGCTCGAATTCCTCGAAGTCCGCCGCGCAGCGGCTGATGCTCAGGAGCCGTTCGCGCGCCACCACCTCGACGAGCGACTGGCCGTCGGTCAGGCGCAGCGCGTCGAGCATGTCCTGGCCGAAGCCCCACTCCGTCACGACCCTGACGGCCGCATCCGGCGCGTCCGCAAGGGCGATACAGCCGACCTCGCCGCCGACCGTCGTGATGGCCAGTTCCATCAGCTTCGCCAGCACCTTATCCAGCGACAGCTCGCTCAGGACGCCCGAGATCTGCGTGAGCGATCCGAGCTTTGCGGCGTCCAGCCGGTGGCGCCGCTGGCGCTCGTCGTCGATCTGGTGGCGGAACAGCGCGATCGCGAAGTGGCTCAGCAGCGTGCCGATCGTGTCGGCCTGTGCGGGTGCTAGCGCGTCGATCAGGACGGTACCGAGCCGCTGGCGGTTCACCAGCAGCGGCACGGCGCTGTAGGCGTCGAAGCGCCCAAGATCGACGACGCCCGCGCGCGCATCGATATCAGGCAGGCTGGAGCACAGCGCCCAGTGATGGTTCTCGCCCGCCTGCTCCAGCAGCACGGCGTGGCCGCTGCAGCCGGCGGTACTCAGATAGTGCGCGAGATTGTCGAGCAGCTCTTCGCTGGTCTGGCAGGAATGCAGCGCGGTGACAGAGTCCAGCAGATCAGGCGCCTGCGGCTCTTGCGCCAGCTCGTCTTCTGGCAGCAAGCCCGGTTGGCCGACGCCCGGACTCACTCGAGCAGCTCGCACGCCGCAAGCACTTCGTCGCGTTCGTCCTCGATGCGCTGCTGCAGGCCGGCGACGTCAGCCTCGGTGAGCGACAGGATCTCCAGCGCGGCCAGAGGCGGAGACACGGCCTCGCATTCTTCCGGCGGCAGCGGCGGCAGGCCGTAGCGCGCGGCGTTGACCAGATGGTCGAGCAGGCAGACGGCGGCCACGATCTGCTCGTTGCGCTCCGTCTTCTCCGGCTGGTGATGGAACTCGATCACGTCGGCGACGATGTCCGGCAGCCGCCAGCGCGACGCGACCTCGATGCCGATCTGCGCGTGGCTGATGCCGAGCTGGCGCACCTCCTGCTCGACGGCATTGCTGCCGGTGCCGCGTATGGGCTCGGTGAGGATCGGATCCAGCACCAGCTTGCCGATGTCGTGCAAAAGGCCTGCGATGAACAGTTCGTCGCCCAGCTTGCGCGGCAGGCCCAGATCCGCGGGCAGCAGCTGCCCGTAGAGGGCAGTCGCGAGCGAGTGCTGCCACAGGCCCACCTTGGTGTAGTCGTAGTTCGCCAGCGGCTTCGCGAGCTTTTTGCTGGTGCAGGTCGATAAGACCAGATTCTTGATGGACTGGGTGCCCAGGCGCAGACCCGCAGCCTGCAGCGTCTTGGTCGCAGCGCCCTTGCTGTAGAACGCGGAGTTCGCGAGCTTCAGCACCTTGCCGGCGATAATCTGATCGCGAGCGATGTGATCCGCCAGGCGCTTGCCGTCCGTGGCCGGATCGTCGGCGAGGCTCAGGATTTCCATCGCGATGGTCGGCAGCGGCCCCAGCGCGTCGAGAGATGCGGACACGCGCTCCGCTTCGATCTTCAGGCTGGTCAGCGCGGCCACGCCGGTGGCCGGCGCGTCCTTAGCCGAGAGCTCATTGGGTCGGACCAGTGGCATAGGTGAACGTCGCCCCCCAAGGGCAAATACTGGTGACGAACCCGGGTTCGCCAGCCGAACGAGCGTTGAGTGGCGATCAGGGCGACGCGCACGTGAACACTCGGAAGACTAGGTGAGGTGTCGGACTTCGCAAGCAGCGCCTCCTCGCGTGCACCGGATATGTGCGCTGCCGGTCGCGAAATAGGTAGGGGTTCGCATATCGGGTATGACAGGCGCCGATGCCAGCTCGGGCTGCCCGCTGGCTGCTGCGGATGCGCGCCCGGTCAGGCGAGGGCTGGATTGCTGGGGGGATTGCCGCTAGATTGGACCGTCTGAGAGGACCGTTGTCGAGACGACAGTCTGTTGGCAGGTTCTCTCGACGAGACGGCGACGATCCGGTGTCAAATAGCCGGCGTCAAATAGAGAGACGAATAGGAAAGGGGAAACAGCAGCGACATCCGCTCCGGCCCAACGATATGAGCAGCGACCACAACAGCGATGCGATCTACGGCGGCAGACCCCTGGTCTCGCGCGCCGCCGCTGCCTGCCTGCTCGCACGCCTGCTAGACCTGCGACTGCCGGCGCTGCCGGCTTAGTTATCTCACACAGGGTACGCCCGCTTCGACCAAACACCGCCGCTAACGCAGCCCCGGCCAGGCCGGAATGGCGTTGCGGCCTGTGATCGCAGACCTGTCCTCCCGCGAGGCGCAACGACACCGCCCCGAGGGCGGGGCAAGCGACTGCGATCGGTAACCACTTTCAATCGAGTCCTATCATGAACGCCGATCAAAACTCAGGGGCATCAGCAGACGGCGCAGAGCGCCCTGCCGGCAACGCGCCCGGCAGCATGCCTTTTCAGAAATACCGAATGTTCGAGCCCGTAGTGCTCGACGATCGCCAGTGGCCTGGCAGGGTCATCACCAAGGCGCCGCGTTGGTGCAGCGTAGACCTGCGCGATGGCAATCAGGCCCTCATCGATCCCATGAACGTCGATGAAAAGCTGCGCATGTTTGAACTGCTGGTCGAGATCGGCTTCGCCGAGATCGAGGTGGGCTTCCCTGCCGCGTCGCAGCCAGACTTCGACTTCGTGCGCCGCATCATCGAAGAAGACCGCATACCGGACAACGTGACCATTCAGGTGCTGTGCCAGGCGCGCTCTGAGCTGATCACGCGGACGGCAGAGAGCTTGCAAGGTGCGAAAAACGCGATCTTCCACCTGTACAACTCGACGTCCACCCTGCAGCGGGACGTCGTGTTCAACATGGATCGCGACGGCATCAAGCAGCTTGCGCTCGACGGTACGCGGCTGGTGAAAGCGGCCATGGCCGACTTCGACGGCAATCTGACGCTCGAATACTCGCCCGAGAGTTTTACCGGTACCGAGCTCGACTTTGCCGTCGAGATCTGTGCGGCGGTCTGCGATGAATGGGGTGCGACGGCAGAGGCGCCGGTGATCATCAACCTGCCTGCGACGGTCGAGATGTCGACGCCGAACATTTATGCGGACCAGATCGAGTGGTTTCAGCGCCAGTTTCCGGGTCGCGAGCGCATCGTGGTGTCGCAGCACACCCACAACGATCGCGGTACCGGCGTTGCGGCAACCGAGCTGGGCTTGCTCGCGGGCGCCGATCGGGTCGAGGGGACGCTGTTCGGCAACGGCGAGCGCACGGGCAACTGTGACCTGGTCAGCGTGGGCATGAACCTGTTTTCGCAAGGCGTTGACCCGCAGCTGAACTTCAGCGAGATGAAGCGCATTCGCGAGACCGTCGTCGCGGTCAACAAGCTGCCGGTTCATGAACGCCACCCGTATGCAGGCGACCTGGTCTTTACGGCATTCTCCGGTTCGCATCAGGACGCCATTCGCAAGGGCATGGCGCAGGTCGACCGGGACCGCTGGCAGGTTCCCTATCTGCCCATCGATCCCGAGGACATAGGCTCCTCCTATAAGGAGACCGTGCGCGTTAACAGCCAATCCGGTAAGGGCGGCGTGGGCTTCATTCTGGAAGAGTATTTCGGCGTCGTCCTGCCGCGCGATATGCTCGTTGAGTTCAGCGGATCGGTACAGCTCGCGACGGAACAGCTCGATCGCGAGATCAAGCCGGAAGAGATACTCGCCGAGTTCGAGCGCCAGTATCAGGTGGAGAATGGCCCCTATCAGCTAATCGACTATGAGCTGTCGAGCGGCGACGAAGAAACCCAGGTCTGCTGGGCGACGGTAAAGGTCAACGAACAAGAGATGACGCTGAAGGGTGAAGGCAGCGGACCGATCGCCGCGTTTGCCAACGCCCTGCTGACCACCCTGAACGAGTCGCTGCGCGTCATCGACTATCACGAACACGCGATGTCGCGCGGCAAAGACGCGGAGGCGATCTGCATGCTGGCGATCGACGACGAGCCGGGGCGCTGCTACGGCGTCGGCATCAGCCGCAACACCGTGCGGGCATCGCTGCAGGCCATGATCTCGGCGCTCAATCGGCGCTGGGCGAAGCGAAGCTAAGGAATACATCGATGCAGATATCCACCGCGGCCCACTATTCCCAGGGCTACGTCGGCATGGCGGGAGAGCTAACGGAACTCGAAAAGGCCGGCGTCGACACGTTCTGGTTCGCGGAGGCCTATTCCTTCGATGCGGTCAGCGCGATGGGCTACTTCGCGGGCAAGCTGCAGCACGCGAACATCGCCTCCGGCATCCTCAACATCTACGGCCGCACGCCGACGACCATGGCGATGACCGCTGCAGGCCTCGATGCGCTGACCGAAGGCCGCTTCATGCTGGGGCTGGGTGCCTCCGGCCCGCAGGTGATCGAAGGCTTTCACGGTGTTCCCTACAAGGCGCCGACCACGCGCCTGCGAGAAACCGTGGAGGTGTGTCGCAAGGTATGGGCGCGTGAGGAAAAGCTGACCTACGACGGCAAGACGGTGCAGCTACCGCTGCCGGAGGATGAGGGCACCGGGCTCGGCAAGCCGCTGAAGCTGATCAACCACCCGTATCGCCCTGATATCCCGGTGGCGCTCGCGACCCTCGGGCCGAAGAGCGTCGAGCTGACCGCGGAGCTTGCCGAGGCCTGGCTGCCCGCGTTTTACATGGCGGAGGGCGCAGACGCGGTCTGGGGAGAGGCGCTCGCGCGAGGGAAGGCCAAGCGCGATCCGTCGCTGCCGCCGCTGGCGATCTATGCCGGCGCCAGCGTGGCGATTGGCGAGGGGCTCGAATCGCACCGTGACATGGCGCGCCCGAACACCGCGCTCTACGTTGGCGGCATGGGCGCGCGCGAGAAGAACTTCTACAACCAGATCTTCCGCAAGTACGGCTACGAGGCGGAAGCCGAGCGCATTCAGGACCTGTACCTCGCGGGTCGCAAGTCGGAGGCCGAGGCCGCGGTGCCGCAGAGCTATCTCGACGCCACCTGTCTGATTGGCTCCAAGGGCTTCGTGCGCGATCGCCTGCAGGTGTTCAAGGAAATGGGCGTGACGCACCTGAATGCGCGCTTCCTTGGCACGACTACCGAGGAACGCGTGCGCCATTGCGACGCGCTGAAG
This sequence comes from Pseudomonadota bacterium, assembly GCA_039029135.1. Classification (GTDB taxonomy): domain Bacteria; phylum Pseudomonadota; class Gammaproteobacteria; order Pseudomonadales; family Azotimanducaceae; genus JALZVT01. Next base: position 48,954 of record JBCCGT010000015.1, on the reverse strand, counting down.
GAGATCGCGGCGACGCTGTAGTCGCCGCACGTGCAGATCTGCCGCGGCGCCCTGCAGGCGCCTGGCCGATCGCGTCAGTGAAACGCGGCGGGGTTGCGTAGCATGTGCGCTGGCCCGTGCTCGCCATCCAGCGCTGCGCTCTCGCCAAACAGATTTTCCTTCTGGGTGCCGTAGGCCTTGCGATTAGCGCCCAGCGGCGCGAGCGCCTGAGCGCGCGACAGCGCCAGTTCGTCTAGCGCCTCGATCTCTGCGATGCCCTGGACGATACCGGCCGCCTCGGCCTCGGGGCCGCCCCAGCGGCGCGCGAGCTGTACCGTCTCGAAAAACACGTTGGCGGGCAGTTTGTGCTTGAACAGCGCCAGCTCAGGATTCGGAATGATCATGCCGAGCTGGATTTCGTTGGCGCAAACGAAGCCGCGATCGGCGCGCATCACTCGAACGTCGTGGCACAGCGCGCACATGAAACCCGCCCCGAAAGCGTGACCGTTGATCGCCGCGACAGTGGGCATGGGAAACGTGATGAAGCGTGCCATCAGCGCCATGAACTCCGCGCCGAACACGGCGGCGTCCCCCGCTTCTGGGTGTTCCTGCGGCGCGCGCACCCAGTCGAGATCGAGCCCGTTGGAGAAGAACTTCGGGCTGTTCGAGCGCGTGACCAGCGCGCCCGGTCCGCTCGTGGCCTCAACCTCGTCGAGTTTCTCTGCCAAGGCACGCACGAAGGTCGTGTTCCAGCGGTTCTCGCCCGCGTCCATGGTCAGGATGAACACGTCGTCCCGTTTTTCCAGCTCGATCATGGCTCGATTCTCCCCTGCGGTGTCTGCGGTGTCTGCGGTGTCTGCGGTTTGGGTTCCTGCGCGCAGTCGATTATCGCGGCGGCGCGCTCGCATGGGCAAGCGCACGCGCGAGGTCGGTGGTGGCGAAGGGCTTCGGCAGAAAGCTCGTGAAGGGGTACTCCGTGATGTGATCCTCGACCCGTGCGTTCGTGTAGCCGCTCATCATTACCACCGGCACTTCCGGCGCGAGGCTGCGCAGCGCGGCGAGCGTCTCCCAGCCGTCGAGACCGGGCATCATGATGTCGAGCAGCACGTAGTCGGGCTGCGAGTGGCTAACCATCTCCAGGCTTTGGGCACCGCTCGCGCAGGTCTCGGGATCGAGGCCTAGGCTTGCCAACATCGCAGCGGCGACTTTAAGCACGGCCGGTTCGTCATCGACGACGAGCACCGTGCCGCGGAACTGCGTCGGCACCTCCGCGACCTGTTGGGTGTCGGGAGCGTGGTTGCCCAGCGGCAGGTGAATGCTGAAATTCGTGCCGTCGCCCGGTTTGCTCGCGACCGCGAGCGCCGCGCCGTGGCTGCGAATGATGCCCTGCACCACGGCCAGACCGAGTCCTCGTCCGTTTGCCTTGTCCGTGAAGAATGGATCGAAGATCCGCTGCAGCTTGTCGGGTGCGATGCCGCGGCCGTCGTCGCGCACCCGGATGGTGACGCAGTCGAAGGGCGCCAGCTCGCGGCCAACCACGACCTGTCCGGTCTGGTCCAGCGAGAAGCGACCGACGCTCGTCGTCACCTGCACGGTGCCCGTGTCGTCGATCGACTCGGCGGCATTGAGTATGACGTTAACCAGCACCTGCTGTAGCTGCGAACGATCGACGGTCACCGGCGTCGGCTGGTCGATCAGGTGCTGCTCGACCCGCACCGCGTCGCCGATGCTGATGGCGGCCAGCTCAAGGCTGTCGGCGACCACCGCGTTGGCGTCCTCATCGCGGCGCTGGCTGGGGCGACGCCCCGCGTAGTCGAGCAGCACAGAGACCAGATCGCCCGCGCTGGTCGCTGCGACCTGGATGCGCTCGATATTGCTGCGCGCCTCGGTGTCGAGCCGCGGTACCTGCATCGCGAGGCTGGCGCTGCCGAGTATCGTGTGCAGCAGATTGTTGAAGTCGTGGGCGATGGCGCCGGCCATCAGGCCCACGCTGTCGAGTTTCTGCGCCGTAACGAGCGCGGTCTCCATCTCGCGCTGCGCCTGCGCGTGTCGTTCGTGCATCAGTTCGGCGGTCGCACGGCTGGCGAACAGCTTCAGCAACGGGGAGTTCAGCAGTCGCTGGGACAGGGGCCGGCTGTGCAGCAGGGCGATGTGCCCCAGACACTCTCCGTCGCGGTTACGTAGCGTGACGGCAAGGTAGGACTCGAGCGACAGCGTCTGAAAAAACTCCACCGCAGGAAAGCGTTCCTGCAGATGCTGCGCGACCAGCATCGTTCTGCGGTTCGCCAGCGCCTCACAGGGTGCGCCCCGGCTCGGGATCTGTGCGCCCTGAAACGCGGCGGGCTCTTCGCCTTCGTGTGTGAAGGCGCGGACCGTGAACGATGCGCCGTCGGGTGAATCCCAGCGGCTCACGAACGCGGTGGTCAGGCAGAACGCGCGACACATCGAGCGGGTCATATGCACGAACAGATCGTCGCTGTGGCGATCGATCCAGCTCGTCGCCTCGGCCAGATCGCGACTCATCAGCAGCTTCGACACCTCGGTCCGCAGCCGTTCCGACCAGGTCGACATGCAGTGCATGACTCGCTCGGCCTGATCGAGCGCCGTGAATAGCACGCAGAGCATCCCGATCGGCTGGTCGTTGCTGCGCAGCGCGAGCGCCGCATAGTGGCAATCGCCCGCTTCGGCGGGCGCTGTCGCGATGCCGGCGCAGTCCGCGGCGGCAATCAGCACAGGACCCTCGCTGAGCAATGGATCTTCGCACGCGGTACCGCCGATATTGGCCTGGGCGTCGATCCCGTCGGTGCTGCTGTCCTCGCCGGGCCAGGTCGAGTAGCTGGCGATGGTCCTCGCCCGCGAGCCATAGTCGGTTAGCTCGCCGACGATCACGCGAATGGCGCCCAGCTCAAGCGCCATGCCGCGAACGCAGGCGTCGAGAAAGGCCTGTCCCGACAGCGCGGGATCAAGTGCTAACGTATTGTTTAGGCCACTGCTGGGGAGGTCGGACACGTTTCGGGCGTCGCTGTCGCGTCTCCTGCGCACGCATGCGTTGTCAACGGCGTCAGCCCGCGTGCCCCGGCTGACGTTGATCTGGTCCAACAAGCCTACCGGATTGTTAACCTGCTTTCCTGAGGCAATTTCCGCCGCGACGCGCGCCACGACATCGGAGCCGATAGCGCATAACACAGATGACTTCTTCTGCCATCAGGACCGCGTTGTTGCTGCTCGCTGCCATATGGGCAGCGTCGCTGCTTGGCTTCACCAGCGTTGAGCTGCGCCATACGCTGGCCCTGGTGCCGCGTGATCTTTGGCACCTGCACGGCATACTGACGATGCCGTTCGTACACGGTGACTGGGCGCATCTGCTGGCGAACAGCGTGCCCCTCGCGATCTTGCTCGCCTTGGTGCGGATGCAGGCGGGGCGGCGATTCTGGCCCGCGATTGTCCTGACCGCGCTGGGTGGCGGGCTCGCCCTGTGGCTGATTGGTCGCTACGGCTCCCACGTCGGCGCCAGCGGTCTGCTGTTCGGTCTGCTCGGGTTGTTGCTGGGTTGGACGTGGTTTCAGCGTACCCTGCGCGCGCTCTCTATCGCCGGGCTGGTGATGCTCGTTTATGGCTCGCTGCTGTGGGGTGTGCTGCCGGCGGGCGGCCAGGTCTCCTGGGAAGGCCACCTGTGCGGCCTGGTCGCCGGTTTTTTGGTGTCCCGTTGGGTGCCAACGCCGGCGCCCAGCTAGGTCGTTGCCGCGGTTCGCGGGAGCGCTGAACGGCCGCTTTGCCCCACAACAAAAGTCAATCTTCTTACAGAACTCACGGGACCGCTCTCGTAGACTGGCTTCGTTACATTTCGCTGAGCGCACGCCGTGGCCGACCAACTGATAGGTTCTCTGATCGACAATCTCACGTACGAACAGTGCGCGGAGATGCAGCGTATCGTGGAGCTTAACGGCGCGCCGTTCGACGCCATCATGGACGCGATTCGCGACGCCTCGCCTGAGGTGTTAGAGGCGCTGACGCTGACGATCATGCTGCCCGACCTGCTGCGCGGTGAGCGGGTGTCGGAGGAGTTGGCGGCGGCTGTGCCGCGCTCCTTCTGGCAGCAGATCTGGCGCGCGCAGCCGCGCCACTAGCTCAGCGGGAGCCCCGCTCGCGCTGCCGCCGTTAGCGGCGGCTCCGTGCCAGGCGGGCTCAGTCCTGTCGCCGCCGACCCCGGCCGCGCAGGCGCTTTTCCACTTTGACGCGTTCCGGCAGGCGATCGGCGATGCCCAGGTCGGCGTCGCGACGTGGTCCCACGCGGCGGTCATCGAAGCGCCGATAGCGGCAGTCGCAGGCCTGTGGATCGCTGCAAGCGGCCAGCGGCAGGCTGGGCGCTTCATGCAGCAGAAAGCGTTTCTTTGCCAGCGCCTTGACGGCAGCGCAGGCGTCGGGGTTGTTCCAGTGGTGGACCTCGACGCTGCGGTACTTGGACTCCGGGACGCGCGGACCGTGATCCGCCTCCGTGCGTCCCGACAAGAATTTCAGCACTCGTTGCAGCATGGGCCTTGTGTCCCTGGCGGTTCGAAGAATCGGCGTCCTGCCGCGGCGCCCCTGGAGCGGTGCGCCGGGCCGGCGGCGCTGCAAAGGCTGTTGCGACTAACTTAGTGAGCGGCCAGTTCGTTGTCGTGGACAGCGGTCTCGTTTTATCGGACCTTTGGTGTTCTGCCCGGTGCTGGTGGTCTGCGGGCCGGGTCTCGGCGGCGGCGCTCGATTGGTGGCTCGCGGCGTGTCAGGGTCGCGGCTGCTGCAACAGGACTACGGTGAGTGAGATGGCAAACGGCATCGATAGCGCGCTGGATGCGTTGATGCGACCGCTGGCTGACGCCGTCGCCAGCTTCATCTTTTACGCGGTGCCCATTGCGGGTGCGCAGGTGCCGCTCATCGTTCTTTGGCTGATCGTCGGCGGTCTGTTCTTCACGATCTATCTGGGCGGTATCAATCTGCGCGGTTTTACTCACGCGCTGGCAGTGGTGCGGGGGCGCTACACGCCCGCGGACGCGCCGGGCGAAGTCAGCCAGTTTCGCGCGCTGAGCGCGGCGGTATCCGGCACGGTGGGGGTTGGCAACATCGCGGGCGTCGCGGTGGCGATCAGCGTAGGCGGCCCGGGGGCGACGTTTTGGATGATCGTCGCGGGCCTGCTGGGCATGAGCACCAAGTTCGCGGAGTGCACGCTGGCGGTGAAATACCGGGAGTTCAGCGCGGACGGCCAAGTCTCGGGTGGCCCCATGTACTACCTGCGCCGCGGTCTCGCGGAGCGCGGGCGGGTGGGTCTTGGCCGGGGCCTCGCGATGTTCTACGCGCTCAGCATGGTTGTCGGCTGTCTCGGTATCGGCAACATGTTTCAGTCGAATCAGGCGGCCGCCGTCATCATTGATACCAGCGGCGGCGCGGCTAGTCCGCTTGCCGGTTCGGCGTGGCTGATCGGCGCGGCGCTGGCGCTGGCCGTTGGCGTCGTGATCGTCGGTGGTATCCGCGCGATCGGCGCGGTGACCGCACGCCTGGTGCCCTTCATGGCGCTGCTGTATGTCGTCTGCGCGCTCGCGGTGCTTATCGCGAATGCCAGCGCGCTGCCCGGCGCATTCGCCGCTATCTTCCAGGGCGCCTTTGCGCCTGAGGGCATCGCGGGCGGCGCCCTGGGTGCGATGATCATCGGCTTCCGCCGCGCCGTGTTCTCCAACGAGGCCGGACTCGGTAGCGCCTCGATTGCACACAGCGCTTCCCGGGTAGCGTACCCGGCGAGCGAAGGCTACGTCGGTCTGCTCGAGCCCTTCATCGACACCGTCGTCATCTGCACCATGACCGCCCTGGTGATTATCACCACGGTATACGATCCCGCGCTGGCTGGCGCCGGCGTGGACGGCATCGAGCTCACGGCCCGCGCATTCGCCAGCTTCGCCGGCTGGCTGCCGCTGCCGCTGGCGCTATGCGCGGTACTGTTTGCGTTCTCGACGATGCTCGCGTGGAGCTACTACGGCCTCAAGGCGTTTACCTACCTGGTCGGCGAGCGACCCGCGCTGGTGCTGGGCTTCAAGCTGTTCTTCCTGGCCTGCGTCGTGCTCGGTGCGACGGTAGACCTCGGAGCGATCGTCGATCTGTCCGACGCTCTTGTGTTCGTGGTCGCGATCCCGAATCTGCTGGGGCTCTATCTGCTCGCCCCCCTGGTGCGCGCCGAAATAGAGCGCTATCGCGGCGATGTGTTGTCGCGCGAGGCCTGATCCGTCGTTCGCCCGGTCGGTCGCTGGGCGCGCGCGCAACGTTCATAATCGGGCGACCGCAGCCGCTTATCTTGCCCATGACCACCGACGCCGCCCAGATTGACGCCGCCCCTCGCATCGAGGCTGGCATGCGTGTGCTTGGCGCGGACGGCGCCGTGCACGTGGTCGATGGCGAACTGGCGGCTAGCCTCGAGCCGGGCGACCGCCTGATCGCCAATCCCCAGGCGGGACTGCTGCGTGTGCCGGCGGCCGTTCAGGAGACGGTCACCGACGCGATGACGCGCGTCAGCGCCGCGTTTGCTGCTCTGAACGCCGTGGACGATGCGGCCATCGAGGTCTTCTTTCGCGTGGCCGCCGGCCGGCTCGCGGACGATGCAATTTGGTCGGCGATCGGCGAGGTTAACGCGGGCGACGTCGAGCGCGCGCGCGCGCGCGGCCGATCGACCACGCGGCTCGAAGTGTCGCCGGCGATGCGCGCGAACATGATCTCAGGGCTTGAAGGCTGGGCGACGATGCCGACCCAGCGCAACGCGGTGCTCGAGCGCATCGCCCACGATGACTTCGACATCGAACTGGTCGGCGCCGCCCTCGGCCCCGTCGGCTTCGTGTTCGAGGGACGGCCCAACGTACTCGCCGACGCCTGCGGCGTGCTACGCGGTGGCAACACGGTGGTCTTCCGTATCGGCAGAGACGCGCTCGCGACCGCAAACAAGATCATGGCCGAGGCCATACGACCCGCGCTGATCGAAAGCGGGCTGCCCGAGGACGCGGTCGTGCTGATCGAGCGCGCAGAACACGCGGCCGGCTGGTCGCTGTTTCTCGACCCGCGGCTCGCGCTCGCGGTGGCCCGGGGTTCCGGACACTCGGTCGATCTGCTGGGTTCACTGGCGCAGAGCGTCGGCACACCCGTGAGCCTGCACGGTACCGGCGGCGCCTGGCTCGTGGCGGGCGCGGCGGCGGACGCCGACGCGTTTCAAGCGGCGGTGGCGCGGTCGCTCGACCGCAAGGTCTGCAACACCCTCAACACCTGCGCTCTGCCCGCGGCGCGTGCGGGCGAACTCATCGGACCGCTGCTCGATGGTCTGACGACGGCCGCCGAGCGGCGCGGTGCGCCCTTCAAGCTGCACGTTACGGACAGCGCGCGACCCTTCGTACCCCAGGCGCTGTTTGATCGCGAGGTGGCGGTACAGCGTGCCGAGGGCGAGTCGTTCGAGCCGCAGGCACAGGCCATCGACGCCGATCAGCTCGGCGTCGAGTGGGAATGGGAGAACTCGCCGGAAATCACGCTCACCGTCTGTACCGATACCGCTGCGGCCATCGCGGCGTTCAATCGGCACAGCCCGCGGCTGGTAGCGACGCTGGTCTCGGCAGACGCCGCGGAGCAGGAGGCCTTCTTTGAGGGAATCGATGCGCCCTTCGTCGGCGATGACCATACCCGCTGGGTCGATGGTCAGTTCGCGCTGAACAAGCCCGAACTCGGCCTGTCCAACTGGGCGCAGGGACGGCTGTTCGGCCGCGGCGCCGTGTTGACCGGCGATAGCGTCTTTACGGTACGGACGCGCTACCGACGCCGCTGAAACCTGCCGCCGCTGTCTATGCCGTCGGGGTTTGGCTGTCGGATATTGGGTGGCAGGGAGAGAACAAGGAAGAGGAAAAGGGAGAGAACATATGGGTAACCGCCCACTCGCCAGGATCGCATCCGCCCTACTGCTTGTGCTGGTCTGCAGCCCGGCGTTCATTGCGAGCGCCTCGGATGATGACGAAGTGGCTCGTGCGATGGACAACGCTCGGCTGGGCGCGTTGCTGAACCGCCTCGATCTCGAAGTGCGCGGCGAGCCGGGCTTCTGGCAGCTCGTCTATGAGTCGACGCCGGCACTGGTGGTGACCGACGAGGCCGCGGATCGCATGCGCATCATGATCGAGGTGGCAGACGCGGAGGAACTGCCGCGCGCCGAGCTCTACCGGTTGCTGCAGGCCAACTACGAGTCGGCGCTCGATGCGCGCTACGCCGTCGCACATGGCAAGGTGTGGAGCGTGTTCATTCATCCCCTCTCGCCGCTGACCGAGCGCCAGCTGCGCCTGGCAATCGCGCAGACCTACAACGTCGCGTTTACCTTCGGCGACACCTACAGCGGCGGGCTGTTCGAGTTCAACGGCGGCGATCGTCGCCGCAAGGCGATCGAAGACCTGCTGGCCCCCAAGACGCCGACCTGAGCCCTGCGGCGGGCCGTGGTTCTGGCACGCCCGCGCCGGCGCGACTACAATGCGCGGCCGCGCGCGCCGCACCACAATGGTCGGTGTGGGCTCGCGCTCTATCCTGCCCGCCCGGGCCCACGCCGCGAGGATCCAGCATATGGCCGACGAGACGAACGACAGCGCCGAACTCAGTCAGGCGCGCGACGACGCCCGTTGCCAGGCCGCGGTGCAGACCATGAAAGATGCGTTGTGGCGTTTTGACGAGACCAGCGAAGGCAGCTACAGCGTCTACGATCTGGTGAGCTATCTGATCGAGGATCTGGTCACCGAGGGCTGCTGCGCGGCCTGCCTGAACGAAGCCGTCGCCGCCGCGTTCGAGCAAACCGGTGCGAACCCGGCAGAGCATCAGCCGGACGATCAGGCGGTGCTGCACTAGCCGGCGCGTTGTCCAAAGAACGGCTGAGCAGCTAGTCCGGGCACGGCTGCACAGGGCACCCCGCGCGCTCCGCCATCGTCCTCAACTGTACGGCAATCCCTGGGCCTCGACGTAGAGCGAATACAGCGACTGCGAACCCGTCATGAACAGACGGTTGCGTTTGACGCCACCGAAACACAGGTTGGATACCGATTCCGGCAGGTGAATCGCGCCGATCTTTGTGCCGTCAGGCAGAAACACCTGCACGCCGTCGTGCCCTGCGCCTGCCCAGCCCGCACTCGACCAGATGCGTCCTTGCGTATCGACGCGGAACCCGTCGGTGAGCGCGGGTCCGAGATCGCACAGGGTACGCTGATTGGTGAGCGTCATGTCTGCGGCCACGTCGAATGCGTGGATCTGGTTCGGATGACCGGGATGGTGGCTCGACCCGGTGTCGGAGATGTAGAGCACGCTGTAATCCGGCGAGAACGCGAGACCGTTCGGCATCTTCAGCGCCTCGGTCACGACGCGCGCCGAGCCGTCCGGATCGATGCGATAGACGCGCTGCGGCAGTTCCAGCTCTGCCTTGTTGCCCTCGTAGTGCATGAGCGTGCCGTAGCCGGGATCGGTGAACCAGACGCCGCCGTCCGGGTGCACGACGATGTCGTTTGGCGCGTTCAGGCGTTTGCCCTCGAAACCATCCAGCAACACCGTGATCGTGCCGTCGTGCTCCGTGCGGGTCACTCGCCGCGTCCCATGTTCGCAGGTAACTAGGCGGCCCTCGCGATCGCGGCTGTTGCCGTTCGCGTTGTTGGACGGCTGGCGAAAGGTGGTGACCGTCTTGCTTGTTTCGCTGTAGGCGAGCAGTCGATCGTTGGGTATGTCGCTCCAGACCAGCGTGCGATGGTCGCCGAACCAAACCGGACCCTCGGCCCAACGCGAGCCCGTCCACAGCCTCTCGAGTGCTGCATTGCCGACAACGCAGGCGGCGAAACGATTGTCGAGCACTTCGATGGCGGGGTCCGGGTAGCGGACGGGCTGTGTCCAGTCGCGATCCTGAAGTCGATCCATGTTCGATGGGGTTACCGTGTTGAGTGCATCGCGCAGTATGCCGCGAACGCGCACGTCCGGCAGCACTGGACGACGCAGGCGGTGCGGCGCCAGTAGCACTGCTCGCCGGCTAGGGCTCTGGGTACCGCGTGTCCGCTGCAGCGCTCCGGGCCGGCGCGCGCAGGCTTGCCCAGACGCGCTGGAACCAGCGATAGCGGTGCAGCTCGTGAAAGGCAGTTTGTCGAATGCGGAAGTAGCGCGCGCTCAGCGGCCGCCGCAAACCGTGGCGAACCACCGACCGTTCGAATTCGCGCATCGCTGCCGCGTTCTGCTCGTGACTGCGTCCGCCCAGACGCATCGTCGCGATTCGCTCGGGCACGTGAACGAAATCTGTGCCCGCTGCCAGCGCCCGATGCACAAACTCGCAGTCCATGGCCAGCGCGTAGTCCTCGTCGTAGTGGCCCAGGCGCTGGTGCAGGGCGAGCGGCACCAGCATCGCGGGGTGATACAGGCTCATGTAGCGGTCGAGGTGGTGGTGAGTTGCCGCGCGCCGCCAGCGCACGCCGGTGCGGGGATCCAGCAAATCCGCGTTCCCATATATAAGGGAATCGCTTGCGCTGCTCGCGGCGACATCCAGCGCCCGCCGCATGCCGGCTGGGCACCATGCGTCATCGCCGTTGAGGGCGGCGACGAACCGACCGCGCGCCCGTTGCAAGGCGAGGTTCAGGGCCTGGCTGATGCCTCTACCGGTTTGCTCGACGATCTGAGCCTGCGGCGCCATGTCCTTGACGATGGCGATCGTGCGGTCCTTCGATCCGCCGTCAACGACGATATGCTCAACCTCAGGCGGCTGCGCCGTTGCGGCGATGCTGCGCAGCGTAGCCGCGACGGTGTCCTCGACATCGAGCGTGGGCGTGATCACGGTGAGTAGCGGCGACATTCAGATACCGGCGGCGGCAGCGCGGGTTATTGTCGTCGGTTAATGGGCGCTGTCCAGCCGTCGTTGCACGACTCTAACCGGGACAATCAAGTAAACTTCGTCCGCATTCAGTGACACACGATTGAACCGGCATCAAGGGACTCTATTGCATGCGAAAAACCGCATTGATCACGGGCATCACTGGGCAGGACGGCGCTTATCTGGCCGAGCTGCTGATCAGCAAAGGCTATTTGGTGCACGGCATCAAACGCAGATCGTCGCAGTTCAATACCGAGCGCATCGACCATCTCTATCAGGATCCGCACGATCAGGATCGCGACCTCATCCTGCATCACGGCGACCTCACCGACGGCAGCAATCTGGTACGCATCGTCCAGGAAGCCCAGCCGGATGAGATATACAACCTGGGTGCCCAAAGCCACGTTGCGGTCTCATTCGAATCGCCGGAGTACACCGCGCAGGTCGATGCGCTGGGAACGCTGCGGCTGCTGGAGGCAATTAGGATACTCGAGCGCACCAAGCAGACCCGCTTTTATCAGGCGTCGACGTCCGAGCTGTACGGCAAGGTTGCCGAGGTGCCGCAGAAGGAGACGACGCCGTTCTACCCGCGCTCTCCCTATGCGGTCGCCAAGCTGTACGCGTACTGGATAACCGTGAACTATCGCGAGGCCTACGACATGTTCGCCTGCAGCGGCATTCTGTTTAATCACGAATCGCCGATTCGAGGGGAAACGTTCGTCACGCGCAAGATCACCCGCGGCATCAGCCGCATCGCGCTCGGGCTGCAGGACTGTCTGTATCTCGGCAACATGGACAGTCTTCGCGACTGGGGACACGCGAGAGACTACGTCGAGATGCAGTGGCGCATGCTGCAACAGGACACGCCGCGTGACTACGTGATTGCGACCGGTGTGCAAAAGTCGGTCCGCGAAGCCGTCGAGCAGGCGGCGAGCACGCTTGATATCGAACTCTATTGGGAAGGGGAAGCCGAGGCCGAGGTGGGTCGCGTCAGACGCGGCGCGCCAGGCGTGCTGGAACGCGATCAGATCGTCGTCCGGGTCGACGCCCGCTACTATCGGCCCACAGAGGTGGACAGCCTGTTGGGCGACGCATCGCTTGCGCAAAAGGAGCTCGGCTGGACGCCGACCGTGTCGTTCGAGGAGCTCATTCGCGAGATGACGCTTAGCGACTACGAACTCGCCAAGCGAGACGCCCTGGTCAATCAGGCGGGTTTCCGCTCGTACGCCTTCAATGAGTAGCCGTTCGTCTGAACCGCTGGGCCGGGTGCTGGTCGCGGGCGCGGCGGGCATGGTGGGTGCGGCCGTCGTGCGCCGCCTGCGAAAGTTAGAGGTCGAGACCGTGGCGGCGACTAGGGCCGACGTCGATTGGACGGATCAGGCTGCGGCCGGCGCCTACTTTCGTGCACACCGGCCCGATACGGCCGTGCTGGCCGCCGCGAAGGTCGGCGGCATCCACGCCAACGATACCTATCCTGCGGATTTCATCGCAGAAAATCTCGCTATCCAGAACAACTTCATCGGCGCCGCCTTCGCTCAGGGCGTGACTCGGCTGATCTTCCTCGGCTCGTCCTGCATCTATCCCAAGCTCGCATCCCAGCCGATCGCTGAGTCAGAGCTGCTGGGCGGCACGCTCGAACCGACCAACGAGGCCTACGCGCTCGCGAAGATCGCGGGCATCAAGATGTGCGAGTCCTATAATCGCCAGCACGGCACCGACTATCGCTCGTTGATGCCGACCAATCTCTACGGCCCTGGCGATAACTTCCACCCTGAAAATTCGCACGTGATTCCTGCGCTGCTGCGCCGAATCGACGAGGCGCGTCGCAGCGCTGCGCCTGAGGTCGTCATCTGGGGCACGGGATCGCCGCGTCGAGAGTTTCTGCACGTCGACGATCTCGCGGCAGCGGTGACGCACGTTGCGCAACTGAGTCGTTCGGAGTTTTGGGGTCATGTCCCTGAGCGTGAGTCTCACGTCAATGTCGGGACCGGTATCGATATCACGATTCGGGAGCTGGCGGAGACGGTCGCGCGGGTTGTCGGCTATGAAGGCGCCCTGCGATTCGATGCCAGCAAGCCCGATGGCACCCCGCGCAAGGTACTGAACGTCGATCGACTCAGCGCCTTGGGTTTTCGCGCCGGGATCGACTTCGAGGCTGGCCTGCGCGATACCTATCGCTGGTTCACGGAGCACCAGGCGACGCTGCGTTCCTGACCCGATGAGATTGAGCATCGTCACGCCCTCTTTCAATCAGGGCGAATATGTAGCGGCGACCGTGGAGTCTGTGCTGGCGCAGAAAGCCACGGCGGATGTGCAGTACATCGTGGTCGATGGGCTATCGACCGATGGCACCCAGACCGTGCTGGAACGCTTTCGCGATGTGCTGGATCACCTCTTGATCGAGCCCGATGACGGACAGGCGGATGCACTGCGCAAGGGTTTTGAGCTAGCCGACGGCGAAATCTGTGCATATCTCAACAGCGATGACACGCTCTTGCCGGGAACGGCCGCGTGGGTGTGTGACTACTTTGCGAGGCACCCACAGGTCGACGTGCTATACAGCCACCGATTGTTTGCCGACGAACACGGCCGCATATTCAAATTCTGGCTGCTGCCGCCCCACAGCGACTATCTAATGAGCCGGTGGGACTACATCCCTCAGGAGACCTGCTTCTGGCGGCGCTCGGTGGTAGAGCGCTTTGGCGGCATCGATCCTAGTTTTCAGTTCGCGATGGACTACGAGTTCTTTGCGCGAATCATGCCGCACGTCAGGTTTCGGCGCGTGAACCGATTTCTCGCGACTTTTCGCCAACACTCAGCGTCGAAGACCTCGCAGCTCATCGACACGGTCGGCCAGCGCGAGATCACACGGGTGCGCGATCTCTACGGAATCTCGATTTCGCGGTTTGACTTGCAGATTGCGCGGCTGTTGCACATTTTCATCGACAGGACAGACCGCGCGCTGCGTCGTCTGTTGCTGCACCGAGAGCGTTGGCGCCGCTTCGCGCCCTAGCTGAAGCGCACAAGGCTGCGCGCCAGAACCATGGCGCCGAGGATCTGGCTGCCAATGGACTGCGGTGGTTAATCGCCGCCGCTACTCGCGAGCACCTGCTCGATCTTTTGCGCGATGCTGATGAGGAACCAGTAGGTCACCAGGAAGGCTGGAAACGAGTACAGCAGCAGGCCGACCACAATCGCGAAGATCAGCGAACCGGTTGAGCGGGGCTTCTTGAACACCTCGCTGCCAATCAGAAACGCGGCGAGCGCCAGCGCAATGAGGTTGAAGTAGCCGCCAAGCAGCGGAATGTCAGCGCCCCAGGCGAAGCTATGCTCTGGCTGTGCGGCGTCGTCCACCCACAGCATCGGCTGGCCGCTGAGTGCGGCCGAGTCGGACGCGACGTTGAACATCGCGATCAAAATCGGAATCTGAACCAGTAAGCCGACGCTGCCTTTCAGCCCGGACAGCGGGTTCATACCATTGGCCTGATAGAGCGCCAGAATGGCTTCGCTCTGGTCGCCACCGCGGAGTCGGGTTTTGATGTCGGCGACCTCGGGCGCGATTTTCGTTTGGACGGCCTCGAACGCATTCTGACTTCGTATTGACCAGCGATTGATCGGAAATGTCAGCAGACGGACCACGGCGACGATCAGCAAGACCACACCGGAGCTGCTAAGCCACGGCAGCGCCGCGATCATGAACCGCTCGACCGCGCGGCACAGGGCGGCGAGCGGCCACCAGAGCTGCCAGTAGTGGAAATCGGCGACCGGCTCGGGAATGGCGTCGACACGGGCAGGACCGGCGTAGAGCAGTAGGTTGCGGTTCGCGCCGCCCGAAATAGGGATGTCGATGCTCCATTGGCCTGGCGTGTAGCTGACCGGCTCGCCGTCGAGGTGCAGCGCTCGCAGTTCGAAGCGTCGCTGGGATGCGATACCCGTAAGCGCGACGGGCGTAGCATCATTGGTGGGCACGACACCGCCGTCGATACGCACCAGCTGGCGTTGATAAGTGTAGATCCAGCTACCCAGTGATCGATCGTTGGGCGCGGTTTCTGGAAATGGGTCGATGCGCACCCGGACGACGGTGTCGCCGGTTCCGCCGTTGGTCAGGCTCACTGCTTCGCAGTGCGCGCAGTCCGAGACGTTGGAGCGCTCGATGCTGACTGCCTCTGAGGGCAGCACTTCGAACGGGTTTTCGGCGGCCACAGTGCTGGGCGCGACCAGCATGAGAGCGGCTAGCTGCGCAGCGATCAGGGTTTTTGAAGAGTACATCGGCTAAACGCGCTCAAATCATCAGCGGCGCGATTCGAACGCATACATCGTGCGGTTTGTCCCGCCGACCGGCTGTTTTTCCTTGAGGTCGAAATAGGGCGCGAACGCGGCCTCGAAGCCCTGTTCGTGGTAGTCGGGAAAGATGTCTTCGCGGGTCGCGAGCAACCGATCGACTTGGGAGTCACCCTTGGGGACGAACTCGATGATCAGCGTACGGCTCAGTGGAGCCAGGAATTCCGCCACCTTGCCGAGCGGCGTGTTGTTGCTGATCGCCAGATGGTGAATGAGCGCCAGCGCCATCACGACGTCGCCACGGCAGCGGTCTGTGAAACCGTCCCGCTCCGAGGCGTTCCAGCCGAGCGCCGGTGTCGGATTGGTGAGGTCGAGAACGAGCGGCAGGACGTGCGTGTGATCGACCCCTTGTGCTTGTCTACCCGCCAAGTAGTTGCGTTCTACTGCCAGTTCGTCGATGTCGTGAGAGACGACCTGCATCTGTAGCTGTGCTGCGATGCGGCTGAAGCGGCCGGTGTTTGCACCCAGGTCGTGCACGGTCCCATCGGCCGGGGCGTATTTTTTGACCAGCGTGTTGATGAGCACCTCTTTGTCGTCCATCGACTCGATCGAATAGTTGGTATCGCTGTAGTAATCACCCCACTCTGTGTTCAGGCGGCTCGGTAGTTCGCACTTCTGGGTGGCGCTGCGCAGACTCTGGATCAGCGCCTTCAAGAGCGTCAGGCTCATCTTGCGGCCGCCGGCCGCGCCCTGCGAATCGGCGTGCTGACCTTGGCTGCGCGCGTGCAGATGGATGTGTGCCAGCATCGAGTAGCGCAGGCGACTGCGCAGCGGTAGCAGGCGGGCGGCCAGGTCCAGTGGCACGCCGTCGATAAAGCCCAGCAGCAGTTTGCGCACTCTCGGCTCGGCGTAGCTCATCAGCGCCAGCGGGGCGAGGAAGTGCTGGCAGTACTGGCGATACGCGATCCAAGGGGCTTCTGCGTCTAGCTGCGCGAACGATAGCGTGTCGATGAACACAGGCCGCGCGCCGCGAAACTGAACGTTGAACGCGGAGGCGTCCTTGAGCGTCATCCCGTGATCGAGCGCGAGCAGCTGAATGTCGAGCGTCAGCAGGGCCGCATCGCGCAGTTGGCTGAAACACCATTCGTAGGGATAGGAGACGTAGGGGATGCGCTCGGGCGCGATGACGCGCCAGCCGTCACCGGGCTCCTCGCACTCCTCGTGCGGGATCAGCCAGCCGCGGTTGACCAGAGCGTCGTACAGGCCCGATGCCGTCAGGCGCTCGTAGTCGGCAGCGTAGGATTCGTTGATTTGTCGATACAGCTTGCCTTCTCGTTCGAACATGTGGCCGGATGGATCGCGGAACGAGGAGGGCAGAGGTTGGGAGTCACTCAATGGGTAGCAATCCTTGGCGATATGCGGGTTGTGTGGGTGACCTTACGCGGCGGTGCGATTGAGGCCTTAACAGCGATTCAGTATTATGAAGGAACTGCGGCGTGGGGCGTGAACCCGTCGAATGCTCGCGGCGTCGCCTGCGGGTGCCGTGCAACATGAACCGAGAGCCACCGATATGAAGCTTACACCGGTCGTCATTCTGTTCGTCTTTCTACTGTTGGGCGCCCCCGGCGTCGCTCACGCCTATCTCGATCCCGGTACCGGCTCTGCTCTGATCCAGGGGCTGATCGCGGCCCTGGCGGCAATCGGGCTGACGCTCAAGGTCTACTGGCACCGGGTGCTCGGATTCCTCGGCCTGCGTCGCAACGCAGACCCCGAAAAAACGGCGGAGCAGATCGAAGAACCTGCCAAGACGCCCAGCAGCCCCGACTAGCCAACCAAAGACTGCGTCGCATCGTCGCCGGGCATGACGTCAGGCACACGCTCGACTGCTGCGGATGGCGCGAACGCAGTTGTGCCCGGCCTGGGCACGGCCTTGCTCGCGGCGGCGCTCCTCGCGCTGACGCTGTTCGTCTTTAATCCGGCGTCCGTCTATCAAAACAACGTTCACGAGTTTTCGACCTCGCTGACCGGGTTGCTGCGCAGCGCCTGGCCCTGGGCGCTGGCCGCGTTTGCCGGCTATGCAACCCTGCTATTTGTACTCAGGCGCTGGGTACGCTGGTTCGCGGCGGCGCTGGCGGTGGTGCTGCTGGTCTGGCTGCAGTCCAATCTGCTGTCATTCAGCTACGGCAAGCTGGATGGCAGCGGCCTCGATTTTGAGCCAAACCGCTGGCGGTCGCTCTATGAGATTCCGCTGTGGCTCGCGGCTATTGGTTTCGCGCTACTGCGTCCGCGACCGATCGTCGCTAACGCGGCCTTTGTCTGCGGTCTCCTGATCGCGGCGCAAACGGTGCTCGCTCTGACCACGCTGCCCGAACGTTCCGAGGCCGCCGCGTCGCTGCAGAGTCGGGAGATACCGCCGCGCTATTTCGACTATGGCGGCGGCACGAACGTGCTGCACATCGTTCTCGATGAGTTCGGCAGCGGGCTCTTCGATGCGGTGCTCGAGCAGCATCCCGAGTACGCCGATGCCTTTCGCGGCTTCACCTTCTATCGCGACGCCACCGGCCTGTTTCCCACGACCAACGTCTCCATGCACGCCATTCTCACCGGAGAGCTCTACGATTACAGCGAACCGCTGGCCGACCAGATCGCCCGCGATCTGCCGCGCGCGGGTATTGCGGCCAGGCTGATGGAGTCAGGCTATGACGCTCAGCTCGTCGGCAAGTATTTCCTCTGTCGACGCATGGGCTATGAGTGCCGCATCGTTCCGGGGACCTCGGCAGAGCAGGCGGCCACCAACGCATCACTGCGATTGCTCGATTACGGACTCTTTCGCGCGGGTCCGCACCTCATCAAGGCGGCGCTGTTCGACAGCAGCGCGCAGTTTCTGCAATCGCGCTTCGCGGTGGGTGATGCCCGCATGCGCACGCTGCCGTATCAGGCGGTAGCTTTTCTGCGTAGGGCGATTGCGCAGCTGCGCGCCGATTCGGCGCTGCCCCCGCAGTACAACTACTACCACGTCGCGCTGCCTCATTTGCCGGCCGTGACGAACGCTGAGTGCGAGTTCGTTGGCCGCCAGCCCTTCGAAAGGGCGAGTTTCATGCGTCAGGCCGTATGCGCCACCCGGCTAACGGCGCAGCTGTTGGAGGCCATGCGCGAGGCGGGCGTGTTGGAATCTTCTCTGATCGTCATCCACTCGGATCACGGTAGCTGGTTTGACATACAGAAGGTCCCGGAGACTGGCCCGGAAAGACCCTCCGCCTGGGACATGTCTCGCTCCTCCGCGTTGCTGTTGGTGAAATTGCCGGGTGCCAGCCAGCCGCTGCAGATCAGCGATGCCCCTGCGTCGCTCGCCGATGTGCGCCCGAGCATCCTAGACGCGCTGGGCTTGCCGGACGATACGAAGGAAACCGGCGGCGTGCCGCTCAAGACCCTGACGGAAGAGCAAACCAGAACGCGCCGCTACTGGGGGTTCGAGTGGAAAGGCGTGCTGGCGGAGCGTGACTATCTGCCGGTCTCCCGAGAATTCAGCATTCGAGGCAGTCACTGGGAACAATCGAACTGGCAGTTTGCCGGCACGAGCTCCGGAACTTGTCGCTACGCCCTGGGACAGGTTGTCGAGTTCAAAGCGAACGCGCGTCTGCCGTTCTGCGTGTCTATCGGCCTGTCCGCTGCGGAACAACAGCACACCTGGACCAACGGTGACCGACTCGCGCTGGAATTCGATATTGATCTGGCGAACTATGCCGGCAACGGGATGACACTGTCCCTGCGCAGCGGCGCGTTTGTGCCGGACGGCACGCCTATTCAGGCGGCCCTGTCTGTGAACGGGACGCTGCTGCAGCAGGCGACCTTCGACAGCCAGGCGATGCGAGAGCTGTCGATCGACGTGCCGCATGAACTTGTGCGCGCGCAGATGGAGCTGCAGGTCGCGATTAAGTCGCCACGTCGCCCGGTCGATCTTGGTATCAACGCCGACCCGCGCAACCTGGGTCTGCGGCTGTATCGACTGGTGCTGAACAACGCGCCGGCGTCTAACTAGGACCGCGTCTCGATCGGTCGCGGGTATCTTGCGGCGCCGGTCTCAGCAGGTCGACGCTATGCGGTCTTCAAACCCTCGCCAATACTGCGCAGCGCCTCTTCCCGACGCATATTCAATCCGGCGGCACGGTCGGCGAGGAATCCTGGCTGCTCCGCCTCGGGGAGTTCAGTGACGAATCTGTCGAGCACGCGAAAACTGCTTTCCTGCCAGTAGTCCGGATCGACCTGCACCTGCAGCGTTTTGGTGTCCCCGAACGCGCGATACACGCCAAGAACCTCGTTAATCTTGGTGAACGGTGTCTGCAGACTGGCGTCCAGCAGAAACTCAACATCCATCATCAGATGGTTGTCTTCGTTGAACGGCAGCGACTGCTGGATGTCGCGCGTATAGAAGTACCCAACCGGATTGTTAGGAAAGGCGTTGGGTTCCCAGTGCCGAACCATCTCGCGAAACTCGGTGCGCGGCGAATTGAGGAAATAGCCGCCATCCATCTTCACTAGGACATCGCCGACGACGAAGCGCGCACCGTGCTCGAAATGCGGGATGACCGTTGCGAACGCGTCGGGCAGGAAATAGTCGTCGGCATTAAGGTAGACCACAATGTCGCCGGTCGTCATATCGAATCCCTTGTTCATGGCATTCGATTGGCCGCTGTCAGGCTCGGAAACCCAAATCAGATGTGGATACCGTTCCAGAATCCCTACAGTGCCATCATTGGAGCCGCCGTCGACGACGACGTGCTCGTAGTAAGGATAGCTCTGGCCCATCACGCTCCTGATCGCGACCTCGATATGATCGCTGGCGTTCAGACAGGGAGTCACAACAGAGATTTTCACAGCTTCGCATTCCTTAGCATCGGCGAGTTGGCTAGAGACTGACGGAAGTAGTCGCCCGTCAACTTTGGTTTGATGGGGTGATTGACGAGGTATTCGTGGGCGTGCAGCACCAATTCGCGATTCGCGGCTTTCTCCGCGGCTTCTTCAAGCGTGCTGAAATACAAGGGATAGCCGCTTCCCAGGTACTCGATCACGGGATCCAGTGGATTGATCAGGATTGGCGTATTGCGGACGATGCACTCGATAACCGCGTTGTTCGCGCTTGCATCGTACAGCTGCATGAATACGACGCACTCCGACAACAGCCGGTCGTAGTCGTCGTTCGATAGAAACTCGAGCTCTGTGACGCTCGCGGTCATGTCTGGCCGAAAGAGGCCGCTGTCGATGTGGATGCTGCGCTCGGTCTCCAGCGCGGCGAGGAATACGTCGTCGCTGCGTGGACGCAGGAAGATCTTGTCGAAGCCCGCAGCGGGTAATTCGTAGATGCCGTGCAGCACCCTTAGCCACCAACCGAGCTGCACGACCTTCGGTCTGGTCGCGGCACGATACCGCTCGGGTTGCCAGAGGGTGTCCGGTGTTTCGGTCGGGTGGATAAGCGTCTCAACAGGCAGATCTACCATTTGCCTCAAGTGCCGGCCGTGATAGTTGGACAGGCAAAACAGGCCGCGACAGGAAGGAGCGCTTGCCTGCCAGTAGGGCGTGCTAAACAAGGCCTGATTCGCCTGCTCGCCGAGGAACCACTCAGGACCGGACGGCGGCACATGGATGACGCCGACCCAGGGTTCGAGAATCGCGTCTCGCGTGCCTTCCCAGCAGAACGTCCGCTCCATGAACGTATCGAGTCGGATCGAACCCGCATCGTGCAGTGGCGCCAGACTGTTCACCGCGTAGGCCCAGCCCGAACGATGGGCACCGAAGTATTCTTCCACCTGGTCGCCGAGATTCACCGTGGCCGGTGGCTCGTTGGTTACCTGTACACTGCGGGCCTTTTTTGCTTCCTGAGCCTTGGCCCACTCTGCGGCTTTGTGGGCCTCAGCGGCCTCGTAGGCCTCAGCGGCCTCGTAGGCTTCGCGAGCTTCAGGGGAAAGGGTTGGATCGATCTTCTGCTTCGCTTTTTCCGGAACTGGCGGTTCTGTCGGTTCGTGAACCAGCGCCTGCTGTTCGGGGGCTCCGGTTAATCGATTGCGCAAAGCCGCCAGAGGTCGAGCCGCACTCCTGGCGGCTCGATAGGCGCGGTAGGCCCGTGTATTTATAATCGATTGAATAATCTGCTCTTTTTCCCAAGCAGATCGTTCGTTTTCCTGTGCTGCCTGCTGGATCAACCGTGTCGCGTGCTGCGCCGCGACCAATCGTGAATCCAGATCCTTTGCGCGCTGTTCGTGTGCCGCAGCACTCTCGGTCAGCGCATTGAAGTCGCTGGCCTGTTGCTCGTGTTGTTCCGTCAGCTGGCTCAGCTCGCGCTGCGCAGCGGCCAGAGATTCCTGCAGAGCGGAGACTTCCAGCGCCTGCTTGGCGACCGAGTGCTCCGCATCCTGGCTCCGCTGTCGGCTGTCGTGCAGATCGCGCTGTGCATCGCGCAAGGCCACCGCCAGGCGATCGCGCTCCGCATCCGACTCTGCGAGCCTGGTCGCCTGGTTCTGCAAGTCGCTGTTGAGCTGTTTCAGCTTCGCATCCGCTGCAAGAGCGCGCTCGGTCTCGATGAGTTTCTCCGCCGTTAGGCGATCCCATCGATCTTCGAAACTGCGTCGCAGCGCGCTTTGGGTTTTCTGCAGCGCGGCCATGCCGTCTTCGATAGATTGTTCGGACGTCGGAAGCGCAGCGACGGATATCGCATCAACGGCGGCATCTTGGAACACACGCTGCGGGTCGTTAACGTCGGCGGCTTCAAGACGCTGCAGCGCATGTTCCAGTTCTGCCTGGGTGGCCGCCAACTGCCGTTCCAGCCCGCGCTCGGCCTTGGCGCGTTGCTTCACCTCGGCGCGCGCCAGATCTAGCAGTCCCGCGTCGACGCGCGCATACGAGTCCTCGTAGTCATGTTCTAGCAGATAGCGATTGGTTGCGGCGGGGATCGCGGCGATGTCGAGAGCGCTAAGTTCTTCGCGCCAGCGACCGACGCTGCTAGTCAATACACGATCTGTCGCCTTGACATCGGTAGAGCCCGCTTCCCATTCCGGATACTCGTGCGCCTGATTCGCGAACTCGAGCATCTGTGGTTCGTACTCTACTTCGAGAAAGGCACACAGCCGCTGCATCTCTTCGGCGGGATTGCTGACAAGTGCTTCGTAGCGAAGATGGTGTACCTGAGCGGGTATGCGCTTGAGGATGCGGGCGGCGCGCCTTTCCCAGGCTATCCAGCGTTTTAGCGCGTTCGCAAAGTTCAGCTCACCGAACTCGTAGCCGAGCGTGTCGTCGCTGAAGAAACTGCCCCGCTTCGCAACAGTCGAAAGTGCAACGTCGCGACCGTCGCGCAGAATGTGGACGAACTTTGCCTTTGGATCTAGTTTGCGCAGGAAGTCGAGATGAGCGATGTCATTGGGTGTTTTCAGGACCAGGCGAGACTTGCCGCTTGCCCGCAGATAGGGCTGAAACAGCTCGCGCAGGTATCGACTGGTTGCCTGTAGCGCGTGACGCTTGGTCGTGCCCGGATAGTTGTCCACCAGCCCCAACTCGCCGTTCGTCAGCAGTTCGACGAACTGCTTCAGCGAAGATCCGGTGTAGTCCCCGGTGATCCAGCCGGTTTCGGGCCCAGCCGCCAGCTCGCTGTGGCTGTCCATCAGGATTCGCAACAACGTCGTACCGGAACGAGGCACGCCAACCACGAACAGCGGTGGATGATCAGACACTGTTTTCAACCTTCAGCTCCTCCGGGAGCGCTGCAAGATAGTCATCGCACTTCGATTGCGACGCTCGCGCGTCTACTTCGATCGCCCGACAGTGCACGACCCAGGATTGCGCGACGCCCGCGTATGGCAGCAGCCAGCCGTATCGCGTCGCTAGCGACTGCAGTCGTGTTTGCAGGTCTGGATCGTGAGGAGCGCCCGTATTGGCATGCCACGGGTGGTAGGTCGGAATAGAAGACCAACGAATCGCGGCGCCGGCGTTGCGCAACCTGACGTTGAGCTCCATGGAGATGATGCCGGCGCCTGCGAATGTCTCGTGTTCCTCGTAGCCGCCTACGGCCTCGAACAGAGAGCGATGAATGAGGAGGCACGCGCCGAAGTTGGTCGGATTCGACAGTACGCAGCGAGACGGCAGCGTCTGCATGTTAGGCGGTGCGTCGCATGCAGGCTGTTCGAGCTCGTCATAGCGTCGAAAGTACACGACTTCATTGCGGCGCGGCTCTTCTGCGAACACCCGCTCGATGAAGTCGTCGTCGACATATATGTCGCCGTCGGTCAGCAACAGCCAAGGGGCGTCGCTTGCGGCAACACCGTGGTTCATCGATCGTCCGAGGTGCCAGTTGACGTGTGACGGCTGAGCCAGGCTGAGCGCCTGAAAATTCGGCCGCTCTCGACAACGCTCTTGAACTCTCGCGTCGACCGCGTAGAAATCCACCCAGATGAACTGGCTGTTCGGCGCCCAGGTTTGCGCGTGCATGGCGTCGAACCAGTGTAGGGATTCCCGAAAGCTCGAGTCCCACGTGACGACGCTCAAATCTCGCGTCATGCTGCGCCCCCGGAGTTGCGGGCGCGTCGGCACACACGGGTCCAGATTGCGTACTTCTCGGCGAGTTGCAGCAGATAGTCGCGCTGTTCCCGATCCAGTGGTGCGCGCTGGATGGCTGCGGGCAGAAGTTCCGCGAGTTCATCCGCTGCCCGCTGGTAGGAGTCAACCGGGGTGAGTTCGATCCCTGCCAGTACGTCGAGCAGCTTTGGATTGAGCGCCATCGCTGGAGCCTCCAGCGTTAGGTCTCGCAGCGCGTCGTGCTGGTTCCTGATGTGGTTGGCCAACGGATCGCCGAACCCCACGACGTCGAACGTGCCATCGACTTGTTCGACAGCGTCTATTGCCTTGCGGGCGAGATAGCTTGCCCATATGTCGCCGTAGCGGTCCACGGGAGCGTGGCCGAGCTTAGCCGCCATGGATACGTAGTAGAAGGCCGGCGTCATTTCCGTCAGGAACGCGCTATTTTGCGTGTTGAACGGACACCAGGTGCCCCTATCCAGCAGCGCGTTGCGCCCCGGCGTGCCTTTTGTCGCAAGCTCCGCCGTGACGTGCGTCGAGGCGTCGATATCGGGCACGCCGTTCCAGAGCCCGGCCTGCACCACGCGCCTGGAGAGCGCCTGGCGCTGCGTGATACGGGTCGCTTCGAAGCGCTGTGCGACCGGATAGCCGCGCGGATGGAAGGTCATGTCCGGCGTCGCCTCCAGCAACTCACAGACGTTGTACCAGCCGTTGCTGCTCGAAGTCAGCGTGTGGTCCCCCGTGTCGCCGAGCACGTCGAACGCTCCGAAGTAGTCGGGTACGGCGGGATAGTTGTCGTCGTCTATCGTCAGTGTGATCTCGTCGCCATCTGCCCACGCGATCAAATGACCGAGATTGCGACGATTGTCTGTATTCCACGGGAGTATGGCGGTGAGTTCTGGATACGCTTGGAGGTACGCTTCCTGTCTAGCGGGAGAGTAGTAGTCCAGCGTGATGCCGCACTCCCCCAGTCCTTCGAGGTAGCGTTCGGCCTCTGGGGGCGTTCGCTTGTCGCCTATGACGATGACGCGCACATCGCGTTTGTTGGTCCTCGCATTGTCCGCAAGCTCTGCCACGATGGTGGGCACGTTGATCGTTGTGATGACGGCGCAAAACCTGCTCATGTCGCAGCTCCAGCGGTCGTAGCTTCGAACCGAACGCTGCTTTGCGCTGCGAGCTCGACGAACCCCCAGCGCACCAATGCCGGATTCTTCAATACTCGGAAGGCTAAGCAATCGTCGCCCCGGTAGAGCACCGTTCGATCGCCTCCCGCCAACGAGGTGATACCAACGCTCACGAAGTAGTCGCCCTCTAGCAATGGGCAGCGAAATTCGATGCGCAGAGTTGTCCTGCCGGGACGCAGCGTCAGCGTCGTGTGGTCGACGGGATGGCGTCTGCCGATCAGCTCAACGCCCTTCTTCGACTTTATCGAGATTGGCAGTACGGCTTGCTCATGCTGTTTTTCGCATCGATAGGTCACCTCGAGGCTAAGCTGATCGCCGCTGCGGACGACGTTGGTGGCCCTGTTCTGCTCATCGAGCAACGTGATGGTCTCCAGGCTGATCTCGGAATTTCGGACTTCGGAAAACTCTGGCACGACCAGCTCTGGATCGAGGTATCCCACTGGGACGGTCGTTTCGTCGTGCAATACGCCTTCTGGTTCGGACGCATCGCCGGCGTTCGAGTCGAGTCTTTGCACATAGTCCCGGACCACCGACGCGGGATCGCCGTCGGCGACCAGCTCACCTCGATCCAGCAAGATCGCGCGACGACAAAACTCGACGATGGTCTGATTGTCATGGCTGACAAATAGCACCGTGCTGCCCTGACCCATCAGGGCTTCCATGCGGGCATAGCATTTACGCTGAAACCGACTGTCTCCTACTGCCAGCACCTCGTCCACGATGAGCAAATCGGGACGAATGTTGGTCGCCGCGGCGAATGCGACTCTGGCGCGCATGCCGTGCGAGTAATATTTCATGGGCTTATCGATCATATCGCCGATGTCGGCGAACGCGACGATATCCGCGAGTCGCTCGTCTAAGGAATGATCTTCGGCAGACGCATCCAAGCTTGCAAGGAAGCGCGCGTTGTCGCGCCCGGATTGTTCCAGATTGACACCCGCGCCGAGATCCAACAGCGTCGATAAGGCGCCGTGGCGTCGAACGGTGCCCTCAGATGGGGGAATCAGCCCCGCGACGATCTTGAGCAGCGTGGACTTGCCGGCACCGTTGTGCCCGACGATGCCCAATACTTCCCCGCGCGGCACCGAAAACTCTATGTTTGACAGGGCGTACACTTCATCGTGCAGGCGCTTGCCCCACAGCCCCAGAGCTTCGCGCAAGCGGTCGCGAGGATGGGCGTACACCCGATAGGACTTGCTGACCCCTTTGACTTCCAATACCGGGCCTGCTTCGGTCAACTCAGCACCTCCAGGAAATGCACCTGCAGGCGCTTGAAGACTCTGTACCCCAACAGAACAACCACCAACGTCAGCGCGAGGAGCACGGCGTCGGTCACTTGAGCCATCGACGAATACTCGGTGGCAAAGATGCTGCGGCGGTAACCCGCCACAATGTGTGCCATCGGATTGAGGCTCGCGAGAGTCTGCAGCCGTTCGGGCAGCATCTCGATGTTCCAGAAGATGGGCGTTAGCCAGAAGCCGAACTGGGTGACGATCAGCGTGAGATTCGACAGATCTTTGGAAAACACGCTCACCGACGCGACAATCCAACCCAATCCCAGTACGCCCAGCGTCATGACGATAAAGTAGGCGATCAACCCAAACGCGCTCATTGCCAGCGTTTCGCCCTGGGCGATAGCAAACCCGATCACGGCCGCTAGATACACCCCATGAATGGCGGCATGACTGAGTATCTTGGTCAGAGGCAGCCAGCAGGCGTCTATGCGTTGATGGGGCAACAGGTAGGCGAAGCCCCGAATAACGCCCGTCATTTCCGTCAAACAAGATGCAAAGTACACCCAGGGTACATAGCCCACCATGAACCAGATGACGAAGGATTCACCGCCGACGCCGGTGACGCGCAGTCCGTAGGTGAATACACCCCAAACCAGAACAAAAAACAGCAGGGGCTGAAGGATCGTCCAACCCAAACCCAGCAACGAACCCTCGCCCTGGCCGAGCAGATCTCGCCGCGCGAGAGAGGCGACGAATCTAGCGATGGAACGCGATGAGGGGCTAGTCATCTGCCGATTTGGCCGGCAGATTCATTCGTGAGGCGGCTCGACGAGGACATTGGCGCGCGTTGTTTGGACCTTTCGGCGGACGGGCTTGCAGCGGGTGCTTACCTTGCCAAAATTTTGGGTGCAACGATAGGCGATCACCGCCGGCCGCGACTTTGCGCTGGGCCTGGTCTGGTGGATTTGCCGGTGCCGGATCTCAGTCTGCGGCCGTGTTGCTGACATCCGGAAAGCCGCGCTGCAGGCGGAAGCGGCGCAGCTCTTCCTGCCAAACCGTGGCCGAGCAAATCCCGTCGAGCTCCGCCACGAGGCGTTCAAGCTGCTGCGGCCGGGCACGGCAGCAGGCGACGTAGGCGCGCAGTACGTCGATCAGCGAGCGATCGCGCTCCGCCAGCGCTCGCTCAACGCGCAGGAAGTAGCCGGCGCCGCCCCAGTACATGGTCGGATAGCGTCGATCGCTGCGCAGCATGGGGGCCGCATCGGCAAAGGGCTGGTCGCTGTACTTCGGGTTGTTGGCATAGTCTCGCTGGGCCTTCGTCACGTTGCGCTTGTAGCGACCGCGCATGGCGGGCTCATCCAGCACGCCCATCGCCTGCATGACGCGGTACTGCATGAAGCTGGCGAACCCCTCGGCAAACCAGGCGTGCTGACGGCCGACATAGGGCAGGATCAGGTGCGCGAGTTCGTGCGGCGCGGTCCAGTCGGCGCGGAACGCCGCAAGCGGGAAACTGGGATCGACGTGAAAGTGCACGCCCTGTCGGCTGCCGCGCTCGGTGTGCGCCCAGGGCACCGGCTCGTTCGCACGCGTGCGGTGCAGGAACAGGTGCACGCGAAACGGCAGCGTGCCAACCAGGCCCTCGAGCGCCGCCTGGGTCTCCTCGAGCCAGTCCACGAGCACCCTACGCTCGGCTGTCGTGAACTCGTCCTCCCAGTGAAATTGCAGACTCACCGCATTGTCTCCGCCGGCGCTTGCTGCGGGCGCCTCTGGGGCCAGGGACGACGAGGCGTCAACAATTTTTTTATCGGCGCCCTGGTCGGCCGCCGGGTCGGCACTGCTGAGTGCCGCGCAGCGCCCGAGCAGCGCGGCGGCGAACAGCAGTGACAAAATGGCGATCGTTCGTACGGACATTGCGGCGGCGGCGAAATGACGTGGGGCGCTAGTCGCCATTTGACCATCTGTCGCGGCATGGGTTCGAGCCGCTATCGCTTTTGTCGAACTCGGATGTCCCCGACGACTGGATTGCCGGCACCAAACAACGTGTCAAGGCAGCGTCCTGGCCGCCGCGTAGGCTCGCGCGGCGCGGCGCGAACGTAGTAGGGTCAGGACTTGACGCGCGGGCGGCACGGCCTGCGGTTAATCGGGAGCACACACAATGGCAACGGCCACGACAGGCGCGCCCTTGGCAGGCGTGTCGATCAGGCTGCGCGACAAACTGCGCGAGTTTCAGGATACCTGGAGCCCGAAGGTGATCGCGGGTTTAAACGATTATCGGGTCAAGCTGGCGAAGCTCGATGGAGAGTTCGTCTGGCACGACCACCCGGATACCGACGAGCTGTTTCTCTGTGTGGAGGGCGAGTTCGAGATGCACTACCGCGACAGGGTCGAGCGCGTAACCGAGGGTGAGCTCGTCGTCGTCCCTCGAGGGGTTGAGCACAAGCCGGTCGCACGGGACTACTGCGCAGTGCTGCTCATCGAACCGGCCGGCCTCGTCAACACGGGCGACGCCGGCGGTGACCTAACGGCGCCCGTCGACGAATGGCTGTGACCAACCGGCGTAAAATCACGCCAACGACGATCTGCAAGGGGGGCGGGATATGCAGTATTCGGTAGCGTTTGCGAGTGAGACGGACAGCTGGCGTTGGGCCAAGCGGGCGGAGGAGCTCGGCTTTCACGCGGCCTGGTTCTACGATACGCAGCTGCTCAATCCGGATGTGTTCGTCTGCATGGCACTGGCGGCGCACGAGACCAGTCGCATTCGTCTCGGTACGGGGGTGCTGGTACCGTCCAATCGCATCGAGCCGGTTACGGCGAACGCCTTCGCCACGCTGTCGAAGCTCGCGCCGGGCCGCATCGATTTTGGGGTGGGCACTGGCTTCACCGCGCGGCGCACCATGGGGCTAGGAGCGCTGAAGCTCGGGGACACGCGGGTGTACGTCGAACGCGTGCAAGCGCTGCTGCGAGGCGAGACCGTCGAGTGGGACTTCGAGGGCGAAACACGCAAGATCGCCTTTCTCAATCCAGACATCGGCCTGATCGACATCGAGCAGCGCGTTCCGCTGTGGTTTTCCGCGTTCGGCCCGAAGGCGAAGTCGGTGGCCGCTGAGCTCGGCGCGGGCTGGCTCAACTTCGGCGCGCAGGGTGCCCTCGAAAGCCTCGAGGAGATGCGTGAATGCTGGACCGCTGTGGGACGCGATGCCAGTGAGCTGCAGGCCAATCTGTTCTTTCTCGGGGCCGTACTCGAAGGCGACGACTCCGACGAGGCCCGTCTCAACGCCCAGGCGGCGCCTCTGACCGCGGTCATGTTTCACAACTTTGCGGATACGGTGGGCGCAATGGGCGGAACCAATCTGCCGAGCGGTCCGCTGAGCAACCTGGTGTCGGAATACTTGGCCATACACGAAGGCTACGAGCCCGAGGACGCTCGCTATCTGCGCAATCACCGCGGTCACCTGATGTTCGTGCGTCCAGAAGAAACGCACATCACGCCGGATCTGGTTCGCGCAACGACGATGAGCGGCACGAAGGACGAGTTAGTCTCGCGCCTGCGAGCGCTCCGCGACGTCGGCTACACGCAGTTCACCATCCAGCTCGTCCACCAGCACGAAGCGGCGCTCGAAGACTGGGCCGAGGTCCTGCAGTCGGTCTGAAGCGCGGTGCGTTGTCGGTGATTGCATTGGTGCGGGACTGCTTTGGCCGATCGGCAGGCCAACGCGCTAACCGGGATCTCGGCTGTACGCTCGGTACGCCGCGATGATGTCGCCGACCGCGCCCTGATTTCGCACTTCGCCGCCTTCGATCCACACCACCCGGTCCGCGAGCTCTGCGACCGTGTCGAGCTGATGAGTGACTAGCACGACCGTCTTGTTCGATTGCAATCGCTCTTTCATTGCTGCGCTCGATTTTTCCTGGAACTCGATGTCGCCGACGCCGAGCACCTCGTCGATCAGAATGACTTCGGGATCGGCAAGGTAGCCCACAGAAAAGCCGAGCCTCGCGCGCATGCCGGCGGAATAGGTTTTCAACGGTCTGTCGAGGACGCTGCCCAGCTCCGCGAAATCGGCGATCTCGTCGATGTGTTGATCAACCCAGCTTCTCGACTTGCCGAGCATCATGGCGCTGATCCGAGCGTTCTGGCGGCCGCTCAGGTGTTCGACGAACCCGACCTGAAGCGACAGCAAAGAGATCTCCACATCGGCGCGCCAGATCTTGCCGCTGTCGGGTGCGAAGATGCCGGCGAGCAGGCGCAACAGCGTGGTCTTACCCGCGCCGTTGCGCCCAAGTACGGCAAGCGTTTCGCCGGCGAGCACGTCGAATGACACTCGAGCGAGGACGTCCGGGCTCCCACGACTGAACAGACGATTGCCGTAGGCGAAGGAAACGTCCCGCAGCGATATCAGCGTCTGATGGCTCACAGCGAAACCTTGGCGATCTGATGATCGAATCGCCTCAGCAGGCCGACGCCGATCAGCAGCAGGATGGCCCCCGTCACGCTCACGGTCACGATGGTGTGCAGTTCAGGCCGACCGCCCTCCAGAACCACGTGCCGAAAGCTCGCGAACCAGCCCGCCAGCGGATTTAGCAGCAGAGCGTCCCCGATCGCGGTGTCCCGCGCGCTGATGTCGAAAAAGATCCCCGATACGAAAAACAGCAGCATGAGACCGTTGTCGATGATCAGCTTGGCCTCGGGCACGAAACAGGTGACGAACGCGCTGTTGGCGGCGCAGCCGCAAATCAGAATCAGCAGGCTTCCCAGCAGCGGCACCAGGTATAACCAGTTTCCCGTGGGTCGATAGCCCTCGGCCAGCAGGTAGAGCAAAAACAGCAGCAGCAAGAGCGAGAACTTGAACGCGTTCGTCAGCACAACCATGGCCACGAACGACCACTTGGGCAGGTAGACCTGGGCCATCAGGCCCTGGTTGGCAATCAGCGCCGTGCATGCGGCGCTGACGGTGCCCTGAAACCACTTCCAACAAACGAGTCCAGCCAGGAGGAAGGCGACGAAGTCGGGGCCGCCCATGCGGAACCCGATCTTGAAGACGAGATAGAACACGGCCATGTACAGCACGGGTTCGATGATCCACCACAGGAGACCGAGCAGGGCTCTGGCTGATTCCGACTGCAGATCGGAAACCGACTTCTGCCAGATCAGATTCCAAGTTTGGCGCAGAGAGCGTTTCAAGTTGCACGAGTGTCTTGTGGGTTGATTGCGGCGCGGCGGGCGGGGGGGTGCGAGAGCATCCGGTGGGCTATGTGGGGCCAGGCAACAGCACGGCTCGACGCGATCGAGGAGGTTAGCACAAGGGCGGTTCCGCTAGAATTTGTGCGGCGCCCGGCCCGACGGCTTTTTAAAAGCTCAATTTGTCCTGGCGTTCCTGCAACGCATCTGGACGCACCTTGTCGCAACGATTTGATCATCGGCCAGGCCTGAGCCTACCGCCCCGCTGGCCGTTCGCCGTCGACCGCTGGCCGTTCTTCTACGGCTGGGTAATCTGGTTTCTGTCCACGCTCGGGTTTCTTATGAGCGTCCCCGGACAGACCATGGGCATGGCGGTCTTTACCGATCCGTTCATCGAGGCCTTTGGCCTGACCCGCTCGGAGCTGTCCTTCGCCTACCTGTGCGGCACAGTCGGCAGCGCGTTTCTGCTGACCCGCGCGGGCCGCCTCTATGACCGGGTGGGTGCCCGGATCATGGTCGTCGGTTCCAGCGTCGTGCTCGGCGTCATGGTGGCCTTCATCGCCTCTATCGATTGGCTGGGTGGTGCGATCGCTGGGGTGCTCGGTGTGCCGTTGGCTGCGATCACCATGCCACTCATTCTGGTGGGCTACTTCGGCGTGCGGTTCTCCGGCCAGGGCGTTCTCACCAGCGCATCGCGCAACGTGCTGCTGCTGTGGTTCGAGCGTCGCCGCGGTCTGGTCGCCGGCGTGCGGGGGGTGTTTGTCTCGCTCGGCTTCTCCATCGCGCCGCTGGTCATTGCGCTCATGATCGACTGGAGCGGCTGGCGTGGCGCGCTGTGGCTCATGTCGGGCGCGCTGATCTTCGGCTTCGCGCTGCTTGCGCTGATCCTGCTGCGCAACTCGCCGGAGCAGGAGGGGCTGCTGCCCGACGGCGTGCCGGTCGATGCGCAGGCCACGACGGTGCAAGCGTACAGGGCACCGAATCGCACGCTGCATGAGGCGCGGCGATCGCCCAGCTTCTGGCTCTACAGCGGCGGCCTGTCGATACATGCGCTGTTCGGTACCGCGGTGACCTTTCACATCGTCTCGATCTTCGCGGCCGCCGGGCGCGACCGCGATGAGGCGTTCGCGTATTTCCTGCCGCAGGCGATGGTCTCGACCGCTGTCAATCTGCTCGGCAGCGCCGTCGTCGACCGCACGCGACTGCGCCCCTTCCTGTTGGTGATGTTGACGGCCTTCCTGCTGGGTGCCGTCGGGCTCATGAACCTGCACGAACCCTGGGGCTACTGGCTGCTCGTTGCAGGCTTCGGCGCGGGCGGCGGCCTGTGGGGCGTGATCTCCAACGTCTCATTCATCCGCCTGTTCGGCAGCCTGCATCTGGGCGAGATCAGCGGCTTGAACACGTCCATCACCGTTTTCGCGAGCGCCATCGGTCCGTTTCTCTTCAGCCTGGGCTACGACCTGACGGGCGGCTACCTGGCGGTCGAGGCGCTGTGTGCTGCGGGAATTGCGGCCCTGTTGCTGGCCGCGATTGTCGTGCGCCAGCCGGACGACCGGCGGCCGTACTGACGCGCCGCGGGCTTCAGGGCGTGGGCGTGACAGCGAGCTGCATGCGCCAACGATAGCGCCGCTCGTTGAGCAAATAGCGCGTCTTCACGCTGGGACTCCAGGAGTCGTCGCCGCCCGCGCCCATGTGATAGCCGTCCACGTAGACGAACGGCTCGTCCAGCGGCCGCAGCTCGTGCGGGTGACGCGCAAGGCGTAGCTGCGCCTGGCCGTAGGGACTGATCGCAAAGGCGAACGCGCCCGCAATACGCAGCGCGCCGACCTGCAGCCAGCGGGTATCCGTGCGCAGACCGTTATCGCTGGGGAAGATGTAGTCGGTGTGCATGGCCTCGAGCGGCAGCGACCAGCGGCCGATGTCCGCGGCCGCCTTGCGATCCGGCATGTTCTCGAACGGGCCTCGGCCCAGCCACTCGATCCGCTCTGGGGGCCGCGCGGCCTGAAAGGCAGCGCCGACGCGCGGCAGCGGCGGCATGTCATCCGCGATCTGCACCTCAACGCCGATGTCGAGCGTGCCGTCGATCCCAAAACGAAAGCGCCACTCGCTGTTCAAGCGCTCGACGCCGTTCGCTCGGTGCAGGTGGCGCGTGATCAAGACCTCGCCCTCCTGGCGCGCCTCGACGCAGCGGTGCTGCAGATCGTAAAGGCCCGCTTCGCGCCAGCGATTGGCGTAGGCGCGCGGGTCCGGGTTATCCGCTTCGGATGCGCCGATGTCGTTGTCCAGCGGCGCGCGCTCGAAATGATCGGCGAGCGGCGCGGCCAGCAGCTCGACCCCGTCGCGTTCGATGGAGCTTAGCCAGCCGGTTGTTCTGTCGATCGTCCATCGGACACCTTCTCGCGCCGCGACCCAGGACCTGTCTGTTTGCCGCGGCGCGTACCGCTCGCTCGCCGCCGTCGCGCCCTCGGCCTCGGCGTCGGCCTCTGCGTCGGCTTCAGCGTCGGCGAGCAGAAACTGGTGTGCGGCGATGCGCCAACCTGCCTCGCACCAGGGCGTGGCCTCGCGCGCCTCGACCCAAACGTTCAGCCACTGGCTGCCGTCGGCGTCTGGCTGTTCGAGGCGCAAGTGCGCCGTGTCGCCCGGCGCGACGACCAGCGTCTCCTCCCCCTCTGCGAGCGGGCCCGCGGCGCCTGCGAAGCGCCAGCGCAGCAACTCGTTGTCGGTGCTGCGGAACAGATGTTCGCTGGTTACCGTCAGGGTCTCGCCATCCCAGGCGAACTGCAGCGGCTGCTGGACGCGGCCCGCCTCGAACAGCGCGGGATGCGGCGTGCGATCGGGAAACACGAGACCGTTGATGCAGAACTGGCGATCGTTGATCTGATCGCCGAAGTCGCCGCCGTAAGCCCAATAGTCGGTGCCGTCGTCGGTCTGCGCCGTGAGCCCCTGATCGACCCAGTCCCAGATGAATCCGCCCTGCAGCCGAGGATGGGCGCGAAACGCCTGCCAGTAGTCCGCGAAATTTCCGAGACTGTTGCCCATCGCGTGGGCGTACTCGCACAGGATGATGGGTCGTGACTCCTGCGGCCTGTCGAGCCAGCCGCGCAGGCTGGGCGTGGACTCGCGGAAGCGGCTGGGCAGATCCTGGTCGGTGCGCGCGTACATGGGACAGATGATGTCGGTCGCCGCCGTGTCCGAACCGCCGCCCTCGTACTGCACCGGACGGCTTGGGTCGGTACGCTTGATCCAGCCGTACATCGCATCGTGCGCCGCGCCGTAGCCGGACTCGTTGCCGAGCGACCAGACGATGATCGAGGCATGATTGAAATCGCGCGCAACCATTCGAGTCGCGCGCTCGGTGATCGCGCTTAGCCAGGCCGGGTCGTCGGTCAACCGTCGCATCGGTGTCATGCCGTGGGTTTCGATGTTCGCTTCGTCAATCACGTACAGGCCGAGTCGGTTGCACAGCGCGTAGAACCCCGGCTGGTGCGGATAGTGCGAGCAGCGCACCGCGTTGAAGTTGTGGCGCTTCATCAACTTCAGGTGCGCCTCGACGTCCGCCAGCGGTTCGGCGTGGCCGAGCTGTGGATGGTGCTCGTGCTTGTTAACCCCGCGAATCAGCAGCGGACGACCGTTCAGGCAGAGCTGCCCGTCTTTGATCTCGACGGTCCGAAAGCCGACGTCGGTGGCCTCGACCTCGATGAGTCCGCCGTCGCCGTCGAGCAGTTCCACGGTCAGGCGATACAGCTCGGGTGCCTCCGCGCTCCAGGTTGCTGCGCGCGGCGCGCGCAGTTGCACCCAGGCGCGCTCGCGATAGCCGCCCATCTCGTCCACCGACGGCGTGCCGATGTCGACTTGCCGCTCGGCGATCAAATCTGCGTCCCGCCACAGCGTCGCGCGCAGACTCGCGCCCTGCGCGTTCGCGGTGCTGACCTCGATGCTCAGCTCGCCGTCCCGGTAGTCGTTGACAAGGGCGGCCGTCGCGCGCAGATCTCGAATGTGACTTTCGGGTTTATGCAGCAGATAGACCGATCGATAGATGCCGGACAGCCACCACATGTCCTGATCTTCCAGATAGCTGCCGTCGCACCAGCGCGGCACCATGACGTTCAGTCGGTTGCGGCCGGGCTGCAGGTAGGGCGTCAGGTCGAACTCTGCGGCCAGTCGACTGTCCTGGGAGTAACCGACGAATGTGCCGTTGCAGTACAGCGTCATTGCGCTGTTTACACCGTCAAAGACGACTCGGGTTTGCCCGGCCGACCAGTCGGCCGGCAGATCGAAATCGCGTCCGTAGAAGCCCGTTGGGTTGTCCGCCGGCACCAGCGGCGGCCGGCGCGGAAACGGATAGCGGACGTTGGTATAGATCGGGTGATCGTAGCCCTGTAGCTGCCAGTTGCCGGGGACCGCGATGTTCGCGCTGGTCCACGCCGCGTCGAGCCAGCCCGGCGGCTCGTCCTCGGGCCGCGCCGCGAGCGCAAAGGTCCATGTGCCGTCGAGAGACAGGCGTGCCGCGGCCGGGTCTGCGCGCCGCGCGGCTTCCCGGTCGCGCCAGCTACTAAGCGGCGTGTGCGCCGGCAGGCGATTGAGTGAGGTGAGCGCCGAGGTTTCCCAGGCGCGAAAATCTTCACGATTCATCGGTTGGTCGGTCTCCCCGGCCCTGCAGGCGACACTAGGCGAACGCCCCGTCCGCCGCCGAGCACACGAACGTTCTGGCGCTGCAGCCCGTGCGCGAGGTGTAGTGTTCATCGATCGCCGCGGACGCGGCCGGTATCGCAGCATTGGGTAGCAGGGCGACGACGCAGCCGCCGAAGCCGCCGCCCGTCATGCGCACGCCACCCTGGTCGCCCACGACCGCCTTGAGCAGCCCAACCAGCGTGTCGATCGGCGGCACCGTAATCTCGAAGTCGTCGCGCATCGATGCGTGGGACGCGGCCATCAGCGCGGCAATGCGGGCGCTGTCCTCGGCCGCGAGCGCGGCGGCCATCGCTTTGGTGCGCGCGTTCTCCGTGATTACGTGGCGTGCGCGTCGGTACACGGTGGTATCGACTAGCCCGGACAGTCGAGTCAGATCGTCTTCGTCCGCGTCGCGCAGCGCTGCAACCTGCAACGCCGCGGCTGCGGCTTCGCACTGCGCGCGGCGCGCGTTGTATTCGCCGTCTACCAGGCGTCGCTGCACCCCGGATTCGACGATCATGATTTTCAATGACGGCGGCAACGGCACGGGCGTCAGGCTCAGTTCTCGACAGTCGATCAGGCTCGCATGATCGCGCCTTGCGCAGGCGGAGATGAGTTGGTCCATGATGCCGCACTGGGTGCCGACGAAATCGTTCTCCGCGGCCTGGCCGATCAGCGCGGCGTCGACGGCCGAGATCGTCTCGCCGCTGATCTCGGTCAACGCACGACAGACCGCGATTTCGAGCGCGGCCGAAGAGCTCAGTCCGGCACCCATAGGTACGTTCCCCGTGATGGCGAGGTTCGCGCCGCGAAGCTGGTATCCCCGGTTGCGCAGCGCCTGCACGACGCCGCGCAGGTAGTTGGACCACGCGACGTCGCCGTCATGCTGGAGTTCGCCGTCCAGCGCAAATTCCGCGACGCTGTCGGCGGCGTCGATGGCAAGTGCGACGATGCGGCGGTCGCTGCGTGGCTGGGCCGCCACAACGGTGTGAAAATCGATCGCGGCGGGCAGCACGAAACCGTCGTTGTAGTCGGTGTGTTCGCCGATCAGGTTGACGCGTCCGGGCGCGCGCGCGACGCAGGTTGGTGCATCGCCGAAGTGTTCTTCAAATCGCGCGCTTGCGCGGTCTGTGAGTGCGATGCTCAACTGCTGCGATCCGACGACGGCGGAGAAGCAGGAGACGCGCGGCCGCTGCGATAGTGCATCGACGAGACCGCGCGCAGGCGCATCGCGGCCTGTTCGGGCGTGATGTCGCGCTGCGCCTCGGCCAGCATCTCGTAGCCCACCATGAACTTGCGCACCTCGGCCGAGCGCAGCAGCGGCGGATAAAAGTGCGCGTGTAGCTGCCATTCCGGATGATCTTCGCCGTCTTCCGGCGCCTGATGCCAGCCCATCGAATAGGGAAACGGGCACTCGAACAAATTGTCGTAGCGTGCCGCGATCTCGCGCAGTAGCCGTGCGAGTGTCCAGCGGCGGGCCGTATCCAGCGCGCTGATTCGCTGCGCGGGGGCGAGCGGCAGCAGCAGCACTTCGAAAGGCCATGCGGCCCAGTAGGGGACGACTGCCAGCCAGTCGTCGTTCTGAGCGATCACGCGTTCGCCCAGCGTCGACTCGCGCTGCGCGTAGTCGAGCAGCAGGTTGCTGGATTCAGCCGCGAGATAGTTCGCCTGCTGCGTGGACTCGCGCGCGACGAGCGTCGGCGCGCTCGACTGCGCCCAGATCTGGCCATGGGGGTGCGGCATTGAGCAGCCCATCTGCTCGCCCTTGTTCTCGAAGATCTGTACCCAGGGGAACGCGCGGCCGATGGTCGTGCTCTCGTGCGCCCAGGTGTTCACAACGGCCGCAATCGCGTTGTCGTCCAACTCGGCAAGACTCAGATCGTGGCGGGGCGAATAGCAAATCACGCGGCAGCGACCGCGCTCGACCGCCGTCGCAAAGAGCGGATCGGCCGACGCAAAGGCGGGCGACGTGGGCAGCAATGCCGGAAAATCGTTGTCGAAAACGAAAGTGCTCGCGTAGTCAGGATTTCGTTCGCCGCTGCTGCGCACGTTCCCCGGACATAGATAGCAGTCGGTCGCATAGCTTGGCCGCTCGGCCTCGCTGCGCGCCTCGACCGCCCCCTGCCACGGACGCAGCCCGCGCTGTGGGGACACCAACTGCCAGTCGCCGGTTAGCGGGTTGCGCCGCCGATGCGGATGCAGGGCGGCGTCGAAGGATTCCATCGGTTTGGACGCGCGGCTAGCGGTTGTCGTCTGCGTCGGTTGACCCACCCATCAGCTCGCTCGCGATCAGTTCGTCGTCGATAAAGGCGTAGCTGCTCTGCGCGTAGCGGCCACTGGCCAGGATCTCGCGCACGGCGACGAGCGTCTCAAAGGGCGCATCCACGAGCAGGCGATTCGTCAACCAGGCCGGCGTGCGGCCCGCCGGATCGACGTGCGAATCCTGCACGACCTCGACCATGCCGTCGGCGAGTGGCGTCAGGCGCCAGACGATGGTGCCGTTCTCTAGACGTATCGTGCGGTTTTCCTTCTCGATGTGACCGGGCACGATCTCGGCCTCCATCGTGACGATGCCGTTGGCGGGATCCTGCGACCACAGGGCGCGCACCACGCCCACGCGATCCGTGACGGGCCAGGGCAAATCGTTGTAGGTGTACACCACCAGATCGGTTGGCGGCGTTCCTGACAGCACGCGCGACTCGCGACACAGTTCGGAGAGTTGTTTGCAGGCCTCGGTGTCTTGCAGCAGGGCGACGATCGCGCTCAGGCGCGCGGGGATCGTCATCTCACTGCGGACCATCTTGTGGCGCGAACCTTCGACGCTGCGTGTGCTGATGACTATACCGTCGCGGTCGCGCTTGACCTCCCATTCCGTTGCGTCGTGATGGGCCGCCGCCGGCCCGCACAGGCTCAGCGCGGTGGCAGTAATCAGGGTGTTAAGCGCTGCTCGTTTGAACATGACCGTGCTCAACTCAGCGGTTGCGCAGTAGCAGTAGCAGCAGGCAGCTCACCCACACGCCGCACGCCATGTAGAACAGCACGCCGCCGTCGGTGTTGCCCGCGGCGTCGACCACCCGGTCGACGCCGAGCGGCGTGAACAGGTGAAAGAAGATGGCGCCCGATATGACGCAGATGCCAACGGCCGCGCCGCGAATGCGCGTCTTGGGAATCAGTATCAATATGGCGGCGATCAGTTCGACGAAGCCAACGACGTAGCCGCCGACGCTGGCGAAGGCTCCGCTCAGCCAGGACAGCAGCGGTATGCCCGCCATCCA
The DNA here is from genome assembly GCA_039029135.1 of Pseudomonadota bacterium. Taxonomy (GTDB): domain Bacteria; phylum Pseudomonadota; class Gammaproteobacteria; order Pseudomonadales; family Azotimanducaceae; genus JALZVT01. The sequence goes on along the minus strand of JBCCGT010000015.1, from coordinate 9,724 downwards.
CTCGCCGATCGTGTTGAAGATGATGACGGTCTCCTCGGACCCGGTGAACTTGAAGAACAGCGATTGGACGAAGACGAACGCGACGAAGATGGCGAGTATCCAGCGAACGATATTCATGGTGTTAGCTTCCCCCGAATTGGCGCTATGGTGTTCCCCTGCGGGTACGCCGCAGCTTGCTTGTGTTTATTGAGATCGCATTATGCGGTTTTCCGCCGGGAATCAGGAGAGCCTATGAACCGTCCACTTGAGATCGTCGCCCCGGAGTCCGTTGGTCTGTCGAGCGAGCGTCTGGCGCGCGTCAGCGACTGGCTGCATGCCCAGATCGACGACCGGCTCGCAGGCGCGTCGGTGCTGGTCGGCCGGCGCGGCAAGATAGCGATGTGTGAAGCCGCAGGCTTTTCGGACCGGGAGATCGGCCGCGAGTTCAGCGCGGATTCCATCGTCCGCATCTTCTCGATGACGAAGCCCGTCACCACCGTCGCGGCGATGCTGCTCTATGAGCGCGGTGCCTTTCAGCTCGACGACCCGATCGCCCGCTTCCTGCCGGAGTTCGCGAATCCGCTCGTCTGGAATGGCGCGGGCGATCTCGATGCCTGCGTCCCGGCGGCTGGCCCCATCACCGTGCGTCACCTGATGACGCACACGTCGGGGCTGACCTATGGCTTCATGCGGGCGAACCCGGTCGATGCGCTGTATCGCGAGCGCGGGCTTGAATTCGATCGCGGCATGAACCTCGAGGACACGGTGCGGGCACTCGCGCAGGTGCCGCTGATCTGCCAGCCGGGCAGCCAGTGGAACTACAGCGTGTCGATCGACGTGCTCGGCCGGCTGGTCGAGGTCTGGTCTGGTCAGGATCTGGCGAGCTTCCTGCAAACGGAGATCTTCGCGCCACTCGGCATGGACGAAACTGGCTTTCACGTAGCAGCGGAGAACCACGAACGCTTTGCGGCGCTGTACGGCCCTGAGGTTGGCGGCGACATGAGCAGCGTCGGGGCGACGGGCGCGGCGCCCGAGCCCTCAGAGCGCGGCGGCCTGAAGCTGCAGGATGCGGCCAGCGGCAGCCGCTATCTGCAGCCCGCCAGCGTCTATTCTGGCGGCGGCGGTCTCACGGGCAGCATCGGCGACTATGGGCGGTTCTGCCAGATGTGCCTGAACGGCGGCGAGCTCGACGGCGCGCGGCTGCTGAGTCCCAAGACGATGCGCTACATGCGGCTGAACCAGCTGCCCGATAACCGCGACATGGCGGCGATGGGCCAGCCGGTCTGGAGCGAGACCAGCTACGACGGCATCGGCTTCGGCCTCGGTTGGGCGGTGGTGATCGACCCCGTGAAGGCGAGCTTTGTCACCTCCGTCGGGGAACACCACTGGGGCGGTGCCGCGAGCACCTTCTTTTGGCTCGATCCCGAGGAGGATCTGTACTGCGTGTTTTACACCCAGCTCATCCCGTCGTCGACCTATCCCATACGACGCGAACTGCGCACCCGGGTGTATCAGGCGATCATCGACTAGGCGCCCGCGTTTCAGACCCCGTTACAATAGCCAGATCGCCGCGGCGGCGCCGGCGATGACCAGCGGCAGCCAGTTCAGCGCCTCCATTATGCGAATGCTGCGCTGCATGGACGCGGTGTCGTTGACGCGCGGAAAGGGCTCGTCGGGCACCGGCACGTCCAGGAACCGGCACAGCGGCTCCCAGCCTTCGCGCACCTCGTACACCAGCAGACGATCGGCGGGAATGCGCTCGATCACCGCGGCCGTATGGGCCTCGAAGACCGACTTCGCGTACTCGCGCTCGAGCTGTCGGCCGTGGAATAGTTTCTGCCAGACGATTCGCTCGACCGTGGTGGCGTGGCGACCCACGTGCGGCACCAGCCATTTGAGCCAGGTGGGGATGGCCTCGACGACCCGGCCGATCGTGTTGTCGATGCTGTTGAACCAGCTATCCGCATCGCGCACGGTCAGCACGACCTTGGCGTCCGGGTAGTACTCGGCGAGCTCCGCCCAATACACGCAGGCGGGGAAATCGGTGGTGGCCTGAAAGCCCTCGAACACGGTGTCCCAGGCGGGTGCCGGGGCCTCGCCGTCTTCTGCCGCGGCGAGCTGCGCCCACAGCGCGACCTGCTGCCGGCTGCGCATCACCTCCATCATGTGATGGGTCTTGTCGAAGCCCAGGCGCTCGAGCGCCGTCTTCAGCGACAGGGTGCCGGTGCGGCCAAAGCCCGCACCGATCACCTTCATGCTCATCGATTGTGCACCCTCAGGGGCCGCTGGATCCGGCTAAGTGCCGGTCCAGTTCGGAGCCCGCTTCTCGGCGAAGGCCTTGGGCCCTTCCTTGGCGTCATTCGATTTGAGCACCGCCTTCTGCAGCGGGATCTGCAGCTTCCACAGCGCCTCTTCGTCGATGCCGGATGCGGCGGCGCGCACCAGCTCCTTCGAGGCCGACACCGCGAGCGGCGCGTTCTCTGCGACGCGCTCGGCCCAGCCGATGGCGGCGTCGAGGGCGCCGCCCGCTTCGGTGACCTCGCTGAGCATGCCGGCGTCCAGCGCGGCCTCCGCCGTGATCGGCTCGCCGGTCAGCGCCATCTCCATCGCCTTGGTGGCGCCGACGCGTGCGGGGAGACGGAACACGCCACCGGCCGCCGCGAACAGGCCGACCTTGACCTCGCGGATGCCGATCTTGGCGCCCGCGCTCGCGACTAACAGGTCGCAGGTGAGCGCGATCTCACAGCCGCCGGCGATGGCGAAGCCCTCGATCGCGGCGATCAGCGGCTTCTTGGACCCCTGACGGATGAAAGTGGTCAGCGGTCCGATGTCCTCGCCGCGGGCGAAGGCTTTCAGATCCATGCCCGAGCAGAACGCGCGCCCGGCGCCCGTGATCACGCCGGCCGTTAGATCGGCGTCGTCGTTGAGTTCTTCGATGGCGGCCATCAGACCGTGGGACAGCGCCCCGTTGATCGCGTTCATCGCCTCGGGGCGGTTCAGCGTGATGATCATGACCCGGCCGCGGCGCTCGACCAGCACCGCCTGTTCTTCGGTTTCGCTCATGGGTAGACCCTTTCTCCTCTTGGTTAGCTCGTTGGTTAGCGATTGGCTCTATTGTGCCAGCGAATGCCCGCGTCGCGCGCGCGGCCGGCCCCTCGAATACGCGCCGCCTTTGTGGGATCGTTGGGGCTGGCTTGGGTCGGGGACCTCAATGAACGCTTTCCGGGTTTTTCTCGTGCTGATCCTGCTCATCGTCGGGCTCTACACGTTCGTCGTCCTGAACGACTATGGTCTGACGCTGTTCTCGGTGTTCTTCGGCGATATCGCCGCGATGGCCTGGCCCGGGCAGTTCAACCTCGACTTTTTCTGCATGCTCTTGCTCAGCGCCCTCTGGACGGCGTGGCGCAACGAATTTGCGCCTGCGGGACTAGGGCTGGCGGTGCTCGCGCTGCTGTTTGGCGCGCCGTTCCTTGCGGTTTATCTACTGATCTTGAGCGTCCGGACCGGCGGTGATCCCCGCGTCATGCTGCTGGGGGCGTCGCGCGCCGCGCGCTAGGCGTCGTCCGGTTCCATTGCGTCATCGGGGCCGCGCCTGAGCACCCGTTCTATCGCGTCGCGTTCCTGTGCGCTGACGTGGTTGTCCGCCATGGCCACGGCGTTCAGTGCCGCCGCCAGCTCCGTGCGGTCATGCTCGGACTGAGCGCTCGCCTGCCAGCGCCCGGCGTTCGCTAGCGCAAACTCGACGACCAGCTCGCTCTCGACGGCGCTCAGCACGCCTTGCGCCTGCAGCGAGGCGGCCATCGCCTCCCGTTCCCGGGTGTCGACCGAGCCGTCGGCCATGGCGACCTGGGCCAGCGCTTCGCCGAAGCTCAGCATGCGCTGCAGCCGCACGGGATCGATGCGCATCAGTTTGCGCAGCGTGGTGCCGGCATCCTGCAGCAGCACGTCCGCCGCGGGTACCACGCGCCCGTCCTCCAGCGACAGAATGCGGTCGGACTGCTCGAAATGCGCTTGTCGTGCGTGACCAGGACCACCGCGCTGCCCTGCTCCGCTAGTTCGTCGAACAGCCGCAGCACCGCGGCGCCGTTGTCTTTGTCCAATGACGCCGTCGGCTCGTCCGCGAGCACCAGCTTGGGCTCGTTGACCAGCGCCCGGGCGATTCCCGCACGCTGGCGCTGACCGCCGGAGAGCTGTTCCGGGCTCTTGCCAAGCGCATCAGCCAGCCCGACGCGCTCGGCGATGCGCTCGATCTTCTGTTTGGCGGCCTTGCCGCGATGGTTGCCGCTGTGCTGTAACCCCATCTGGATGTTTTGAGCCACGCTGAGCGCAGGCGACAGATTGTGATTCTGGAACACGAAGCCGATGCGGCGCCGCATTTGCACCAGCGTGCGGCGCCGCGCCTTGACCATCTGAGTGCCGAGCACCTCGACCGAGCCTTCGCGAGCGCTACGCAAACCACCGATGATCGTTAGCAGTGTGCTCTTGCCGGAGCCGGAAGGGCCCGTCAACACCGCCACCTCGCCGGCGTCGATGTGCAGCGTGACCCGCTCGAGCACCCTTTGTTCCTGACGCCGCGATGGAAAGGAAAAGTCGAGATCCCGCACGTCTACCGCGCGCATCAGAACACCTCCGCCGGATCGACGCGGCTCACTTTGCGCATCGCGAACAACCCCGACGCGGCGCACATGGCGATGGTCACCGCGAGCACCGTGACCGCCCGCGCGATGGTCATCTCCATGGGTAGCTGAGTCGCCTGCGCGGCCTGATCGTAGAGCAAGAGCGCGAAACCGCAGGCGGGCACGAAGCCAAGACAGGCGAGATAGATCGCCTCGCGCAGGACGAGGCCGCGAAGAAACCCGTTGCTGTAGCCCATGGCCTTGAGCGTCGCGTACTCCGGCAGATGGCTCTGCACGTCAGAGAATAAAATCTGATAGACGATGATCAGGCCGACGATCACGCCGATGATGGCGCCGAGAGAAAACACATAGCCGATGGGCGTTGCAGAGTTCCAGTAGGCCACCTCCTTCGCGACGTATTCCTCGCGCGTCAGCACGATGACATCGCCCGGCAGCAGCTCGTACAGGTCTTGCTGCGCGCTGAGCACCTCGGCCCCGTCGTTGAGGCGCACCAGGCCTAGGTCGATTTTGCCGGCGGGCCGGCCCGGGAAAATTCGTCGAAAGTTGAGATCCGAGGTAATGACCGTGCCGTCGATGCCGAACGAGGTGCCGAGCGCGTAGGTGCCGAGCAAAGACACGCGTCGTTCGTTGAGCTGCAGCTCGACCCTCTCGCCCGCGAGCAGCGCCGCAACCGAGCCGCGAAATTCCTTGCGCGAGTAGCGATCGATGATGGCGGTGTCTGGCGCCCGCAGCGCCGGCAGGAACGGCGCCACGCCCGCGAGCTGCAGGTTGGTCGAGACCGGATCGATGCCGAACACCAGTACGGTGACATGCGTATCCGCCGTGCCGTCGAAGTAGTAGGTGGCAGACCGGGCGTACAGCGCGGTAACGTCCTCGACGTCGGCGTGGCCGGCGACCTGATACAGACGCGACCGCGGAAATTCTCGCGTGCGCGCAAGGAAATTGGTGCGCGGACTCAGCAGCACGAGATCGTAGTCGATGCCCTTGTGAAAGCGTACCGCGCTATCGAACAGCGCTGCCCGCAGTCCGAGCTGCATGAACACGAGCACCACGGCGAACGCGATGCCCAAAACCGCGGCGAACAGCTTCAGTCGATCGTGGCTGAGCTGACGCCAGGCGTAGGGGACGCTGCGGGGCATCGGTTAGTCGTCGATCTCGATGATCGCGGTCACCTGCAGATTGGTCAGGCCAGCGACGCGTTCGGGCTGCTCCAGCAGCACGAACACCTCGATCACCCGCGCGTCGCGCCGCGCCACCGGATCCAGATCGAGCGCGTCGTTCTTGCCGACCAGTCGGCCGACGCGTTCGACCTTGCCGCCGAGCGGCTCGCTGAGCGACGCGCTCTTGATTGTCACGCTCTGGCCGACCGCGACGCGGCTGATGTCCGTTTCGTACACCTCGGCGACCGCATACATGGCATCGGTTTGGCCGAGCTCCAGCAGGCCGAGCGCGCCGATGCGCTCGCCCTCGCGGGCGTTGACCAGCAGGATCTGGCCGTCGACGGGCGCGGTGATCTGCGCCCTGGCGCGGCGTTCGCGCGCCGCGTTTAATTCCGCCTGCCAGACCGCGACGTCGCGCTCGGCTTCCTCCAACTGTGCAACGGACGCGACAGAGGTCTGCCGCAAGTCCCGCTGCCGCCGCAGCGCCTTCTTTGCATAGTCGAGCTCGACCGTCGCGCGTCGGGCTTCGGCGCTGAGCAGCGCGTAGTTGTCCAGTCTGGCGAGCACGTCCCCTGACTGGACCCGATCTCCCTCCTTCACCAGCAGTTCCGCGACGACGGCCATCTCGGAAGGGCCGGCGAGCTGGTACACGCCGTCTTTCGGTTCGATGCGCGCCAGTGCGGACACCGCGTCCGCTCGAACGCCGCTGCAAGCCAAGAGCGCGATCATCGCAATGAGCGCGCGGCCGAAGGTCGGCGCGGTCGTGTTTTTGTGCCGTTCTTGCTGCATCTAGTCGCTTGCCTGTGTCGTGCGTTCCCAGCTAGGTGGCCGGATCTTCTACCAGCCTTTTGCGGCCGACGCGCTCGAGCAAATCGATGACCTGATGGCCGGCTTCGTCGTACCACTCGAAGGCGTGCGATCGCAGGTCGCCCAGGTGATCGTCGTCCGTGTTATCGAGCTGCAGCAGGCGTCGCGGCAGATAGCCGTTGATGCGTACGTAGCGCTCGCCGAGTATCTGCTCGCACTGATAGCCGCTGATGGATGAGCTGCCGAGCAGCATGTGGTCGAGCAGACCGTTGGCGATCCAGCCCACGACGCCCCAGCCGCGCGCCGCGTGACCGATGTCGTCCTGCTGTTTTTGATCCAGATCGTGTACCGGCTTGCCCGTGCCGATCGAAACCATCCAGATGTCCTCGAGTCGGTAACCCATCGACATTGCCTCGGCGATCGCGAGCATGCTTGGATCGTTGGTGGCCAAGGCGCCGTCTACCAGCCAGCGCCGACGCGGCTCGCTGGTGCTGACGGCCGGATATAGCGTGGGTGCTGCGGTGGCCGCGTCGCAGACCTCGGTCAGCGACGGGTTGTAACGCTCGGAGCCGTTGCGGAACACCACGATGTCGCGATTGATGAAGTCATAGGCGAGCACCATGAGCTGCTTTTCGGTGATGTCGTTCAGGCGCAGATCGCCCGCCAGTTCCTGAATGAATTCTCGCTTGTTGACGCCGTCGTACTTCGGCTGATTCTGCATGCGGCCGAGGATGCGATCCCACACGGACTTGTCGAAAACCCGCGACAGCGACTGTGTCGAGTACAGGTTTTCCGCGAGGTAGGCCATGCTGCCCACGTTGGTGGCGCAGTAGGAGGCGATGAGTGCGCCGGTGCTTACCCCGGCAAAGAAGTCGAAGCTGCCGCGCACGTCGAGGCGGTTATGCTGTTCCAGCAGCCGCAAAACCTCAGCCGTGAGCGTGCCCCGAGAGCCCCCGCCATCGAGCGATAGCAGGACGATGCTGTCCTTGGCCAATACCCCTTCCCCGCATTCGCCCCCGCACCCGTTGCCCCGAGCGCGGTCAGAAGTGTGTGCGGTTAGCTACGGCGCCGAACCGGGCTAGCTGCGGGTGACGATCAGCCCCGCCAGTTCCGCCGGCGTCAGTTTGAGTGCCTCCGCCACCCCGGCGGCTTTCCAGCCGCCCTGTCTATTTTTGCGTGACGATGAGCCCCGCTAGTTCCGCCGGTGTCAGCTTCAGCGCTTCGGCAACCATGTCGAAGAAGTCGACCTCGTAGTCGCTGACGCGATCGTCGGCGAGGATCACCTCAGACAGCGCGTTTGCGATGACCAGGCGCTCCTCGACCGACAGCACTTTCGCCGCGCGGCCCAGATAGGTGTGCAGCGGCGCCGATTCGTACAGCTTCGACTTGGCCGCCATACGGACGTCGGCGGCGCTGATCTCCTCGCCGCTGACGCGGGTATAGATGTCGCGAACCTGCTCGACCTCGATCGGCTTGACGTTGGTGTCCGATGCGGTCGCGCGCGCGACTGTCATCAAGAGCGCCTCTTTGAACAGCTCGCGATGTTCCGCCTCGGTCGGTTCGGCGCCGCTAAACAGCGCGAGCACCTGTTGCAGTGCGGCGATCGGCATCTGTTTGTCCTCCGTTTGGTTCTCGAGGGTTGGCGCTGCGCTAGTCGCGCGGCACCAGGCCGGCCAGCTCCGCCGGCGATAGCTGCAGCGAGTCGGCCACCATGTTGAAGAACTCGACCTCGGCCTCGCTCACATGATCGTCGGAGAGGATGACCTCGGACAGCGCCTTGGCGATGGTCACTCGCTCGTGCACGTCGATCACTTTGGCCACCCGCCCCAGGTAACGATACAGCGGCGCCGATTCGTACAGCTTGGAGTTGGCCGCCATGCGCACGTCCGCCGAGCTGATCTCCTCGCCGGTCACGCGCTGGTAGATGTCGCGAACGGTCTCTACCTCGACTTGCTTGATGTTCGTATCCGAGGCCGTGGCGCGCGACACCGTCATCAGCGTCGCCTCGCGAAACAGATTCTGGCGCTCCTCCGCGCTAGGCTCGTTGCCGCCGAAGATCTTCAGAATGTTGCCCAGACTGGCGATACTCATGGCTTACTCCCATAGGTCCCATTGTCATCCCGCCGTCGCAGCGCAGGCGCCGCGACCCAGCGGCAGAGCATAGCAGGCGACGACGATGGCGGGCGACGGCAAGACGGAAGTGGAGGAGGGCTCATGAGCCAGGAGAGCAGGCCACCAAACGCAGAGTCAGGCGAGCGCGGCGCCGACGGCGCGAATGCGGCGGGCGTTGGTAACTGGGACCGGCAGGTCATCGCCCCAGGGGCGGTCAATCTGCGTGACTTCGGCGGCTATCGGACCGGCGGCGGCCGGCTGCGCCGGGGCCTGCTGTATCGCGGCGGCTATATGACCCATATCACCGGTCTGGGCGCACAGCTGTGGGAGCGACTTGGCATCACCCTGATCTGCGACCTCCGGCGCCCGGACGAGCGCGGCGAATACCCGACGCCGTTCGACGTGCCCATTGTGGAAGTGAGCATAGACCCGGGTAACGCGCAGAACCTGCGGGCGGCCCTCGCACGCGGCGACGCCGACAGCGTGGCCGAGCGGCGATCGTTCATGCAGGGCATCAACGTCGATCTGGTGCGCAATCACGCGGCGGATTTTCGGCGGGTCTTCGAGGCGCTGCTGGGGCTCGACGATGGCGCCTTTCTCGTTCACTGCACCGCCGGCAAGGACCGTACCGGGGTGGCCTGCGCGCTGATCCTGGCCGCACTCGAGGTACCCGAAGACACCATCTTCGCGGACTATCTGCTCACCAACGCTGCGCTCGACGATCAGGGCCGCCTGCTGCCCCGCCTGCCCCTGCGACGTCCGGCCGATGCCGCCGCGGTGCGCGCGCTGGAAGGCGTGCACGAGAGCTACCTGCGCGCCGCGTTCGATACGATGGCTGCGGACCACGGCGGCGTGGACGGCTACCTGCGCGATGCCGTCGGGCTTGGCGATATCGAGCTCGATGCGCTGCGCCGCCGCTACGTCGAATGATCGGGGTCAGAGTCAGGGGTCAGAGTCGGGGGGGGGGGGGGGGGGGGGGGGGGGGGGTGGGGGGCGAACGGCCAGACGGACGCCCGGACGAGACGCCCC
>JBCCGT010000014.1:0-125739 GCA_039029135.1 Pseudomonadota bacterium | reverse complement strand
GGCGCCCCCCCCCCCCCCCCCCCCCCCCCACTCGGACCCCGGTCTCCGCGCTCCCGCCCTGCCTAGAGGCTAGTCCATGGATCTGAATTTGATGCGCTCGCTGGTGGCCGTGGCCGAGGCCGGAGCGATTACCGAGGCCGCCGCGCGGCTGGGGCTGACTCAGCCAGCGCTGACGCGGCGCATTCAGCAGCTCGAGGCGGAGCTGGGTGCGCCGCTGCTGGAGCGCAGCCGCAGGGGCGCGACCCTGACGGCGCTGGGTGAGCGGGTGGTGCGGGAGGCGCGAACCCTGATTCAGCGCTTTGACGCGCTCAAGTCCGAGGTGGCAAGCCAAGGCGGCGAGGCCGCTGGCACGGTCCGCATCGGCGGTGGGGCGACGGCGGTGTCCTTCCTGCTGCCCGATCTCATCGCGGACTATCAGCGCGCCCACCCGGGCGTGCGCTTTCACGTCAAGGAGGCGAGCAGCAGCGAGGTGGCCCGCGACGTCGCGGACGGTCGGCTGGAGCTCGGTCTGGTGACGGAGCCGGTTAGGGCCGCCGGGCTCGATATCGACCGCCTGTTCGCGGACGACATCGTGCTCGTGGCGGCGGCGGATTCAGCGTTTGCCCAGCGTTCGAGCGTCGAGGTCGCGGAGCTCGACGGCCGCAGCTTCGTGGGCTTCGAAGTCGGCAGCGCGATTCGCCAGATCGTGGACGCCGCGCTGCGCGAGGCGGGCGTTGAGGTGCAGGTGGTGATGGAGCTGCGCTCTATTCCGGCCATCCTGCGGATGGTGGCGACCACGGGAAACCTGGCGTTCGTATCGAGGCTGGGCGTGCTGGGTCAGGACCTGGTGCGCGCGCTCGAGGTCGAGGGCCTGAGCATCACGCGGCCGCTGGGGTTGGCGCGGCGCAAGGGCCTCGTGCTGACCCCGCCCGCCGGGCCGTTCGCAGAGCAGATCCTGCGACGTTTCGCGGCGCCGCCCTAGCGCAGCGCCCAGTCGCGCGTCTCGCCGATCGCGAGCGTCCAGGCGTTCGCCGCGCCGAAGTTCTGTGCGTCCGCGGCGGCGCGAAATCGCGTCGGCGCCTCGAACGCCGGTTCCGTGGTCAGCATGATGGTGCCCCAATGCATGCCAATCGCTCGCCGGGCGCCGATGTCGTTGAGGATCTGCACGGCTTCCTCTGGATTGACGTGCACCGGGCGCATGACGCTGCGCGGCGCGTACGCGCCGATCGGGACCAGCGCCATGTCGAAGGGACCGGCGCGTGTGCCGATTTCCTTGAAGACCTCGCCGTAGCCCGTGTCACCGCCGAACCAGACGCGGGTCTGCGGCGTCTCGATGGCGAAGCTGGCCCAGAGCGTCCTGTTGCGATCGAACAGGCCACGCCCGGAAAAGTGCACTGCCGGCAGGGTTGTGATGCTGAACCCGTCCCGCACGGAGATGCTCTGCCACCAGTCCTGCTCCGTGACTTGCTCGTAGCCCAGCCGACTGATTTTGCGGCCCAGCCCCAGCGGCACGATCACCCGGACGCCGCGCTTGTGGGGATAGCGTTTGAGTGCCGCCAGGTCGAGATGATCGTAGTGATTGTGGCTTACCACGATGACGTCGACCGGCGGCAGCGATTCTGGTTCCAGCGCTGCCGGCACGAAGCGCCGGGGCCCGATGCCCATCGGACCGGCGGCCGCCGTGAGATAGGGGTCGGTCAGTACGGTCAGGCCGGGCAGCTGCAGCAAAAAAGACGCGTGTCCCAGCCAGGTTGCGGCGGCTGCACCCGGATCCGGCGCTTGCGGCGGCGCGTCGAGCCGGATGCTATGGCCGTCGGGAACGGGCCCAGGCCGCGCGAAGGGCACCCTCAGCATGAACCCCAGCATCTCGCCCGCGCCGTGGCTGCGTTCCGGGCTTCCGGGCGGGTTGATGAAGGTGCCGTTGTCCTGGTGATGAGGCGGTTTTTTCTGTTCTGCGGCCACGGTGGAACTCCCATCGTTTGCCGCGGCGCCCTGTGACTGCGGGAGCAGCGCGGCGAGCAAAAAGAACAGCGTTGCGGTTCGACTCATGGTTCTGCGCTTGAGGGTGGCGGCGGAAAACGCCGATCTTCAGAAACGGCGGGTGAGGCAGACGTTAAATTGAAGATGCAATCTGTGCCAGGGCGGTTGTTGTCGGGCGGGTTCGATAGACTGATTAATCCGCAGGGTCCACAGCGGTTGGGCCGGCTTCAGCAATCCTGACATCCCATGTGGCTCGTCGCGTCCCGCACACTCATGTTTCTGCACTTTGCGTTTCTGGCCTTCCTGTTTGTCGGCGGCTGGCTGGGGCTGTTTTGGCAGCCGCTGTTCTGGGCGCACTGCCTCGCGCTTGTCTACGCCATCGTCATTTCGATTCTTGGCGCGCCCTGCCCGCTGACCAAGGCCGAGCAGGCGCTGCTGCGGCGCGCGGGTCGCACAGCTTACAGCGGTGACTTTCTGCCGCACTACGTCTGGTCGTGGCTGCCGTGCAGGGGCGATGAGCCCTGGTTGCTCGGCGGCGCGCTGGCGGCTGCTGCTGCGATTAACAGCTACCCATACGCTCGCTGGCTGGCGCCATGAACGGCCCGTCGGCTTCGCTGCTGCGCTCGATTCCCGCCACCGACGCCTGTACCTTCGCGTGGTTGCCAAGCCGCGCAGGGTTCTGCGTGCTTAACAGCCAAACAAGAGGCCGCGCCGACGATGGATATGAGTTTCAAGGCAGAAGACCTGAGCTTCCAAGAGCAGGTTCGAGCATTCTTCACGACTGCGTATCCGCAGGATCTGCTGCGCAAAGCCGCGAGCGGCGTGCCGCTTGCGAAAGACGACTATCAGCGCGCCGAGCGGGCCTTGGCGGATCAGGGCTGGCTGTGCGTCAACTGGCCCGAACAGTACGGCGGTCCCGGGTGGACGCCGAACCAGAAGTACATCTTCGACCAGGAACTTGAGGCCGCCGGTGCGATCAGCCCGGTGCCGATGGGCGTGATCTACGTCGGCCCGGTCATCTGTGCGTTCGGCACCGACGAGCAAAAACGACGCTGGTTGCCCGGCGTGCAGGAGAGCACGACCTTCTGGGCGCAGGGCTATTCGGAGCCCGAGTCCGGCTCCGATCTCGCCTCGCTGAAGATGCAGGCCGTGCGCGACGGCGACAGCTATCGGGTCACGGGCACTAAGATCTGGACCAGCCTCGCGCAGCACGCCGACTGGATCTTTCTGCTGGTCAGAACCTCGACGGAGGACCGAAAACAAAAGGGCATCACCTTTCTGTGCACGCCGATGGACGCGCCGGGTATCGAGGTGCATCCGATCATCACGATCGATGGTCGCCACTCGCTGAACCGGGTGACCTTCGACGACGTCGAGATACCGATCGACAATCGCATCGGCGACGAGGGCGCCGGCTGGCACTACGCGAACTTTCTGCTGGGAAACGAGCGCACGTCCTACGCGCACGTCGCGGGCAAGCGCATGCAGATGGCCGCGATCGATGCGTTTGTTGCGGCTGACCCCGTCCTGCAGGCGGACCCGTGGTTCCATCGACGGGTGAACGAGCTGCACGCGCGGCTGGACGCGCTGGATCTGACCGTGCTGAGAACGCTGGCATCTGTGGCGGACGGCGATTCGCCCGGGGACGAGTCGTCCATCCTCAAGATTCTGGCCACGGAAATGGCCCAGGACATCACGGAAGTGGCGATGGTCATGCATGGCCACGCGGCTGCGCTTGGCTTCTCCGCCAGCGACCCGCAGCCTGCCGCCAAGGCCACGGCGGACTATCTGGGTGCGCGCGCGCAGTCGATCTATGGCGGCGCGAACGAGATTCAGAAGAACATCATCGCGAAGCGCGTGCTTGCGCTGTGACGCTCAGGTCCGCGTGTCGATAGCGTCCGCCGCTGTAGTGCGTTCGCGCCCCCAGCCCGGCGCGCTGCCGCGGTACCGACGTTGATTTCTGCGCGCGCTGCGGCGTCTGCGGATCCGCAGTACCGTCCGCGCGAGCACGCCTAGAATGCCGATGCTGGCCCCGATGCGACCGCGCCAGGTCCCACTGACCTTGGACTCCCCGATGCGCAGCGCGTTGCTCACGGGTACCTCAACCACCCGCAGTCCCGCCTCGAGCGCGTTGGCCTGCATCTCCACGGTCCAACCAAACGTCGGCTCGCGCACGCCAAGTGCGGCGAGCGTCGCCGGCGCTATCGCCCGGAACGGACCCAGATCGGTGACGCGGGTGTGGAACGCGCGCGTCAGCACCTGTCCGGCGAACCAGTTGCCGGCACGCTGCAGAGCCGTCATCGAACCGCGCTCCGCGACGCCCAGCGCGCGGCTGCCGATCACCAGATCCGCGCCGCCGCGCCAGGCGTCCAGCAGGGCGGTGAGCTCGTCTGGATTCATCGCGTTGTCGCCGTCCATGAAGACGATGCAGTCGCAGTCCGTGAGCGCCGCGATCGCCCGCTGACAGGCGGCCCCGTAGCCCTTGCGGGGCTCGTCGACGACCACCGCGCCGGCCGCGATCGCCACCGCCGCGGTGTCATCCGTTGAGGCGTTGTTGCAGACGACGATGCGGTCTACAGGAGTCCGTCGCAGCCGCGCAACGACGACGCCGATGCTCTGCGCCTCGTTGAGGGCGGGGATTGCGACGCCGATGGTTGCTCCGTGATACATAGGGCCTATGACTGCGCGGTCAAAGAATAGTTTTGCCTTTAGCGCGGCCGCGTCTGCGTCCGCGCTGCTGTACGTCTATCTCGCGATCGTATCTCGAACCTATGCGGATGCGACGCTCATCGATGCGGCTGTGGTGTATGGCGGCGCGCTCCTCGCCGTCGCCGCGCTCGCGCTGGCAACCCGTCCGGACGCGGAGATCGATTGGCCGCTGCTGTTCGGCTGGGCGGTCGTGCTGCGACTGCTGGCCTTCGCGACCTACCCGGTCCTGGAGGACGATTTCTTCCGCTATCTCTGGGACGGCGCTCAGACCCTGGCCGTCGGCACGCCCTACGGTATGGCGCCGGCCGATGCGTTCGACGTCGTCGCCCGTGATGCAGCCGCGGACCCGGCCGCGGCCGTGCTGGACGGCATCAATCACCCCGAGCTGCCGACCGTCTATGGCCCGACGCTGCAGCTTTTGTTTGCTGGCTCGAATGTGCTGGCCCCCTGGGCGCTGTGGCCGCTCAAGTTGGCGGCGCTGCTGGCCGATCTCGCGGTCCTGCGCCTGCTGTGGCTGCTGGCGCCCGGGCGCGCCTGCTGGTGGTGGGCGCTGTGTCCGCTGCTGCTCAAGGAGTTTGCGACGACGGCACATCCGGATGTGCTCGGGGCGGCGTGCCTCGTGATCGGCCTGTGGGCATACGACCGGGGACGCCCCGCCGCGCTAGGTGTCAGCGTCGGGCTCGCGCTCGGCATCAAGCCTTTTGCCCTGCTGTTCGCGCCCTTCCTGCTGCTGCGACGCCCGCGCGCCTGGCCCTGGTGTCTGGCGACGCTGCTCGGCCTGACGCTGTGTTTCGCCCCGGCCAGCAGTCCCGTTGCCGTCTGGCTGCCCGGCGGCTTGGAGGCGATGGCGCAGGGCTGGACCTTCAACGCGCCGCTGCATCGGCTAGGCGCATGGCTGGGTCTGCCCGCGACCCTGACGGCGCGGGGGCTGCTCACCGCCTATGCGGCGATCTGGGCCGCCGCGCTGTGGCGCCAGTGGCGTGAACCCGAGCGGCAGCCGGTGCCCGCGCTGCTGTGGCTTATGGGATTGTTCTGGCTCGTCACACCCGTGCTCAATCCCTGGTATCTGGTGTGGTGGCTGCCGCTGGCCGTGCTGCGCCCGGCGGCGACGCCCTGGATCGCGGCCGCGGCGGTGCTGCTGTCTTACGGCGCGCCGATCAATACGGGCGAGTTTCCCTTGCAGGCGCCGGCCGAGTACCTGTACGCGGTGCCCGGCTGGCTGCTCGTCGCGCAGCTCGCGCTCGTGGGTGTTGGTCTGTGGCTGGACCGGCGGAGGGCGCGCTATTCGCCGCCCGCGGTCAGATCCAGCTTGTAGCGCTTGTTCAGGTAATACAGCACGAACGGAATCTGCTGTTCGTCCACGCTGCGCAGCGCGAGCTGGTCGGGTGCGGCGCAGTCGACCAGCGCGTTTGCGAAGCGGTTCTGATCGGAGCCACGCCAGGCGCGCAGCGAGCGGCGGCCGATGCGCTTCACCTTGTCGCTGTCCGAGCCTTCGGCCTCCGGCGCCTTCACGCAGTACGCCGTCTTCTGTGCGCCGCCGCGCCCCTGATACAGTGCCTTGCCGAATTCGTAGACGCGGTCGACCTCGCGATGCGGTACCGAGCCCGAGCGCTCGGGGAGGGGGCCGCCGTAGCCGCCCGATGCGAGCGCGTCGCCGGCAAACAGGGCTAGGCTCATCCCGAGAAGGGTTCCGAGAAGAATAGATCGATAGTGTTGGAACACGATAGCCCCTCGCATGTCTGATTCGAGTGTATGAGCTGGACGACTCTGTACCGCGCGCGATGTCCCCGATCAAGGCGCCGCTGCGGCTTGTTGAACTATGACTGCTGATCGACCTTTTGGGTTCCCCGTGGTTCGCGCGGCCGCGTTGCGGTTGTTTTGTGCCCTCGCGCCGTGCGCCGCCGCCGATACCGAACGCCGCCTCACGGCCGACATTGAAGCAGAGATCGTCGCGGAGTACCCGGACGTCGCGCACCTGACCGTTGCGGAGTATCTCGCCGCCGAGGCGGCGCACACCGCCGACGCCCTGCTGATCGACGTGCGCACCACGGCCGAGTACCGACGCAGCCGCCTGCCGGGTGCGCTGCACGCGCCCGATGCGGCGACCCTCGACGCGCTGGTTGAACAGCACGCCGATCGACCGCTCTTGCTCTACTGCTCGGTGGGCTATCGCTCGGCGGCCGCCGCTCGAGAGATAGGGCGGCGGCATCCCGAAGCGCGGGTCAGCAATCTGCTCGGCTCGCTGTTCGACTGGGCGAATCGCGGGCTGCCGCTGGTCAACGATCGCGGCGCTACGCATCGCGTGCACAGCTATAGCTGGCTATGGCGGCGCTACGTGCGCCCCGAAGCGCAGCGCCGCGCGGCGACATCAGCCCGGGCGCATCGGGGCGTGCAGGCGCAGCGCGGGCGGAGCGAGGATCGCGAGCAGCGCGAGATAGATGCCCAGCGATAGCGTCAGGGCGCTCGGCGCGCCGGCGGACTCTGCGACGGCCCCCATCCACAGCGCGCCGAGCGGCATCAGGCTGTAGGTAATACCGTGTATCCCCATGACGCGGCCGCGCAGCGTGTCCGGCACTGCGGCCTGCATCGCGGTCGTCGAGAGCACCAGGTAGACGGAGGTCGCGCTCGCGGCCAGCAGCGCGGTCAGCGCCGCGAGCGCAAAGCTGCCGAGCGCGGTCGCCGCTGCAAACCCCAGCAGCAGCAGCGCGCCCGCGGCGGCGGCGCCGAGCAGCCAGCGCATGTAGTGTGCAGGGGGTGCGCTGGAATCGATGTCCGCAATGCGCGCCGCGCCGATGGCCAACGTGCCCGCAAGCGAGCCGACGCCCGTCAGCGACATCAGCATGCCGAAGCCGGTTGCACCGGCATCCAGCTCGGCAATGAACGCCGGCAGCAGCTGCATGTACGCGCTGACGAACAGCATGGTGGCGTAGGAGATCAGCATGAGCGTGCGAAACAGCGGGTGCTGCGCGATAAACCGCAGGCCCTCCACCGTCTGCCGCCACGGTGACAGGCTGCGATCGCCCGGCAGCTCGAGGCGCATGCGCCAGACCACCAGCAGCATGAGCGCATAGCCCAGACTCGCGAGCGCGTAGGGCAGCCAGTGATCGAACAGCGCTATCAGCACGCCGCCGAACGCCGGCAACACGAGTCGAGTGACCTGCCAGAGCACCGAGTTCAGCGCGACCGCGCTCGGCAGCGCCGAACGCTCGATCAGATGCGGAAAAAACGACTGGCGCACCGGCCAGTCGATGCCGCTGAGGGCGGAGATGAGCGCGGCGGCACTCCACAGCAGCCAGACGTTTAGTACCCCCGCCAGAGCACACAGCGCCAGGCTCGCCAGCACGGCGAGATTGCCTGCCGTCGTCAGCAGGAGGACCCTGCGTTTGTCGAAGCGATCGGCGATGACGCCGCCGAAAAGCGTCATGGCGATCGCGGGGATCGCCGTTGCCGCGCCGAGAACCCCAAGATCCAGCTCAGAGGCGGTGAGTTCAAACACCTGCCAGCCCATCGCCATGTTAGCGATCTGCCAGCCGCCCACCGAGCCCAGTGACGCGAGCCAGTAGCGGCGGTAGAGCGGTGCTGCGAACGCGGGATAGCGCTGCAGCAGTTGGTGGCGCAGGGACATGGCAAGACGTTGCAAGACAACGGCGCCGCGCGCAATGCAGGGTCGAGCTTGCCACCCAGGGGCCGCGGGCTGGGTTGCGGGCACAGGTTCGGTTCGGGCTGTGACCCGGCTCTCAGTTCGGTAACCGCCTGGGGCCTTGTCGGACCGCGCGCCGCTAGACTGTCGACGCTGAATTTCTGTATGGCGTCAAACAGCCGACATGAGCCTGCGGCCGCTAATCCTGCTAACCCTTTGCCTGTGGGCCCGCGTTGCCAGCGCGGCGCCCGGTGATGTCCTGTTTACGGACGACTTCGAGCGCGCGGCCCTCGCGCCCTGGGGAGCCGCCGGCACGGGCATCGCCGGCGTCAGCGCCGCCACGGCCAACTCGCCGACGAATTCCCTCTTTACCGCCGAACTCGCGGTGGCCGTGACCAGCCCGACCATCGATCTGACGGTACCGGGCGCCACACTGTCCCTGTGGATACGTCGCGGCGACGACGCGTTCAGCGAAGATCCCGATGCCGGGGAAAATCTCGTAGTTGGCTATCTGGATGCGGGCGGGGTCGAGCGCGTTCTGACCACTCAGTTCGGCTCGGGTACGCCCGGCGAGATCGCCGAGCTCACTTTCCAGCTTCCAAGCGCCGCCCTCCACAGCAACTTTCAGGTCGTGTTGCGTCAGAGTGCCGGCAGCGGTGGCGGCTTTGACTTCTGGCACGTCGACGACGTGGCGGTCGTCGAGACCGGGGCGAGCGTCGGCGGCGGGGGAATGAGCGTCGGCGAGTGCGATGACTTCGACGGGGGGCTCGACAACTTCACCGTCACCAGCGGTGGCGGTACGGCCGGCACGTCTGCGGCCACGTTCCAGTCCGCCAGCCTGTCGGGCTTTCTGCAGGGCGGCGTTGTTTCTCTGGCCACCCTGCCGACCAATACGATTTTCGGCTTCTCTGGCATCAGTCTCTACGTGCGGCGCGGCGCAGACAGCTTCAGCGAAAATCCCGACGCGGGCGAAGACCTCGTGCTGTCCTATCTGGACGACACGGGCACGCCTGTCGTGCTGCAGACCTTTGCAGGCAACGGCACGCCGGGGGAGATCTTTACGCCCAGCTTCGATCTGAGCGCCACGGCCGCCGCCCAGCACGAGAGCTTTCAGTTCGAAATCCGCACGGCCGGTGGTAACGCCGGCGCGTTCGACTTCTGGCACGTCGACGATGTGTGTCTGCTGGGGACCCTGACGCCCGATCTGGCGCTCAGTTCGTCGCTCGCCGTAGAAGACGATCCGATCACCGGGCTCGCGAACCCCAAGGCGATCCCACAGGCGGACCTGATCATGACGGTGCTGGCGGTGAATCAGGGACCGGCGGTGTTCGACTCGAACTCCCTGGTGCTGCGGCTGGACGTGCCGGCCGAAAAGACCATGTTCGTCGACGATTTCGATGGTGCCGGCTCGCCGATCCGTTTTACCGACGGTGCGGTGGCCAGCGGCCTATCTATGACCTTTGGTGGACTGGCGGATCTTGGCGACAGCGTCACCTTCCTGGATGCCACCGACACGCCGATCGTCCCGACGCCCACCGACGGCTATGACGAGCAGGTGGCCGCCGTGCTGGTGCAGCTTGACGGTTCGCTGGCCAGCGCGACGCTTGCGCTGCAGCCCAGCTTTCAGCTCGAGTACCGCCTGCGGCTCGATTGAGCGACCGGACTCGTCCCGGGCAGCGTAGCGGTTACCATGGAGCCTCGGTATCTGTCAGGGGGGAACTGCCGTGGGATTCAGCGCGAATCGGGACATTGACGGCTGGCTGCAACAGGAGGTCGCCGAGCCGGTGCTGGAACCGGAGCTGCCGATCATCGATCCGCATCATCACCTGTGGGATCTGCGCACCTTTGCGAGCGAGCCGCACGCGAGCTTCGAGCAGAAGGTCTACCTGTGCGAAGAGTTGATGGGTGACATCGATACCGGCGGTCACAACGTGGTGCAAACCGTGTTCGCCCAGTGCGGTGCGTTCTATCGTGCGGACGGCCCCGAGTCCCTGCGCTGCGTGGGCGAGACCGAGTTCGTACATGGCATCGCGGCGATGAGCCGGTCCGGCATCTATGGCGATGCGCGCCTGTGCACGGGTATCTTCGGTACGGCGGACCTGCGGCTGGGTGCCGCGGTCGAGCCGGTGCTGCGCGCTCACATGGCGGCATCCGAGTATTTTCGCGGCGTTCGCACGCTGTTCCCCAGTGATCTCAACGATGAGTTTCTGGCCGGCTACCGCGTGCTCGGTGAGCTGGGTCTCGTCTTCGACAACTACTCGCCTGATGCGGCTCGGCTGCCGAACCTGGCGCGCCTGGCGGCGGCAGTACCCGCTGTTCCAGTTGTCGTGAATCACCTCGGCGGCCGGGCGGATCCCGACGCGACGCCCGCGGAATTCGCCGAGTGGCGTGCCAACGTCGAGGCCATCGCAGCCGCGCCCAACGCGGTGATGAAGTGCGGCGGTGCGCAGCAGCGCGTCGGCGCCGACTGGGAACCGCCGTTCCACATGCATCGTCGGCAAGCGCCGATCGGTTCCGAGGAACTGGTAGAGCGCGTGTTCCCGTTCTACGAGGTCGCGATCAATGCCTTCGGTCCCGAGCGCTGCATGTTCGAGAGCAACTTTCCGGTGGACAAGGAGTGCGTGTCCTATCGCACCCTGTGGAATGCGTTCAAGCTGATCGCGGCGCGGCTGGGGCTGTCGGCGGCCGAAAAGCACGCCATCTTTGCTGGCACGGCTGCGCGCGTTTACGGGCTCGATGCGGTGCCTGAGACCTAGCCGTCCCGAATCGCAGTTAACGTTGTACAGCTCGTGGCCATCCGTGCCCGCAGCCCGGGCCGCGCGAGGTAAGATCAACGGCCTAAGCGTCATGAACCCTGAACGGATAACGGGGTCGAAGTCTGACCAGGGAGGTATCCGTATGTCGTGCTCGAAAAACACTCTGGTTCGCTGGCGCCGCTGCGTCGGCCCGACCGCGCTGATCGTCGCCCTGACGGCCTGCGGCGGCGGCGGGGGAGGGAGCAGTCCCGCGAGCTTTCAGCCGCAGACGCCGCCGCCACCGCCCGCCACGCCCAGCGGCAGCAGCGATTTTGCCAACGGCGTATTTCAGCCCGAGGGCAACTTCAAGGATCTGTGCGCGAACCCGCGAGTCGGCAACTTCCCGGACTCCGCTGGATCCACAACCGACGAGAATCTGTGGCTGCGCTCCTGGAGCAACAACACCTACCTGTGGTTCGACGAGATTGAAGACGCGGATCCCGCCGCCTTCGCGACGCCGGCCTACTTCGATCTGATGCGCACGTTCGCCACGACCGCCTCTGGGGCGCAGCGCGATCGGTTTCACTTCACCTTCGATACCGAGGACTGGATCGCGCTGAACCAGTCCGGCATCTCCGCGGGCTATGGCTTCGAGCTATCGATCCTTGCGCGCACGCCACCCCGCGAGGCGGTCGTCGCCTTCTCAGAGCCCGGCTCGCCGGCGGCTGCCGCCGACGTTGCGCGCGGCGCGCGCATTCTTCGCGTCGATGGGGTCGACTTCGTCAACGGCGGCAGCCAGGCGGACGTCGATACGATCAACGCGGGATTGTTTCCGGGTGATATTAACGAGGCGCACAGCATCACTTTTCTGGACCTCGGCGCCAACGAGGAGCGCACGGTCACCCTGACCTCACAGGAGATCGTCGTCGAGCCGGTGCCGACCGTCGAGGTGCTGGCGACGGACTCAGGAGATGTCGGCTATCTGGTGTTCAACACGCATATCGCACCCTCCGAGCAAGCCCTGTTCGACGCCTTTTCTAGCCTCAGCGAAGCGGGCGTGTCCGAACTGGTGCTCGATCTGCGCTATAACGGCGGCGGCCTGCTGACGATTTCTAATCAGGTCGCCTACATGATCGCCGGCCCGGCGGCGGCTAGCGGCCGCGTGTACGGCGAGCTTGAGTTCAACAGCAAACACACGGTGCGCAACCCGGTGACCGGCGCGCTGCTGCAGCCCGAATTTTTCCAGGAGACCACGGTCGGTTTCTCGGCGACAGAAGGACAGCCGCTGCCGACCCTCAACCTCGATCGCGTGTTTGTGCTCAGCGGCCCGGACACCTGCTCGGCCAGCGAGGCCATCATCAACGGACTGCGCGGCATCGACGTCGAGGTCGTGCTGATCGGCGAGACAACCTGCGGCAAGCCCTACGGCTTCTATCCCACGGACAACTGCGGCACCACCTACTTCACGGTGCAGTTCCGCGGCATCAACGCCGTCGGATTCGGGGACTATGGCGATGGCTTCTCGCCCGCGAATCTGCCCACCGTGGAGGGCGTGCCGCTGCCGGGCTGCGCCGTCGGCGATGACTTTTCCAAGCAGCTCGGTGACGTCGCGGAAGCACGGCTGGCCGCGGCGCTGAGCTATATGGAAACCGGCGAATGTCCAGCAGCGTCCGACTCCACGTCGCGCCTGCAACAGGCGCGCAAACGGCCGGCCGGCGCGGAGCCGGGTCTTGCAGTGGCCGTACCGCCGCGGATTCCGGGTTCGGTGCTGCTGCGATGAGGACGCTTGCGTCGCTGGCAGCGCTCGTGCTGCTGGCGGCCTGTCAGGCCCAGCAGCCGACCCATGGGCGGTTGGCGGTGGAAGCGCCAGGCTTGCATCGCGACGAACTGCAGAGCGCCGCGGCGAATCTGCTCGGCATCGCCTCGGTACGGCTGGGCGCGGATGCCTTTACGCAGCGCAGCCTGGTGACTCTGACGCCGAGACCGGCGCGCACACCAAGCGGTGTAGTGGCGACTGGCACGACCATCGAGCGGCCGCCCCAACTTCGGTTGCTGCGCTACGGCGCGAGGCGCTGTGCCCTGCGGCAAGTCGGCGGCGACTCGGAGGTCTGGTTGTCCAGGCGTCTGTGCGCGTCGGTAGTACCGGCGAGCGACGGCTGAAACCCGTCAGTCTGTCGCAGGCCTAGCGTGTCTCAGGGCGCTGAGCCCGTGCTCATCATCAAAAAACCCGTGAACGCCGCGTTGCTCGGGTGCAGCGACGGGTTCACCGCGCTCTTCATCTCATCGATGGCCCGGCGGTAGGCGGAATAAAACGCCCAGCTCGGGCGCGGCTTATATTCCAAGCCTTCCAATTCGAACACGCGGATCACGTTCTTGGTGGTCGTCGGTTTGACGAACACGTCCTTCGTCGGTCGGTAGTGAAACAGGCAGATGGTCAGCAGGCTCCACTTGGCGAGCTTGGCCTCGCCCAGCACGTCCACGACGTCGGCGAAGCCCTGCGCGCGCTTGCCGTGCAGCATGTTCCGATAGGCGCCGGCCAGGTACTCCCGGTCGTCCCGCGTCATGCCGTTCACGTAGTCGCGAAACTTTGGCTTTTCGAACATCGACACCATGGACGAGCGGGACACGATCTTCGTGATCGCATCGAGCGCGTTGCCCGGCGTGTCGAACTTCTTTTTCGCAAGCTCGACGCGCGCGAATTCGGTGAGCTTATCGACGCTGCCGTGGCGCTTGCGAACGCCGGCCATCGCCTCGTCGGCGAAGCCGTCCGGGTACTGCAGCAGGAACAGGCCTTCGGCCTCGCGCAGTTTTTTCAGATTCATGCTGACTCCTAGCGGCGCTCGTTGGGTCAGTCTTCGAGAAACGCGGCTCTGACGGCGTCGAAGGTCGCGTCCGTGATGCCGATGGAACGTAGATAGCCGAGCGTACTGCCGTGGCGCGCCTCGAGACCGTCAAGAAACACGGTGATCGCGTCTTCCGGTACGCCCGCGTGCTCTTTCATCGTGCTCGCGTCGACGCCCTCCGGCAGAAAGCCGCCGGCCTGAAGAAAGTCCACCTGGCGGTCGACGTCCCGGTTGGTGATTCGGTAGTCGGCCTCGATCAGCGCGCGATCCACGCCCAGCACGCTCAGCAGGAAGGCGGTCGACACGCCGGTGCGGTCCTTACCGGCCGTGCAGTGCAGCACGATGGGATGCTGCGCCGGGTCGGCGAAGATCTCGAACATCGCAACCCACACGTCAGGACCAAATTCCAGGTAACCCAGATAGCGCTCGCCGGAGATGCCGGTATCGCCGACGAGGCGGCTCAACACGTCGCCGCCGCCTTCCGGGATGACGGGCAGGTTGAGGTAGCGGGCGCCCATGCCGGGCAAAGGTCCCTCGCCTTGCTCGGCCGCCTCGTCCGGTTTGCGCAGGTCGATCTGCGTCGCGACGCCCAACTCGCGCAGCCGTTCGAGGTCTGCGGCCGTCATGCGATCCTGCCGGCCGGCGCGATAGTAGCGCCCCCAGCGAACGCGCCGGCCGTCGGCGGTCGGATAGCCGCCGATGTCGCGGAAGTTGAAGGCGCCTTCGAAGGCGATGTGACGGTCCGAGTAGTCTTCGATCATGTGCCAGTCATTGGTTTGCGCCCCGCGAGTCTAGCAGGGGTGATCGCGAGTTCGCGGTCCACATGGCCGCCTAGCGCGTGGCGCGAGGCTCAAGGCACCAGAACGATCTTGCCGTAGGCCTGGCCCGCCTCAACCGCGCGATGCGCATCGGCCGCCTGCGCCAGCGGAAACTCGCGGCCGATGACCGGCCGCAGGGTGCCCGCCGCCAGTCCCGCCACGATCGCGGCGTGGGTCGCACGCATTTCGGCGGCGCTTGCGTTGTACATCACCATGCCGAGCACGTCCGCGTCCTTCGCCATGGCGGCGCGCGGGTTGATCGACACCTCGCCCTGATTGCGCTCGCCGCGATTGCCGATCATCACGATGCGCCCGAAGCGCGCGACGGCGTCGATGTCCGCGGCGAGATTGACGTTGGCCAGCATCTCGAGGATCAGATGCGCGCCGCGGCCGCCCGTCAGCGACTTCAGTTCGTCCAGATAGTCGGGTGCCGCGTGATCGAGCGCGTGGTGCGCCCTCTGTTCGAGTATCAACTCGCGACCGCGTGCGGTGCTGGCCGTCGCGATCACCTTCATGCCTAGCGCAACCGCGAACTGAATGGCCGCGATGCCGACGCCGCCGCTGCCGCCGTGCACGAACAGCGTCTCGCCGGGCGCCGCGCGGCCGCGATGCATCATCGCCTGATAGGCGGTGACGTAGGGCACGTTGATGGCGGCGCCCTGCGCGAAGCTAGCGCGCTCGGGTAGCGGGTGCACCTGGTCGGCTGTACACAGGGCCTGTTCCGCGTAGGTGCCCGTCTTAGCGCCCGCGACGTACACGCGGTCGCCTACCGACACGCTGCCGACGTCTGCCCCGACGCGTGCGATCACTCCGGCAGCGTCGTTGCCGAGCGTGAAAGGCGTCGGCGGCTTGGGGTAGATGCCGGAGCGAATGTAGGTCTCTACAGGATTGATACCGATGGCGCGCACATCGACGACAACCTCGCCGGCGGCCGGCGTCGGGTCGGGAACTTCCGCTAGCTGGAGCACGTCCGCCGCGCCGAATTCGTGTTGTTGGATCGCCTTCACGCTATGAACCTCTTCTGTTGGAGCCTTGTTTTGGTCGCTGCGCGCCGCTACCAGAAGAGGCAGATCGCACGCATCTCGATGCTGGAGCGGGGCGTTCCGGCGCCGCGCGGATCCGGAAACGCGCAGTGTGGCGTCCAGAACGGCCGCTGCGCGGCGACGCGATCGCTGTCGAAGGCGCGAAACAGCAGGACCTCGTCGGGCTGCATCTCGGGGAAAGTAACCCAGCGATAGGGCGCGTCATCGTCCGCGGGCAGCACGCCAAACGCGTCGAACTGCGCCTCGTGACCGCCGTAGGTTTCGACGCGCAGCGGCACCAGCTTGTCGCGCGGCACCGTTCGCGCGTCCGCGACGCACAGCGGATCAGCCATGAGCGCGGGACCCAGATTGCGCCAGAGCTGCAGCGTCAGGATTCGGCGGCAGTCGCGAATGCGTCCCGGGTCGACGCCGGCGCGTATCATCGACGGGCTGATGAGCGCGTGATACGGATGCCCGGTGTCGCCGAGCATGGGGCCGTAGTCCTCGGTGTAGTCCGAGTGTGCGGTCGGGATCGGCGCATAGTCCGCACTCTCCTGCGCGGCTTTCGGGGAACGCAGCAGGGGTGGATAAAACAGCACGGCATCGCAGCCGGTCTCTGCTGTCGCGAATGCTGTGACCTCGTCCGCGTGTATGCCGGTGTGCTGAGTCGCGTCGTTCCAGTCGGTGACGGCGGACGGCAGACGACGCAGCTCGAAGCCGTTGGTCTGCCAGCTAAAGGCGTCAGGCGCGCTGCGGCCGTCTTCGATATCGACGGCCAGCGGCGCGACGCCGGTGGCGCTCAGAAAGCCGATCTCGGCGGTGGCATAAAGGCGAGTCATGCGCCGCAGTCTAGCACCTGCACCACCGCGCCCGGCCGTCTCGCCTGTCTGCGCCTCGCGCCTCGTAGCTCGCCTGGCCCGCGTTCAGAAGCGCTGATCGAATCCGTGTCCCAGGGGCACGGCGACGTGATCGGTGTACGCTTCAGAATCATCGCCCGAGGTGCCGGGGCTGCTGTCGACGAGTCGCGTCAAGCGTCCATTGTCCCCGTACTCGATATCGAAAACGCCGACCAGTTCGCCGGCCTGGTAGGACTCGAAGCTGCCGATCAGGCCGTCATCGTTGAGAATAGCGCGGCGCTCGAAGTCTGCGCGGCCGGTTATCTCTCGCAGCGATCCGATAAACCTGCCGGTGTCGTCGTAGCGGTAGGTCTCGATGGTACGCGGGGGGAGACCTACATCATCGGCGGCGGTGTAGCGCAGGAGGCGACCGTCTTCGGCGTACTCCCAAGACTCGACCGCACTCTGTCCGGACGAGAAGCGAACTTCGCGCGTTTTGCGACCGGCCGCGTCGAGCGTGATGGTGGTCTCCGATTCCAACGCGCCGTCGGCGTCGCCGTCGAAGGACTCGTACACAAGCCCTCCGAAGCCCGCATAGCGGCGTTCGTGAATCTGATCGATCGTGCCGTCGTCGCCGATATCGACGTGGCGCGTCAGCCAGCGGTTCAGGTCGTCGACGATCAACGCCTCGCTGCGTTCCAGCACCCCCTCGCCGTGCAGGTCCCGCTCGTAGCGCACCCGCTTGCCGTCGGCGTCGAGCAGCCAGCGCTCTACCTCGCCGCTCTCTCGCTCGATCAGCGTGGGGAGGCCGAACGTGTCGTAGGCGTAGCGCGTACCCGGCGACTCGGTGCCATCCTGGCTGATCTCATAGGTGCGCAGCGCTGCGTCGAAGGCATCGCGTTCGGTGCGCCTGTCGCGGCTGAAGCTGTCCGCCTGGGCGAGACCGTCTACCACCGCGGCGACGGCCTGGCGCAGTTCTGCGCCGTTGCCGTTGTAGGTCCACAGGCGGTCGCTCGAAAACTCGCCGTCCGTGGCCGTGGCGTGGCGAACGCGGGTCTCCTGGCCGGCTTCGTTGCGCTCGGAGCGAATGTCGAAATCGGCGCCGCCGAAGCTGCTGATGCGTCCGGTGAAGTAGTGTGCCGAGGCGTCGATGCCTGCTGCCTGATACGCCCGCGCCAGGGCGCGTCCCGGCTCGGGCACCGGGGCGGGTGTGAGGCTGCCCCGGCGGCGAACTGCCGGCGAATGTGTTCGAGCCTTGCGTCCCGGCAAAACCGGTCGACTCGGGCGTCCAAATTGAGTTCCCAGAGGCTCGCAGCGGTAGCGACCTCTGCTTGGATCTCGAACCCGTTGTCGGGGTTGCCGTCGGCGTCCAGCGTCTCGAGCAGCACCGCGAGATTCACGACCCGCGCCATCGGACCGGGCGCGAGGTCATGCCACACCGCGCCAATTAGCTGCAGCCACGGCAGGCCGGGATCGATCGCCCGCTGCAGCCGCTGCTGGTGCAGGGGCGGTGACTCGACGCCCGCGAGATCGAACAGCGTGACGGTTTCTTTCGCCGGTGAGGTGCCGAGGACGAACTCGTCTAGCGAGAACGTGATTGTCTCGCCCGCGGCGAATTCGAAGCGGCCCTCGGCGTCGGTGACGCCGCTGTGGGACAGCGACCTATAGGTCACGCCCGCAGCCGCGGGCGCCAGCACGCCCGTCGGTACGGGTGGCGGTGCGGGCGGATCCGCGGGCCCGCTCGCGCCGCCGCCGCAGGCGCTAATTGCCGCGATTGCGACCAGGGTCGTGAGCGTCCGGTAGCTCGATTTGATACTGCACATGATTCGCCTCCCGCGAGGTTCCAACGAGTCGAGGCAGCAGTGTTGCGGTGGATAAGAGGTCCGCGGCATCCCGCTTTCGTGGGGTGCGCGAGTCAACTGTGCGCTCGTTGGCGAGACGGACACAGACGGGTTCACAGCCGCGCTGTGAATCGTCCTCGGTCGGCGTGCGGTCGCGGTGCCCGTCGCGGCGATGCTCTATGATCGGCGCTGCTGTTCTTACCGGTCGGGCGCCGATCCCCGTTCCCTACAGATGACCTCTGCAGACGCGAATTCACAGTTGAGCCCGCAACCGGCCCCGCCCGGCGTGCGACCGCCGCCCGTGGGTCACCGGTTGGTGCGTGCGGTCGCGGGCGTCGGAGCGCTACGCGGTGCTCAGATGCTTGCGTCGTTCGCCGTCGCCGTGCTGCTCGCGCGCGTACTAGGCGCCGAACAGTTTGGTGCCTACACCCTCGCGCTGGCCATCGCGACCCTGCTTGCGCTGCCCGCCGGTGGCGGCGTTGCGCCGCTGTTGACCCGCGAACTCGCGCGCTACGAGTACGCCGCGGATTGGCCGGCGTGGGCAGGGGCGACGCGGCGCGCGCTCGCATTCGCTGCGGCGCTGGCGCTGCTGTGTGCTGGTCTCTACGTCGCCTTTGCACTGTGGGCGGCCGGTTCGGCGTTTTACTGGGCGGCGTTGGCCGTGCCCGCGCTCGCGCTCGCCAAGGTGCTGAGCGGACTGCAGCAGGGCGCGCGGCGACCGGTGCTGGCGCAGTGGCCGGAGATGCTCGTGCGCCCGCTGACTCTGCTGTTGCTGCTGGCGGCGCTCGCGGCGGCGGGTGCGCTCACCCTCGGCCACGCCGCGGCCTCGTTCGCGTGTGCTGCGTGGCTCGCGCTGGTCGTCGGCGGCGTGCTCGCCGGGCGCACGGCGGCGCGGCGGCTCGCTTCGGGCGGGCAGGGGTCGCCGACCTATGAGGACCGTCGCTGGCTTGCGGCGCTGCTGCCGTTTACCGGCATCGTTGCGATCAACACGCTCAACGCGGAGGCGTTCGTGCCGCTGTTGGCGTGGCTGTCGAGCGTCGCCGAAGTCGGCATCTTCAAGGTGGCGCTGTCGATTGCGCTGCTCGTCGGCACGCCGCTGATCGTGGTAGAGGCCGTGATTCGGGGCGATGTCGCGCGCTTATATGCTGCCGGTGAGGCCGCACGGCTGCGGCGGCTGCTGCGCCTCGCCGCGTGGGGATCTGCGGCGCTGTCGCTGCCGCTGCTGGCGATCGTCTGGCTGTGGGGCGAGGCACTGCTCGTCGGTGTGTTCGGCGCCGACTTTGCGGCGAGCTATCGACCGCTGCTCGTGCTGGTGTGTGGGTTTGTGGTGAGCAACGTGGTGGGCCCGTCCATGCAGCTCTTGTATGCGACCGACTTCGAGAGCGACGCCTTGCGCGTGTCCCTAGCCAGTCTGTTTGTCGTGGTGCTGTGTGCGCTCGTATGGATACCCGAATACGGCGCGCTCGGCGCGGCCTGGGCATTCGCGCTCGGCAAGGCAGGGCGGGCCGTGACCTTCAAACTCTGGGCCGAGCATCGTCTGCGTCGTTTCTTTGCCGCGGCCACTCAGGATGCGCCGGGTTGAGCTACGACGCCGAATTCTATCGCCGCAGGACCGAGGCCACGCGCGTTTCGGCGGCGGCCGTGCTGGAGCTGATCTGGCCGGAGGTCGGCGGTGATTCGGTGGTCGATATTGGCTGCGCCACCGGCATCTGGCTGGCCGCGTGTACCGAGCTCGGCGCGCGGCGCGTGCTTGGCGTGGACGGCCCCTGGGTTGACGCCGCGGCGCTCGAGATTCCGGTGGCGTCGTTTCTGCAACACGACCTTGCCAGCGGCCTTCCCGACGGTTTGGACGACCTCGATGGGCGCTTCGATCTCGCGCTTTGCATCGAGGTGGCCGAACACCTGAGTGCCGCGCGCGGTGACGAACTGATCGCCTTCCTGTGTCGTCGTTCCGACTGCGTGCTGTTCTCGGCGGCGGTACCGGGGCAGGGCGGCACCGGACACGTTAACGAGCAGCGCCAGTCGTACTGGCAGCAACGCTTTGCCAGCCAGGGCTACCGCGCCTTCGATCTGATGCGACCGCGGCTGTGGCGACGCGAGGACGTGAACGTGATCTATCGGCAGAACCTGCTGTGCTACGCGCGCGAGGCCTCGGCGGCGTTCGGGCGTCTGGTTGCGGCAGGGCACGAGCCGCTCCCGGACGATGAGTTCGCGCTCGACCGTGTACATCCGGAGCTCTTCGAGCGCCGCGAGGATCAGCATCGCCGACTGGGCTTCGTCGGCCATGTGCGGCTTGCCGTCAGCAGCCTGCTCGGCCGGCGCTAGTCGACGCCGGCATGGACATCGTCTACACCTGTGTCGTCGGCGGTTATGACCGGCTGCGCCCGGACGCCGCGTCGACCAGCCGATCCTGCGACGACTTCGTCTGCTTCGCCGACGCGATGAAGAGCCTGCCGTCGCCCTGGCGGCAGCAGTCGCTCGCGCGGGACCTGGGCGAGCGCGAGCGGCGGCGCACCAACCGCTGGCACAAGCTGTTCCCGCATGAGCTCTTTCCCGGTGCCCGTGCGTCTCTGTATCGCGACGGCAACCTCGAACTCAGCCAAAACTACGCGGACTACATTGCAGCCGTGCGCGACGTCGACGCCGCGCTGGGTGTGTTCCGACATCCGCGGGGTCGCAGCGTCGCCGAAGAAGTCTTGAGCTGTCGCGAGCAGGACAAGTTCAGTCCGCGGGATCTGGAGCGGATCGATGCGCAGCTTGCCAGCTATGCGCTTGCGGGATTCGATCTCGACACGCCGATCAGCGCGAACTATCTGCTCGTGCGCAATCACGAGCATCCGGGCCTCGCCGAGGCGATGCTGCTGTGGTGGGAGGAGCTCGAGCGGCACACCGGGCGCGATCAGCTCAGCCTGCCCTACGTGCTGTGGAAGACCGGGTTGCCGTTTGTCTGGCTGGACGATCGCGGGCTGCCGCCGCCGCAGCGGCATCCTCACAGCGGCGAGCGCTGGCGCAAGCGCTGGCACCGGCTGCGCCGCTGGTTGGGCACCTAACGCCTGCAAGGCGTCGAGCGCCTGGTCCTTGGGCTACTAGCCGGTGAGTTTCGCTAAAACAATCCCAGCGTCTCGCCGGTACTGGTCAGCGTTGCGCTGCCCTCGCCGAGCGTCACCCTGGCGATAAGCGTCGCGGCCGTGCCGCCGCGAATCTGCACGTCCTGCACGGTTTCGCCGAGTGCCGCGCTGAGGCCGGCGGCGTCGGCGTGCGTGATCTCGAGTTCGGTAAAGCGGCCGGCGAGTGGGTTTGTGCTCGCTGGGTGCGCGCAGTCGAGCCAATCGATGAAGAACGGCATGCAGCCGCCGTAGGTGCCGGTGGTTGGAAACAGCAGTTCCCAGATCAGCAGGTCGCTCGCGGTAGTGCGACGCTCCGTGCGCTGGGGGCCGCGGCAGCGAATGCCGCGTGCGGCAAAGGCCGCGCTCTGCTGAGCGAGATCGGCGCTAGCGCACCAGGTTGCCAAGCCGTCCTGTTTTAGCGCCGCGATCCGTTCCCCCAGCGTGTCCGTGAGATCCTGCTCGGGGTCGGGCGCGATGATTTCCAGATAGACGTCGCCGAGCGATAGCAGCGCGTTGCGGGTACCGAGCCCGACGTGCGAGCCGCCGTGCGCGGGCGCGACGCCGAACGTCGACGCGGCCCAGTCCATGCCGCGGTCGAGATCGCTCGCCGCCCACATCAGATGGTCGATTCGTGCCATGATCGAACTCTTGGGGAGTTGCTGGGGACAGGTCGGATCATGCCAGAGCTGCGCATGGGCGTGAGCTACGATTTTCGTAACCCGCCCGACTCCGGCGTCAGCGACGCCCGTCTATACGCTGAGATCATGGAGCAGGTGCGCTGGCTGGACGGCATCGGCGCGGACCTGGTCTGGTTTACCGAACACCACTTCGTCGACGACGGCTATCTGCCGAGTTGGATTCCGGTCGCGAGCGCGATGGCTGCCGTGACAAAGCACGTTCGCTTTGGCACCGACATCTGCCTGATGCCGTTTAATCACCCGCTGCGGCTCGCCGAGGACCTGGCGGTGCTCGACAATCTGTCTGGCGGGCGCGTTGAGCTTGGCCTTGGCATGGGCTATGCGCCGCACGAATTTCGCGGCTTCGGTATTCCCGTCAGCCGCCGCGTGTCGCTGATGGACGAGGGCATCGAGGTATTGCAGCGCTGCTTCGCGGGCGAGCGCTTCAGCTTTCACGGCAAGCGCTATCAGTTCGACGACGTCGTGATCACGCCCGGCTACGTGCAGCCGGGCGGGCCGCCGCTGTGGGTGGCATCGATGTCGGAAGCGGGCGCGGCGCGCGCGGCCAGATTCGGCACGCACTTTCTGCCGCAGGGCCTGAAGGCGCGCTCCTTCGACCCCTGGGTGGCGGCGCTCGAATCCAGCGGCCGCAATCCGCGTGACTATCGCGTCGGCATCATTCGCAGCATATTGGTCACCGACGATCGCGACGCCGACTGGCCGGTGATCCGCGCCGCCGAGCGCTATCGGATGCAGCTCTATCAGCGTTTCTTCGAAGAGTCCGGCGAGGGCTTCGGCGAGCGCGGCGAACCGGTACCGCAGACCTGGATCGTCGGCGATGCGGACCACTGCGTGGCGGAGCTGCTCGCGTTTATCGAGCGCTTCGGGATCACCGACATCGTGACCATGGCCGTGCCGCCGGGGCTGCGCGCCGAGCAGATGGCGCCCAGCCTCGAGAGACTGTTTCGCGACGTGGTCCCGCGCGTGAAGCACGCGCTGCGCAGTTAGCGCCACCGTGTTTCAGGAACGCGCCTACCCCGGCCCTATGGGGTGGCCGCCCCAGGCGCGCTTGGTAGACGGCCTCGTGGACTCAGTGCCGCGCGCTGTATGGGGATCAAATCAGGGCAGCGGCACGCGGATGCGCGGTGACAGCCGGCGGCCGCTGAGCCCCCACAGCAGGATCGGCACCTCGACGAACAGCGTGATGCCGGCCAGCAGCGTCGCGATCGCCCAGGCGATCGCGCTCGTCAGCCCCTCGTTCGGCAACAGCCAGGCGAACGCGCCGAGATAGGCGAGCGTTGCCACAAAGCCGGGCCAGGTCATCTGCACGAAGGCGCGGCGGCTGTTCTGCTGCGGATCGAAGCCAAACAGGAACGGCGACCACCACGCGCTTGGGGTGTCGATGCGCGCCTCGCCGAGGCGCGCACCGAGATAGTGGCCCCACTCGTGGGACTCATAGGCCAGCAGTCCGGTCATTCCGCCGAGCAGCGCCTGCTGCCAGGCGTCGCCCGTGTGCCAGTCCAGCGCCCACAGCGTTGTGGTCGCTAGCAAAAGGCAGAGGTCGCGAACGACGAACACGCGCATGGGTTGTCTCGGCCTCTGGCCAGCTCTCGGCCGGCTAGTGTAACCCCGCGTCTACGGTGCGCCGCGCCTTGCCGTCGGGCACGTTGACGCAGTTGCTCAGCCCGTCCGCGCGGAAATTGCTGTCCCGCGACGCGCTGCCGACAAACTGCGGACTAAAGCGCAGCCCCGCCGGTGCGATAACGCGCAGGCGGTACTCCGCGCCCATCAGGTTCGAGAACAAATATCTGCCGTTGCTGCTGGTGGTTGTGCTCGCGAGTACCGCGTCGGTCGCGCACGACATCAACTCGACGGTGACCCCGCCGATGCCCGTCTCGGCGCTGGCACGCGTGCCGTCGGCGTTGCCGTCGAGCCAGACGATGCCGCCAATCTTGCTGGTGCCGCCGCCGGGTTCGCCGCCGCCGCCGCCGTTACCGTCGTTCGGTATCAGGCCGATATCGAACTGACGCTTGGCCTTGTTTTGCGCCGCGCGGGTGCAGCCGGTGCGGCCGTCGCTGAACGCGTCGCTGTCGATCTGACGACTACCGCCCTGGGTGCGCGGGCTGATCTCGAAACCCTCCGGCACCGTCACGCGTAGCTGATAGCGCACGTTGGGTAGATTCTCGAATAGGAACGCGCCGTTGCCGTCGGTCGTCAACGTGGTCAGATCGATCGTGCCCTTGCAGGTGCGTAGCGAGACGTTCACGCCGGGCAACCCGGTTTCGCCTGCGCTCTGACGACCGTCGCCGTTGCTGTCGCGCCACACCAGATCGCCGATGGCGCCGGTGCCTTGCAGCGGGTCTGGATCTGGATCTGGATCTGGATCTGGATCTGGATCTGGATCGGGCTCTGGATCCGGGTCGGTCTCCGGCTCGCCGAGCAGCTTCACGGATTCGAACGAGATAAAGCTCGCCGACGTTCGCGCGTTGGTGCGTTCCCAAGCCACCCGCAGCTTGCGATTGTTGCTGTTCGCCGCGAAGTTCAGCGTGAACACATAGGTGGTCTGGGTCTGGCCGCCGGTCTGGCTGATCGTTCGCGTGTAGGCCGGTGCGCTGCCATCAGACAGCGTCGCCCGCAGCCGCGCGTTCGCGCGGCCCTTGATGCCGACGTACACCAGCGCCGTCTGCCGCGCAGTGCCCGCGTCGATCTCGACCGCCAGTCCCTTGTTGTTATCAAACACGCGAATGCTGCTAGCGGTGCCGTTGGTCGCGGGGTTCGGGGTGCCGTCGCTCCAGCGCGCGGCGCTCGCCGCGTTCGCGGCGCTCGGCGAGACGTCGTCGCCGAGGGCGATGTGCCCACTGATCCGCGATACGACGCCCGCCTTGCGATCGGTCGGCTGCTCTGCGACGCGACCGTAGTGCACCCAGTCGGTGGGGCCGAGGGCCGTGAGGTCGTTCAGGACCGGGGATGCCACGCTCGTGCCCGAGATCGTCGCACCCCCGCCGCCGCCGGCGGCGTCCAGCGCGGCCGATTCCAGCGTGATGTAGGCCTGCGACCCCAGCCGCTGTGCCACCAGAAAGTCGATGACCAGCGTCGCGCCCGCGCTGGCCGCGCGAAACCGAATCGTCAGCATGCGGCCGCCGTATTTGCTGGCGCTGCGCACGCTGGTCGTAAAGGGTGCCGCGCTGTTGTCGCTCAGCCGCGCGGTGAGGTTGCCCTCGGCGTTCCAGGCGCCGAGAAACAGGGTCAGGGTCCGCATCGACGTGGATGCGTTGACCTCGATCCGAAAGCCCTTGTCGACCTGAAAGACGCGGTTGCCGGTGGACGTCAGGGGCATCAGCCGCACGGGATCGAGACCGTCGCTCCAGGTGTAGCCCGTCTCCACGCGGTCGGTGCTGCCCGGGTCGGCGCCGCCGAGGGCCACATAAGGCGTGATCTGGGGGCTGACGCCGCGCTTGCGGTCGAGTTCCAGCGGGATGTAGCCGAAGTGGACCCAGTCGGCCGAGCCGGCCGTCAGGTCGTAGTTCGCGGGGGCGGTCTCCAGGCGACCGCCGAGTTCAGCGGCGTAGGCGCCGCCACATGTGCATAGCGTCAGGGCGATGACTGCCCTGAAAATCTGTTTAGTCATTGGTAATTCCGGTCCTGTTGATAGTGCTCAGGATGAAAGCTGTGCGCCGGTTCGAGACGACCAGGCATTGGCAAGCGCCACGGATCGGCGCACATCAGTAGGACGACGCGTCGTGACGGACGCGTCGGTGTTGGCTCGTAGCGAGCGAAGCGACGCTAACCGATTGTTATGGCGATTGGCAAGTTAGCGGTCATTGTCAGACGGCGCCGCGGTCGCGGCGCGTGCCCGGCTAGAGGTGATCGACGGCGCGCAGGGGGCTGCTCGCCGGGCCGAGCCAGTAGGCCAGTCGGGCGCGCAGTTCCTCGCGGCGTATGGGCTTGGTCAGCACGTCGTCCATGCCGGCCTGTAGGCAGGCGCTGCGCGCCTCCTCGAGGACGTCGGCGGTCAGGGCCAGAATTGGCAGCGTGCGACCCTGGGCCCGGATGGCGCGGGTCGCCTCCAGACCGTCCATGACGGGCATGTGGCAGTCCATCAGAATCAGGTCGAAGTCTCGCTCGCGCGTCGCGGCGACGGCGCGCTGGCCGTTGTCCACGGTCACATGCGCCAGCCCGAGCTTGTCCAGATTCAGCTCGGCCACCTTCTGGTTGATCGCGTTGTCCTCGACCAGCAGCACGAGACCGTCGAGTTCTGGCTCGCACGCGGTGGCGTCCAGCGACGCCTCTTGCGCCAGCCGAGCGGGATGCGCCGGCACGACGAAGCGAAACTCGGCGCCGAATCCTGGCTCGCTCTCCAGCTCGATGTGGCCGTCACAGGCCTCGACGATGCGGCGGCTGATGGCGAGTCCCAGACCGGTACCCTCCGCGTTGCGCTTGCGCCCGTGCTCCGCCTGGCGAAAAGGTCGGAAGATGTGCGCCTGTTTGTCGTACGGAATACCGCAGCCGTAGTCGCGCACCGAAAAACACAGCTTGTCGTTGGCCAGCGCCACGCTCACATCGATGCGGCCCTGCGGCTCCGAAAACTTGATCGCGTTGCCGATGAGGTTGACGAGTACCTGACGCAGCCGCACCTCGTCGAGCGCGAAGTGCCCGTCGGCGGCCGCCTCGATGTTAGAGCGGATGGAGATGCTCTTGTCGCTCGCACTGCCCTCGCAGACCGCCAGCGCACCTCGAATCAGCCCGTCGAGGTGACAGGGTTGCGGGCTGATTTCCATGCGACCCGCTTCCAGTTTGGCGAAATCCAATATGTCGTTCACGATGTGTAGCAGATGCGTCGACGATGCCTCCATCGTCCCGACGATGTCGCGCTGTTCGGCCCCCAGTTGAGTATCGGTCAGCGCCTCGAGCATGCCGAGAACGCCGTTCAGCGGTGTCCGAATCTCGTGACTCATGGTGGCCAAGAACGTCGTCTTGGCATTGGACGCACGCTCCGCTAGGTCCTTCTTCTCCCGCAGCTTGCTCGACAGATCGCGCAGCTGACCCATGGCGAGCTCATGCTGCTGCAGCATCATCAGCAGGTCGGCGGCGGCGTCGTGCGGGGCGAAGTCGTTGAGTCGCAGGTTCTGCCTCTCGACGTCGTCGAGGCTGTGAAACAGGGCAGAACACAAATAGAAATAGTGCTCCCCGAAGCGCTGCCAGCTGCCGCGCAGCACCAGCCCTGACTCGGTCTCGCACACCCATAGCTGCTGCGGCGTCGGATTGAACGCGTGTCGATAGGTTTCGGCGTTGTGCGGCAGGCGCACGCTGAATAGTTCGGCCAGCGTGGCCCCCCGCCAGTTGTTAGGCAGCGCGCGGGCCAGCAGCTTGCCGCTTTGCAGCGCGCGGGTCTCGGAATCGATCACGAGGTGAAAAGGCAGCAGGTCGGGAAAGTAATCCGCCGGCGGCGCGAGGGTCGGGGGACTTGCGTCGGTGCCACTCAAACGACGATTCGCACCTCATAGAGTTCGTGGTGTTTGCTGTCGGCGACGGTCTCGAGATGCTGCACCTCGACCTCGCGATCGAAGCGCTGCGCCAGGCCCTCGAGCAGTCCCAAGACCATCGGAGCGAGACCCGGCCGCTCACTCAGGTAGTGCACCTGCCAGCGATCCGCCGCGAGCCGTTCGGTGCGAAACTCCGGCGGGCGCAGTTCGGGCATCGTCAGCGCGACGCGCGCGTGCAGGTCGTTGCCGAGATTGTCGAGAAACTCTTCCATCGTGGCGCCGAAAAGCTGCAGCAGGCTGCCGTAGCCCTCGTCCGCGGTGTAGCGAATCCAATAGCGGCCGAACAGTCGTAGCAGTTCGGCGGCGGGCACCTCCAGGATCTCTGACGCCTTACCCACCAGCGCATAGGTCACCGCGTCGTCGTAGGTTTGCATGCCGATGAAATCGGGATCGCTGCCGGCGGCCGAGGCGATCGTGTCCCACTGTTGCTCGCCGCGTTCCGCGATCACCAGATCGCGTATTGCTTTGTTCACGAGTCCGTACATGACAACACTGGCCTGCGAAAAAGGCGGGATTGCCGTTAAGGCTAGTGCGCGCACAGGCGATTGCCCGTCGGGAGTGTGCGCTGCGACACAAGTCGTGACGGGGCGCGGCCGCGGGTGCGGTCCCGGGCGCGCCAGTCGGCGCGCCGGAGTCCTCTCGCGTTTCGGATCAGGCGCGCATCAGACCGGACGCGGTTCAGACTATGCGCGTGCGGGTGGGCGTCAGAGAGACTTAGCGAAACCGACGACAGAGCGCAGCGTTTCGGCGTAGACCTCGGGCACGACGTCCGCGAACACCATGTCGCCGGCGTGGGGCGTGCCGTGCGCGGTGCGAGCCGCGGTGGGTACGCCCGCTGCGAGCAGATTGCGATACAGCGCGAGGCCCTCGTCGCGCAGCGGATCGAGCTCGTTCACGGAGACCACGTGCGGCGGCAGGCCGGCGAGATCTTCGCTGGTGGCGTGCAGCGGCCAGGCGAGCGGGTTGGTTCGATTGTCGCCGCTGGGGTCGTATACCCGCGTCAGGCTGTGCATGGTGACGCAGTCCAGCATGTAGCCGTCGTTCTCGCGTAGCGACAAGAGTTCTGCGGGTGGCTCTGCGTAGGCGCCGCTGACGTAGGGGCACATCGCGTAGATGCCCGCGATCTCGCCCAGCCAGCCGTCGCGCTTGGCCTGCAGCGCGGTGGCGACGGCCAGATTGCCGCCGCCAGATTCGCCCGAGATGACGATCTTGTCGATGCCCAGAGTCGCGCGATTGGCAGCCACCCAGCGTGCGGCGCTCGCGCAGTCGTTCAGCCCCGCCGGGAACGGGTGATTACCCAGCGCGCCGCCGCCGTTGCGAAACTCGACGCCGACCACGACGAGCCCGCCGTCCGCCAGGGCATCGCGCCAGCGCACAAAGTTCGGATCCGTCGCGCTCATCACAACCATGCCGCCGCCGTGCGTGTGCACGATGCAGGGCGCGGGTCCATCCAGATCGTTGCGTCGGTGAATAAACAGCTCGATGTCGTTGCCGTCGACGCCGCTGATGGTCTGGCTGCTGCGTTCGACGTGCGGCAGGTCGGGCACCATCGCCTGCTGCATCGGGTGGGCGATGGCCGCGGCCGCTTCAAACGCGGTGCAGTGCGTAAAGCACTCCTCCAGCGTGGCGTCTGGGCTGATGGGTTCGACGCCAGGCGCGAATTCGCCTGCCAGTTCCAGCGCCGCCCGCAGCCTGGGATCGAGTCGTGGGTCGGTGAGCAGCGTACGCTCGGCGTCGCCGAGTCGGCCGGGCATCTGATTCGTGTTCGCAATGTCGTTCATGGTTGGTCGGCTCCCCTTCCGTTTTCTCGTGTTCCCGTTTTTCCGTCGTCCCGTTGTCGCGCCGATCCCCAGCAGTGTTGCTGTTGGCCCGCCTGCGTGCCCGGCATATGCTCCGTCGGCGCGCTGCAGCGCCTGAACGCCCGAACAGCACCGGTGGAGCTCCAGTCTACCAGCCGGTGTTAAACTGGCGAGTCGCTACGGGAGGCGCGCATGGCTGACAAACAATCGCTCCAGACTCTCGCCGCCAGTGAGCGGCTCGCTTTCGATCCGGATGCACTGCGCGACAAATATCGCGCCGAGCGCGACAAGCGCCTACGCGCCGACGGCAACGAGCAGTATCACGAGGTGAGCGGCGAGTTCTCGAACTATGTCGACGACCCCTATGTCGACGCGCCCTTAGACCGCGCTCCGCTGCGCGATGAGAGCGATGTGATCATTATCGGTGGTGGCTTCGGTGGCCTGATTAGCGGCGCCCGTCTCCGCGAGGCCGGTGTCGAGAAGATTCGCC
Source organism: Pseudomonadota bacterium (assembly GCA_039029135.1). GTDB lineage: Bacteria > Pseudomonadota > Gammaproteobacteria > Pseudomonadales > Azotimanducaceae > JALZVT01. The sequence continues at coordinate 95,720 of JBCCGT010000014.1, read as the reverse complement.
TGATCGAGAAGGGCGGCGATTTTGGCGGTACCTGGTACTGGAATCGCTATCCGGGCGCAGCCTGTGACACCGAGGCCTACATCTATCTGCCGCTGTGCGAGGAACTCGGCTACGTGCCGAGCGAGAAGTACGCCAAGGCCCCCGAGATTCTCGCGCACAGCCGCGCCATAGGCCGTCACTACGGACTCTATAACGACGCCTGTTTTCAGACCGAGGTCACCGGGCTCGAGTGGGACGCCGCGGCAAGCCGCTGGATCGTCACGACCAATCGCGGCGATGCGATGCGCGCGCGCTGGATCATCATGTCCAACGGGCCGCTGAACCGCCCGAAACTGCCGGGCATTCCTGGCATCGCGGACTATCGCGGCCACACGTTTCACACCAGCCGCTGGGATTACGACTACACGGGCGGCGGACCTCGCGGCGGGCTGGACAAGCTGGCCGACAAGCGGGTGGCGATCATCGGCACCGGGGCGACGGCGGTGCAGTGCGTGCCGCACCTCGCCGCGGGCGCGAAGCAGCTGTACGTCTTTCAAAGGGCCCCCAGCTCCATCGACGTGCGCGCCAATCGACCGACCGAGCCGGACTGGGCAGAGGCGCTCGAGCCCGGTTGGCAGCGCGAGCGCATGGAAAACTTCAACGTGCTCTGTTCCGGTGGCGTCGTCGAAGAGGACCTCGTGCAGGACGGCTGGACCGAGATCATTCGCAACCTGATCTCGATGGCGAACTACCGCGGCAAAGACACCGACTGGTCCCAGGTGCCGCGACTCATGGAGCTGGCCGACTTCGAAAAGATGGAAGCGATCCGCGCGCGGGTCGACGAGTTGGTCGATGATCCGCAGACGGCCGAGGCGCTCAAGCCCTGGTACCGGCAATTCTGCAAACGACCCTGTTTCCACGACGAATATCTGCAGGCGTTCAATCGCGACAGCGTTGAGCTGATCGACACTGACGGCGCCGGCGTCGAGCGCATCACCGAGCGCGGCGTCGTCGCGAACGGGCAGACGTTTGAGGTCGACTGCATCATCTTCGCGACAGGGTTCGAGGTGGGCACGGAGTTCACCCGCCGAGCGGGCTATGACGTGACGGGCAAAGACGGCCTTAAGCTGTCGGACAAGTGGCGCGACGGCATGCGCACGCTGCACGGTCTGCATACTCGCGGCTTTCCCAACCTCTTCATCATGTCGAATTCACAGGCAGCGTTTACCACCAACTTTCCGCACGCGATGGACGCGACTGCCCGGCACATCGCGTATATCCTCGACTGCGTGCGGGCGCGGGACATCGACACGATCGAAGCGAGCCAGTCGGCGGAGGACGCGTGGGTGGAAGAGATCATCAGCGTCGCCCGCTACAACGAGGCGTTTCTGAGCGACTGCACGCCGGGCTATTACAACAACGAAGGGCAGCCGAATCCGCGTAGCGTACAGAACGGCGCCTACGGCAAGGGGTCGGTGCCGTTTTTCAAGAAGATGGCGGCCTGGCGCGAGGCGGACGATCTCGCCGGGCTGGAGTGTCGCGAACTTTAGGCAGCGTCGCGCTCAATCGTCCGAGCAAGGAGATTGCAGCATGACAGCAGAAGCGAAAATCAGCGTCACAGAAGGCAGCGTGCAGGAAACCCTGCTGTTACCGCTGTGGGGCAGGGCTTTTGAAACCGGCAAGGACGCTCCACGCCTGGTCGATCACAAGGCCCAGGAGATCCTCGATCGGCTCGACTACGACTTTTCGACCATCGAACAAACCCAGTCGATTGGGCAGCACGGTTGGGTGGCGCGCAGCATACAGACCGATCGCGTCGCCAAGGCATTCATAGCGAAGCACCCACGCGCCACCATCGTGAATCTCGGCTGCGGGATGGACACGACCTTCAGTCGTGTAGACAACGGCCAGATCACCTTCTTTGAACTCGATTTTCCGGACGTCATCGCACTCAGAAAGCAGTTCTTCGATGAGGATGAGCGACATCGCAGCATCGCATCGTCTCTGCATGACACCGCCTGGTTTGAGCAGATCGAACCCACCGACGGCCTGCTGCTGCTGGCTGGCGGCGTGTTCATGTACTCCAGCGAGGCGCAGATCAGGTCCTTCTTCGTCGCGCTCGCCGACCACTTCGGAACCTGCGAGCTGTGTTTCGACGCCATGTCGCCGTTGGGACTGCAGATCGGCAAGAAGATGGTGCTCAAGAAGGGCGGCTTGAACTCGTTTCAGGATTCCGAGGGCTGGGCGCTCAAGTCGCCGCGCGCGCTTGAGACGTGGGACCCGCGCATCAGCGTCGTCAGCGCGGTACCGATGCACGGGCCCGTGAAGAAGGGCACGCCACTCAAGACGCGGCTGGCGCTGTCGGTGCCGGACTGGCTGGGTGTGGCCCGGATGGTGCACCTGCGTATCGAGGCCGATCCTGCGGCCTGACGCGTCTCAGTAGTCAAGCGGCAGCCCCAGGTGCCGTTCGAACATCCGGTCGCGGTGGGCGAGCAGCTCCGGGTAGTCGTCTGGATCGCAGGCATCGCCCTGATACGCATAGGCCGGACGCAGCCAGGCCGGCATGGGGTTCACGGCCTGGGGCAGGGGCCTTAGCAGCGCCGAGAAGCACGCCCAGTGGATGTCGCAGGCGCTGGGTTTGCCGCCGACGAAGTAATCCGAACCGGCGGCGCGTTGCCGCGCTAATCGCGCCTCCAGCGCGGCGAGTATGGTCGCGATGTGACCCGGCGCCGCTGCGCGCTCGGCCTCGGTGCCGCCGTAGGCCCGGCGCATGGTTTGCGGATCCATGGGCGGCGCGTCGGCGGCGGGTGCGTCGGTGCGCGGACGCGTCCCCATCACGTGGCGGCGCATCCAGCCGTAGCCGCCCTCGCCGCAGATCTCGTTCGATATTGCGAAACACAGCCAGCGATCCTCGGTGTTCTGGGGCACCAGCGCGGGTTCCGGTGCCAGTCGCTCTGCCAAAGCGACAATGTCCTGAAAGTTGGTGCGCGGCGGCTCGCCTTCGAAGAGCGCGATCGGTGCGTTGCGAATGCCCGTCCAGGCCACCAGGTCCGCGTTCGGCTGCCCGGGATGCTGGGCGACCGGTACATAGTCGATGCCCTTGAACTCGAAGATCTTCTTTGCGGACTCGCCCCAGGGTCCCGGGACGCCGATGGTCAGCACCAGGCGCAGGCCCGAGTGCTGCTGGGCCTCGCGGGGTTCGAGATAGTTCATGGCGGTTATCCAGGGTGGCGGCCGTTGAGCCGGTGCGCTGCGGGCACAGGGTAGGCGAGGGGCGCGGCGCCCGCCAGCCGATACCCTGGTCGGCCGTTCGCGGTGCCGTCCGGCTTTGTCTATGCTGGCCTCCTGACAAGTTTGTCCGAACAGGAGTCGAGAAATGGTCTATCCCGCACTGGTGACGCTCGCCGCGCTGCTGCTGTACATGTTCTTCCAGTTCAGGGTGGGGTTTTCCCGCGAGAAGTATGGCGTGCCCGCGCCGGCGACGAGCGGCAACGAAAACTGGGAGCGTCTGTATCGAGTGCAGATGAACACGCTCGAGCAGCTCATCATCTTCCTGCCGGCGCTTTGGCTCTTCGCTTATTTCCTTAGTGCCCGCTACGCCGCCGCCATGGGCATCGTGTTTCTGATCGGGCGCATCATCTACTACACCGGCTATGTTCGTGACCCGTCGGCGCGCGGTACGGGATTCGGTATCGGCTTTCTGGCCATCGTGGTGCTGATTCTGGGGGCGGCGTTCGGCGTGGTGCGCGAGCTGATCTAGCCTCTCAAGCGCAGCTCGACGGCACCGAGAGCGCCGTCGAGCTGCGTGACTTCACAGTTTTTGCCTCTCATTCGCTCTGCTCGCAGACGCGTTGCGCAGACCGCGCGTGCCGGGGTGCGACGGCCGCGGCGTCGGTGGCAAACTAGCCGCCACCGCTGTGGTCTGCGATCGCCATGACAGGTCCGAAAACCGAACTCCTGAATCCCGTATTTATCGTGGGCATGAACGGCTCCGGTACCGGCGCGCTGACCCGCGGACTGGCGCAGCACAGTGACCTCTACGCCTTCCCCGGCGAGACCCGCATCTTCGGCCATTATCTGCAAACTGAGCCGCAGTTCGGCGACCTATCCGACGACGATAACTTTCGCGCCCTGCTGCGCGACGTGCGCACCAACAGCGCGCTGACGGCGCGGCACGGCGATCAAGAAGTGCCGGAGCCGGAGGACTGGCGCGAATTGCCGCGCACGGTTGGCGGTGCGTTGGATGCGGCTTTCGGCTATTTCATGCGCCGCGACGGCGCCCGGCGCTGGTGCGAGAAGACGCCCATGAACGCGCTGCACATCGAGCGTCTGGCGGCCGCGTTCCCGGATGCGCAGTTTTTTCACATTATTCGCGACGGTCGCGATGCGGCGCTGTCGTTCGAGCGGCGCTTCGGCTACAGCCCAGAGCTGTCGATCTTTCGCTGGAAGCGGACCGTGGCGAGCGCCCGCGCGCAGGGCGAGCGGATTGGCGCGGACCGCTATATGGAGATGCGCTACGAGGCACTCACCGACGAGCCCGATGCGCAGATGCGCCGCGCGCTCGAGTTTCTCGGTCTGGCGTTCGAAGATTCGGTGCTGGCACCACGGCAGCGCAGCGGCAAAGAGATGCTCGCGAGCGGGTTCGTCGCGAATTCGCAGAAGTGGCGCGAGGGCTTGAACGCCCGCGATCTAGCCAGGCTCGAAGGCATTGCCGGCAAAATGTTAGGCGAACTCGGCTATGAGGTGACCAACGCGAGCGGCGATGCCGATCTATCGCCGCTGCGGCAGCGACTGATCCACAATCGCGACGGCGCGCGGGCTATCGGCAACAACGTACGCTCGATTCTCAAGAACCCGCGCAAGGGCATGCTGCGACGTCTCGGTCGTGCCCTGGGTCGCGTCAACAACGGAATGCGTCAGGCGCGAGCCAATCGGGGCGGGGACGGCTAGCTTCCCATTCTGGCGCGGCTAGCCGTCGGACCTGCGGAGGCTCTTTCCCCCTAATACCCCTGCTGCGCAGCGCGCGTAGCTCACATCCCGGTTAGATGCCCTGGGCAACCCGGACGTCGTGTACCGTCCGGGTCGCCTGCGAACGGCGTTTGGGGCTCTACAGGCCGCCGGTCACGCAGCTTGCGCCTGCGGCGACCCAGGCCGCCGGGCAGTCGGTGTAGGCCGGCCGCCAGCCGTTGGCTTGAAACACGGCGAGCCAGGCGTCCTCGGTCGCGAAGTCCTTGGTGGTGTTCGGAATGAACACCGGGTGCGTCGCGCCGTGGCTGAAGTTGGGATTGTTCGGCGCGACCGGCAACAACGAGCTGACGTCCGCCTGTGGATGGGTGTAGCGATCCATGCCGAAGGCGCCGCGCCAGTGCTCTTCGGTGTCCGTATAGGTGTCACCAGGTCGCTGCCAGTCCCAGACGCCCGGATACTGACCGTGCTTGTTCATCCCGATGTACATCCGATCGAAGCCGGTGCTGGGAAACGCCTTGGTCGAACGGGTATAGCTGTCCGGCTTGCGGAAGCCGAAGCCTGGCTTGTCGTCGGCGATCGAGAACATGGTTTGCGCGCGTCGCACGATGTCTTCGGTCTTCACACCGAGCCCGTTGGCGGGCATCAGCACCATGGTGCCTTGGCCGATGCTGTGCACCTCGGCCTCGATAGAGCGCAGCGCGGCGTCGTGGTCTTCCTTGACGAAGGTTGGGTCGGTGGGCGTACCTAGCGCGTTCTCGCCCTTGCAGAACAGTGCCTCGACCCGCGGATGCGAACCGTAACGCTCTGCGAGCGCCGTGCACATGGTCCGATAGCGCTCACGAGCGACGGACGTCGGGTCCCACAGGCGGGCGAGGCAGCGATTCTTGCCCGTCTTGCGTGTCCACCACCACATGTGCTCGCCCTGGACCCGCAGATCGGGTGGCACGCACATGTTCTCTTTCGCGCCGCTAAGCGTGCCGGCATGATTGTTGTTCGCCTGATGGTCGACGCCGACGATCACGCGCTGCCCCGTCGGCGCCAGCGCATCCAGATAGCCATCGATGACGTCCCAGTGAAATTTGTTCGGCTCGGGTTCGAGCTCGGCCCAGTGGAACTTCAGGCGCACGCCCTTGACGTGCTGCACCCACGGCTCCTGCAGATAGGTGGCCTTCGCTGTGGCGCCAATGTTGCCGCCCTGCCACAGACGCTCAACGACGTCATCGTAGGTCGGCAGGTGTATGAAATCGGTCTTTTCGCCCCAGTAGAGTCCCGGATTCCACTTGAACTGCAGACCGCCGCTCAGGTCGTCATCGCTGATGCCCGGTCCGCTGACGATAGGATCGCCCGCCGGCGGGGGCGCCGGATCACTGGTTTTAGGCGGCAGAACAACGGGCTCGGCGCAGATGCCGTCGAAACAGGGCGTCGGCGGATTGAGGGTGTTGGCTGCGCTCGATGTGCTGTGTAGGGCGATGAAGCCGATGAAGCCGCTGAGCAAGAGCGCGCTGGCAAATCCGCGTCGATCTGTCGTGCGCGACGGCGTCGCGCGCACCATGTCGCGCGCCCGCGAAAGGCGTGTGATCATAAGAAGCTCTCCCGATGTCCCACGATTTGTACTGTACTCTTGGGGTGTTTGTAGAAATGGGGCGAGGCTCACAAAACGATTGTTTGCCAGGTCCCATTGGGTCGGTCGACCTTGGATGGTTACACTAGGACGATCGGGTAACAGGGGGGCGCATCGTGACCGAATACATACCGCCGACGATCGGCTGGGTAGCCAAGCAGGTGGAGGAGATGGAGTCGAGCGGCGGGACGCGCGGTCTCGAACTGCTGGACACCGGCCTGCCCTGCATCCTGGTGACCCATCGGGGCAACAAGACGGGCGCCATCCGCAAGATCCCGCTGATGCGGGTCAAGAAGGACGACAGCTACGTGCTGGTGGGTTCCATGGGCGGCCAGCCCAAGAATCCCGTCTGGGTGTATAACCTGCGAGCCCATCCTGACGTCGAGATCCGCGACGCCACCGAAGTGATGCCGATGCGCGTCCGCGAGATCCTGGACGACGCCGAACGCGCGCCGCTGTGGGAACTGTGCGTCGAGGCGTTTCCGACCTATGCCGAATACGCGGCGAAGACGACGCGCAAGCTGCCGGTGTTTCTGGCAGAGCCGCGCTAGTGGCTCGGCGCATCGTCCGCCGCGGATCTGTTAGCCGCGGATCCGTTAAAGGAAGCCGCGCGCGCGTCGTCAAGAACACGGGCATGACCCAGGGGGCGTTTGCCGGTGTCGGCATGGACAGCGCGAACCCTGGCGGTCGTCCGCCGGAACCGCGGCCGAAAGACGGCGCGCCTGAGCGCGCCGACAAGCGCGAGGCCCAGGACGAAACCAAGCACACAACTGATGAGTCCACAGACGAGGCGCCGGAGTAGATCGGCGCAAACGGGGAGAGTGATGAGCCATCCAGCCGTACGAATCGATCCGGATACGGGAAAGAAGCTGTTTAACACCAGGGCAGCCAAGTCGACCGAGAAAATCGTCGGCAAGGGTTACTCGGTGCAGCACGATCAGGCGCTCAAGAGCCTGCCCGAGCAGCCGAAAGGCGCGGTGTTCGACGCGCAGGAACAGAACAAGTACCGGGCCTTCAAGGAGGCTCGGGCGGGTGCCGCCGACTACATGGCGATGGAAGGCGAGTTTTCCCGTTACCTCGAAGACGTGTACTCCGAGCCGCCGGTCGAGCGTGATGCGCTGACGGACGAGTGTGAGGTGCTGGTGATTGGGGCTGGTTTCGGCGGGCTCTTGACCTGGCACAAGCTGCGCGAGGCCGGCTTCACCGACGTGCGCTTCTGTGAAAAGGGCGGCGACGTCGGCGGCACCTGGTACTGGAACCGCTATCCGGGTATCGCCTGCGACGTAGAGTCCTACAGCTATTTCCCGCTGCTCGACGAGATGGGCTATTTCCCCACCATGCGGTTTGCCGGCGGCTTCGAGATCATGGAGTACTGCCAGCAGATCGCCGAGCGCTTCGGTTTTTATGACCGCTGCCTGTTCCACACGACCGTCGAGAAGACCGAGTGGGACGAGGCCACCGGCCGCTGGACCGTCTATACGGATCGCGGCGACGCCATGCGGGCGCGGGTGGTCGTACTGGCGAACGGTGTGCTGACCACGCCCAAGCTCGCGCGCATCGAGGGCATGGAGACCTTCACCGGCGAAACCTTTCACACTTCGCGCTGGAACTATCACATCGACCTGTCCGGCAAGCGCGTCGGCATCATCGGCACGGGTGCGACCGCCGTGCAGGTGATACCCGAGATCGCGAAGGTCGTCGGCGAGCTGTATGTGTTTCAGCGCACGCCGAGTTCGATCGATGTACGGAACCAGCGCGAAACCACTGATGAAGAAATCGCCGGCTGGGAACGAGAGCCGGGCTGGGCAAAAGCGCGGCGCGGTCGGTTTTCGAAGATCTCCGCCGGCCGGGCCGCGATTCAGGCGAACGAAGATTATCTCGCCGGCAAGGTCGACGCCTTTCGCGAGCGCAAACGGCACGCCGAGCCGCTGGGCCCCCAAGAGTTTCTCAAGAAACAGCTCGACTCTAACTTCCGCATCATGGAACAGATCCGCGCGCGCGTGGATGCGGTCGTCGAGGACCCGGCGACCGCCGCGGCGCTGAAACCTTACTATCCCTACGGCTGCAAGCGGCCCGCGTTTCACGACGAGTACCTGCCGACGTTCAACCTGCCGCACGTGCACTTGGTGGATACCGCCCCGCGCGGGGTCTCGCGGATCAACGAGCGGGGCGTGGTGCACGACGAACGTGAATACGAGCTCGACGTTTTGATCTATGCCACCGGCTTCGAGTGGATGGCGACCTCGACGTTCAACATGGTGCGTGGGCGCGGCGGACAGACGCTACGCGACAAGTGGGACGAGTCGGGGACCCAGACGTTTCTGGGCGTGCACAGTCGCGGCTTTCCGAACCTGTTTATTATCGGCGGACCGCAGGGCGGTGGCGGCAGCTTCAATTTTGTCGATGCCATCGACCAGCACGGCGACTATATCGTGTGGATGCTGGAGCAGATGCGCGACCAGGGCGCCACGCGAGTGGACGTCACCGAAGAGGCGGAGGCTGACTATGTCGCGCACTGCCGGCAGGCCGACATCGCGACCGCGCCGCTGCGCGACTGCGTGAGCTATTACAACGGCGAAGGCAAGGCGGAGCCCGGCAATCTCGCCTACTACGGCGGCGGACGCTGGCACAAATTCCGCAAGGCCGCCCAGGCGACGCTAGACGCCTACGTGTTCGACTGACGACCGGCGCCACTGGCGGCGAAGAGGAGAGACCCATGACCGTACTATCCATCGCGGCGCTGCTGCTCGCCGTCTCCGGCGTGCTGCACTTTGTCGGCCCGCTGCTCGCGGGTTTCGCGAGCGCATCGCTGCCGCTGCTGGTCTTCGGCGTGCTCTATCTGATACTTGCGCATTTCCTGCGCCGGGGCTCGCGCCTGGTCGCATGGATCGTGTTCTTCATGATGCTGGTGTTCGGCATCGGCGCGCTGGGCCAAACCGGCGGCGTCAGCCCCGTACCTGACTGGGTGACCTACGCGATCATCGCTGCGGATCTCGCCTGCGCCGCTTGCCTCTTCGTCGTCCTCTGGCGCGACCCTGCCCCAACTACCTAGCGCCTTATACCTAGCAGCCCCGAAACCCTCCACCTTCCGCGAAAGCGGAAGCGGCTGCGGACGCAGTCGCCGCCTGCGCTCCGCGCAGGCGAAAAGAAGTGACCCACCTCTCAATTGCCACGCGATCTCAGACCTCGTGATTCTGGGCTGTGGCGCGCGCCATAGCATCGACCTAGCGTTGCCGTAGGCTCTCGGCGTTACGCCAATTCTGGACGATCGCCCCCTTGCAGCAGCGCCCCCTGGGACAAACCGGCATCGCTATCTCCGCCCTTAGCCTTGGGTTGGGGGCCGCGCTGATGAGCGTCGCGAAGCGCTCGCGCGCGGACGCGCAGCGCCTGATCGATGCCGCGCTCGATGCGGGCATCAACTACTTCGATACGGCAGACATCTACGGCCGCGGCGAGAGCGAGCGGCTGATTGCCAGTCTGCTGGGCCACCGGGCTGACGAGGTCACGGTCGCGACCAAGGCGGGCCACACGCACGGCGGATCGCTGCGCCTGAAGGAACTGGTCGGCCGGGTGTTCGGCCGCCGCAAGGCGGGTCACGACGCCACGGGTGAGGACTACATGCCGCGCTATATCGAACGCGCTGCGCGCGGCTGTCTGCAACGCCTGAACCGCGAAGCCCTGCAGGTCTTTCAGCTACACAGCCCGCCACCGCCGGCGGCGCAGCACGAGGCGGTCGCCGCGCACCTCGACCACTTGCAGAGCCAGGGTTTGCTGGAACGCTGGGGAGTGTCCTGCTTCCGCAGCCACGAGGCGCCGGAGCTCGCGTGCCTGGCCGGCTGCGCGCTGGTGCAGTTTCCGGCCAATCTGCGTGTCCTCGACGGCCGCTCGGAGCTGGCTGGCCGGCTCGAAGCGCTCACCGTCGGTCGGGTCGGTCGACAGCCCTACGCACACGGCCGGCTGTTCGACGCCCAGGCGTTTCCGGCGCTCGCCGCGCTGTTCCCCGAACGGGCGGCGCTGGCGGACGCGCTCTTGCGGTACAGCCTGTTTCACACGCCGACAGACACCGTGCTGGTGGGTACCGGCAGTCTCGAACATCTGCTGGCGAACGTGGCGGCCGTAGAACGCGGGCCGCTGGCGGCAGACGTTCAGGCCGCGCTGCGCGCGGCGATGACCGATCAATCAGGAAGATGCGATGACGACTAAGCAGTGTCGAGGCGAGCGGGCGATTCCATTCGAGCCGTGCATCAATTTTGATCGCGCCGGCTACATAGGGCCGCTACCGGTCGTGGCCGGGTGTGCCGCGCTTGAGCTGCAGGCGCGGATAGAAGGCGCCGTCGCGGCCAACGCCTCCCCGTCGGGGCCGTTCGATGGCTTGCTACGAAAAGTGGGCCTGAAGAAGAAACCCCGCAGCAAGACCATGAACCGTCACTTCGACTGGGCGCACATGGCGCAGCTCGCTGCGCATCCAGCGGTCCTTGACGCGGTCGCGTCGGTGCTCGGCGACGAGATCGCGCTGTGGCGCAGCAACATCTTCATCCAGACCGCGGTGCGCGGGACGGGGCTGAACTGGCATCGCGACGTCTACCCGCGCATCCTGAAGGACGCCAGCAAGCAGGTGTCGGTGCAGTTTGCGCTGAGCGCCACGACGCCCGAGAACTGCATGGAGATCATTCCCTCGTCGCATCGGCTGGAAGACGCGGCGCTGGGCGAGCGCTATGGGCTGAAGCCCCGCGCGGTGACCGAGCGCGCCGGTAACCGGAATTACAGAGGCGGCGAGACGCTGGCGGTACCGACCCAGGTCGTCATGGCGCCCGGCGAGGCGCTGATATTTGCGCCCGAGCTCATTCATCGCTCGTCCACCTCGAACGCCGGCAACGTGGCGGCGCGCTGCTGCGTGACCTTTCGCTATACGGTCAACGACAACGTGGTTGACGAAGCCGGTGCGCCGCGCCGGATCGTGCTGCGCGGATCGCAGGCGAGCTACGAATCTGCGCACGGCAGGGTGTTCGATTGGCGTGAGGGCGTTCCCGCCTGAGGCGCGCCATCGGGGTCAACCGTGGCAGCCAGCCCAAGACCGCTCCGGCAGCACCTCTAGCAGCAGTACGTATAGCGCGGGGTCGTAGGCCAGCAGTTTCTCTCTGGTGTCGATGCCGTCGCCGTGACCGCGCGGGTCCCGCTCGGCGTCCCAGGTCGAGTTGTAGAACGCCTGCATACCCTCTGCCCAGTACTCGCGGGGATTGGTACCGGCATAGGATTTCTGCCACAGTCCGGCGGCCATCGCCTCGTGGTAGGCGTCTGTGATGGCGCCGCGCAGCATCGGGTCGGCGCTTCTGATGCCGATGTTCATCATCGCGTGACCCCACTCGTGCAGCAGCAGGTCGTAGCCGTCATAGACGTCCGCGGGCCGGCCCAGACAGAGCAGGTTTTCCTCGCTGACGACCGTCACCGTGTTGACCCAGTTGCCCCCCACGCCGCGCAGAACGCTCCAGTCGTGGCCGGGGTCGGTCTGCTGCAAATCGGCGTACTCGGGGACATCCGTGGTGACCTCATCCCGTGCCATCACCGTCAGGCGCGCCCCGTCGTTCACCATCTGTTGGAACAGGTCGCCGCGGTGTTCGCCCAGCAACAGGATCTGCTCTGCGGCGGCCACCAGCGCGCTATCCGCGACGCGTTTCGAGCTGGCGATGACGATGCCGTCGGCGTTGCAGAGCTTGTCGTAGAAGGGGTCGAGACCGTCGCTTGCTGTGGCGCCTCGGACGTTGCAGCCGGGTCCAGTAGACACCTGCGGGCTCGTGCTGGCGGGTGCGCTCATCGCGGTCGCGGCCAGCGCCGTCGGCGTCGATGGGCCGGCGCCGCAGGCGTTTAGCAGGCAGGCGGCCAGCACGACCGGCAAGAAGCGGTACAACATGATTCCCCCTTCCGGCTTCTCGCGCGCCTGCGTGTGGGCAGCGTCTGGCCGGATTGGAAAGAATTATGTCGATGTGGCGCGCCAGCAGTAGGCGCAGGTTGCAACCGAAGCCGCAGTGAAACGCGACAAAGATGTAAACAAGCGCTCGTTTAGGCGGCGGCGGGGTGAGCTCGAGCCGTTCGAGAATGGAGGTTAAAAGTTATTTAAATCAGCCGCTTGGGCGGCTTCATTAAAGCGAGTCTAGCAAGAAGTGTCCGCGTCCAACCGCCACCGGCCGGGCGCGTTCGTCCTGCCACAGTTCGGCCCGCACGTTGGCAACCCGCCGCCCCTGGCGCGTCAGGCTGGCGCGCCCGAACAGGGTCTTGGGTCGGGCAGAGCGCAGGTATTCGACCTGAAAGTCGATGGTCTTCGGCAGCCGCGTGAAGGCGGTGGCCTGCAGCAGCTGTACGGTGCAGGTCGCCTCCAGCATCGTGCCGAGCACGCCGCCGTGGATGGCCGGGAGCATGGGGTTGCCGACCAGCTCGTCTTTGAACGGCAGGCGCGTCAGTACCTCGTCGCCGATCGCCTCGGCCTGGACGCCGAGGTAGCGCGCGTAGGGCATGGCGTCCAGCAGGGCGGTTAGGCGCTCCTCCGCCGGCAGCTCGGCGATCCGGGCGATGACCTTCATGGACGCGGCGTGTTCCGCGTGCCGAGCATGAACGCTGCGGTCGAGGTCGCTATCGGATCGTCGCGGTCGGTCTCGTAGGCGACGCCGCGTACAAAGGCGACGTTGCGGGTGCGCTTGTAGCAGTGCGCCTCCGCGTACAGGGTCTCGCCGGGGCGCGCGCCGCGCATGTAGTCGATCCTCAGGTCGAGGGTCGCGATGGCCGCCCCGACGTCAGAGTCGGGGTGATAGCGCACCGCGATGCCCGACGCGTTGTCCAGCATGGTGGTCAGCACGCCACCGTGGACGACGCCGGTATCGGGGTCGCCGATCAGGCGCTCGTCGTAGGGAATGCTGATCGTGGCCCGGCCTTCGCCGATCTTCTCGGCGGTCAGCCCAAGCGAGCTCGCGTGGGGACTGGCGAGCAGGCCGTGGTCGTTCGGATCTGTGGAGCCGTCCGCCACTAGCTGAACGTCAACCCGTCGAGCGAGCCCTCCGCGCGCCACTCGCGGATCAGCGCAAAAAACGCCTCGGGTCCCGCGCCATACTGCGAGCCGAGCAGGCTGGTCTCGCTCGGCTTGCCCTCGTTGTTGTAGTAGCCGGGGGTACAGGCCTCGAGGAACGCCTCGTTCATCATCTTCAGCGAGTCGATGGTCTCCACCCAGGCGTCCTCGGCCTCTTGGGTCGTCTCCAGCTGGTGATAGTTGTTGTTGCGCGCGTGCTCGATCATGTAGGCCACGTGCAGCGCCTGTTCGTTGAGCATGTGCGGGAAGTTGGCGGTGAAACCACCCTGGGTCACACCCATGAAGAAGCAGTTGGGAAAGCCGTGGGTCTGGAAGCCGTGCAGCGTGCGCAGGCCCGCGTCCCACTTCGCGGTCAGCTTCTCGCCGTCGCGTCCCGTGACCTCGTAGCCCGCCCGGCGGGTGTACGCGGTGCCGACTTCGAAGCCGGTCGCAAAGATCAGGCAGTCGAGCTCGTACTCCACCCCGTCGACCTTGACCCCCTTCCCCGTGATTTCGCGGACGCCCTGGCCGTCCGTGTCCACCAGCGTCACGCTGTCGCGATTGAAGGCGGGCAGGTAGTCGTCGTGGAAGCAGGGTCGCTTGCAGAACTGGCGGTACCAGGGTTTCAGGTTGTCGGCCGTGCCGCTGTCGCTGACCAGCTCGTCGACGCGACCGCGGATCTGCTCCATCTTCTGAAAGTCGGCGAGTTCGACGTTCTGCTGCATCTCCTCGATGCTGAACTCCGTATCGCCATCGTTCTGCTTCGCGCGCGCAGCCGCGACGCCGCTGAGGTTGCGAATGATGTCGGTCCAGCCGTCGTTCACCAGGTCTTCGTTCTGCTGGCCGCCGGTGACCAGCACGTTGAAGTTGGTCATGCGCTCGTACTGCCAGCCGGGTTGCAGCGTCTTGGCCCAGTCGCTGTCGGTCGGCTTGTTGCCGCGCACGTCAATCGACGAGGGCGTGCGCTGAAAGACGTGCAGCGACTTTGCGGCGGCCGCCAGATGGGGCACGCACTGCACGGCGGTCGCGCCGGTGCCGATGATGCCGACGCGCTTGTCCGCGAGCCCGGTCAATCCGCCGGTCGAATCGCCGCCGGTGTAGTCATAGTCCCAGCGGCTGGTGTGAAACGTGTGGCCCTCGAAGTTCTCGATGCCCTGTATGCCGGGCAGCTTCGGCCGATTCAGCGGCCCGTTGGACATGCAGACGAAGCGCGCGCGCAGCGTGTCGCCGCGATTCGTGTCGACGCGCCATTCCTTCGCCGCATCGTCCCAGGTCATGGCCGTGATCTCGGTCTGGAACAGCGATTTTTCGTACAGCCCGAAGTGCTCGCCGATGCGCCGCGAGTGTTCGAGGATCTCTGGCGCGTAGGAGTACTTTTCCTTCGGCATGTAGCCGGTTTCTTCGAGCAACGGCAGATAGATGTAGGACTCGATGTCGCACTGGGCGCCGGGATAGCGGTTCCAGTACCAGGTGCCGCCGAAGTCGCCGCCTTTCTCCACCAGGCGCATGTCGGTCACGCCGACCTCGCGCAGTCGGGCCGCGGCGAGCAGACCACCGAAGCCGCCGCCGATGATCAGCACCTCGGTGTAGTCATCGACCAAAGGCTCGCGCTCGATGGGGTCCACGTAGGGGTCGTCCAGATAGCTCGCGAAGGCGCCGGTGACCTCGACATACTGTTCGTTACCCTCGACGCGCAGGCGCTTGTCGCGTTCTGCCTGGTACTTCGCGCGCAGGCCGTCGGTGTCGATGTTCGCGATGTCTACCTGTGCCATGCCCTGGTCTCTCCGTTGCGTCGCTGTGGATGGACCAGTATCTCACAGCCGGTTTCGAACGGCGTGCGGGCAGACCCGAGCGATCGTTAGCCTGGTGCGAACTCGGCCGGATCGAAGTAGTCGCGCCACTCGACGATCTCATCGTCTGCGACGCGAAAGATGCCCATCACGCGCACCGCGGCGGTACGGCCGTCGGCGAACTCAAAGCGGTCGATGCGCTCGTTGCAGACCGTGTCGCCGGCCGCGACGCTGTTCAGCACCTCCCAGTCGATGCTCTTCATCGGCCCCATGCCTGTCAGCACAGCCTCGGCCGCCGCGCGACCTTCCACGGGCTGAAAGGGAATGTTGTAGTAGACAACCGCCTCCGCGAGCATGGCGCACGCGCCCGTCACGTCGTTGTCGTTCATCGCCGCGATAAAGGCGTCTACGCGCTGTTCTGCGCCCATGTCTGATCTCCCCCAGTCATCAACGGAAACGGTGGTCAGGTTACCCGAGCGCCGGCGTGGCTGTCGCGCCGCGCCGCGCTTATGCTTCAATCTGCACATGGCCGGGTTTCGACCGGGCATCAATTTAGAGTGTGCGCACCGCGGTCGGTCTCCGAACGCGGTGCGACGGCGAGGAGCGAGCATGTCGACAGGCGTTAACTGGCCTTTTCGGTCCGCCCCGGGCAGCCCCGTGATCGAGCGGGCCGCCGGCAACTACCTGATCGAGCCCGGCGGTCGACAGATCCTCGACGCCGCGGGCGGCGCCATCGTCGCCAATGTCGGCCACGGCCGCGAACGGGTTGCGCGCGCCATCTACGAGGCGAGTAAAGACACGACCTATGTGGTGCCGCCCTGGGTGACGCCGGGTCGGGCGCGGATGGTCGAGTCGCTCGAGCGGGATTGGCTGCCGGCGCACCTGAGTCGTATACACGTCACCTCGGGTGGTTCGGAGGCCGTCGAGTCTGCGCTGAAGCTGGCGGTGATGTACCACGCGGCCAGCGGTCGACCCGAGAAGCACAAGATTCTCAGCCGCACGATCTCCTATCACGGCACCACGATCGTTGCCGCGACCGTGAGCGGTCACCCGGCGCGCAAGGCGGGTATCGCACATGCCCTGCACGAAAATCCCAAGGCGCAGACACCCTATCCGCTGCGCTGTCCGCTCGGGCGGCATCATCCCGACGCGGGGCAGTACTACCTGGACGATCTGCGCGCGCTGATCGAGGCGGAAGGCCCCGAGACCATCGCCGCGTTTATCGCCGAGCCCGTCTCCGGCGCCAGCGGCTGTGCGATCACGCCCCCGGACGACTACTGGCCAGGCGTCGCGCGGCTGTGCCGCGAGCACGACATCCTCTTGATCAACGACGAGGTTATGACGGGCTTCGGCCGCTGCGGGCGGCCGTTCGGGCATCAGCTGTGGGGCATCGAGCCGGACATCCTGATCGGCGGCAAGGGCCTCGCGGGCGGCTACGCGCCGCTCGGCCTGGTCGCGACCAGCGAGGCCATCGGTCAGGCGATCGAGGCGGCCGGCTATCAGGTCATGTTCCATACCTTCGGTGCCCACCCGGCGGCCTGCGCCGCGGCCGCAGAGGTGCTCGACATCATGGTCGAAGAGGATCTGATCACCGCAGCGGAGCGCCAGGGGGAGGCACTGCAGAGCGCGCTCAGCGAACGGCTGGGTCAGCATCCCCATGTCGCGGAAGTCCGCGGTGCGGGCCTGCTGCGCGGCATCGAGGTAGTTGCTGATCGGGACACGCTAGAACCCTTTCCGCTCGAGGCCGGCGTCACCAATTGCATCGTGCAGGAGGCGCTCGATCGCGACGTCTTCGTCTACGGCGGCGGCACGGGCGAGGTGCGCGACATGGTTTTGCTGGGTCCAGCGTTTACCGTCTCTGACGGCGAGATCGACCAGATCGCCGAGGCGCTGGAGGGTGCGATCGACGCGACCATCGCCGCGGTTGCGTGATGGCGCCGCAGGGCCAAACATAGAGGCAGGGTAGGAGCGGTTCGACGGGGAGGAGAACGCATGAACGGTTTCGACGCGGTCGCGCGCTGCCTGCAGGCAGAGGGCGTGACCTGGATGGCCTGCTTTCCACATAACCCGCTGATCGAGGCGGCCGCGAAGATCGGCATTCGCCCGATCGTGTTTCGGCAGGAGCGCGGCGGCATCAACGCGGCCGACGGCTTCAGTCGGCAGCTCGGCGGCGCCTCAGGGGGCTCCGGAGGCTCGGGAGGTATAGGCGTGTTCTGTTCGCAGGACGGCCCCGGCGTCGAGAACTCCTTTGGCGGCATCGCGCAGGCCTGGGGCGAAGCCGTACCTCTGCTGTTCTTGCCCATGGGTGCTGCCCAGTCGCAGTACGACATCGCACCCAATTTTTCTGCGCGCCAGAACTACCAGCACATCACCAAGCTTGCGCTGTCGATCGATGACGTTAATCGCACGCCGCGCGAGCTGCGCCGCGCCTTTCACGCGATACGCCAGGGGCGGCCGGGACCGGCGCTGGTCGAGATGCCCGCCGACGTCATGCACCGAGAGGTCGACGAGTCTCGATTCAGCTATCAGCCCACCCGCCGGCTCGTCAGCGCGCCCAGTCCCGGCGACGTTCGCGACGCGGCGCGTGCCTTGTTGGCCGCGAAAACACCGCTGCTGTGGGCTGGTCAGGGCGTGCTCTACGCCGGGGCGACCGAGGCGCTGCGCGAACTCGCGGAGCTGGCGCAGATACCGGTGGTGACCACCATGCAGGGCAAGAGCGCGTTTCCCGATGCACATCCCTTGGCGCTGGGATCGGCGAATCGCACCGCGCCCAAGGCGGTCTATAAGTGGCTGGGGCTGGCCGACACCGTGCTCGCGATTGGCTCGGGCCTGACGCGCACCCACTTCGGACTGCCGATACCGAGCGGCAAGTTCCTGATCCACTCGACGGTCTCTGCCGAGGACATCAACAAGGACTACCAGGTGGATCTGGGATTGGTGGGTGATGCGCGCCTGACGCTCGAGATGCTGATCGACGAGGTCAAAGGGCTGATCGGCGAAGACGGCCGCGCGGCGAACACCGACCTGCACGCCGACATCGAGGCCACGCACGCCCAGTGGCGGAATGAGTGGCAGGCGTCGCTGTCCAGCGACGAAACGCCCATCAATCCCTATCGCGTCGTCGCCGAAATCGATCGGGCGCTCGACCACGAAAACTCGGTGGTGACGCACGACGCCGGTAGCCCGCGCGATCAAATCATGCCTTTCTATCGGGCGACGACGCCGCACGGCTATATCGGCTGGGGCAAGACCACGCACCTGGGCTATGGCATTCCGCTGATGATGGGTGCCAAGCTCGCGGATCCGTCGAAGTTCTGCCTGAATCTGATGGGCGATCTGGCGTTCGGTCACACGGGTACCGAGATAGAGACGGCGGTGCGCGCCCAGATTCCCATCACCAGCGTGGTCATCAACAACCGCACGATGGGCGGCTACGACGAGAAGATGCCTGTCGCCATGGAGCGCTACGGCGCCGGCAATCAGGGCGGCGACTATGCGGGCATGGCCAGCGCGATGGGCGCACGGGGCATACAGGTCGACGACCCGGCAGCCATCGCCCCGGCGCTGCTTGAGGCGCAGCGCGCTAACGCGGAAGGGGAGGTCGTCGTGATCGAGATCGCGACCTGTCAGTACAGCCAGTTCTCGCAGTATCCGGAGCTGCTGAAACCGTAGGTCTGATTGCTTCGGTGCGATAGACCGTGCGCTATCTGATCGCTATCGAAAACAAAGCGGACAATTAGAACGCCGGCCAACCTCAGTGGTTACCGTCTGATATCGGCCATAAGCGGCCATATCGCTACCAATAGCGAATAGCGCTGATACCTTCCTTCGCTAGGTAATTCTTAACCACCTCGCGGTCATATGTGCTTAGCTCCAACTCGTGGTCATACGGGTCGAAAAATCCATACGAGAAACAAAGATCGAGATCAACAATTGAGCGCGACGTAAGCGGATTGCCATCTTTGCCATCAACTTGAATTGACTTGCCAAGCGCTTTAGCAAATGCAATGAATTCATCACCCGGCAACACGAAGGCTACCCCCATTCCAATGCCCGGCGTTGCTTGGTGGCCGTCACCTTCCTGAAATAGCGCAAGGCTGGTTGAGCCATCGTCCGCGCTAATATGGATAGGACAACCTGGCATGTCCCACCAGTGCTTGTAGGCTTCTACCCGCTCGAAGCCCAGCATGTCTTCGTACCACTGAGCTGCTGTGTTTTTGTCTGGCACGACGAGATGCATGTGATCAAGCCGACCTAATCGAAAACCATCTGTCATTTTCTACCCCCACAGTACGTTTGAGCTAGGAGTCTATCGTGATTTCGATAGGACCGCTGTGGGTCGACACCTGCCTTGCACTCTGATGTTCTGCGAACGCGCGGTTCTTCGGGAGTAGCCATTGAGGCGCTGTTACTGAATCCACTGGAATCGAATGAACCCGCCCAACTACGTCCCTACAGGGGGCGGTTTGTGGCAGACAAACTCAAGGTTGTGGCCGTCTGGATCTCGTACAAATGCCGCGTAGTAGTGCTCGTGATATTGCTCTCGCAATCCCGGCTGGCCATTGTCGGTCCCCCCGGCACCTATAGCGGTTTGGTATAGATCATGTACGTCTCGACGAGTATCAACACGGAATGCGACGTGCGTTCTCTGAACTGTGTCAGTCTGTCGAACGAGCGCGAATACTGCGTAGTTGTTGTCGCCGAATCCAACAGCGATTTCTCCGAAGTCCCTGTTAACCGGGAGGCCCAATCGCGGTAACAGTTTCTCGTAGAACGCTCTACTCCGTTCGACATCGCTGACGTTCAGGTTTATGTGATCAAGTTGGATCATGTGTCTACTTTGGGGATATCGATTGTCATAAATCAGCGAAACGGCTGCCGGGGGTCACTAGTGGGTGCTCGTTATCAACACAGTGTCCACGGTGAGGCTGGCTGGCCTACACTAACTGAATGTAGGGAACTGCTACACCGCATAACTGTTCGTTCGGCGCACTTATGCCCTTAGCGCGATCACAGTGAAGTTGGTGGCGTGATCTTCGACTGGAGCGCCCTCATAGGTTGTACATCGGTGAATCTCAAAGCCGGTTGCGCCTAGCAAGCCGTGCATTTCGGCAACCGTGTACCAGCGTGTTCGCCATACTCGATCGACCACTTCTAGCTCTTTCTCCTTCCTCTCACGCGTGTATCGAAGTGTCGTGGCGATCGTCTGAGAGTCCTTGTGCTCTTGTTGCGCGATCAATTGAACCGCAATCGTTGCACCATCGTCTGCCGTTCTCTCCTTCGCAGGCGATGGCTGCGGCACAATCTCTGGGCGAAAAAGGGATACCAAGAACGCGCCTCCGGGATGTAGGTGTTCGTGAACTGCTGACAATGCGGCACGGGCATCGTCGATATTTTCCATTAGGCAGAACGATGCACCGGCCAGATAGCAGCACGCATAACGGTGGGGTAGTGACAGTTCCTGCATTCGCTGGCGCACAACAGTTGGTTCATCGATGTTCTGCGCAGCGGCTTTTCGAAGGCATAAATCCAGCATGTCTTGCGACGAATCAATACCGTGTACCTCAAGGCCATCGGCCAGCAGGGCGAGCATTGGGTGACCGCCGCCACACGCCAACTCTAGCGCGGGCGTGCCGTATTTCGTCACGAACCGTTTAATCGGTTCCGCACTTGCGAGATCTCCGGCGAGCGGTTCATATAGCTCGGCAACTAGCCCGGTATAAAACTGCGAACTATCTGTGTCAGTCATCGGGGAAGCTCTTGCTAGATCTGCAGACACCGCAGGAGCGTGGGTCAGTGTGTACCTGGAGATTATCGGCGATACAACGGCGATTGATCATATGAATGCGGCGTCTTGAATTGAAGCTGCTAAAAACACCGGGATGAACCGATGCGGTTGATCCCACTTCGGATACAGCTTAGCCCGTGAGAACTACGCCCGTCTGCGTTACACCGGCGCCCGCCGCTCTAAGCGCGGTTGCCTTGGCGGTGGCAGCTTGGCGTACAGTTGCTCCAACAGCTCTGTGCGGACCGCCGTTTCGTGCTGCCAGAGATTTTTCAGCTGCTCCGGGTCCGCGTGCAGATTGTAGAGTTCGCCTTCGTCCCCCTGATACAACGCGCTGGGTTCATAGGCCGTGCATAACCAACCGTCCTGGCGATAGATGCTCTTCAAGTGCATGTCCACCGGCCCGTGTTCAGAGTCCCATTCGGTTAGCACTACTTCCCGATCCGTTGCTGCGGCTTCGCTTTGTGGCAGCGGACGACCTTCCATGTATTCCGGCCGCGGTATGCCCGCAATCTCGCAAAACGTCGGTGCCAGATCCAGATGCCCGACCGGGTTAGGGACAGAGGTGGCCGCTTGGCCGCCGGCCGGTCGCCAGATAAACGGCAGACGCATCAGGGCATCGATGTGGTACGGACCTTTGAACAGCAAGCCAAAGTCGCCTTGCAGTTCTCCATGATCGGTGGTGAAGAAAATATCCGTGTCTGCCAGCCAGCCCTGCCTTTCGAGCCAGTCGATCACCCGCCCACAGGCCTCGTCGATCAGCTCGTTTTCGATGTGGGTCATGGCGTTGATTTCGCGCACCTGGTCGGGGGTCATGTCCGCAGGCTTGAACTCACGCGGCGACTCCAGATTCGTCCACAGGCTGCCTTCGTAGTAACCCAGCCAGTGTTTGGGCTTATCTGCCAGCAGCGCCCGCCGTTCGGCATCGGATTCGCGATAAAGCGACGGGAGCGGCACGTCGCGCCAGTTCAAGCGATGCATCTCGGCAGCGGGTACGTCCCACGGATGATGAGGGTCGGGAAAGCTCATCCAGCAGAACCAGTTGTCCTGCGCCTGCAGCGAGTTCAGCCAGTGCAACGTACGATCCGCGACCCATTGGGTGTGGTACAGCTCGGTGGGCACGTCCATGGGCCAGACCTGGCAGGCCTGCGTGGCACCGGTGCCGATTGTGTTCTGGCCCTTGTCCGTAACCATCGGATAGAAACGCTGTTTGACGTCCGGGTGGTGTTCAGCCATCCACCGGTCATAGTGACTGTGGCCTTCAAAAAAGTGGTTGGCCAGCTCCATGTGGTCAAAGCCGCGATGGGGGCCGGTGTTGCCCTCGCTAGCCATACGATTTTCAAAAAAATCATCGGGGCTACCGAGCCACGGTTCAAAGTGGGCCTTGCCGAGCAACGCCGTCTTGTAGCCGTGCGCCTGCAGCGCGTGCGCCACGTTCGGCTGTGATTCGGGCAACGACACACCGTTCATCCACACGCCATGACTCGCCACATGTTGGCCGGTCATGATCGTGGCCCGGGCCGGCATACACACCACATTCTGGTTGTGCGCCCGGGTGTAGTTGATGCCCTCTGCGGCCAGGCGATCTATTACCGGTGTGCGCGCCACCTGCCCACCGTTACAACCCAGCGCGTCAAAGCGCATCTGATCGGTGGTTATCAACAAGATGTTTCGGCCCATCGCTTCTTACCGTTTTAGCAATTGCAGTAGCTTTGACCGAGGAAAGAATGCACTGCGTCTGCTTGCGTGTTCGGGGAAAGCAGGCCGCAAGTCGCTATGCCGTTGCCGAAGTTGGTGACCAGCAAGTGCTCGCGCAGCCATGACTTAATCGGCAGTCACCTTCCTTTGGCTCGAATCCTTGGCGCCGACGTCGCTGTCCACGTACTGCCAGCCGCGCTGGCTGCGGCGAAAGCGACTGATCTGGTGTATGCGATAGCCGCGACCGTCGATCTTGTAGCGTGCGATGAACTCCACGACACCCGCGTCGTCATCGGCGCCACCCGCCTCGGTGGCGCGGATCTTCATCCCCAGCCAGCGGCGCGCATCCGCTGTGCGTGACGATGCTGCCGGTCGAGTGGCAGGGTCCCAGGAGTCGTCGATGAACCCGTCGAGGCCGAGCACGAAGGCGCTGTAGCGTGCCCGCATCAGCGCCTCGGCGGTATCGGCGGCTGCTCGATTGGCGTGGATGGGCGCGCAGCAGTCGGCGTAGGACCGCGGGCTGCCGCAGGGGCAGGCTGCGTCACTCACGCCGGTGCCGCTAGCGCGCGGTCTGGGCCTAGCGGCCGGTGAACTGCGGCTTGCGCTTCTCCAGGAACGCCTTCACGCCCTCTTCGAAGTCTTCCGACTGGAACATGCCGCCGAGATGCACCATGAGATGGTCGACGGCCGTGTCGTAAGACTCTTCCATGCCCATGCGCATCATGCGCTTGGTGGTCTGCACGGCCATGGGCGCGTTCTCGGCGATCTCGCGCGCCCACTGTCGCGCCGTCGGCAGCAGGTCGTCGGGTTTCACGACCTCGTTGACGATGCCGAGATCCAGGCTCTCGGCTGCGCCCAACGTGCGTGCGCGATAGTAGATCTCTGCGGCCTTGCCCCAGCCGATCAGGCGCGGCAGCAGCCAGGTGCCACCCGATTCGGGCACGACGTTGCGCTTCGCAGTCACGGCCGCGAGCTTCGCGTTGTCGGCCATGATGCGCATGTCGCACAGCAGAGTCAGATCCATGCCGTAGCCGGCCGCCGCGCCGTTGATGGCACAGACGATCGGGGTGTCGATGTTCCACATGACGTTGATCGGGGCGTCGCGCAGGTCGAAGAGCTGGCGCGGCCGGTTGCTGCCAGAGCGACCCTGACGCTCGTCCATGTTCTCGCCCGTGTTGATCAGATCGAGACCGGAGCAGAAGCCGCGGCCGGCGCCGGTCAGGATGATGCAGCGCGTGTCCGGATCCTTGTTGGCCTCGACCATCTTGCCGGACAGCTCGTCCAGCATGTCGCGGCTGATCGCGTTCAGGCGTTCGGGGCGATTGAGTGTGATCTCGCAGACAAACCCGTCCTGCTCGATAAGCAGTTCGTCGGTGGTCGATGGGGTGACGGCCATGGTGTTTCCTCCTCTTGCGCTGCCAAGCCTACCAGCGTCGGCGCTTGCTATCATTCGACGGTGAGACGCGTGGTAAAGGAAGGAGCAGGGCAGACGCTGTGAGTGCATCGATTTCATCCGAGCCCGACGTTCGGCATCGGCGCGCCGACGTGGAGCGCTGGCGCCGTGACGGCTTCGCCATCATCGAGGGGTTCTTTACCCCGGCCGAGCTCGAACCCCTGGTTCGCGACTACGACGAGTTGTACGGCGCGCGCTACCACGGCGACGGCGAGCCGGTTGACTTCAAGGCGGAGGGCGCTATTGGAGCCTCGCACTACAAACAGTTTGCGAATATCGACAATCTGCCGTTCGGCGCCTCTGTCGAACTCGATCTGATCTCGTTGCACCCGGCCCTGATGGCGTTCGCGCGGGACCTGCTCGATGTCAGCGACGTGCATCTCTATCAGTCCCACACCTGGGCGAAATTCACCGGCGAGGCCGACTTTGATCAGGCGTTTCACTGCGACTTCGGCAATCACACCCTCACGGTGCCCGGCGACGATCCTGAGCTGCGCACCGTCGATTTCATCTTTTATCTGACCGACGTCGAACCTGATCTTGGCGCGCTTGCCTATGTGACCAAGCCAGACGCCTACGCGATCTTGGGCGAGGGTGCGGTGATCGCGCCGCCGGAACGGCAGCAGGACATGCGAGCGCGAGAGCGCTCCGCGGCGGGGGCGGCGGGCACGCTGGTCGCCCACAGCATCGATACCTTTCATCGCGGCACCAATCTCACGCGGCCGGGGGGGCGGCGCTACACGATGACGGTTGGCTACAAGGCGGCGGGCAACGACGCCATCGGCTTCCACGTCTGGCAGGCGCAGCAGAATCGGGACTTTTCGCAGCTGTTCAGGCACGCATCACCCGAACAGCTCGCCTGTCTCGGCGTACCGCTGCCTGGTGAGGGATTCTGGACGCCGCGAACGCTGCAACTGGCGCAGTCGCGCTGGCCGGATTGGGACATGACGACCTACCGAGAGGCCGCCCGCTAACCCCGACGCCCGGGCGGAGCGGGGATCGTGTGGGCGCCGGCTTGCGTCTACACTGTCGCCCCTGTTACCTGGGTTGGGGCATCGCATGACAACCGCGGCCAGTGGCGGCTTTCTGGGCTTCGTGGAACGGACGGGCAATCGCCTGCCGGATCCGGTTTTTCTGTTTCTCTATCTGATCATCGCGCTGATCGCGATTTCGGTACTCTGCGCGCTGCTCGGCGTCTCGGCCGAGCACCCGACGCAGCTCGGCGCCGACGGCCTGCCGGTCGTCATTCAGTCGGCGAGCCTGCTGTCACCGGAGAACATCCAGAAACTCTGGGTCGAGATGCCGAAGACCTTCACCCACTTTCATCCGCTCGGCTATGTGCTGGTCGTCATGTTGGGCGCCGGCGTGGCGGAGCGCTCGGGGCTGTTCGCCGCGGGCATTCGCTCGGCGGTATCCGGCGCGCCGAAGGCGCTGTTGACCCCCGTTGTGGCGCTGGTCGCGATGCTGTCGAATCACGCCGCCGATGCGGGCTACGTCGTGCTCATTCCGCTGGCGGCCATCGTCTTCGCGTCTGCCGGGCGCCATCCTTTGGCGGGAATCGCTGCCGCGTTCGCGGGCGTGTCCGGGGGGTTCTCGGCCAACATCGCGCCGGGGCAGCTCGACGCGCTGCTGTTCGGCATTACAGAGGCGTCGGTCGATGCGGCCGGCATCGACACCGGCTGGACGATGAACATCGCCGGCAACTGGACCTTCGTCGCGGTGCTGCTGTTTCTCTACCTGCCGATCATCTGGTACGTCACGGACCGCATCATCGAGCCGCGCCTCGGCACCTGGGCGCCGAGCGGCGATCAGGCGCGCGATTACGGGGACGAGGCGCAGGCGCTAACCGATGCGCAGAGACTCGGTCTGCGGCGCGCCGGCTGGGCCATTCTCGGCGTCTGCGCGCTCTGGGCGCTGATGACCTTCGGCCCCGGCACGCCGCTGTTGATCGACGGACCGGGCAGCGAGGACATGGCCTGGTACCAGCGCGCCAACCCGTTCTTCCGCTCGCTGGTCGCGGCCTTCATGCTGCTGTTTCTGGCCGCCGGCTGGGCCTATGGCGCGGCCGCCGGGACCATCGAGGGCCATCGCGGCCTGGTCGACATGATGACCGAGTCGATGAAGGACATGGGCTACTACCTGGTGCTGGCCTTCGCCGCGGCGCACTTCGTCGCGATGTTTAACTGGTCCAACCTCGGGCTCATTACCGCCGTCCACGGCGCGGACGCTATCCGCAACAGCGGGCTGCCGCTGGCGCTGGTGATCGGACTCATCGTGCTGTTCGCGGCGCTGCTGAATCTGTTCGTCGGATCGGCAAGCGCGAAGTGGGCGCTGCTCGCGCCCGTGCTGGTACCTATGCTGATGCTGCTGGGCATCAGCCCGGAGGGCGCGACGGCAGCGTACCGTGTCGGCGACAGCGCGACCAACATCATCACACCGCTGATGGTTTACTTCCCGCTGATCCTCATTTTCGCCCAGCGCTGGCAGAAGGACTTTGGCCTCGGCAGCCTCACGGCGATGATGATTCCCTATTCGATCTGGATGCTGGTCTCCGGCACCGTGCTGATGATGCTGTGGATCTGGCTGGGTATTGATCTCGGTCCCGGGGCGCCGGTCGCCATCGAATTGGGGTGATCACTCGCGGCGTTAAACAGGTTTGGCTGACCCGGTCAACTTTGGCTTGGGTATGTGGCCTGCTAGGCTGGGTTCGACTGTGACTGCCGTTTGAGGGGTTATGGCAGAGGAGTCCACAGCAGCGGCGTCAGAAGAAGCGCCGCCGATCACGACAGAGCAGCTTGGCGAACAGTTACCTGAGTTCGCCGACTATGTGCCCGAGCAGCTACGACCGGCGTGGGAGCTGATCAGCGCCTATCCGCTGCTGCAGGCGCTGGTCGTCGCCGTCGTGTTTTTCGTGCTGGCCTTTATCGTTCGCAGCATCCTGCTGCGTATGGTCGCCCGCCTGGCCAGCGCCTCCAGCAGCAACGTCGACGATGCGGTCATTGGCGCTTTGCGCGCGCCGCTGTTCAATGGCATCTTCCTGTTTGGCCTGTCGCTTGCGGCGCGCACCGCCGATCTGCCGTTCGGCACCCAGGTCATCGTCAATCTGCTGTTGAGTGTGATCGTCTTCCAGTGGATCGGCGCGCTGCTGCGCGTGGCGGGCATCGTTCTGGATGCGCTGGGTCGCAACCACCAGCGCTTCAGCGCGATCGAGGCACGGACGGTCCCGCTGATCTCGTTTGTGGCGCATATCCTGATCGTGATGATCGGCGGCTACGTGCTGCTGCTCATCTGGGGTATCAATCCGGTCGGCTGGCTCGCTTCGGCCGGCATCGTCGGTATCGCGCTCGGCTTCGCGGCGAAGGACACGCTGGCGAATCTGTTTTCCGGCTTTTTCATTCTTACCGACGCACCCTACAAGATCGGCGACTACGTCAATCTGGATTCTGGCGAGCGCGGCATGGTGACCCACATCGGCATGCGCAGCACGCGCCTGCTGACCCGCGACGACATCGAGGTCACGCTGCCGAACGCCGTGATCGCCAACAGCAAGATCGTCAACGAATCTGGCGGCCCGTACAAAAAGATGCGGGTGCGAATCGACGTTGGCGCGGCCTACGGCAGCGATCTCGATGAGGTCTGTCGCGTGCTGCAGCAGGTCGCCGATGATCACACCGAGATTGCCGCGCACCCGGCCCCGCGAGTGCGGATGCGCGCGTTTGGGGCCTCTAGCCTGGATTTTCAGGTCATGGGCTGGATCGACGAGCCCGAAAATCGGGGCCGTATCAGTCACGAACTCATGATGAATGTCTACAAGGCGTTCGCTGAAGCCAACATCGAAATTCCCTATGCGAAGAGCGATGTTTATATCAAGGAGATGCCCGGCGGCTGACGCTGCGAACGTCCGGCGGTCTCGTCCGCTCGCGATGTTCCGTGCAAGTGAAAGGCGGGCGGCAAGCAACTATCGAAAAGGAGTCTGCAATGACCAACATGCATAGTTTTACGATGAGTTCCATCGACGGCGATCCCGTCGATCTCGGACACTTCGCCGGCCAGCGCTGTCTGGTCGTCAACGTCGCCAGTCGCTGAGGACTGACGCCACAGTACGCCGGGTTGCGTACTCTGCATGAAGAAACCGAAGGCCTGTCCGTATTGGCCTTTCCCTGCAATCAGTTTGGCGCACAAGAGCCAGGTACGAACGAGGAGATCAAGGAATTCGCGACATCGAAATTCGGTGCCACTTTTCCCATGTTCTCGAAGATCGACGTCAACGGCCCAGATGCGTGCGAGCTATACCAATATTTGACGAGTGCCCAGCCTGGTGCCGACGGCAAGACGGCCATTCCCTGGAACTTCACGAAGTTTCTGGTCGATGAGCAGGGCAACGCGGTGCGACGCTTTGAGCCGCAAACGACGCCGGAAGAGATCGCCGCAGCCCTGGCTGAGGAGTGAATCGGTCGTCGCGTCGTCCCCATAGTCTCGCCGCCCCGAACAGAGGAGCCTTACATTGCCAACCACGCTGATCCGTGAATACGACTGGTCGCTGCCTGAGCAGGATGAACACCCGTATCGCACGGGTCCGTGGCGGCCCAACCGGCGAGAGTTCGACGCCACCGATCTCGAGGTCGACGGCGAGATACCGCAGGATCTCGCGGGTGCCTACATCCGGAACACGGAGAATCCGCAGTTTCCCGCGCTCGGGCGCTATCACCCGTTCGACGGCGACGGCATGTTGCACAGTCTTGTTTTCGATCGCGGGCAGGTGGCGTATCGCAACCGGTTTGTGCCGACCGCCGGTCTCGCAGCCGAACGCGAGGCGGGTGCGCCGCTGTGGGCCGGTTTGCGCGAGCGGCCGGATAAGTCGCTGCGGGACGGCTGGGGCGCGCGCACGCGGCTCAAAGACGCCTCCAGCACGGATGTGGTGGTGCACGGCGGCGTCGCAGCGACGAGCTTCTATCAGTGTGGCGATATCTACGAACTCGATCCTCGTACGCTCGAGTGCCTCGGCACGGCGGACTGGGTCAAGGACATCACGCCGGGTTGGGGCGTGTCGGCCCACACGAAGGTCGACGAGGCGACCGGGGAGATGCTGTTCTTTAACTACGGTAAGAACTTCCCCTACATGCACTACGGCGTCGTGAACGCGGCGCGCGAGCTGGTGCATTACATCCCCATCGAGCTACCGGGTCCGCGCCTGCCGCACGATATGGCGTTCACCGAACGCTTCGCGATCCTGAACGATCTGCCGCTGTTCTGGGACCCTGAGGCCCTGGCCCACGGGGCGCACGCGGTGCGGTTCTTTCCGGAACTGCCGAGTCGGTTCGGCATCGTTCCCCGGCGTGGCCAGCCGGAAGACGTGCGCTGGTTTGATGCCAGGCCGACCTATGTACTGCACTGGATCAACGCCTTTGAAGACGGCGACGAGGTGGTGCTGGATGGCTACACCCAGGACCCGCGCAAGGGCGTGCGCACGCCGGTACCCGATTCGATGAAGGCGTTCGCGCAGCTCGACATCAATGCCATCGGCGCGCACGCCTATCGCTGGCGCTTCAATCTGCGTACGGGCGCCGTCACGGAGGGGCCGCTGGCGGATTCGATCAGTGAGTTCGGCATGATCAATCCCCGGGTAGCTGGTCGCGACTATCGCTACACCTGGGAAATGACCGCCAAGCCCGGCTGGTTTCTGTTCGACGGGCTGCGGCGGCTCGACGTGCGCGATGGGTCGGTAGACGGCTATAAGTTCGAAGACGGCGTGTTCGCGAGCGAAGCGCCCATGGCACCGCGCATCGGCAGCGCTGCCGAGGACGATGGCTATGTCGTCACGCTGACGACGGACATGAATCGCGATCGTTCCGGCTGCGCGATCTTCGCGGCCGATGACATTGCCAGCGGACCGCTCGCGACGGTCTGGCTACCGGAACGTGTGTGCGTGGGGACCCACTCTTATTGGGCAGACGAATCGCTGTTGTCTTGATCGACGGCGGACAAGGAGAAGCTATGAAACCGATGGAAGGCATTCGTATCGTCGAGCTGTCGACGATGATCACCGCGTCCTTCGCCGCCATGATGCTCGCGGAACAGGGCGCCAGCGTCGTCAAGGTCGAGCCGCTCGAACTGGGTGACCCGATGCGCTATCTCGGCAGCCAGAAGAACGGCATCTCTGCGCTGTTCGCGAACTGTAATCGCGGCAAGCAGTCCCTGCGGGTCGACCTGAAGTCCGAAGCGGGCAAGCAAATCCTCAAGGACCTGATCGCCGACGCCGACGTGGTCCTGTGCAACTATCGGCCCGGCGTGATGGACGGGCTGGGACTTGGTAGCGACGTGCTGCGAGGACTCAATCCGCGCCTGATCTACGCGGGTGTCACGGGCTTCGGCGTGACCGGTCCGGATCGCGATCGGCCGGCGTACGATCCGGTGATTCAGGCCCAGGCCGGCTTCGCTGCGGTGCAGGGCGAGAGTCATCCCGCGCCTGAACTGGTGCGCAACCTCACCTGCGACAAGGTGACGGCCTACACCGCCTGCCAGGCCGTGACGGCCGCGCTGTTCGTGCGGGAGAGAACGGGCGAGGGTCAGCACATCGACCTGTCCATGCTGGATGCCGGGCTGTACTTCCTGTTTCCGGATGGCTTTATGCATCACACGCTGCTGGACGGCGACGCGGAGCATCTGCCGCCCCTGTCCAGCATGCTCTTCGATCTGACCATGACGCAGGACGGTGGCGTCACCATCTCTGCATCCACCGACGCCCAGCGCGTCGGCATGCTGAACGCAGTAGAGATGACCCATCTGTTTGCCGACGAACGTTTCAACAGCATGGAAAAGCTGATCGCGAACATTGATGAGTTTCGGACGCTGGTCGCCGACGCCTTCGCCCAGTTCACGACCGACGAGGTCCTTAAACGACTGCGCGAGAACGATGTGCCCGCGGCGAAATGCCTCGACTATCTTGAGGTGCTGGAACAGCCTCAGCTCGCCGCGTGCGGCACGATGGACACCTTCGAGCATCCGCTGATGGGAACGATGCGCAGGATCAAGCCGCCCGCGCAGTTTGGCGGCGAGCGCCTCGAACCCGCGGCGGCCAGCCCGGCGCACGGCGCGGACACGGTCGCAGTGCTCGCCGCCATCGGGCGCGACGAGGCAGACATCAAACGACTCATCGACGAGGGCGCTGTCGCCGGACCCAGCGCGGCAAGCGACGCCTGATGGGCAGCGCCGTAGATATCGACAACGCGCGTGCGGCTCGCTTAGTTACCGAGCTGTGGGACGACTCGATCGTTGCCGAGCTGTTCGAGTACATCAAGATTCCCAACAAGTCGCCGCACTTCGACGCGGACTGGGAAGCGCACGGCTACATGGACGACGCCGTGGCGCACATGACGCGCTGGGCGAACGATCATCCGGTGCCGGGCATGGCGCTCGAGGTCGTGCGTCTGCCGGGACGCACGCCGGTGATCTACATCGACGTGCCCGGCGAGGGCGACGACTGCGTGCTGCTGTACGGGCATCTCGACAAGCAGCCGGAGATGAGCGGCTGGCGCGAGGATCTCGGTCCCTGGCTGCCGAAGATCGAGGGCGATCGGCTGTATGGTCGCGGCGGCGCTGACGACGGCTATGCGATCTATGCGTCGATTGCGGCACTGCTCGCGCTGGCAGAGCAGGGCGTACCACGCTCGCGCTGCGTCGTGCTGATCGAAGCCTGTGAAGAAAGCGGCAGCTTCGATCTGCCTTTCTATATCGACGCGCTCGCGGATCGCATTGGCCAGCCGAGTCTGGTGGTCTGTCTCGATTCGGGCTGCGGCAACTACGATCAGATGTGGTGCACCACGTCGCTGCGCGGCCTGACCGCGGGCACGCTGAGCGTCGACGTGCTGAGCGAAGGCGTTCACTCCGGCGATGCGGGGGGCATCGTACCGTCGACGTTTCGCATCGCGCGGCGTCTGCTCGATCGCATCGAGGATGCCGCGACCGGGGTCATCTGCGACCCCGCATTCAACGCGGCGATCCCACAGCAGCGTGTCGAGCAGGCGGCGGCCGCGGCGCGAACGCTCGATCGCGAGGTCTATGCGAGGTTTCCCTTCGTCAACGGCGCGCAGCCGGCGCGGGACGAACTCGCCGAACTGGTTTTGAACCGCACCTGGCGCCCGGCGCTGGAGGTCACCGGCGCCGACGGCCTGCCGGGTGTCGCGAACGCCGGCAACGTCGCCCGTCCGCACACGGCTTTGAAGCTGTCGCTGCGGCTGCCGCCGACCTGTGACGTCGAGGCGGCGACCGCCCGGCTGCAGGATCTGCTGCAGCGCGATCCACCCCACGGCGCGCGGGTCCAGTTCGAACCCGATGTGCCAGGGTCCGGCTGGGAGGCACCCGCCGTCGCCGACTGGCTCGAGGCATCGATGCAGCGTGCGTCGATGGCGCACTTCGGGCGCGAAGCCGTGTTTATGGGCGAGGGGGGCTCGATCCCCTTCATGGGCATGTTGGGCGAGAAGTTTCCCGCGGCGCAGTTTCTGATCACGGGCGTGTTGGGGCCGCACTCCAACGCGCACGGACCGAACGAGTTTCTGCATATTCCGACGGGCAAGAAGATCACTGCCTGTGTGGCGCAGGTGTTGGCGGATCACTATCAGCGCGGCGGCTGACCCGCACTAGCCCTACCGCACCAGCGGCAACGTTGCCGCGGACGCCGTCGGTAACGCGGGTCTGGGTTGTTTGCGGTGCGCGGCGCGGCGATGGCTGACCAAAGAACATTCGGCGAGCAAAAGGGAGACTACCGTGGACTATCAGAAAATCACTGTCGACCGGCCGCGCGACAGGGTCGCGCGCATCACGCTGAATCGCCCCGACAAGCGCAATCCGCTATCCAACGAGCTGCGGACTGAACTGTTCCACGCGCTGGAGCAGAATGACCGTGACAAGGACGTGCACGTCACGATCATCCGCGGCGCGGGTCCGGCGTTCAGCGCCGGCTATGATCTCGCGAGCGACGTGCGACGCGATCAGCCCTTCTACTCCGCCGCGGGTCTCGGCAACTGGCCGCGGCACGTGGTCGAGGGTTTTTTTCGCATGTGGGACATGGCGAAGCCGATCATCGCGCAGGTGCACGGCTACTGCCTAGCGGGCGGTACGGAGCTCGCGACCGCCTGCGATCTGGTCTACGTCGCTGAGGACGCGAAGATCGGCTACCCGGTCGTGCGCGCGATCTCACCGCCCGACAACCAATTCTATCCCTGGATCGTCGGTCTGCGCCGAGCCATGGAGCTGATGCTGACGGGCGATCACATGAGCGGCGTCGACGCCGTCGAGTCCGGCTTCGCGAATCGGGCGTTTGCCAGCGACGCGCTGGAGGGCGAAGTGCTGGCGATCGCCGAGCGCGTCGCCCGGACGCCGTCGGATCTGCAGCAGATCAACAAGCGAGCGGTACACCGGCAGATGGACGCCATGGGGATTCGCGCGGGCATACGCGCAGGCACAGAGATGCAGCAGCTCGCGACCCATCTGCCTAGCGTGCAGGCCCATCTGGCGGAGCTGCGCGAGAACCTGACGGGGACCCTGTCGAAGCGCGACGAGGCCTTCGGCGACTACCGCACCTCCGAGTGACAGCGCCGCTTCGCGGACCGAGCGGTCGCAGAGGCCGCCCGGAACTGGTCGAGTATTTGGTTAGGAGACGATCCTGAGGATTTCTGCCTGGTAACGCTTGCCGCGCTCGTTGAGGAAATCCATGACATGCAGCGACGTCGGCACGTAGGCAAAGCCGATCCGCTTCTGCGGATGCCACTGAAAGATCGATCCGCCTAGCCCCATCCAGCCGTAGAAGCCCTCGCGGCCCTGATTGATCGCGCGGTCCAGCACGCCGCCGGCAGCGTTGCCGCCAAACAGAGCGACGCCGCCCTGCGTGAAGGTCGTCGGCATCCCCATCTCGTGAGACACGGGCGCGTCGTGCAGCGCCTGCCACGCGCCCTGCGGCAGGTACTGCCCGCCCGCGAAACGACCTTCGCCGGCCATGACCGCGGCCAGCTTTGCCAGTCCGCGCGCGGAGGCATGGGCGTTTGCTGACGGCGTCTCGCCGCAGCGCACGACGGCATCGTTAAACACATCGAGGCTGGCGGTGCCCTTGAAGGGGGGCGGCGAGCCGCGGCGCGGACTGCTGCGGAACTTCGGCGCCAGCCGCGCCATCTTGCCGAGGAACTGGCCGATGCTGTCGTGCACGGCGCGGTTCGGCTGGCGCCGGAACCCCTGTTTCAGATAGAAGCCGGGCGACAGCGGCACCACATCGCGAATCTCCGCGTGGCGCGCTGCGGGCACGCCGATCAGCACGTCGAGGTCCAGCGGCGCGGCCCAGTCGTCCGCGAACGCCTCGCCCAGGGTGCGGCCGTCGGGATCGACGCGCCGATAGAGCTCGTTGACGATCCAGCCGCGCGTGACGGCGTGGTATTCGCGCGGACTGCCCTCGGGGCGGAAACGCGTCTCCTGCGCCTCGATGATCTGGCCGATGCGGTTTTCTTTAATCTGCTCCGCCAGCAGGTGCTGCGGATCGAGGGACACGTCGAACGCGGCGAGTCCCGCCTCGTGGCGCATGAGATCGGCGACCTTCAGCCGCTCCTTGCCGCCCCCCGTGAACTCGGGCCAGTAGTCTCGAATGTCTGCCGAATAGTCGATGCGCCCCTGGGCCACCTGATCGGCCAGCAGAATCGCCACGAGACTTTTGCTGCTGCTGAAGATATTGGCGAGCGCATCCGGCGCCTGCGGCGTCTCGAGCGTGCTGCCCCAGAGGTCGACGACGCGCTCTTCGCCCACATAGACACACAGCTGCACCTCGCGCTCTGCGAGCCGGTCCAGATCGGCGGCGAGCAGTTCGCGAACGCTCTCATAGCCCGCAGCGACGCTGCCCTCGAGTTGCGCCATGACGCTAGAGCCCCAGGATCTGTTTCGCGACGATGTTGCGCTGAATCTCTGCGGAACCGCCCGCGATGGTGCGCATGCGATTCGATAGGTAAGTCGGCATCAGGGCGACGGCGTCGTTCGGGCCGATCGGCGTTGGCGTGCCGACCTCCAGCGCCTCGGGCTGAAACGGCATCCCGTAGTAGCCGGCCACCTCGACGGCCAAGGTGTCTGCACGCTGCAGGGTCTCTGCCCCCTTGGCATTGAGCACGCTGGAGACCGAGCCCGGTCTGTGCCCGGCGGAGAGACTGGCGAGCACCCGCTGTTCGGAACTCTGCATCGCCAGCAAATCTACCCGCAGCGCCTCATACTCGCGCTGATAGTCGCTGTCCTCTGCGAGGCGTTCGCCGTCCTGGCGCGTCGTGTTCGCCAGCGCGTCGACGCGGTTCAGCAGCCGGCCCAATTCGATCGACGACATGCCGAAGCGTTCGAATTCCAGCAGATACTTGGCCACCGACCAGCCGTCGTTTTCCTTGCCGACGCGATTCGCCTTGGGCACGCGCACGTTGTCGAAGAACACCTGGTTCAGTTCGTGCACGCCCTCGAGATTGATGATCG
Source organism: Pseudomonadota bacterium (assembly GCA_039029135.1). Classification (GTDB taxonomy): domain Bacteria; phylum Pseudomonadota; class Gammaproteobacteria; order Pseudomonadales; family Azotimanducaceae; genus JALZVT01. The sequence goes on along the minus strand of JBCCGT010000014.1, from coordinate 59,885 downwards.
GTTTGACCTCGATGCCAGGGGAGTCCATCTCGATCAGCAGGAACGAGATGCCCTGCTGCTGTTTGCCGTCGCTGGAGGTGCGCACCAGGCAGAAGATCATGTTTGCGTGTTGGGCGTAGCTGGTCCAGATCTTGGTGCCGTTGACGATGTAATCGTCGCCGTCGCTTTTCGCCTGGGTCGACAGCGACGCCAGATCCGAGCCCGAACCCGGCTCGGAATAGCCCTGACACCAGATGTCCTCGCCGGACAGTATCCTCGGCAGGTAGTGCGCCTTCTGCTCGTCGGTGCCGTAGCCGATCAGCATGGGTCCGCACATCTTCAGGCTCATGGGCACCAGCCCGGGCGCGGTCGCCGCCGCGCACTCCTGCGCGAAGATATAGCGCTGCGACAGGGTCCAGTTGGTGCCGCCGTATTCCACCGGCCAGTCGGGCGCCGCCCAGCCGCGCGCGTGCAGGATGCGCTGCCATTCCATGGACTCATCGATCGACTGCCACACGCTCGTGCGCTTGCTGCCCGCTTCACGCAGTTCAGGCGTCAGCTCCGCTGCCAGAAAAGCGCGCACTTCGGCGCGAAAGACCTCATCTTCGGGTGACAGTGTCAGATCCATGCCTATCTCGGTTCCTCTCTCGGTTCCTTGTTCGCTTCCCGACGCGCTGCCGAAATCGGCGTTGGTGTCGGTCGGTCTGAAGTGCAGCGCTCGCGGCGCGCAAACGACCAATATAGCAGGGCGACCACGCGGGCGCGTGAAGTCCCGAATAGTATCGCAGCACAGGCGGGCCGCTGGCGTTCCCGCTGTCCTGCGGCCACAATCGAAGCGAACCATGCGACGCTGCGAGATCGGGGAGGGACCATGCAGGCGGTGAATCCTAACGGCCAGTTGGCTGGCCAGGTTGCGGTAGTGACCGGCGCCAGTCGTGGGATCGGCGAGTACGTCGCGAAGCGCTATGCGATGGAGGGGGCGCGAGTCGTCGCGTGCGCCCGCACCGTGAATCCCGACGAGCACTTTCTGCCGGGCACCATCACCAAGACCGTCGCCGATATTCGGGCCGCGGGCGGCGAGGCGCTGGCCGTGCAGGCGAACCTGGGTGCTGCCGCCGATCGGGAGCGCCTGATCGAGGAGACGACCAACGCCTTCGGGCCGGTAGACATACTGGTCAACAACGCGGCGGTGACCTACTACAACCCAGTGCCCGAGTTTCGCAAGAAGCACTTCGACCTGATGCTCGAGGTGCAGGTCTGGGGCCCTTACCATCTTGCCCAGATGGTATTGCCGGAAATGCTCGCGCGCGCTCACGGCAGGATCCTCAACGTTTCCTCCCACGCGGCGATTCATCCGGACAAGACGGTCGCCGGTAAGGGCGGCACGGTCTACGGGATGTGCAAGGCGGCGCTCGAGCGCTTCACGACAGGCCTGGCCCAGGAAACCTATGGCAAGGGCGTGGGGGTTAACGTGATTTCTCCTGGTCTGGTAGCGACGCCGGGCGCGGTCCATCACAACCTGATTTCCGAGGCGACGCGGAATCGAGAGACGCCGGTCGAACACATGGCCGAGGCCTGTCTGCGCCTGGTGACGGGCGATCCCGCCGTGATGACGGGGCGAATCGACTATGCGGATGACGTCATGCGCGAGTTCGCGCTGACGGCGGCGCAGATAGACTAAGCACAGGCGAAAACAGACTAAGCAGAGATCGACGGCCGCTCTTCGCCCGTCCAAACTCAAATCACCACAGGCTGCTCAGCAAACAGCGCAAACATCTAGAGGACACCTATCGTGAGCGAAGAATACGTACCCCCGAAGGTCTGGACCTGGGACCAGGAAAGCGGCGGCCGCTTTGCCAATATCAATCGACCCATCGCCGGCGCCACGCACGAGAAAGAGCTGCCGACCGGTGAGCATCCCATGCAGCTCTACTCGCTGGGCACGCCCAACGGCGTCAAGGTCACGATCATGCTGGAGGAGCTGCTCGCGCTGGGGCATGGCGGCGCGGAATACGATGCCTGGCTGATCAACATCGGCGAGGGCATGCAGTTCAGCAGCGGCTTCGTCGACATCAACCCTAACTCCAAGATTCCGGCGCTGCTCGATCGCAGCGAGAATCCGCCCGTCCGCGTGTTCGAGTCGGCGGCGATTCTAATGCACCTAGCCGAGAAATTTGGCGAGTTTCTGCCGACCGATCGTGGCGCCCGCGCGGAATGCCTGTCCTGGCTGTTCTGGCAGATGGGCAGCGCGCCCTATCTGGGCGGTGGCTTCGGGCACTTCTATGCGTACGCGCCCTACAAGATGCAGTACCCGATCGATCGCTTCACGATGGAGGTCAAACGCCAGCTCGACGTGCTGGACCGCAACCTGGCCGACCGGGAATACCTCGGTGGGGCCAACTACACGATCGCCGATATGGCGACCTTCCCGTGGTACGGCGCCGTCGTGAAATACAACATCTACGAGGCGGCGGAGTTCCTGGACGTCGGCACCTACAAAAACGTCATTCGCTGGGCGGAAGCCATCGAGGCGCGCCCTGCGGTACAGCGCGGCCGCCGCGTCAATCGCCCCTGGGGACCCGAGGAAGAGCGCGTGCCCGAAAGACACAGCGCCGCCGATTTCGACTAGGGTCTTGCCAAGCGCGAGCCTCGTGCGCCACGGACAGCCTGTTCGAACGGGCTGTTCCTATTATTTTGGCGGGAAGGCGAAAGAAGCGGCGTAACCAGGGCCACGAGAGGAGGGCCAAGGGAGGCGGGCATGCACAGGACGCTGCCGGGACTGGTCAACACGCAGGCGTTGGTACATGCCACCAGGGCGGCCGTCGTGCTGCCCGGCGACATGCTCACCTTCACCGATCTACGCGTGCGGGCCGACGACGTCGCCCGTGGACTGATCGCGCTGGGCGTCGAGCCGGGCGATCGCGTCGGTTATCTGCTGCCGGACGGGCCGCTGTGTCTGCCGACGCTATTCGGCATCCTCAAAACGGGCGCCATCGTCGTGCCTGTCAACAATCGTTTTAAGGCGTTCGAGCTGGCGCGCGTTCTCAGCAGCGTGCGACTGCGCGCGCTGCTCACCGCGCCGCCACCGACCCGCGCCGCCACCGATCTGCCTGCGCTGCTGGCGGAGGTCTTGCCCAGCATCGAGCCGATTGCCAATCTCGTGATGCTGGCGCCAGACGCGCCGACGGGTTATCTGGACGGACCGGGATTCGCGGCCGCCGCGCGCGATGTTGGGCCGCAGGCGGTGGCGCAGCGCGAGGCGCGGATCGACGCGGACGCCGTCGCCCTGATCAAGTACACCTCCGGGACGACCGGTTCGCCCAAGGGGGCGATGCTCAGTCATCGCGCGCTGCTGGGCGCCGCCAGCGGTGCCGGACTCGAGCATCTGCTGCTGACCGACACAGACGTCGTCTGGTCGGCGCTGCCGCTGTTCCATATCGGTGGCGTTGCGTTCGCGGTGTCTTGTCTGTGCGCGGGCGCGACCTTTGTCCACCCGGGCTACTTCGATCCGGACGTCGCCGTGGCGCAGCTCGTCGAACATCGCCCGACTGTCTGCATGCCCGCGTTCGAGACCATCTGGCTGCCAATCCTGAACCACGCGCGCTTCGCGGAGGTCGATCGCGACCGACTGCGGCTGCAGCAGGTGACGGGTACCCGGTCGATGCTCGAAGCCTTTCAAGCGCGACTCCCCGCAGCGGCGCTGGTGAGCTGCTTTGGCATGACCGAGGCCTGCGGCTTCCTGTCGTTATCGCGACCCACCGACGCGCTCGACGCCCGGCTGACGACCGGCGGCTATCCGTTGCCCGGCATGCAGGCGTGCATTACCAATCCTGACACCGGCGAGCCGGTTGCCGCGGGCGAGCCCGGCGAAATCTGTTTTCGCGGACCGAATACCTTTGCCGGCTACTACGACGATCCCGACACCAATGCCGCAGTCTTCGACGACGACGGGTATTTCCACAGCGGCGACCTCGGTGTGATGGACGCGGACGGCCGAGTAACGTTTCTCAGTCGGCTGAAGGACATGCTGAAAGTCGGTGGCGAAAACGTTGCCGCGGCAGAGGTGGAGGACTACCTGCACACGCATCCTGACATCGTGCTCGCACAGGTCGTCGCCGCGCCGGATGAGCGCTATGTCGAAGTGCCCGCCGCCTTTGTGGAACTGCGCGCGGGCGCGAGCCTCACCGAGCAGGCGCTTATGGATTTTTGTCGAGGCCAGATCGCGAGTTTTCGCGTACCCCGCTATGTCCGCTTCGTCTCCGAGTGGCCGATGTCGGGCACGAAGATCAAGAAGTTCGAACTGCGCGAGCGCATCGCCGCCGAGCTGCAGGCGGCGGGTATCAAACAAGCGCCCAGGATCACCTCTGGCGATCGCCCGCCACCCATTCGACAATAGTCGACAGAATTTGATTCCCAACGGAGGGTATGCGTCATGCAATTGGATTACGACCGTCTCGACCCCGAACTGACCCCCATGCTCGAGGCGTTCCCGCCGCTCGACATCAATCGCGACAACATCGTCGCCATCCGCGAGCTGCTCGCGTCGCGTCCGGCGCCGCCGTCGCTGTTTGACGTCAGCGAAGAGCGTCGCCAGATCGACGGGCCCGACGGTCCGTTGGACGTGATCCTCTACCGTGCCTCCGACAAGCCGCGGCAGGCGGCGCTGCAGTGGATTCACGGTGGCGGCTACATTCTCGGCAGCGCTGACGATGAGCGCGCGCGAATGATCGCCGCCGAACTCGACTGTACGGTGTGCTCGGTCGACTATCGCCTCGCGCCCGAGCATCCGTTTCCCGCGGGCAGCGAGGACTGCTACGCCGCGCTGCTGTGGCTGCGCAACAACGCAGCGGATCTGGGCGTCGACGCGGCGCGTCTCGCTATCGGCGGCGCGAGCGCCGGCGGTGGTCTCGCGGCCGGTCTGGCGCTGATGAATCGTGACCGGGACAACGTCCCGCTAACGCTGCAGCTATTGATCTATCCGATGATCGACAACCTGCACGCGACCGCGTCTGGACAGTTCGAGAACCATCCGGTGTGGAAGCGATCGACCTCGTTCAACGCCTGGGAGATGTACCTCGACGGCGTTCCGGGTGACGCGGCTTCGCCCTATGCCGCGGCGACGCGCGCGACGGATCTTACCGGCGTGCCGCCGGCCTATGTCTGCGTCGGTACCGAAGACCTGTTCTATAACGAAGACGTGGAATACGCCGTCCGTCTCAACGAGGCGGGGGTCGCCTGTGAGCTGGCCGTGTTTCCGGGGCTGTTTCACGGCGCCGATGCGTTTCTGCCCGCGGCCGCCGTCAGCCAGCGCCTGAGCCGATCGTTTCTTGCGGCGCTGAGCAGCAGCTTCGGTTCGCCCGCCACGGCCTAAATCCGCCGCTGCCATGCTGTTTCGTCAAACAGCATGGCAGTTCGGCACATCCCGCTTACAAGGCCCGGGAACCCGCCTACCAGTGACTCACGACCCCGAAAATTATCGGTGTCGCGAGTCCTTAGCATGGCGGGATGAAACAAGGGTTCAGACATTCGAAGCCTGCGGGGTCCTGGTTCGCCAGGGCGATTCTGCTGTGCGCCTGTAGCCTGCCCGTCGTCGCCATGGAGCGGCCGAGCGTCGCGCCCCTGCATGCGGGGGCGGAAGACAGCATGGGGGTCACCTCGGCGGGAGCGGTAACGAATCCGTTCGCTAACCCTGCGGCACCGGCGCTGTCTTCGACTCGCGCACCGGCAAAACCCGCAGAACCCGCAGAGACCGTCTCGCCGCCAGAGCAACGCCACCCGCAGCTCATCGCCCTCGAACGCGAGCTGGCGCGGCTGCAGGCGGCCCTGCCCAGCGGGCTGCCCGTCGTCCCGGAAGGCAAGTACGGGCTGGGTGATACGAATCGCGCCGTCGCGCTGCTGCGCGCTCGCCTTGCGGTGCCCGCGCAGATGACCGCTGGCGCCGAGCGCTACTCTGCAGACGTGGTCAGCGCCGTGCGCCGCTATCAGCGTCGACACGGCCTTGCCGCCGACGGCATCGCGGGTCGATCGACAATTGCGCATCTGAACACGTCGGTGGAGCAGCGGCTGGCGCAGCTGCGGCTCAACATCGATCGCTGGCGCGCGCGGGACATCGATGCGGCGGGCAACCACATCGTCGTCAACATTCCCGAGTACAAGCTCCGTATGTACAGCGGCGGCGTGCCGATACTGGAAATGCCGGTCGTCGTCGGCGAGCGTAAACACGCGACGCCTGAGCTCGCGGGTCTCATGCGCTACGTCGAATTTCACCCGTACTGGAACGTTCCGCCGAGGATCTTCACGCGCAAGATACTGCCCAAGGTGCTGCGCGATACGGACTATCTGGCCCGCAACGGCTACGAACTGCTGCAAGGTCGCACACACCTGAACCCGTCCGAAGTCGACTGGAATTCCGGAGCCGGCTTCGATTTTCGCGTTCGCCAGCGCCCCGGTAGAAGCAACGCGTTGGGTTCAGTGAAGTTCATTTTCCCGAACCCGCGCGCGATCTATCTGCACGATTCGCCCGCCAAGGCCCAGTTCGCGCACACGCGACGCACCTACAGCAGTGGCTGTGTCCGCGTCAGCGATCCACAGGCCCTCGCGCAGGAAGTCCTGCGGCTGCAGAACGGCCTGTTGGCACAGGACGTCGAGCGGCGTTTCGCGACGGGGCGCACCAGCCGAATCGACCTCGATGTCCAACTGCCCGTGCACCTGGTCTACCAGACGGCGTGGGTCGAGCGCGAGGCGAGTTCCGGCGAAGCGCAGCCGGTCCGCTATTTGGATGACGTCTATGGTCGCGATGACCTCGAAAGCTACCGGCGCCAGCAGGAATCTGGGCTGCTGGTGAGTGCCGCGCCGTCGCGCCTCAGTCGCGAAGAGACGCGTACTGGACCGGCGGGAAGCGAGGCGCTGGGTGTTGGCTGGCAGAACGCTCGCTAGCCTCGCGCAAGCTGTCGAGCAGCACCGGCCGATCGGTAATCATCGCATCGACCCCGAGCGCCAGAATCCGAGCATGGTGCGCTCGACCGCGACTGCCTAGCGTCACCCAGATGTCGACCCGCGCGGCGCGAAGTCGCGCAACCAGTTTTTTGTTCGCCCAGCGCGCCCAAACGCGAACGCCGTCGGGCCGCGCGTCGAGATAGGCGCCGAGGCGCGCGCGCGACATCGGCAGTGCCACGATTCGCAGCCCGGGTTCGAGCGCGCGCAGTTCGCGCACCCGCTCCGGGCTGTGGGCGCCGACGTACACCGGTGCGCGCGGATCTCGAGCGCTTAGCGATCGCACCAGTGCATCGCTTGTAACCCGGCGCGTCTTCAGGTCGAGCAGCACGGGCAGCTCAAGGCGTGCGCTGAGTGCGAGCGCCTCCTCGAGCGTGGGAATGCGCTCGCCGCCGCCGGCGTCTAGCGTACGCAGATGCTCGAGGGTCGTCTCGTGCACCTTGCCCCGGCCGTTCGTCGTCCGTGCCAGGCGCTTATCGTGCAGCAGCACGAGCGCGCCGTCGGCGCTCACCCGCACGTCTAGTTCCGCCATATCGGCACTCAGCCGGGCGGTCTCGCGGATAGCGGCCAGCGTGTTCTCCGCGCAGCGCGCTGGTGCTTCGTACGCCGATGTCTCGACGGAGCAGGCGCGATGCGCGACGATCAGGGGCACTTTGGACTCGCCGTTCGCGGGCGTGCTCTGCGCGGCACCCAGCGCCGCTAAAGCGGCGCCCGCGGCCAGCGCGCCGAGGTGCAGCCGGCGCGTCGGGCACAGGGTGGCAGCGCCGCGAACGAGCGTCACTTGGGGTGGACGTAGGTGATCACTACGTGCCGGCGCCCGCGAGTGCAGGAGGTGGCGTGAAGCCACCGCAGAGATCGCTGATCAGTCCCGCGCAGCGAATGGCTCGGTGATCGAAGTACGAGCGGCAGGTCGCCTGTAAGCCGATCGGCAGCCCGCTGTCCGTCGTGCCGGCCGGAAACGCGGTGCTGGGCAGGGACGCGCCGTTGGCCAGACCGGACCAGAAGATCCCGCTGCCGTAGTCACGCGCCTCCCCGTCGACGTCGAGGGTGCGCTCGCTCCACGGGCGCTGGTCATGCGGGAAGGCGGGAGCGATCTGCTGCGGACAAATCAGCACGTCCCAATCGTCGAAGAACGCATCCCACGCGCGTTGCAGCTTGGCGCGGCGGAAGTTGTGCCGCAGCCAGTCGCGATGCGACATCACGGCGGCGCGGGCGTTGACCGCGAGCGACGAGTCGTCTTCCGGTCCAAGCTCGTCGGCGACGCGCTGCCAGTGCGCGAGTTCCTCGGCTGGCGCCGCGCTCGCCATGGTGGCCTGCATCAGGCTCGCATAGACGATGTGGGCCTTCCTGACGTCGACGTCAGGCCGGGCGGTCGTCGACACGATTGCGCCTTCGGCTTCGAGCTTTTCGCCGATCGCCAAAACGCGCGCCTCGATCTCCCGCGCGACCGGCGCGAGTTCGTCGGTCGGCCAGAGCGCGACGCGCAGGCCGCGCAGCGAATCGATTCCTGCGGGCGCGAGTTTTAGCTGCCAGCCGAGCGCCTCGCGCTCGACCGGCCCCGCCATGATATCGAGTGCGGTATGCAGGTCGGCGGCGGAGCGGGCGAGGGGGCCGCAGACGCTGACGTCAGCGTCCGGTACGCCGGGAAACAGCTCGTGACCCGCCAGCGGCACGATGCCCCAGGTCGGCTTGTGTCCAAACACGCCGCAGAACGCTGCGGGTGTGCGTATGGAACCGCCGATGTCAGAGCCGGCCTCCAGCGCGCTGAAGCCGGCGGCCAGCGCCGCGGCGCTGCCGCCGGACGAGCCACCCGGTGTGCGGCCAGTGTCCCAGGGATTGTTCGTGGTGCCGTAGATCGCGTTGTAGCTTTGAAAGTCGGCCAGATCTTTCGGCACGTTGGTCTTGCCGAGAAAGTGGGCGCCCGCGGCCCTGAAACGGCGCACGCTCAGACCGTCGCTTGGCGAGACGTTGGCGCGCTGCGATTCGATGCCCCAGGTCGACGGCGTATCCGCCAGCACGTACGACTCCTTAATCGTCATCGGTATGCCGTGCAGCGGGCCGGCTTCGTCCCCGCGCGCGAGCGCCGCATCGGCCGCGTCGGCCTCTGCGCGGGCCGCGTCGAAGCGTCGCACGACGACCGCGTTGATCGCTGCATCGTGCGCCTCGATGCGATCGATGTAGGCGTCAGTTAACTCGCGACTCGAAACCTCGCGCGCGCGTATCAGCGCCGCGAGCTCCGTTGCCGAGCGGTAGATCAAATCCGTGCTCATCATGTCCTCCCCTGGTGGTTCCGCTAGTGCTAGCGCTGGTTCTTCCCTCGATTCTCCGCGCGGCTGGGCCCGTCTCCTCGACTGGTTAGAGGGTACCCGCCGGGACTCCTGCCGCGAGCCTCGGCGGGTGGTCGGTGGGCGGCTACAGGATGTACTCGTCGCCAGCCGCGCGAATGGTGACGTCCCCGATCGACACGCCCCAGGGCTGGTTGATCGCGTAGACCACCTGATCCGCGATGTGCTCGGGTGCCAGCACCTTGTAGCCGATGCTGTCGGCGGACATCGCGTCGCCGTCGAGTTCGCCGCTGGCCATGGCGGCCAGCGTCGCGCCGTAGCTCGCGGTGTTCTGGCCGAGGATACCCGTAACCGCGGCCGGATTGACCACCGCGCTGCCCAGGTTGGTCGCCGGCACCCCGGTGGGCTTGATGATGGTGACCTTGATCTTGCCGGCCGACTCCACGCGCAGGGACTCCGAGAGGAAGTTCACGGCCGACTTGGTGGCGCCGTAGACGCCGGCACCGACCACCGGGAAGTTGCCGTAGATCGACGACACATTGACGACGTGGCCGCGGCCGGCCTGCATCATGGGGTCGAACGCGGCGACAATGCCGTTGAGTACGCCCTTGATATTGATGTCGATGCAGCGGTGCCATGCGTTCAGGGCTGCGGCGTGATCGGCATAGAACGCGAGCGGCATGATGCCGGCGTTGTTGATCCACACGTCGATCCGCTCGAACGTCTCCGTCGCGCTGGCTGCCAGTGCCTGCATCGCCGCGGCGTCGGTGACATCGGCAGTGACGCCCAGCGCCTGGCCGCCGGCCTCGATGATCTCGACGGCGGCTGCCTCGGCGGCGTTACCGTCGACGTCCGCACAGACGACGCGCGCGCCAAGCGTGCCGCAGCGCTGCGCGATCAGCCGCCCGAAGCCGCCGCCGGCGCCGGTGATGACAACCACGCGGCCGTGTAAGTGTTCGTTAGGCATGTTTGCCGATCTCCCAGTCTTTCAAATGTTCGCTAGCGAAGGTCTTTGGCGTGTCTTCGAGGGTCGTGGCCATGGTGTCGTTCCAGCGGTTCAGATAGCCGAACAGCGAGATGACTGCCACGATCTCGACCGCCTGGCGATCGCTGTAGTGCGCGCGCAGCTGCGCCATGTGATCCGGCTCCACGGCGTTGGGCACCATGCCCGCGTGGGCCGCGACGCGCAGCGCCGCGCGTTCGGCAGGATCAAACAACGGGCTCGATTCGAACTCGAACACTGCGGCCAGCTTGTCGGCGTCGACGCCGCGTCGCTCCGCGCTGTGCGACGTGTGCGCCTGGCAATAGCGGCAGCCGGCGGCGTTGCTGACGACGAACGCGATGAGCTGTTTGAGGCTCGCATCGACCTCGCCCGAATTCAGCACCGTGCCGCCCAGACCCCCGAAGGCCTGCAACAGTTCCGGCCAGTGCGCCATCGTGCGCATGCTGTTGGGAACGAAGCCCATGCCGGCCTCGACCATTTTGAACAGGGGCTCGAACTGCGGATCGTCGGCGGCAGGGGGTATCAGGCTCATGGACGTTTTTCCTGTGGTTCGTGCGCCCATCTTGCAACATCCGGCTGACGGGCTCACGCGCGCCGCTCAGGCCGGCCTGCTATGGTGTCTGTCTGGTCAATGCAGCAAGGGGAGTGGTCATGGCCCATCCACAACTGGGGCTTTCGAACGACGATCTGCTCGGCACGACGCGCGCCGTGCGCAAACGGCTCGACTTCGATCGCGAGGTGTCGTCCGAGGTTTTGGAAGAGTGCATGGAACTGGCGGTGCAAGCGCCTTCCGGCTCTAACTCACAGGGCTGGCAATTTGTGTTCGTGACCGACCCTGACAAGCGGGCCGCCATCGGCGACTTTTATCGTCAGGCTTTCGAGGTCTACCGGACGATGCCGGTAGCGATACACCATCTGCACAAGGACAGCGGCGACGCGTCGCTGCTCGCGAGTCAGGAGCGCTCGACGTCCAGCGCCGAATACCTGGCTGACAACATGGGGCGCGCGCCGGTGCTGATGATTCCCTGTATCAGCGGACGCTCGGACGGGGCGGCGGGCGCCAGCGTGATGGCTCAGGCGGGCACGCTGGGTTCGATTATCCCGGCGGCCTGGAACTTCATGCTCGCGGCGCGCGCTCGCGGTCTCGGCACCGCGTGGACGACGCTGCACCTGATGCACGAACAGGCCGTGGCCGAACTGCTGGGCATTCCCTACGACGATTTCATGCAGGTGGCGCTGATTCCCATCGCCTACACGAAGGGCACCGAGTTCAAGCGCGCGTATCGACCGGATGTGCGATCCGTCATGCACGTCAACCAGTGGTAGCGGCGTGCGAGTTTTATGCAACGCGCTAGTGGCGGCGGCGCTGGCCGGTCTGGCCGGCTGCGGCGAATCCGCGCCCGAAACCGAATCTGCCGCAGAGATGTCTGCGGCTGAGTTACACGACGCCCTCCACGAGGCGATCGAGGGCGATCCCGATGATCAGGCGGCCGCGCGCCGCTTCGACGGTATGACGCTGGACATGCCCCGCGATCTGATCGTCGCCGACCCGGCCCGTAGTGCGGCGCGCACGGCGCTGTTTGGCGATCTGCACGTGCACACCAAGTATTCTTTCGATGCCTTTGCGTTTGGCACGATCGCGTCGCCCTACGACGCCTATCGTTACGCCGAGGGCGAGGCCATCGCGCACCCCGCAGGCTTCGACGTGCGCCTGCCGAGGCCGCTCGACTTTTACTCGGTGACCGATCACGCGATGTTCCTCGGGGCGGTGAGCGCGGCGGCGGATACCAGCACCGAGTTTTCGCGTTATCCGTTCGTGCGCGATCTGAACGATCTGAACGCGCCCAGCAACATGACCTTCGAAAGCCTGCCGCAGCGCCTGCGCGCGTTTCAGGGTTTTCTCGGCGAGACGCTGAGCGGCGTGGTCGAAGGGCGCGTCGATGGCGAGATGGTCGACGGCATCGCGCGGGCCGCCTGGGCAGACATCGTCGCCGCTGCCGAGGCCCACTATCGACCGGGCAGTTTCACGACCTTCGTCGGCTACGAGTACACCACCTCCACCGACGATCGGGGCAATCTCCATCGCAACGTGATTTTTCGCGACGCCGACAAGCTGCCCGCGGTGCCGTTTTCGCGCTTTCACAGTCAGAACCCGGAAGATCTGTGGGACTGGATGGACGGGCTGCGTGCCGAAGGCATCGAGGCGCTCGCAATTCCGCACAACGCCAACGGCTCCAATGGACAGATGTTCAAGCTGGTCGACTGGGCCGGCAATCCGCTCGACGACGGCTACGCGGCACAGCGCATCCGCAACGAACCCCTCATCGAACTCACGCAGATCAAGGGCACGTCAGAGACCCATCCGCTGCTCTCCGATACCGACGAGTGGGCCGACTTTGAGATCATGCCGTATCGCGTGGCGACCACGCTGCCCAGCGAGCCCGTGGGTTCCTACGCGCGCTACGCCCTGCTCGACGGCCTGAAGCTGGCCGATCAGGGCATCGTGAATGCCTATCAGTTTGGCTTCGTCGCGGCCTCGGACACGCACACGGGTGCTGCGTCGTTTCAGGAAGAGACCTTCTTTTCGAAGGTCGGGCTTGTCGATGCTGACGGCGAACGGCGCGGGTCCGTGCCGCTGTCGCCGGGTAACGCCGAAATCGTGCGCTCCGCCGGACGCGTGAACCTGAAGGAGATCAACGGCGAGCCCTACGCGAGCGGCGGTTATGAGACCTGGGGAGCGTCAGGCCTGACCGGGGTGTGGGCGGAGCGCAACGATCGCGATTCGATCTACCGCGCCTTTCGGCGCAAGGAAACCTTCGCGACGTCCGGTCCGCGCATGAAAATTCGCCTGTTTGCCGGCGTCGGTATCGACGAGGCGCTGGTGGCCGCGCCTGATCACCTCGAGCGCCTGTATCGAGATCACACCGCGATGGGTGGCGAGCTGCTAGCCGGGTCGGGCGCACCCGCTCTGTTTGCCTGGGCCAGTCAGGACGCAGACTCCGCGCCGCTGCAGCGGCTGCAGATCATCAAGGGTTGGACGGTCGACGGCGAGCACCACGAGCGTGTCTTCGACGTCGCCTGTGCCGATGGTTCCGCCCCCGCCGCGGACGCCCATCGCTGTGCGGACAACGGCGCCGCGGTCGATCTCAGCGACTGTTCCATCTCCGCCGATTCGGGTGCCGCAGAGCTGAAGGCCGTGTGGCGCGATCCCGACTTCGACGCGTCGCTGCGGGCGTTCTACTACGCGCGCGTGCTGGAAAATCCGACCTGTCGCTGGTCGACCTGGGATGCGCTCAAGGCGGGCACGACCCCGCGACCGGATCTCCCGGCGACCCTGCAGGAGCGTGCCTGGTCCTCACCCATCTGGGTCCAGCCGGCCTCCTGAGTCCGCGCCGGCGAACGTCAACCACAGCCTGGACGACGCGTTGGCGCGTCGCCCGGCGGGCTGTAGGGTGGCCCCGATTCGACACACGACTTCGGGGCCATGAGCGTTTTTCTGCAGCAGTTGAGGCGGCTTGCGCCGACGAATGAGCGCGGCCGACGGTGGTGCTATGTGCCCTACGACCAGCTCAACGAGGACCTGAGTCCGCTCGCCGACCAGCCGGCCGCCGCGACCGGTATCGTTCTGATCGAGACGGCCTGGAAGCCAGCGCAGCGCCCCTATCACCAACAGAAGCTGGCCCTCATCCTGGCAAACCAACGGCACTTCGCGCTGGAGCAGGCGCGGCGTGGCGTGGCGGTTCGCTATCTGATCGGTGAGGCGGACTATGGCCGCATGCTGCAGGACGCGGCGCGTGAGCTGGGCACGATCACCTGCGCGAGACCGGCGGAGCGGGAGCTGCGCGCGCTGCTGCAGGGCGCGGTTGACGAGGGCTGGCTGTCCTATGTGGACCATACCGGCTGGCTGACGACGCCAGAGCAGTTCAACGCGTCGCAGCGGCGTGTGCCCTGGCGCATGGACGCGTTCTATCGTCAGGTCCGCAGAGACAGCGGTGTGATGATGCAGGCCGGTAAGCCCGTGGGCGGCAAATTCAGCTTCGATGCGGACAATCGCAAGCCGTGGAAAGGCGATCCCCCGGCGCCAGCCGAACCGCGTTTTGCACGCGATCCGATCAAGACCGAGGTGGCCGAGCTGGTTGCGGCACGCTACGGCACGCATCCTGGCCGGATCGATCTGGACAGCCTGCCCGCGACCCGGGCCGACGCGGAATCCGCCCTGGGCTGGGCGCTTACGCACGCGCTGCCGACCTTCGGACCCTATGAAGATGCGATGAGCGTGCAATCGCCGGGATTGTTTCACACGCGCCTTGCGCCCCTCATGAATCTGCATCGGCTGTTGCCTCGGCGTGTGCTGGACGCCGTCCTGGCGCTCGACCTGGAACTGGCAAGCAAAGAAGGCTTCGTGCGCCAACTGCTCGGCTGGCGCGAGTTTATGCGTCACGTGCACGAAGCCACCGATGGCTTTCGCAGCGTGCCGAACAATGTGCTGCGGGCGCACGCGTCTTTGCCTGCGGCGTTTTGGGGGCAGCGCTCTGGTCTGGAATGTCTCGACCGCGTGGTGGCCGACGTGTGGGCAACCGGCTACAGCCACCACATCACGCGACTCATGGTTCTCGCCAACATCGCGACGCTGCTGGACGTGGATCCTGCTGAGCTATCGGACTGGTACTGGGTCGCTTATCTGGATGCCTTCGATTGGGTCGTCGAGCCGAACGTGCTGGGCATGGGAACGTTTTCGCTCGGCGAATTGTTCACGACTAAGCCGTATGTGTCGGGCGCGGGCTACGTGCATCGAATGAGCGACTACTGCGGTCACTGTGCGTTTAATCCGCGCAAGGACTGCCCGCTGACGCCGATGTATTGGGCGTTTCTGGCGCGCAACGCACAGCGGTTGCAAGACTGTCAGCGGATCAAGCTGCCGCTGAAGAACGTGGAACGCAGGGACCCGGCGCTGCGCGAGAGGGACGCGCGGGTCTTTGCGCGCACGAACGAACGGCTCGCGCAGGGCGCGCGACTGACGCCGGCAGACTACTCAGACCTGTAAGCCGGTCGCCGTGCTAGATTGCCGCGCGGCGCTCGGGAGGACCTGACCATGACCAAGACGCTGGAACAGCGCATCGACGAACAGGACGTCTGGACGTTTCAGGAGTGCCTGGGACTCGCGAGCGAGTACGGCATGAAGGTGCGCGCGGTCGTGGTGATCGTGCTGTCGCGGGGCAAGGAATATCGCGAGGGTTCCTGAGACGGGCCAGCGTTTCCGCCGGACCGGTTACAGGAGGTTGATCTCGACGAGACGCTGGGTCAGGTAGTCGTCGGCGGTGATCGGCGTAGGGTATCGATCCGGGTGAGCCGCACTGATGCAGCTCGGCAGCGTCTCGATCAGGTAGTCCGGATTCGGATGACAGAAAAAGGGTACCGAATAACGGCTCTGGCCCGCAAAGCCCTCTGGTGAATTCACCACTCGGTGGGTGGTGGACGGCAGTTTGTGATTGGTTAGCCGTTGCATCATGTCGCCGATGTTGACGACGATCGTACCGGGCAGAGAGGTCACGGCGCTCCAGTCGCCGTCGCGGGTCAGCACCTCGAGGCCGGGCTCTTCCGAGCCGACCAGCAGTGTGATCAGGTTGATGTCCTCGTGGGGCGCCGAGCGCAAGCTTGGCGTCGTCGCCTGCGCGATCGGCGGATAATGCAGCGGCCGCAGGATCGAGTTGCCGCGATCGATCTTGTTGGCGAAAAAGTCTCTCGGTAGCGACATGTGCAGCGCGAGCGCCGCCAGCACGCGCGCGCCCAGATCGTCGAGCGCCTCATACAGCGGATACAGCCGTTCCCGAAACAGGGCCACCTCTTCCGGCCACAGGTTCGGCATCAGGCTCTCGTGGCGGTCCGCGCCCGTCGCCAGTTCGCGGCCAACCTGCCAGAACTCTTTCAGATCGGGGTGGCTGGCATCCTTCGCGGTTTCGATGCCGAAGCGGGTGTAGCCGCGAGCCCCGCCGGGCACGCCGGAGTAGCCGTCCTTGGTGTCCTGGTCCAGCGCGAAAAACGCGCGAATGGCGTCGTAAGCGCGACCGATCAGCGCATCGGGAATGCCGTGACCGCTGATGCCGCAGAACCCGAAGGTCTCGAAGGCATCGCCGAGCTCGGCGACGAACCGGTCTCGAGCACCGGTCGCGCTGTCGTCAAACCGAGAGATGTCGAGCGTCGGCACAGAAGCCGTCATAAGGCACCAAGATGGAGGAAAAAGCTGGCGATCGCCGCGCTCATCAGGTTGGCGAGCGTCGCGGCAATGAGCGCCCGAACGCCGAGACGCGCGATCTCGGGACGGCGGCTGGGCGCCATCATACCGAGTCCGCCCAGCAGAATCGCGATCGAGGCGAAATTCGCGAAGCCGCAGAGCGCGAAGATCACCACGGCCTGAGTGTGGGTCGCCATCGTGTCTCGATTGGCGACGAAATCCAGATAGGCGACGAACTCGTTGAGCACCAGCTTCTGGCCGATGTAGCTGCCGGCGACCTGCACCTCCGCCCAGGGCACGCCAAGCAGCCAGGCTATCGGGCTGAAGAGCAGGCCGAGCAGGTACTCGATCGTGATCCCTTCGATGCCGACGAGGCTGGTCAGCCAGCCGATGCCGCCGTTGACGAGTGCGATCAGGGCGATGAACGCCACCAGCATGGCGCCGACGTTGACGGCCAGCAGCAGGCCGGAGGAGGCGCCCTTGGCCGCCGCGTCTATCAGATTGACCGGCGGCTCGTCGCCGGCGGCGTCGTCCTCGAACGCGGCCGTCGCGGTGACGTCGGCCTTCGGCGTGTCGGTCTCCGGCACGGTCAGTTTCGCCATCGCCAACGCACCGGGTGCGGCCATGAAGCTCGCCGCGATGAGGTACTTCAGTTCGATCCCGATCGCCGCATAGCCGGCCATGGCGGAACCCGCCACGGTCGCCATGCCGCCCACCATGACGGCGAACAGCTCCGAGCGGGTCATGCCGGCGAGAAACGGGCGAATCGAGATCGGCGCCTCGGTCTGACCGATGAAGATGTTCGCCGCCGCGGACAGGGACTCCGGCGCCGTCGTGCCGAGCAGTCGACTCAGCGACCCGCCGATCAGGCGCACGATCCACTGCATGATGCCGGTGTAGTACAGCACGCTGATGAGGGACGACATGAAGATGATGGAGGGCAGCACCTGAAACGCGAAGATAAAGCCGAGCTTGCCGGTACCGGCGTCACCGAACATGAACTCGATGCCTTCGCGCGCGTAGCCGAGCACCGCGCCCACGGCGAGGCTGGCCTGCTCTAAGAGCGCAACCCCGGGTGGAAAGTAGAGAATGATCCCCGCGAGCAGAAACTGAAGGGCGAAAGCCAGCCCGACCGTGCGCCAATTGATGCGTGCGCGATCGAGCGACAACGCCAGCGCGGCAGCAAACAGCACGGCGATGCCGACCAGGCAAATCAGGGCGTTGACCATGAGGACTTCTTCTTTGTCTGACGGCCTACTCTAGCAGCCCGCCGGGCGCGCGTTCGACTTGCGGGCGGATGCCGCGGCGCCGGGTGGGGGCAAGGGTCACTTGCCCGTGAAACGCGCTTCGCGTCGCTCCCGAAACGAGGCGATGCCTTCGGCTGCGTCTGCGGAGCCGAGCGTGCGCTCGCGCATCGTCGGTATCTCGGCGAAGGCGGCCCGTTCCCCCTCGGTCAAATACACGAATGCCGCGCGCTTGATTTCCTGTACGGCGATAGGGGCGCACTCGCAAATCTGCTGGGCGAGTTCGATCGCGCGGGTTCTCTGCTCGCCTGCGGGCACGACCTCCTGCACGAAACCCAGTTCGAGCGCGCGCATGGCATCGAATTCGTCGGCGCGCAGCAGGTGATACATGGCGTTGCCCCAACCGGCGCGCTGAACGAAGCGCACGTGCGCGCCGCCGAACACCGCGAGGCCGCGACGCGGCTCGAGCTGGCGAAACCGGCAGTCTTCGGCCGCGACCACGATGTCGACGCCCAGCAGCATCTCGATGCCGATGGTGTAGGTCACGCCCTGCACCGCCATGATGACGGGTTTGCTGCAGCGCCGGTTGAGGCCAAATGCGTCCAGGCGATTCGGATCGACGCTGCGCTCGCTCGCCTCGGCGCCGAAGAAGCGCGGCATGTCGAGCCCGGCGGTGGTGTGGTCGCCCGCGAAGCAGACGACCCCGGCCCACAGGTCCGCGTCCGCTTCGAGGGTCTCGAGGCCGGCGATCATGCCCTCGAACATCTCGGGCGTGAAGCCGTTCATCTTGGTCGCCCGATCCACCGTGATGATCAGCACGTGGCCGTCGCGCGTCTGGGTGACGCTCCCGATATCGTCTGTCATGGCACCCCCGGCCAGCTATTTGTGGCAGCGATAGTAGCAGCCGCCGTCCGGACGGTGGTGACTGCTATGATGGTCGCCGCGCAGCGGGGAATGAGCGCTACGTAGCGAAAGTTACCGCGCGCGTGGCGTGCAGCGAACGACGCAGCGCTGCGGGCTTGATGCAGCAGGGGCTAACGACATTGGGGGAGCAACCATGAGCGAACCGCTAGCAATCGATACGGGAACCGAGGAGCTGCTGTGTCGCATCGAGCAGCGCGTTGCCGTCGTGACGCTGAACAAGCCGGAGAAGAAGAACGCGTTGGGTGACGTGCTGACCCCCGCGCTGCGGCGCACGGTCGCCGCGCTCGAGGATGACGATCGCGTGGGCTGCGTGATGATCACCGGCGCGGGCGACGCGTTTTGCTCCGGCGGCGACGTCAGCGAAATGGGCGGCGGATCCACTGACGCTGCGCCGGTCAGCAAGTCGGAGCGCATCGAAGCGCTGCTGCAAAAAGAGGCGACGCTGACGCTGCGCATTCACGAGCTGAACAAGGTGACCATCGCCGCTCTCCCCGGCGCGGCCGCCGGTGCGGGCCTGTCGATCGCGCTCTCCTGCGACCTGCGCGTCGCGGCGGACACCGCGTTCGTGACTACCGCGTTTGCGAACGTGGGTCTGTCGGGCGACTACGGCTCGAGTTGGTTCCTCCCGCGTCTGGTCGGGCTGGCCAGAGCCAAGGAACTCTTCTACACCGCGGATCGTGTCTACGCCGACGAGGCGCTGCGGCTTGGCATCGTCAATAGAGTGTTTCCCAAGGCCAGCTTTCGCGAAGACGCGCTGGCCTTCGTGGCTGCGATCGCCAACGGCCCGACCCAAACGCTGGGGCGGATGAAGCACAATTTGAATCGGGGCGTGGAACAGGACCTGCGCGCATCGCTGCTGCTCGAGGCGCAGCAGCTCGTTAACGCGGGCGGCAATCCGGAATCGCGCGAGGCGATCCGTGCGTTCATGGAGAAACGCAAACCCCGGTTCCACGACTAGGGCGCCGAAGGGCAGCGTTTGCGAGGATCTGCGTGTGTTCCACTATTCCTGCTGCATCGACGATCTTGACAGCGCACGCGCGTTTTACGTGGACGTCATCGGCGCGACTGAGGGCCGCCGGGCGAAGACCTGGATCGACTTTGATTTCTTTGGCAATCAGCTCTCGCTGCATCTCGGCGCGCCAACTCCGACCGAGCGCTGCGGCGACGTCGATGGGGTGCGCGTGCCGATGCCGCACTTCGGCGCGATTCTAGAAGTGCAAGAGTTCCAGGCGCTCGTCGAACGTCTGCGCGTTGCCGGCGTCGGGTTCATCTTCCCGCCGACGCTGCGCTTCGCGGATCAGCCGGACGCGCAGTGGACGCTGTTTGTCGCGGATCCCAGCGGCAATGCGCTCGAGTTCAAGGCGTTCGAAGATCCTGCGGCGATCTTTGGTCGCGTCGCGCGACAGACCTAGGTTCGGCCACGGCGCACGTTAGCCGAAACGCGCCTTGATCCAGTCGCCGACGAGTTCCATCGCCTCGGTTCGAAAGCCCTCGAAGTAGTGCGGCGCACCCTTCAACTCGTGATAGGTAACGTCCGCAGCACCGGCGGCATCGCGAATATCACGGGCCTGCTGCAGGCGAATCTCTGTATCGGCGGTGGCATGCACGATCAGCGTCGGCACGGTGACGGCGGGCATCGTGTCGGCCACGCGCGCATGCGACGACAGGCCGCTCCAGGTCGATAGCCAGCCACGCGCCGTCATGGTCCGCGCGAGACCGCCGCGACCGTAGTTGGCCTCGAACGGATCAGGAAACGCAAACAGCGAACCCAGCGGGCGGTCATCCGGCTCGATAGCCAGGTCGAGGTATGCGGGATCGGCCAGTGTCCGATAGATCACCATGTATTTTGCGTGGACCGCACGGCTGCGCCAGTGGCGCCACTCCGCGGGATCGGTCGTGCGATCTACCCCGGCGGCGAGCGTGCGGGCGCGCGCGGCGCCGGCGATCGAGTCTTTAGCCACGGCGTCCAGGCGCGCAATGCGCGCGAGCTGGGCCGCGCGATAGGCGGCGAACCAATCCTTGTCGTAGCTGCAGGGCTGGGGCCAGGGGCGCCAGCCGTTGTCTGGGTTGTACATGTCGAGTGCCGGATCCACCGACGACGGATCGTTTTCATCGGTGACAGACGGGTCGATGACCTGACACATAAAGACGCCCTCGCCGGGATGGGCCGCGAGCCCGATCCAGGCGTCGCCGCAGCCGGTCTCTTTCTGAGTCAGCGCCATGAGCGAACCGCCGCCGGAGTTGCCGAGCAGGACGACGTTCTCGGCGCCCCGACGGCGCATTTCCGCTACTGCTACAACCACGTCCTTGACGCAGTTTTCGTGCAGGCAGTCGATGTCGTTGTTCAGGTAGCGGGTCGCGAAGCCGAACACCGCGTAGCCCTGCGCCGCCAGCAGGGGGCAGGCGTAGTGGACAGAGAAATCACCGCGCGGGTGGGTCAACACGACGGCGGTCTTGAGTGCTTGACCCGCGGGCGGTGTCCAAAGGATACCGCGCACGAGCGCGCCGTCGGCCGCGACCAGCCGTACGGGCTCGCGCCGCACCGCGACCTTTGGTTCGTCTTCGGGCAGCGGCCAATAGCCGAGGCCGAACGGACGACTGGTGCCAAGCGAACTGGGCATGGGTCTCTCCCTCTCTGCGATCGCGGTCAGTCTGGTACATTGGCTGAGGCCTTGGCAATCGGGTCGATGCCGAGTGCGGGTGGGATCCGAAAAGGGGGGAACCATGACCACGGCGAAGCGACCGAACGTGCTGTGCATCATTACCGATCAACATCGCGCCGATCATGTCGGCTTTATGGGCAACGGCGTGGTGCGCACGCCGCACCTCGATGGGCTCGCCGCACGGGGCATGGTGTTTGAAAACGCCTGGGTGTCGAATCCGGTGTGCACGCCGAATCGCTGCACGATGATGACCGGTCGACTGCCGAGCGCACACGGCGTCATCTTCAACGATCGCTCGCTGCCGCCCAACGCCAACACTTTCGCCCGCGTGCTCGGGCAGGCGGGTTGGCGCACGGCGCTGATCGGTAAGTCGCACCTGTAGCACGGCATGAGTCGCAATGCCGTGACGCCCTTTCGCGGCGCGGGTGCGCTCGCCGAGTCCTTTCCCGCGGGTTGGGACACTCTCGAACATTTCGAGCGTTACCTCGACGGTGAGGCACCCGACTTCGATGATTTCTACGGCTTTGACCACGTCGAACTCGCGATCGACCATGGCGCGCGTGCGACCGGCCATCACTTCCTGTGGGCGCTGAAGCAGGGTGCCGCGCGCGACGACCTGCTGGTGGAGTATGCGGCGGATGCGCCGGGCGAGAGTCGCTCCGATGAGTGGTGGCAGATCTATCGACCGCCCTACGATGCGCGCTTCCACTCGACCCAGTTCGTGGCCGAGCGCACGATCGACTTTATTGAAACTGCGGCGCAAGGCGACGCGCCCTGGCTCGCCTGGTGCTCGTTTCCCGATCCGCATCACCCCATGACGCCGCCCGGCGAATATTTCGACCGCCACGATCCGGCCAACATGCCGCTGCCGCCGACGCGGCACGACGCGCTGGCCGACGCCCCCGACCATCTGAAGGTGTTTCGCGGCGTGCATCCGCGCGAACAACGCAACTGGGTTGCGCCCTGCGGCTATGGGAACGACAACCTGCTGCGGGAGGCGATCGCCGCGACCTACGGGATGATCGAGATGATCGACGACGGTGTCGGGCGGGTGCTGGCGACGCTCGATCGGCTGGGCGTTCGAGACGACACCATCGTCGTGTTCACCAGTGATCACGGCGACATGATGGGCGACCACGGTCTGTTCTTGAAAGGCTTCATGCACTACCGCGGCACGCTGCAAGTGCCGCTTGTCGTCGATGCACCGGGTCGCGATGCGGGGCGCACCGACGCACTGGCGTCGACCGTGGATCTGGCCACGACCGTACTCGATCTCTGCGGTCAGCCGCAGTTCGACGGCATGCAGGGCGTCTCGCTCGCGCCGACGCTCGCCTCACCGGCGATTCGGGTCCGCGACGATGTGCTCATCGAGGACGACATCGCAACGGTGGTGTCCCGGCTGACGCCGATCCCCGCGAAAACGCGCACCCTGGTCACCGAGCGATTTCGCTATACGCGCAACAGCAAGGGCGAGGAGCAGCTATTCGATCTGCGCGATGATCCCGACGAGATGAATGACCTGAAGGCAGTCGATGCCTCGGTCAGATCGATGCTGCTAGAGCGCATGACTGATGCGCTGCTTGCGGCGGACGACGCGGCGCGTGGTGCGCCGGTAACCCACTGAACGCCTGCTGCGTTCGGTACGCGCCGACGGCTGTCAGGCCTGGCGTGCCGCGTTCACCCGCCACCGCACCAGCTAGCCGCTCGATTGACGCCTAGTCGGTGAAAAACGCCTCCTTGCGCTCGCCATTGGGTCCGTACACGGGTTCGCCGCGTTCGACGAGATAGGCCTGATTGACGCTCTCCTTAATGCCCGCCGAGCCGAGTAGTTCAACCATCTTGTCGTAGTTCGGATGTTTGAAATGCGCCGCGAGGCTCTCGCTGTCGTCCCACAGTTCGTACACCTGAACTCGCGTGGGCACCGATGGGTCGGGCGCGAAGCAGTAGTCGCGACAGCCGGGTTCCTCGAGGCGCGTCGCCAATTGCACCTCTCGCGTGAGTTCAACGGCGCGGTCCCGATGCACCTGCGTTTCGAACTCCAAAGCGGCGACGACGATGATCACTGATCTCTCTCCATGTTCTTGTGCTTTTTCTTGGTCTGTTCTCAGCCCGCAATCGGCGAAGCTGCGCCCGACCGCGAAATGGATACTCGCGAGCGAATTCGCTCGCCGTCAGACCTCCGCTGCTAATGGCATCGCCTGAGCGGCGAACGCGTCCAGGCGCTCAAGTCCCTCGGGACCAGCGAAGAAAAACGCGGGCACCATGATGCGATCAACGCCGGCCT
Organism: Pseudomonadota bacterium; assembly: GCA_039029135.1. Classification (GTDB taxonomy): domain Bacteria; phylum Pseudomonadota; class Gammaproteobacteria; order Pseudomonadales; family Azotimanducaceae; genus JALZVT01. Next base: position 36,278 of record JBCCGT010000014.1, on the reverse strand, counting down.
GCGCCATTTGTTCGATGCCTGCCTCCGGGTTCGCCATCTGCATGCCGAAGATCGCGCTGACCTCGATGGTCGCCGGATCTCGATCGGCTTCCTCCGCGGTCTGTCGCAGCCGCCCGAGCAGCGCGGCCAGACGCTCGCCGTCTCCCTCGCCGGGAAAGTAGCCGTCGGCAAGACGAACAGCGCGCTTTAGCGCGACGTCTGAATCGCCGCCGACGATTACCGGGATGTTGCCGTTCACGGGTCTTGGACTGCAGGTGGCAGGTTCGAAGTCGACAAACTCGCCGTGAAACTCGGCGTGCGGCGCGGCCCACAGCGCGCGCATCGCGGCGATGTACTCGTCGTTGCGCGCGCCACGGCGCGCCCAGGGAATCCCCAGCGCGTCGAACTCCTCGCGCAGCCAGCCGACGCCCAATCCCAGTTCCACGCGACCGCCGCTGAGACGATCGAGGGTGGCGAGTTCTTTCGCCAACACTAGAGGGTTACGCTGCGGCACGATCAGGATACAGGTACCGAGGCGCAGGCTCGGCGCAGCAGCCGCGACATACGCCAACCAGATGAGCGGGTCGGGGATCGGCGTGTCCGGCTCCGCCGGAATCTTGCCGTCTTCCGTGTAGGGATATTTCGACGCAATGGTGTCCGGCAGGACCACGTGCTCGCCGCCCCATACCGACTCGAAACCGAGCGCCTCGGCGCGGCGGCATAGATCCAGTGCTTCGCTCCCCTCGATACCGATGCTACTTGCGAACGCGAGTCCGACTTTCATTGGCTGCTCCTTTTCCTTCTTCGTCTTCTGACCCTGCTCCCGCTATCGTCGCTGCGGCCGTTACTCGCCTTGGCCGGCGATTTATCCGCGCGTTCGCTCGGCACTCAGAGCTTGCTGTAGTCGACCGACAGCCAGCGCGTTGGTTTGATCGCCACCCGCATGCCTCCGCCGCCGGCGGTGTTGTCCGCGTACTGATCGCCCATCTGCTCACCCAGGTAGCGACGTGCCATCGGCCGTAGATCGTTCTCCTTGTCCGCATCGCGCAGGCTCGTCACCTCGCCCTCTACGCTGACGTAGCGGTAGGGCGCCGATTCGGTTTGCGCCACCATGGTGACCGGCGTGCCGACCTTCAGCAGCCGGCCTTTTTGTGAATCAGCGCCCGTGATGACCCACAGCTCGCCGCCTGGTTCGTAGTCGTACCAGATGGGTGCCGTCAGGGGCGCCGAGCCCTCTCGTGGGATGCTGAACACACCGACGTGCAGGTCGGCAAGAAAAGACTCGCGCTCCGTGGCGCTCATTCGAGTGCTCGACATGGCCTGTACCTTCCTCTTGACCTTCTAGACGATGAGGTTGGTTGTACCAGACGGGGCCGCTGCCGTCCTGTCTTGTCGTGCTTGAGCGATTTCAGGAACGGGTTCGCCGGGCGTTGCCCGTAGGCAAGCCGGTTTTGTTCGCCGTCGCGTCCGGTTGGCCGCTCTGGCAGGACCACGACAAATTTGCGTCGATCAGGCCGGCGAGAATCTGCCGAAACTCCTGCCAGTCCGTGCGGGCGTCGGGAAAGGTCTTGTGCGCCACGACCATGTCTCGCTTCGGTACGACGGTAATGTACTGACCGTAGGCGCCGCGCGCGCTGTACGCGCCCTCGTAAGAGCAGGTGACCTTCGGTCCATCCCAGACCCACCACATATAGCCGTAGCCGAATTCGCTATCACGAAACATCGGCGGGTTCATTTCCTCGTTCGGCGTAATCGTCGAGATGATCTGCTGCGTCCAGGTCGCTGGCAGCACCCGTTCACCGTTCCACATGCCGTCGCGCAACATCAGCTCGCCGAGCCGCGCCATGTCACGCGTCGACAGCACAAAGTGATAGGCGAGGTGTTCCGAACGCTCCTCGTCGCCGTTGCGCAGGTGGATCATGCGCCGCCAATCCTGCAAGCCCAGTGGGCGCGCTAGCCGCGAGTCAAAGGCGTCGTATATCGACTCGCCCGTCAGCATTTCGAAGGCGGAGCCGGCTGCGTTGAAATCCCAGTTGCTGTACAGGTAGTAGCTGCCCGGCCGTTGGCTGCCGCGGGCCGGCGCGTCCGCGAGGTTGTCGCCGGGATTGGAGGCCTCGTGATACACGCCCGAGCGCGCGGCGATCAGATCGCGAATTGTGGCCTCGCGCTCAAGCGGCAGCAGGCCGCCGACGTCGTCCAGGCCGATCTCTGCCATGGTCAGGTCAAGATCGATGCTGCCTTCTTCGACGTACGGACCGTAGAGCATGGCGAGCAGCGATTTACGCACAGACGCTAGGTAGCTAAGCGCCTGCGGATCGCCGTACTCCCAAAGGGTCTTGCCATCCACAACTACGACGATAGCGTCGTTAGCCATGTCGTCCGCGAGTCTGCCCACCTCGGCGAGCCTGGCGCTGGAGTAGCCAACGCTCTCCGGTTGATCGTGACGCGCCCAGGGTTCGCCGATGAAATCCGGCGTCGGCGTGTAGCCGAGGAAATGGAACATGCCCGCGAACAGCAGGTTTTTCAGCGATACCCACTCCATCTGCCGATTTCTCGCGCCGCCTTCCAGCTTGCAGACTATGCAGAGCCATCGGCGCTGTAAACGGTCTTCACCGGCAGCGTCGATCCCGCTACGCTGCGCGTACAAAGAAAAAGAGGGGCGAAAACGATGGCAACTGAACTGCTGCAACCAGCGGTCGCGCTACTGCTATGGACGGCCGTGATGTGGGTGTGGATGTACGCCACGAGAATTCCTGCGATCGGCGCATCGGGTATCGAGTTTGATTCGGCCGCGCCCAACGGCGATCAGTTGAAGGAACTGCCGGCCGCCGTGCGCTGGAAGGCGGACAACTACAATCATCTGCACGAACAGCCGACCCTGTTTTACGCGGTGATTGCCTTTCTTGTGCTCGCGAACGCGGTGAGCAGCATGGCGGTCATTCTCGCGTGGACCTACGTGGGCATTCGCGTCGTGCACAGCCTGGTGCAGTCGCTGGGCAACCCCATACCGCTGCGCTTCGGGATCTTTTGCCTCGCCTCGCTCGCCCTGTTCGGTCTGTTTGGACTCGCCGCGCTGGCTGTGTTCTGAGCGCGCGCGGCTCCAGGGCGCCGGCCCATACGGGATCCGGTTCGATAAGGCTTGACTCGATCCGGAAACGCGACTGAGAACCGTCGCCTTTTGGGCCTGGCGCACAGTCCTTGTGCGTCCGCCTTGCTAGCTTTCGTGGGTTGTTTACCCAAGGAAGCGCCATGCGCAGATGGATACTGCTGGGTGTGCTGCTGGCCGCGTCCTGGGGTTGCGGCGGCGACCAAACCGACGCTACCCGCGCGCTACAGGCAACGCTCACCAAAGGGCCGATAGACGGGGCCGAGTGTGTCGTTCGCACGCTGGCAGGAGTGGAGGTCGGGCGTGGCGTTAGCGCCGACGGGCAGCTCTCAATCGAAGCCATCCCACGCGACGACGTCCTCGTTGTCACATGCACGGGCGGGGCCTATGTCGACGAGGTGTCCGGACAGTCGGTGGACGCTGCCGACCTGACGCTGCGTGCGCTGATTGCGCCAGCGAGTGGTGCACCGGAAGTCGCGGCGGCGCGTATCGCCATCACGCCGTTTTCCGAACTTGCCGTTCGCCTCGCCGCTGCGGATGACGACTACACCGACTACGATGCCCGTATGAGCGAGGTAGCCGCCGCGGTCGGGCTGCCCGGCGTGGCGTTGACGACGCTCGACCCGATCGCCCTGGCTGGCGCGAGCGAAGCGCCCTGGGATGACGGCCGGCGGCTGACGTTTGCGCTGGCGAGCTTCGCAGCGATGAGCGCCGAACTCGACGTCGGGGTCGAAGGCGTCGATGCCGCGCTGTCCGCGCTCGCCGACGAGCTGGCCGCGACAGGTGAACTGGTGGGCCAGGCAGCAGCGCTGCGGCGCGCGATCGATCGATTGGCAGATGGCGAGCATGCCCTGAGCGCGGCCCTCGGCGAGGCCGAGATCGCGGCTGCGCGCGCGAGCCTGCCGGGCGCCGACGGTCCCCAGGACTATGCGCTGATCGGCGCGACGCTCGTTGGCGACGGCGCCGCGACCGCGCTGCGCATCGAGATCAACGTGCCTTCGGAAGCGCACACAGTCGAAATCAGCCTGGCTGCGGGCGGCGCGCGCACCCGCGCCGCGCTTGCGGTGGATCCGACCACCGCGGTGTACACGCTGGCGCTGGACGACGTTCGCGATGGTCAGCTTGTGGTTGCCCTGCGCCGCGCCGAGGGAGCGACGCAGGGTCCCTGGGTTAGCCTGCGCATCGGCGACGACGATCGCGACGGTCTGAGCAATCTGGCAGAGCGGCGGACGTTTCTGACGGATAGCGACCGGCCGGACACGGACGGCGATGGACTGCTGGACGGCGAGGAACCCGAGCTGGGCCTGGATCCCAACGTCGGCGACATGGACGGCGACGGCCTGCTCGATGGCGCGGAGGTCAAGCGGCTCGGCACCGATCCGCGCCGGGCCGACAGCGACGACGACGGGCTCGAGGACGGCGCAGAGGTGCGCGAACTGGGCATGGACCCGATGCGTGCCGATAGCGACGACGACGGGCTGAGCGACGCCGAGGAAACCGGGCTGGGCACCGATCCACTGCGCCTGGACACCGACGGCGACGGCGTGCCCGACGGCACTGAAGCGACGGCGGGCACCTCACCTCTCAATTCCGACAGCGACGGCGACGGGCTCGACGACGGCGCTGAAGCCGCCGCCGGCACCGACCCGCTGCGCGCGGACAGCGACGGCGATTCCATCGGCGATGCGCAGGAGCTGCGGGTTCACGGCACCAATCCGCTCGCGGCGGACACGGACGGCGATAGCGTGAACGACGCGCTCGAGCTGGCGGGCGGCCTGGATCCCAAGTTGGACGATCGCGAACTCGATAGCGACGGCGACGGTCTGAGCAACGCGCAGGAACAGGCGCTGGGCACGTCAGCGTCTAATCCGGACAGCGACGGGGACGGCGCGCCCGACGGCGAGGAGGTCGCCGCGGGTACTGAACCCGGCGCGCCGGACACGGACGGCGACGGCCTGCTCGATGGCGAGGAAGCGACTTTAGGGAGCAGTCCGTTCGCCGCCGACAGCGACGGCGACGGCCTGAGCGATGCGCTCGAACCCCTGCCTGGCAGGGACACCGACTCCGATGGCCTGATCAACATTCTCGATGCTGACAGCGACGGCGACGGCATCGGCGATGGTGCGGAACCGCGGCCCCTGGATGATCTCGACGGCGACGGCAGCGTGGGCGTGCTTGACGCGGACGCCGACGGTGACGGCATCATCGACGGCGAGGAGATCGCGGCGGGCCTGGACCCCACCGACGCCGCCGATGGACCAGCAGATCCGGATGCGGATGGGCTGTCGAACGCGGCAGAACTGCGGCGCGGTACGGCACTGGACGCGGCAGACACCGACGCCGATGGCTATGGCGACGGCGCGGAGGTGGCGGCGATGCTCGATCCGCGCGACCCGATCGACGTCACCCAAGACGCGGACGGCGACGGTCTCACCAGCGGCGCCGAACTCGACATCGGCACCGACCCGCACGTGCCGGACAGCGATGGCGATGGCGTCGTCGACGGCGTGGAGGACGAGTGGATGCGCGCGCTCGGGTTGTCCGCTGGTCAGGTCGTGGCGCGCCCGGGATCGAGCGCCTGCGGGATCGCCGCCGATACGCTGACGATCGCAGCGCACTTGGCGCTGATCGCGGACGCCGATAACGACGGCGTGCCCGACGGCAGCGAGCCGGATCCGCTCGCGGATCGCAACGCGGATGGCGTGCGGGGCCTGCTGCAGGCGGTCGATCGACTCGACTGTCTTGGGGACGCGGACGTGCTCGCTTTCGCGCTTGCCGCCGACGGCGGCGACGGCGACGCGGATGGCCTCACGGACGCCCGCGAGCGCCTAGAGCTGGGCACCGATCCCGGGCGCGCCGATACCGATGGCGACGGTCTCAGCGATGGACACGAAGTCCTGCGCGGCTGCGAAGTTAGCTTCGACCGATTAATCGTTTATCCGGATCCACTGAACGCTGACACCGACAACGACGGCATCGACGACGGCCAAGAGTGCGCCCGACTGCTCGACCCCCGCAACGCCGACACGGACGCCGATGGCCTACCGGACAGCGCCGAGCTGCGCCTTTGCACAGTTGATGACAGCGACTGCGAGGTCGGTGCGCTACACCAGTTCTCTAACCCGCTGTACCGCAGCGAGGACGCGGACGGCATCCCGGACGGCTACGACGTCGACGTCAAGAGCGCCGATGCCGATGGTGATGGCGTCAGCGACGACGCCGAGTGGCATCCCGGTTTCGACATGAGCCGGCGGGTTTTTACGCCGGTTGGCGACGCGGACTTCGTACCCGCCGCATTTGTTCTCGATGAGCCGTCGGCCGCGCTCGCTTATCGCGTGGCGGTGCGGATTCGGCCGACGGATCTCGGCGTGCCGGGCAGTCTGAGCGGCCTTCCGGGCGGCGATGCGGCGCACGTGGTACACGGTAACGGCGTGCAGTGGCTAAGCGGTCCGCTGCTGAATCTGAGCGCCGACGGCTCGGGCGAGAGGACGATCGAACTGACGGGTAGCGGTGTGCAGGTCGAGGCGGTCGCGCTGCTCGGCGTGCTGGACGGCGTCTTCGTGCCCGAAGCGCTGCCGCAGACTTTCGCGGACGAGCTCGACAGCGATGCCGACGGCGTGCCCGACGGCCGTGAAAGCCGCGGCGTCTGGTGGCTGGAGGCCGAGCACCACGCGGTCGGCGCAACCGTGCTTGCGAGCAGCGGCGCCGGAAACGGGCAGGCGCTGCAGGGCGCGCCAAACGCTACGCTCGCCGAAATCGCCTTCGACGAAGCCTTTACCGGTGAGCCAGCCTTCACCCGCGTGCTGTATGACGAGGTCAGCGTGTTCGTGCGCGCGCGGCGTCTCGCCGCGTGGGATGCCGGCGCGAAACTGACACTGGTGGCGAGCGGCGCACCCGGCGGTGACGTCGAGATCGATTTACTCGACGCACCAGAACACTACGACTGGCTGTTCTTCGGCAGCTTCGATTTTGACGGCTTTGGCGGTCCACGCACGCTCCGGCTTGTGGATCGTGGTGTCGGCGATCGCGTGCTGATCGATCAGATCGCGATCGCGCGAGGTCCCTTCGCGCCGCGTTCGGATGTCGTGGACTACGGCGCGCTCGACCCGCTGCGCCGGGTCGTTCCTCCGCATCTAACGAGCTACAGCGTGGTGCAGGGCGTCCCCTTTGGGTTCACGCATCCGCTGCGGGCAGACACCGATGGCGACGGCAATCGCGAGCGCCCCGGCGTGCTCGCCGATTCCGCGGGCTGGTTGACGGACGGGCGGGAGCTAGCGCTCGGTTTGAATCCGTTCAGCGGCGACTCGGACGGCGATCGCGAGTTCGCGCTGCTCGCCGGCGCCGCGGCCGTTGATGAGTACGACGACATTGTTGTCGACGGTGCGCTGCTGGTTGGGGTCGGCGCGCCGGACGGGGTGCCCGACTATGCGGACGCCAGCGACCCGAGTCCCGGCTACTTCGACTTCGATGCCGACGGGCTGCCGGATGAGCTGGAGATCGCGTTCGATCTCGCGCACCAGCAGGCGCTGTGCGATGCCACGGGCGTCTGCGGCAACGTGTTCGACGACGTCGGCGACCTTCTGGGCGTCTGCGGTACCGATCTCGGCGGCGGTCTGCCCCTGTGCGCCTACGCGGATGACGATTGGGACGATGACGGTATCGGCGACGGCGTCGAAGACGCGGACCGCGACGGCGTGGTGGACGCGAACGAAACGGATCCGCGCAGCGACGATAGCGATGGCGACTGCATTGCCGATGGCGTCGAAATCGGGCTCGACTGTCCGGCCGCCATCGATACGCTGCTGCGGGCGGAGCTTGGCGGCAACTGCAGCGGCAGCTACCTGACGACGGCGGAGGGTTTCCGCTCGACCCCGGGCTTTCTGCCGGCGCCCCCGGTCGAGCTCGCGGTCCGCACCGATCCGGTCCGCGCCGATACCGACGGCGACGGCGTCACGGACGGCGATCGGCTCGTGGCGGGACTCGCGTTCGCGGAGCGCGACGGCGCCTCCCGACCCGCCTGCGAAGGCTTCGCGTGGCTGCCCGAAGAACCGGGCGCGTCCTCGGCGGTGCGCGGCGACACCGACGGCGACGGACTCGACGATCTTGCTGAGCGTGTGGACGGCACGCTGCCCGGCGATCCGGATACGGACGGCGACGGTCTCACCGACGGCGCCGAGGTGCTGCTGCACGAAACGGATCCCACGCTCGGCGATACGGACGGCGATGGCCTTTCTGACTTCGCCGAGCTGCTCGGGGACGGACCGAGGACCGATCCGCTGCTGCGCGACAGCGACGGCGATCTGATCGACGATGGCGATGAGGTCGCGGGCACCGGCGCGCTCGCTAGCTGCCGCGTGCGCGAGTTCTGCGGCCAGGACGGCTATGCGAGCGACGCCGAGCTCGATGCGCTCGGCGCGTTCGCGGTCTGTCCCGAGCGCGCGTGCGGCTTTGGACGGGCCGGCGTGTGCGAGTCGGTGGGCTGTTCGTTCGGCACGACCGATCCCCTTGCGGCCGACAGCGATGCAGATGGTCTCAGCGACGAGGCCGAACTGAGCGGCCCGGTGCGCTCGAATCCTCACGTCGCGGACACCGACGGCGACGGACTGTCGGATCGGGACGAGGTGCTCGGCCTGGGGCGGCTCGCCGCGACCGGTCCGACCGATCCGACCCGCGTCGATAGCGACGGCGACGGTGTTCCGGATGCGATGGAGCTGGATCTGAACTCGTCGCCGAGCAATTACGCGTCGCGACCGCAAGGCTTTCGCCTGGGTGGCTTCGGCGTGAGGTTGAACCTGGAAGACTGGCAGAGTGCCGCTGGGGTCCTGACCCACGTAGGGCGTCTCGAGCTGCCGGTAGACGCGCAAGCGAGCGTCGCCTTCGATGGCACGCTGACGCTCACGCGCTCGGGCAGTGAGTTCACGCTGGTCGGCGACGGTGCGCTGCTCGCCATTCGCCCGACCGGCGATCTGGAACTCTGGCGCGGCGCGACGCGCTTCAGCGCCGACGGGCGCGCGGTGACGCCGGCCGAGGGAACGCAGGTCGCGCGGCGCTTCGATATGCCGGGGGCGCACTACGCGGTCGAGTTGATGCCCAGCGCCGCCTGCGCGGCGGACTCCGCCTGCACCGATGATCCGGGGCCGGTGCAGGTCCAGCTGCGCGACGCGCGCATCGAACACCCGCACGCTAGGGTCGTCGTTCCGGCGGCAACGACGAGCGCCCAGCTCGATCCCGAGCTTCGAGATTCGCTGCTCGCCTGCGCTAGCGGCGGCGGTCGCGACTGCGAGCGCGCGAGTCTTGTGACTCAGGATCAGATCATCGTGTTCGCCAACGTCGGTTTTGATCTGGGTAAGGGCAGGCTCGCGGCCGAACAGAGTAGCTGGACGGGCATCGCCCAGCCGAGCGACTTCACCTTCGACTGGCAGGGTCGATCCTGTCATGTCGACAACAAGCCGATGCCGCTCGGGCTGGAGATGTTCGGCGAACTGAAGCTCAACCCGAACGTCGATCTGCCGGATGGCACGCCGCCCTCGGCGGACGTGCCTGCGGCATCCCTGCAGGGGCCAGGAACCGTCAACGCGCCAGGACTGGTGGGATTGGGACTGGTGCCGCCCGATACGCAGCTCGATTACAACCCGCGTCTGGGCCGCTGGGAGTTTCGGCCGGACACGCAGTTCGAGGCCAACATCGGCGAGCTCTTCGGCGAGCCGCTGCTGACGCTGCGGACCGAACCCGGCGGTCTCTGTCCGCCCGAGCTCGCGACGCGGCGCGACGAGTGTCCCTGCATCGTGGATGTGGCGGGCGGTCGCTATAGCTGCCGCTACAGCTCCGCAAAGAAGGGGCCGAAACGCGACGCGCAGGGCAACGTGGTGAGACGCAACGGCCGTGTGGTCAAGGAGACGAAGTACAAGTATCGCGGTCGACTGGACATCTCCGAGCACGGCCTGATTCCGTTTCAGTTCGATCCGGATCTCGACTTCGAGAATCTGACGTTTCGCAGCGGTCAACCCGGCGAGGTCGCCGTCAGCCAAGATCTGGATCTGTGTCAGGACGGCCAGATCCGCTTCAGCGGCGCGGTGATCGTTCCCATCAAGAAGGTCCCGCTGCTCGCGCTGATCCTCGAAGGCGACATGGTGTCAGATATCGTCAACTTCACCTCGCCGGTTGATGCGCTCTCCGATGACGATGGGCTGTTCACGGGCGTGTTCGGCACGGTCAAGTTTGGCATCGACAGGCAGACGAGCGGGCTCTCCGAGCACATCGACTATGGCGACTTCCCGCTCGCGGTAGAACTCGGTAACGCGGTCGCGGGCATGCGCTTCGACGACGATGGCGATCTGCTGTACATCGCGTTCGACTCGAAGAAGGGTCTGCGGGTCAACAAGACGATCAGCAACGTGCCCTCCGCACTGGATGAACTGCTCAATCCCGAAGAGGGACACGCGCGTGGCATCGTCGATCTGGAGAATGGCCGCACCGAGGGCACGATGACGATCAAGCCCAACGGCCTCAAGATCGACGCCAACTTCGCCTGGACGCAGACCAGCGACGATCAGGGACAGCCGACGCTGGGCAGCATCGAGGTCTCCGGGCGCGGCGGGCTGGCCGACAGCTGGCTAGCGCAGCGGTTCCCGCCGGGTACGGCGCTTGCCTGGAGCGGCGCGATCGACCTCGTCAAGCCGGGCTATCGCATCGAAGGTCTCGCCAGCCAGTCGCTCAACCTGCCCGGATTGCCCGGACTACCGCTGGCGGACACGCGCCTGACGCTGACCGATGCGGCGGTTGAGGTCGCGGGTGTCATGAATCTACCCGGTCTCGGCGCGGTTCGCCTCGCCGGCACCCTGGGCGCCGATGGCTCGCACGCGCTGAGCGGCGTCACGGAGCTGGCCGTGCACGGTATGCGCGTTTCGAGCGCCGCGGTCGCGGTTAGCAACGGCGCCCTAAGCTGGAACGGCGTGCTGCACCTGCCGCTCCTGACCGGCGGGGGCATCGTGCACGTCAACGTTGCCGGCTGGTATGCCGGCCCTGAGAACTACGGATTTTCGGCGGCCGCGCTTGGCCAGCAGTCGATCGACCGTTTCCTGTTTCCGAATCTGGTCGTCTCGGGTGATGCGAGCGGCGTGCAGCTCGGCGGCAGCGTACGCCTCGCGGGTTATCCGCTGATCGGCGTCACTGGCGGCATCAACGCGCAGGGCGGGGTTTATCTGACGGGTGGCTTCAACGCGTGGTGGGGCCCGATCAATCTGGTCAATACGACGCTGACGCTGTCTCGCGGCGGGACGGAGTCGCTCGTGGCCCGCGGCAGCGGCTATGTGGATCTGTACTGGATCACCGGCGCGAACACCGAATTTGCGATTCGGCCGGACGGCAGCTTCGAACACACCGCCAACATGGCGATAGCGGGCCAGAGCATTGGCATGCGCTTCCTGCGCGACGCAAACGGGGTGACGACGTTCATCGGCGCAACCGGGGTCCAGGTCTGTGATCCGATCCTCGGGCGAGTGTGCTTCGGCGGACGAATCGTGGTCGAGAACGTGGGCGGCCTGCGCACGACGCTCGAAGTCCCGGCCCTCGGCCTCGCGGTAGGCATGAACGGCCGCTGTGCGAGTGTCCGATTTCCGGTGCTCGGAGCCCGAACGGTGTGTTTCTGACGATCGCGGGCGGTGCTTTCAGTGGGTCTGATCGCCGCCCTCGTCACCCGCGTCTTCGTCGTAATCATCGAAGTCCTCGTCATCGATTTCATAGCCGTCGTCGCCGAGTTCCTGCTCCATGGCCGCCGACAGATACTCGAGGCCGAGGCGCTGTTTCGCGATTTCGATCACTCCGATCAGTTCCTGATAGGAGACCGATTCGTCCGTCGAGTCGATCAGGGCGTCTAGCGCGGTGGCGAAGTCTTCGATGTTCACTGTGTGCTCCGTGCCCGCGCGGTTGCAGCGCGGGGCCTACTTAGAAATTCAATGTTGCCCGGTCGAGCGGCCTGAGCGGCCGGTCGGGATCCGGTTCGGGTATCGCGGACAGCAGCAAGCGGGTGTAGTCGTGCTGCGGTGAGTTGAACAGCGTCTCCGTCGGACCCTGTTCGACGACGCGACCACGATACAGCACCAGCACCTCGTCGCATATGTGGCGCACAACCGCCAGATCGTGGGCGACGAACAGATAGGTCAGGCCGAGTTCCTGCTGCAGATCACCGAGCAGGTTGATCACCTGGGCCTGTACCGACACGTCGAGCGCGGATACCGACTCGTCGCAGACCACCAGCCGAGGCCGCAGGATCAGCGCGCGCGCGATCGAGATGCGCTGCCGCTGGCCGCCCGAAAACGCGTGTGGAAACCGCGTGAGGCTCGACCTCGGCAGCGCGACGAGATCGAGCATGGCTTGCACGGCCGAAAGGCGCGCGTTGGCGTCCCGCTCGCCGTGCACGATCAGCGGCTCCTCGAGGATCGACTGCACCGTCATTCTGGGATTCAGCGACGAGAATGGATCCTGAAAGATCATCTGCAGTTCGCGTCGCAGCGGCTGCAACTCGCGCTCGGTGAGCGTCGTCAGGTCCAGCTGCTCGCCGGCGGCGGTGCGGTAGATCGCATGGCCGCTGCTGGGATCGATTGCTCGCAGGATCATGCGCACGAGGGTGGTCTTGCCAGAGCCGGATTCCCCGACGATGCCGAGCGTGCGCCCGGCGTCGAGCGTGAAGCTGACGCCGTCGACAGCCGTGAACTCGGAGCGCTCTCGTGATGCCCAGCGGCCTGCGCTTGTCGCGTAGCGTTTCGTCAGTGCGCGCACGGTCAGCAGCGGTTCGCTCACGTCGACGCCCCTGGCTGCCCGATGGGTGGCGCCTCCGCCGGCAGCGCGACCTGTCGTCCGGAGGGAAGCCTGCGCAGGGGCGTATCCGTCGCGAGCTCTTCCGGCGCGACCAGATCGTCGATGGTCTGCAGACGCGTGCCCCGTGTCGCGCTACCCGGCAGTGCCGCGAGCAGGCCGCGCGTGTACGGGTGCAGCGGGTCTTTCAGAACTTCTCTCACCGTGCCGGTCTCTAGCACGCGGCCGCGGTACATCACGGCCACGTCGTCGGCGATCTGCGCGACCACGCCGATGTCGTGCGTGATGAACATGACGGACGTGGCGTACTGCGCCTTCAGTTCGTCCAACAGCGTCAGTATCTCGGCCTGCACCGTGACGTCCAGCGCCGTCGTGGGCTCGTCGCAGATGATCAGCTCTGGCTGATTGATCAGCGCCATCGCGATCACGACGCGCTGGCGCATGCCGCCCGAAAACTCGAAGGGATACTGCGACAGGCGGGCTTCGGCGTACGCGATGCCGACGCGTTCGAGCAGGCGGATCGCTTCCGCCTGCGCCGTCTCGTTGTCCACGGCCTGGTGCGTCAGCAGCGCTTCCATGACCTGATTCCCGATCGTGTGCACGGGCGACAGCGCGGTCATCGGCTCCTGAAAGATCATGCTGACGCTGCCGCCGCGATGCTGGTACAGCCGCGGGTCGCGGCGGTCCAGGCGCAGCACGTCGTAAGCGGCGCCTGCGCTCGAGCGGAACTCGATGCTGCCGGCCGTGACGCGCCCGGGTGCATCGATCAGGCCGAGCATGGCAAGCGCCGTTACCGACTTTCCCGACCCGGACTCGCCGACGATCGCAGTCGTTCTGCCGCGCGCCAGATCTAGGCTGACGCTGCGCAGGGCACGGGTGACGCCGACCTCGGTCGCGAACTCGACCTCGAGGTCGCGGATGCGCACGATCGGCTCGCTCACGTCGTGCCCCCGGCGTAGCTGTATGGATCGGCGGCGTCACGCATCCCATCGCCGAGCAGGTTGAAGGCGATCACGACCAGCACGACGCAGCCGCCGGGGATCAGCAACCAGGGTGTGAGCACGACGGCCTGAAAGTTCTGCGCCTCCTGCAGCAGCACGCCCCAGCTCACGACAGGGGCGCGCAGGCCGATGCCAAGAAAACTCAGCGCGGTCTCGCCTAGGATCATGCCCGGTACGGCCAGCGTGGCCGTCGTGATCGTGTGCGACATGAACGACGGCAGCATGTGACGGAAGATGATGCGGCGCCGCGATGCGCCGATCAGGCGCGCGGCGACCACGAAGTCCTCCTCCCGGAGGCTCAGAAACTTACCGCGAACGACCCGCGCTAGTCCGGTCCAGCCGACCAGCGACAGAATCAGCGTGATGCCGAAGTACACGCCGAGCGGCGACCAGGCCGCCGGCAGGGCGGCGGACAGCGCCATCCACAGCGGTAGCTGCGGAATGGACTGAATGACCTCGATAGTGCGCTGCACCGCGCCGTCGACACGACCGCCGAGATAGCCTGCGACGCCGCCAAGGGCGATGCCCAGTGCGAAGGTTAGGATGACGCCGATCAGGCCGATCGAGAGCGACACGCGGGCACCATAGATGACGCGCGAGAACAGATCGCGGCCGAGTCGATCGGTTCCGAAGAGGTGCACGTAGCCCTCGCGGGTGCTGATGAGATAGCGGCTTGCCGGTACCACGCCCAGCCATGCGTAGTGCGCGCCGCGATCGAAAAAGTACAGCGGATAGCGCTGGCTTGTGTCTTCGGTGTACTCCCGCATCCAGGTGTCAGGATTGATGTTGAGTCGGTAGCCGTAGACGAACGGCCGAAAGTGAAACTCGCCCTGCGCGTCCACGAATCGGATCTGCTGCGGCGGCGCGAAGATCGCGCGCACGTTGCGTTCGTCTGGCGCATAAGGAGCAAAGAACTCCGCGCTGAAGGCGATCGCGTACATCACGACCAGAACCCACAGGGAGACGAGCGCGAGCCGATGACGCTTAAAGCGTAGCCACACGAGTCGGCGCGGCGACAAGGTCGCATCCATCGGCGTCGTCGTATCCGCATCGGTTGCGATCGACGTTGCGGCGCTCATTCGTAGCGTATCCGCGGGTCGGCCCAGGCCAGCAGCAGATCCGAGATCAGCATGCCGATGACTGTCATGAGGGACAGCAGCATGAGAAAGCTGCCGGCCAGATACATGTCCTGCGACAGCAGCGACTGCAGCAGCAGCGGGCCGGTGGTCGGCAGGTTGAGGACGATGGCGACGATCGCCTCGCCGGAGATCAGCGTCGGCAGCAGCCAGCCGATCGTGCTGATGAACGGATTGATCGCGATGCGCACCGGATACTTCAGGATCAGCTTCACCGGGCGCACGCCCTTCGCCCGGGCGGTGACGACGTAGGGCTTTTTCAGCTCATCGAGCAGGTTTGCGCGCATCACGCGCATGGTCGCAGCCGTGCCGGCCGCGCCCAGTACGATTGTCGGTATCCACAGATGGGCGATCAGATCGCCGACGCGCGCCCAGGACCAGGGTGCATCGATGTATTCTGGCGAGAACAGGCCGCCGACCGAGATGCCAAACCAGCTGAAGCCCGCGTACATCGCGAGGATGGCCAGCAGGAAGTTCGGTACGGCCACACCAATGAGGCCAACGACCGTGAAGAAATAGTCGCCCAGCGAGTACTGGCGCACGGCGGAATAGATGCCGATCGGCAGCGCGACGATCCACGTAAACAGCAGGCTCGAAAACGTAATGAGCAGCGTGTAGCCCATGCGGTCCCAGATCAACGTGTTCACGGGCTGTTCGTAGGCGATCGAGTAGCCCAGATCGCCAGTGAGAAAGTTGCCGATCCAGCGCAGATACTGCACCGGCATGGGATCGTCCAAATGGTACTGAGCGCGCAGCGCCTCGATCTGCGTGTCGGAGACCTCGACGCCCTGGGCCTGAAGACGGTCCAGCGTTGCTGAGACGATATCGCCGGGCGGCAGTTGCACCAGCGCGAAGACGATCACGCTGATTAGCGCGAGCGTAGGAATCATCGCCAGCACTCTGCGGCGCACGTAGTTCAG
Source organism: Pseudomonadota bacterium (assembly GCA_039029135.1). Taxonomy (GTDB): domain Bacteria; phylum Pseudomonadota; class Gammaproteobacteria; order Pseudomonadales; family Azotimanducaceae; genus JALZVT01. Next base: position 20,323 of record JBCCGT010000014.1, on the reverse strand, counting down.
CATGCGCGTCAGTCGCCGACCGTCGCGAAGTACCAGCTCGACGGCTGGTACGGCATCGTCCAGCGGGTGTCCCAGCCCCACAACCCGTTGTCCGGCACGTTGCGCAGCCGACGGCTGACAACGATCGGCTGTGGCGCGAGGCCGACGGTGCCGATGCTCCATAGATTTTCGGCGGTCGAACGCAGCAGATTCCGTCCCAGCTCTAAACGCCGTTCGCGTACGGTGGTCCTGCGCATCTCATCCCACCAGCTATGGAGTTGCGCGATGGGTGGCGGCGGGCGTTCGCCCAGGCGGCCGTCCGTCTGATACCAGCGCACCCAGTCGTTCCACTGTGGCCCTTCCCAATTTACGTGGATCGGCGCGTGCCAGACGGGCTGGGCCGGGAACAGCAGATCGGTGCTGCGGTCGGCATGCCAGACACTCATTTCCATCAGGCCCGCGGTCGAGCGCGCCGTCTGCAGTCCGCGGTCCAGCGGTTTCATGCGCAGGTCCAGGCCGACTTCGCGCCAGTAGGTGGTGGCGAGCTCCAGGGTGATTTCGCGCGGCGTTTCGACCTCGACGTATTCGACGGTGATCGTGAGTGGTTCGCCATCCGAGTACTCGCGCAGGCCGTCGCCGTCGCGATCCTTCAGACCCAAGCCGTCGAGGAGGGCCCGGGCCTCGTCTGGATCGTATTCCGTGTGCGCGCTGGCGAACTCGGGTTCGAAATAGGCGCTGGTTGGTACCACCGTCGGCTGGCGCGGCGTGCCGCGGCCGAAGTAGATGATCTGGTTCATCTCTTCGCGATTGAGCGCGATGGACAGCGCCCGACGAAAGTCGAACTGCCAGTACAGCTCGCGCAGGCGCGGGTTGTCTACGTTGTAGTTGGGCCGAATGATGATGTCGCTGCCGTGCAGTCGATTCCATACGAGAGCGCGTATGCCGCTGGTTCGCTCGCCTAGCTTGAACAGCGGGAAGTCCTGAGTGTTCAGCGCGTAGCCGGCGAAATCCACCTGGCCGGTGGCCGCCCGCGCGGTCATCGTCTGCGCGCTTTCGACTACGTCGGCCTCTACCCGGTCAATATACGGCAGCTGTCGGCCGAGGCTGTCCACCTTGTGATAGTAGGGATTGCGTTCGGCGACGATGCGCGTCGGCGTGCGCTTGACGATGTAGTGAGACTTCATCGTCGGCGCGTATGGCGGCACGACGTTGCGGCCGCGCGCTAGTGAATCGACGAGCGAGTTCCACGAAAGATAGCCGAGTTCGGCGACGCGTCGATCGACTTCAACGCGACCGGCGTAGTCCGGATGATAGTCGCGCAGAAAGTGTGCCGGCGCGAAGAACACCTCGCCTAACTGAGCGAAGATGTTCTCGATCAGCGGATTGGGTTCCGCGAATTCGTAGCGAAAGGACTGCTCGTCTATGACGATCAGGCGCGTCTTGTTCCACGGCTTGCCGAGCACGGGGGTGAACTCGGCGTTGTGCATCATATCCTCGAAGAAGAAGCGAAAGTCCTCGCTCGTCATCGGCTGCCCGTCTGACCAGCGCAGGCCCTTGCGCAGCTCGATCGTGAGCTCAGTTTGCGCGGCATTCCAGCGCCAGTCGCGGGCGAGGCTGGGTATCAGCGTCGCAACGTCGGCGGCGATCGACAGCGGTTTTTCGGTGTTGACGAGGATGTTCAGGTCCATCTCGAACGTGCGCGCGACACCCCCGTATACACCGGGTTCGTGAAGTGGCGTCACGACGAACGGCTCGTTGGGGATGCGCTCGCGCAGCGGCGGCAGATCGCCGCTGGCGACCTGAGCGGCAAGTTCGGGGGCCTGCAGGGGGCCGCTATAGGGAACGGTCTGGACAGATGCGCTTGGCGTACGAACGTCGCTATCGCCTCGCGCCGCAGCGGTTCCGTAGCCGGCTGCCGCCAGCGTCAGCGCGAGGCACAGGCGGCACATGAGACGCGATACTTGGATAGCGCGATGTCCTGGCAGGGGATCGACCCTCAGTATAGGACAGTCGGGCGCCATGCTATGTTGTTGCGCAACGATAAGCGGCGGAATAGGGGGGCGAGCGTGAAGACTTTTCAGGATCGGATAGCGGTCATCACGGGCGGCGCGAGCGGCATCGGCCTGGGCATGGCCCACGCGTTCGCCGCGCGCGGAATGCACATCCTGTTAGCAGATCTGCACGAGGACGCGCTGGACGCGGCGGTGGAATCGGTGCGCTCGCACGGCGTCAACGTGGCAGGTCAGACCTGCAATGTCGCGGACCGCGATTCCGTGCAGGCGCTGGCCGAGCGCGCCGTTGCGGAGTTCGGCGCGGTGCACGTGCTCTGTAACAACGCGGGTATCGGGCTGCCGTCGCCGGTACGCAACATCAAGCTCAGCGACTGGAAGTGGATGATCGATGTGGATCTGTGGGGCCCAATCTACGGCATAGAGGCCTTTCTGCCGATCATCGAGGCTCAGGAAGAGGGGCACGTCTGCTCGACGTCATCGATGGCGGGGTTGATAGCGAGCGGTCCGCTCGGTGCCTACAACGTCGCCAAACACGGGGTCGTCGCGCTGATGGCATCACTCGAGCGGGAGTTGCGTCAAGCGAAGAGCAACGTGACCGCTTCCGTGCTGTGCCCCGGGCCGATTAAAACCAACATCAGCTTCAACTCGGTGCGCTTTCGCCCGGGCGGCAAGAAGCCCAGCACCGATGGTGCGCGCAGCGGCGATCAGGCCAAGGGCATTCAGAAGATTCTGGAAGAGCAGGGAATGGATCCGCGCGAGGTCGGGGAACTGGTTGCGCATGCGATCGAGAACGACAAGTTCTGGATCCTGACGCACCCGCGCTGGGCCAAAGGCGTGCAGAAGCAGGTCGAGGCTATGCGCGAAGATCAGACGCTGACGCGCGGCTGATCTAAACGACGACGCCCGCAGCGGTCGCTGCGGGCGTCATGTGCTGCGGTAAAGCGACCGCGAAGGCACGCGGCCACAGGCGCGTTAGCGCATCCGGCTCGCCCAGGCATCGGCGACCGTCTTGGCCGCGTCTCGACCGCCGAGGCCGAAGGCCAGCGCCGCCGCCACGGCGACGCTGCCCAGCGTCAGACCGAAGGCCATGTTGACGATATTGTCGGCGAGACCCATCGCCTTCAGGCCCATCGCAACGACCAGACCGATGATCGCGAAGCGCGCGATGTTCGCGAAGCCGCTGCTGCCCGACTCGCTCAGCTTGCGGTGGGCCAGGTTGCTCAGGAAGTTACCGATCAGCAGGATGATGGCGCCCATCAGGATGCCGCCGCCGAATTCGAGCATCCGACCGAAGATGTTCGAGATGATGTCGATGCCGAGCGTCTCTACAGCCGCCGTTGAGGCTGTCAGCATCGAGAAGAACATGACAGAGCCACCGATCAGCTTGGTCGGCGTGAAGCTGTCCGAAAACAGCGCCTCGGCGCCGATCTTCTCCGGCATCGCATCGACGTTCATGCCGGTCAGCAGGCCGTTCAGCATATAGACCACGAACTTCGCGACGAAGTAGGCGACGAGCAGAATGATGCCCGCGCCGACGATGTTCGGAACCGCCGCCATCAGTTTTTGAATCATGGCGGACGCGGGTTCTGAGATCGCGGGTATGTTCAGCACGCCCAGCGCCGCCACGACGATCGGCAGCAGCACGCCGCCGAAGATGAAGGCGCTGCCGAAGCCGGAAACTTTGATCTCCGCGTTGCCGGTGCGTTCGGCGATCTGCTCGTCGACTTTCGACAGGCCGAGCCCGACGATTTCGGAGACGATTTTCGCCAGTACCCAGCCGGCGTAGCCGATGACGCCCGCGCCGATGATGTTCGGGATGGCGGCGAGAAACTTGTTCGCCAGATCCTGCAGCGGCGCCAGCACGTCCGTGAGGCCGAAGTGCTGCAGCACGGCCATCAGTACGAAAATGGTCAATATCGCGCGCACCAGCGACAGTATGGGGGGCACAAAACTCGTGGTGCTGCCGTCCGCGTTGGTTCGGGTGAGAAAGCTCGCGCTGTTCAGCAATCGGCGGAAGATGCCGACCAGGAAGCGCACCACGATAAGGCCGACGACGAGAATCGCGAGTCCCACGAGTGCGTTGGTAAGCCCCGGCGGAATGGCACCGCCGAAGAAGCTATTGATCTGATCCATGAAACCGGCCATTTCGATTTCCCCTCTTTATCCACTTGGCGGCTTAACGGTCGCAGGTGGCGTACGGGAATAGAAGCGCGCACGGTTTGATATGACAGAGTGTTTACAGTTGGCTCGCGCCCCCCTGAACCTTTGGCCTCGGCTATTGCTGGTTGCGTCGTTCGCTGGTGATCGCGCGTCGGCGTCGCTGGCTGCCGTAGAGGGCGAGCCCGCCCAGGATCAGCAACCCCACTGCGCCCGGCTCGGGAACGCTCTGCGGAGTGCCGCCGGGGGTCGAGACGACGCTGGCAAAGATGTCGACGCCCCAGCCGCCCTCGGACTGCTGATAGGCCGCATCGTTCTGTCCCCACAGCACCATCTGTGTGCCGTCAAACAGATTCGGTAGACCCGCGCCCATGGCGAGATTTTCGAACAAGAAGTTGCCGATAGAGGTGTCGATGTTCCACGCCGTATCGAAGTTGCCGCCGAGGCGCCCGCCAGTGATTTCGATATCGCCGAAGCCACTCGCATTGAGCAGCCCCGATGTGATCGTCAGCACGCCGTCCTCGAGGTTGCCGTTGATGACGCCGGTCAGGCTGTGCAGCTCGTCGGGGTCGGAAGGGCACATGTAGAGTGCGCCACCGGACGGTCCCTGCCCGACGCAGGCATCCGCGCCGTGCAGCCAGGATGCGGAGTAGCCACCCGTCGAGTAGCTCGCGACTTCGTAGGTGATCGGTGCAGCAACGCTGTGCGCGCTGCAAGCGATTGCCGTCGCGAACGCTAGAGATTTTATGGTGCGAATCATCATGGTGATTCCCTCCTGCAACTACGCTAAGCATTGTGCAGGGGGAACACCCGAGGTTCAGTGAGATGGCTGTAACCGTTGGTAAGTGAACGGGTTACAAGTGCCGGTGCTCTGTGATGCGGTTTACAAAAAGTTTGTGATCGCCGTCACGCCAGCGACGCCAGATCGATCCCATCCGCGATCGCGACCCGACTCATCGCGTCTTCGAAGAGAATGCGCGAGCGAATCGTGATGTCGCCGAGTGCCTGATGCAGGGCCGCCTGTTCCGGATCGGTGTCCGAGCACTCGGAGCAGTAGCGCTCGAAAGCCTGTAGCGTCATGAGCAGCTTCGCGATCTGATTCGGGCACTCGCACTGCAGACCCGATGACATGTTCGCCAGCTTCAGCAGTTCCTCGGTGTTGAAGCGGGGCTCGTTGGCGCGCACCGGCGGGCTGGGTGCCAGGTGCTGCTCAAGTGCGGCCAGGGTCACGGGAGAGGCGAGCGTCTCGATGCCGGCGTCGTGCAGTTTCGCCAGCATGCGCTTGGAACAGAAGGTGTAGACCACGATCAGCTTGCCGAGCGCGGGACGCAGAGCCTCGAGCCGCTGCATCGTCTGCGCCGTCAGTGTGCTGGTTTCGATGACCGCTACCACGTTCTCATCGGGCGTGGCGCTGACGTCACACAGCCAGTCGTCGAGACTCCGGTAGCGCTCGCGCACGGGATGGCGCGACACCTGCAGCCGCGACGCCGTCGGTCCAATGAGGACGACCTCGGTGACGCTGGGCGCCGACTGCGGCACGACCTGCAGCTGCGGCGGCTCCGGGTCCTGGTGCATGCCGGCGAGCTGGCGCAGCGTGCCCACGTCGCAGGCGCCCAGATGACCGAGCGCGTGTCCCGCCTCGGCGAGCTGCTTGGTCAGCGTCAGCACCTCGACCTGGTCGGGGGAATACACCCTGCGGCCGGTCGGCGAGCGCTCCGCGCGGCCGATACCGTGGCGACTTTCCCACTTACGCAGCGTGTGCGCGGGGATGCCGGTCAGCTTGGCAACGGCGCCGATGGACAGGGGTTGTGCGGCGGGCAGGGACAGGTTGGCAGACATAGCGACCTCCTATAGAGCCGGGTTCTGAGCCGGTTTTGTCCCGGCTTCGCAGACGCCTCGGTGCGTCCTTGTCTAACAGCATCCGGGACAGATGCGTTGTGTCGCGAACCAGTCTAAGAACAGAAGGTGAAGCGGGCGTGAGTAGCTGCGTTGTCCAACTTGTGGTGCGGATTCGGCGCGCTTTTTTTTGGGCTGTGTCTAAGAGTGCGATGCTAGCCAGGCATCGACGCCGGCGACACCCGCTGCAATCGTCCCGGCGTCCGTGAAGCTGGCCGTGAAGCTGTTGCGCGCGAGTGTCGCGAGTTCGGCCGTGCTCGGGTCCAGGTCCGTCGCTAACGCCGCGAAGTTTGCGTTCAGATAGCCGCCGAAGTAGCTAGGGTCGTCGGAGTTCACGGTCACGCAGAGTCCGGCGCGCAGCAGGTCCAGAATATTGTGTTTGGTCATGTCTTCGACAGCACACAGGCGCACGTTGGACAGCGGGCAGACGGTCAGCGGCACCTGCGATTGAACCAGGCGCGAGATCAGAGCTGCGTCCTCGGCGGCACGGATCCCGTGATCGATGCGGTCCACCTGCAGCGCGTCCAGCGCGCCCGAAATGTAGGCCGGCGGTCCTTCCTCACCGGCGTGGGCCACCGCTCGCCAGCCGAAGCGGCTGCGCGCCTGCGCGAAGACGGCCTCAAATGGTTCTGGGGGGAAGCCGACCTCGGAGCTGTCGAGCCCAATCGCGGCGATCTTATCGGCGTGCGGAGCAATGGTGTCCAGCGTCTGCAGGGCGTCGTCGGGTGGCAGGTGGCGCAGGATGTTCATGATCAGGCAGCTCGTGATGCCGTGCGCGCGCTCGGCGTCTGCCTGGGCGGCCGTCAGGCCATCGAGAACGACATCCACTGCCACGCCGCGGCTCGTGTGGCCCTGCGGGTCGAAGCCGAGCTCTGCGTGGCGAATGCCCTCGGCCGCGCAGACGGCGAAGTAGTCCTGCGCCAGATCATAGTAATCCTCGGGCCGCTGCAGAACGCTCATGCCCTCGTAGTAGAGGTCGAGGAAGCTCTGCAGCGAGTCGAACTCGTATGCGGCGAGCACCTCGGCCTCTGAGCCGTAGCGCAGCGTGACCCGATTGCGCTCGGCTAGCGCCAGCATGCGCGTCGGCGTCAGCGTACCCTCGATGTGCAGATGCAGTTCCGCCTTTGGCAGTGTCGCGAAGTCGATGGTCTTGGGGTCCGGCATGCTCAAAGGGCGCTCGGTACGCGGTCGCGGTAGCGCGACCAGTTGCCGGTTAGCTCGTCGAGCACGCGGCTGCCCACGCGATACAGGGCCTCGAGCGAGGCGATCATGGCCGTGTAGCCGCTCTGCTCGGAGCGCAGGTTCTCAATCGCGCTGATGCCCGGCGGGGGCATCGTGTAGTTCGATCCCGCGCGCAGCACCATGAAGCGACTCTGGTCCACGCGCCCCAGGCGATGTAGGCGTTCGATCGCGAGGTAGCTGCCGGTGTCCTCCATGGCGGAGGTCACCATGTCGGTGGCGCCGTCGCTCCAGTAGCGCACGTAGTCGTTGGCCCAGCGATTCATCAGCGCGCCGTGCCAATAAGTCATCGCCGCCATGTGTCCGCCCTTGAGCACGAAGGGTGGTAGCTGCGCCCGCGGATGCTCTGTGTAGCGCGACCGCGCCTGCTCGAGCGCGGGGCTGTCGGGCAGCGCGGTGTCCTGCGTCAACTCAAAGGCCCAGTTGCGCAGGCCGTCGTTGATCTTGAACAGCTCACCGCGCGACGCTGGTCGTTCGTCCGGGTAGGGCCCCGGCGTGCGCAGCGGAAAAAAACCGGTCGACCAGTCTGCCGGAATCTCGCGGGCGTCGATTTCATGGCCCAGATCGCCGTCGATCAAATAGGTCGACCACGCCGCCGAGCCGATCGACGCGTCCTCGGGATCGATGCCCGCAACCCCGGCGACCAGCCAGTAAGCGTTGCGCAGATCGAAGCGCGGATCCAGACCCAGCGCCATAACCGTGGCCGCCGACTTGGCGGTCCCCACGCCGGTGACGGCGCCCAGGACGCCCGTCTTCTCGTTCAGGTAGAGATCAAATTCGCCGTGCGGGAAGGGCAGGCGGCGGTCCAGTCCCTGTCTGGATTTCCACAGCTGAAACTCACCGGGGGAGTCGCCCTCGACTTCACCGACCTCCCACATCGCCAGCACGACGGCCCTGATTTCATAGGGCGCAGCGCATCCCGCGAGGGTGCAGCTGCGCTGTGCGTCGGGACGCTCGGTCGGCTCGCCCGACTGTGTCGCGCAGCCGAACAACGACAGCAGCAGCGCACACAGAATCGGCGCCAACCGTGCGGCCATGACCGGCCGCCGGCGGGTGGTTCCGCTAGCACGCCCGCGATTGATTCCGGTGACAATTTGCGCGCGATGTTGCGGGAACGTTGCGCTGTCGTGCTGCATCGGGCGGAACCTGTTGGTTGGAAGGTGCCAGTCTAGCAGTCCGTCGACCGCTGGGTGGCAGTCGCCGGCGCGAAGCGCATGCCCTTAGAAGCGGCGCGTAAGCTGCGCGAAGCCGTACAGGCTGCGCGTGCCGTTCCCACCATCGGGCACGCGCTTCGCGAAGCGATCGAACCATAGCGCGGAGCCGCCGAACTCTACGCGCCAGCGCCTGGGCGCGAGCCAATAGCGGATGCGCCAATCCAGCATGCTGCCCAGTCGGCGCCCTGCGGCGCCGCTCGGGTCCGTCAGTCCTGCCACGGCCCACGCGTCGCGCGCCTCTGCCAGCGCGGCGCGTTTGAAGAGCACGCGGGCATCGATACGCGGCGTGTGGAATGACAGGCGCACGCCCAGCGCAGACAGGTTGGATCGGGTCAGGGGACCGAACAGGCTGGTGTTGCCGAAGTCGCCGCGTCGGGCCCCATACAGCGGGTCAAAGCGGGTGTGGCGGTCGCTGCGCGGATCGTCGCCCGATGCGTAGTCGTAGGCCAGACCGACCCCGAACATGGTCGCCGCACCCTTTTGGGCACCGCGTCCAACCCGCCAGCTCCTGCCGAGTTCGGCGTGCAGCAGCGCTGCGAACACGCGGCTGCGTTCATCCGTTGCAAGCGGGACGGTTTTCCGGCTGCCCAACTGCAGCGCCAGCTCGAAGTCGACGTCGAAGGCGCCGACCGCGGGCGCTCGCCGTGCGCGCAGCCCGGGTACGAACAGGCGACGCTTGGCGCCGCGTGTCTCGATCAGAGCGTAGCCGTACAGGTCGAGCTCCGCGCGTTCGGACAGCTTGAGACCACGTGCCAGCGCACCGCCGAGCCAGCGCCGACCGTCGGCGCGATCAAAACGGAACGCGTTGTCCGCCAGTTCGGCCGCGTCCGTGGGCCGGCGCCGGACCGGCGTCACCACGAATGCGTCGAACGTGCGTCCATCTCGCCAGTCGCCGCGCCAGTGCACGCCAGAAAAGGCGTTGATGGTGTTTCTGAAGCCGTTGCGCGCGATGAGTCGACGACTGCCGACGTTGAGCGTCATGCGACCCGCGCGAACGAAACCCGAATCGGCGGCGAACCAGCGAGCGCTGCGGCCGACGTGCAGTTGCAGCGCATCGGTCGCGTTGACGAACGTGTTGCTAATCGGTGTGCCTCGGTCGGTGCCGAACGCGCGCGCGTCGTACAGCTCTGTGCCGAGCGTCCACTCGCCCAGCGAGTAGCGAGCGGCGACGCGCAGCCGACTGACCAGCAGCCCGTCGCTGCCGCCTGCGCCGCGCCGAAAGTCGTCATCCAGATGTTCAAAGCGCAGCCGAAGCTGGCCATCGAGCGAGAGTCGGCTGGCGGGCACGGCGTCGCGGTGGGCGAGCGGGGCCGCGCCCTGGGCGGGCGCGGCGGCGCAGCCGCATAGCAGCAAGAGTGCCGCTAGGCAGCCGCGCAGGTATCCGAAACCGATTTGGCGCAATACATAGAAACCCGCAACGCGGCCTTCTATTCAACCACGATTCGCAAATCCTCGGACAGCGGGCCTTCTTGACCGGCGTGGTCGATCGCGGTCATCGCGATGTGATAGGTGCCGGGCGCAAGCCATATCTGTTGTCGGTTGGCGCTGTTTGGCGTCAGCTCGCGCGTGTCGTCGTAGACGCCGGCTCGCGTGCCGATGTAGTAGCGGTAGGCACTCACCTCGGCGCTGTCGGGTGACTCCAGCCACGCAAGCTCGACGGGCTTGGGGTCAAACACCAGCGTCGCGTCCTGGGAGGTTACCGGGTTCCAGCAGTTCATCGAGAAGCCCTGATGCAGCGGCTGGTGATCCGGCGCCCGCAGCGTGACAAGACCCGTCGTGCCGGACGGGTGCCAGGAACCCCAGCAGCCGTCCGCTGCGTTTGTACGAAACCCGATCTCGGTCGGGCCGCTCGGCGTGTAGTGGTGCCACAACCGCAGGCCGGTGCTTGTCGGGACATCTCCGTAGCTGCCGATCTGCCAGCCGTTGGCCAGCGTGCCCGGAAAGCGCTCGTACAGATGCCAGTGTGCGACGGCCAGCTCGCTCTCGGTGAGCGCGCGGTCGTACAGGGCGATTGCGGCAATGCGCAGCGCCCCGCCGGTTTGGTGCTGATCCACGCCGATGTCGATTCGATCGACGGCCGAGTTCATCGGCATCACCTGGCGCTCGATGCGCCGGCCCTCGACGAACTGATGCAGGATGCCGTCGCGGTGTACCAGTGCCCTGACCTGCCAGCCGGTGCGGCCCGGCGCGACCTCGTCCAGGCCCAGGCGGCTGCGCTTTGTGCAGTTGCCGGTCAGACCGCCTGAGTGCCCGGTGGGTGTCCAACTCAATCCGAAGAACTGTCGACAGCCGGAGCGGCCGTAACCCAGTCGGGCACCGACCCGGTTGTGGGAAAACAGCACCACCAGGGTCCGGTCACCAGATGCGCCCACGAGCCCGGTGGGATCCAGGTTGACCAGGGCGTCGTTGGGATTACCGAGCACGACGGCCGGGTGTTCGAGACCGAGTGCCCGGGTTTCCAGCGTCAGGGCGCCGCTGGCGGTGAGGTTGTTGCGCGCGCCGCTCTGGTCGTACCAGGCGACGATGCGGCCTTTGCGCTGTTCGACGCCGAGGCCGGCGTCGAAGTGGGCGATCAGACCGTCACGAGGGAGGCTGGGGACGTTAGCGTACGCTGGCGCGACCACCCCCAGCAGGAAGCAAGCGAGAAAAGCTGAAAATTTGTTCACTGTGAGCCTGTTTAGTGCGTTTCGCAGGCAGAGTCCGGCGAGGAGATCCGCTCTCGCTCGCCATAAGGCTTCTGATGACGATCCGTTGGAACAGCCCGGGCCGACCTCCTGGTCGGCGACTGGAGCCATGCCCGCGAAGAGTGTGTGTAGAAAGCGCGCGGACGACGGCCTGAAGCAGGCAGGAAGTTAGGTTAATTACCACTTTATGTAAAGGATTGTGACTATGTTGTTGATGCGTCACGAGTGGAATGCGACCTGTCCTGATTAACGACCATTTATGCCGATCTGCTGACAGCCTGGCTGTCCGATGGCTCGGGCCGCAGCCGGAATTCGGCTGGGCCCCGAACCGTGTGGCGCAGGACCTTGCCCTCGCCAGCGCGCAGTTTCGGGTAACGTTGCCCGAGATCAGGTGGCGGGTGCCGCTTGGGCCGTTGGGCCTATTGAGGACACACCGCAGCGCCGGATGCTCAGACGATCTGGCGACGTGGGCGCAAATCGCGCCAGCGTCGATGAACCAGGCCGTGAAAGGCCGGTTCGGGGAAGCAGTATAGGGTCTGGGCGGCACGATCCAAACCCCCGTTTAGCGCCGGCTTATCAGCGATTGCCGACGCCGGGCAGCGCCGCGCCGGCGGACCCGGCTGGTCGCTCGCGTTTGCGGCCCCTGTTACCGGCCTCATGCCGGCCTAACCGACCTAAGAGCGCGCCTGGCTGGCCTGCGGGGTTGAGAACCCTGGCTCGTATCGGTGCCCGGCTTTGGTGTCACAATGCCGGCGGTGGTGCGACGCCGCGCGCCGGGGGGTCAATGCCTCGCGCGTCCTGATGCGAGGTCGGGTCGTCATCACCGCGACAAGGACTTCAGCTAAGGCCGCATCGTGCTCCCAAAGACCGAACAGCGCAGACGCTGGCGTCGCCAGCGCGTACAGGTGGTCAGGCGTATCGCGCTGGACGCGTATGGGCGGATGGCCGGCCGCGGCCGCCTGCACTTTCTGCACATTCGCAAGTGCGGCGGCACGGCGATGAAGTTCACGCTCAAACAGTTCAATTCGCCGTTTGCCGACTGCGACTACGTCATTCACCTGCATCCGCATCAGGTGACGCTGGCCGACGTGCCGGTGGGCGACAAGGTGCTGTTCGTGCTGCGCGATCCGCTCAGTCGCTTCGTCAGCGGTTTCTACAGTCGACATCGCGAGGGTCGGCCGAAGCACTTCAGTCCCTGGAACGACGCCGAGCGCGACGCGTTCGCGCGCTTCACCACGCCCGACGAGCTCGCGCTGGCGCTGTCTGCCGAAGACGCGACGCTGCGCGAGGCCGCGGAGTCCGCCATGCGCGGTGTGCGTCACATCAAGGACATCTACGCCGAGACGCTGATCAGCATCGACTACCTCGACAGCCGTCGCGACGACGTTCTGTTTATCGGCTTTCAGGAGAGTCTCGAAGCCGACTTCGAACGCCTGCGGTCGCTCCTGGGTGCGTCCGCCGAGGTGTCGCTGCCGAAGGACGACTACAACGCCCACCGTAATCCCGACGATCTCGACAAACGGCTGAGCGACAAGGCGATAGGAAATCTGCGCGCCTGGTATCGCGAAGACTTTCAGTTCGTCGAGTACTGTCGCGAGTGGCGCGATTCCCTGCCTGACTGAGGCGGTCGCCCGCCCGTTTGCGATAGGCTAGCCGCTCCGATTCTTGAGGGGCGTGCGAGGAGAACCCAATGCTGCAATCGGCCACCCCGGCCTGGTCCGGGCGGCTCGCCTTCGTGCTGGCGTCGATCGGCGCCGCAGTCGGTCTGGGCAACATCTGGAAGTTTCCGTACACGCTCGGCAGCAGCGGCGGTAGCGCGTTCGTCGTCATCTACGTCAGCGCGATCCTGCTGGTGGCGACGCCGATCATGCTCGCAGAGATGATGATCGGCCGCCGTGCGGCCGCCAGCGCGCCAACCGCGCTCGCGCAGGTCGCACGCGATACCGGTTCTTCGCCCCGCTGGAGCCTGCTCGGCTGGATGGGACTGTTCGCGGTGCTGCTGGTGCTCAGCTTCTACAGCGTCATCGCCGGCTGGACGCTCGCCTATCTGCTGAAGTTCGTCTCGGGAGCCATGAGCGGGCTCGACGGCGCGGCCGTCGGCGCTAACTTCGGCGCCTTCCTCGCCGATCCGCTGCCCATGACGCTGTGGCATCTGCTGTTCACGGCCATCACGGTCGCCGTGATCGCGCGCGGCGTGCGCAGCGGGCTGGAGCGCGTGGTCACGGTCGTCATGCCCGCGCTATTCCTCATGCTGCTCGGGCTCGTCGTCTATGCTGGCATTGCTGGCGACTTCGGCACCGCGCTCGACTTTCTGTTTCAACCCGATTTTTCACAGATCACCGCGGCCGTCGTACTCGCGGCGGTCGGTCAGGCGTTCTTCTCGGTCAACGTCGGCGTCGGCACGGTGCTGACCTTCAGCGCCTACCTGCCGCGGGACGTGAACCTGACGCGCGCCGCGGTCACCATCTCGCTCGGGGACACGCTGGTGGCGCTGCTCGCAGGACTGGCCATCTTTCCGATTGTGTTCGCCAACGGGCTGGACCCGGCGCAGGGTCCGGGTCTCGTGTACGTCACGCTATCGACCGCGTTTGCGCAGATGCCGGGCGGCACACTAGTCGCCTGCGCCTTTTTCATCATGTTGTTTTTCGCCGCGCTGTCTTCGTCGATCGCCATGCTGGAAACCCTGACGGCCAAATTGACGGAGCGCTGGCCGCGACCGCGCGCCGCTGCCACGATCGGCGCGACCACCTTCGTGCTCGGCATCGTCACCGTGCTGTCCTTTTCGAGCTGGCAGGATGTGTATCCGCTCGGTGGCTTCGCAGCGTTCGCGGGCAAGACCCCGTTCGATCTGATCGACTACCTGGTGTCCAATCTGCTCATGCCGCTCGGCGGCGTCGGTTTTGCGCTGTTCGCCGGCTGGCGACTCGGGCGCGAGCTGCAGATCGCCGAACTCGGCGTGGGCGACGGCGGGTTGTACCAACTGTGGCTGCTGCTGGTGCGTTTCTTTGCGCCGCTCGCCGTCGCGGTCGTGCTGTTATTCAACCTGGCTTAGGGCAGCACTGAACAAATCGCGTCCGCGCGTTGTCTGTGGCGCGAATAAGGACAAGCCTAGTTTCAGAGTCGGCGTTGGTGATAGCGATGACGCATAGCAGTCCATTCTCGGCCGGGCACGGAGCGTCATGACGGCGCCGCGCCGCGCGCGCCTGGTGCTGGTCGACGCGGCGGGACGCGTCCTTGGTGCGCTGCCGCCGTTCGAGGTAGAGCCGCCCTGGTGGCAGGAGGTCGCCGCGGTCGTTGCCGGCGCGCGAGCACGCTACGCCATCGAGATCACGGTCTTGCGGCTGCTGGAGGCTCAGCGGCCGCGTCCGCCGGGCGGCGACGTAACTTATCTGGCGCAGGTCGCCGCCGCGCCGTCCACGCCGGCCCTCACGCCGCTCGGGCGCGAATCAGCCACCGCGCTGCAGCCCCACGATCGCCGGGCGGCCTACGCCGAGGTGGGTGGTCCGGATGCTGATCTAGCCTGGGCGCGCGGCGCGCTCGCCGCCGTCGGGCGCGAGCTCGTCGCCGCTACCCAGATCAGAACCTGGAACCTGTCCAGCATCTGGCGCCTCGAGCTGGCTGACAACTCGCTAGCCTGGCTCAAGGTCGTTCCTGCGTTCATGCTGACGGAGGGCGCGCTGCTGCTGGCGCTCGATCCCGCGCCGGTCGCCGGGGTTGTTGCGCATGACGCTCGGCGCACCCTGCTCGAGCACGTGCCGGGAGAAGATCTGTATGAGGCGTCCCTGGCGGCACGCGTCGCAATGGTCGAAAAGCTCGTGGCGCTACAGGCGCGCGAGGCGACTCGACTCGAGCCGTTGCTTGCGCTGGGCGTTCCCGACTGGCGCGCGCCGCGCCTGGCCGCCGCCAACGAGGGCGTCGTCCGGCGCGTCGGCGGCGAGCTGGACGCCGCCGCGTTGGTCGGTCTGCGTCGATGGGTCGCTGGTATCCCGGACAGATTCGAGCAACTCGCCGCCTGCGGCATCCCTGACACGCTTGTCCACGGCGACTTTCACGGGGGCAACGTGCGCGGTGCGTCCGATACTACCGAGCTGACACTCGTCGACTTCGCGGACGCGGCAATCGGTCATCCGCTGTTGGACGCCTGGGTGCTGATCAACACCTCGCCGGAGCACATGCGTGTAGGGGTAACGAGTGCGTTCGCGCGCGCGTGGCGCGAACGGTTGCCCGACAGCGACCCGGCGAGGGCGCTCGCGCTGCTCGAACCTCTCGGCCACCTCCGTCAGGCGGCGGTCTACCTGCAGATGCTGGACGCCATCGAGCCGAGCGAGCGCCCGTATCACGCCGACGACCCGCTCATCTGTCTGCAGCGAGCCGTGCGGGTTATCGAGCGAGCGGCCGAGTGACAACCGTCCGCCGGGCGCGTGCGGCTAGGCCCAGGAGGCGGCTTCGCTATTCACCACGTCGAGCGCCTGCGCGAGACTGTCGGTGCGCTCGGTCCAGGTCTTGCCGGTGGTGGACAGCCGCATCGTGTCGACGCCGGCATCGCGGTAGGCACGCAGACGTTCGCGGACCATGTCCTCGGTACCGATCAGATTGGTCTTCAGCACCATTTCTTCGGGCACCGCGCGAATCGCCTGATCTTTCTTGCCGTCGACCCACAGCTGCTGCACCTCGACCGCTGCGTCGGTATAGCCGGCGCGGCGAAACGCGTCGTTGTAGAAGTTGGTCTTGGCCGACCCCATGCCGCCCAGTGTGAAGGCCATTGCCGGGCGGCGGGCCTCAATCAGCCGTTCGACGTCGTCGCTGATTTCGAAACTGCCGCCGACCTGGATGTCGATGTCCGCCAGCGAGCGGCCGGACTTCTCCAGTCCCCGCTGCAGCGGCGCGAGAAACACGTCGGCGTGTTCGGGTATGAACGACGTGCCCAGCCAGCCATCGGCGAGCTCGCCGGTCATCTCCAGTGACTTCGGCCCCAGCGTTGCGAGATAGATGGGCATGTTCGGGCGCGGCGGCTGCGACAGTCGAATCGGTTTGCCCTCACCGCCGGGTCGTGGCAAGACATAGTGCTTGCCGTCGTATTCGAGCCGCTCGGAGTTCAGGCCCTTGCGAATGATCTGCAGACACTCGCGCAGGCGTCCCAGTGGATGCGCGAACGCGGCGCCGTGCAGCCCCTCGACGACCTGCGGACCGCTAACGCCGAGGCCGAGGACGAATCGGTCGTTGGAGACCGTTGCCATCGACTGCGTGGTCATCGCGATCATGGACGGCACGCGGGAGGAAATCTGCATGATGCCGGTGCCCAGACGAATGCGCTCGGTGCGCGCGGCGACGTAAGCCAGCGGCACGATCGCATCCATGCCCCACGCCTCGGCCGACCAGACGAAGTCGACGCCGGCGCGGTCGGCTTCGACCGTGTAGTTGACCAGCTCATCCCAGTCTTCGCCGTTGTAGTACGCGCTGCCGATTCCTATCGCGGTTTTCATCTGCTGCTGCTCTCCCCGTTGTGCCGCCAGTGTCGTGTGCACAACAGGATACACCTTCGCGTCATTCTCGCGCTCATTCGAGGCGCATGTCGTTCAGCAAGCGTTTGGTTTCAATTCAGAAGGCGTTCACCGACGTGTCGCTAAGGTGAGCGTGCACTCAATGAATGAGTGACGCATTCCAGAGCCACAGGAGAACACCATGTCCTTCAGACGCAAATCCATCGTGACCTACACCGGAGCTGCGCTGCTAACGAGCCTGCTCGTCGGTGCGGCGCCGGCCATGGCAGATTCCTACGAATACCGGCGCGACTTCGATCGCTTCGATCGCTCGCACGTCAAGAGCGATCGCCATCGCGATCGACGTCCGATCAGCGTCGATCTCGACGTGCGCACCGATGGCACGGCGCGAATTCCGCTGCGACGGTTGCTGGAAACCCAGCACGGTATCGACACCGATCGCTGGCAGATCCGCGAGGTCAGCATCTCGAACAAGGAGCGTTACGGCGCCTGCGCGGAGCTGCGCATCGGCGATCGTGCGACGGGACCGGTTGATTTGCGCCGCGGCACCACGCGAATCCGCGCGCCGCGAGGCTACGGCGATGGCCGCTGGACGCTGATGACCGAAAACGCGCGAGTGCGCGACATCGACGTCGTGCTCGAGCCGCGGAACAGCTACGCCTACGAGCGCAATCCGCGGGATCGTCGCTATGACCGCCGCTACGATCGCGATTGGGAAGTGATCGGTGGCCGCTATGGCTACTGGAACGACCGGCTGCAGCGCCGCCTCGGCACCACGCTGTCGTTTCGCTTCTAAGCTGCCTGAGGCCAGCCCCGATGGCTGGCTCAACCCGAAGAGCGCCCGCTAAACAGCGGGCGTTTTTTTGCGCGGTGAGCACGCGCTGTTGCGCCTGATCAGTCCCATTCGCGCAGATCGATCTCAACGAACTGTCCTTCGTCGCCGGTAACGCCGAGCAGTCTGCCGTCGGGCGTGAAGGCCGCCGCGTCTATCGGTCTGGCAGGCAAGACGCGCAGCCGGTTAGCCTGCAAATCGAAAACGCGGAGACGAAAATTCTGGCTGACGCTCGCGACGAAGCGGCCGTCCGGCGAGACGCGCACTGCGCGAATCCAGTCTTCGTGCTCGCGGTGCAGCTCTTGAAACTCGGCGGTCTGCAGATCGACGCGGGCGATGCATCCTGACGCGCTGGCGACGATCGCCGCATCCCCGGTCGGCGTGAAGCACAGATCGCTCAGCGGCGCATATCGATCGGGCACGCGCACTTCTCCCAGCGCCTGCCCGTCGGCCGCGAACAGTCGCAGCCGACCGTCGTGTTCGCCGCCGACGATCACGCGCTTACCGTCCGCGCTCAGGTCGCCGTGGCTGTGTTCGCCCGTGCCGATGTTGGCGACGCGGGCCGATTCGACCGGCCCGGCGTCGTCCAGCGACCACAGCGCCCAGGCATCGCCGCCGATCGCCAGCACTCTCGCGGCCTGCAGTTCGTCGGCACGGCTCGCTCGCAGCGAAAAGACATACGGACCCAGGTACTCCCATTCGCATACCGCGGCGACCGTCCCGCAGTCCCAGACGCGGATGCGGCCATCGAAGCCGGCGCTCGCCACCCGGTTCGCCCCCAGTCCGGCGCAGCAATAGGCCATGAAATTGTGCGCGCGGGCGATTCGGTGCTCGCCGAGGCGGACGTCGCCGTTCTGCCAGCCGCTCACCAACAGGTCGCCTACGACGGTCGCGCTCAGAGCGCCCACGCGCGTGCGCCTGCGCTGCCACGAGAGGGCGTCGCGCCGCAGGTCGACCAGCGTCAGCGTGCCGTCGTCGCCGCCGAGCGCGGCCGTATCCGCCTCGATCGCGAGGGCTCGCTCGGCGGGAACCTCGCTCAGCACCGCCGGCGGGAGCGCCGTCAGTCGCGCATCCGACGTGGAGGCGTCGGCGTCGACACGCCAGCGAGTGAGCGGCATCGCCGTGAGCGCCGTGTCTGCGGAGTGCGCGAGTCCCCAGCCGACGCCGGGCGTTTGCCTGCGTGCGAGCACGCTGCCCGTCGCGACATCCCATAGACAGACGCGGCCGTCTTCGCCGAGCGACAGCAGGCGCGCGCCGCGCTCAAGGCTCGCGAGTCGCGTGATCCACTGGTCGTGCCCCGCCTCGAGGCGCCGTCGCGCCTCGGTTTCGCCTGGGTTCCATACACAGATGCTGCGGTCTCGCGAACCGGTGGCAAGAGCTTCGTCCGTCAGCCAGGCGGCGGCCGTGACCGCTTCGTCGTGCGCCTGCCACGCGGCTACCTGCTCGGTGCTGGCGAGATCCCACAGACAGACGCGGCCGTCGAAGCCGCCGCTCGCGATGCGATCGCCGCGTACGGCCAGGCAGTGCACGCCGCCGTCGTGGCCGCGCAGGCGCTGGGTTGGCGTCACGATGTCGCCGTCATAGCCCGCCGTGACGACGCCCAAGCGCGTGACGACGATGGCGGTGATGCCGTCCTCGTGGCGTTTCTCTGTCGAGAGCTGCGCGCCGGTCGCGCGGTCCAGCCTGCGCAGATAGCCGTCGGCGGTATCGGCAAACCAGACGCTGTCCGCGTCGAGCGCGATCGCCTGGATGAAACCGACGTGCTCTGGCGCGCGTTCCATGCGGTTCCGGCCTCAGTCGGCGGCCTCTGCGACCGCGCGCCTGTAGGCCGGCATGCAGAACCAGAACAGCAGCGCTGCGGCGGGATAGAACAGGCCGCAGGCGGTCGCGACCGAGTAGTGCAACAGCGCGTCATCTTGATACAGGAAGTCGGTGAACGCGGCCAGCACGCTGGTGCCGACCGCCATACCGATGATGTTCGTCACGAAGATATAGATGGCCGTGATTTGACCGCGCATCTGGTTGGGCGTGATGACCACGAACGACACGGCGAGCACGCCGAGGTAAGAGCCGGCCATGACCATGCCCGGCCACAGCAGTGCAATGTTCCAGAACTCCGACTCGGATAGCGGCCCGCCGACCATCAGCGGCGTGGCGAGCAGCGACGTGATGAAGCAGGTGCGCACCCAGGAATCGGTGTAGCCGCGCTTGGCCATTTGCTGGGCGAGCCAGGCGCCGAGCATGACGCCGCTGGAGCCGGCGATCATGGTGATGGTGCCGTAGATCGTGCCGGCCTCGGTCTTCGTCATGTCGTAGTTGCGCACCAGCAGTTCCGGATACCACGCGCCGGCGCCGTAGCCCGCCATCGCCATCATCGAGGCGCCCAGAAACAGCGGCACATACACCCGCCAGCGCGCGCCGATAAATCTGGCGGTGTCGCGCAGGGGCAGCTGCCGATCGCCTGCCGCCGTGCCTTTCGCGAGTCCCTTACGCGAGGGTTCCGTCATGGTCAGCAGCAAGAGTGCGAGCAGCAGTCCCGGCGCGCCGACGCTGATCATGGTCGCCTGCCAGGGGCGGATCTCGCCGATCACCGCAACGCTGATCGTGCCGATGCCATCGAAGAAATCGAACAGCACGCCGCCGAGGATGAACGCCACCCCCGCGCCGATCTTGACCGCCAGCTTGTAGATCGACATCGCATAGCCAACGTGCTGCGGCCGGAAGCTGTCGAGGATCAGCGAGTAGGCGGGCGGGGCGGGGCCGGCCGCGCCCGCGCCCACCCCCCAAAGGGGGGCGACAAGCAGGGCGC